>OZ242372.1:0-1237500 GCA_965209035.1 Gammaproteobacteria bacterium
CCTCCTTACGGAGAGAGTTGGCGTCAACTGAAAAAAGGAAACCCAAGGCACTTGATTGGAAATATCAAAAGAAGAATATTGAGAAAGATAGGTTTTTGGTATCCGTCAATATTCAGACATCAGTTGATAAAGTTGATGGGCAGTCACTCAGAAGGCATAGATCATATCACGCTCGATCTGGTTGATCTGATTAAACAATCTGTTGATCTAAATTTCACTGCAGTTATTTTTCCGTTCAAAGTAAATAGAAAGCATAATTTCGGCAAAGAATGTGATTCCACATCGGATATCTATTACAATCTGTCAGATTCTTATTATGTAACACCGGAGGGGGATAAGAAGAAAATAAGGGTTATTCACGCCAAAGACTTCCTTAAGATGTGGAACTATTATCGGGTGCGATTTTTTCGCGAAGATAAAACAATTCACCCGACAAAAGAAACCGGGCATACTATTAATGTCTGCCATCGTTATGGTTATGTTAGGTATTTAAAAAGACTACCGGGAAATGTTAATAGAGCACTTTATGAATATCCTGATGGAACACAGATAGACTTGCGTCTTGCGGATGACCTTATAAACAAAGCCAAATTGGTTTCGGCAACCCTTGGAAAATATTATCTGCTACGCGTCCGCTTGCCGTGGGATGAACATATCCCTCCATACAGCCATGAGAGGTTAAAAACAGAGATGATTTCGTGGGGGAATCAACAGTCTTACGACACTTTGCGAGATTGGACCTACGGCGAAGGTCTGCGTGAACAATTGTTAAAAATCTTTCCCCGGGGAAGTAATGTATATATCATGTCCAATCTTTGGAAGCCGTTTGATGAAGATTACTTCGGTCCCTTGCGCAGTTCTTTCAAGGTGTATCGCTACTATGATTTCCCGGAACTTGTCCAATTAGCGGAGGGTGAAAAATGCAATACCGCGCGGTTGAAATTAATTGAGAGGCAACTTCAAGAACAGAGCACAGACAGTCTGACTTTGGATTATCTCAGGCCGATCACGACCAGCCAAAATATACAATCTCGTTTTAATTAACGGCGGGGTATATCCCGGGTTCGGGTCTGTTTTATTGTTACCGAAGTTTCATTAAACTTATCCTGCTCCAATAAACTAGATAGCGAAATGACTAACAAAACATATCTTTGGCATATTTTTAGATCTTTATCTTTGACTTCTTACAAGAATAGTTTGGATGAACTGAAAAAAGGAAACCTGAGACATTTGATTAAGAATACCATAAAAATAATTCGGAACTGGTATCGGGTGCGCTGTTTCCGTCAGGGTGAAACAGTGCACCCGACAAAAGAAAGCCGGAAAAATACGATTAATGTTTGCCAGCGTTATGGTTATGTTGGGTCTTTGAAAAAACAACTTGGAATGCATGATCTTAACAGCGAGGTTTATGAATGTAATGATGGAACACAGATACACTTGCGTTTTGCGGATGCCCTTATAAAAAAAGTCGAATCGGTTGCGGCGTTTCTTGGAGAATTTTACTTGTTTAGTGTCCGAATGCCATGGGATGAATATACTCCTTACAGCCACGAGAGGTTAAAGAAGGTTATCATTTCACAGGGAAATCAACAGTGTTTCGACATTCTGCAAAATTGGACCTGCGGCAAAGGTCTGCGTGAACAATTGATAAAAGTCTTTCCGCGGAGAAGTCGTTTATACATTATGTCCAATCTTTGGAAGCCGTTTGATGAAGATTACTTCGGTCCCTTGCGGAGTTCGTTCAAGGTGTATCGCTACTATGATTTCCCTGAACTTGTCCAATTAGCGGAGGGTGAGAAATGCAATACGGCACAGTTAAAACTAATTGAGATGCAACTGAAAAACCTGAGTGCGGATAGCCTGACTTTAGATTACATCAGACGGATTTGGGCAATACAAAATCCGCTCGCTCGTTTTGATTCCCTTTAATTATTTTTAATTAATAGCGAAGTATGTTCCGGCGAGAGCGGATCATGTCAACCACCGTGCCTACCCGGGTTGAATCTTATCCCAAATATTTCATCATCCGCAGGTTATGCATATCCGTGAAATAATTGGAAAAAGAGTAATATCTGTCGGTATTTAATCATGCCGAGGAAGTCGTTATGACTAAGAAAATCCTAAAAAAAGCGGGAAATTTCAAAACGACCATCCACCATTCAACGCGATCCCATCGACAACTATTACAGAAACCGGCACAAACTCACGCCGGGACAGCAGCGCATTCTACATTTCGGCAAGGCATCTCCCGCCGGGGTTAAGGAGTTTGGTTGAATCGTTCACAGTGTGCATCCATTTGCGGTTTCCCCCAAAATAAAATGGCAAAGGTATGCCAGTGTGTGGTGCCGTTTGCTGTTACAACTCGATGAAAGTCTTTGCCAAATTCACTGCCATTATCGGTGAGGACTTTGAGGATTGGAACGTCGAGCATGTTTTACATAGCGGTAAAGAGTAGGGCGGAACTTGCCGAATAACCGGATGGTTCGACACTGACCGGCGATATGCGGGAAAAATGTCAATGCCGACGTGCAAGTAAACGTGTCGGCCACCGATGGCCCGGATGATCACATCAGAGACAACACATTCGCCGAGCCGGCTTGCTTGTACTGGCAAGGGCGTTTGCGGTTTGCGTTGAAGCCTACGCGAAATTGAGATTGTGACCGGATAGCGGAATTTACAGGTCTACTTTATTCATTCCAACCGGGTTTCACGGCGTGTATGTGACCCTTGGCACCATTATGCTGATTGTCATCTTGTGCCGTGTTTTGGCGGGTCATTTCACGCCGTACAGACACTTTGATTTTGATGCTGTTTCCGGGGGGAGGTATGAGCACTTCGCGGGTGTTATCCGGATTGGTTTGTTTTTGTTTGTTTATCTCCTGTAGTATCCGGTTTCTTTTATAACCTCTTTCCGAAGGCTACTTGACTACTTGGAAGGGGAGTCGTTTTCTTTTTTATCCTTTGAGGAAAATAATTCGGTTAACCCGAAACGGATGAGTTTCAAAATATCAAGTATTTTTCCTCTTTTTAGAAGTTGAGAAAAGAGATGTAATCTTCTTCCGTATAAAATTCGTAATGCCTTTCGTTTATTAAATTTCTTAAGAAAGTGAATAAGAACAATAATATCTTTGGCGGAAAGCACGGGAGAAGATAAAAAAAGATTCAACTCGTAATTCAAACATCTGAACATATGATGCCTAATGCGGACAGGTAAATGAGTCGTTTTACGCAGAACATTTTCAATATCACTTGTTTCTTTTGCTATTGGATCCATTTTCCCGTTATGGCGGTACCATGCACTGATGTAAGCCACCGTAATATATTTTATTCCTCTAAGAGGATCGCAATGTGCGGTTGTCATGTTGCCACCAAAATTTCTGTGGGGTAAAGCATATTCATACAAGTACTTCGGAACAACACCTATGCGAAATCTTTCCTCGTAACGCAAAGTGAAATCCAAATCTTCGCCATACTCAAAAAACGGCCTATAGCCGTCACACTGATCAAAAGCGGATTTGTTGATCATCGTCACAGGTGATAAAACAGCCCATGGTATAGGAGGTATATCACTTAAGGTCTTTTTGCCATTCCCGGGGTCTTTAGGCATCCATTGTTTCGCAACTTTTGTAATACGATTGTTTTTATCTCTGGTAATGAGTTGTTTGGGGCAAACACAAGCGTCTTTCTCGGGATGCCGGACCAAATACTCCAACTGCTTTTCCAAGCGTTGGGGATGAGACAGGTCATCATCATCCATAAACGCAATGTACTTGCCGTTGGCATGTCCCACACCGAGATTGCGGGCTTTCGCCAGTCCGCTATTTTTCTGAACTAGGATCTTGATGCGAGAATCTTTTTGAGCATAATCTTCCAAAATGAGTTGTGTTTTGTCTGTGGAGCCGTCATTAACGATAATCAACTCAAAGTCCTTGAAGGTTTGGCACAGAATGCTGTCAATGGCTTGCGGGGCAATCTCGGCACGATTCCAAGTGGTTAGAACAACACTAACCTTGGGATGGCTGTCTTGCATTTTTATGTTATCGGCAGGAGTAGAATTCAAAGTCATGTTATCACGAAGATTTTAATTTTATTATACTCCGATGTGGCTTGTTTTGTAAATGCTAATTCCATTTGATTCTTTCTCCCGGCAGTTATTGCACCCACTACTTTATGCCAGGTAGATGTTTTCTACAATCTAAGTTTGAAGCGAGTATGTTTAGGAACTATTTTTTCCAAATCCTTATAATAAACTGCAAGTTGTGTTGCACAAGGTAATTTTTAATAAGGCAACCCTCGGTTAATTTTAGAAAATGCGTATCATCTTTTATTTAATTCGTTTCATTAATATTTTATTAAGGCCACTTAAGCGGCGATGGCGGGCTCGTCATGACGGAGAACATGTGTTGCTTTCCTCCTTAAGAAAGGAAGAAGAAGAATTGAGAGCATTGGCTTCTGTTCCCAAGGAATGGCAAGATGAAGTTTTTGCCTTTAGATCGATGTTTAATAAAAAGTTTTCTCGTTTTGTTGTTTGGGGATTAAAAGACTCTTATCATACGCATAAATTCATTCACAGGGCCTATTATTTCACGGCAAGAAAACTGGGTATCCCAACTGTGTGGTTGGAAGATGAGCCGGCAAGCAACACATTATTGTTACCGGGCGATCTTGTTTTGGTCGTTTCCAATACGGCTTTTCCTCGCTGGGTTTCCGACAGTTCGATTCGCCCGCTACCGGATGTTCACTACATCTTTTATCGCACTTATCGCCATGATGTGATTTGTCAATTAAAAAAAGAGCAATACATCTTTTGGCAAGAGCATAAGGTTCCTCCGGCAGAGACGCCGGATCATGTTGCGTCGCAGGCTTTTATAAACCCTCAGTTTAATACCTATTTATATCCGAACATGGACCATCCGGATACGCAGCGGATCTCCGCCGCCGAAAATGTTGATGGTCTTCTTTTTAATCCTACCTTGCGTTTTTTATGTCAGCCCTATGGAACGGATCTGTTACCATGGGAATTCCGACCGCCGATTTTTAATCCGGATACCAAAAAGGTCAATTATATTGGGAGTTTTTGGAGTGGTAGTTCGGATGTTCTTTTACAATTTAACCGTTATCTGCGCACTGTCGGGTTACAGTTTTGTCTTTATCCTTCTGTGACCAGGGCCAAGCAAATTGATTGTATTCGCCAATCCAGGTTGGCACCTTCTATTAGCGGCAAACATGTTGTTTTCAATTATCCGCCTTGCCGCATGTATAAAAATATTTCTTACGGTCAGTTGGGGTATGCGAATGTTCCCATACACCAAAAACTCTACAATACTTGTCATCCGCCGGTGGGCAGTCTGGAAGAGATGACCGATTATGTGTTGGGTATGTCCAAAGACGATTATATTTCCATGACAGAAGCACAGCAAAAAATTACGCAACAATTTACTTTCTTCCAGAATTTGAGGAATATTTTTAAGTACTTTTAATATTTTTATGCAGCTCCCTCCAAGCTCAAAAGGCGTTTCCATAGCATCTCCCCGGATTTTTTTGTTTCGGTTAATGACCCGATTAAAGAGTTGGTATGGTCGTCACTATAGACAGAGCATACAGAATTTACAGCCACAGAACTTAGATCGCATTCGGGCGGAAGAAGAAAGCATCAGCACTGTGGTAGTTGTTCCCAAAGATTGGCAAGAGGAAGTGTTTTCCCTGCGACAAGAGTTCCATAAAAAGTTTTCTCGTTTTATTTTATGGGGTCTAAAAGACAAACTATCACCTGACAGATTCATTCACAGAGGTTATTATTTGACGGCAAAGAAATTGGGGCTACCGACTGTATGGTTGGAAGACAAGCCGGAGAATAATGCGTTACTAAGACCCGGCGATTTGCTAATGGTTTTGGGTGACCATCTGGACGCCCCGAGATATGACGGTGCTGTGCTTCCAAGATCCGATATTTATTATTGCTTTTATCGCACTTACAGAAATGATATTGTGCGGCAACTGCAACAAGAGAATTACTTATTAAGGCAAGAATATCGCAACCACTTGTTATTCGGGTTACAAACAGCGGATACAATTCGTATCTCGACGAAAACAGAGGGTCTTTATTATAATCCCACCTTCCGTTTTTTATGCCAGCCCTATGGAACCGATCTGTTGCCTTGGGAATTTCGGCAACCGGTGTTTAATCCGAGTAGCCGTGATGTTAATTATGTTGGAACGCGCTGGAGGTCTAACGAAGCCAGTATGAAGCGGTTTGACAAGTATTTGCGTTCGGTTCGATTGAAATTTCAGTTGCATTCGTTTGTCACTCTGGCCGAACACATTGATCTTATTCGTCAATCCCGACTTGCGCCGGCTCTCGGCGGTTTGGATGTGGGGCAAAATTATCCGCATTGTCGCATGTTTAAGAATATTTCTTACGGTCAATTGGGTTATACGGATATTCCGATTCATCAAGATCTATACAGTCGTTGTCACCCGCCGCCAAGGAGTCTTGAAGAGATGTCCGATGATGTGTTGAGCATGTCCAAAGACGATTATATTTCCATGATCGAGGCACAGCAAAAAATTACCCGACGATTTACCTTCTTACAACACCTGGCGAATATATTCAAATACTTTTAATATCCGGGAGTTCACAAGAGCAATCTCTGTTTAATTTTAGAAAATGCGTATCCTCTTTTATTTAATTCGTTTCATTAATATTTTATTAAGGCCACTTAAGAGGCGATGGCGGGATCGTCACGATGAGGAAACTGCGTTGCTTTCCTCTTTAAGAAAGGAGGAAGAAGAATTGAGAGTATTGGCTTCTGTTCCCGCGGAATGGCAAGATGAAGTTTTTGCTCTTAGAAAGATGTTTGATAAAAAGTTTTCTCGTTTTGTTGTTTGGGGATTAAAAGACTGTTACCATACCCATAAATTTATTCACAGGGCCTATTATTTCACGGCAAGAAAATTGGGTATTCCGACTGTGTGGTTGAAAGATGAACCGGCAAGTAACACATTATTGTTACCCGGTGATCTTGTTTTGGTCATTGCCGATAATGCGGGTTTTCCGCGATGGACTTCCGATAGTTGGATTCGGCCTCTGCCGAATATTTCCTATATCTTTTATCGCAATTATCGCCATGATGTGATTTGTCAATTAAAAAAAGAGCAATATATCTTCTGGCAAGAGTACAAAATTCCTCCGGCAAGAGAGACGGGTCATATTCAGTCAGGCGTTTTTACAGGCTCCGAGTTTAAAGATTATTTATATCCGAATATGGACCATCCGGATACACAGCGGATTTCCGCCGCCGAAAATGTTGATGGTCTTCTTTTTAATCCCACCTTGCGTTTTTTAATTCAGCCCTATGGAACGGATCTGTTACCTTGGGAATTCCGGCCGCCGGTTTTTAATCCGGATACCAAAAAGGTGAATTATATTGGGAGTTTTTGGGATGGTAGTGCGGATGTTCTTTTACAATTTAATCGTTATCTGCACACTGTCGGGTTACAGTTTTGTCTTTATCCTTCTGTGACCAGGGACAAGCAAATTGATTGTATTCGCCAATCCAGATTGGCACCTTCTATTAGCGGTAAACATGTTGTCTTGAATTATCCGCCGTGCCGTATGTATAAAAATATTTCTTACGGTCAGTTGGGGTATGCGAATGTTCCCATACATCAAAAACTCTACAGTACTTGTCTTCCACCGGTGGGCAGTCTGGAAGAGATGACCGATTATGTGTTGGGTATGTCCAAAGATGATTATATTTCCATGACAGAAGCACAACAAAAAATTACGCAACAATTTACTTTCTTCCAGAATTTATGGAATATTTTCAAGTATTTTTGATATTTTTATGTTCCTCCCTCACAGATCAAAAGGCGTTTCCATAGCATCTCCCCGGATGTTTTTGTTTCGGTTAATGACCCGATTAAAGAGTTGGTATGGTCGTCACTATAGACAGAGCATACAGAATTTACAGCCACAGAACTTAGATCGCATTCGGGCGGAAGAAGAAAGCATCAGCACTGTGGTAGTTGTTCCCAAAGATTGGCAAGAGGAAGTGTTTTCCCTGCGACAAGAGTTTCATAAAAAATTTTCTCGTTTTGTTTTATGGGGTCTAAAAGACAAACTATTACCTGACAGATTCATTCACAGAGGTTATTATTTGACGGCAAAGAAATTGGGATTACCGACTGTATGGTTGGAAGATAGGATGGAGAATAATGCGTTACTAAGGCCCGGCGATTTGCTAATGGTTCTGGGCGACTATCCGTCGGCCATGAGATACGTCAGCACAGTGCTTCCAAGACCCGATGTTTATTATTGTTTTTATCGCACTTACAGAGATGATATTGTTCGGCAACTGCAACAAGAGAATTACTTATTAAGGCAAGAATATCGCAACCACTTGTTATTTGGGTTACAAACAGTGGATACAATACGTATCTCGCAAACAGAGGGTCTTTATTATAACCCCACTTTCCGTTTTTTATGCCAGCCCTATGGAACCGATCTGTTGCCTTGGGAGTTTCGCCAACCGGTTTTTAATCCGACTGGCCGGAATGTTAATTATGTTGGAACTCGTTGGCGGTCTAACGAAGACAGCATTAAGCGGTTTGACAAGTATTTGCGTTCGGTTCGATTGAAATTTCAATTGCATTCGTTTGTTACTCTGGCCGAACACATTGATCTTATTCGTCAGTCCAGACTTGCGCCGGCTCTCGGCGGTTTGGATGTGGGACAAAATTATCCGCATTGTCGCATGTTTAAGAATATTTCTTACGGTCAATTGGGTTATACGGATATTCCGATTCATCAAGATCTATACAGTCGTTGTCACCCGCCACTTGGGAGTCTTGAAGAGATGTCCGATTATGTTTTGAGCATGTCCGAAGACGATTATATTTCCATGACTGAGGCACAACAAAAAATTACCCGACGATTTACCTTCTTACAACACCTGGCGAACATATTCAAATACTTTTAATATCCGGGAGTTCACAATTCCCAAATGGACCGGATGTATAGAGATGATTGTTTTGCTATTACCTTGGAGTCTAACAGAGAGGAGTTCTTTTTTCTTTTTGAGGATCTTCGTTTGGGGAGATCAGATCATCATGTTTCATTTTTTACCGCACTTTTTAAGCGACCGACACGCAAAAGATACAATGGCAATAGCATCACCAACAGAATAAAACGGATATAAGGTCTCCAACAAGCATGGCAATATATCATAGACTTAATACAACACCGCATAGCAAGTATGATTTTTCTTTCTTTTTGTGCTTTTTTACATGCCTTGTACCATAAATCATGTATCACCTTGGTATATGGAGAATAAAAAAGTTGATTCTCTTTTGCAATCTCTTCGCGAATTTTCGACCATATCACATAACGGTCCGGTATGATTCCCGATAAATTGGGAGCATCACCCGATTGGGTTGTTCGGCGTTCCATAATGACCGCGCGTCCCTCAAGAACCTTCATCTGTACTCCTTGCAATAATCTGCTAAAAAAGAACATATCATGACCCGTAGAATATTTCTCATCGAAACCGCCGACAGCCGCTACTTTTCGCAAACATAAAACAGAACAAGAAAGAAAACCCGCCCCATCTTGCATCATCCAAAGAATCGGATCATCGGCTAATTCGGTTAACTTGGAAAAAACACTGCGATCGTCATTAACTTCCACTCTGGGAACACAAACGCCTGCCAATCGAGGATCTTGGCGTAAGGACTGTTCGCAATGTTCCAAGAAAGTCATGGGAATCATATCGTCCGAGTCCAAAAAACAGACAAGATCACAATCCCCCGCTTGTAGCAGGGACTTCAAGCCGGCATTGCGGGCCGCCGCCGCACCCAGATGTGGCAGATCCAACACTGTCGTCTCAAAAATAGGGTTTTTTTCTTTAACCCAATTCTGATAATTCTTAACGGTATCATCTGTGCTACCATCATCACACAGGATCAAGCGCGCCGGCTGCATCGTCTGCTTCAAAACGGCATCCAATGTTCGTAAAAGGAGACTCTCGCGATTGTAAACAGGAATGATAATACAGACCTTCTTTCTCATTTGTCGGTTTTTTGTAAATTCAAGTAACTAGTGCAATATAGATAAGTTCACTATTGCCATTTTGAGATCAACGCGAATTTGGATTCACTGCCGGTTGCGTTTTCTCCATCCAACGCGAAAACAGTTCACTTATCTGCTGCTTTCGTTGGTTAATGATTGAGGGATTAACGGATTGATAGGACAGATCCGGCGGACTACCCGGCTCGCCGCCGTCATAACCATTGAGATACTTTTCCAATCCCTTAAATCTCGGATCCTTGGCGTAATTGTTGTGTACGAAAACAACATCTGTCCCGAAAGCCCGGCAAGGCAAGGCACAATGCAAACGAGAAGTAATGACCAACTTTGCTTTTTTATACTTGTCCAACAGGCTCTGGGCATGTTTCAAATGCCTTATTAGGCCCTCCTTCTCTGGTATCGGTGCCCCTTGTGTAATAAATTGTCCTTGCTCAGATTCTGTTATTTTTGAAAGGTCGCGTATGGTATTTCGATCAAGTGGCGGAGTAACATCTACCAGGTAAGTTTGCTCGCCTTTCGACAACACCTCATCAAAAGCAAGCGTGAGACAACCTGAAAAATAAGCATCGATGCCATATTTGTGGCAAGTTTGCAAAGTACTAAGATCACGGCAGCCAATAGGTCCGTGTTTCTTAAAATAGTCGATATGATTACGGATAACTTCTTCCGTATTGACATGAAAACCAATAAAAAAAGGATGGATTTGTTTTGTCGGCTGGAACAAACGATAATGCGTCATATACCAACCGTTCATGACCAAATGAATAGGTTCCCCTTTGTATAGGAATGCCTTTTCTCTGTCTATAAAAACAACCTCCTCGACTCCGAATTTTTTTAGCAAATGAATTGCCGCCAATGCTTGGATATCATCGCCATAATTGCCTCTTCCGGGAGCCCATATCACACCATAGCGTTTTTTGTTTTGAGATTTCACCGGTTTGGGTTTGGATGGCGGCTGCAATTCACTGCTGTGAATGTTATAGACACCGTCACCGTAATATTTGCCATGTACAAGATCATCTTTGTATCTTTTTAGTGCGCGATACACTTTTGACGGTAATAATACCTTGGCAGTGCTAACTAATTGTCGATAGATCTTGTTCATTGGATTTTTATCAATTTAAGTTGATTAATGATAGTTTATTTTCCCGTAGTGTGCGGTGATGATATTCCAGTATTGCCAAGTTTCACTATTGTTATTTTACGATGATCACGGATTTGTATTCACAGCTGGTTTCGTTTTCTCCATCCAACGCGAAAACAGGTCATATATCCGCTGTTTCCGTTGGTTGATGAGTGCCCGGTTAACGGATTGATAGGACAGATCCGGCTGACTACCCGGCTCGCCGCCGTCATAACCATTGAGATACTTTTCCAGTCCCTTAAATCTCGGATCCTTGGCGTAATTGTTGTGTACGAAAACAACATCTGTCCCGAAAGCCTGGCAGGGCAAGGCGCAATGCAAACGAGAAGTAATGACCAACTTTGCTTTTTTATACTTGTCCAACAGACATTCGACATATTTTAAATGCCTTGTTAGGTTCTCCTTCTTGGGTATCGGAGGTGCACCTTGTGTAATAAATTGTCCTTGCTCGGATGCCGTTATTTTTGAGAGGTCAAGTTCGAGCCTGGTATCCCGATTAAATGGCGGAACAACATCTACCAGGTAGGTTTGCTCGCTTTTTGGCCAGACTTCATCAAAAGTAAGCGTTAGACAACCTGAAAAATAAGCATCAATGCCATACTTTTGACACTTTTGCAAAGTACTAAGATCACGGCAGCCAATAGGTCCGTGTGTCTTAAAATAGTCGATGTTATCACGGATGACTTCTTCTGGAGTAACATGAAAACTGATAAAAAAAGGATGAATTTGTTTTGTCGGTGGAAAGTAACGATAATTGCTCATATACCAACCGTTCATGACCACATGTACAGGTTCCCCTTTGTATAAGAATGCTTTTTCCCTGTCTATAAAAACGACCTCCTCAACTCCAAATTTTTTTAGCAAATGAATTGCCGCCAATGCTTGGATATCATCGCCATAATTACTGCGACTCGGAGCCCATATAACACCATAGCGTTTTTTGTTTTGAGATTTTATCTGTTTGGGTTTGGACGGCGGTTGCAACTCACGGCTGCGGATGTTATAGACACCGTCACCGTAATATTTACCATTCGTAAGATAATATTCGTATCTTTTTAGCTCGCGATACGCTTTTGGCGGTAATAGTACTTTGGCTGTCCTATCTAATTTCCTATATATAAGAACATGAGGATTTTTGTATCTTCTTAATGCACGATACACTTTTTGCGGTAATAATACCTTAGCAGTGTTAACTAATTGCGGATAGATTTTATTCATTGGATTTTTATCAATTTAAGTAAGTAACCAAGGCAATATTCTGCATGGCCTATGTAATTAATTATAATTTATTTTCCCAGAGTTTGTAGTGATGATATGCCGGTATTGCCAAGTTTCGCTATTGTTATTTTAAGATGATCACGAATTTGCATTTATTGCCGGCTTTGTTTTCTCCATCCAATGCAAAAACAGGTCATTTATCTGCTGTTTTCGTTGGTTGATGATTGAGGGATTAACGGATTGATAGGACAGATCCGGCGGACTACCCGGTTCGCCGCCGTCATAACCATTGAGATACTTTTCCAATCCTTTAAATCGCGGGTCCTTGGCGTAATTGTTATGTACAAAAACAACATCTGTCCCGAAAGCCCGGCAGGGCAAGGCACAATGTAAACGAGGAGTAATGACCAACTTTGCTTTTTTGTACTTGTCCAACAGACCTTCGGTATGTTTCAAACGCCTTATCAGGTCCTCCTTTTTTGGTGTCGGCGCCACTTGTGTAATAACTTGTCCTTGTCCGGATTCCATTATTTTTGAGAGGTCCGGGTTGATGTTGAGTGTCGGATTCCAATCAAATGGCGGAGTAACATCTACCAAGTAAGTCTGTTCGCCTTTCGATAAAACTTCATCAAAAGTAAGCGTGAGACAACCTGAAAAATAAGCATCCATACCATACTTGTGGCAAGTTTGCAAAGTGCTGAGATCACGGCAGCCGATAGGACCGTGTTTCTTAAAATAGTGGATGTTATTACGGATGATTTCTTCCGTAGTAACATGAAAACCGACAAAAAAGGGGTGAATTTGATTTGTCGGCGGAAAATAACGATAATTAATAGTATACCAACCATTCATGACTACATGCACAGGTTCTCCTTTGTATAAGAAGACCTTTTCTCTGTCTATAAAAACGACCTCCTTAACTCCAAATTTTTTGAGTAAATGAATTGCCGCCAATGTTTGGATATCATCGCCATAATTACCGCCCCTTGGGGCCCATATCACACCATAGCGTTTTTTATTTTGAGATTTCAGCGGCTTGGGTTTGGAGGGAGGCTGCAACTCATGACTGCGGATGTTATAGACACCGTCACCATAATAGTTGCCCTCCGCAAGATAATCTTTGCCTCTTTTTATTTCGCGATACACTTTTGGCGGTAATAATACTTTGGCTGTGCTAACTAATTGCAGATAGATCTTATTCATTGGATTTTTATCAATTTAAGTAATCAATTTAAGTAATCAATTTAAGTAGCCATGGCAATATCTTGCATGGCCTATGTGATTAATTATAGTTTATTTTCCCGTAGTATGCGGTGAAGATATTCGGGTATTGCCAAGTTTCACTAATATTATTTTGAGATGAACACGGATTTGAATTGATTGCTGATTGCGTTTTCTCCATCCATCGCGCAAACAGGTCATATATCTGCTGTTTTCGTTGGTTGATCACTGCCGGGTTAACGGGATAAGACTATAAAATAGATAGCGAAATGACTAAAAAAACATACCTTTGTCATACTTTTAGATTAACCTCTTATTCTTATAAAGAGAGTTGGCATCGACTAAAAAAAGGCAAACTGGGATATTTGATTAAGAGCATCATGAAAAGAATCTTGAGAAAGAATCAATTCTTAAAGATCATTTTGTGGTATCCGCCAATATTTAGACATCAGCTGGTAATTTTTATGGACGGTCCCAAAGCAGGTATAGATCATATCACGCGTGATATGGTTGATCTGATTAAGGAATCTATTGATCTAAATTCCATCGCGATTATTTTTCCGTTCAACATAAATTCACAGCATAATTTTGGCAAAGAATGCAATTCCGCACCGGATATCTGTTACAATCTGTCAGATTCTTATTATGTAACACCGGCGGGAGAGAAGAAGAAAATAAGGTATATTCATGCCAAAGACTTTCTTAAAATGCGGAACTATTATCGGGTGTATTTTTTTCGCCAAGATGAAACAATTCACCCGGCAAAAGAAACCGGGAATATTATTAATGTCCGCTTACGCGATACTGAGATTGAGCATTTAAGAAAACGATCGCAAAGCCGTAATATCCGACTTTATGAATATTATGACGGAACACAAATACACTTGCGTCTCGCCGATGCTCTTATAAAAAAAGCCAAATCGGTTTCGGCATCCCTTGGAAAATATTACCTGCTACGCGTCCGAATGCCATGGGATGGACATATTCCTTATAACAAAGAATTGTTGAAGAAAAAAATTATTGATTGGGAAATGGTGCATAGAAATAGGGCTGCTCAGGGCATAGGGAGGCGGCAGAAAGAAGCTATTGCGTTCGGGGATCGACAGTCTTACGATACTTTGCGAGATTGGACCTACGGCGAGGGTCTGCGTGAACAATTGATAAAAATCTTTCCGGCGGGAAGTCATTTATATATCATGTCTAATCTTTGGAAGCCGTTTGATGAGGATTATTTTGGTCCTTTGCGTAGTTTGTTTAAGGTTTATCGTTACTATGATTTTCCGGAACTTGCCCAATTAGCGGAGGGTGAGAAATGCAATACGGCACAGTTGAAATTAATTGAGGGGCAACTGCAAGATCTGAGTACGGATAATCTGGCTTTGGATTATATCAGACCGACTTGGACAATTCAAAATCTACGGGCTCGTTTTAGTTAACGACGCAGCATGTCCGAGACCAATGCCGAACCAAATTCGGAGCACTCGAATCTTCAACATCTCGCAAAATGCAATATTGCATACTATAATCATTAACTATGAGGAGATATGCA
The DNA here is from genome assembly GCA_965209035.1 of Gammaproteobacteria bacterium. Lineage (GTDB taxonomy): Bacteria > Pseudomonadota > Gammaproteobacteria > CBDBNL01 > JAAOII01 > CBDBPY01. Next base: position 15,223 of record OZ242372.1, read on the forward strand.
ACTGGATTGAATATTGTTAGACAATCCGGTAATTGCTCATATAGTAAGAAGGCGTTAAAACAACTTCGGATTAAATTAAACAATATAAAAACTACTTAAAAAAATAACAACAATGAAAAACATCAAACTTATATTTGCGGGTCTTCTTGCACTGTTTCTGACGGCAACGGTTAACGCCGAGGATGTCATCACCCTCGGTGCGGCTGTTTCGTTGACAGGCAAGTACACGACCAATGGCAAGCATACCAAAAACGGTTATGATCTTGCCGTTAAGCGCATTAACGCAAAAGGCGGTGTGCGTGTCAAAGGGAAGGACTACAAACTGAAAGTCGTCTACTATGACGATGAGTCCACGCCGGCACGGGCGGCCCAACTTGCCGAGCGCTTAATTTCACAAGACAAGGTGAAGTTTATGCTTGGCCCATACAGCTCCGGGCTGACAAAAGCCATGGCACCTGTCACCGAAAAATACAAGATCCCCATGATTGAGGCAAACGGCGCATCGCGTTCTTTGTTCACAAAGGGCTATCAGTATTTGTTCGCACTCTTGACAACGGCGGATCAATATCTGACCGTGTCAGTAGACCTTCTTGCGGAGAAGGCCAAAAAGGAGGGGAAACAGATGAAAGACCTCAAGGTCGCAATGGCATTTGAAAACGATCCGTTTTCTTTGGATGTGCGTTTGGGTGTTGTGGAAGCCGTTGAAAGACACGGTATGAAGATTGTCATAGACGACAAACTGCCCAAAACACTGGATGACATGGCAACAACACTCGCGAAAGTCAAGAGCGTGAAGCCGGATCTTCTGGTAGTTTCCGGTCATTCCAAAGGCATCGCCACAGCCGCCCGACAAATAGAGCAGTTCCGTGCCAGGGTGCCGATGGTGGCGGCCACGCACTGCGATTCCGCCGCCATAGAACGCCAATCACCGAAAGGTGCGGAGTACATACTTTGCGCGCTGCAGTGGCAAAAGGATCTGACTTACAAGGATGACGATGGGGTCTTTGGCAACGGCAGGGACTTTGCCCGCTTGTTCAAAAGCGAATACGGATACGAGCCTCCCTATCAGGCGGCCGAATCTGCGGCGGCTGTTCAGGTCTGGGCGGACGCCTTCAAACGGGCGCAGTCCTTGGATCCGAATGCTCTCAGAGATGCCATAGCGGCGACCCGATTGCAAACCTTTTACGGCAATGTGCGTTTTGATGAAGCGGGGCGGAATATTGCCAAACCGATGGTTCTCGGTCAAATACTAAACAGCAAATACCAAGTCGTTGCCCCGACCGAATGGGCAAGCGCACAATTGGTATATCCGCGTCCCGCCTGGTAAGGATGGACGGCAAACGCTGCCGGTATTCGCTGAAATCTTTGTGACTCGGTATCCGGACAGCACAAACCGGGGCCTGTTATGGACGGTTTAATTCTGTTCGCAACGGCCCCGCCTTTATGGACGCAGGCCCTGATTAATGGCATCATTGTGGGTGCGTTGTTCGCACTCGCCGCCTATGGCATGGCTTTGGTGTGGGGTGTCATGAATATCATTAATGTGGCGCAAGGAGAATTCGTCATTCTGGGCGGATATATCACTTATTCCGTGCATCAACTGGGATTCCCGCCTCTTACCGGCATACTGGTTGCACCGCTTCTGTTATTTGTTCTGGGCTGGCTGCTGTATCGGATGATCATCTTCCGTGTGGTTGACCGAGATCTGTTTGTATCCTTGTTGGCAACTTTTGGCATTAGTATTGTCATTCAACAGGCTATGAACCTGGGATTTGGACCGGATGTTCGGGTAGTGGACGCCAAACTCGGCACACTCTTTTTCTGGGATGACCGGGTAGTGGTTCCGTATATCCGGATTCTGGCGTTGTTCGTCGGCGCCTTGTTCGCCGTGTTGACTGTCTTGTTTATGCGCAAAAGTAGGATAGGGCGTGCGATTCGTGCAACCGCACAAAATGCGCGCGCGGCGCGCGTGCTGGGGATAGATACGGATCATGTGTATGCGATCACCTATGGTATCAATGCGGCCCTTTGCGGCGCGGCCGGCGCTCTTGCTGTCATGACCTTTACCATTCATCCCTACATCGGGTTACCTTATACGGTGCGCTCTTTCATGGTGGTGATTCTTGCCGGTTTGGGGAACCTGCCGGCCGTATTTGTCTCCGCCATAGGCATAGGCGTAGCCGAAGAGGTAGCCGATTATGTCCTTGGCACGGAATTCCGCTTGGCGTTTATATTCTCGCTTTTGGTTGTTATTTTGGTGTGGCGCAGCCGCATGATGGCGCGTAAACGCCAATACTTGAAATGAGCGGGCTCATCCGCTTCAATATCCCCGCCTTACTATTGGCGGGTTGTATCCTTCCGTTTATTTTTCCCGCTTATGTTTCACAACTTTCTATTTTTTGGATTTTTGTCGTCCTTGCCTTGACATGGGACATGCAAGGAGGCCAGATGGGGTATAACTCTTTTGGTAATATCGTCTTTTTTGGCATCGGCATGTATGTCTGTGCTTCTTTTCAGGTGGGTATGTTTTTTGATATCTATGCCTGGAATGAATCCGGCGGTGAAAACACTTTTCTGCATACGCCCGCCCAATATTTTCTTGGCATCGCAGCCGGCCTGCCGATGGCGGGTATTTTCGCGGTATGTGTTTCTTTATTGTTAGGGAGGTACATTCTTGCTTTGCGCGGGCATTATTTCGCGATCTGCACACTCGGCTTAGGTGTTGCCGCCGCCGAGATTGTGTCCGGTATGGAGGTTTTTGGCGCCGGTTCCGGCATGTCGGTGCCTGTGTGGCCGGACGAAGCGGGGGATCTTAAGACGCGCGGATTATTTTTTTATAGCCTCTGTTTGGCGGTTGCCATCCTTTGTCTTTTGTTCTTCCGCTTTGTTTACAGTCGACGAATTGGCTTGGCGTTGAATGCGATTCGCGATGACGAAGACAAAACCGAAGCAATGGGTATGCATACCACTTTCATTAAGAGCATTTCTTGGGCTCTGTCCGCATTCTTTCTGGGGATTGCCGGCGGCTTAATGGGCAATATTATCGGTTTCATTGATCCGACCGAAATTGCATTTGCCGGCGCAACTTACGGCGTATGGATGATTCTGATGGCAATACTCGGCGGTAAGGGAACTCTTTGGGGACCGGTTCTTGGCGCCTTGTTGTTTCACTTTTTTCAAGAATTCTTTTGGATATACTTCCTGGGTTGGCAAAGGATCGCGCTCGGGCTTCTCATCATTTTGATTGTTGTGTTCTTTCCGCAGGGTATTTTGGGCTGGGTGAAAGAGAATTTCGGGACAAGAGTCTCACATGAAAAATAATGTTCTGCGCGTCCTTGGCGTTAATAAGAGTTTTGGCGGTGTTCGCGCCAACCGGGATATTTCCATCAAGGTGCAAGAGGGCTCCATTACGGCACTCATAGGACCAAACGGTTCCGGCAAGACAACCTTGTTTAATTCTATTGTCGGTTACCATCCCATAGATGCCGGCGAGATTTACTTTGAAGACCTGGAAATTTCCCAAATGCGAGCGGATGCCATTGCCCGACTCGGTTTGCTGAGAACCTTTCAACAGACAAGAATCTACGGCAAAATGAACTGTATGCAAAATATGCTGATCAGTCTGCCGGCACAAAAAACCTTTGGGCATTTATTTGCTTCTTTGGATAAAAGTGCCGACGAAGAAGCAAAATCTCTTTTGGATTTTGTCGGGCTAACCGAAAAACGACATCTTAATGCGGGAGACCTGTCTTTCGGACAACAGAAACTTTTGGAATTGGCAATGGCATTAATGAATAAACCCAAAATGCTGTTGTTGGACGAACCGACCGGCGGGATTAACCCCACTCTCATCAACAACATCATCCGCAAACTTAAAGAAGTTAATCAAAATCTTGGCATCACCATGCTGGTGATTGAACACAACATGCGTGTGGTAATGGACATCGCGGACACCATTTACTGCTTGGCGAACGGCAAAATATTGGCACACGGCTCACCAAAAGAAGTGCGCGAGAATCCGCTGGTGATCGATGCTTACTTGGGCGGTTAACCTCTTGCCAGCCGTTAAACAATACACCTCCCTATGCATTTGACGGCCGATAAGGCAAACCGATAAAAAGAGAACAGCATGACAGAACAGAATCGATCGGACGGTATTTCCGCAGGTACAAACCTCAGTTTGAAGGTTCTGCGCGAACTCTTGGATGGCCGGGAAGAACTATTGTTTATCGAATCTCTGCGCGCCGGTTACGGCAAAATTGAAATACTGCATGAAATGAACTTAAGTGTCGGCAGGGGGCAGTCCCTGTGCTTGATCGGTCCCAACGGGGCGGGCAAGTCTACCGTTCTGCATTCCATCTACGGCTTGGCGGGAATTCGCGGCGGTCGGGTGATGCTCAATAGCCTCAATAACCTCAATAACCTCAATAATGGAGACATCACGCGCATGCCGGGAAGTGACAAGCTTTCCCGCGCAAGGTTGGCATATATCTTGCAAGACAGTTCGGTATTTCCGGGGATGACCTTGGAAGAAAATCTGTTAATGGGGGGCTACAAAATGAAAGATCGCGCGCTGCTGCGGCATAAAACCGAAGAAATTTTTAAAAAATATGACAGGTTGGCTGCCAGACGGAAGCAGCCAGCCGGGGTGCTTTCCGGCGGAGAACGGCGTCTTTTGGAAATCGCGCGCGCGCTGATCATGGACCCGGAAGTGTTATTGGTGGACGAGCCCTCCATCGGCTTGGAACCGCGCTACATCAATATGGTATTTGAGATTTTAAAAGATCTGCAACAGACGCAGGGCAAAACAATCATCATGGTGGAGCAGAACGCTAAGAAGGGATTGGAATTTGCGGATATCGGTTATGTCCTGGTGGCCGGAAAAGTGGCACTTGCCGGCAAGGGCGCGGACCTGTTGAAAAATCCGCAGGTCGGCAAACTGTTCCTTGGCGGTTAATCGCCCGGTCTCACCCCGACATCACCCAAGCATCATCCCGGCAGCCGGCTTATCCGGCTTGATTTGGTTTCTTTTCAAGGACTTCGGGTCGTTTCCCGTTACGCTTTCGTAGGAACGCTTTCGCAGGAACGCTTTCTTAGCACTTCCAATTCTTGGCGAACAAACCCAAATCTCTCATTAAACAACAGCCTGCCAAACAGAAACAGCAGACCGTTTTCGGGCGGGCATTCGCGGACACAACGGCCGCACCCGGTTGGGCACTTTTTTGTAATTTCTTTGCTTACGGCTGTATCCTGGCAGCCGCCGGTTTTGATGTGTTGCAGTCTCTGTTCGGCACTTTTATTATTTATGCGTTACCGGGACAAATTGCTATGGCAGATGGCTATGCCGGCGGAGCCTCACTCATTACAATCGTCACAATTTGTTGGCTGGTCAACTTACGACTGTTACCAATGAGCCTTGCCATAGTTCCTCTCATTCGCCAAAAAAGCCGGGTCGTCAATTTACTGGCAATTCATTTTGTCGCCATCACCGGCTGGCTTAATTTTTATTCAAACTATTCGGAAGTCGCCGCGAAGGATGTTTTTCGTTACTACATCAGTTCCAATCTGCTTCTTTGGATGTTCGCATTTGCCGGCACAGTTTCCGGTTTTTACTTCAAGGACAGACTGCCAGCCGAAGTGTTCTTCGCGATTCTCATGCTCAACCCGTTGTATTTTTTATGCACGATTGCCGAAGCGGGCATTAGAAATGCCGGTATTGGCTTGGCCGTCATCGCCGGCTTCTTTCTTTACCCGTTGTTTGCCGAAATTGACCCGAACTGGGCGATTATTCTTGCCGGTCTGACAGGAGGCACTCTTGCTTATCTACTCAAGCGTAAAATTCCGATCACCCGGAAATGAACTTTTTCTATTGATTATTTTCCCGGTTCTTTTGAGATGCCACTTAATGATATGATTCAACAAAAATATTGCGGGAGGATTAAGTGAAGTGAGCTCGGAGGACCTTCTCATTTATGTTCTGATTCTTTCGGTCGCCGCGGTCACTTACCTGTCGCGTTTGACGGGATTTCTGTTGGGGCGGGGCATTCATTCCAAGAGTTCCAAACATCCAATTTTTGAATATGCCAATTACATCACCTATGCGTTGGTAGCCGCGTTGGTTTTTAAACTGATTTTTCTGCCAATCGGTGCCTTGCCGGAGATTTCGGTATTTTGGCGCGGCATAGCAACCCTGGGTTGCTTGGCTGCTTATTTGTTACACCGCAAGTATCTGTTGCCATATCTTCTAACAACAGTCGGCTTCCTGACTTTGATTCAGTTTTTATAAGAGTTCCACGGCCCGCAGGACCAATGTCTGGGCCGGGGCTTTTTAAGTTTTTTAGGCTTTTTAAGAGAAAGAGTTTTTTAGGAAAGACCCGACTTTGTGCCGCTATTGAGACGGGGGACATGCCCGCTTGTCGTCCCTTTGGAATTGGCGGATTCGCAATGTTCTTCTTTGTCATCAAAAAAGATATCCGCACCGAAAGCCTTGAGAAAGCCGCCTTTTTTATTATCGCCGACAAACAGACATTCGTTCGGAATAATATTCCATTGTCGCAGTGTGTGAATTGCCCGCTTGTGCGAAGGTGCCGCTCGGGCGGTCACCAGGGCGGTGCGAATATCATATTCTCTGTCGGTCGGTAACCCGCTGGGATCTCCCGGGAAATATCGCCGTTGAATTTCCCCGAGTGCTTCCAAAAATGGCTTGAAGGGTCCCGCCCCCAACTGCCTGTTTGCGTTGCGTTTCTCGGATTTCATAAAAGCGTCGACACCCTCAGTTTCGGTAATTTTTTCCGCTTCATCGGAGAAGAGAACCGCGTCGCCGTCAAAGGCGAACTTCAGTTGCTTGTCCTTGTCGGCGTTGTCTTGTGCGCCTTCAATTCGGGCTGCCGCCAAGCCATTTTCAATACAATTATGAACATCTTCGGCATTTTTGGAAAGAAACAATTTGCAGCCAAAGGGCGGGGCATACATGTGCGGGCTGGTGCCACTGCAGAAGGCGGCCTTATAAATTTCCAGCCGATGTTTTTCAATGGAATTGAATACGCGTAATCCCGTATTAGCGGAATTTCTGGATAGAAGAACCACTTCCATGACCGGTGCTTCCAATTTGTGTGTTTTTACCAGATATCGGTTAATATCCAAGATTTTTTTGATCAGCGGAAAAGCATACCCCGGCTCGAGAGGCTTTTCCTCATTTTTAAGTTGGTATTTTTCGTATGCCGCAATACCCCTGTGCTGAAAAATATCGTCGCTTTCTTGCAAATTAAACAGCGCACTGGAAGCGATCCCAATGACGAGGGTGACCGGATCTTTGGCGGTTACCGCCGAATGCTTTTGTTTTTTCCTCCCCAAACTTTTCTTTTTTGTACTTGTTGCCATAAAGTCATTTTATGGCAACCATAAAAAGGGGCGTGAATATGGGTCATGGCGTGTGGAATCATCCGTTTCGCATCCGGTCTCCCGAACAACTGCTTTCCGTATAAAATAAATACAAAGGAATATAGAAGCAGCCGAGCGGCGAGCTCGTTTGTGTTCCTCATTAAAAAGAAAGAAAAAAATAAAAATGACTGAGACTCACCGGATGAAATGATTATTGGAATTGGCAGTGATATCACGGATATCCGACGAATTAAACGCGTCTATAAAAAATACGGACAACGATTTGTGCGCCGCATTCTGACCGAAGAAGAACAACAATCCTATGTGCGCCGCAAACATAAGGTCGCATACCTGGCAAAACGCTTTGCCGTCAAAGAAGCCGCTTCCAAAGCACTCGGCACCGGCATGAAAGGGGGCGTATCTTGGCGTCAAATCGCGGCCGTCAACAAACCGAGCGGAGAGCCCACCTTGCTCTTAAAAGCAAACGCCCGGAAGCGTTTTGAACATCTGGGCGGCAAGCAAGCATGGGTGAGCATCAGTGACGAAGGCGATTACGCCATTGCTTTTGTTATTCTGAGTGCTTAGAAGGTTTTAACGAATCGTACATTTAAAAAAATTGGCATGACTGCCGAACAAAAAATCGGCATTGTTCCCCGGATTATAGATACGCAGAATAATCCTTTTAATTCTTTCTCCAATGAGCACGAACCAACGATTCCGCGGCTATTCTCGGTTATTCTCGGTTTAGTAAATATTCCGGTTGCAGATACTGATCGTCCGGTAACTGATCCGCCGGCAAGTAAATCACAACTTGCTTCTTAAAGTTTTTGAGCGAGGAGCACATCATAGGCCCGACATCCTTCCATTCCAATCCTCCCAAACCGCAGCCCAAAGCCGGTAATGCAAGAGATTCCATACCAAGCCGTTCGTAATTTTGTGCCAAATAATTTAGTCCTTGTTTAATTCCCGGCAAGGGGGAAGGATGACGCCAATGTTCTTTTGTGGCAAACAGCAAAAACCAGCGAGGGCTGTTGAGTTTTTTGGGATTTAAGGTCTGTGATTCGTCCGCAAGCACCTCCTCCAAACGGATATCTCTCTTATAAAGAAAGGGCTGTCCCATCTTGAGTTGCCGACTACGACACACATCTTGATACTTAACATACACATCCGGAAATTGATATTTCGCCCGCGATGCCAGACCTTTGCCCATGACTCCCTGCGTATTGACACTCACGGTGAGCGTCTGCATGTTAGAAAAAAACAGATCACCCTGTGCCAAAGAGATTTTATCGCTAATTTTGCGTCTCCAAGCGGGTTGAAAAAACATCGTCGGCTCTGCAACAGGCGATATTTGTTTAAAATTCAACAAACTGTGTTGCTCGGTATTTTGTTTGGCAACATATATTCCCATAATGTTTTCCGGTGACACCTTCTCCGGCACGAGTAGTTCCGCCATAATTCGTCTTTTACTGCCGTCCGCTTCGTTCCAATATTCTCGCCGGAGATCTTTTTCATTAATGTGCTTTAAGTTCGCGCGGGTCGCCGGGTAAAAACAGGTTGCATAGTTGGCGGCATTGCCATCGGCAATATAGCCACCGGGCGTATTCCGGATCGCCGGATTAATTTCCAACACCGCAAGATCCTCCAAACGAAAGTTACAAATCAGACGATATAGCATCGGATTCCGCACTTGAAAGTAAAAATTAACATAATCTGTCAGTGGCTTACCGGTTGGCAAATGCTTTGCTTTCCGCCTTGACTGGACGCCGTCATCATGCACCCGGGCATAAGCAATGTCTTCATTTTCCAAAGGGCCGCGAGCATATATCCCTTGTTCCAATATGGATGACAGATTATCCCTGTGTGTGATATGGAAAAAACTCTCGGGAGTGAATTTTATCATTTCCGGGTTTCCGGGTTTTCAGGTTTTCAGGTTTTATCGTTAGGATAATTTAATTTAAATTGCCGGAAATTCTTTTACGACTATTCTTTTAGAAGGTTTTCAAACTGCTCCTGATAACGATTATCGAAAAGAATGCGCAAAGACATTGCCGAAGTCGGTTCCGCTTCCGCTTCCGTTGTTTGTAATCTCACACTTCCCGTTTCCCGGGCGTGAGGGGATATTTCTTCCAGCATTTTCAATACTTCTTCTTTATACTTTGTGTCCGCATTACCGGCAAGATGCATCCCCTTTGTTTCCATGATAAAGAGACGCTTGCTATGGCATTCGCTCGGATTGATACCGACTATGAAATCCGGGTATATTTTTTGTCGTCTCCAGCCCTGCAGCGTATATTCATTTTCCTGTTTTGCCGCCACGCGGTGCCACCAATTCACGGCATCCTCACCGTTGATGTATAAGGCAAACGCTTTTTCAAGACTTGTAAATTCGTGTTCATATAGGTCTTCAAACAGGGATTTATTAAAGTGCGCCCTAACATTAGACAAAGGTTGATCGGCACCGCCAACCAATTTCCGGACTTCCATTGGTAATTCGTAGTTATGATCGTCTATGGTCAGTTCAAATCGAATGTCACCATTTTTGAGTTTGGCCGTGAAGATCTGCTTTGCCTCTTCTTCCAACAGATCCGCGATCTGTTGCTTGATGGCGGCGGCAATATTGTACCGACGCTTAAAAATCCATTCATCATTTTTTCCGTCCTCTCGCAGCAACTTCAAAGCGGAACGCACAAACTTTGCCGCCGTCCAAGCATTCAAAGTCATATTTTCCAAGAATCTGACGAAGAACTCCGTGGTGATTTCCGGCTCCTGTGCCACCGTAGACCCCTGACTCGCATCGGTGTTTAGCACACCCGGCAGATCAACTTGCATCACCGTTTCGTTGATGCGATCCAACGCGGCCCGGGTAATATTGGGTCGGGCGGACAGAAGATTATCCGGATTCAAATGGCTGAGTATATCCGCATCATAATCAATAGGGCGGTAGGTCTTTTTGTTTTCTTTGAAGAGGACCTTCGGTAAAAACACGCGTAACTTTTTAAATTCCTTGCGTCTGGAAAACTCCAATAATTCTCCTTCGTTTCGGGTGGTTCCGCCGCCGGGTTCGCCCAATATCAACTCGGCCGCATCGGCCAGGCCTTCCACTTCCAACCCTTTTTTAATTTTATTGAGAGCGGCCGTCACATCTTGGTTAAAACAATAGATATATGCTTGGTTTAATGCCTTGTAGGAGGTCGTTTCGGCACCCGGTTGGCGTAGCACTCGGCCGGTCATTTGTGTCAAAGCAAGCGGTGCTTTGGTTTTATCCAACAGGGTTAGAATGTAGGCAAAAGGGCAATCCCATCCTTCGCGCAGGGCGTCTTTGGTAAGAATATAGCGCACTTGCGAATAGGGCGACAGAAGATCCTCATCGGCTATTTCGTCTTTTTCGGCGGTTTTACGGCGAATGAACTCGGGCGGAACATTTAATTCCTTAATCAGGTAATCCCGGACATCTTCGGCGTGAATGTATTCCGGTTTGTTTCTTTGCTCCTTGCCGACGCGCTGCACACGGATGAGCATAATAGGTCGGATATAACGGCCTGTCTCGGTTTTAAGTTTTTTGGCAGTGGCCTCCAGTTCTTCCAATTTTTCTTTGCTTTTGGCGAGTGTATGTTGCCAATCCGCGCTGCTAAAATTGTGTACCTTCAAAGGTAACTTAATCAGTTGCTCTTCTTTTAATTCCATACCGCCGATGTTCACCAGGATATTGCTATTTTCAGAAGACGGAGTGGCGGAAAGTTCCAAAACAAAGCGCGGGTTAAATTCCGATAACTTTTTCCTTCTGTTTGGCGAATAGGCATTGTGAGCTTCATCCAGAACAATAATCGGCCGGGCAATCTTTAACAGGTTGTAAAGACTGTGTTTTACCATTCCCGGGATACCCCTGTCTCCCATGTCATAAGTATCCAGATCCGGAAACTCGTCACAAAGCATCTTATTGGCATCCGAATCATCTTGCGGAGGAAAGAAACTCGGATATTTGCCACTGTCGCGAAAAAGGCGCAGAAAATTCCTCTCTTCTCGGTCCGCAGCCTGCAGCATTAAAGGCATGATGCATAAGTAATTTTGCGGGTCAAAACGGCTAATATTATCTTCTTTGGTTAGCAGTTTGATCTTGCCGCCGCTGGCACGTTCCAGTGCCTGACGATAGGGATGCATTCGGGTTGCAAATGCTTGCCAGGTTTGTTTGTAGATAGCCCGCGATGGTGTCATCCACAAAACCAATCCGGTTTGGACTTTCATTCTACCCAATGCCAGAGTTCCCAACAGGGTCTTACCGCCGCCGGTCGGCACTTTTAAGCAAACATGGGGAAAGGGTTCTTCGTTGCTGTTCAAACGCGAGACATAGGGAGTGCCGGCAACACGCCCTTGTTTTTGCAATGCTTTCCATGCATAGCGGGGATAATCCATATCTTCCGTTTCTATTGCTATTCCGCTATTTTTTAGAACACGAACACGCTTTTGAGTTTCGTCTTTTTGTCCGCTCAGTTCCTCCAAATAATGCGACAAGTCATCCAACGCCCGCACTTGAAAATTTTTCGGCTGCATGATTTAAGTTTTGGTTTAGGCTTTAAAGCGAGTTCGGGGTTTGTTAATTGCGGACATCGGTTTTGCCTGTTTTTCAAATTGAAATCGCCGATGCTTCAAATCCCACCCTCACCCAGACTGTCACCGAACATTCTGTGAATGGCATAGGGCAGTTGACAATAAGTGATCCCCATGCGACTCAAGTCTTTTTGTGAGATAAACTTCCAAGGAGCAAAAACCAAAGCAGTTTTCCCTTTGCTTTTTATCCGTTTTTGAATACGCTCGGCAACTTGCTTGGAAAGGGCGGAATCCCGATGGGTGAGAAATTTTATATCCTGCTCGTAAATCAAGTATAAGAGTTCTTTCTCTGTCTCGGCAAACAGATGGTCTGCCGGTCGGTTGACTTGCTCCAAAGAAAGACCGCAGGAAACATGAGCGAGATGGCGTGCCAAAGTATCATAGTCCGGCAGTTTCTCGCGGAGCATATTTTCCACACTGATTTCTTCGCCAAGGGTGCAGAAGGTAAAACTTCCGCCCAAAGGCTCCCCGTTTTTTTGATTTTTAGAGTGTTCTTTGCCTTTACTTTTGCCTTTAATCACTCTTCGCACGCGTTCGGCGGTAATCTTATCGGCATAGTCCTCGCACTCAACCAGAATAAACTTGCGGTTGCCGCCATCCTCCCGGTTCAAAGCCAGCACCGCATGCGCGGTGGTGCCGCTGCCGGCAAAAGAATCCAAAATAAGAGAGTTTTTATCCGTGGCTATGGCAAGTATTTTTTTTATCAGATGCAAGGATTTGGGAAATTGAAAAGAGTTTAATCCGAGATGATTTAAAATAGAAGTTCCGTGCATTGTTTGCATATTCGGATCATCCCAAACAGATTTTGCTTTGATGGTATTTTTTCGTGTTTTTACTCCGATACACCATTCACCCGTCTGCTTTTTATAACCCACTAGTTCGCCAGACAGAGCGGAGGTGCCGGTATTTTCTAATACTTTTGGTTTACCCCACCTCCAACATTTGTCTGTTCCATTTTTCTTTGGCAAAACTTCTATGTCGCTTGTTTTTTTACGATTAAGACGGACAAGATAAAAATCCCGCAGATCATCTTTGGCGTTGATGTCTATGTAAATTGGAAAGTAAAGATTGGGTCTGTTTTGTCTTGAGAATTTTGGATTCTCATTTTGCAAATCTCTTATGTTATGAGGTCCTGTCTCATCTTTATACTTAAATATCTTGTCCGGCTGAAGTAGCTCATTGATCAAAGCGCCACTACTTTTGCCATATACCAAGACATAGTCATGTTGGGTAGCAATTTGGTTGTAGTCTCTGCCACCCTTGTTAGTGATTACAATGATTTGTTCAATAAAATTCTCCGCGCCGAATATCTCATCCATCACCGGGCGCAGATATCCGACTTCATTATCGTCAATAGAAACAAAGATGACACCATCCTCGGCAAGGAGATCGCGCAGCAGTTGTAATCTCGGCCACATCATACACAGCCACTTATCGTGGCGTTGCGGATCTTCGCGATCTATTGGCTTGTTCTCTTTGAGCCATGCTTGCATCAACGGCGAGTTGACCCGATCGTTATAGACCCAGCCTTCATTTCCCGTGTTATAGGGCGGGTCTATGTAAATGCAGTTCACCTTGCCGGCATAACGCGGCATCAGGGCCTTGAGGGCAACCAGATTATCGCCGTGAATGCTCAGATTACCGTCTTGTGTTGCTTTCTCACCCTTGGATACCAAAGACTTTTGAGCATCCGGCGTTAATACTCTGTATCCTACGCCGAGATGATGGGCATAAACAAACTCTTTGCCTTGAAATTCAAGCGATGGCATAATTTATTTCTGTTATTAGTTTTTGGAGAGTTGATATGTAGTTTATCATTTTTATTATTTTACTCGTCTAAATTTTTATATTCATTGCCAATAACATATTTTTCAATGTATCGCACCGAACGCTTTCTATTTCACACACCAAGGGTATTTTGTAGTTTGATATCTTTGTTGGCCGGTCTTTTTGTATACCTTCATAAGTGATCACTGTTAACCGATGATATTTGGCATAGGCAATCAGTTCGGCATCAATCTTGCTGATACCGATTCCTGTTTCTTGAATATCGTATTTTTCTCCAAATTGCAAAGCAATTTTTTTGACACTTGGATCGATATCCTGTTTTTCTACTTTATGATTATCTATAAATTTCTGTAATTCTTCTATGCCTATTTCGCCATAAATGCATTTAAGCAAGATAAATTCTGTTTTGTGTTTTACTAATTGCTGCCATAAAGAAGGGAATACCGGGTAAGGATAATGTGTGTTCCATGCCGTTATGAAGACATTCGCGTCCAGGCAAAACTTCATACCATATCCTCCGTTTTCATGACATGATCAACCGATTTTGCACCAACGAGTTTACACAGTTTATGCAGACCAATTTCTTGATCATAATAGGCTTGCCAAACTGTTTTTAGATAGATATTGCCGAACTGCCGCACAATTTCTTTTGCACGATTCCTTGGCGGTCCTCCCTTGCTTTCTTTCTGTTTTTCCCCTTCTCTTTTATTTTGTTCTTTGAGTTCCAGTTCCAAGCGATAATATTCCTGCCGAGAGATCAGAGTTGCCCGTACGGCTCGCACGAGACATGCGTAGGTACTGATCTTAAAATGCGCCGCCAATTTTCCGATGCCCTTCAATTCGGAGAGATCATACTTTTGCGCTTCTTGCATGAATACTGTTGATGGCATCAGGATACTTCCGGCAAGATCATCACACCATTTTTCTTCCTTTTGCCGGTGATTCGTCTGTTTGTTATTTTTATATTCGGCTGCCGGGTCTGTGTCAAGTGTGCTTTGTTTTTTCAGGAGATGCCCCAACTCGTGAAAGAGGGTAAAAGATTGGGCTTTATAAGAGTCCGAATCGTTGATGATGATCATTGGCAAAACATCGCGGAAAATGGCAAGACCGCGCATCTTGTTTATATCAATTTTCGAAAAGCCGGGATACTTGCCGGTCATGAATACGAAAATATTTTTATCTTCCAAACGTCGGCGCCACTCGTCAAAATCAAAACAGTCCGCTGCGGAACAGTCAAGCCACTGACGAACGGATATCGCCATATCGGCCGCTTCCTCTTTTAGAGGAGGAGGTGAAAACGCAGGGATGGGGTTTTTAGCATTCTCTCTAAAATTCAAAAGCATAGTACGCATGAGGGTGTCCGTTTTATGGACAACTTTTATTAATTCCGCATCTTGCAATGCGTCTTTTTTATCTTTGCGAAGTCTTCGGAAAGAAGGGTTTGTTGCAAAATGATATTTTTCAGGCAGTTTTTTGGCAATAAACACCCAATCCGGGACACCGTAAAGTTTGGCAAGTACCTCCAACTGATTAAAGGTGGGAGCGATTTCGCCTTGTTCCATTTTTTGAATTCGGGGAACCTTCTTTTGCACCTCGTCCAAAGTGAGAAATACTTGCTCGCGGCATTCGCGCAAGGTTGTGCAATTCATCTTTTCGATGATCCCTATTCTTCCCACAGTGGTCATTTTAATTATTTTGAGGACACTAATTTATCCGGGGATTTATCCGGGTAAAATTCTTTCAAAGATTTCATTTTTGTTCACGCTCGCATTCCATATTTTAGGGGGATTATCCCTAAAATATGAATTATGTCGGTCCGGTTATTAGGGGTATTAGGGTTAAAAAGAGGGTTAAAAAATGATAAGGTTCGCAAGGCGGTTGATAGCGCACGAATTCGGCATACATTACAAGTAGAGCATTACAAATATAGATTTTTCTTGAATACGAATGAATAAGCGGGAGTTCTCCCGCCAGGTTACGGCAGGCTATAAACGCATCCCGCTTGTCCGTCAGCACCCGGCGGATCTGGATACACCGGTTAGTACTTATCTAAAAATCGCAAATAAACCCTACACCTACCTGTTGGAATCGGTCGTGGGCGGCGAACGCCGGGGGCGGTATTCTTTCATCGGATTGTCTTCAAGCCGGATTTACAAACTGCGCGGGGAGCAGCTGACAATTTTGGAAGGCGACAAAGAATCTGTCATAACACCGAAAGATCCGTTGACCTATATCGGAAATCTGGTGACCGGAAAAACGGTTCCGCCCTTGCCCGGCTTACCGCGTTTTCACGGCGGGCTGGTCGGTTATTTTTCACACGAATGTGTGGGCTGGACGGAGGCGCGCCTGCGGCATCTTTTGAAAAAAGAGGATTCACTCCAATGTCCGCATGTTCTTTTGTTGGAAACGGAAAAGATGGTTGTCTTTGATAATCTGCTCGGCAAGATTTTACTCATCTCCTATGCGGATGCGGAAGGCGAGAACACCCGGGAACGCGCGCTGGAAGGGCTGGATGCAATGGAAGAGATGCTGACGGCACCGTTCGCCGCGCGTAGCGCACATGATTTTTCTCTTTCGCTTGAGACAACCAGCGGCGCCTTGCCGGAATTGACGGACAGCGAGTATAGCAAACACAAACAAGACGAAGCCGCCTATTGTCGGGCGGTGGAGACCATCAAGAATTACATCAGAGCGGGCGATGTGATGCAAGTGGTGCCTTCGCAACGCATGCGGCTGCGCTACGCGCATAAGCCATTTGATTTTTACCGCTTGCTGCGCACTGTCAATCCCGCCCCCTATATGTTTTACTTTGATATGGATGACTTTCAACTTGCGGGGGCTTCTCCCGAAATTCTCTCCCGTCTGGAAGACGGCGAGGTCACTCTGCGACCCATTGCCGGCACAAGGCCGCGCGGAAAAACCGAAGCCGAAGACCTGGCATTGGAAAAGGAGATGCTGACAGACCCAAAAGAAAGAGCGGAGCATGTGATGTTGATCGATCTGGCACGCAACGACCTCGGGCGAATTGCCGAAACGGGCACAGTGGAAGTGACGGATAACTTTTCGGTGGAACGATATTCGCGAGTGATGCATATCGTTTCCAATGTGCGCGGCAAACTCCGAAAGGGATTAAATGCTATGGATGTTCTGCGCGCATCCTTGCCTGCCGGCACCCTAAGCGGTGCCCCCAAAATACGCGCCATTGAAATTATTGACGAACTGGAAGAGGAGCAGCGCGGCGTTTACGGCGGTGCTCTGGGGTATCTGGGCTGGAACGGTAATATGGATCTGTGCATCTGCATCCGAACGATTGTCATTAAAGACGGTTTTATTTATGTTCAGGCGGGCGGCGGAGTTGTTGCGGATTCGCAGCCGGACACCGAATGGGAAGAAACCCTGAACAAACGGCGGGCTATTTTTCAGGTGATGAATATGCTCAACGCAACCAACAGAAATGAAGCATAAATGAAGCAAGAAGGAGCATCCTCCGCGGGATTTGTCGGCGATTTTTGGCAGGGTGCGGCGACCGCTCGGCCAATTGTTTTGGGATATTTCGGCATCGGATTAACCTGCGGCATCGCCGGAGCGAACGCAGGCTTATCGCCGAGCGAAGTATTCTGTTTGTCTTTGTTGGTGTTCGCGGGATCCGCCCAATTTGTATTCGCCCAGTTATGGACAGCCGGTGCCTGGGTTCTTTGGCCGGCAATATTCTTTCTGAACTTTCGTCATTTTTTGTATTCCGCCTCCTTTGCACCCTTGGTGCGCGAACTTTCTCCCAAAATGCGTTTTGGCATAGGAACACAACTAACCGACGAGACCTTTTCGCTGGCATCGGCCATTCTCAACGGTCGTCATCTGCGCACAGGTTCTTGGATGCTGGGACTGAACCTTGCTGCTTATTCTTCATGGTGCCTCAGTAATCTGTTGGGAGCACTCTTGGGAGATAACCTTGAAGGCACGGATGCCCTGGGGCTGGATTTTGCTTTGCCGGCTATGTATGCGGCCATCTTTGTGCTGTTAGTCAGGGCATTCCGCAAAGAAAAAAACACCATTTTAATGGTTGCTGTTGTTGCCGCCGGAGCGACCATTGGACTGGGGCTGTTGTACCCGCATCCAAGCAATGTTTTAATCGCCGCAATGCTGGCGGCGAGTTTGGGGTTAATCTTCTTCGGTCCTAAGAAAGCCAAAAAAGCCGGGAAAACAAAGAATAACTCCGGCAAACAGAGCCAGCCGCCCGCCTAAGTTTCATCACTGCATGCTACCGAGACCGGAAATTCTGCTTCTCATTTTGGGATGCCTTGCCGTTACCATCCTGCCCCGGGTCTTCCCTCTTTTAATGATTGACAAGGTATCACCGGGACCGCGCGCCCTGACATGGCTGCGGTATGTGGTCCCGGCGGTGATCGTGTCGCTTCTTTTTCAAGATGTCCTCACGGGGGCGGAGGGAATGCTCAACCCGCTTCCGATCGCCAAGATCATTGCGACTGTTGCGGCCCTTTTCATTGCCTTTGTCAGCCGCAGCATCATATGGACGGTGGTGGGCAGTATCGGTTGTTATGCCTTCCTTAAAATCTTACTGCCATGAACGAGACCGGACAAACAATAAATACAATGGATACCGGTCAGTATCAAAAGATATTTTCGCTGCTTAAAAGCGAAAAGCAGGGTTTGCTCGTTTCCGGCGGGGCGGGTACCGGCAAGACCACTTTTATTGAGTACCTCGGCAGCCCGGAAGGGATTGACGCCTATCGGCTCGCGGAGAAAATGGCGATTGTTGCCCCGACAGGTGTTGCCGCCATGCGGGCCGGCGGGTCAACCATTCATTCTATGTTTGAATTCCCGCCGGAAAGCTTTGATTATCAAACCAAACAGTTTGCCGGCGGCGAAGAAATCACGCCGATGGAACACAAAAAAGAACTCTTTGCCGAAATGCATCTTCTGGTCATTGACGAGGTCTCCATGGTGCGCGCCGACTTGATGGATGCCATTAATCTGTCGCTTCAAGTGCATCGCGGCAACAAGAAACCGTTTGGCGGTCTTAAGGTGCTGTTTATCGGCGATATTTTTCAATTACAGCCGGTGGTGAACCGGGAGGACATGCCTTTATTACAAAAACTTTATCTCGAAAAAAACGGGATGTTCTTTTTTGAATCTCTGGTCTTTGACGAGATGCGGGCGCGCGATCGCTTGGCGTACTTTGAACTCAACATTCCTTACCGGTTTGGACAAACCGAGGAAGAGCGAAACGGTGAATTCCCCGCCATGCTGAACAGGTTGCGGCACGGGAACACGCAGGATCTGTCTCGTCTTAACAAACACTTAAACCGCCCGTCTCACTGGCAAAAACTTCTGGAAAAGGGGGCTGTGATGCTAACCGGGCTGAGGAGAAATGCGGAATCCTATAATGAAAAAAAATTGGGGGAACTTGAGGGCGAAGAAACGGAGTTCATCGGCGAAGCCGAGGGCAAGTGTGCCAATTACAAAAACAACAGCCTTCCCGCACCGATTCAGTTGCTATTAAAAAAGGGTGCCAGGGTCATTTTTGTTCGCAATCATGCAAACGGCAAGTGGCGCAATGGCACACTCGGGACTGTGGAAGACTTCGGCAGCGACGACTCGGACGAAGAATACATTTCAGTGGAATTGGATAGCGGAGAAACTGTCCGAGTGAAACAAGAATCCTGGGAGATGGCATCTTACCGATACGACCCGTCGGTGAAAAATATTATCAAAGAAGAGGACGGCAAGTACACGCAATTTCCGCTGATGCTATCCTGGGCTCTGACAATTCACCGCGCCCAGGGGCAAACTTTGGATCTGGCGGTTGTGAATCTGCACCGGGCGTTCAGCGCCGGGCAGACCTATGTGGCCTTGAGCCGTTGCCGGCAGGCCAAGCATTTGGGATTGATGCATCCGCTCAAAGCGCAAGATCTTATATGCCACAAAGCGGTGAATCATTTTTATGATACAATTCTTACGAAATATATCTGATTCTTCTTTTATGACTTCTTATCTTTTTGTGATGCATCTTTTCCAAAACTTCCTAAAAGCTACCCCCAATTTTTCCCGAAACCTAAAAATAACCGTAAATAACCGTAAATAACTTGGACATCTCCCGCTCACCACACACAGCCCGGCACAGGCATTCTCAAACCTCGAAAACCTCTCAAACCTCGAAAAACCCGGGCAAAAACATAAAGGACAGACTGCAATGAGTTTGGCTGTTTTTGATTTGGATCATACCATTCTGGAAGGGGATAGCGATTCCAACTGGCTGATATTCCTTGCGGGCAAAAACCTGGTGAGCAAGGAAACTGTCTTACAAAAAAATGCGGGGTTTTACCGGGATTACATGGCGGGCAAATTAAACTATAACGCTTATGCGGAATTTGCCTTTGGCATTATCAGTAATATCCCGCTTGCGCGTTTGAAGGTGTTACGCCGTGCCTATTTTAAAGAGAAGATTCTGCCGATGATTCGTGTCAAAGCGGTAAAAAGAATTAACGCACACCGAAAGAGCGGACATAAGATCGTCATATCCACCGCCACCAACGACTTCATCGCCTATCCGGTTGTCAGATACTTGAAGGCGGACGACCTTTTGGCAACCTCTTTGGAAAAGTCGGATGACGGCTTTACCGGCAAGTATCACGGCATTCCCAATTTTCGCGAAGGGAAGGTTACGAATTTTCTTAATTGGCTGAAAACAAACCACGAACATCAGTTGGCAACCACTTATTTTTACTCTGATTCTATTAATGATCTGCCGCTTCTCCAAATTGTCGGTTATCCGCGCGTCGTCAACGGCGACGCCGAACTGACCGCCAAGGCCGAAGAATTCGGCTGGCGTCATTGCAATTTTAGTTCTTAGCCGGCATTAGACATTAGGCATTAGGTATTAAAAGTAAAATGGCACGTCGTTCCGCCATTCGCGAAGCCACAGCGGTTAGCCCCCGGCAGATATGGAATAGGCTCCGCCAGGCTTCCAAAAAACCGCAAACAAGCGGGCAAATCAGTTGGCGCGAGATTCTGGGAAACATCTTTGCCAAGCGGGGTATGCTCTTACGAGCGAATATTTTGGCATTACTCTCCATGATGGCAACCATCTGTTTGCCGTTGCTTCTGCCGCTTCTGGTAGATGAAATCATTCTGGGCGCCGAGGGACCCATATTACCGGTTCTCCGTTCGTTCTTGCCTTCTTTCATGCATACTTCCTTGGGATTTGTGGCGTTCATTACCGTCTTGTCCGTTTGTTTGCGTTTTGTCGGTCTGGGGCTGGATATCCTCCAAACGCGCATCTTCGCGAATATTGCCAAACACATTACATACTCCGTCCGCAAACGGGTTCTGTCTTACTTGCAAAATGTTTCCATGCACGAGTTTGAAGTCCTGGGCAGTGGCAAGGTTGCCAATCATTTGACAACCGACATCGCCACCATTGACGATTTTATCGGCCAGGCGCTCAGTCGTTTTTTGCTGGGGATGTTTTCTTTGGTAGGTGTTTTGGTCGTGATGATATGGATCAGCCCGCTGCTCACCTTATTTCTGGTCGTATTTAATCCGTTCGTTGCCGTGTTCGGTCGTTACTTGGGCAAGTACATCAAACAATTAAAGAAAAAAGAAAACGCCAGTTTGGATATGTTCCAGACGGCACTGACGGAGACGATGGAATCTGTTCAGCAGATCCGGGTTAGCCATCGCGAAAAAATCTTTTTTGGTCGTCTCACCGAGCTTGCTGACAAGGTGCGCCTGACTTCCGTTAACTTCGGCTGGCGCAACGATGCGGCCGAGCGTCTCAGCACCTTCGTGTTTATGTTCGGTTTTGATCTGTTTCGCGCGCTTGCCATTCTGTTGGTCGCACTGACTACCCTGACGATCGGTCAGATGTTTGCAATGTTTGGTTATCTTTGGTTCATGCTGGGTTCGGTGCAGTCTATCTTGCAGATACAATTCAGTTTTTACAGTGCCTACGGCGCGTTGGAACGCATCAACGGTCTCTTGAACCTGCCCGCGGAAAAACACATTCCCTGTCGGGTTAACCCGTTCGTGCCGGGCGAGCCGGCATCTTTGGAAATCAAAGATCTGACTTTTGGTTATCAACCGGATAAATCTATTTTAAAAAATCTGTCTCTTGCCGTGGCGGCCGGTGAAAAGGTGGGTATCCGCGGCGAGAGTGGCTGTGGAAAATCCACTATGGTGCAGGTTTTGTTGGGTCTTTACCGCCACTCAAAAGGGAGCATGTTGTTTAATCGGCTGGATATTGCCAAGATCGGCTACCAAACTGTTCGCTCCAACACGGCGACCGTGTTGCAGCATCCGGGTCAGTTAAATACCACCGTCCGGGTTAATCTTTGCTTGGGCAAAGAACACTCGGAACGCGAACTCTGGCATGCTCTGGAAATTGCCCAACTGGCGGATTTTGTGGCGGACATGCCGGACGGGCTGGACAGTATGGTTGGCAATCGGGGGGTGCGTCTTTCCGGCGGGCAGCGGCAACGCCTTGCCATTGCCCGGGCGGCCCTGACCCGACCGAGCATTCTCATTTTGGATGAGGCAACTTCCGCGTTGGACGAAGCGACCGAAACGAAATTGCACGGTTCTTTAAATAAGCACTTCCATAGCATCACCACTTTAATTATTGCACACAGAAGAAGCGCACTCAAACAGACGGATATCGTCTATACTCTTGCGGACGGTAGCTTACTTGCGGCGTCGGAGAATAACCTGTCCGTAACGGGGACGGGTACAGAAGCCGCATTCGGCGGAAGGGTACAAACCATCCGATGACAGGTCCCTTGTTATATTGTTATAATATTAATGATATCAATCACTGAAAAATGAGTTTGCCAATCCACATGACAAGTTTTAAGAAACCTGTGCCGCGGCGTCTCGGATAGCCCCGGGATAAGGCGAGTTAATAAAAATCGTAAGCCCGCTTCGTTCATTAAAAAAGTCATTAAACAAATCATTAAACAAGCGCTTTCGGCTCAAGGTTGGTCACTCTTAAAACTGAGCGGAGAAGACAGCAAAAATTTTCTGCAAGGGCATCTCACTTGCGATCTGCGGCAACTTGAAAAGCAGTCCGCAATCTTGGGTGCCGCATGCAATCTTAAGGGCAGGGTCGTCGCCAGTGCGTATGTGATTCGCACCGAAACTCCGGGAGAATTCTATTTGTTTTTGCCAACCGAAATTCTGTCAATTTTATTGAACTTTTGGAAGTTGTATCTGCCCCTGTATCGTCGCTGCCAACAGTCCGTCTGTGCGGGAGACATCGTGATTGTCCCGCAGCAGACATATACCCACACCAAAAAACTCCCCGGCGGCGACCTGTGCCGGTCCTTTCCCTTTATAGAAGAAACGAATCTGGTGCTCATTCCGGCTGATTCCAAAAATAGCGACAGGCCAACGCAGCAGCCACAAGAGGCATCCAATATATCAAATACATGGAATGCTTTTTTAATGCGGCAAAAAACACCGTTCATTCTTGCCGCAAGTAGCGGGAAGTGGACCCCGCAGATGCTTGGCTACGACCGTCTCGGGGCGGTCAGCTATGAAAAAGGTTGTTATCTTGGTCAAGAAGTGGTCGCCCGCACGCATTACTTGGGCAAGGCCAGCCGCACCTGCCGTTTGTTGGAGGTCACCGTACCGGAACCGAAGCCGGGCATGATTTTTTACAATGCCAAAGGCGACAAAAGCGGAGAGGCGGTCAATGTGTGTCCTGCCGGCAGCGATACCGATGCCGATGCCACCCCCAATTTTTGGCGTTGTCTGGCAATTCTTAATAATAACCCCGTGGATCTGGAACAATTTTGGACCGACAGAGAGCAAAAGGTTCCTTTGCATTTGTTATGAGCATAAGAAATAAAAATGATGGGTTTTGCCGCGGGTTGCCGTTCGGGACCGTGTTACTTCTGCTTCTTTTGTTGCCCGCCTGCGGCCCGGAAGATGCGAAACCGCCTTCAACAGGCCCAAACGGGGACGGAAACAGTAACCGCCTTTCTTTGAACGATGTCATGCGTGCATCTCTGGGAGCGGCGGAAACGGACAGATGGGAAGTGCGTCTGCCGACGGCCGGTTCTTTGGTGGTTTACACTCAGGGCACTTTGAATACTCTGGGTGTTTTGGAGGATCAAGACGGGACAGTTCTGGTCAGAACGGAAAGAACGGACTTGAACAATTTTTATCTTTGCCGCAACCTGTTAGCCGGAACCTACTATATCCGGGTTTCGGAAACCACGGGGCGTGGCGGGGAATACGCGATTCGCACGGATTTTGATGAAGAAGGCAACTGCGGGATTGGCGATTTCAATCAATGGAACCTGGACGATTACGGCATTCGGGAGCTGCATGCGCGCGGCATTACGGGAGAGGGCGTTCGGATTGCCGTGGTGGACGGCGATGTGGAAATCGGACACGAAGATCTGGAAGGAAATTTAATACCCGGCCTCAGTCATAACTATGAGGATCAAAGCGATGACCCCAGCCCGGCTTCCGGCTCGGACAGACACGGGACCGCGGTGACAGGGGTCATTGCCGCAAGTGCCGACAATGGCATAGGAATTACCGGCGTGGCGGGGAAGGCTTCTTTTTACGCTCTTAATCTTCTCAAAGAGCCGACAACCGTGAATATCGCCAATGCAATGATTCGCCACACCAACATCACGGATATTGTCAGCAACAGTTGGTCCGCCGGCTCGGATCTCAATGTGTTCCATTCGCCGTCAAAACAGTGGGAGATGGCAATAGAGAAAGGATTGCGAGAAGGAGCAAACGGCAAGGGGACTGTGTATGTTTGGTCGGCGGGTAACGGCAGAAGAATTCAAGCCAGTGCCAATTACGACGGCTATGGCAACCATTACGGGGGGATGAGTATCTGCGCGCTAAACAGACAAAGACAAATTACGGCTTACAGCGAGCCGGGCGCGAATCTTTGGGTCTGTGCCCCGGGCGGAGAGGATAGTGATAGAATTACCACTACGGACCTGACCGGTGCCGGCGGTTATAACAGTGGCAGAAGCAGAAACGATTACCGCAACCCGGATTACACTGCGAGGTATAGTGGCACATCGGCATCGGCGCCGTTTGTTTCCGGGGTGGTGGCTCTCATGCGCCAGGTTCATTCGAATTTAACCTGGCGAGATGTCAAGTTAATTCTCGCCCAAACTGCCGATCAAAGCGATGCCCCCGGTTGGTTGCAAGGAGCGCCGGTTTATGACCCGAACTTGCCGAACAGCCCCGCGAATTACTCCGTTCATGCGCGCACTTTTGTCAGAGGGTTTCGCCGACCCGAGCGCATCTATTCTTTTCATCGCATTCATGATTACGGATTTGGGATTATTAACGCAACCAAAGCGGTCGCGGCGGCGGCGAATTGGAACCCGGTTCCGCCGATGCAACCTGCCGAAGTTTATTCTTCCGGTCCGGTAGGGCTGAAAATCCCGGACATCAATTTTGATAGGGTTCCTTACGATCTATTCTTGCTGCCCGAACCGATCGGATTAATCGGGATCACGGATTACCGGGCAAGTACTGTCCAACATTCCATAACGGTCAATGACAGTAATATCACCTTTGTGGAGTACATAGAAATTCGGACGAACATTGCCCACTCCAATGCGGGCAATTTGGAAATAGAACTGGTTGCTCCGAGCGGGCAAGTGAGTCTTCTCAATGATCTGCGTACCTGTACCGGCAGATGCGGTTCCTTGGCGGGTCACCGTTTTGGCAGTGCACTGCATCTGGGCGAAAACCCCAACGGGAATTGGACCCTGATGGTCAGGGATTTGGCAACGGAGCACAACGGCACATTAAACGATTGGAATCTGAGGTTTTACGGGCATTAATCGTCAATTGTTCGGTTATGCCGAGCGACCCGCTGCCGGTCATATCTCACTCCGGTTAAGCACAAAACCGGCCTCGTTTTGAGTGCCTATCTCAAAGAGTGCACCAAGGATGCCACCGGCACCGCGAGCGTGGCTTTACTCCGCAGGCTTCTCAAAATGGACCGGCGCGGATTATAATTTAACAACGGGTATTGCACCGGCAGGTTGAATTCACCCCATTAATAACGATGCAACATAACAATTAATGAATCAACGAATCCGCTTAACTTTTTATCGGCTCGGTTGGTGAGAGGAACATCCAACATCCGCCCGGCTGTCATGCTCGGTATGGGCACAGGGCATTCATAATAAGATTCTTAGTTTTTATCCTTTAATGTCGTTAATGTCGCGGGTTGCCGGGCGAGTTACATCGCAGCTGACGGCAGCATCTAATACTTGCCTGCGGATGCGGCGGCTGGCTCGTTCATTATGCGCCGCTCTGCTGATGGGCATGCCGGCTTTGATTCTTGCCGGTTGTGGTGGTGGCGACGAAGGCGGCGGTGGCCCCAACCCCGACACCAATTTCGGTGTGACCGCGATTGATATTACATCGGGAGGGACAAGCCTTGCCATAGCCTGGACCAACCCCAATCAACGGGAGATTACCGGCTTTCATATTACTTGGATGAATACCCAAAACCAAACGGACGCCGGCGTGAAAGAGTCGACACCCCCGGGTGTGGATGTCTCGGCCGGTGCGCGTGTGGTTGAAACCGTTACGGGTTTGATGCGGGATGCTACTTACAATATCACCATTGCGACGATCTATGCGGATGGTCGGGTGGTGGCTATTGCGGTGCCCATGCCGGCGACGACGGGAGGCGATTCGGCGAGAGATCTGGATGGAGACGGGATCTCGGATGCGACAGATAATTGTTTGGCGATTGCCAATGCGGATCAAATCAACACGGACAATGCGAATGACGGCGGCGATGCTTGCGATGATGACGATGACAATGATGGTGTGGCGGATGAGACGGATACCTGCGCGGGCGGTGCGACCGGTTGGACTTCCAATGCAACAACGGACCATGACAGTGATGGCTGTCGCGATGGCGATGAGGATTTGGACGATGACAATGACGGTGTGGCGGATGAGGCGGATGCCTGTGCGCGCCATGCGACCGGTTGGACTTCCAATGCGACAACGGACAACGACTGTGACGGCTGTCGCGACAGAGATGAAGATCCGGATGATGGAGACGGAAACAGTAAGCCCCTTCCTTTGAACAGTCTCATGAATGCATCTTTGGCGGCGGCGAAAACAGACAGGTGGGAGATTATGCTGCCGACGGCCGGTTCTTTGGTGGTTTACACTCAGGGCACTTTGAATACTTTGGGTATTTTGAAGGACCCGGGCGGGACAGTTCTTGTCAGAACGGAAGACACCGACTTGAACAATTTTTGGTTTTGCCGGGTTCTGCCAGCGGGAACCTACTATATCCTGGTTTCGGCGACCGCTGGTCAGGGCGGGGAATACAAGATTCAAGCGGATTTTGATGAAGAAGGCAATTGCGGGATTACCGATTTCAACCAGTGGAACCTGGACGATTATGGCATTCGGAATCTGCATGCGCGCGGCATTACGGGAGAGGGCGTTCGGATTGCCGTGGTGGACGGCGATGTGGAAATCAGACATGAAGACCTGGAAGGAAACTTAATACCCGGCCTCAGTTACGATTATGAGGATCAAAGCGATGACCCCAGCCCGACTTCCGGCTCGGACAGACACGGGACTGCGGTGACAGGGATCATTGTCGCGGATGCCGACAATGGCATAGGAATTACCGGCGTGGCAGGGAAGGCTTCTTTTTACGCTCTTAATCTTCTCAAACGGTCGACAATGAACAATATCGCTAATGCGATGGTTCGCCATACCGGCATCACGGATATTAGCAGCAACAGTTGGTCTGCCTGCACGAAGATCAATCGCTTCTGTTCGCCGCCAATACTTTGGGAGATGGCAATAGAGCAAGGATTGCAGGAAGGGGCAAACGGCAAGGGAACCGTGTATGTTTGGGCGGCCGGCAACGACAGAAGAATCGATTCCAGTTCCAATTACAACGGCTATAGCAATCATTACGGGGTGATCGCTGTTTGCGCACTAAACAGGCAAAGACAATTTACGACTTACAGCGAGTCGGGCGCGAATCTTTGGGTCTGTGCCCCGGGCGGGGATGGAATCGAGAATGACGGAAGAATTACCACTACGGACCTGACCGGCACCGGCGGTTATAACAGCGGCAGGAGCAGAAGCGATTACAGCAACCCGGATTACACCGCGGGGTTTGGTGGCACATCGGCATCGGCGCCGTTTGTTGCCGGGGTGGTGGCTCTCATGCGTCAGGTTAACGCGAATTTAACCTGGCGAGATGTCAAGTTAATTCTCGCCCAGACCGCCGACCAAAATGATGACCCGGGTTGGTCGACCGGGGCGCCAGTTTACGACCCGAGCTTGCCGAACAGCCCCGCGCATTACTCCGTTCATTCGGGCATGGTTGTCCGAGAGTTTCGCAGACCCGATCCCATCTATTCTTTCCATCGCACACACGATTACGGGTTTGGGATGATTAACGCAACCAAAGCGGTCGCGGCGGCGGCGCATTGGAAACCGGTGCCGCCGATGCAACCTGCCGAAGTGTATTCTTCCGGTCCGGTAGGGATGAGAATCCCGGACATCAATTTTGCCGAGGTTCCTTACAACATCCAATTGCTGTCCGAACCGCCGATATTCGTTAGGGTTGCGGATTACCGGGACAGCACTGTCCAACATTCCATAACAGTCAGTGACAGTAATATCACCTTTGTGGAATACATTGAAATTCGGACGAACATTGCACACACCGATGCGGGAGGCTTGGAAATAGAATTGGTTGCGCCGAGCGGGCAAGTCAGTCTTCTCAATGAACTGCGTACCTGCACCGGCGGCAACTGCGGTTACTTGGCGGGTCACCGTTTTGGCAGTGCACTGCATCTGGGTGAAAACCCCAACGGGAACTGGACCCTGATTGCCAGAGATTTGGCAACAGATCACAGCGGCACATTAAACGACTGGAACCTGAAGTTTTACGGGCATTAGTCATCCATTAATTGTTTGGTTGTGCCGGGAGCGGTGTTATCATTAATTTCAGTTTTGATATATAAAAAATAGCATTCTAAAAGTGGTATAATACCAATATGAAGAAAAATTATACATTTGAGTATGTAAAGTTTTTTATACTCATCATAACTTTAATCATTCTTGCCTTTTTGAAAGGGTACTATTTTCCAATCACTCAATCATATGCTACGGACGTTATGATTAATTCAATGGCAGCATTCTTTGGTGTTTTTGGAATATTTCAACTACTGGCCTATCAAGAATTTGTTAATGTATTTCCCAAGTATGATCCTATTGCAAAGGTTGTTCCGGGTTATGCAAGAATATATCCAATACTAAGTGTTACCATAGGTGTACTATATTTCCTTAATTTATTCTCTCCATGGAGAGATATTTTAGTAGCAATAATAACTACAATTGCTTTCATAGGAATATCTGTAACAATATATTCAGACAAAAAGAAAGAAAGAGTGCATTGTGTCTGTTTAGGGAATGCAATAAAATTACCCATCTCTACTATCACAGTTTTGGAAAACTTAGTGATGTCTGTGATGTCAATTATAATCATCATTAATTATTTCTTCTTCTAGTCGGGGTTGCGGATTACCGGGACAGCACTGTCCAACATTCCATAACGGTCAATGACAGTAATATCACCTCGGAACATTTGTGGAATACATAGAAATTCGGACGAAATTCGGACGAACATTATGCATTCCGGTGCGGGGCACACTCCAATGCGGGGCACACACCGATGCGGGAGATTTGGAAATAGAACTTGTTGCGCCGAGCGGACAAGTGAGTCTTCTCAATGAACTGCGTCCCTGCACCGGCGGCAACTGCGGTTCCCAGGCAGGTCACTGTTTTGGCAGTGCACTGCATCCGGGTGAAAACCTCAACGGGAACTGGACCCTGATTGCCAGAGATTTGGCAACAGATCACAGCGGCACATTAAAAAAGGAAAAAAGGGAATTATACACTTAACAACCCCTAAAAAGTATATGAGCATAAATACTGGTAAATACAAGAAAAAAGAGGGTTATTTTCTGTTTGAGACCTTCAGAATGGAAGTTTTGACAGAGCCCCAGGCTATTTGCAATGGATCTTGAAGCAAATGGCGAATTTGAAGTGCATAGGTTGTCAAGTGTATAATTCCCTTAAAAAAACGAAAACGACTGAAATCTGAAGTTTTACGGGCATTAGTCGTCCATTAATTGTTCGCCAATTGTTGATTGTGCCGGGCGGACAGGTGTGCCGGTCATACCGCCGTGCCGCAATGATGCCGCCGCGTGCCGCCTACTGATAAATCAAGCGCGGCAGGTAGGTTGCCAGTTGCGGAAACAACCAAACCAGAAATACTATCAAGAGTTGCAAACAAACGAAAGGGACAGCCCCCCGGCAAATATCTCGAAAAGTGACCTCGGACGGGGCAACCGCCCGCAAGTAAAAAAGAGCAAACCCGAAAGGCGGCGTAAGAAAAGAGGTCTGCAAACAGACAGCGATCATCACTCCCAACCAGAGCGGGTCCGCCCCCATGCCGATGAGAATCGGGGCAAGTATCGGCACCAAAATCACCGTGATTTCTATAAACTCCAAGAAAAAGCCCAAGACAAATATCAACAGAACAGTTGCCCAGATAGCGCCGACCGGACCTCCCGGCAAATGGGATAAGAAGGCTTCCAAGATTTTATCGCCGCCATAACCGCGAAACACCAAGGCAAAAAGTGTCGCGCCGATTAAAACGGAGAATATCTGTGTATTGATTAAAGCCGCATGACGCACGGCGGCACGCATCGCCGACCATTTCGTCGACCATTTTTTTAATGTTCCTTTTTTGATAAGAAGTAACACGAAAGCACCCAAAGAGCCGAGGGCGGCCGCTTCGGTCGGTGTTGCCAGCCCGGCGACAACAGTTCCCAAAACCAACATCATTAACAGCCCCGGCGGCAACAGATGCCACATTAACAAACCGATGTCTGTGGCATAAGGACTTTTATGGGGTGCGAGATGATCGCGATCGGAGCCGGCGTCCGCCGTTTGAGCCGCTGGGTAGGGCCCCACCGATGCGCGCGCAGCTGCCCAATCTGTCCCCAAACTTATCGACGCCCCCCGCATTTGATGCGGGCGGGTTTGAGAGATCACCAACAAGTAACAGATGTAAAGAAGAGCCAGCCCGATCCCAGGCAGGAGCGCACCGAGAAAGAGTTCGCCCACCGAAACCGTATTGGCTAACAACCCTGCGTTACCCATTTGCACTTGCTGATTGGCGGTGATCAGCGCATCACCGAGGACGATCAAAACAATGGAAGGCGGAATAATCTGACCGAGTGTGCCGGCCGCCGTCACTGTGCCGGCCGCCAGGGACGGCTTATAACCGTTTTTTAGCATCACCGGCAGGGCGAGCAGGCCCAAGGTGACAACCCCCGCGCCCACAATCCCCGTAGTGGCCGCAAGAAGCATCCCCACAATGATTGTGGCAAACGCCAGACTGCCCGTTCCCGCCCCCAATAAAAAACCGACCGCCTTCAGCAGATCCTCGGCAATGCGCGATTTCTCAAGCAAGGAACCCATCAAAATAAATAACGGCACCGAGAGCAGTGTTTGGTTTGTCATCACCGCAAAGATGCGAGAGGGAATTGCCGTCAATAAGGCAATATCAAAATGACCTGTGATGACCCCCGCCAAGGCAAACAAGAGAGAAGTGCCGGCGAGCACGAAGGCGACCGGATAGCCGCACAGCAGGGCGGCAAAAACGACCGGGAAAAGAATAAGAGCCAAACGAAAAGGTTCTTATCTTATCCCGACTTATGACCGCGATAAAGCAAGTAAGATGCCCTGATCCCGGAAACACACTGCAACAGCAGCAAAACGGGCAACACCAAAAGAAGAGTCTTCGGCAAATACAGAAACGGGATGCCGCCCGGCTCGGCGGATTGTTCCAGGTCACGCCAAGAATTCAGCACATACTCCCATGAAAAAACCAAAAGAGCCAACGCAAGCGGGCACAGCAAAAAAAGATGTCCAAGCAAGTCCGTGAGTGCCCGTTTTTGGACGGAAAACTTCTCATAAAAGAGACCCAGGCGGACATGCGCGTTCCATTGCTGACAAGACGCCACCATCAATGCCAAAAGAACGGATTGCATATAAACCAACGACTCTTCCAGCCGCACAGATCCCGTATTAAAGCCATAGCGAAGGAGCACCACCAGGCCGCCGGTCAGTGCCATTAGCGGCAACAAAACGGGGACGATCCTCCCCAATGTGCGGTTGATGCGATCCGCAATACGGCAGAAAGTATCAATCAATAATAAATGTCCAACTAAGGAGAGCGAGGGCTGTTACCTGTGTGTCGGCAAATCCAAGCTGAGAGATCTTCCAACTCCGCCATGCCGATGTAATGTTCCAGATCGTATTTCTTTAACTCCGGTTGACGCGTCCGCAAGGCATCTCGAGTTTCCAAACAGTACTTAAACGGCACCGTCTCATCTCGGACGCCGTGCATAAGAAGAATAGGGCAAGAGTTGTTGTTTTGCCGCAGAAGTTCGGGGCAGGGCGGCAGAAAGCCGGCAATGCAAGCAACCCCGCCCGGCGGCACTTCGGCAAGAAGCCCGTATGCCAGAGCCACGGAACCGCCTTGGGAAAACCCCGTCACGAAGATATTCCGCTCGGCATAACCCTCGTTCTTTAACTCGGCAATCAGTTCACCGACGGAGCGAACAACATCGCCAATATCCCGGCAGTTGGCATGGGGCGGATCCAAACTGAGGATATCATACCAAGAAGGCATCGTTACGCCGCCGTTCAGGGTCACCGGCATTGTGGGCGCGTTCGGCAGGACCAAAAGGGCGGACGGAATGCGCCGTTGCAGTTCCAAGGCGGCCGCCGAGATGTCCTCGGCATCCGCACCGAGGCCGTGCATAAAAATAATGCAGATCCTTTCATCCGGAGAGGCTGCGGCTGTTACTGAAGAAAATGCTTTCGCTTTGGCGGCTGCTTTACGGGCTGCCGTTTTCGGTGGCAATATCAGACAGTCTGTTTTATTCATAGGATGATTAATTTCGGGTAGGTGCTGATGTGCCGTCACTTCGGTCATCCGTTGTCCGCTGTAATTTGTGCTTATGCATATATATGTATAGTTTGAATTTCACAGGTAATCATCCTCATTTTATCCAAAATAAGCATCATAATGCCGAAAGATACAAGCAAAGTAGCAAAAGCAGCCGGCAAAAGCATCGGTTGGCGGGTTGGCAAGTCGCTTAGGGTTGCCGGTCCGCGTACTTAACTTAACAAGAAAACTCTAGACCGGGCGGGGTGGGACAAAAGATGCCTAGCCCCTGCCTAGCCTCACTGAAATAGGGTAAAATATTAACAATGCTGATTTTATCTTTAATAAAAACAACCAATCATTCATTATGAGCATATTCGCAATACACGCTATCCGTAGCAACGGCATCGTCGCAGCCGGCCAAACGGCACACCGCGGCATCATCCTATTATTAACCATCGGCTTGTCGGCCGTCTTGCTCGCCGCTTGCGGCGGCGGTAGTTCTACCCCCCCCCCCCCCCCCCCCCCCCCGATAAGTTCGGTGTTACCGAGATTGAGTTTGTGGCAGGAGATACCAACACGAGTCTTGTCGTCTCTTGGAAGAATCCGAATCAACCCAATATTACCGGCTTCCATATTACCTGGTTCAATGTTGCCAATATAAGCGATGGCGACACGGAGGAACTTAATTCCACCACATCGGATGTTTCGCTGTTACCCGGTGCTCGGGTGATCTACAACATCACAGGCTTAACCAGTCACACCGTTTACCGAATCACAATTGCGGTACTTTATGAAAATGGCGATGCTGCGGTTTCGGCTCCTATTGAAAAAACGACCGAGGCGGACCCGGATGGCGGTGGTAATCCGGTTCCCGATCCTTTGGCTGTTTCCGGTATCCGAACCATAGTCAGTGGGAATAATATTATCGTGAGTTGGACCAATCCAAACCGGGAGAGTATCAGCGGGTTCAATATTAATTGGATCAATGTTGGCGATGATGCCGATACGACCGCTCGCGGAGAAATGGAACTTACTGATTCCCTGGCGAATGTTGTGGCGGGTGCTTCGGATAATACATATAAGATTACGAATCTAAACTATGCTGCCACCTATCGCATCACAGTTACAGTGCGTTATGCGGATGGCACTTCGGTGGCTTCAACTTCGGTTGAAGGCATCACCGGAACGGATCCGGACGATATTGATGGTGATGGTGTGGCGAATGCGGATGATTTGGACTATGACGGTGACGGCTTGATAGAGATTCACAGCTTGGACCAGTTAGCATTACTGCGCGATGATCTGGACGGCGATGGAGATGATGATGAGAATATTGACGAGATTACCGCCGTGGGTTCCGCAGGCTGTCCGGTCTCGGACAGCTGTCGGGGCTACGAACTGACTCGCTCGCTGAATTTCAGCGATGCGGCTTCCTATTTGCCGGGCAGTGCTAATAAGGCTGCTTGGACGAATCGCAGTGGCAGCGGCTGGCAGCCGATCGGTTCCTGCTCCGCCCGGAATACTTGCACTCCTTGGACGGCTGTGTTTGATGGCGGCGGTTATTCTATTGCCGATCTGTTCATTTCTGTCAATCATACCGTCAATGGCATCGGCTTGTTTGGTGCGTTCAATGGCACTATCCAAAATCTGCATCTCCAAGATGCGAATGTCAGTGGCGGTGCCAATGATGTGGGCCTGCTGGCGGGCTATGGCCGCAATGCTCGTTATGAGAATCTGTCGGTTATCGGGGGAGTGATCATGAGTGCGTCCGCGGATTCTGTCGGTGGTCTGGTTGGCGATGCGTCCGGTGCGGATACTATGATGCATGCGGTATCCGTGTCCGATGCGACTGTTGCCGGCGATGATCAGATCGGCGGCCTGGTCGGCGATGGACGGGATGCGACGCTTCGGGCCGCCTTCGTGTCCGATGCGACTGTGCGTGCCGCTGATGACCATGCCAGTGCCGATGATGATCGTGTCGGCGGTCTGGTCGGCGATGGACGGCGTGCGACGATTCATGCCGCGGCTGTGTCCGATGTGACTGTTGCCGGTGACAATCGTCTCGGCGGTCTGGTCGGCGATGGAGAGGGTGCGACGATTCGTGCCGTGTCCGTGTCCGATGCGAATATTACAGCCCTTGATGCGCATGGTGGTACGTTTATTGGCGGGGTGCTCGGTAATGGGATAGGTGCCGATGTTCGTCATTCCTATGTGGTCCGTGGCAGTGTTGGTGGTCTTGGAAGGCGTGCGGCTCCTGCTTCTATTCGATCGGTGGGTGGCTTGTTCGGTACCGGGATGGGTGCCAATGTTCGTTATTCCTATGTGGCCAGTGGCGAGATCTCAGGCAATGTATTTTTCGGTGGCTTGATCGGTAGTTCCGCCTTTTTCATAACGACAACATTCTTCATCGCATCCTATTGGAACACGCAAACCACAAGGCAGTCGCTAGTGTCGTCAGGTGTTCATGTGGGGAAGACAGGAACGGCGGCGAAGACAACTGCGGAGCTGCAGACCCCGACTAACTTCACCGGGACGGACAACATCTACGCACTCTGGGGCAACTTCTGGTGTGATCCGGTTAGTCTCGAGATCCGGGAAACCACAGATGCCGGCGGCCCCGGTGCCCCTTTCATTCGTCTGTGGGATCTGGGCGCGGCCAACCAATACCCCGCCCTGAACTGCCTTCCCCTCAGCCCGGCACAACAACGGCAGTAAGCAATAACAAACTGAGCAAGCGAGAATCCGGTCACCTGCCTTGTTTTTTGTCAATGTAGAACAGCAAGCGGCAATAGGCAATAACGGGCAGGCAGAGTAAACGGGCGGGACTCAATAACCCCTCATTCTTTAATACTTACGGACCAACTCTCGGCGGTTCGGGGAGTGGCTTGAGGGTCGTGCGGACACAAACACGCAGAGTCCAAAACCGGGTGGGATGGGACAAAAAAATCTTCTATAACAACAATAGATGCTATAATATATTTGTTAGTAATGATTTTAAAAACATTACAAACAAAGGAGATTATGTTATGAAAAAACATGAAAATGTTGGCAGTATGCTAAACAAAGAACTTTACAACGGCTTGCGCGCTGCGGGTGTTTCGGATGAGAACGCGCAACGCATAGCCGGTGAGGCGGCAAAGTATGACTTTTACTTTACCACCTTGGATAAATCTATCAGCGGGCTACGCTCGGATATGGAGAAGTCCAATCTTGCGTTACGCTCGGATGTGGATAAATCTATTTCGGATATGGATAAATCTATTAATGCGTTACGCTCGGATACGGAGAAATCCAATCTTGCGTTGCGCTCGGATGTGGAGAAGTCCAATCTTGCGTTGCGCTCGGATATGGATAAATCTATCAGCGGGCTACGCTCGGATACGGAGAAATCCAATCTTGCGTTGCGCTCGGATATGGAGAATTCCGCCTTAGAAGTCCAGAGAGATATCAAGAGGCTGGGAGAGAAAATTGACAAAATTGCCTTTACAGATCGCCTGTTAATCGGGGTGAATCTGGTAACTCTTGGGGTTGCGTTGACCGGTTTCATTAGTATAGCCCGCATATTGTAATTGCAGCATCCCGGTTCGGCGATTCGGGATGCGGTTTGGGGGCGTGCGGACACCAACACGCAGAGTCCAAAACCGGGTGGGATGATACACACAAACAACTCTCGGCGGGTGCGGGGCTCAACAAAAAGGCATCATTGCCCGCCACTTTTTTTGGAGGGGGCGGACGGACACAGACAGAAAAACTTCAAAACTTCAAAGTATCAAAACTTCAAAATCTCCAAAACCCCGAAAACCGGGCGGGGCGATCTGGCTGGGGCGGAATGAGCTGGCTGGGCTGGGGCGGGATAGAACAAAACAGCGAAAGGTTCCTCTACCGACGGACCAACGGACCGACCGACAACCGACTTTTTTATCTGTGCTAAAATATCGGTAATCCTAATGGAATTATGAAATCTATCAAAACTATGAAAACTACCAAATCTATGGAAACCCGGCAAGAGATAATGAATCACAAACAAGGCACGGAAAACCTTGCCGAGTATGTGCGACAACTGGGGGAAGCGGCAAGAGCGGCGGCGGCCGTTTTGGCAACCGCATCCACTCAGGTTAAGAACAATGTGCTGCTAAAAATCGCCGATCTGCTGGATGCTCGCCGGGCGGAACTTTTGGCTGCCAACGCCCGGGATATGCAACTTGCCGAAACCGGCGGACTGGAAGCCGCACTCAAAGACAGGCTTCTGCTTAATGATGCGCGCATCGATGGGATGATCACCTCGGTGCGTCAGGTGGCGGAGCTGACGGATCCGATTGGTGAGATAAGCGATTTGAAGTGCATGCCCAGCGGAATTCGGGTCGGTAAGATGCGTGTGCCTTTGGGTGTTGTCGGCATCATTTATGAATCGCGCCCGAATGTCACTATTGATGCGGCAATTCTGTGCTTGAAGTCCGGCAATGCCTGTATTCTGCGCGGCGGTTCCGAGGCGTTTCATTCCAACCGCCTGCTGGGCGATATTCTTGCGGCGGCACTGACGGATGTCGGCCTGCCGGCCGCCGGTGCGAGCATTGTGGCAACCAAAGACCGGGAGGCGACGCGTCTTTTGATTTCCTCGGATGCCTATTTGGATGTACTGATCCCGCGCGGCGGGCGCGGCCTCATTGAGCATGTGAACAACACTGCACGGGTGAATGTGATTAAGCATCTGGACGGTAATTGTCATGTGTATGTCAGCCGGCATGCGGATACGGAGATGGCGGTACGGATTACGGTGAATGCCAAGACGCGCCGCTACGGAGTTTGTAATGCGATGGAGAGTCTGTTGGCGGATGTCGCCTGTGCGGGGACATTTCTGCCGTTGTTTGCCAAAGCACTGGCGGAGCGGGATGCGGTGGAACTGCGCGGTTGCCCGGCAACCTGTAAGATTCTGCCGGAATGCAAACCCGCCGCGGAAAGTGATTGGAGCGAGGAATACTTGGCGCCGATTTTGTCGGTCAAGATTGTTGACGGCACCGAAGAAGCCATTCGGCATATTAATCAATACGGTTCCAAGCACACGGATGCCATCATTACCGACAGTTACGCGGAAGGGCAAGAATTTTTGCGCTCGGTAGATTCCAGTTCGGTGATATGGAATGCGTCCACCGGCTTTGCCGATGGTTTTGAGTATGGTCTGGGAGCGGAGGTCGGGATATCCACCGACAAGTTTCATGCGCGCGGCCCCGTCGGCTTGGAAGGCCTAACCTGCCAAAAATTTGTGGTGCTGGGGCAGGGTGAAACACGCGACAATTAAGAAGGCATATGCTGTTTTGGGGGGTGCGTTTGATCCGATTCATATCGGTCATATGCGTGTCCTGATTGAAGTAAGCGAACTGTTTCCTTTTGAAAAGGTCTTTTTTATGCCTTATGCGCATTCGCCGGTTGGGAAAGAACCCTATGCGGCTGCGGAAGATCGCAAAGAAATGATCGCAGTCGCCTTAAAAGAATTGCATTCGCCAAAAATCGGTTTGGAAGAATGCGACTTAAAACGAGAGGGTCCTGCCTATACCTGCGACACCTT
This sequence comes from Gammaproteobacteria bacterium, assembly GCA_965209035.1. Lineage (GTDB taxonomy): Bacteria > Pseudomonadota > Gammaproteobacteria > CBDBNL01 > JAAOII01 > CBDBPY01. The sequence continues at coordinate 53,592 of OZ242372.1, forward strand.
GGCGGGGTTGCGTAAAAAATACGGCGGAGAATGTCATTTGAGTTTGATATTGGGCAATGATGTTTACGCGAGTTTGCCGTCTTGGAAAAACTGGCGGTCTTTGCTTGCCAATGCAAATATTTTGGTGATTAATAGAAATGGCGCAAAAAACGGGGGTTCTGTGCCGGCGGAGTTGCACGCGTTGCGTGCCGAGGAGGAGGGCAGGTTAACCAAGGCGGACAATTTTATGGATAGTATCTGCGGTTCTGTGTGCAAGACACAGATTCCTTTATTGGAGGTATCGTCTTCGGCGATCCGCAAGAAACTGCATGCCGGTCAGGACCCGGCATATTTGCTGCCGGCAGGCGTGCCGGATTACATACGGGCAAAGAGGCTTTATATGAATAGGAATGTTGATGCGGACAGCCGGTTTTTGTCGACGAGATCAGACGGGGCCGGTAGGGTCGCCGGAGGATAAGGTTTTGACAAAACTTGGCTTAGCCGCTCGATCTAACCTGTCTACCCGGCCTGCCCGAGACGCCCAACCGGCGCATCCGGCGGCCGGAAAAAAGAGCGGCAAAGTTTTGTCGGCGGATGGAGTCAGAGATCTGGTTCTGCTGTCTTTGGAAGATATGAAGGCTGTCCGGCCGGTAACGCTTAATGTGTCCAAGTTAACGGACATGACGGACTATATTGTTGTCGCCGAGGGAAACTCCAAACGGCATGTGACCGCCATTGCCGATAAGGTTTGGGAAGATGCCAAGAAGGCGGAGTGCGAGGTTTTCGGGGCGGAAGGGCGGGAACACGGCGAATGGGTCCTGATAGACCTGAATACGGTGGTGGTTCATCTGATGTTGCCGGAAACTCGGGAATACTACAGGCTGGAGGATCTTTGGCAGGTCGGGGCGGACTACTGACAGAGTCAAAGGGCAGAGTAAAAGGGCAGAGTAAACAAACGAAAACGAATGAATACGGGAAAGACTTTCGGGTTAATGATTAGAAGATGATGAGGATATCGGGGGGCAGTTAAATGCAAGTAAATGCAATCCAATGCAATCCAATCCAATGCAAACAATCGCAATAAAAAATAAAGCAATAAAGCATTAAAACAATAAAATAATGAAACCTTTTGCGGACAGTCAAATCAAGGATCCTTTGCAAGAAAGAAGAATCTTTCGGCAGCGTTTAAATATTGTGGTGGTTTTTATCTTTATTTTGTTCTTTTCGGTTCTCGGACGCGTCTATTATCTGCAAATATGGCGTTACAGTGCTTTGCTGGGGCAATCGCATGACTTTCATATCCGCTTGCGCAGTATATCGCCGGAAAGAGGGCTGATACGCGATCGGCACGGAAATGTTCTTGCCGGAAATGTTCTTTCTTATGCTCTTTCGGTTCATACCTTACATGTGCAAGATATTAATCAATTACTCGACAGAATCTCAAGAATTGTTGCGCTGGATAAAGAGGATATAGACAAGTTTCTACGCCAGTATCGCAGCTCTTCTTTCCGCAATGAATTGATTATCTTGAAAGAAACCTTGACCGAAGAAGAGATTGCGGGAATAGCGGTTGACAAGTATCATTTACTCGGGGTGGAAGTGCAACCGCGTTATCGGCGTTTTTATCCTCATCGCCATATGGTCAGTCATGTTTTGGGGCATATCGGCAGACTAACCGAAGAGGAATATGCGGATGCCGATCAAAGCGAATATCAAAATTTCGATCATATCGGCAAGTTGGGGTTGGAAGGGTTTTACGAGAATAAATTGCGCGGTAAAAGCGGTGTGGAGGAGGTGGGAGTGGATGCCCACGGAAATGTGGTGAAGGTGTATCGCCGGGTTCCGGCAGACAGAGGGAAAGATATTTCCTTATGGTTGGATTTTGATTTGCAAAAGTTTGTCTGGAACGCGATGGAAGACAAGGTGGGAGCGGTCTTGGTCGCCGATGTTGCTACGGGCGGGATCCTCAGCATGGTGAGCAGACCCGCATACGATAACAATCAATTTGCACTCGGTTTGACACAAGCCGACTTTTCCAAACTGCTAAAACAACCCGATGCACCGCTGCTTAATCGCGCCGCATCCGGGCGATATCCGCCCGGTTCTACGATCAAACCTTTTTACGCGATCTATGCGCTTGAAAACGAAATAGTCACTCCCGAATGGACAATTCATGACAAAGGCTATTTCAAACTGCCCAACAGTAATCAGGTGTTTCGCAACTGGAAGAGAAAGGGGCATGGCGATGTGGCGTTGCGGCGTGCAATACGCGTGTCCTCGGATACCTACTTCTACAATTTGGCTGTTCTCAACGGTTATGAAGGAGTCACTCGTTCTTTAAAATCTTTCAGGTTTGGGGAGCGCGGTGCCGCGGATGTTTTTGACGAAATTCAGTTATCGCTGCCGACACCCGAATGGAAAATAGAACACCATAACTTGCCTTGGTTTCCCGGTGATACGGTCAACATGGGCATAGGACAAGGTTATCTGCTGGCAAGCCCTCTGCAACTTTTGACGGCAACCCTGATACTGGCTAACAGGGGGTTGGATGTGCGGCCGTATTTGGCACATTTCATTGGCAATGCCACCGCTTCGCCGAATGCCGATGAGTACGCGATCCGTCTCTCGGCGAAACAAGAAAATTGGGATCTGGTGTTTGCGGGGATGACAGATGTGATGCATGATAAAAAAGAAGGAACGGCAAAGTATGCCGGTCTGGGAATGAGTTATCGGATGGCGGGGAAAACCGGAACAGCCCAAGTGGTTTCCTTGGATACGGTGGAACGCGCCGAAGAATTGGGATTGAAAATAAAAAAAGAATGGCTGGATCATGCGTTGTTTCTTGCCTTTGCGCCTGCGGAGGCTCCCAAATATGCAATTGTTGTTGTGCTGGAAAACGGCGGTTCCGGCTTTAACGCGGCAAAACTGGCAAGGAAGGTTATGGACTATCTGATGGAAGATAAGAAAATTTCAAGTTTGGAGAAGGAGTAACAAGTAATGAGTGAAAAAATAAACATCATTAGACGGGATCCCTATATCCGGGGAGCATCGCCGACATTTGAGAAGCCCCGTTATTTTCGCTCTTTCCATGCGGACCCCATCTTGCTGGGTTTGTTGAGTGTGATGATGTTGATTAGTTTGACAATGATTTACTCGGCAACGGAGAGTAATTTTTCGTATGTCATCCGTCAAACAATTTTTTATGCGGTGTCTTTTGGATTATTGTTTTTTATCTCGGGCATAGAAATTTACCGGTTCCGAATTCTGGCTTTCCCGCTTTATGTTTTGGGGATTGCTCTTCTTATCTGCGTCTTACTCTTTGGCATAGAAATTAACGGCTCGCGTCGTTGGTTAGACCTGGGTCCCGTTAACTTTCAACCTTCCGAATATATGAAGATTGTGCTGCCATTATTCCTGTGTTGGATACTCACCTACAAACCGCTGCCGGTACCCCTGCCACAGTTGTTTTATGTCCTGGTCGCAACTTTGATACCGGCCGGGCTGGTATTTATTCAACCGGATCTGGGGACGGCGATGATTATTGTCATCACGGCGGCCTGTCTGATTTTCTTGGCGGGAATCGGGTTACGACTGATTTTGGCTTCTTCACTCATTCTGATTCTCAGTCTGCCGTTCGCTTGGTATTATCTTTTGCATGATTACCATAAGAATCGTATTTTGGCGTTTTTGGCCCCGGAAAACGATCCTTTGGGGTCTGGCTGGAGCGTTATTCAGTCCAAAATTGCAATCGGAACAGGCGGATTCTTTGGCAAAGGGTGGGGGAATAATTTGCAAGGAAGCTTGGATTTTTTGCCCGAAACGCACACGGACTTTATATTTTCAATTTTTGCCGAAGAATATGGCATGCTCGGTGTGACTTTTTTGATGTTATTGTATTTTTCTATCATTATGCGTTGTCTTTATATCGCCACGGGAGCGAGAGACACTTTTGAACGATTCTTTTGCAGCAGTTTAACTTTTATTTTTTCTATGTATGTATTCATCAATATCGGGATGGTATCCGGTGTGTTGCCGGTGGTGGGGGTGCCTTTGCCGTTGATCAGTTACGGTGGGACTTCGTTGATTACCTTTTTCGGCGCTTTTGGTATCTTGATATCTGTGCATAATCACAATCGCAAGGTTGTTTAAATTTACCTTATTAAAGCGGATTGAAGCGGTTTGGCGGCCGGTTTGGAATCTGGCTTGGCGGCGGCCCGGAATCCGCGGGAAGTCTCTTTGGCGGCTTTGGCGGCCGGTTTGGAATCTGGCTTGGCGGCTGCCCCGAATCCGCGGGAAGTCTCTCATACTGCTCCCCGTTATCCCGGCATTATTGTCTTTTGAAATTCGCGCCGAAACCTTTGCCGAGGATCCGCGCACACAACAATTTGCCCGAGAACTGCAACAACACGGATTGTCTTATGAACAGGTGCTGTCGGATCTCGCAGCCGCCAAGCGACTGCCGGCGGTGTTGCGTTTGATTCAAAAACAACCGGAGAGCCGGGCGACCTGGCCGGATTACCGTGCCCGGTTTGTCAATAAACAGCATATCCGAGACGGCGTGAAGTTTATGACAAGGTACCGGCAAACCTTGAAGGATGCCGAAGCCGTGTTTGGTGTGCCTGCCTCGGTGGTTACCGCCATTATCGGTGTGGAAAGCAATTACGGACGACTTCACAAGACACACAGAGCGTTGGATGCGCTGGCTACTTTGGGCTTTTCGGACTATCGGCGCGCCGCTTTCTTTCGCAACGAACTGAAAGAATTGTTTCTTTTGGCATCGGAACAACAGAGCAGTGTGCTTTCTTATCGCAGTTCGTTTGCCGGGGCGATGGGGTGGGGGCAGTTTTTACCTTCCAGTTATCGCAATTATGGCAAAGATTTTGACGAAGACGGCAAGGTGAACCTGCAAAATAACCCGGCAGACATCATTGGTAGTGTTGCAAACTATTTGGCAAAACACGACTGGCGGGCGGGCGAACCGATTTTGATCCCCGCCATGATGGTGGCGGTGGCGGAAAGCAACGCTTTACCCGAGTTTGGCAATTCACTCAAACCAAACATTAGTTTGCGCCTTGCCAAAAAGCGTTATGGGCTTGTCCCCGCCGTTAGCGACTTTGAAGGGCGGGGGCTTGTCAGTCTTTGGAAGTTTGCGGGACAGGATCCTCCTTATTGGCTGGGCTTCGATAACTTTTATGTTCTTTCCCGCTACAATCGCAGTTCGCAATATGTCATGGCGGTTTTTTTGCTGAGCGATGCCTTGGAAGCGGCGAAGGCGCCTTCTTGATGCACCTTAAAAAAGGCACTTTATTAAGGTAGGCATTTTAAGAGCACCTTAAAAAGCATTAATATCCTATGCCCATAAAATAAAAAACTATGCCAACTATGCCTATCACGAAAAGCCCGATCGTTTTGTTAGGAGATTGCCTGAAACACATTGAAAAGACACGCTGTGATATCAGTTTTGTCGACCCGCCGTTCAATCAAGGCAAGGAATACCGATACTTTAATGATAAACAGGACGAAACCGAATATTGGCGTTGGATGCAAGAGGTTCTTGCCTCCCTATTTGAAATTACATCCAACGGCGGGGCGGTTTACTTTATGCAGAGAGAGAAGAATGCGGAGTTTGTGCTTGAAGCATTACGCAAAACAGGTTGGAAACTACAAAATTTGATTATCTGGAAGAAAATGGCGTCCGCAGTCCCGTGTTCCAATAGATACGGCAAACATTATCAGATCATTGCCTATGCGGTCAAAGGAGACAAGCCAAGACTATTCAATCGCTTGCGCATTCAACCGCCCATGCTGCCGCATCACAAACTACCCAGAGAAAAGGGATTATATGTTACGGATGTTTGGGATGACATCCGGGAACTCACTTCCGGCTATTATGCCGGTAAAGAAGTCCTGCGCGATGAAAACAATAATCGTTTTCACAAACAACAGGCTCCCATTGCCTTGCTATTGAGGATTTTGCTTGCCTCTTCCATGCCGGGCGATAGGGTGCTTGACCCTTTTGCCGGCACAGGCACAACCTGTGTGGTCGGGCAACAATTGGGGCGGGAAGTCACAGGCATAGAGTTGGACCCTCAAAATGTCGCCTATATCAAAAAACGACTGACTCCCGTCAGAACCGGCGACAACATTGACAAATATCATGTTTATTACGGATTTACGCCAAACCTGGACAAAATATGGGGAGAAGTAGCATCCAAGGCATCCGGGACATCTAAGGCATCCCGGACATCGAAGAAGCAAAATGAATTTGAAAAACGACAGGACCTATTCCATTTATCATCTGTTTTAAGGATGTCATCTTGATAATAAAGGGACTGTCAAACATTTATTTGTTTAACGGTCCCTTTTTGGTTACTCAACTAAGATTTCGAGGGATTTGAGGGCGGTTGTGGTCGCAACTGCGGAAAAAGCAGGACATCGCGTATGGAGGCGCTGTCGGTGAGAAGCATAATTAGTCGGTCAATGCCGATTCCTTCGCCGGCGGTCGGCGGCATCCCGTATTCCAACGCCATAATATAATCCTCGTCATACAGCATCGCCTCGTCATCTCCCTGTCCCTTGGCTTCGGCCTGGGCGCGCAGAACGCGTGCCTGTTCTTCGGGGTCATTGAGCTCGGAAAATCCGTTGGCAATTTCATTGCCGGCAATAAACAATTCAAATCGGTCGGCAATCGCCGGATCCCGGTCATTGCGTCGGGCAAGCGGAGAAATGGCAGCCGGATACTCGGTTACAAATGTTGGCAGGATGAGTTCTTTTTCCACTGTTTTCTCAAACAGCGCGTTTTGCAGGTTTGCCAACTTCCAACCGGGCAGGACCGGAATTGATTTTTTCTCCAAATGCCCGCGCATCAGATTCTCTGAATTTAAAGTTTCTGTGTCAAGTTCCGGATTGAACTTTAATAATGCATCTCGGTACTTGATTTTTTGGAAGGGCGGCTGCATGTCAATTTTGGTCCCCAGATACACGATGAATGTTTGTCCGTCTTCTTTAAAGGAAGCAACCAGGTCGGCTAGCAGGGTTTCGGTGAGACGCATCAAATCCGCATAGTCGGCATAGGCCTGATAAAACTCCAACATTGTAAATTCCGGGTTATGCTTGGTTGAGACGCCTTCGTTACGGAAGTTTCTGTTGATTTCAAACACCTTTTCAAAGCCGCCAACAACCAGTTTTTTTAAGAATAGTTCCGGGGCGATGCGCAGAAACAAGGGCATGCTTAACGCATTGTGATAAGTTTCAAACGGGCGGGCATTTGCACCGCCCGGCAAACTATGCAACATCGGTGTTTCCATTTCCAAAAATCCTTTTTGTTCAAAAAAGTCTCTAATAAAAGCGATGATTCGGGATCTGGTGCGAAACAAATCTGCCGATGCGGGGTTCATCAAGAGATCCAAGTAACGGCGACGATGTCGTAATTCCTTGTCTGTCAAACCTTTGTGTTTATCCGGCAAGGGACGCAGATTTTTTGCCAATAACCTTAAGCGGTTCGCTTCAATACTCAGTTCGCCGGTTTTGGTCCTAAATACTTTCCCGCCAACTCCGATAATGTCTCCCAGATCCCATTCCAGAAACTGCTTGTATGTTTCTGCTCCGATCAAATCCGAACGCACATATGCTTGAAAATCACCGGAGTAATCTCGCAAAGTGATAAACGCCGCTTTACCCATTATTCGCCGGCGCATCACACGCCCGGCAATGGTGTGCTTTGTTTGTTTTTGTTCCAGCTGTGCGTTATTTAGATCGCCGTAATCGGCATGCAGGGAGCGACTGGTCGCATCCCGCCGAAAATCGTTCGGATAGGGGACCTTGCCATTGCCGGCATCCAGCCGCAAGGCCGCCAATTTTTGGCGTCGTTGCAGAAGAAGTGATTGTTCTTCGTCCTTACTTTTGGGGTTCTGCGAGTTATTCAAACGGATATTTGCCGTATTTGCCGATGCGTGCGAGTCAATTTGTATGAGAATCTGTGATAAACACTCAAAATTATAAGGCAAAAACTCGCATAGCCGCCATCCAAACAGGGCTTTTTATCCCGGATCCGAGACAAACGAAAACTTCCTCTCTGCCTTTTGATTCCCTTACCCGGACGGAATGACCCGGAATGGCAAGGATGCCGTTTTCCCGGCAGGAATGAGTTGCCCCAAATGGCGCTATTGCATCGTATCACTTCCTATTATCTCAATAATAGGAAGTCATCTATGAGGCTTTTAGGCGGTTTTGGGCTGTGTTTTCCTTGATATTCCTTGATATTGTTGATTTCCTTGCTTTTGTAGAGGTTTGCCTGTATAGTTAATTGCTGTTTCCCGGGTTTGTGCGAACAAGTCATCGCAGTCATCGCCCTGCCGATCTCTTGCGTGTTTTTCATTCGTCCGCTTTTAGGCCTTTAGGCCTTTTAGACTGTGACACAGGTATTCAACTCTTTGCAAAGTTGTACCTTTGTGTATCGTCAATGTATAATTTACAAAAGTCACTCTTATGTATTGATGTATTTGACTGACTTGCTTATTAACATTTATTACATTCATTAAAAATTAATTAAAGGAGAAAAGAAATGAAAAAACTTTACATACTAACATTATTACTATTACTACCCGGCATCTATGCCCAAGCTGTCTATGCGGAATGCCGTGCCGGCTACACGCATGATGTGGGCTTTGCTTTTACCGGTAGCAACTCTGAAAGCCGGAACAACCCGGATGACCCTGACTTTGTAACGCAGGAACGTGATTATGAGAGCAACGGTCTCGTGATTGGCGGCGAACATTGCGTCTTGAATGGTGCCAACTATGATCTTTATGTGGGTTGGGGGCTTTCAAGTTCCAGAGCCACCTTTACAGACACACGGGCAGATAACGGCAACCGAGTATCCCAGGGGAGTGCTGCCGGCACCGGGTCATCTTTGGGGATCGGTTTTAGATGGTAACCGGGTTGTGCTTCGGGCTTTGGCGGTATTACTTTCTTTGTTGGTTCTGCGGTGCTTGTTTTCGGCACAGCCATCCTAAATATTAAACATATGGCTGAAAGTTACCAGGCATAGCCGATAAGAAAAGCGATGTTCTGAATACTGAAATCTTCCAGTTCTCCGGTTATATCAACAGATTCGCCAAAACCGCTAATACTGTCTGCTTTTAGATCTTCAGGCAGAGTGTATATTAGGTGTGGCCCCAAAGACAGACCGGAAGTAAAAACATGCTGATAACCCAAAGTAAATGTGGGAAGAAGAGTGCGTTCAAATGTGACTTCAACATCATCAGTTACAAATGTGCCCTGCACATCATGGATGGTGGAAGTCAAAGATGCACTCATCAAGCCACCACCGAAATAAAAGCCACTAGGAAAATGATAACGATAACCTGCTAATAAGCCTGCCAACTGATGTGTGGCAGCATAACGCTCATCGGTTTCATCAAATACTTCTGTAAACAAATAATAGTCCAATGCAAAAGCATGAGTACTACCAAAGTCAAGAAGGATACCAACACCGCTTTTAGCATCAGCACTTATCTCTCTGTCCTTATACTCAAAACTCTGCAGTGAATCTGCCAAATAACCGCCAGAGATTAAGAGGTTAACACTACCGGCAGCGTATGTCCCGGAAGCAAAAAATAATGTTATTAAAACGATCACTAAGTAAATAAACTTTTTCATAATTTTCTTATTTTGTTTTGTCCTTTAATTTTCATCATATTAATCATTATACCATTTTTGTAATGACATCTGACTGTTTTTAAGGTTGCCCTCTTTGATCCTCTGTTGGGCGATATCACAATATTCCTGCGATATGTCTATGCCCGGATAGTTTCTACCGGTTCTATTGGCAACAAGCGTCGTTGTTCCTGCTCCGTTAAAAGGATCCAGTATAAAATCACCGCGGAATAAGATAAAGTTGTTGCCTATTTGTTAACTGCCTCGCAGATAGCCATATTGCTCAATCATTTGATTTGTAGTCAAACTTCTCTTATTCCAAAGATGTTGCTTAATGGATTTTAGAAGATGTTCAACAACATCTGGTTGTATCTTATTTGGGTTCTTCTTGGGGCGACATTTTCTAAGGACATAAATATTATCTATTTGTGAAGTTTCAATGTCCACCTTATCACTGACATCATAAGTTTCTGCCACTATGTAAAACAAGCACCACGGATTGCCATTCTTAATTTTACTTGCCGTTGAAACACTGCCTTCCGGCATTGTTTTATCCAAGTAAGTTTTGCATTCTATGCAGACAATCGGAACAAAAATTTTGTATTCTTTCCCGTCGCCGGTTGTTAATTTTTCAATTTTGAAAATACCAACATCTTGATTCTTTTCATTGACCTTCAGTTGCAAGTTACTCTTAAAACTTTCTTGATCAGTATAGTGGAAATACATGCTGGAATAGGCTTTTACGGGACCATATTGCAAAACATCATTCCCTAATTCATTTTTAAGTATTTGGCAAAGGTATTCCTCCAAAACAGTTGAAGAAAATTTACTTTGTGCCGAATACTTTATACCCAGTTCCGCTTGAGTGTTAATAAAATCTTTATACGCATTAAATGATGCTGTTGCTCGCTTTAGGTCGCCCGAAGTAATTGCCCGGTAAAACTTTTGATACTCTTCAAAAAATGAGTTAATATCTTTGGTCTCTCTTTTTGCCAGTATATTGCGACCATGGATATGTCTCTTGTCAAGTTGTTCTAAAAACCTTATTTGTTCTTTGGTAAGCATAGCCGTGCCGGTAATTGATGATTACAAGTTTTGTAATGACATCTGACTGTTCTTAAGGTTGCCCTCTTTGATCCTCTGTTCGGCAATATCACAATATTCCTGCGATATGTCTATGCCCAGATAGTTTCTGCCGGTTTTATTGGCAACAAGCGTCGTTGTCCCCGCTCCGTTAAAAGGATCCAGTATAAAATCACCGCGGAAACTGAACAGTTTTAGAACCCGGTTGGCAATTTCTTCCGGGAACATCGCCGGATGTCCGTATTTCTTCATATTGCGCTCCGGGGCGACAGACCACTTGGCAAGAACCCATGTTTTGAACTCATCTATGGTGATGTCTATATTCTGTTTATCGCCCTCTTTTTTCAAGATTCCCTTACAAAACACCTCTATGAACTCCCAAGTGTACTTGAGATACGGACTACTCGGGCTATGCCAACTACCCCAAGCGGTATATTTGCAGTTATAGTTATTCTTTTCCCACAGAATTTCACCCTTCCAAATCAGCCCCCTATCCATCAAATGCTTACTAATTAAATGATGACTCGGTATGTAATCCGAAAAAAGTGGCTGAACATTCACAACCAGCCTACCGCCATGTTTGAGAACACGGATACACTCATCCAATACGGCAAACAACTGATTAAAGTATTGTTCCCAATCCATGGCATCCGACGCGGTTCCATACTCCAAGCCAAAATTATATGGCGGTGAAGTGAAAACCAGGTCCGTGCAGTTGTCCGGCATCTGTCGCAGGACATTCAAACTGTCCCCGCATAAAATCTTATTTTTCAGATCTCCTGGCACCGCAGAATTGTTGTGAGCATCTTGTTTGGCAAAGGCACCATTCGCATAAAAATACTTGCCGCGAACCTCTTCCTTGACTTTTCTGTTCTTAACCTTGCGTTCGACACGATAGACTGCAAATTCTTCCTTGCTCTTTGCAGTTCTTGGGGACATTGCTTCGGGCTTTGGCGGTGTTACTTTCTTTGTTGGTTCTGCGGTGCTCATTTGTTACCGGGCGTGTTGTTATTCTTGCTTTGCCGGATCTTGCGACGACATTTCTTTATTGCTTCCGGGTTTCCGTAATATTTTTTCAGTTTCTCCAATAACAGGATGATCATCAGTAAAATCTCTATTTTTGTAATTTCTGTTTCCTCAGGGTGTGCGCCCTTATTTCCAACTTCCCGAATGTAATCATATGCTTCTTCATAGCATTCCGGGCATGATTTTTTCAAGATATTGATCCTGTTAGATAATGACACTTTTTTGTTTTCCTTTTCCTTTACCTTTAGTCCGTAAAGATCCTCTAACATCGCTTCTAAGCAGACGCGAAGGCGCACTCCCCCTGTTGACGGATGTTGTGCACAGAGTTTATAAGCACTTTGCCAAATAGTAATAATTTTTTCTGGAATAAGTCCTGGCGTTTCTTTTGAATACTTATTAATATATTCTTCCACACATTTCTCTATACATTCCCCAACTATCTTTAAAGGTTCCGAAGGATCTTTTGTTATTACCGGATCTTTCGATGGAACAACGGGACTTGGTTTTCTCGGAATAGAAAGTACGGACAGGTTTATTCCCAAGATAACATGAGGATGCAGCCGGAAGGATACCAGCTTGTTAATCGCCGCCCTATTTGTCCCGTTCCCCATGTCTCCAAAATATTCATACTTTCCATTGCGAGAATATTCCTTGGCAATCTCTTTGAGCTTGTCAATATCTATGTTGTAAAGATCTAATATTACGCCTCCTTCTTCATTTTCCGCCCAATGGATGGCTATTTTGTCAATTCCATAAACATAAGATTCGATCGTAATAATCGTATGCGGACTGCCGTTCTTACCGACGGTTCGCATCCATCTTATGAAATGAGTAGTTGATATTCGTGTGTTGAGCAGCTTTTCCATAAACAATTTTAATCCTCGGTGTCGTTCATCGTTTTTTTGCTGCTAAACATCCAAACATCAATACTCCATTTCGTGCCTTGATAAGTGTTGCGGCAATCCTATAATCTGCACATCAAACTTAAGGGAAGGTGTTACCTTGCTCTCTGCGTTGTGTATTCTAAAGGACATTTGCCAACCCTTATCAAAATAGTACATAAGCGTTGTTTTGGAAGATTGTGTATGCTGTGCTATAGTAGATGGAAGGGATAATTTTTTACCCCATTTAAGAGTGCGGTTGATATTGAAGGATTGAATGACCGCCTTGCCGTTCTCTTTCGCTACTTTGTAGAAGTCATAATACCCCAATAAATAATGCAGTAGGTTTTTCGGCACATTATCCTTATCCATAGCATAAATGCGTTGCATTTCCAAGTTGAAGGCGTGCAATATCGGCACATAAAATCGGTCCTCTTTATCGGGTATATCTCGCCATAATTGATTTCTCTTCTTTCGGCTGCGCATTTGTTCAAACAAAGGCACGACTGCATCCCAATATTCTTGCGATACATTATGCCCCAACCATTTTTTGCCAAAATCTATTTTGTCTGACAGTCGAGGATTCTTAACTCCAAAATGTCTGTTTTTTGCCGATATTCCTATTTCTTCCCCGGGCGTTTCAATAATCAGGTCTCTTACATCCCCCTTGCCGCCCTCTTGGTCTGATTGCATTCTGACCGTGCAATGTTGTTGTTTTATTCTTGTGTCGTGTCCGATCAGAAAGATGACAATTTTCTCGGCGGCCTTCATGATCTTATCCCGCTCTGCATCACTACACCGGTTGAAATAAGAGCGACTATTTTCCAAATACCCGCTTTGCACCGGCGTGACCCCTGCTATCTTTTGCAGTTGGTATGCAATGCCGTACTCAAATCCCTTACCACTTTGTACTTGGCTCAAGCGACCCTCTCCAAATCGTGAGACAGCACCACTATTTCGTTAGATTTTTTACTGTTCCCCATTCCATATTTCCAGCCCGCCCTTAAGATTGGATAATCCTGATACCATTTTCTTATGGTAGGACAATCGTTATAGGATAGTATCCAGTTATCTCGTTGGTCCAGCAGTTCTTTTAGTGATTCGTGGTTGAACCCTGCGTGCGTATCTCCTTTCACCCCGTATAGTTTTTGCCCGTTAAGGTATGGCGGGTCAAGATAAAGAAAAGCATCCGGGTTATCGGCGATTGATTGCCGATAGTCCGCTTTCTTTACCGTAAAATTGTCTGTCGCAAACTCTCTTAGTTTCTCCATTGAACTTTGATTAAAACGGGGATGCCCTATGGACATACCGCCCGAGAGAGTAATCCCCGAAAATGACGACCGATTGAGCACATAAAATACCGCCGCCCGCTCTAAGGCATTTTCAAGCACGGGAAACCTTCGCTGCAAAGCATAGAATTGCGTTCTCTCCAACGGATGATATTCCTCTACCCTATCGGCCAGCTTATTGGGGTCATCTAACAGGCATTGCCAAAAGTCCACCAGCGGCGCAAATATATCATATCCCTTAACCTCCAGACCCGCCGCTACGCAAGCCAATTCAATGGAAGCCCCCCCTACAAACGGGGAGCATACCACTTCAGTCTCATTCGGTATCAAAGGCAGTATCTGCGATACCGCTCTGCTTTTGCCACCCGGGTACCTCAAGGGAGAGCGCATATATTGACCGGGTAGATCAACATCACCCACACAGGTATGCTGACGAATGGTTTGTACTCCGGCTTGATGTTCGAGATCTAAAATTTGTTGAGCGACCATAGTGTATTTTGCCAAACTATAATAATTTGTTCTATGTCTCTATTCTATTACGGCTTTAACAGAAAAAGGAAGTATTGCCATTCTCTACCAATTATGGTTGAATGCCTGCTTGTCCAATAGAATTAGCATTTCTTTTTATGTCATCGATCTCACGTCTTACTTCGGATTCATTTGAACATACCTTTATTGCCGTGGCTACCGGTTGTCTTCCATTCATAAGCACCCAACGATAACCATCTTTAACCGGTTCTATAAGAAAATAATATTGCTGCATAACTTGATTTATTTAATATGGTTAATTGTTAATCTTTATTATAACTGGGTGCAACTAATAGATGTCAAACTTTTCTAAGATGATATTCCCCGCATCCGATACATCATTTTCGGGTAGTTTCCCATTCGCGAAACTCAACGAAGCAGGTTATCGCTGCACTATATGTTCCGTGTCCCTTTCTTTCCTCGCCAATTTCTTCGTGTTCACCCCCTTTTTTGTATTTACAAGCGATTTTCCTAAGTTGCTCTAAATCATTGATAAGGTATAAATCTGTAATTTTTGTTTCATGCTGAGACCAGTGTTTAGAAAGGATAAAAATTGACCTGGCATAATCTTTAGCCGTCCCATTTGTGTAGTGTTCACCGTGTTTCCTTTTATTCCAGGCAATTGTTTTTAGATATTCTATAAACTTTCTGGCATGCTCGGTATCGTACTTGCTTGTCATCAATATTGAAATCAGTGATTTGATAAATGCCGTGTTTCTTTCATTTGGTTATTTTACTATTTATGCTCCTTCTCACCGCCCCACTCTTACATCTATACTAGTATTGGTGCATAATTGCATAATCTCAAAACAGATCTACTTCACTTACAATAAGGCATTAAATATCAAAACTTAACTACTTATTTTAATTTTTACCAAAGGAGTATTTCAAATGCAACAAGAAATAAAAGATTATGTCACGGCTCTGGCAAGTTTTCTTGTCAAGAACAAGAAAAAGATGTCTTATAAAGATCTAATTCAACACTTACGATTTAATGATATTTTGGAGTATAAGGAACCGATAGGTATCGGTCAAGGAATTGCTTCACTTTACCGTGGATTAATTAAAGAAGGCAAGGAAAAGGAGGCCGGTAATGTCGCTCTGGCCTTTTGTGGGCATAACAAAAAATATGCTTGGGATAAGGACGACCCCAAGATGTCCTTATATCAAAAACAAGAAGGAATATGTGCCGGTTGCAATAAATTTTTTGTGCCCGGTAATCTCAGCGTAGACCATATAGTCCCCAAAGCCAAAGGAGGCTCGGAAGATTCAAAAAATCTCCAACTTCTTTGCCGTAGTTGCAATAGCATTAAAGGGGACCGCACTATGGACTATCTAAAAGAACAGTTAACAGCCAAAGGCTACAACAAATAAAAACTCTGTGAATAACATTAACCATAAGCGTCTCCCAACACCTCAAGTCTAAACATAGCACCAAGGAAAATATAATATCACAGCAATGACATCATATAAAGGACTGTATCATGAAGCACTTTCGCGACTGGAAGACCTTAATAAAAAAATAGCAGATTTTCAAGAAACACAACAAGCTTGGGATACTCAAAAAAATAAACTACAAGAAGAATTAGAAGATAGCAAACATCTATTTCAACAACAACTAGATAGTAACAAGAAACAATTTCAACAGGCACAAGAAAATTGGGAATCTCAAAAAAACCAACTACAAAAAGCATTAGAGAATAACGAGAATAAATTTCAACAAAAATTAAAGAATGACGAGAAGCAATTTCAACAGACACAAAAAGGCTGGAAGAATAAACATAATCAATTTCAACAAGAATTAGAGGATAATGAGAAGCAATTTCAACAGACACAAAAAGACTGGAATAATAAACATAATCAATTTCAACAAGAATTAAAGGGTAACGAGAAGAAATTTCAACAGACACAAAAAGACTGGGAATCTCAAAAAACCCAACTTCAACAAGAATTAGAGGATAGCAAGAATCAATTTCAACAAGAATTAGAGAATAAATTACAACAGGCTAGCCAAGATTTAGGAGATAAAGAAAAAGAGATAGACACATTCTTTGGCAAGATGAATGATTTCTATGAGGGCGAAGAAATCGGTGAAATTATGGAGGATGGAAAAAAGAAAAGAACCGGGGGAATGAGAGGCAAGGTTAGTCTACTTCAAAAAGAATTCGAGGAATTGGTAGCAGATCGAACAAAGGAAGCTTTGGCAAAAATATTCGAGGAGCAAGCCGAGAAACATAAAAAGCGTTCCGATGTTGCTACGCTGTGGTTCAATAGTTCAATTATCGGATTAGTAGGTTTACTATTGGTGATTATCTCAGTTTTTGTATTTACAGAATTAACTTTTAATCTTTCTCTTTATCCTTTATTTTCGATCGTAACTTTTGCTTCCGGATATCTTTTATTCCGTCTTAATAAAACTATTTCCGAAGAAACTCGTTTATTCACCGAATATACACACAAGCATTCTTTGGCAAAGGCATATACGGGATATAAAAAAGAAGCGGAAGGGAACGAGGATTTGCGCCAAAAATTATTATCCGATTTGACCGATGCCATCGCCCAAAACCCTGTTCGTCTCTTATCAATTATCCACTCAAAAGAAAAAAACCCGCATCAAGAATTCGTGGATGGTATAAAAAAGACTGCTAAGTCCGCCAAACGACAAGTGAAAATACCCGGAATGGATTCGGATTGATTAGGCGGTGACAAACAAAAAGTTAAAGTTGGAGAATATCCTATGGCATCGCAAGTATCCTCAGATCATTCCGTATATCGGCTCCAAATATAAAGAGAAACGATTGTTATTGATCCTTGAAAGTCATTTTCTACCTGATGAAAGTAAAATTCACTTGGATCCGAAAGCTTGGTATGAAGGCGATGAATCACTTTTGAGTGAGGAAGAAAAAGGGTGGATATACACCAAGAAAACTATGAGAGGTCATGCCCTTTCACAACCCCAAAATACGGCGATACCAAAAGTTTATAAAGCAATAGAAGAAACCCGGCTATTCTCAAACTCAGATACAGATAAGGAAGATCCTTTTCCGTATTTTGCTCTGATGAACTATTTTGTAAGGCCTGCTATATGTGGCAAAGGAATGGAACGAAGTTATGATAAAGAAGAGATATGGAAACATGATGTTGAACCGGCTAACGAAAGGCTGGAAAAAGTCGTTGAGATTTTAAAGCCTAAGGGAGTTATCTTTTTATCCTGCTTTGCGTATGACTGTTGCAATGACAGTGGTGGAATCTCCAAACTGAAAACAAGAGTGGGAGAAGATAAAGTGAGCCGTCAGTATCATCCCAGTTCCAGGGACTGGGATACAAAAGAAAAAGAAGAGTTTCAGCAATGTTTGCGTTCTTTTTGGAATTTATAAAACCAGTAAAAAAATAAAGCTATGAAAAAAATAATGTTATCTTTATTATCAGTGTTAACAGTATTATCATTACCACTATTACTATTAGTGTCTTGGCTGAATGTATTTCCTCTCTTAAGAATGATAAGTTTATTCTTCATAGCCACACTATTATTCGACAGCGATGAATTTTTTATAGTAGGACTAATAGCAATTTGGAGTTTCGTTCCTGCGTTCTGGTCTGTTACAAAAGGATATACTCTTTCCAGTGGTTGGTCTGTTGCATTTTTAATTACTTGTTTTTTTACCTTTATTGCCTTGAGTGTACATGACCCTTTTAGAAGTATTGCTTTATTTGTTGGTTTTCTTACTCCAATGATTATCAATTGGGTCTATCCAAATTATAATTCTGACCCTGTTAATAATTTTTTCTTGACAGATGAATCAAAGGAAAATATTTCTGCGGAAGTAAATGCAGGCATTATGATTAATATGCGACGCGGTGCTTATCTTGGTCTCTGGGCTGGGTTAATGATTGGCTGGGGAATTCCTCTCTTTATATTTCTGTTGATTTCATGGTATTCACTTGATGAATTCGCTTATTATTACTATGAGTATGAGGCTGTCGGTGCCTCTCTTATCCTTGCTCCCTTTGGCTTCGTGCTCTTTGGAGGTTTGCTCGGTGGTCTATTTCGCCCCCCTTTGGCTTGGTATGTGACTTGGATGACCGGGAGAATGCTGGGGGCACTTTTTATGTTTCTTATATTCTATAAGTTCCCTTCTTTGAAGCAAAGAGTGGCACTGGTTGGTGCGATTTCTGGTGTGATCTCTGGTGGGGTGCTGGCAGGGATTATCTCGCTGACAGAACAAGATGGTATCGGATATGTTTTTATCGTTATAATTTTCTGCTCGCTTCTAGGGTTTGCATTCGGGAAACTTACCGAATACATCGCTAAGCGTCGTGGTTGGTAGATACAGTGACTCTTTCTATATCTTGCAATATAATAATCTTTTTACAAAGGTCACTAAATTAGGGGATAACTTAGCAGCTAAACTCAAAGAATCTCCCCATAGCATCTGTTAATCCACTCTTGTTGCATTTGCAACAAGAAAGTCCCGGCACCGGACAAACCGCCCTCTGCGTATCCAATAATGGCATTGATATTTGCAGAAAGATTGCATACCCCGTATGGAAGGGTCTAAACTGATAGTTCCCTTTTTCCACCACCTATGGATCCTTAATCGCCAACGAGGATCCAAACTTGCGTGCACATCCACATAAATGATCTGCCGGCAATCGGCATACGGACATTTGTAGGCAACTTGAAAGGGTTCTCCCCGCTTACCGAGGAGATACATTTTATTTTGCTCCAACTTGGACGGCAAATCCGTCACCTCAACTGCTTCGTAATAATGCCATCTTTGTTGTAAACGCTTTTTAAGTAATCCAAAAGATGCAATGATTTTACTAAGCATAATTTAGCAGTTCGCTCTTGTCGCCCATCGCCCGATATTTATCAAAGATCTCTTTTTTAGGAGAACAATTGGCGTGAGCATAGTAGCCGTTGGATAAACTGAATCTCTGAGATTCAAAATCTCTGTTGTCATCGAATCGAAACCTATGCAAGCGGGCTAAAAAATCATTGACCGCCATGCATGCTGCCTGCATATTCACCGAGATAACTGCCGGTTGATCCTCGTTCACAGCGGCTAAGTACCCGACCTTTCTTTGTTCCGCATAGTGTTTTCGATCGGTATGATAATAATCTTCGGCAGCCAGTTGTTCCGAAGTATAAACGCCGCGTGTTAGTAGCCCGGGACCTAAAGGGCTGACATAGTGGGCCGCCATGTCTATTCCCAGGATCTCTCCTTTTTTGTCACCTTCGCTGCTATCTCTAACATCCCCAATATCACCACCGTCTCCAACCGCCCCGGCTTCCCCAACTTCCCCGACTTCTATGTGAACTCCGACATCAAAAAGTGGAATTGCATATGCCGAGGCAATCACATCCAAGTGATATCGCCCTCTTACCGAATCCACACAACCGAACAGGACATCACAGGTTTTCAAACTGTCTTTTACCGCGGGTGATGTTGTTGTATCATTCAATAATTCAACTTGGGTGCCCATACCCATTTCTTTAATTGCCCTGCCGATGACTTGCACTTTGGAGCGAGAGGCGGCGGCGTCTTTTTTGCCGCTGTTTAATATGCGGTTTAGATTTTTATCTTCTATCACATCATCATCTGCCAACACCAACTTGCCGATACAGTTTCTTGCCAAGAGTTCAATCACAATACTGCCGGTGCCGGAGCAGCCGACCACTCCTATTTTTAGTTGGCGTAAAACATCCAAGGTCCCTTTACCAAAAGTTTGTAAAATTCTCTTGGTAAATGCCGGCTCCTTGTTCCTGCCCTTGCTCCACTCTTTGTTACCTCTTTTCCAGAAAAACAGATCCTCGCCGCAGGCGGATACGGATTGAATGGGCACAAACCGCCGAGAATGAGTGACAATACGCGCGATGATTTCACCTGTCGGCAGCATGATGGCGGAGCCTAACGGGCGTTTATCATCAAACCAGTGATTGGCGGACGCAAAGAACAATTTATCGTTGGTATCATCCGTTGTTGAAAAATGCCGGAACCCGGACGGATGGCTGTGTATCGTCAAAAAAGAAAGACCTTGCTTGTCCATATCGGTTATTAGTTCGGGGGTGATTACATTCTTGGTTGCCCATTCAAGATAGGTGGCGTCGCGCTGAGTGGATTGAGCATACGGAACCAAGATGAGCGAATGTGTAACCAAGCGACAGCAATCTTTGGCATCACCTCTGTGGCAGAGTAATATGGCGGCGGCTTCCGCCCCGTCTGCCGGTAGTAAATGCTTTTTTAAGTCCGTATGCTGTTTTTCATTTAGAACTAACTGATAAGTTTTAGTTGCTTTTGACATGTCTTCAAGATTGACCTTCTCGGTCAAGAACTTCCTTCATATTGTTAATATGAGTTCCGATATTATCAACGCCTGCTTGCCATGGATAATGCCGAGACCATCGCTGCCACTTTTTATTTAAATGTGTTTCTGATACTAAAGCGTTTATAGGCCGATTATTTGTTTTCCGGATGCCCGGGTAAAGATAAAACATATCCAAACGTGCTGTAGGATAGTTAGGCGGAATAATAAACATAAATTCCCTCGTGTTGTGTTGATCCGACAACTCCACGGGAAATGATAACCACTGATATCCATCAGGAATATCAAAATTCCGAATGATCAGATACGAATTACTTCCTTCGGAAACTAATTCCCAAGCATCCGGATAGTGGATATTAAGCCATTCCAGGTCTTCGGATGTTAACGGACTCAAACTTAATTTCTTATCCCTGTTGTATCTGCGTTCGTATTGTTTCGAATCTTTCCGGACAAGGATACTTAACCAGATCTACTCTATCTTCCGGGTTGATTCTATTGCGAGTTCCATCACTCAACTTTTCTTGTAAATAATACTCGTTAACTGGTCTGCGTGCTAAGGTCAGTATTTCCTTCCCTGTTATAGTAGGTTTTTCAACTTGATAGTATTTGCCATCTACTTTGATAATGTAAGCACGTCCAAAATACGGCTTCTTGCCTTCTTTCGCACATTCTTCGAGATTAATAATATCGTTTTTTTCTTGTTCTGTCATAATTAATTAATGTCGTTCTTTAATGGTTTAAAAATCTTAGGATTATTCTTTCGCAGTTCTTTTACGTGATCAGCATCTAACCCTATAACATTATACAAACATTTTGCCTTTGCTAACTGTGCCAGTGTCAAATTCTGACACCCGGTAAAATCAGAGCCGGTAAAATCAGAATCACTTAAATCTGCCCCCTTAAAATTTGCATCTCTAATATTTAAAAAAGTGATGCGTACTCCTTTCAATTTCGCTTTTACAAATCCTGCACCGGATAAATTTCCTCCGGAACTAATATTAATACCACTTAAATCTGCTTTGAAAAAATTTATGCCTGACAGATCTGAAGGTAACTTGACTTTTTCCAAGTATACCTCAGACATATCAATTCCAAGAAGGGTTGCTGTGATAGTAACTTCTTTATTTTCGTCCCGTACTTTCTTGTTTTCTCTATACATTTGCATTATTGATTTAGGATCTATAGACGGCTTAAAAAAGAGATCAATAATCAATTGTTTTATTTCAATAGCATCATCTTTTGAAAATATTGGTATAGACTTAGACATAGATATCTTGTCATATCCAGCCCTTTCCATTGTTATCGATGAATTTTCAATAGTAATTTTTTTATTTTTATCCTCTGCTTTCTTATTTATTGATTTAAGGTCTATAGATGGCTTAAAAGAGAGGTTAATATCCCATGGTTTTATTTCAAAAATATCTTTTTTCGTTATCGGTGCATTTTCAAATGAATTTAATATCTTAATCACTAAACTCATAATAATTGAAGTGTAATCTTGTGGTTCGCGTATATGATTTTTAGTGTCTTCTCTATACTTGTCGTTCGTTTTATAGGCAAGATCACGCAACATGAATAATCCCGCCTGTTGGTCAATATTCTTTTCAGAAGATAATTTATCTATTGCCTTATCAAATATATCAGATTTGATAGTCGCCAACTGCGTTTGTGCCGTATGTCCTTGTGCTATAGTCCTTCTATTGAGAATTGTCAATCCCCAAACAACTACTACCCCGGATAGCATATAACCCAAAGCCATTAGGCTATGCCACTTTTTACCTTTATTCTCTTTACCCTCATTCTCTGCTGCTCCCAGCATCATATCTATCCAGTCATTGGGGCTACTATCGCACCAAAGAACATCAGACAATGCACGCCAGAGGATTAAAAAAATGATAAAGAGTGCAAAAGAAAGCAACAACCGCAAAAACATATTTCGCAAAAACACACTTAATGTGTGCCACCACTCTTTAAATGTATGCCACCCTTTTTTTAATCTGTGCCACCACTCTTTAAATGTGTGCCACCCTTTTTTTAATCTGTGCCACCACTCTTTAAATGTGTGCCACCCTTTTTTAATAGCCCTCACTGCATAAATCCTCCATACAAAATATTATAAGAAGTTAAATTATCTCATCCGATCCCCTACTCTCCGCAACTGCCTATTCATTAATCACCCGTCCTCCAACAATTCTTCCGGCAGATCCCCCCGCATAAACCCCTCATAAGCATCCAGATCCGCAAAGTCAATCGCAAACAGGCCGTCCTCTAACTTGGTAATGCGGACGCTGTCGGTATTGGCTTTCAGTAGTTTGTCATAGGTCATCAGTTCCCGGTCTTTGAGATTAAATATGCCACGCAATAGCCACTTGGCGAGTGCATCGTTGGGGTTGGTCATCAGGGCTTTGCTGTTGTCTTGGCACATCTTGGCGTCGTAGATCTCCCCTGTCGGCACCTTCAATCGAAAAGTGGTATCTCGGGGCGGGAAAAAGTCGCCGTATCTTTTGTGGATATCCCACGGCACCGGGATATAAACTTCGCCGGACTTTCGTTCTCGCCCGCGCGCATTCCATTGATTTAATCCGCTGTGTTGGGGGACATATTTTTCACCCCCTTTGATGACGGAGCGGGTGGAATACAACGGCAAAATAACAAACGGCTCTTGCCGATAGGTTTTTTGGGGCTGAAGTTGGGCAAAACGCAACAACATTTCATAAGGGTCCTCAAGAATTTGTATATCTATTTTGACAGCATCTGCGGGGATGTGAAAGGTCTTGAATAAAGTGCTTTTTGAAGGGTTGTAGTTATAGCGGTGCTTGCCGTCTTCAAACGAAACCCGTTTTGTATCTCTCGAAGTGGAATTTGAAGTGGGATTGTTTAATGTCAAAGAAGCGGTGTCTATCGGCTCGTATGTTTCGGAAAAAAGTAACAGATGCTTTTCCCGTCTTGCCACACAATGATAAAATCCTTGCCGGACGCCGTAAGTCCTGTTCGCCCATTCTATGCGGGCATTGCGATAGTCCGCCAGTGCCTTCACCAGCGTCATCCCTTGCATATCTCGCAAAGTGGTGCTGAGTTTGTTAAACTCGGCAACCTTTTCCGTTTTGTGCTCGCCCGGTGCCACAAAGGTTTTAATCCCTATGCCGGTGTTTCCCTTGATGGCGTCATATGCGCCGTCTTCTCTTGCCATGTTTTTTGCCGCAAAGGATTTGCAGGATACATTTTCCACCAATCGGTAATAGAGCAGCGGGACCTTTGAGTCGCTGAACAACCGGGATAATGCGGATGACGCTCTCAGGTAATCGGCGTAAAGGCGAAATTCGTTGTTGTTATGATTTAAGAATTCTCGCATATACCCAGTTCCGCGGTTAATTCTTGTTTGATATGATTTATGCGCTCTTCACTTTGTTGGCAAAACTTTTTATTGAGTTCAAAACCTATGTATCGTCTGCCGGTTTCCACGGCTGCAGCGGCGGTGGTTCCGCTGCCCATGAAGGGATCCAGGACAATATCGTTTTCCTTTGAGGTGGTTAGAACAAACGGCCGAATCAATGACAAAGGATAAGATGCCTGATGGTCGCGGAAAGGTTCTATGCCGTTTTTGATGACATCCCGATGGTGTTGGTACTTCCGGGCGGTGTCCAAATCAAAATAGTATTTGGGGGACTTGACAAAATGAAAGAAGTGTTCGTACACGGGATAGCGTCTGTCCTTGGAATAGCTCGGAATCGGGTTTGGTTTTTCCCAGATGATCTTGTTGCGCAAGAGCCAGCCCTGCTCCTGCATCCCCATTGCCACCCTTTCCGGTAGCATCAAGAGTTGTTTGTGTTGCAGGTAACGGCCGTCCGGTCGCACAATCTTATGCTCTTTATAGTGTTGGTCGGTTTTTCTGGCATATCGCCCTTTGTTGCGAACGAACCCTTTGGAGCCGAAGTAGATGTCGCCGATATTCAAATAAAAGGACCCTTGCGGATGCAGGACACGCCGCAACTCGTCCATAAATTGAAGGAGATGTTTGACATAAGCCAGGGGATGTTCTTCCCGCCCGAGTGTTTCGTCCCCGTATACGCGACAACCGAAGTATGGCGGGCTGGTGATAATCAGGTTCACGAAGTCCTCCGGTAATTGAGAGGTCAATTCCAAAGAATCACCGCATATGATTTTATTGATCCATTTTTCAGTCATAGTCTGCCCCGCCTTGCAAATGTTTTGTATCAATAAAAGAAATCGTTCAAATAATATGTTTTTTAATATTTTATGATAGTTGGTGGCGGTAGAAACAGAAATGAGTAGGAAGTGACCGTCTGTGCCGGACTTTCCAATAGCATCCTAAGAACTGTATTTGCTCTCCCGGACAAAAGGACCATAACGCCGGATAACCTTGGCGATGAAATCTTTCATCCGTTCTGTCTGTGATTTGCCAGATCTATCCTCAAGTGTTCGGCACGCATCGGGTAAAAATGCTCTGGCGTTTTTGGTGTTTTCTATAACATCGTGGCAAGCATTACAAGACAAAACTTTGCCGTTTGGTTCTTTTTGTCAGACTGCTTGGCAAGGTCGGACCGGAATATCCTTGGTTTCGTTGAAAATTACTTGATGTTTAGAGCAAGAACTGGCTTGACAAAAGGAACAAAATGCCAATCAGAGGTTAATTGGATTAGATAAGATAGATAGTGTGACTTGCCTCAATCAATCTTTCTTGGATATGCTTTCAGGTTCGAGGATTTTCCATTTTTGTGTCCCGCCCCGAAGTATACACAGAGCAGAATAGCTTAAATTTTTTCATATTATCTGAGACATCAGTATTCGGTTTATTCACACAGAATTTTCTTTAAATACTTATTCACGCCGCCACCCGTTCGATCGACGTCATACCCATTTTTTTCCCACAATTTAACTGTTTTATGATAGGAAATAAGGTTTTTTCTCACATCATCCTCAGTGATTTCAGAGGTACCGGAGACACCGAAGAATTTGGCAACATAATATAGTATTAACTTAAGAGTGGTCGTGTCTTTGTAATCACGCCAAGAATGTCTCTTATTAAAATACATTATCGAAGTATCTTTTAGCCCAACTAACACAGTGTCACCCTCACCTCTACCTGCTTGTTTTGAAAAATTAAGCAGATGGATGTCTATTATCGGGAAAATTGCATGCAATTCTATAGGCGGGGTTAAAGACTTATTACTATTTATTGCGCGCCAAAGTCCTGAAATGAAGGTGGCCCCACCAGTGCCACGTGTCACCACGTTATCCACTAAATTTTCTCTTATCAATTCACTTAATGTTTTAGCTGCTTCGTGTTTTTCGTAGAAATTGCGGCGACTACTATCTGAATCTCTAGTCCCCCATTTCCCCTGTTCAACACGTGCCTGGCTATCCTTAATATAATAAATAGTATGCGGCATCTCCTTTTTGGATCCCTTCCCTTTATTACATAATGTGTAGAAGTTTTTAAATATTTTCTTGTTAATTTGAGTTGCCCCAAACTTTCTTTCCGCCCGTCGCCCGATATAAAAAATCCTCCGGCCACCTCCTCCTTTTACCTTATTATTAAGTTCTTCTATAAATTTTGCAATCCCTTCCTTATCATTACTCCATTTTTGCATTTTTCCTGTTCCTGGTGGCGGGACATGATAAATATACCCGTCATTTTGTTCCTGTTTTTTAGTGGTCGACGACAGAATATCAATACCACGTTCCGACACAAAAATGATCGATGCCACAATACCAACAATAGAAAAGACAGACACCAAGGTCAAAACTTTTCTCTTCATAACATATTTTAAAAATGTTTTCATGATAATATTTTTTATATTTTTATAGTAGATATAATTTAATTTTTGGCTGAATTCAGCCAACCTTAAAAATTTAAGATTTCCTTATTTTAGCTTTTTTTTGCTAAAAATATCAATTTTTAGAAAAAATTTAGATAATTTGTAAATTCGTTAAAATTTGTAATACTTTGGAAATACATATATTAACACCACTTTCTGTGCCTCTATTTCGCTGGCAAAGTTAAATAGATACTTCCTCAATAGCCTCTTGGTTCGCAATTTCAAATCACTGTCGGACACCTGGTCTTTCAGATGGGATGTTTAAAGCAAGAACTAGCTTGACAAAAAAGAATAAATGTCAAGCGGGGGTTGATTGATTGGATGTTGATTTATTGGGTTTCGGTTCGAAAGGAACTTCGCCGATAATTTCTCGCCAAACGCGGTCCCCATAACAGGGATGCCATTCGTCGTGTAATCTATCCCTGGAATCCGGATTAATTGAAATACTATTCTTATACGAAAATTGCAAATTAGTGCTTTTACTAACGCAATTTATCATCCACTCCAAAGTGATGTCGGAAAGACCGGAATGCACATATCCTCCCCCGATATCACTGTGAACACCGCGAAACCATTCTTGAGCGAATGTGCACTTCTGCTGCGGATCCGGCTTCTCCCAGAGAGTGGGCAAAAACGTACGCCTTCTTTCATCCAATGCTACTGCGTGAAAAGCGCATTTTACTTTCGGGCTCAATTTCACATCGTGGAATTGATAAGTGCTTATGGCATCGATGATTTCGCGATCAATAAAACCAAAATTAATGGCAGAAATATCTATAGAAGATATATTCGGAATCCCCAAGCTACCGACCGTGTCCCAAACACCGATGCAGGCAATATCATCGATATCTATATTACTGGCAAAGTTCTTCACTTGGTTACGATAAGAATTCCAACTTTTTTTTAGTGCCTCTTCTTTGAATACCTCTTCTTTGAAGGTCGGAATCCCTTGCCTTGCCAATAAACCACCCAAACTTCGTACCGTATAGGCTCCTCGCGAAAAGCCAAACAAGTATATTTCATCTCCCAGTTCGTAATGCTCGGCAATCACCCGATAACAATCCATGATATTCTTATTCAAGCCAAAACCAAAAATACCAGTGTATTGATCATACATATGTGTCCTAACCCCGGCGTGATAAAATACGATTTGTTCCACACCATCACTGGCTTCCCCCAAAATACGCAATGGCCGGCGTATTGCTCTTCTTCCACAGAGTGCCTGATATATCTTGGCGACATTTGTTTGTTCACATACCTCTTCATCGGGTCTATTCCAAGTGCCGTCAGCACAAACAACAATTCTTTTCATTGAATTTCTCCTATCTTCAATATGTAATAAAACTTATTTTTTAATTATACTTATTTTTTGTTGAAAATAGCAGTTTTTAGAAAAATTAGATGATTCGTAAATTCGCTAATATTTGTAATATTTTGGAAATACATATATTAACATCACTTTCTGTGCCGCTATTTCGCCGGCACAATAAACCAGGCACTTCCTCAATAGCTTCTTGCTCTTGGTTCGCAATTCCAAATCACTGTCGGACACTCGGTCTTTCGGATGCTTGGACAGTGCCTTACCGATATTCCGGATCGCCTTGCCCTCAAATATTTCAACGGCAATTCTATTGCACCGATCGAGACGACTTAAGTTTTAGTCTTTTATGTTTTGCTATACTTTCAATTGTTTTTGTTCCAATGCAAAGGTTCTGTTACGAATTACCTCCCGGTTATCCGGGCTTATCCGCAGTGCTTTGTTATAGTCGTCGATCGCCGCGTCATATTGCTTTAATGCAAGTTTGGCATTTCCCCGGTGGAAGTATACTGTGGCGTATTCCGGGTTAATTTGTATGACACGATCATAATCGGCAATGGCCTGTTCATACTGCCCTAATTTAAACTTACTAAATCCTCGATTAGGGTATGCGTCCGTATATTCCGGATTAATTTCAAGGGCACAATTATAATCATCGATCGCCGCGTCATATTGCTTCAATGCAAGTTTGGCATTTCCTCGGTGGAAGTATGTTGTGGCGTGTTCCGGATTAATTTTTATGGCACGATCATAATCGGCAATTGCCGCGTCATACTGCCCTAATTCAAACTTGGTAAATCCTCGATTGGAATATGCACCCGCATATTCCGGATTAATTTCAAGGGCACAATCATAATCGGCAATCGCCGCGTCATACTGCTTTAATGTAAGTTTAACAGTTCCTCTATTGAAGAATTTCTCCGTATTATGGGGATCAATTTGAACCGCGCGGTCATAATCGGCAAGAGCCTTTTCGTATTGTTTCAACTGGGCCCGGGTAGTCCCTCGATGGAAGTATGCGTCTGCATATCCCGGATTAATTTCAAGGACACGATCATAATCGGCAAGAGATTGTTTGTATTGTTTCAACTGGGCATAGGTACTTCCCCGATTATGGTATGCATCTGCATATCTCGGATTAATTTCAATGGCACGATCATAATCAGCAAGAGACTGGGCATACTTCTGTAATTTAACCTTGGCATTTCCCCGAGTGAAATATGCTTCGGCGTACTCCGGATTAATTTTTATGACACGATCATAATCGGCAATCGCCTGTTCATACAGTCCTAATTCAAACTTGATATTTCCCTGATCAAAGTATCCATCCTCATATTTCGAATTAATTGCAATGGCTAGCTCATACTGATGTAATTTAAACTTAGCATGTTCCCGGTTGAAGTATGCGTCCATATATCCCGGATTAATTTCAATGGCACGATCATAATCGGCAATCGCCTGTTCGTATTGTTTCAACTGGGCATGAGCATTTCCCCGATTAAAGCATGCGTCCATATATCCCGGATTAATTTCAATGGCACGATCATAATCGGCAATCGCCTGTTCGTATTGCTTCAACTGGGCATGAGCACTTCCCCGATTGTTATATGCTTCCGCGTATCCCGGATTAAGTTCAAGGGCACGATCATCATCGGCAATAGCCTGTTCATACCGTTCTAATTCAAACTTGGCGTGTCCCCGATTGGAGTATGCTTCAGCCGATGCAGGATTAAGTTGAATGACGCGGTCATAATCGACAAGAGCCTGTTCATACTGATTTAATGTAAGTTTGACAGTTCCTCTATTGAATAATATCTCCGAGCTGTGAGGATCAATTTGAACGGCGCGGTCATAATCGGCAAGAGCCTGTACATATCTTTGTAATTCAAACTTGGCATTTCCGCGATTGTTATATGCTTCAGCCAATTCAGGATCAAATTGAATGGCACAGTCATAGTCGGCAATAGCCTGTTCATATTGTTTCAACAGGGCATAAACAGTTCCCCGATTGCTGTATGCCTCGGTATATTTTGGATCCTGTTCAATGGCTAGGCTATACTCTTTTATCGCACCCGGATAGTCCTGCTGTTGCCCAAGGGCGTTGCCTCTTTCAAAATACTCTTTTGCGGTCATGATCGATCTTGTTGGTAAACTCTTGGTGGGTAGTGTTGTGGTGAATAACGAACTCGGTTAGTCCCTCGCTATTTCTTGCTCCTTTATATTTATATCTCTTTCTTCGCCTTTCGTATTCACTGCATGTTTTATCAAATGTTTTTTGCTAACCTTTCGATTGTTTTTGTTCCAATGCATAGGCTATGTTATTACGAATTACCCCCTGGAAATGCGGGTTTATCTGCAACACTTTGTTATAGTCTTCTATCGCCCCGTCATACTGTTTTAATGCAAGTTTGGCACTTCCCCGATTGTTGTATGCGCCCGCATATTCCGGATTAATTTGTATGGCGTGGTCATAATCAGCAATAGCCTGCTCATACTTCTGTAATTTAAACTTGGTAGTTCCCCGATTGAAGTATGCTTTGGTGTATTCCGGATTAATTGCAATGGCACGATCATAATCGACTATCGCCTGTTGATACTGTTCTAATTTAACCTCGGCATTTCCCCGATTGAGATATGCTTTGGCTAATTCAGGATTAAGTTCAATGGCGCGATCATAATCGGCAAGAGATTGTTGATACTGCCCTAGCTCAAACTTGGCAACTCCGCGATTGGTGTATGCTTCGGTGTCTTGAGGATTAAGTTCAATGGCGCGATCATAATCGGCAAGAGCCTGTTGATACTTCTGTAATTTAAACTTGGTAACTCCCCGCTGGAAGTATACTTGGGCGTCTTCCGGATTAATTGCAATGGCACGATCATAATCGGCAATCGCCTGTTGATACTGCCCTAATTTATTTTTGGCCCTTCCTCGATTGTTGTATGCACTCGCATATTCCGGATTAATTTGTATGGCACGGTCATAATCAGCAATAGATTGTTCGTATTGTATCAATTGAGCATGGGCAGTTCCCCGATGGAAGTATACTTCGGCGTCTTCCGAATTAAGCTGAATAGCGTGGTTATAACTGGCAATAGCCTCTTCATACTGCTCTAATTCAAACTTAGCAAGTCCCCGATTACTGTATGCTCCCGTCAATTTAGGATTAAGTTGAATGGCGCGATCATAATCGGCAATCGCCTGTTCATACCACCTTAATTTAAACTTGGCAAGTCCCCGCGTGAAGTATGCGTCCGTATATCCCGGATTAATTGCAATGACGCGATCATAATCGGCAATCGCCTGTTTATGCTGTCCTAATTTATCCTTGGTAAGTCCCCGAGCGAAGTATGCGGATGCCCGTCCCGGGTCAAGTGCAATGACACGATCATAATCGGCAATCGCCTGTTTATGCTGCCCTAGTTTATCCTTGGTAAGTCCCCGAATGGAGTATGCTTCAGCCGAAGCAGGGTGAAGTTGAATGACGCGGTCATAGTATGCAAGAGCCTGTTCGTATTGTTTTAACAGGATATGGGCAGTTCCCAGATTTAAGTATGCGACAACATCTTTTGGGTCCTGCTTAATAGCAAGACTATATTCCTTTATCGCCCCGGTATAGTCCTGCTTCTGCATCAGGGCGTTGCCTTTATTCAAATATTCTTCTTTTGTGGTCATGATTAATGTTCTTGGTAACAACTTGGTTGTGTTAGTGGTGAATAACACACTTGGTTAGTCCCTTGCTTTCCCCATTGTTTAAATTTTTGTCGAACATGTTTTATTATACTTTTTAAGTTTTAGTATTTAAGAAGTATCTTTATTCTGTCGGACAAAAGGACCATAACGCCGGATAACCTCGGCGATGAAACCCTTCATTTGTTCTGTCTGTTGCTTGCTTGCCCGGACTGGCTGTTGATTGCCGATGAGATCTGTTGCCAGTTTTTCCGCCTCTTCTTTGTTGCAGAGGGATGCGTATGCGGACAGGGCCGCGCCCATGGGTGTGCCGACTTCGCTGATGGAACATACCGGGCGGTTCCAGATTGCACTGACGCGCTCCAAAACGGCTCGGGATGCCGATGCGCCGCCGGTAACATATAAGATTTTTTCGGTCGGCGGCTGTGAGCCGGAACTGGCGGGGTTGGTTGTTGTTTCACCGCCCGCACTGTCACTCTCTCCTGTTGTAGAAATAAAATGAGCGGACAACTTATCCTCACCGGCACTGCCCTCTCTTGTCGCTGAAACGGAATCAGTGAGTGCGTTCGGGGCATTTGGATGCCCTCCCACACCAGTACTGCCACCCTTTCCTGTCGCTGAAACGGAATCAGTGAGTGCGTTCGGGGCATTTGGATGCCCTCCCACACCAGTACTGCCACCCTTTCCTGTCGCTGAAACGAAATCAACGGGTACGTTTGGATGCCCGTCCCCGCCCGCGCTGCCGGACCAAATAGCGAGAATTGCGAGTACTGTGTCTATGATGGCGGGATAGTCTTTACGGACATCTCCTGTTTGGCCGATCGGGTCAATGATCGGGGATACGGGGAAGGATTCTTTGAGGGGCTGCCATATTAAAAACTGCTTGCCGAATTGGGCGAATTGGGTATTGGTCAGAATCTTTTCCGCCTCTGCGTAGGTGAGGTTGCCGCGCAGTTTGTCCCAGACGAGTGCGCCGTTGGTGCGCGGGAAGAAGTAAAAGGGTCTGTCCAGTCCATCGTACATGCCGTTCGCTCCGGTTGCCGCAGAGTGTGGCGGTCTTTCCGCAGTGGTCTCGCTCGCATCCGCCTCCCCCCCTGCCTCTGTTTTGGCGAATACTTCGGGTGATGATTCGGATGCTTCTTTTGCGCTCACACTCCCACTCCCACTTCCACTCGCCCCCTGCTCCATCGCACTCCTCGCATCCTGCCCCGCATTCACTCGCACCCGGGCGGGAACAGATGCCGATACCTCCTCGCCGCCATGCCGGTGCCCGTCACTGTCCCCGTCCCGGAAACTGCCGGTCTCTTGCATATAGACAAAACTGGTCCCCAATGAAAGCAGGTCGCCTTTTATCAGAGATTTCGTATGCGGGTTGTCGCCGCCACCGCTTGCGACCAGGCAATTCGGTGAAAAGCCGTGCCGTCTTATCCAGTATTCGGAAAGGCACTGAGGCGCCAGGTAGGCGGATGCCAAAGGCGGTAACTTGTCCCTTAGCGCGTCCTTGCCACCGGGCAATCCTGCGGCAACCGCGTCCAGCAGTGTGTCCGACCATTCTCGCCGGCGGTAGTCCATCAACAGCATCCCGCTGGCATTGCCGAAATCAATCGGATGACGTGGACTGGCGGTCAGTAATGCGGTAAGGAAACTACTGATGAGATGGATGCAAGCGGTTCGGCGATAGGCGTCCGGTTGCTCTTGTCCGATGCGGCGGATAATGACGCCGGTGAAACGCAACGGGACATCGGCGCCGGCAATCTGTTCCGCCCGGGCGGAACCGCCCAAGGCGGCGCGGATTTCGTCCGCGGGGCGTTTGGTGTTGGCGGTCATCCAGATGGGGCTGTGCGGATAAGAGAAGCAATCCCGCAAAAGAGCCACGGGCGGTCTGTCGGCTTTTGCCAAATCACTCACGGAAAATATGGGCGACCGCTCAAAGGATGCGTTCATATAGACATGGCTGTGTTGTTGTGCCGATACGCTGATTGATTCTATGCGTGAGATGCAGCCGCTTTCTTTTAGAGCAAAAAAGAGTTTGTCAAGACATTCAACAAACATCAGAGGCGGCTGTTCAAATGCACCCGGTGGCAGACCGTCCAGGGAAAAGGTTCGGGGATTTAGACCGAAGTCCGCCGCAAGTTCCCGGTAGGGGATGCTGTGCTTCCAAATGGTTTGTCGGTCATCGCTGTTTAGGAGAATACCGCTGCAACTTTGGGTGCTCATATCCACCCCGAGGCAAATGCTCATCGGCGGCGGGTAGGTATAAGCAACAATAGAAATAGAAACATCTTGCGGAGTCGTTCAAGAGGCAAAGGCATTAAAGGAAAGGCAACCATTCATTCATTCATCCGGCCCCCTTCACCTCTCACCCCTTCATTCCTTTTTATCTTTGGCACACGCAAGTCCCGCCGCTTTTTCTTTTGGAGCGAAAACAAAAAAAGCGAACGGGAACAAAGAGAACGAGTGCGGAATAAAGAGGCGCGCGTGTTCCCCGTGATGTTAAGACAACAGAGAAGATATCTTTTCTATTTGCGCCGAACTCAGTTTTTCAAACCGCATGGTGCCGGCATTTTCTTTTGCTTGAGCGACTGTCCGAATCCCGGGGATTGGAATGGTATTGGGCGAGCGAGACCACAACCAGCAGAGCGCACCCTGGGCGAGACTGCGTCCGTCTTCGGTTAGAACGGAGCGAATTGCCCGCACCTTTTCATACCACTCCGGCGACGGCTTGCCTCCCTTGAAATACTTCATCCAGTCCGGGCTTGCCCGGCCGCGAACATCGTCTGCGGACAGCTGCGAATCCGCGGCATACTTGCCGCTGAGCAGCCCCATTGCCAAGGGACCTCGGTTAATGAGAGCCAGATTTTCCGCCTCGCAAAGGCGCACCATTTCGGCATTGTCATCCAGAACATTTATTTGTGCCTGAATGGCCGCGCAGTTTTGCCCCTTGGCAAAGACCGCGGCACGCTCCGGGAAGTCGGTGCTCCAGCCGTAGGCGCGAATGCGTCCCAGACGCACCAGATCTTCCAAAGTATCTCGCACGGACTCCGCCTTTTGCGGCGAATATTCGTTCAGGTGAAACTGATACAGATCTATGTAGTCGGTATTCAGGCGTTTCAGCGAGGCTTCGCAGGCACTGCGAATGTAATCGGGCGAGGCGTCCATCCCGTCCACGATTCTCTTGCCGGTATCCCCCGTGTCTGTTTGGGTTTTGGCTTTGAAAGTAAAGCCGAACTTGGTGGCGATGACCACCTTGTCGCGCTTGTTGGCAAAAACCTTGCCGACGAGTGTCTCGCTGTGTCCGGTGCCATAGATGTCCGCCGTATCGTAAAAGGTGATGCCCTGCTCGTAGGCGGTTTCCAACGCACGGCAGGATTCGGCATCATCGGAAGCACCCCAGCCAACCGGCGTGCCGTCTGCCTGATAAAAAGGACCGCCGATCGCCCAGCAGCCCATACCCAGCGGGCTAACTTTGATGCCGCTGCGTCCGAGAGTTCTCTTTTTTTGAATTATTTCTGTCATTGTTTTGATGTGATTGTTATGATTATGAATATAAGTAAGATAAAAATCTGTTGCTCCCGTTATGTTAGCGGGCTAACTTTGATGCCGTTGCGTCCGAGAGTTCTTTTTTCTTGAATTGTTTTTGTCATTGTTTTGATGTGATTGTTATGATTATGAATATAAGTAAAATAAAAATCTGTTGTTCCCGTTATGTTAGCAGAGTTAGAGGATTAGCGAGGTTAGAGGGCTAGCCGGGTTAAGGGGTTAACGAAAAGTCACCTTCCTCGTACAGAAAATAGTCAAAATCCGCAGGCATGCGGCGACCGGACATATCGTGGCATGCCATGCCGACAAAGGTACCGGTGAATCCCATCGGATAAGCATGTTCGTCGGACAGGATATCGGCCGGCAAGACGGGGCCGACCGGCTTCCAATCCGTCCCGGTTTTCCCGGAACTTTCGGCATCCTCGCTATCAGCCGCGGGAGCGTGCACCGAATAGTAAAACTGCAATTTTTCGCGCCGGGTGACGACTCGTAATCGCACCGCGCCGCTTTGCGGCAAGGGGATCTCACCCTCACCGCCCGCGCAACTTAAGGGCATCCGGAATCTGCCGCCGTCAAAGATAATGATGCCGAGGACTCTGCCCAATTTTTCATCGTAACTGATGCGCAGATAGTACTGATTTTCTTCGTCATAACGAACAATCAGTCCCGCCATCTGCTGAAAGTATGTCGGTGTGCAATTTAGACTTGTCTCCGCCATATAACAAAAGTCCTGTTGGCGGCGCGCGATGACACTCTGACGAAACTGCGAGGAAAACCCCTCCTGCCCGTAAAGCCGCAGAAAGCCGGGATGCTCTTTGAGCGAACACCATTCTTCGCCGACCGGGATGCGCAGAGATTGAAAGTCGGTGTGTAACTCCGGTTCGTCAAAATCTGTGCGATGCCGGGTTTGTCGCATGTCTTTGGTATCGCCGGCAATCTCGAACCTTTCCAATGGGGCGTTATGACTTCCTCCGTCCCCGCCACCTATGCCATCTCCGCCCCCTCCGTCATCTCCGCGAATGTAAAGCCAGTCATCGTCCTTCCATTCCAGCGGCTGAACGGCTGTTTCTCGTCCCAAGGGACATGGACATGCCATCTTCCCGGTCCCTTTCTCAGCCCCTTTCTCAGACATATTCCCGGTTAAGGGACGGCCGCACAGATGAAACAGAAGCCAATCGCCGCCTTCGGTTTGGCAAATACTGCCATGCCCGGCTTTCTGCAGGAGGAGATCCGGCCTGCCGGCGGCAGTGAGCAAGGGATTTTGCGGGCGGACCTCATAGGGTCCAAACAGCCTGTCGGACCTGGCAAGAGTGACGGCATGCGCATAACTCGTCCCGCCTTCGGCCGTCAACAGGTAGTATTTGCCTCTCCAATGATACAAGTGCGGACCTTCGGTAAACCCCAACTCGGTTCCGG
This sequence comes from Gammaproteobacteria bacterium, assembly GCA_965209035.1. Classification (GTDB taxonomy): domain Bacteria; phylum Pseudomonadota; class Gammaproteobacteria; order CBDBNL01; family JAAOII01; genus CBDBPY01. The sequence continues at coordinate 90,164 of OZ242372.1, forward strand.
TAAAGATCTTGTGAACATCTCCGGTTAATTGCCGTTTTTGCGGGTCGTATTCTTGCAGTAAGATGCCACCGAAATAGCGGGCAAACTGCGAAGGGTCGGCGGTCTGCTCGTTGCCGGGGTCTTCCGGGATGGCGCGGTAATCCCATTCCATGTTCACCAGCCATTTGCGTCCGTCCGGGGCGTGAAACAGCGACGGGTCAAAACCGCTGCTGTTTAGATAAGCCGGCTCACTCCAGGGACCGCGGATGTTTGCCGCGGTAACCAGATAATTGTGATTATCGTGTGCCGGGCAGTTGTTCCTGCCCTTCCATGTTTTGACATCCGTGTAAATCAGATAAAAAATCCCGTCCGCATAGGAAAGTGCCGGCGCCCAAATACCGCCGGACGCAGGATTGCCGGCGAGGTTTAACTGACTTAAGCGCGTCAGCGGATAAGGAAGTGTTTCCCAGTTAACAAGATCGCGCGTTCGGTGCAGGCGAATACCCGGGAACCATTCAAAAGTGGAAGTTGCAACATACAGGTCCTTGCCGACACAACAAACGGAAGGATCCGGATGGAATCCGCGCAATACCGGATTGATGACTGTCGTCAACTATTTGACCGAACCAGCCGACAAGCCCGCGATGATGTATCGAGAAAGAACGATGAAAGCAATTAAAATTGGGATCACGCTGAATGCGATGGCAAGATAAATGACACCGTAGTCCAGCGCAAATGCGGTGCCTCTCAATTCGGCGATGATCAACGGCAGAGTGTACTTGTCTTTGGAAAAGATGATAATCAGGGGCGAAAGAAAGTTGTTCCAAGAAGCCACGAAATTGAATATGGACAAGGTGGCAACCGCCGGCAACATTAAAGGCAAAAAGATGTAATGAAAAATCTGTAATTCGCCGGCACCATCCAAACGGCTCTGCGCCAGCAGATCGCGCGAGACTGCCACCTCGGCATATTGTTTGATAAAAAAGATCATCGCGCCGTTTGCAATTGCCGGCAGAATTAATGGCCAGAAGGTATCCAACAGACCCAACTTGACATTGAGGTCAAAAAAACCGATGATGCCCAAATGCGCCGGAATGAGCAGCGTAAAAATAACGATGGCAAAAACAAGATTGCGACCGGGAAACTTGTCAAATGCCCAGAAACCGTAAACAGCCAGGGGGGCGAAATAGGCGGACAAGAGGACGGATGCGGAGGTGATGATCAGGCTGTTCTTCAAACCCGACCAGACCGCTGTTTTGGCAACCAAGCGGGTGTAGTTGTCCGCCAAGGCATCGCCGGGAAAGATGGAAAGGCCCTGCCCGATTGCCACAGTATCCCGGGTGGCGTTCACCAACATCACATAAAAAGGAAATAGACTGACCAACGCCAGAAAAATTAGAAAGGCGTAAAGGAAAACGCGATTAGTAATGTGGAAAAAGCCGTAGGGTGTCATTTTTGCCGATGTTTATTTTTGAGCGACCAGATTACCGCGAATGGAACGAAACAGAAACAGAGTGCCAACCAGCATGATCAAGAAGATCCCCCAAGAAATAGCCGAAGCATAGCCGTAATTTTGATATTCAAAGGCCTGTGCGTACATATGCACAGTCATCGTCAATAAGGAGTTATCGGGTCCCCTGCCCGGATGCACCAGATAGGGGATCTCAAAAATCTGCATACCGCCTATCAGGGAAGTAACCAGGATGAACAACATAGTCGGTCGCATCATCGGCAAGGTAATGTGCCAAAATACCTGGCTTGGCTTGGCGCCGTCCACCCGTGCCGCCTCGTAAACCTGCATGGGGATGGCCGTCATCCCCGCCATACAAAGAATGGCACTGTGTCCGAACCACATCCACCACTGGACGAAAGAGACGATGCCGCGCGCCGCCACCGGGTAGGACATCCAATAGACCTTTTCGTCTATGAGACCCAACGCCAAAAGAACCTGATTGAGTGCGCCGTATTCCCAGTCGGTCAGGGCAAAGAACAGAATCGCCATAGATGCGGCGGCGACCAGGTTGGGAAAGTAGAAAATGGCGCGAAAAAATGGCATTCCCTTAACGCGGCCGTATGTGAAGACCGCCCCCAAGAACAAGCCCAGGAAGATCTGCGGCAGGAAGTTAACCAGCCAAATCACCCATGTATTAAAAACACTCAAAAGGAAATAGGAATCCGTTACCAAACGAACATAATTTTTAGCGCCGATAAACACCGGCGGACTGAAGCCGTCGTATTGCGTGAAGCTGAGATATAGCGTATAAACCACCGGGTAAAGCCCGAACACCAAAAAGGTGAGGAGGAAAGGAGCGAGAAACCAATAGGCCTTGTAAAAACGGAAGGGACCGACTTTTGTGTATTGATGAAAATCACTCATAATAATTTGTTGTTTTTTACATTATACGGATTTTTGCCTTGCCGAGTGTATGCGAGGCGTTGGCGAAGGTGAGCAACAGCACTATTAACTTCATTTATATGTCTCGGCTTCTAATCAGATGTTAGCCTGACAGGCATATTCCCGTAGAATTAAATATTTGTATTTAAGCGGCGAGGAGTTTTCATGCTTTTCTTTTATTCTTTTTTGTTGAATAGTGTTTTTCTATTCTTTCTTTTTCCTTTTTGCTGTTTCCCGATTTGAAATGCTCTTGTAAAAAGACTGACATCTTTTCTTAAGTTTTCCCATCAGTCGATAGCACCCGCGCGATAACATCCGAGAAATATTGACGGATATATATTGTTGCCAAAAAGTGGGGTTCTTAACATACAAAGCATCACCGCTATTTTTTCTCTTTTATTTGTCCAAGAAGTGACCATCCGCTGAAAACCAAATTGATCAAGATAACCATCCAATTCTTCCACAAGAGCACACCCCTGATACATTTCTGTGCCATTAATTTCCGAGATGATATAATCTACTTCACTTAGCGTTTTTGCCGCACCTTTCAAGACCTCCAATTCATAGCCCTGAACATCTATAAACAAAAAATTATAATGCCGGACAGGCAATGCTTTCCTTACCATCAAATTATCCAATGTGATCATCCCCACTTGTTCTTTTTCATTAAACTCAATGTGTGGTTGGAGTTCTAAATGTTTTTTAGGTTCTAAAACAGAAGAACTCGCGCCTTTATTTGCAGTATCTACATGCATAATCACCTTGCTCGTTTTGTTACCCAAAGCCACTCTTTCCAATAACAAACTATTAAACTTTTTCTTATACAAAGCCGTATGATCGGTCAACTTCACGAATGTTTTTGGCAACGGCTCAATCATTAACAAGTTTTTAACCCCCGCATCGTTGAATCCTTGTATCTCTTGCCCATCATGGGCACCAATCTGAATAACACCCCTAATTTTGAGACGAAAAAGTTTTTTTAGAAAACGAAAAGAATACCCAAACATAAAATCCTATTTTACATAGCAAAAATACCTGTTTGATTTCATATTGAAGTATTTTTTATTTTTGACAGAACAACATCATTCTTTCGCGTTGAGGTTAAACCGTGCGAACGCTTCCCGGTTACTAGCCAGATGTAGATAAGTTAACACCAAGCTATCTGCGCTATGTTTTATCAAAGCTCTTTCAATGAGTTTCAATTTTGCCGTATCGGGGGTTTCCGGCGAACCCAACGCGGATATTTCCGGGAAGTCATCGCAAAAGTAGAGTTCAAATGCATCCCCCAAAGGGCGAAAATGCTCTTTATCGTAAGGATTCCAAAGATTAGATGCTATGTACAACTTACTGCCTTTCGGAAATATTTCTAACAAGCGTTGCTTTAAATCTTCGGCAGATAAAAAATGCCGTAACATTTTGGATGCTTGACGAGACGCCGGACGTCTCCGGACATAATCATTAATATATTGATTCAGAAGGTCCATACTAAACGGACCGTATCGATCCCAAGGGAATCTACACATTAAAAAATAATTTCTGCCAAGTTTGGCAGACACTTTCCGGGCGGTCTTCTCCACTTGCTCGGATAATTTCAAACTGACTGTCGTTGTACAGTAGAAATGTTTGAACGGATTATTTTTTGACATTCGGGTTACATTAAGAGCCGCAGGATACGTAGGATTCAAATATCGAATGATGATCGTGTTTTTATGGCTTTCTTTTGGAATACCGGGCTTCTTTGTCCTGAATACACAAACACGATAACGACCCCGCAATTGTGACAGGTCGTTGAGAAGAATGTAATTTAACTTTTGCCTTTTTCTTCCTCCTTTTGCCGTTGTCATGTAAGATTTTGACAGATTGTAGTACTCCTCGACAGACCGGCTTATCCCTTTACCAAAATTGTGACCGGGCGATATCCTCATTGGAAAAATGATCGGGGTTGCCTTTACATAAAATGCCTCTTTCAGCAGGCACTCAAGATTGAAAGTAAGATGATCTATACCTGCCGAAAAAATTACATGCTCCATTAATAGGGATGAGTATCTTCCGGGATATCTAAACTTCCAAAAATAGAGTGTTCTTAGGCGAACGGATTGGATAAGATATTTCGGGTTTCCTTTAATAACAAGTTCAAAAATACTCCTCTTGTAACTTGGAGGGCGAACAACATAGCAAAAATATCGGTTTGATTTCATATTGAAGTATTTTTATTTTTGACAGAACAACATCATTCTTTCGCATTAAGGAGGTTAAACCGTGCGAACACTTCCCGGTTCTTATTACTAGCCGGATATAAATAGGTTAACACTAAACTATCCGCGCTATGTTTTATCAAAGACCTTTCAATGAGTTTCAATTTTGCCGTATCGGGGGTTTCCGGCGAACCCAACGCGGATATTTCCGGGAAGTCATCGCAAAAGTAGAGTTCAAATGCATCCGCCAACGGACGAAAATGCTCTTGGTTATAAGGATTCCAAAGATTAGACGCTATGTATAACTGACTGCCTTTCGGGAATATTTCTAATAAGCGTTGTTTCAGATCTTCGGCGGATAAAAAATGCCGTAACATTTTGGATGCTTGACGAGACGCCGGACGTCTCCGGACATAATCATTAATATATTGATTTAGAAGATCCATACTAAACGGGCCGTATTGTGACCAAGGAAATCTGCACATTAAAAAATAATATTTGCCAAGTTTGGAAGACACCTTCCGGGCGGTCTTCTCCACTTGCTCGGATAATTTCAAACTGACTGTCGTTGTACAGTAGAAATGTTTGAACGGATTATTTTTTGACATTCGGGTTACATTAAGAGCCGCATGATACATAGGATCCAAATATCGAATGATGATCGTGTTTTGATGGCTTTCTTTTGGAATACCGGGCTTTCTTGTACTGAATACACAAACACGATAACGCCCCCGCAATTGTGACAGGTCGTTGAGAAGAATATAATTTAACTTTTGCCTTTCCCTTCCTCCTTTTGCCGTTGTTAGATAAGACTTTGACAGATTGTAGTATTCCTCAACAGGCCGACTTGTCTTTTTACCAAAATTGTGACCGGGCGATATCCTCATTGGAAAAATGATCGGGGTTGCCTTTACATAAAGCCCCTCTTTCAGCAAGCACTCAAGATTGAAAGTAAGATGATCTATACCTGCCGAAAAAATTACATGCTCCATTAATACGGATGAGTATCTTCCGGGATATCGAAACTTCCAAAAATAGAGTGTTCTTAGGCGAACGGATTGGATAAGATATTTCGGATTTCTTTTAATCACAAGTTCAAAAATACTCCTCTTGTAACTTGGAGGGCGAACAACATAGCAAAAATATCTGTTAGATTTCATAATGAAGTATTTTTATTTTTGACAGAACAACATCATTCTTTCGCATTAAGGAGGTTAAACCGTGCGAACACTTCCCGGTTCATATCCGGATATAAATAGGTCAAGACCAAACTATCCGCGCTATCTTTTATCAAAGTTCTTTCAATGAGTTTCAATTTTGCCGTATCGGGGGTTTCCGGCGAACCCAACGCGGATATTTCCGAGAAGTCATCGCAAAAGTAGAGTTCAAATGCATCCGCCAACGGACGAAAATGCTCTTGGTTATAAGGCTTCCAAAGATTAGACGCTATATATAACTGACTGCCTTTCGGGAATATTTCTAATAAGCGTTGCTTCAGATCTTCGGCGGATAAAAAATGCCGTATCATTTTCAATGTATTCTTATGATTCGGATGCGAGAGATAGCCATTAACATATTTCTTTAGAAGGTCTGTGTCAAACGGGCCGTATCGATCCCAAGGAAATCTGCACATTAAAAAGAAAAAACAATAATTTCCGCCAAGTTTGGCAGACACCTTCCGGGCGGTCTTCTCCACTTGATCGGATAATTTAAAATTGACCTTCGTTGTCCGGTAGAAATGTTTAAACGGATGATCTTCCGGCATTCCTCCCACATTAAGACCGGCATTATACCTACGATCCAAATATCGAATGATGATCGTGTTTTGATGGCTTTTTGGGGGAATACGGGGCTTTCTTGGATTGAATACACAAACACGATAACGCCCCCGCAATTGTGACAGGTCATTGAGAAGAATATAATTTAACCTTTGCCTTTCCCTTCCTCCTTTTGCCGTTGTCAGATAAGACTTTGACAGATTGTAGTATTCATCGACAGATCGGTTGATCTCTTTACCAAAATTGTGAACGGGTGATGTCCTGATTGGGAAAATGATCGGAGTTGCTTTTACATAAAGTGCCTCTTTCAACAGGCTCGTAAGATTGTTAGTAATATGATCTATACCCCCCGTAAAAATCATATCCTGCATTAATGCGGATGAGTATTTTCCGGGATATCTCAGTCTCCAAAAATTTAATCTTCTGAGTATTCTTAGACGAACGGATTGGATAAGGCACTTCGGATTTCCTTTAATAACCAGTTCAAAAATACTCCTCTTGTAACTTGGAGGGCGAACTACATAGCAAAAATATCGGTTTGATTTCATATTGATATGATACCGGGACTTAGGCATCTTACCTTATTACATAAAATCTTGTCCATCCTTGTATAACTTGACTTCGGAAAGAAATTATTATATTTTTAAAAAACCTTGTATTTTCAAGGTTTTTTTAGGATCTTTAATAGTGTATAATTAAAAGCATAATATGTATATTCGCGAATTCACTCGAAAAAACGGGCAGGTTCTGTCCGTGGTTTTTTCTTTTTATCGGTCCAAGCACAAGCAGCCGAACAATATGACTCTGTATACCAGCCAACCGGTGGAAGCCGACAGTGCGGAATATGCGGTGGTGCGGGCCGAGATGGAGCAACGCTGCCGCCGCTTGGAGAAGGAATTAAGACAAAGCACCTCACTGAATGCGTTTTTAACAAAACATCAAAAGGTGGTGGGCTGTGGTCGTGGCCATGCTATCCGGCGCAACGACCGGGTGGATGACGATGGACCGGGGGCACTTTCGGCCTTAAGAACTTTAGGTGCGCGCAGTTACGGTCTGCCCTATGTCATGGAGAAATTATTTGCGTCCATGGGCTTGGATACGTTGGTGGCACCGCGGCGCCAACGGCTGAATGCCTGTTTGCGGGTGCTCAGTTGGGGGCGGCTGACGGCCGAGCGGATTAGTAAACGGCAATTGTCGCAGCTGTTGGAAGAAGAATATGGGATCCACTGGTCTGAGGACAGCATGTACAAAGCGATGGATCATTTGGATGATGCCGAGATTGAGCGCATTCAGATGCGGGTGGCACGTTCCAATTTGGCATTACTTAACCAAAAGACGGTGCAGCTGTTGCTGTATGACACGACGACCTTTTATTTTGAATCGGTGCAGGCGGATGACTTCCGCTGCAGAGGTTGGTCCAAAGACGGCAAAGCCCATCGGACGCAGGTGGTCTTTGGGATGTGGATGACGCCTTGTGGCTTGCCGTTGGGCTACAAACTATTTACCGGTAAGACCGCGGATGTGTCGACCTTGTTGCCGGCTTTGGACGAGATGCAGCGGCGGCTGGGGGCCCAAAAGACGGTGGTGATTGCTGACAACGGCCTCCTCAGTGAAGACAACTTGGCGGCGATTACGGCGGCCGGGCATGCGTTTGTCATGGCCTGTTCGCCACGCAAGTTACCCAAAGAGATCCGCACGGCGGTCTACAACTATGATTTTGAAGGCGGGGCCCGCATCTTTGAGATCGGCTTGCTACCACCCGCGCGCACCCAACTTGCCGACAACGACCGCCCTCTGGTGGCACGCAATTATTATGCCAACTTCTCCTCCAAGCGCGCCCGCCGCGATCTCCATCAGCTGCATCTGGCCTTGAAGCGGGCCAAAAACAGTACCGGCCGCAACCACCAAGCTCTGCGGGGGATTGCCTGTCCCGATATCCGTAAGTTCTTATCCAACAACGGCATCACCACACTGAACCCCACAGCCATCAACCGGGCGATGCAAGAAATCGGTCTCTATGGCGTGCAGGCCTCGCCCAATATTGACTACCAAACCGCCTACACTTACTACAAACAACTGTATGCCATTGAACACGGCTTCCGGGATCTTAAAAGTGATCTGCAAATCCGCCCGACCTTCCATTGGAAACCCGAGCGCATCCGCGCCCATTTCGCCCTCTGCTATCTGGCGTTTGCCGCCATCCGCCGCTTGCGGTATGTCCTCCGCCAACAAAAGCCCGCACCCACCACCGTGTGGACCACCGAAATGCTGCCGTTCACCGATCTAGATGCCCGACCGCAGCCGCCGCAAAAAAACAAGACCGAGGAAATCGTCACCACCAAGAAGATCCTCAAAGAACTGCGCAACTTCAAAGCAACTATCCAACGCAATCCCGTTGGCAACTATTACAGCAGCCCACACCAACTCACCCCGGGACAGCAACGCATTTTACAAGCCGTTCAACTAAAACCCAAACAACCTGCTCTGTTGGATCACAAACACTAAGCGCAAGAAGCAAAGTCGCAAGGGCTCATAGTGTATAAAAACGGCCCGCAAACCCTTATAAAAACAGGGTTTTTTAAGAAGTTTCCGAAGTCAAGATTGGATAAGGCACTTCGGATTTCCTTTAATAACCAGTTCAAAAATACTCCTCTTGTAACTTGGAGGGCGAACTACATAGCAAAAATATCGGTTTGATTTCATATTGATATGATACCGGGACTTAGGCATCTTACCTTATTACATAAAATCTTGTCCATCCTTGTATAATCCTACCCTTCCTGTCCTTCCCGATCTTACCGCTCTTATTGCCTCTTTCTTGTTGTCAGCCGAAGCACGGGGATAACACCGGAAAAATGCAATTCCACGGTTGCCACTCAATCTTGCCAAATGAACCGGTTGACCAGGTTTTCCAGGGCTTCCTGATGACCGGATTTTGGGGCAGGCTGCTCGTCTTTTGTAAGAACTCTTTGACTGATTTCTTCCAAAGTGGAATCCTGTTTCAGCATCCGCAAATTCTCCGGCAGATCCCAACCGGCATATCGTTCTCCCGTTTGTTTTGCCGGCATCTTTGCTTCTCGCATCGCAGCGGCTGCTTTGAATGCCTTGGCACAGGCATCCATACCGCCGATATGGGCAAGCAGCAGATCCGCCGGGTCTGTGGATTGGCGGCGCAACTTCGCATCAAAGTTGAGGCCGCCCTGCCCCAAACCGCCTTTAACGCTTTCACCGCCAACGCTTTCACCGCCAACGCTTTCACCGCCAACGCTTTCACCGCCTTTAAGTAATTCGTAAAATGCCAGAGTCAATTCGGGAACATTGTTCGGAAACTGATCCGTATCCCAGCCGGATTGGTAGTCGCCGCGGTTAATGTCCAGCGAGCCGAAAATGCCCAACGCAATCGCCAGGGCAATCTCGTGTTCAAAGGAATGCCCCGCCATGATGGCATGGTTCTGTTCTATGTTGACACGGACCTCTTTTTCCAACCCATAACTTTGTAAAAAGCCATAAACGCCCGCCACATCAAAATCATATTGATGTTTTGTCGGCTCTTGGGGTTTGGGTTCTATAAGGATCTGCCCGCGAAAATTGATCCGGTGTTTGTGTTCCACCACCATGCATAAAAACCGTCCCAGTTGATGCAGTTCGCGTTTAAGATCGGTATTTAGAAGCGTCTCATAGCCCTCTCGGCCGCCCCATAACACATAATTCTCTCCGCCCAGGCTGTGGGTGATATCCAAACAGTGTTTAACCTGTGCCGCCGCATAGGCAAAAACCTCCGGGTCGGGGTTAGTGGCGGCTCCGGCCATATAGCGCGGGTGCGAAAAGAGGTTTGCCGTCCCCCATAGCAACCTAACTCCCGTCTGTTCCATCTTGCGGGAAAAAACCTCCGCCATCTCGCTAACATTTCTGTTGGATGCGGCAAGGCAGTCACCCTCGGGGGCAATGTCCCGGTCGTGAAAAGTAAAGAACGGCACACGCAACAAACGAAACAACTCAAACGCAAAATCCGCTTTGCGTTTTGCCTGTTGCATTTGTTGTATTGGTTCTTCGTTTGCCGCCATCCAAGGTCTTTGAAAGGCGGGCATGCCAAAGGTATCTCGGCCGTCCCAACAAAAAGTGTGCCAATAACAAACGGCGAAACGGAGATGTTCGGCAAGCGGTTTGCCAAGTACAATTTCATCCGGATTGTAAGCGGTAAATTCGGGCGATTTCCAATCGCCGGCCGGCCCGTCGATGGCAGAGCCGGGACAAAAAGGAACCGGCTCATTGATACCGTAAAAATCTTGCAAAGAAGTGTCTTTCTTATGCAATATTACTTATCTGTTACTGATCACTGATCACTTAACTTGCCTGCCCTCGCCTGCCCGGCCTCGCTTTGCCGTTGAATTACCCGACGGTAAACGAAGGCACTGTCTTTCCATACCCGCCGTTGTTCCTTCTCATAATCGCAATAAATGATACCAAACCTCTTGGAGTAGCCTTTCGCCCACTCAAAATTGTCGAGCAGAGACCAACAATAATAACCTTCCAGCGGGACGCCGGCGTCTATTGCCTGCCGACATGCTCGCAAATGAGATAGCAGGTAATCCGTGCGTTCGGGGTCCGCCACCTTGTCGCCCGAAAGTTTGTCGTCCCAAGCACTGCCGTTTTCTGTGACGAACATTCGCTTCACATCGTAATCTTTGGCAGTCCGGATCAGCAGGTCTGTCAACCCGTCCGGGTAAACCGGCCAATGCATCGCCGTGTGCGGCAAGTGCTCTCGCTCACACACCCGAGCACGCGTAATCACGGCAAGCGGATTTGTGTCGGCGGGAAAGGTCCCCGAACCGGCAAAGGTCTCTTTAATACCGGGCAGTTTGGTATCTTCTGCAAGCCACACCGGAAAATAGTAGTTCAATCCGAGAAAATCAATGGGCTGTCGGATGATCTTCAGATCCTGCGCTTCCATCTTCGGCAAGAATTCTCCCAAAAGTTCGGATATTTTTTGAGGATATTCTCCTTTAAAGAGAGCATCCGTGTAGATTCCGTTATTCAACTCGCCGGATAATTCCGCAACCCGTCGGTCTTCTTTTTTATCGGGGTCATTGGGATAGAATTGTTGTAAATTTAAAGTGATTCCACTCAATGCTTTTGGCGCCCGACTGCGAATCACTTCCTGTGCCATACCGTGTCCGAGCAGCAAGTGATGCACGGCACTCAAAAACATTCGCAGGTTGCGTTTGCCCGGGGCATGCTCCCCCGAAAGATAACCGAGTGTCGCCGAACACCATGGCTCGTTAAGAGTGGCGACCGAGTGCATTCTATCGCCGATTCTTGCCAAAAGAGTATCCGCGTAATTCACAAAATGCTCCGCTGTGGTTCTGACGGTCCAACCGCCCTCATCTTCCAATAATTGCGGCAGATCCCAATGATACAGGGTGAGACAAGGTTGAATTCCGGCTTCCAGTAAGGCGTCTGTTAACTTGTCGTAAAAACCCAAACCCGCCGGGTTCACCTTGCCATAGCCATTCGGATAAATGCGCGGCCAGGCGGCTGAAAAACGATAAGCACCCACCCCCAATTCTTTCATAATGGCAATGTCTTCCGGGTATCTGTGATAATGATCACAGGCGATATCACCGTTATGCCCTTGAAACACCTTGCCGGGTGTGCGGCTAAATGTGTCCCAAATACTGCAACCGCGCCCGTCCTCCCGGGCGGCGCCTTCTATTTGGTAAGATGCCGTGGCTGTTCCAAATAAGAAGTTAGGCGGAAAAAGAGGAAGCGGATGTTCTTGCTCTGTCATATACGGATATATGGCTACCTCAGTGAATACAAATAAAAATGCCGGCAGCAATATGCACTACCGGCATTTTCAATGAGTGCGGACGAGTTACTTGATCGAGAGATTGGGGTATGCATTGGCAACATTTTCCTTAAATGCCTTCAATGCCGCCGCCTTGCTTTTGGCGCCCGTGGCATAGTCGTTGACCGCTTCGGAGATCATCGCGTTCAATCTTTCGTCATACTTGGTGACCAGATGGGCGATGTCGCGCCGGCCGGCTTCGTTGCTAAAGAACTCATAGTGTCTTTGACCTGCCAAAAAGGGATCATCCAAACTTGCAAGAGACTTCTGAACCTTCAGGTTAGACAAGAAGTCGCCGGTGCGTTTGGCATACTCTGTCATATACTCGTCATCCAAGGTCAGCATCTCAATAAACTTAAACGCCAAATCCTTCTTTTTGGATTTTGCATATATGCCAATCCAGGTCCCGCCCCAATAATAGTTCACCGGCGGGCGTGCCAAAGCATAGTCGCTTTTAATGCCCTCGGCATTGGGTTTTAGCACATAGTGCAGCCCCCATGTCGGCAAGAAATATCCGAACACACTGCCGTCTTTCATTCCGTTGAACCATGCGGGTTGCCATTGCCGGGCTCTGGCGGTGAGACCCTGATCAAACATTTTCTTGGCAACATCAAAATAGGTGTCTATGGCAGGATCAATATTCAGTTTTTCACCGACAACCCAACCTTGTTGACGCTGTGCCAAAAACGGATTGGTCAGGTCAAAGTTAGAACCGATCATCTTGACCTTTCCGCCGGAACCTTGCTTGATCTTGGCGGCCGCGGCATAAAACTTGTCCCAATCGGCAAGCATTGCGCTCACTTTCTCGGGATCATCCGTGCCGAGATACTGCTTGGCAAGACTGCGCCGATAATAAAAACCGCCCGGTGTTGCCTGCCAAGAAAGTGCCTTGACCTTGCCTTTGCTGTCCTTGCCAAGATTCCAAACCGCCGGCACAAAGTTATTGGCGAGACGATCCACCTTGTATTTGCGGGAAAGATCCAGCCAAAAGGGACCGTCCACAAACTGTTTGACAATGGCGATTTCACCGGTAAAGATATCCGGCGCGTTACGGCCGGTTGTCAAAACAGGGCGCAGTTTGTTTAAATAGTTTTCCAGGGCAAAGGTTGTGTATTTAACCGTAACGCCCGGGTTGCGTTTTTCAAAGTCTGCGGCAACGGGTTTTAGTTCGTCGGTAAAAGACCATATCTCGAGGGTCTCGGCTTGCGCTGTCGACCAAGAGAAAAATGCAAAGATTGCGACCATGATGCCTGTTTTTTTCAAACCGGGAAGAGTCGCTAAACTTATTTTTGAAGTGTATTTTTTCATCATAATGTTATAGTTTTGTAGTTTTGTAGCTTTGTAGTTTTTTAATTTTATAGTTTTTAGATTAACGGGTTTTCTTTAAGGTCGCCGATGTTAAAAACACCGAAGCGACCGGAACACCCTAATATCTTTAATATCTTTTACAAGAATCCCGGCTATTTTTTGTTTTTATTGCCTTTGCCTTTCCGCACCGCCCGAGGTGCAAGTCAGGGCCGGATACTGGGTGCTGTTGCCAAGATTCCATGCCCGATTTGCGTCTATCGCCAAGTCGCTATCGTCGGCATCGGTTGTGAATTCACCCGTATCGGGATCACACCAGAAATCGCCCCAGTTGGCATAGATGCCTTCAAAGGTCGTTTGGCTTTGTAGGGCCTCTGTTGTCTTGCCCGTGCCGAAACGACCGCTTCTGCTTGCCGGAATATCTGTTGTATTAAGATCCCAATAGTTGTCTTCAAAAGTGGTAGACGAAGGGATTCCCGCTGTAACTCCCACTATACCGCCGATTGCGTCGAAGACGGTATTGCTTGTCTCAAAACTTGCCAAAGAGGCACTTATTTGTAAGGTGGCTCCGACCCCTACGATGCCAGCGATTATTCCTGTCGTTCCTCTATGTTTTATATTACCGCCTGTGGCATAACTGGCCGTAATTTCTAAGGTCAGTTCGCTAAACCCTATAAGTCCTCCGATATGTCTTGTTTGTCCTGCACCTTCAACATCTACTCTGTTTGCATAAGAAGCATTGATATAACTGCCTCGATGAGCAAATCTAGTCGAGGATGACGAAAATCCACCCAAACCCCCTACATCACTGGCGGCAAAGACACTCGTATCGGCAGCATAAGACGAGACAATATTTGAACCCTCTAGCAGACCAAGCAAACCACCCGCACGCGTCCCGCCGAGAACACTGATTCTGCTGTCTGATACACTCGTCCTTATTAACATGCTCTCTGTAGCTCTGCCCACCAATCCTCCATTACTACTTCTTGCAACATTTCCGGGCTGATTGGTTTCTGTTAGTGTAAGCGTTCCTCTCATAACATGCACATTTTCTAACTGTGAACGAAAAGCCCAACCAACAAGCAATCCCACATAAGTCGGAAATTTACTTGAACTGTAACTTGCATCTAACAGTTGCAGATTGCGCATTGTGCCGCTGTCCAGTCCGGCAAACAGGCCAAGCCCATAAACCACAACCTCAACATTCGGATGGCGAATTTTTAAATGACTAATATTGTGATGATTGCCATCAAAGATGCCTCTATAAAATCGACAGGTGCTGAGAGCTCCTCCACTACAAGATCCTATCGGCGTCCAGCCCTCGCCGGTCCACTCGGCCATATTTTCACTATTGTCGGCATAAGAACTCGCATTCGTAAAATCAAGCGAGCGCATCAACTCGTAGCCATTGCAACCCAACTCGGGGCAGCCGGCATTGCCCGGGGCCGTAATGTTGTCATCATTGCCGTCATCTATCCCATCGGCATTGAGATCATCGCGCAGCCACGCCAAGTCATCCAAAGTGTAGATCTCTATCAGACCATTATTATCGTCATCCACATCTTCGGCATCCGCATATGCATCACCATCCAGATTCGGTACCGTAACCGCAAACACCCGGTTTGTATAAGAGTTGTCCTCGTCCGCTATCAGAGTAACGGCGACCGTGTAATTGGTGTCGGTAGTCAAGCGGGAAATGGTATAGGCAGTTCTTGTCTCCGAAGCAATGGTGCCGTTATTTACACTTGATACGCTTGTCTCATCATCCAATCTGCCCGAAGAGTCCGAATCGGATCGGTCATCACTCGGAAACCAAGTGATCTCAAAGGCATCAATGAAGCCAACCGAGGGGTTGATCCAACTGAGTATCAAACTTGTTTCGGTCGATGCTACCGACAGACCGATGACTCCCATTGTCGCCGGAATATCCGCCGGATCTTCCTCGCAGGCATCGCCCTCACCATCCTGATTGACATCCGCCTGATCTGTGTTCTGCGGGCAATTATCCTCTTCGTTGTTTATGCCATCACCGTCTATATCGTCATCCAGGATATCCGGCAATGTGTCATTGTCCAGGTTGCTGCCGGGCACAGCCTCCGGCACAGTTTGAACCGATGCTCTTCTGTTAGCACTGTTAGTGGAATTCAACAACAGCAACAAAGTTACCCGATAGGTGTTACCGTTCTCTATTCCTGTCGTTGCCTCATAAGAGGCGGGCATACCGGAGCCGAGGTCATCCGTCTTTTGGGCACGAAACACCTCGCCTGTTGGCGCACCGTCAACAACCTGTTGCCAACTGATATTAAATCCCGCAATCAGGTTATCCTCTCCCGCCGTCACCGGGTTAGTCCAACGCAACGATAAACTGTTGTTGTTGGGAATGACCGTCAGACCTGTCACTGCCAGGAGTGTTGGGTCGCTACCGCCATCGCTGCCCCCCCCCCCGCCACCGCCGCAAGCGGACAGTAACAATAAACAGCCGATAAGAAGCGAAGCAAAAAAGTGAGCCAGTCCCCGAAAGCATATCGAAAAAGGCATGGAAGAAGATTTCGAAGAGGACTTCGCAGGCATAGAATGCATCGGAACAAGCCCGAACAGGCTGCCTGCCAGGCTGCCTGTATTGTCTCTTAAACAAGAATGTAAAGTTTGTATCATTTGTATCATTGGATTTTTCTTAGTTGGTGGTGAATTCACCGTTTCATTTCATAATTTAATAAGGTATTAACTCTTGTTAATAGTATACTCTAACTTTCTTTTAATCCAAGTAGGCTAACTTGTCAAATAGGTTTCTTAATATCTTTATGCCTTTGATAACTTTTACAAGAATCTCCGCTGTTTTTTATCTTTATTGCCTTTGCCTGTCCGCACCGCCCGGGGTGCAAGTCAGGGCCGGATACTGGGTGCTGTTGCCAAGGTCCCATGCCCGATTTGCGACTATCGCCAAGGGACTGCCGGCATCGGTTGTGAATTCACCCGTATCGGGATCACACCAGAAATCGCCCCAGTTGGCATAGATGCCTTCAAAGTTCGTTTGGCTTTGTAGGGCCTGTGCTGTCTTGCCCCGACTGTCTCCGCTTGCCGCCGAAATACCTGTTGTATTAAGATCCCAATAGGTGTCTTCAATAACAAAAGTATCGGCATTAGATGATAGCCCGTGGGCGGATATGGGATTTTGGGGATTTGGTACCTCAACACCAACACTCGCGTAAGAGGCATTTATTTGTCCGCTACTTGCCATACTATCTCCTCCTCCTGTTCCTACAATGCCACCGGCTTGCCCTATGGGTCCTTGCCTAATCACACCGCCTCTGACATAACTGGCTATAACTTCTATTTTCGCTTCGCCTGTCCCTACAAGCCCTCCGAGCTGAGACGATTCGGTACTGTTAACATCTATTTCGGTTACATAAGAAGCAATGATAGCACTGGGACCGGCGAGTACAGTTCCGATCATACCTCCTACCCCGGTTAAGAAGATGGGGATGGGGATAAAGACATCGGCAACATAAGACGCAACAATCTCTGTGACCGCTACTGCACCGACCATCCCGCCTATTCTCCTTCCACTGTTGAAGGGAAACTGCAGCGTGATATTCGAAACACTCGTCCTTATTAACCTACTATCCTCAACCCTGCCTGCCAATCCCCCGATATTGTCTTTTCCAGCAAGTGACCCTTGCGATAGCTTAATTTTTCCTCTCATAATATGCACATTTTCCAACCGTGAACGAGTAACCCAACCAACAAGCAATCCCGAATAACTTGGTTCTCTGTTTGTTTCGAAACTTGCATCTAATAGTTGCAGATTGCGCATTGTGCCGCCGTTCAGCCCGGCAAACATGCCAAGCCCATAAACCACACTCCGATTCGGGGGGCGAATTTTCAAATCACTAATACTGTGATCATTGCCATCAAAGATGCCACTATAAAGTCGACAGGTGCTGAGAGCTTTTCCACCACAAGATCCTATCGGCGTCCAGCCCTCGCCGGTCCACTCGGCCATGTTGGCACTGCCGGATGTGGTATTGGCATAAGAACTCGCATTCGTAAAATCAAGCGAGCGCATCAACTCATAGCCCTTGCAACCCGAATCGGGACAGCCGGCATCGCCCGGGGCCGTAATGCTGTCATCATTGTCGTCATCTATCCCATTAGCATTGAGATCATCGCGCAGCCACGCCAAGTCATCCAAAGTGTAGATCTCTATCAGACCATTATTATCGTCATCCACATCTTCGGCATCCCCATATGCATCACCATCCGCATTCGCACCCGTCACCGCAAACACCCGGTTTGTATAAGAGTTGTCCTCGTCCGCTATTAAAGTAACGGCGATCGAGTAATTGGTGTCGGTAGCCAAGTCGGAAATGATATAGGCAGTTCTTGTCTCCGAAGCAATGGTGCCGCCATTTACGCTTGATACGCTTGTCTCATCATCCAATCTGTCCGAGGAGTCCGAATCGGATGGAGCATCACTCGGAAACCAAGTGATCTCAAAGGCATCAATGAAGCCTGCCGGGTTAGCCCAACTGAGCATCAAACTTGTTTCAGTTGGTAGTGCTGATAGATTGCTCACCCCCTTGGTCGTCGGCAGCTCCGCCGGATCTTCCTCGCAGGCATCGCCCTCACCATCCTGATTGACATCCGCCTGATCTGTGTTCCGCATCAGCCGGCAATTATCCTCTTCGTTGTCTATGCCATCACCGTCCATATCGGGGTCCAGGCTATCCGGCAATGTGTCATTGTCCAGGTTGCTGCCAGGCACAGGATCATTCGGCACAGTTTGCACCTCTGTTCTACTATTGGCGCCGTTGGTGGGATTCAACAGCAGCAACAAAGTTACCCGATACGAGTTACCATTCTCTATTCCTGTCGTTACCTCATAAGAGGCGGACATACCGGATCTGAGGTCATTCGTCTTTTGGGCACGAAACACCTCGCCTGTTGGCGCACCGTCAACAACCTGTTGCCAACTGATATTAAATCCCACAATCAGGTTATCCTCTCCCGCCGTCACCGGGTTAGTCCAACGCAACGATAAACTGTTGTTGTTGGGAATGACCGTCAGATCCGTCACTTGCAGGAGTGTTGGGTCGCTACCGCCATCGCTGCCCCCCCCCCCGCCACCGCCGCAAGCGGACAGTAACAATAAACAGCCGATAAGAAGCGAAGTAAAAAAGTGAGTCAGTCCCCGAAAGTATATCGAAAAAGGCATGGAAGAAGATTTCGAAGAAGACTTCGCAGGCATAGAATGCATCGGAGCAAGCCCGAACAGGCTGCCTGCCAGGCTGCCTGTATTGTCTCTTAAACAAGAATGTAAAGTTTGTATCATTTGTATCATTGGATTTTTCTTAGTTGGTGGTGAATTCACCGTTTCATTTCATAATTTAATAAGGTATTAACTCTTGTTAATAGTATACTCTATTTTTGTTTTAATCTTTAATAAGATAAATGAGTTAAGTATTTAAACCACCGCTTTTTGCACCGGAACGAAAGTGCGCTCGAACCTTCTTTTAATCTTTAATAAGGAAGTAAGATCTGTAACCTAAGCCGCCGCTTTTTGCACCACACCGAAAGCGCGATCTATCTTATCCAAGGCTTCGGCGATAGCGTCTTCGCCGATATTCAGCGGCGGTGCGATTCGGATGACATTTCCGTATAAGCCGCCCTTGCCAATGAGAAGTCCCAGTTTCTTGGTCTCTTCAAAAATATGGTTAACCTCTTCGGGGGCGGGCTCTTTTGTTGTTCTGTTTTTGACCAGTTCAAGCCCCATCATCAATCCCTTGCCGCGCACATCGCCAATCAGACTGTATTTTTCTTGCAGTTTTAGCAATCCTTCCAGCAAGATTTCGCCCATAGCCCGGCAATGTTCCGGCCCGGCTTCTTCTTCCAAAACCTCAATTGTTGCCGTGGCTGCCATTGTCGTTACGGGGTTGCCGCCAAAAGTGTTAATAATCAGCCCGGCACCTTCCATTCCTTTGGAAACCTTATCGGTGGCAATGACATTTCCCAGCGGGAAGCCGTTGGCAATTCCTTTTGCCATGGTCATCATATCCGGTTCAACATCCCAGTGACTGACACTAAACCAGTGTTTGCCGGTTCTCCCAAAACCGCCCTGAACCTCATCCGCAATCACCAACCCGTCGTATTGGCGGGCGATTTCGCTGATAATTTTCAAAAAATCCGGCGGTGGCGTGATAAACCCGCCCACTCCTTGAATGGGCTCAAACAACACAGCCGCAATCTTACCGGAAGTTGTGGTGCGTATCACATTTTCCAGATCCTGGGCACAGGCTGTTCCGCAAGTTTCCGGTTTGAGATTAAAAGGACATCTGTAACAATAACCGTTATGCGTGTACTTAATGCCGGCTGTCATGATGGGGTCAAATCTCCAGGAATCCTGCGCGGTCAGCGATTTGGTGACGGCTGTTCCGCCGCTGTAACCGTGCCGCAAAGCGATAATATCCATATTCCCCGTATGCTGGCGTGCGGCGAGAACCGCCAGTTCGTTCGCCTCGCTGCCGCTGTTGGTAAAGTAAGAGGTTTCCAGTTGGCCGGGTGTCAGTTCGGCAAGTTTTTCCGCCAAAGCGACCTGGTTTGCGTGCGGGTAAAGAGTTGAAGTATGAATCACCTTGGCAATCTGCTCACTCACGCGCTTCACAATTTTGGGGTGGTTATTGCCAACGCTGGTCGTCAGAATGCCACCGAAAAAGTCCAGATATTTGTTATCGTCAACATCGTAAATGTAAGCACCCTCGCCGCGATCAAAGGCAACAGGTTCCTTGTAATAAAGAATGTGGCTTGACCAGAGATGCTTTTTATGGCGTTGGGTGATTTTTTGGGAGTTATTTGTCATGTTTTTGTCCTTTCTGTCAAAATAAATTAGCGATTAACGGCAGTCGGGTGAGAAGTTTGCACATGCTTGCGCAGATCGTCAAAGCACGGAGCAAACGGCGGCCGGGAAACAAAATTGCCGGCACCCTCTTCCACCATAGGTTCTCCTTCCCGGAAAACAACGCGCCCGTTGGCAATAGTCACTCGGTTAATCCCCTCTACTGTGCGGCCTTCAAATACATTAAAATCCACATTTTGCAAATGCTCCTTGGCGGAAATAGTCCGCTTCGCTTTCGGATCCCAAACAACAACATCCGCATCCGCCCCGACATTTAATGAGCCTTTGCGCGGGTAAATGTTAAATATTTTTGCGGCATTGGCGGAAGTGAGTGCCACAAAATCGTTCATTGTGATGCGTCCTTTGTTCACCCCGTAATGCCACAGGAGGTGCATTCTGTCCTGCAAGCCGTTGGTGCCGTTGGGGATCTTGGTAAAATCGCCCTTGCCCATGGCCTTTTGTGCGTGCTTGAATACGCAATGATCCGTGCCAATCACCATAATGTCGCCGTTGTTCAGGGCATTCCAAAGTGCTTCTTGATGCTCTTTGGGACGAAACGGCGGGCTCATCACATGGGCGGCCGCCTTCGTCCAATCCTTGTCGTAATAGACTGCCTCGTTCACGAGAAGGTGACCAATTAAGGCCTCACCAATCACGGTTTTACCGCTGCGTCTCCCCCGACTGATTGCATCCAAAGCCTGCTTACAGGATGTGTGCACAATGTAAACTGGTACACCCAGTTCGTTGGCAATCACAATTGCCCGATTTGCCGCCTCGCCTTCCACTTCCGGCGGGCGCGAGAGCGGATGCCCTTCCGGCCCCGTAATTCCGGCTTTAAGCAACTCTTTCTGTTTGCGAAAGACCAGTTCGCCGTTTTCGGCGTGAATGGTGCATATAGCCCCCAGTTCGCGCGCTGTCCGGAAACTGCTGACCATAATTTCGTCATCCACCATAATGGCGCCTTTGTATGCCATGAAATGCTTAAAACTGTTAATGCCGGACTTAACAATTTCCGCCATTTCCGCGGGCATATCCTCATCCCACCAGGTCACTGCCATATGGAAACTGTAATCCATGCATGCCTTTTGGGCCCGCTCTTGCCACTGTTTCAAGGCATCCTTCATCCGTTGTTGCGGATTTGGAATGACAAAGTCTATCAACATGGTCGTTCCGCCCGCCAGGGCGGCCCGGGTGCCGGTGAAGAAATCATCCGCGGAGACTGTCCCCATAAAGGGCAATTCCATATGTGTGTGCGGGTCAATACCACCGGGCATCACATAGCAGCCTGTGGCATCAATCACTTCTTTAACTCCGGAACTGCCAATGTTATCTTCCGCGCAAGAAATGTGCCCATCCTCTATTAAGAGGTCCGCCGGCCGACTGCTTTCCGCAGTGACCAGCGTTCCGTTTTTAATTAAGATACTCATTATTCTTATCCTTATCCTTATTCTTTGCCTTCTTTTATTTTATTCATATTCATCACCATAGAAAGAGCCGAATAGAGCACAAAGCCCGCAATAACGCCCATCAAAGGTGGCACAAACGGACTATAAAATGCGATCAAACAACCGCCGACATAGGACAAGAGCCCGACGAAATTCAACGATTGAATGGTGTTCCCCGCTTCCGCGAGCAACGGATACTTCCCTCTGTGGACAACAAAGAAATCGGCAATCAGAATGCCGCCGATGGGCGGAATAAAGGTGCTAAGAAACAAGGTGAACGGGACAATTGCATTGTGAAATCCGAGCAAGGCGACAATTGTTCCAATCAGCGCGCCGGCCAGGGTAATGGTTTTTCTGCGGTCTGTCCGAAAGAAATTGCTTCCCGCAACGGAAAAGTTGTAGATGGTGTTATCTTGTGTTGTCCAGATATTCAAGAACAACATCATAATACCCAATACGAGCAACCCTTGTGTGACAAGAATGTCGGCGATGTCCGCTTGTTGATAAATCAAGGAACCGTATGCCCCCATAAACACCATTAAGCCGTTGACAAACAAGAAGGCAAACAATGCCGTCCAAACTGCCGAAGATGGCTTGGAAGCAAAGCGTGTCCAGTTGGTGGACTGGGTGCCACCGCTAACAAATGTACCGACAATCACCGCAATTGCCGTGGCAACCGTCAGGTCTCCCGTTCCTTGGAGCGATTGCAAACCGTCAAAGCCACCGGCATCCCGGGAAGCGATGACAATACTGACAATGATGAGAATGAACATCAAAGGCACCGCCACGATGGAAAGGCGTTCCAGCCCGCGATAGCCGATAAAAGCCGTCCAACAAAATGCCAAGCCAAAAAAGACCATCAAAGCATAAATAAACGTTTGACTGTCTATCCCCGTGTATCTTGCCAAGATTTCGGCAATGGTTCCCGTTCCCCAGGCATACCAGAGAACCTGGGTGAGACCGAGTACCAGATCCACCAGTTTGCTGCCCTGATCGCCAAAACTAAATCGGGCAAGAAGGACGGTATTGAGTCCTGTCTTGGCGGCAATATAGCCGAGAACGGCAACATAGGAACCCAGTAACAGGTTACCTAACAAAATAACCAGAATCAGGTCCGGGAAAAAGTTAAAAGAACCTCCTATTCTGGCACCTGCGAACATGGTGGCGGAAAAAAAGGTGAACCCTGTCAGAACCCAGAGCAAGGACCAAACGCTTTTGCGTTGGCCTTGGGGAACTTCTTGTAAGGGAAAGTCTTGCGAGTTTTTGTTCATAATATTTCTTCTTGTTGAGATTGAGATTAAAAAATTAAATCGTCTTAGTCGCCGATATCCTCGTTCCAGAGATCGGGTTTGTTTGCGATGAATGTTTTCATCATATCTATGCATTCTTTCAGTTCCAAGTCAAGCACCGCGACGCCTTTGGAACGCAGCAGGTCCGCGGAACCGGGGAAATTGACCGACTCACCGACCACCACCTTGGGGATCTTAAACTGAACAATGGTCCCGCCACACATATAACAAGGAAACAGAGTGGAATAAAGCACGGTGTCGCGATAGTTGCCGATACGCCCGGCATTATTTAAGCAATCCATCTCGGCGTGGAGAATTGGATTTTTTTCTTGCACTCTTTTGTTATGCCCTTTGGCAATCACTTCATTATTGCGGACAAGGACAGAACCAATCGGAATTCCGCCTTCTTGTAAACTCTTTTGGGCCTGTTCTATTGCCAAACGCATGAACGGGTCTGTCATTTAACCGCCAACACGGTATCCGTCGGGTTAAATCTCTTTTCTTTAATCATCCGATTCCAGGAGTCAAACGCGCTGTCGGGGTTCTTGTCTTCCATGGTGATGCAGTCGTCCACAGGACAAACAAGGGCACAAAGATTACACCCCACACATTCGTCATACAGGATTTCCGGCACACGGTTATTTTGAGCCGAATTCTCAACGGAAATTGCCTGATGCGAACCGTCTTCGCACGCAATATAACAAAGTTGGCAACCGATGCACTTATCCGCATCAATGCGCGCAATTGCCCTGTAATTGATATCCAGATCGCCCCACTCGCGATACTGCGGAATCGCCTTACCGCGCAGTTCGTCGACGGAATGCATTCCCTTGCTATCAAGATAATTACTCAACCCGGCGATCATATCTTGCACAATGCGGTAGCCGTAATGCATGGGTGCCGTGCAGGCCTGGACGGAAAAACAGCCCAAAGCAATGAACTCGGCCGCATCTCGCCAGTTGGAAACACCGCCTATGCCGGACATCCCAATTTTGAAATCGGGATGGCGCGCCAAACTGGCAACCATATGCATTGCAATCGGCTTAACTGCCGGACCGCAATAACCGCCGTTGGTGGACGCACCGCGCCCTTTCGGGAAAGGAACAAACTCATCCAGATCCACGCCGACAATACTCTTGATGGTATTGATCAAAGAAACACCGTCCGCATTGCCGCGTTGTGCGGCAAGTCCGGGATCCGTAATATCCGTAATATTGGGAGTCAACTTGGCAAGAACCGGAATTTGGGCAATATCCGTGACCCAACTGAGGAGTTCTTCCAAAACACGCGGCTCTTGCCCCACCGCGGAACCCATACCCCGCTCACACATACCATGCGGGCAACCAAAATTAAGTTCCAGGGCATCCGCACCGGCGTCCTCGCATCGGCGAACGATGGTTTTCCATTCTTCGCGAGTTTCCACCATCAAAGAGGCGATGATCGCGTTTTGCGGAAACAGCCGTTTGACTTCGGCAATTTCTTTTAGATTCTCGCTAACACCTCTGTCGGAAATCAGTTCCAAATTGTTCAGCCCCATCATCTTGCGGCCGCCGTAGTTCACCGAACCGTAAAGGCTGGAAACATTCTTAATCGGGTTGCCTATGGTTTTCCAGACCACCCCGCCCCAGCCCGCCTCAAAAGCGTTGATGGCTTGGTGTTTGGTATTGGCGGCAGGTCCCGATGCAATCCAAAAAGGATTGGGCGATCTAATGCCTTTGAAGTTGATTCTTAAATCTGCCATAATAAATTTTTAGTTTTTTTTCTATAAGAACATTGTAAGCCGCTTCCCTGCCCTCGGCAACCGCATTAACCACTTCCTTGCCGCCGTTAGCACAGTCGCCGCCGGCATATAGTTTATCCAGGTTGGTTTTCTGAAACTTATCCGCCCGGACACAACCGTTGTCTTCAAGAACCAGCTTTGGAAACCACTCCCCAAAAGGATGCCGCTTCTGCCCGGTAGCAAAGACGACCAAATCAGCGGGTACTGTAACTTCCGATGTCGTCGTATCCGCTCCCGCTTCCGCTTGGGCATACCCAGTCCGAAACACCGCACCGGTCACACGCCCGTTTTTGGTTTCAATCCTTAAAGGAGAATGATGTTGCAAAAATTGAACACCGAACGAAAGCGCATATCGGAGTTCGTGCCCGTAACCGCTCATCTCTTTTTCCCCTTTGCGGTATGCCAAAGAAACATTCGGGACACCGCAAAGTGCCAGTTCTTGAACCACATCCAAAGCCGTATTTCCGCCGCCGATCACCAAGGCATTTTTAATGTCTCGGACAGCATCCGGACCGCTATTTTTTAACTTCGCTATCAATGGCAAGGCACCCGTAATCCCCGCCGTATTTGACGGCACCTCAATTGCCGTTTTATCCGCGGCCAGACCGACACCGATAAAAACAGCATCGTGTTCTTTCAGGAGGCCGGCCGGATCCGCATCCTCGCCGACTTTTTGGTTATAAAGAATTCGGACACCGAGTTTTTCAATCATTTCCACCTCATTCAAACTGTTTTTCCGGGATAGTTTGTAAGGCGCAACACCATAGGTGTTCAGACCGCCCGCTTTCTCGGCCGCCTCATAGACGGTGGCATTGCCTCCATTAAGAACAATATATGCGGCGAAGGCTAACGAGGCGGGGCCGCCGCCTATGGTACAGACATTCACCTCTTGCCGGGGGGTGTCTTTCTTTAAGGAAGCAATATTTTCATCCAAGTTCTCCGTATAAAAATGCTCCGTGGCGTACTTCTGTAAGTCGCCGATTCGGATCGGCGGTTCTTCCAGTTTGTTATATACGCAAGAGCCTTCGCAAAGAACCTCCACAGGACACACTGTCGCGCAAGAATGCCCGAGGATGTTGGAAGCGAGAATGGACTGTGCCGAACCCAACAGATCGTCGGATCCGATACGCGAGATGAATTGCGGAATGTTAATGCCGGTCGGACATGCGTCAATACAAGGAGCATCAAAACAATTGATGCACCTGTTCGCCTCAACCATTGCATGTTCCGGTCCGAGAACCGGATGACGGGGAGAATCAAGTTGTTCTTTTTTACGCATCACTTATCTTATATGTTTATGTTTATGTTATATGTTTTCTATGCATGTTTTGCATGTTTCCCGTTCTCTGTTCCCCGGTTGCCGCTATATGTAATGTATGCTATATTTCAAGCATCTTATCGTAGGTTTCCGGTCGTCTGTCGCGGAAAAAATGCCACACATTTCGCACTTCATTGATCATATCCAGGTCCAGTTCCGATATCACAAGAGCGTCATTGTCACGCGGTCCGATATCCAAAATCTTCCCGCGCGGATCCACATGATAACTGCTGCCGTAAAACTCGCCGATATTCCACGGGGATTCCTTGCCAACCCGATTAATGCATCCCATAAAGTAACCGTTTGCCACGGCATGCGCCGGCTGTTCCAGTTTCCACAGATACTCGGACAGCCCCGCCACTGTGGCGGAAGGATTATAAACAATCTCGGCACCGTTTAGCCCGAGAATGCGCGCACCCTCCGGGAAATGGCGATCGTAACAAATGTAAACCCCCACACGGCCATAACGCGTTTGAAATACCGGATAGGTCGGGTCGCCGGGCTTGAAGAAATACTTCTCCCAAAAACCGCTGGTATGCGGGATATGCTTTTTACGATACTTCCCCAAATACTTTCCGTCCGCATCCACAACGGCCGCCGTATTGTAGTAGATGCCGTCCCGCACTTTTTCATATACGGGAATCACCATGACCATTTCGTATTTCTTGGCGTAAGGAACCAGGGCTTCCACAGTCGGCCCCGGTACAGGTTCCGCCGCCGCATACCAGCGCGGATCCTGTGAAGGGCAAAAATAGGGGCCGTTAAAAATTTCTTGCAGACACAGAATCTGCACGCCCTTTTTACCGGCATCCTCTATGAAAGGAATATGATGGTCGAAAGCCGCCTGTTGAATTTCGGCAACAGGCTTGCTTTCATCGTTAAGCGGATTGCGGCATTGAATTAAGCCGCTGATAACTTTCCGAGACATGCTATTCTCTTTGTCGACCAGTTAAGCGGTCGCTTCCTTGGGTCCGACCATCGGAGAAAGCATCACATACAGAACCAATCCGATAAAAGCACCCGAAAACCAGCCGTACTGATACAACCAGAATATGGGACTCTCGCTGCCGGCATTGAAAGCAATCAGCGCCAAAGCCGCCGGCAACAGGAAAGAAATGATTCCCGCCCAGTTGTACTTGCCATAAGAACTGTCATCCTTGTAGAGTTCCGGGACATTTAATTTTTGTCTGCGGATAAGATAAAAGTCGGCAATCATCACGCCCGCAATCGGTCCGAGCAAACTGGAATAGGACAACAACCAATTGGAATAAAGCGACTCAAGACTCACCTCGGAAGTAACAAAACCGCTGCGCCGCAGAACTTCCCAGATCACCAACAAGGTGGCGACCAAGGCGGTCAGCAGCACGCCGCGCGACATGTTGATCACGCGTGGCATGATGTTTTGAAAGTCATTCGTAGGGGCAACCATATTTGCGGCGGCATTCGTGGAAATTGTCGCCAGAATAATGATCACCATGGCAATAACAACCCAAAAACCGCTGTCTATTTTGCCGATCAGGGTAACGGGATCCGATATGGTTTCGCCAAACAGGCTCAACGAAGCGGCTGTCATCACAACCCCAAGTGCGGAAAACAAAAACATCGTCACCGGCAAGCCGATAATTTGTCCGGTGATTTGATCTTTCTGTGAAACGACATAACGCGAGAAATCCGGAATGTTTAACGCAAGAGTAGCCCAAAAGCCCACCATAGCGGTTAAGCCGCCCAGAAAATAAGGAATGAAACTTGCATTCGGATCGCGATTTGCCGGCTGTGAAAACACCGCCGCCATATCCGCATTGATCCAACCCCAGATCAACAACACGACTCCCACTACCAAAAGAAGAGGCGCCGCAATGGTTTCCAACATCTTAATGGACTCAAAGCCGCGAATTACCACATACACATTGAGAGCCATAAAGAGAAAGAACCCGATGAAAAAGCCAACTCCGCCAAGAGCCGACCAGCCGGGGATCAAGTTGTCAAAAAGGATGTCCACGGCAAGTCCGCCAAACAGACATTGGATACCGAACCAACCACACGCAATCAGACCGCGCAAAACTGCCGGAATATTGGAGCCGATCACGCCAAAAGATGAGCGCAACAGGACGGGAAACGGTATGCCGTATTTTGTCCCGGGAACCGCGTTCAAAAGAAGCGGCACCAGAATAATAATGTTTGCCAGCAGAATCGTAACCAACGCTTCAGTTACCGACAAGCCAAAATAAGCGACCAAAACGCCGCCGAGAGTATAAGTGGGGACACAAATGGACATGCCAACCCAAAGGGCGGAAACATGCCATTTGTTCCAGGTTCTTTCGGCGCGCTTGGAGGGCGCGAGATTATTGTTGAACGCCTTTTGATCGGAGATCTTTTGCAGATCGCCAACCGACAGTTCGTAGATTTCAGAATTAGACATAATTAATATTTAGTTTGTTTTAATTAAGTTATAAATTTTATATTTCTCATTATAAAGAGAAAATATCTTTAATGACATTTTGCAACTCTTTAAGAGAATAATTTAAAAAACACAGATCCGCGGAATTTTTCCAATAAATGTATGTATATCTATGTCCGCCAAAGTGCTTGAACTGTTTGGCGTGTGATTGCCTGTCTGTCGTTTTCTTTTATCGCGCGACAGAACGCGCAAATCGGGAAAATTAGGAAAAACGGGAAAAACGAACCGAAAAATCCGTCGCAATCACATCCTTGGTCAGCCGCCCCAAAGAGATCCTGTCGGGTTGCAGTTGCATTACATCCGTTAGTTCGCTCTCGTTCTTGATACCGGAAACCTCCAAACACACATTGCGGTTAGTCAGATTTCTTAATGCTATGGCATCTTGCAGATCCTTGGCGGAAAAGTTATCCAAAAGGATCACATCCCGGCCGTCTCCTCCCTCCGCAGGATAGGTCCCCAAGTAGCGGAGACCGGCCCGCACTTCCGCCAAGTTCTCCGTTTCCAAAATCAGTTCCCGCCCCGGGGACGCAAGA
This sequence comes from Gammaproteobacteria bacterium, assembly GCA_965209035.1. GTDB lineage: Bacteria > Pseudomonadota > Gammaproteobacteria > CBDBNL01 > JAAOII01 > CBDBPY01. Next base: position 119,379 of record OZ242372.1, read on the forward strand.
CGGGCGCGGCGAATTAAGGATTCCACATCGCTTTGCACTGATTGCGCTGCCAGAATATGATTTTCTTTAATGAGAATCGCATCATACAGCCCCATCCGGTGATTGTCGCAGCCGCCGATGCGCACCGCGTACTTTTGCGCGTCTCTCAGTCCCGGCACGGTCTTGCGCGTATCTAAAATCTTGCCCCGATAACCACAAGATTTTGCCAGGTTGGCGTAATAGGCGGCGCGCGTCGCCGTGCCGGAAAGAGTCTGCAATAAATTCAAAGCGGTCCGTTCTCCCGCCAAAAGAAGTTTTGCCCGACCGGATAGCCGGCAGACATCGCCCGGGGTGAGATGCTCGCCTTCTTTTTTCAACCAGTGCATCATGATCCGGTTGCCCTGCTTCTTTAAAGGACCCGGATACTCGGCAAGTTGCCGAAAACATTCCGCAAACCAAGAACAACCGCACAAAACCGCCTTTTCATTGAGACGCACCCTCGCTTCAACGATGCTGTCTTCCCCGAGCAACGATGCGGTGATGTCGGCTTTCAAACTCTTCCGGTTAAGGTCTTCCGCCAAAGCGGTTGCAACGAGCGAACGCATTGCGGTCGCTGACGGGGGTCGGTTATTTTTGTTATGCAAGTTCATACCAAGATTTTAAGCAAAGCCGTTTCTCTTACCGCATTTTCCGGTATGATTGTCGCCGAACCGACAATGCTTTGGTGATTTTTGGTGATTAATGTGCCAACACAAAAAGCAAAACATACTAAAATAATTCTATGACGATTATGAACAAAAGCATTCCCCGGGAGATCTTTCGCGCATACGACATCCGAGGCATTCTCGGCAGCCAGTTAACCCCGGCGTTGTTTGAAAAGATTGGTATGGGCTTCGGCACGATGATGCGCGATGAAAAACAAGACGCCCTGGCAGTCGGTTATGACGGCAGATTATCAAGCCCCGACCTGGCGGCGGGCCTCATCAAAGGCCTAAGACACACAGGGCGGAAGGTCATCCGTGTTGGTATGGTGCCTACCCCTTGTTTGTATCATGCGGTGCATAAACTGAAATTGGGCGGCGGCATTATGATCACAGGCAGCCATAACCCGCCCGAATACAACGGTTGCAAAATGATGATGAGCGGCCGAACCCTTGCCATGGACGACATCCAAAGACTATACGGATACTGTGCGGATGCCGGTCTTCCAAATAGTAACAGCAGCGGCACCCAGGAAGAACCGGACTTCCCGCCGCAATACGCGCGGGATCTAATAGACCACCGGCCATTAAGTCGCTCTTGCAGGCTGGTGGTGGACAGTGGCAACGGGGTCACCGGGGCATTTGCGCCGGCAATTTATCGCGCCCTCGGCGCGGAAGTGGACGAACTGTATTGCGAAGTGGACGGCAATTTTCCAAACCATCATCCGGATCCGGGCAAACCGGAAAATCTGCGTGATCTCCAAAAGGAGGTCGCGCGCAAAAAAGCCGACCTTGGTTTTGCGTTTGACGGCGACGGAGATCGACTCGGTCTGGTAACCGGCGCCGGCACCATTATTTACCCGGATCGGATGATGATGCTCTTTGCCCGGGATCTGCTGCAACGCAAGCCGGGCGCCAAAATCGTGTTTGATGTGAAATGCACCTCGCGGCTGCCCGAGTTCATCAAAGCGCACGGCGGCGAGCCGATTATGTGGAAAACAGGCCATTCGCTAATTAAACGCAAAATGAAAGAAACCGGCGCCCTCTTGGGCGGTGAAATGAGCGGGCATCTGTTTTTTGCCGAAGATTGGACGGGAGCGGACGATGCCCTGCTGGCGGGTGTTCGTCTGCTGCGCATAATAGAAAAATCCGGTAAGAATATTGAAGACCTCTGCGCCGAACTGCCGGACAGCATCAGCACCCCGGAAATTAACTTGACCGTGGGCGAAAAAGAAAAGTCCGATATTATGGACAAACTCATAACGCAAGGAACCTTTGAAACCGACAAGATCATTACGATAGACGGACTGCGCGCCGAATACGCCGACGGTTGGGGGCTTGTGCGGGCTTCCAACACCAGTCCCATCTTGGTGCTGCGCTTTGAAGCCGAAACCCGCAATGCGCTGCAACGGATTGCGGCAATCTTTCGGCGGGAGCTCAAAAAATGTTCCGTGCGGACAGAGACGGATTTTGGGGCATAGGATAGATTGCGGATTGCGGGCTCCCCGATAGTTTTTTTACGGACTGCGTCCTCTAATCTGTTGCCGGAACACAAAAATCCCGTCCCGCCTTCACTGTCACAGGATCTGAAGAAGTTTTTTCCTTATGTGACATCGGACGGAGCCACAAAATTGGGAGGCAAGCATCCGGTGATTAAGTTCGGCGGCAGTTTGCTGGCGGAGAGCAACATTCGCCAAAACATCATTCACCAACTGGTCGTTCTGCAACAACTGGGCGTGCGGGTCACTCTGGTGCATGGCGGCGGCGCGGCTATCGGCGATGCCCTAAAACAACGGGGTATTGAGACGCATTTTGTGCGCGGACTGCGCGTAACACCCAAAGATGCCCTGAGCGTGATGACGGAAACGCTGGACAAACTCAACGCCGAGTTGGTTGCTCTCACCAATGCAGCCGGCGGGCATGCGGTGGGATGCCGGGCAATACTTTCGCCGCTCAGAGCCGTCCCATTGGATCCGGCAATCTGGGGGCATGTTGGCAAGGTGACCCGTGTCCGCACGGACAAACTGAAAGAATTTCCCGCAAACCGCATTCTGTTTCTGTCGTGCCTTGCAAAAGAGATCCGAGATGACGGGGATGACATTCAAGATGACATTAAAGGTGACATTAAACAAGAAGAATCTCTCTGTAATGTCAATGCGGATGCGGCGGCAGCGGCGGTCGCCGTCGCGGTTGCTTCGGGCTCTTTGATTTACCTGACGGATCAAACCGGCATATTGGATCGCTCGGGGAATCTTTTGAGCGAGTTATCCGCAGGCCGGATCCGAGAGTTGCGAGAAAGCGGCGTCATCACAACCGGAATGCTGCCCAAAAGCGATGCAATGCTGGCTGCCCTGAACGGCGGTGTGCATCATGTGCGTGTTGTCGGCGGCAGGTTACAAAATTGTATCCTTAATAGTCTCTGCACAGACGCCACCATCGGGACACGGCTAATTGCCGATTGATCTGTGCGCCGGATCTATGGAACTATGCGATGGATCTATTGATCCATTAACGCCGGGTGTTATGTTGTGGTGTGGTGTTTGTAAGGTTCTAGGTCTTAGCCCGGTTTAATCCAACTTCTTGGACGAAACGGAGCCTATTCGTCCGTTCGTCTGCCTGCCCGCCTGTGCCCCGCCCGCCGGCTATTTTGGCAAGGCCTCTCCCGCCGGGGAAAAACGGCTCAGATAATCTTGCACCAACGCCGGCGGTTCCTCCCCGACCGGCACAAAGAGCAAAGATGCCGAGTTAATACAATATCTCAAACCGGTCGGCGGCGGTCCGTCTTCAAAGACATGGCCAAGGTGCGAGCCGCTGGAACTGTCCGTTATCTCTATGCGGGTGAGCAGCAGTTTTTTATCCAAAAAATAATCCACGGCTTCTTCGTCAATCGGTTGCCAAAAACTGGGCCAGCCGGTCCGCGAATCATACTTATGTTCGGAACTAAAAAGAGGTTGGCCGGTGGCACGGGAATAGTAAACGCCCTTCCGCTTCTCTTTGTTGAGGGCACCCGTGAAGGCGTACTCGGTTCCTTCCTCGCGCAAAATCTTATATTCAAAAGCCGAAAGACGCGCGCGCCATTCCCGAGTGCTCAGACGAATCGGGTACACCTTGTTGGGATCCGCCGCTCGGATGCGAACACTGCCGGCGTCATCCGCGGGCGCGGGTTCGGTGTCATCGCTTTGGCGGGCGGAAGCATCGGACAACTCCGTTGCAGGCTCGGCCGCATACGGCGTCCCTTGTCCCGAGTCGGCCGACAGGGTCCGCAACATAACGATTGACCCGACAAAAAAGAACAATAGCACAACCGATAAGATGCCGATTCTTCCGGGACTTGCAAGTTTTGTTTTCATATTAAAAATGAGTGAGTGAATAAATGAATAAACGCATAAATGATGATATTAAGGGAATTATATACTTTGTTGACCCATAAAAAAGTAAGTGTCATTATTATTACATTAAATGAGAGTTGAGAAGTAAAATATGAGCATAAATACTGGTAAATACAAGGAAAAAGAGGGTTATTTTCTGTTCGCGACCTTCAGAATGGAAGTTTTGGCAGATCCCCAGGCTGTTTGCAATGGATCTTGAGGCAAATGGCAAATTTTTTGAAGTGCATAGGTTGTCAAGTGTATCATTCCCGATATTAATTAAATGTATAGTCCCACCCATTTTCGGACTTTTGGTGTTTTTGCAAGAACCGGAAAGACGAGAGTTATTGTGGGAAAAACAAACTAAAACCTGCGACCCAATCCATTCGGAAGAAAAGAGGGCACTGAAAATAGCCGGAATACCTATTCTGTTGAGATGTTTCACTCCCGGGCGGGTTTGTTTTTTGACGGATCGTATTTGTCTATTTCTTTAATAATCCAATTGTTTTCTTTAAAAAATTTGTTGCGGGAATACAGACGCGCCAAAAAACGCAGTGTTGATAACGAACCCACTTCTTCTATCATTGATGAATGGTCGTCTGTCGCGACAATATTTTCTTCAACAAAAGAAAAAATTTCTTGTTGAATCTTATAAAGATCCCCCGTATGTTTTTTGAATAAGTTCAGTGCATGTAATTTCTTACCCCATTCTTTCCAATGGTCGTCAACATATTTTTTAATGCCACTTTCTTCCAGCATTTCCCAGCCAAGTTCGGTCATATCAAGAGGAGAAAACTCTGTGGCAGCCAGTACTTTTATGGCATCACCCTTCTTGCCCAAAAGCATCAACTGCAAAGTTTTGCAAACAGACCTGAAACCTTTTTTTGTTACTTCCTCAAACTCTTTTTGTTCTGTTCTGACTCTCGCAATATCCTCTTTGAGTTCCGTTCTGACTCTCGCAATATCCTCTTTTTGTCCTATTCTGACTTCAGTAATTTCTTCTTTGACTTCCTCTATATTAACTTCTATTTTGTGATTTGTTTTTCCCACTGCCTGGTATAACGAAACTATGGCATATTCGCCGATCAGACCAAGAATGAACACAAAAAAAGCCAACAGAAAAAGAATAAACCAACTGCCCTCCGGTATCAATTTGTATGTAAGGGCGGAATCGTAAAGGGTAAGAGAAGAGAATACTGTAAATACAATCAATCCGATTGCACACAAGATGTATGTCATAACGCTTATTTTTGCTTCCGACTGACCAATGTTATATTGCTTGGCCGGTTTTTCCTCGACTGTGTTGTAGTCTATATCCTCTTTTGTCATTTTTCTTAAATTCATAAAATAACCTATAAAATTATAACATCTTTTGCTGTATTTTTTACGCATCAGCAAGAAAGTTATTTGATGTCATTGAAATTAGGTTTCAAATTCCAATGTGATTATCTGCGGTGAGAAAGCATTCTTAACTATTTTCTTAAAACAATTCCATATTTTTGGTCCGCTATGTTGGTGTTGGTTGCGATACCGGCTTGTCGGTCAAAATTCAAACGAAACTTGAAACAAGGTTCCCAGGTATCGCATACGAAAACTATGAATATAACCGGCCTTGGCGCCCAGCATCCACACAACAGACCCGGTTTCCCACAGATAACCGGCGCCAAGTGCCGCTCTGTAATCTGTTGTTGACCTTGCCGGTAAGGAGCCGACAAACTCGTTGGCGGAGCTCACCTGCCGGCGAGCATTCAACTCCAGCCGCACAATACCCACTTCGGTGATGACGAGCGGCTTGAAATATCGCGCCCAACGGAGACGCCGGGCAAATCGGTACACACTGCCGATTTCTTCGGCACTCCCCACTTCGTCTTTAATGTGATAATCGTATTCGGCAAAGGTAAGATCCAGCCAATGGAAATTATCGCGCCCTTGACGGAACAAGGAGGAGTAACCGTAACCCAAAGAAGAAAACCCTTTTGCTTCTTTCTGTTCCAGAATAACGGAAACTCCGTATGCCAGAACCCGGTTGGGCAAAAATAAGAATAAGAACAAGCAAAAAAGACAACCGGCAAACAGGCGATGTCGCGACAGAGCAAGGCGGATAGCAGCCTGCGGATTGTCTTTTTCGGTTCCCGTCTGCGGCAGGCTCATCAGAAAGAGCGACCAAAACGCACCAAGGCATCACCGGGCGAAACTTCCACGGAAAAGTTTGGCGCACGCGGCAAGGTTCTTTGGTTTGCCTGCAAAACATCCTGTGCCACACCGCCGGCAAGGGCTGCACCGGGGTTCCCCGGTGTCTGTCTGCTTAATTCCTCTTTTGTTGTCTCCAATACCCCGGATTTAACGGAAAGATCGGCAATTCTGTCGGAGTGGGTGATGATTGCCCCGGCAAGCCCGGCCGCCTTATTGGTTCCATGGACGGTGCCGATAATCGCATACTCTTCTCCGCCGGGCAACACCATGAGAGACAAATCCATATCCAGGCGTTGGGTGACCGGGTTAATCCGGTGGCGCGCAAAGAAGATTGTCCCTGTCGGAAGTTTCCTGTGTGTTCCAAAAAGATCCGCGGCGAGTTCCAATTCAATATCGGCCGTTTCGCTTGAAGAAACCTTCCGGGGTAAGAATACGCGCACCCAGGTCCCCGCCCGAATTCCAAACTTTTTGCGAGAACCGAAAGGGTTAAGTTCTACAGAATGCTTGAGTTCCGAGTTACCGGCATCGGTATTATTCTTTGGGCGCGAGCGCGGTGCCGGCCGTTCTTGCGCTTGTTTTTGTCCTTTTCCCGGCCGCTGTTGCGGACCTTTGGAAAGCCGGTTCTTTGCCGGTGCTGTTCCGGTCTTAACCTCAGCGGCGCGCCCCGTCGTCGCAGATGCCGGTGCCGGCCGGGCATCCTCTTTGACAACAAAATGATGTCCGAATTGTTTGGTATTCTTGCCTGTCTCCGTCAGACAGACTACCAGCTGTTCTTGTGCGTTGTAAGTTCCCTTAATCACGGTGTTACCCAGCAAGCAGCCGGGTTGCCGTTGCCCCGAAGCAAGCATCGCCGGGAAAATTTGATTGCGAATGAGGATGCCCGGATACACATTTTTACCGTCGGAATATAATTGGCCGCGTTGATCCAACAGCGTATCACTCTGCAAGCGCGTTTTGCGTTCTCTTTGGTTCCGGATCACTTCCTCGGTCCGACTGCGCAGTTCCTCTTTGGTCATAGCCGCAGACTGGGTTGCGACAGTGGTGCCCAACAACAAACTAATAAAACAAACGCTGAATCTCATTGTTGTCGGCTGTCATGGTAATTTGCAGTCGGAATTTTTCTTTTATCAAAATATCGTTCTTGGTTAGGTAAATACATTCGTCTAACTTTTTCCCCGCATCAAAGCAAAACAGACGACCTTCGACGGCGATTTCGGAACCGCTTTGATTCTGTGCCCGGACATTCAACGCGGCAAGAGAAAACTTTTTGCCGTAGTGTTCCACCCAAAAATGCAATCCATAGGCACTGTGCGGATAGTAAAGAAAGTGATCCAAGTACACATCCGCCGTCTTAAATCCGCTGTCGCCGCCGCGGAACATCTGCTTGATGTTTCTTTTACGCACACCGCGCAGCATCAATAACGCCAGATCTTCCCGATTGGTTAATGTATTCGCGGTCAGTAACCGCCTTTCGTAGTCTTCCCGCAACTGTGCCCGGATGGTTTCCACCCGATGGTTGATCAGAAAGTTTCGTTTTTCTTCGCTCAGCTCCAAGTAAACATCGCTAATGTGATCCGGGATCCGATTGCTGACAATCAAGTTGATTGCCAAGTTGTAGCCGGCAATGCTCATATACAACTTGCCGACACGCTCGTTTTTGCCGGTTGAAGTGATTAAGAAAACATTTTGTCCGATGAGATTGCCAACATCCCGGGTTACCGCAAAGTTCCCGGTATTGACCAGTTTGTAATTCAAAGGAGGTTTGAGTTCGGGGTCGTCCAACAAGAACGGAAACAATAGCCTGGTGCCGAGGTTTGGAACCACCTTAAGCGTGAACTGAGTGCGCTCTTGCAATGGGATCTTGAGTACTTCGCCGCTAAACGCATGCGCCGCATCGGACAAGAAGAGGACGCCGATTAAAGAAATTGCACGGAACATACTTCAATGCCCAAATAATTGCGCTCGGAAATGGGAACCTGACGCATCGCCAATTCCAAGCGAAATATGCCGGAATTGTTTTGAATGTCCGCGGTAACATCGGTTTGATCGCTAATCAAAACCTTCCCCAGAAGTGAAACTTGAATATCATCCGTATTCAAATATTTCAAAATATTAAATTCGGTGAAAATAACGCGAGAAATCTGGACTCTTTGAATGATCTCGGCAAGTCTGCCGCCTTCAATCCACTCTTTCTGGGTCTTGAGACGCAATGCGGGACACATGGCCGCCAAAGCAATTTCGGCATCCGAATACACGGTCGCCGAATTTTGGCTCAGATAATGCGCGACAAAACGCTTGCTGACAGATTCCAATTGTGCTTCGGTAATGGGGGGCTGGCGTTGGTACTCAATGTGTCCTATAAATCTGCCGTCCTTGTCCGCCAATAGCACCGGCACAGGTCTCAAGATGAGCGCGGCAAAGATAACGCTGCCGCCGGATAAAATCACGAATAACAGAACAAACAAGCACAAGTTTTGCAACCGAATGGCGCGCCATATGTCGCCGCCGGCGGTTCGCCCGGGCCTATCCGCAGCATGATTTAACCGCCGCAAGCCAAAACCGCGCATTAACAGATGTGTTTTTATTAAACCTTTCAATGTTATTTACTTCGGTATTTTTTCCTCTCGGGCAACACGGGCAGCGGTACGGACATTGCCCGGCAGTTCACTGCGATCTAACTTCCCTTCGTGTGTAATAACTGTTGTTAACATCGGCGGTTTACGGGGCCGCCCACCGGTGGCGGAGCCACCCTTTTCCGATTTCTCTTGCCCGGTTTTTGGCTTTTTATTCGCCGGCTTGCTACCCGCCGATTTGCTACCCGCCGATTTGCCGCCCGCCGACTTGCCGCCTCGCGACTTGCTGCCCGCCGACTTGGAAGAGGACCGCGGCAATTCTCTTTTTTTTGATGCCCCCGCTTCGCCGGGTAGCCGGCCGGACGGCAGCGGCACGGAAGGAGATGCGACACGCACACCCCCGGTCGCGGCAGTTGTCATCATCCGGGTCATCGCAGCCGCCGGCAATGCCAAAGCGGTTGCCATGCCTGCAATATTTCCCGGCGACATCAGGTATGTCTTTACGATCCATATGCTCGCCAACAAAGATAACCCGATCAGAATATTAACTGTGGTGATCATCACATAAAAAACGGAAACGGCAAAGGCGGGTAACCTTTCATCGGTTCCTATTGCGAATCTGAGGGCACTGATACCCAAATCGCCGATTGCCGCAACCATCACTCCTTCGGTCATTGCCCACAGAAAAATAAAAGTGGTGATCATAAACCAATTCTTTGGAAGACTGCTATTCTTAAGAATTAAGAGTGGCAACAGAAACATTCCCAAAACATAATTAAGGACATACAAGAGGTTACGCGCATAGTTCAACAGACCATGCAAAACCATCACACCCCATTTGGAAGTCCAGGCAAGAACATATTGCGTGTATAAAGACACGGTCCTGTCCGCCAAACGCCAAATGATGTTGGTGCCGGATTTTTTGCTTTCAAATTCTTCGGTGACACTTTCCACCTGCCGCATCACACCCTCAAAAGTATAGCCGTTTGGCAAGACAGCATAAATGACACCGTTGGAAAACAAAGTAACCTGATGTAACAGAAACCGGTATAACGCCAGCAGCAGAACCACCAAGCCGGTCACATAAAAAATGTTCAAAACAGCCCGGGCATCCGAGGACGGTGACTGTATTTCTTGAAACAGCCTGGAACCGGCACAAATAATGATCATCGGTCCCAGTAAGGGACCCAAGAGAATGTCCGCCTTTTGCATCAGATGCTCAAAGACTGTCGTATTGTCTCTTAACCCAAGATAAAAGCGCAGCAACATCTGTCCGAGCGATAATTTGTCAAACGACTCGACGAATGTTTCCAATTTTTCATCCGGCAGGTTGTTTGCTATGTCTGCCGGCACGCCGATATCCGTGATACCCTCGGCATGTGCGGCATGCGCAGCGAGGGCCAAAAAAGAAAGAAGCAGACCGGGAATGCATAACCTCCCGTAACGAAAAAGAACAGATACCTCCGCAAGCATTTTTTGCTGTGTGATTGCTTCTTTAATAACGCATCATTGCTCGTCGTTAAAAACCGAATACATGCCCAGCACTTGTTGGCGATGGCTCAACGCGCGCAATCGGTAACGGGTTTCATCCCGCACAGTATGCGCGTTCATGTCCGCCATGGTTCTGTATATTCCGGCAAGAAGTTGCCCTTCCGCGCTGGCGTCTTGTTTGTATGCCATTTCTTTTTCGGTTGCGCCCGCCGTCCCAACCAGCCACTCGGTTTCGGCAATCATATCGAGCGTGTCGGCAATACCCAGAAGAACTTCCCGCGTGTTGCCTTGCGTCGCCTTGTTGGCAAGATCGCGTATCGCTTTGGCGTCGCGATAGATCGCGCCCAGTTTCAGCGGATCCGACCCGACCGACCGTGCGGTTTCCTCCAGTTTGTCGGCGGAACTCACTAGTTTCCGAATCTCACCGGCATATACATTGCTTTTGCGAAAAAATGCCCGTTCTTGAGTCTCCGCCAACCTTTGTTGCAAGTTAATGTAGTCTTCCGTTCGCTCAATCAATGTTGTCATCTGCGTGATAATCTCGGTTAGTTTGGCGATTTCTATGGAATCCGCCGCACCGAAGGCGTCGGCACGCACCTGGGCGGATAACAGCCCGGTTATCAAGAACAATAAAATATAACGGCGTGCTTGGTTCATCTTTTAAAGATAATCAAAGATAATGCCGTAAAAGTTCCCGATAGGCATCTTGCATATCCGGATATTTTTTCATCAGGGTTTCTTTTAATTCCAAGGATTCGGCACGCGTATCCCCGATGGCTAAAAATTCCGGCGGGTAAGTCAAAAAGACATCGTGCCATTTGCCACCAAACCCCACCATGGCCGGGCGGTGATCCGGATAGGTTTGACGATAACCGCGCCAGGTCTTATAGGCCTGTTCGTTGAGATCCGAAAAATGCTCCTTAATGCGGGAATGTCGCCCTTCCGTGTAAAGAAGATTGGTGATGTACATTTGATTGACAAGGGCCGGATCCAAGCGCGCGATGTCGTCAATCTCTTGGGTGATCAAACTGATGTAGCCACTTTCCTTGCGTCCCATCCGCGCTATCTGAACGCACAGGGTGCGGATGGTTTCTTTGTCGGCGCGAATAAACTCGTGTAACTCGTCTATGACGATAAAAGTGGGGGTGCGCCGAAAAAGTGCTTTTTGACCGTAACGCAAACTTAAAAAAGTCAGGTAGGTGATGAGGAGTTGCGGCTCGTCCTTCAGTTTTTTAAAGTCCGCGCCAAACAACGGCACATTGAGGCTCATATTATCTTCTTCCTTAAAGCGTTCGCCTATGATCGTATCCAAAAAACTGCCGACATTCAAAATCAAATTGTCGCGCGCGTATTTTTGTTTTTCGTTTAGGCTTTTTTCCTCCAATTCCCCGAGTCCCATATGAAAATGCGCCAAAGTCGGCGCCTTATGCACCGAGTGTTTCTTTACAAACTGTTCGTTATAGATATTCCGAATCGCCATTTCGCATACCGCCACCTCATGCACGCTCATTTCCGGTTTGCCGTCTGTGAGAATGCGGACCAGAGAGCGCACCGTCGGCGACACCAATGCCGAAGACATCTTTGCGCCGACATCGGCACACAACGGAAACGGGTTAATGACGCTCGTATCCGGATCTATGGCAACATAGTCGCCGCCCAACATCTTAAAAAGAAACTCATAGGTATTGCCGATTTCAATCGTATAAAAGTCATAGCCGAGACCGAACAATTGCAGTATTCTGGCACAATTCATCACTCCCTTGCCGCTGCCGGTTTTGGCGATGGTCAGCGAATGATAAAATTCGCCGCCGCTTTTATTGGTGTAATCAAAACCGACAAATGTGAAGTTGGTGCTGACAAATGCTTCCTGATGTCCGGTTCCCTGTCCGAAACACACCGCGGGCAGGAGGCTCATGATCATTTCGGTATGATCTTGACGCATGAACTTGCCGGCATACATATTGGTCGGTAACGAATAAATGATGGCATGCTCCGTCAAATACTCGGACTCCAAGACAGCCCCAAGCACCGCAAGTTGCTCGGACAAAGATGCCGCTTGTTCTTCTATTTCTTCCTCTGATCCGTAAAGTTTGCAGTAAAACGCATTGGTAAAGATTTGCAAGCCGTTTTCCACCACATAACGCCGCCAGGCGGAGATGTCTTCCAAACGCTTCTCGGCTTCCACATCCGCCTGCGCGATCTGTCGTTCTTGACGAATTTCCTCGCCGCCGCTTTTACGCAGAAAATGCGCATGATCACAACGCCTCAGATAAAACGCAATATCCAACTCCACAGGCAAACACGCCACCAGATCGGTTAAGAGACGCACATTGGGTTCGGGATAAAAATACATCAAAAAAGGTTTAATCATCACCGAGTTCATACGGTAAAGCCCCCCTCTTTTTTCCCCGGTCGGTGTCAGAATGTCTCGTAACATATAACCCGATTCCGGTAATTTTTTACAGGGGTGGTAATGCGAAGATTCGTATAAGAAGCGTATTCCTTCTTCGGTACTCAGAAATCGCAGATCGCGAAAACCGCGCAATCCTTTTTGGCAATATTCTTCAAGTTTTGTGCAATTTTGTATTGCCTCTTCCAAAATCCGTTCGGGACCATCGGCAACGAACAAATTTAACAGATTGCGGGCAAGTGTCCCAGGTCTGTGCCACTGAATCACAACAAATATCCGATTAAGGTAAAAATAGTCGGCAAGATGTTTCATATAGGTCTTCCTTAAAGAACTCAAAACAACGGATTCTCTTTTCAGTGGCTGATTGCCAAACATTGCCGCATTCCGTTTGTCCCGTCTGCGTCTGATATGAAACTCCAACGAAACTTCAAAGGGGGCGGTATCAATGAGAGCGCGCAAGCCATTCAAGTAAGTGCCGGCCGTCTCTTCGGATGCCATGTAGATATCGTAGCCTTCTATTTCGGCGATTACGCTTAGGGTCCCGTCCGTGTGAAGAAAGTAACGCTCGCCCAGGGGGCGCCAACCTTTCAGTGCATGTTCAAGTCGCAATAGGGCCTCTTCATTCGTATATCCGTCCGGCTCGTCGCAGGATCCTAGCCCTATTGATTGCCGGCAAGATCACCGCTCGTTGTCCGATCTTCATTATTTGATATATTTTTGTCACAATCAAGATCAAACTAAAAACGATGAACGGACGCAAAATATTCACATCCTTCACCGGCAATAATAAGACGACAACCAAAAGAAACGCGGTCGCTGCGAGGGTCACTGCCGGCAATGGGATACCAAAAAGATATCTTGGTAATAGCCTCCCGTTATATGCCGCCATTTGTCGCCCTTTTAGCCGACAAAGCCGGCAAACAATGCCGGTAATGTCGTTATCATCAGTAGTACCAATGCCGCTGCGCCCAACTTGAACGCTCGGCCTTTTATGTCCTCGGCATCCTTCCCGACCATCAAATCCTTGGCAAATAAAACGGCAAAAAGTGCCCATATCCCCCAGAGAAAAGAAGTCAAGAAGTTAAGTGCTCCGCTCATAAAACGCCCAAGCGTTTGAGTCGCGTCGCCTCCGCTTTGTAAGTATTCCGGTAAGGTACCTACCGCGAGAACGATTGTCTCGTAGGGCATCACACCGATAATACCAATAAGAATAATAAACATAGCCTTTATTTCCGCTTACTCCTAAAGTTATCACAAAAGTAATCTTCCGTAGAAAACTACTTTGGTGTTATTATAGAAATAAAAACCAAAAATAACACAAAAAAATCGGTTTTTTTTCGTTTTTTAAAAATTCCCGGAAATGAGGCACCGGCGGAAGGACAAGATAAAGACTGCATAAGCGGCACCCACCCACTTATAACAGGCCCTCTTCACTGAACGACAAGGTTTTGCTGCCGCCAATGATGAAGTGATCCAACAACCGTATATCCACCAATTCACAAGCATCTTTTACCCGCCTTGTGATGCGTTTGTCCGCCTCGCTTGGTTCCGTGAAGCCGGAAGGATGATTATGGGCGATGACAATGGCAGCCGCATTAACCTTAAGGGCATAACGAATAATCTCGCGCGGATAGACACGCGCGGAATCAATAGTCCCTTGGAACATCTCACGGAACTCCAATATGCGATGCTTGTTATCCATGAAAATGCAAGCAAAAACCTCATTGCCTCTGCTGCCAAGGACATGCGACAAGTATTCGCGCATGCGTTTAACGGAGGTAATGGGGTCGGTTTCGCGGCGTAAAATGTCTTCCAAGTAGCGGCGCGCCAATTCTATGATGGCGCGAAACTGCACATACTTGGCTTCGCCCAGCCCTTTTTCTTGACAAAACTCTTTCTTGCTGCTTTCCAACAACCATTTGAGTCCGCGCTTGTCTATGAGTTCTTCCGCCAATGCCATCACGCCCTTGCCGGTATAGCCGACACGCAGAAAGATTGCGAGAAGTTCTTTGTCGCTCAGATGACGGGCACCATACCGCAAGAGTTTTTCTCGCGGTCTGTCTTCGCCGGGGCGCCAATGGTTATTCTGAGGTGCTCTGCCGTCGGTGGACATCCGGACGTGCCTGCTCTATGAGTTTTCCGGCATAGTCTGGGACGTCGTTTTTTAGCCTCTCGCCGCCTATCATTCTGCCTCTTTTAATTTTTCTTTCCATAGTGGATGGTATTTTGTTGAAAGCATTTTATTTTTTTAATGAAACTCCTTGTCAATTGTTTTAGTTTTTGTAACCGCCGTAACCGTATAGCACGCATCCGCATGCACCGCAATCCGCGGGTGATGCGTAATACAAATAACTTGCGTGTTGCCGCCCAAGAGCGCAAGAGTTTTTCTCGCGGTTGCCTTCGCCGGGGCGCCAATGGTTATTCTGAGGTGCTCTGCCGTCAGTGGACATCCGGACGTGCCTGCTCTATGAGTTTGCCGGCATAGTCCGGGACGTCGTTTTTTAGCCTCTCGCCGCCTATCATTCTGCCTCTTTTAATTTTTCTTTCCATAGTTGATGGTATTTTGTTGAAAGTATTTTAATGGAACTCCTTGTCAATTGTTTTAGTTTTTGTAACCGCCGTAACCGTATAGCACGCATCCGCATGCACCGCAATCCGCGGGTGATGCGTAATACAAATAACTTGCGTGTTGCCGCCCAAGAGCGCAAGAGTTTTTCTCGCGGTTGCCTTCGCCGGGGCGCCAAGGGTTATTTTGAGATACTCCTCTGCCGTCAGTGGACATCCGGACGTGCCTGCTCTGTGAGTTTGCCGGCATAGTCCGGCACGTCGTTTTTTAGCCTCTCGCCGCCTATCATTCTGCCTCTTTTAATTTTTCTTTCCATAGTTGATGGTATTTTGTTGAAAGCATTTTAATGGAACTCCTTGTCAATTGTTTTAGTTTTTGTAACCGCCGTAACCGTATAGCGCGCATCCGCAGGTGCCATAATCCGCGGGTGATGCGTAATACAAATGACTTGCGTGTTGCCGCCCAAGAGCGCAAGAGTTTTTCTCGCGGTTGCCTTCGCCGGGGCGCCAAGGGTTATTTTGAGATACTCCTCTGCCGTCAGTGGACATCCGGACGTGCCTGCTCTATGAGTTTGCCGGCATAGTCCGGCACGTCGTTTTTTAGCCTCTCGCCGCCTATCATTCTGCCTCTTTTAATTTTTCTTTCCATAGTTGATGGTATTTTGTTGAAAGCATTTTAATGGAACTCCTTGTCAATTGTTTTAGTTTTTGTAACCGCCGTAACCGTATAGCGCGCATCCGCAGGTGCCATAATCCGCGGGTGATGCGTAATACAAATAACTTGCGTGTTGCCGCCCAAGAGCGCAAGAGTTTTTCTCGCGGTTGCCTTCGCCGGGGCGCCAAGGGTTATTTTGAGATACTCCTCTGCCGTCAGTGGACATCCGGACGTGCCTGCTCTATGAGTTTGCCGGCATAGTCAAGCACGTCGTTTTTTAGCCTCTCGCCGCCTATCATTCTGCCAATTTCAGTTTTTCTTTCCATAGTTGAAAGTATTTTAATGGAACTCGTTGTTAAATTTTCTTTTTTGGTTTTTGTAACCGCATAGTGCGCATCCGCATGCACCGCAATCTGCGGATGATGCGTAATACAAATGACTTGCGTGTTGCCGCCCAAGAGTGCCAGCATCTTGCCAACAACCGATGCCACACCGCTGCTGATTCCGCTGTCCACCTCGTCAAACACCAGGCACGGAATGGCGGAGTTGCGCGCCGCCACCAGGTTCACCGCCAATGCAATGCGGGACAATTCGCCGCCGGAAGCAATGCGTCGCATCGGCAACAGCAGGGATTCCGGCCCTGTGGCAAGCATAAATTCTATCACGCCGTCCCCGTTTTCGGTCAGTCTTTCCAGCCGTGAGAATTGAGTGGCAAACTTACATTCCATGTCCAGTTCGCGCAGTTTGGCTGCCACTTCTTGGTCAAAGCGGGCCGCCGCCAATCTGCGTTTCTCGGTCAGGCTGTGCGCCAGTTCGCGGCATTTCTCCTCCGTTTCTTTTTCCATACGCGTCAAGTTGCCTATCTTTTCTTCATTGCTGTCCAGTTCTTCCAATTCTTTCTGTTTGCTTAATTTAAGAGATTCCAAGTTACCCGGCTCCGTCCGATGTTTGCGCGCCAACCGGTGAATTGCACTCATCTTGGCGTCCAGGCCCGCAAAATCAAGTGTCTCGCTGTTGGCTTTGTCCGCGTAAGATTGTAATTCCGCACGCAAGTTTTCCAACAGTTTGCGGCCACTTTCCGGTTGGCTCGCCAGTTCACTTAAAAATTTGTCGTTTGCCTGTTGCAATTTACTTTGTAATTCGTTAAGTTGTTGGGTTAAACCGGAACTGTCTTGGTTGTCCAGTATTTGCATACAGTCTTCCAGGGACTGGTTGAGAATCTCGCTATTATTGCTCAAGCGATGCTGTTCTTCCAGTTCCGTATAGTCCTTTTGCGACAAAGCGATTTCTTCCAACTCCGCCAGTTCGTGTCTGAGGAGGCTGAGCATGCGCTCGTCCGTTTGGCCTGTTTGCCGTCTTGTCGTGAGTTCGCGCCGCAATTCCAGCAGTTTTTCATACACGGCGCGGTATGCCGCAGATTCTTTGCCGGTTCCGCCGAAATCGTCAATGAACCGGATGTGCGTGTGCCGTTGCATCAGAAGTTGGTGGGCATGCTGTCCTTGCAAACTAATCAGTAAGCTTGCCACTTCTTTCATATCTTGCAAGGTAGCGGGCACTCCGTTAATAAAAGACTTTGAACCGCTGCCGCTTAAACTTCTGCGCAAAATGCATTCGTTATCCTGAAACAGGTCGCGTTTTTCCAGCCAAGCGCGAACTTGAGGTAACTTTTCCGTTTCAAAAATGGCGCTAATTTCGGCGCGAACTTTTTGGTTGCGGATCAGAGAGGGGCTGCCGCGTTCGCCGAGTGTCAAACCAAGTGCGTTCAAAATGATAGACTTGCCGGCACCCGTTTCGCCCGTAATCACATTCATTGCGGGATGAAACTCCAGTTCCAGTTTGTCAACCAGAACAAAATTACCGACCGAGAGTTGGGTTAGCATTTTTGTGTTTCAGATACTCGTCTTTACTAAGGTTTCTGTGCTCCGCTTTGTTGATCTGCCCGAGTCGTTTGAACCAATCGGAGCAATTTTCTTCCGCCAAACTTGCCATCATCGCAATATGATTGGGAGTGTCGTTTAAGCAAGGAATGTAATCATAGTGTTGGCCGCCGGCTTTTATAAAGACTTCCCGATTTTCCCGGTCTATTTCTTCAATCGTTTCCAAACAATCCGAGGAGAAGCCCGGACAAATCACCCGCAGATCTTTGATCCCTTTGGCCGGCAAGGCGGCAAGAGTTTCATCCGTGTAAGGTTGCAACCAGGGTTGTTTGCCAAAACGGGACTGAAAAGTAACCCTATAATCGCTTTCTCGCAGTTTGAGTTCTGCGGCAACCAGACGGGCGGTTTTGTGGCAGTGGCAATGATAAGGATCTCCCTGCCCGAGCGAAGCCAGAGGGATACCGTGAAACGAAAACAACAGAAGAGAGTTCTTATCTTTTGGACGGCGAGATGCCCGCACGGAATCCGCCAGAACCTTAATGAATTCCGGGTGGTCGTGATAAGAATGGATGAATCTTGTATCGGGTATCCATCGCCATCGCCGCAGTTCCTCTGTCACAGACTCAAACACAGAACCCACCGTGGCGGAAGCATATTGCGGGTAAAGAGGAAAGATCAGCAAGCGGGTAACGCCTTCTTCTTTCAATTTAAGTAACGCCTGCGAAATAGCCGGCTTGCCGTAACTCATCCCAAGACCGACGGTGACAAACGGATAATCTTTGATGAGGGTTTGATGCAGTTTATTTTGCTGGGAGTAACTGAATAACAACAAAGGAGCGCCCTCCTTGCGCCATATTTTGCGATAGTTTGCCGCCGCAACATGCGAACGGCGCGGCAAGATAATTAAGTTTAAGAGTAGCCATTTCGGCAGTTTGGACATCTCTATGACCCGTCTGTCGCCGAGAAACTGTCGCAAGTAGCGTTTGAGTGCCCCGGGTGCCGGGCTGTCCGGGCTACCCAAAGCAACCAACAAGATACCCAGTTTTTCGGGCTGTCCGTGACGATAGTGATCCGTACGAACAAGACCTCCGGTCTCACTCACCTTATTCCTCTTTTTCCTCCGTTTCGGAAAAGATGAAAAGATTCCGCAGTTCGGGCAGCAACTCAACAATCATGTATTTCAAGAAGGGGCGCATATAAACATCCTTATCCACCACAGCACCGTTCCATATCAATATATCCATATCTATGCAACGCGGCGCGTCCGAGGAGTTCGGCTCTCTGCCCAGTTGTCGTTCAATGTCTTTGAGTTGCGTGCGTAATTCCGGCCAAGAACAGGATGTTTCCAGCAGGCAAGCACAATTTACAAAGTCCGGCTGCGAATCGGGAACATCCATCGCCGGCGTTGTGTGGGATTTTGACCATTTGACAATCGAGTAGTTTGCTTCAAGCAGTTCCTTAACCTTGCCAATATGATGCTCCGGTCGGATGTTGGAGCCAATACCGACCAGGACCCGATTGGGCCTCTTTTCTTTTGTTGTTTTAGTTTCTTTATTTGTTTGTTCCATTTTTTCAGTTTTTATTTTTCCAGACATAATTCTATCGCCACCGTATCACTAAAACGCAAGGCACCGGGTTTCTCGGCACGCACCCTAACCCGCATCGCCTTGTCTTCACCGAGAACAATATCCGCAATTCCCATTGCCATTTTTTCCAACAACCCAAAACGCCCTTGTTCCACATGCGCGATGATCCTCTTGTTAAGAATTTTGTAATTCAATGTATCTTCAATCCGATCGGTTTCGCAAGCACGCAAAGTTTCCGCGGCGCAGTCGATCCGGACAGTGATGTTCACATCCTGTTTGTTTTTCTGTTCCCAGTCATAAATGCCCACATAGGTGCGGAGACGCAGATTCTTGATCTCAATTTGCATTGTTGGCGTTGTTGGCACCGTTTGCTTTTTCATATCCTCTTATTAATGTAATGTAAATGTACTGTTTTACAATCCGTTTATTCTCATTATAAGAACTTTATTCTATCCCTTTGCAAAATTGTATGATCCCACCCAGTTCCGGACTTTTGTTGTTTTTGCAAGAACCGGATTGGGCCGGATTGGGATAGTTGTTTGAGAGCATAATGAGGACGTTCGCGATGATACCAAGCCAACCATTCGATGAGTTTGGCGTTGTGTCAATGCCGACGTGCAAATCTTGACTTCGGAAAGAAATTATTATATTTTTAAAAAACCTTGTATTTTCAAGGTTTTTTTAGGATCTTTAATAGTGTATAATTAAAAGCATAATATGTATATTCGCGAATTCACTCGAAAAAACGGGCAGGTTCTGTCCGTGGTTTTTTCTTTTTATCGGTCCAAGCACAAGCAGCCGAACAATATGACTCTGTATACCAGCCAACCGGTGGAAGCCGACAGTGCGGAATATGCGGTGGTGCGGGCCGAGATGGAGCAACGCTGCCGCCGCTTGGAGAAGGAATTAAGACAAAGCACCTCACTGAATGCGTTTTTAACAAAACATCAAAAGGTGGTGGGCTGTGGTCGTGGCCATGCTATCCGGCGCAACGACCGGGTGGATGACGATGGACCGGGGGCACTTTCGGCCTTAAGAACTTTAGGTGCGCGCAGTTACGGTCTGCCCTATGTCATGGAGAAATTATTTGCGTCCATGGGCTTGGATACGTTGGTGGCACCGCGGCGCCAACGGCTGAATGCCTGTTTGCGGGTGCTCAGTTGGGGGCGGCTGACGGCCGAGCGGATTAGTAAACGGCAATTGTCGCAGCTGTTGGAAGAAGAATATGGGATCCACTGGTCTGAGGACAGCATGTACAAAGCGATGGATCATTTGGATGATGCCGAGATTGAGCGCATTCAGATGCGGGTGGCACGTTCCAATTTGGCATTACTTAACCAAAAGACGGTGCAGCTGTTGCTGTATGACACGACGACCTTTTATTTTGAATCGGTGCAGGCGGATGACTTCCGCTGCAGAGGTTGGTCCAAAGACGGCAAAGCCCATCGGACGCAGGTGGTCTTTGGGATGTGGATGACGCCTTGTGGCTTGCCGTTGGGCTACAAACTATTTACCGGTAAGACCGCGGATGTGTCGACCTTGTTGCCGGCTTTGGACGAGATGCAGCGGCGGCTGGGGGCCCAAAAGACGGTGGTGATTGCTGACAACGGCCTCCTCAGTGAAGACAACTTGGCGGCGATTACGGCGGCCGGGCATGCGTTTGTCATGGCCTGTTCGCCACGCAAGTTACCCAAAGAGATCCGCACGGCGGTCTACAACTATGATTTTGAAGGCGGGGCCCGCATCTTTGAGATCGGCTTGCTACCACCCGCGCGCACCCAACTTGCCGACAACGACCGCCCTCTGGTGGCACGCAATTATTATGCCAACTTCTCCTCCAAGCGCGCCCGCCGCGATCTCCATCAGCTGCATCTGGCCTTGAAGCGGGCCAAAAACAGTACCGGCCGCAACCACCAAGCTCTGCGGGGGATTGCCTGTCCCGATATCCGTAAGTTCTTATCCAACAACGGCATCACCACACTGAACCCCACAGCCATCAACCGGGCGATGCAAGAAATCGGTCTCTATGGCGTGCAGGCCTCGCCCAATATTGACTACCAAACCGCCTACACTTACTACAAACAACTGTATGCCATTGAACACGGCTTCCGGGATCTTAAAAGTGATCTGCAAATCCGCCCGACCTTCCATTGGAAACCCGAGCGCATCCGCGCCCATTTCGCCCTCTGCTATCTGGCGTTTGCCGCCATCCGCCGCTTGCGGTATGTCCTCCGCCAACAAAAGCCCGCACCCACCACCGTGTGGACCACCGAAATGCTGCCGTTCACCGATCTAGATGCCCGACCGCAGCCGCCGCAAAAAAACAAGACCGAGGAAATCGTCACCACCAAGAAGATCCTCAAAGAACTGCGCAACTTCAAAGCAACTATCCAACGCAATCCCGTTGGCAACTATTACAGCAGCCCACACCAACTCACCCCGGGACAGCAACGCATTTTACAAGCCGTTCAACTAAAACCCAAACAACCTGCTCTGTTGGATCACAAACACTAAGCGCAAGAAGCAAAGTCGCAAGGGCTCATAGTGTATAAAAACGGCCCGCAAACCCTTATAAAAACAGGGTTTTTTAAGAAGTTTCCGAAGTCAAGTTATAAGAACTTTATTCTATCCCTTTGCAAAATTGTATGATCCCACCCAGTTCCGGACTTTTGTTGTTTTTGCAAGAACCGGATTGGGCCGGATTGGGATAGTTGTTTGAGAGCATAATGAGGACGTTCGCGATGATACCAAGCCAACCATTCGATGAGTTTGGCGTTGTGTCAATGCCGACGTGCAAATAAATGCGCCTATTCAGATGCTTACCCGATCAATAAGATCTATTTTAGGATTTATATTGACAGGATGATTGCATGATCTCATAAAGGTTCTGGACTCTGAGTTTGGTATTGTGCGTCCTCAGATCAAGCAGCCGGATGTTCTGTCGGACGGGTCGAAAATAGATCCGGCAACGGGTCTCCGGTATGTGGAGCTAGATGAATGAAACGGGCAAGAAAGATGGATAGCTGTTTTGCTCTCACCGCCGCAGACAGCGGAGGCTTGTTGTTGATAAAACTGTCTAGGTGTATCCGCTGGCAAGACGGTACGGTGTGCGAGAGCGGCTGCACCGCGGAGGTGATTTGAAATGAGAGGAACACGTTTACACTACATTGGTTATCGCGTGCGCGGTTTCAATAAAATGGTGGTTTTAGCAAACAAATATTCAAACATGTCTAAAACCACCAAAATCAAACTGGACACCTTAGCGTTCGCGCGCAAACATGGTGTCGCGGCCGCGTTGGATCATGCCAGGATCAGTCGTGCTACATTCTACGAGTGGCAGCGGCGTTTCCGTGAAGGCGGGGTCGATGAACTGGCGAACAACTATGGGTATCAGCCCAAGCGGTCCAACACCTGGCCACCGGCACTGATTACCAAGATCCGATCTTGGCGACAAGAGCGTCCGAACATCGGTGCCGGTAAACTGGTCTGCTTGTTACCCGAATGGTGTCAGCAGCGCGGGCTGCCGCTGCCCAGCCAATCAACGCTCTCTCGCATCATTGCCGATGACCCGGATAAGATGCGGTGCAAACCATCGCGGTCCGTGCCGAAACGCCTGCGGCAAGGTGCTCCGCGCGAGCGCAAGGACATCCGCTTTGTTGCGGGCCGGAGAGGTGAATGTGTTGCCTTTGATACGCTCGTCCGCATCGTCGATGGCCGGCGCTTTTATTGGCATGTCGGCATTGATCTATTTTCCCGCTTCTCACTGGTCAGTGTCGACACCTCGGCTGCTTCGGCCAGTTCCGCCCAGCTCTTTACCGCCATGCAAAACATACTCGGCACTCGGATCGAAAAAGTCCTCACCGATAATGGCAGTGAGTTCGCCAAAGACTTTCACCGGGTCGTGACCGCAAACGGCAGCACCCACTGGTATACCTATCCAAGGAAACCGCAAATGAATGCACACTGCGAACGGTTTAATCGCACTCTCTGGGAAGAGTTCGGTTGTCATATGCGGCATCTCTTGGTTAAGGATATGCCAGCATTCAACGCCAAACTCATCGAGTGGTTGGCTTGGTATAATCTGGAACGTCCCCATTATGCTCTCAAACAACTCTCGCCAATCCAGTTTTTGCAAAAACAAAAAAAGTCCAGAAATGGGTGGGATCATACAATGATTAACAAAAGATTCTCAATTCCCGTAAGATAGAATTCCTTGATAACTTTTTTGATATGATTATGACTCTGTTACTCTTTATTCCGGTGGGGATCTGTATGGGATTAACCGCCGGCTTGTTTGGAATAGGCGGCGGGATGTTCGCCGTTCCTTTTATGGTCATTATCTTTGAGAATTCCGGCTACTCGGGAACGCCTATTCCTCAGATGGCGGTTGTTACCGCCATGGCAATTACCTCTTGCACCACTTTAATTTCCGCGCAAACCCATCGCAAATTACATTGGGAAGTCATGCTGCGCAACATCAAGAAAATTGTCGCCGGCTTGATGTTGGGCAGTTTCCTCGGCACCTTAACTCTGGTTAACATATCGGGCGAACTTGTCAAGATCTTTGTCAGCCTTCTCCTGCTCTGGGTAGGGACTTCGTTTCTGTCGTCTCACGCAAACGACAGAACTGTGTTCCTGCGGCATATCCCGTTGCCGTTTGGCGGCGTCATCATCGGCACTCTCTCCGCTCTCTTCGGTATAGCCGGCGGATTACTCACCATCCCGCTGCTCAAAGGGCACGGCCTAAACATTAAACAGGCGGTTGCCGTGGCTTCCGGCACCGGTTTTATTGTATCCTTTACCGCGGTCCTGGCGTCGGCGGCGATTTCCGCATGGGACAACCAACCGCCTCTTCAGTATGTGCACCCGCTTGCGTTTTTTACTTTGGCGATTGCCGGCGGCATATTCTCTCACATTTCTTCGCGTTACCAAAACAAAATAGATCACGACCGGTTAAAGAGATACTTTGCAATTTTTGTCCTGTGCCTATCCGCCTATTTAATGACCGACACCGCGATTGACCTGTTTGTATGATCGCACTTGAGGCGGGAGATGCGCTGGCACAGATCTCGCCAAAATTGGGTGGCTCCATATTAAGTTACCAAACAAAAAAGGGGGATGCGGTTTGCGATTGGTTGCGCTCTAATCCCGATGCCCGCCATCCGACGGAGGCGGCCTGTTTTGTGATGGCACCCTATTGCAGCAGAATCTGTGACGGGAAATTTTCCTATGCGGGAAAGAGCTATCGGGTGCGTCTTTCAAGCCGCCTGCCAAAAACAGATACCGACTTGGATGCAATACACCGGGTGCATGCGTTGCACGGATCCGCATGGATTAATGCATGGGATCTGACCGCACGTGAAAAGAATTCTTGTTCTTTGGTTTATGAAGAAAAGCCGAACCCCGAGATACCGTTTGTTTTTAGGATATCTCAAAATATTCTGTTAACCGAAGAATACCTGTCCGTGGAACTTACTTTGACCAATTTGGGGGATGACAACATGCCGTTTGGTCTCGGGCTGCATCCCTACTTCCCCATTGTCGGTGATACAAAAATTCGGGCACGCGTTCATAAGATGTGGCGGACAAAAAACTATATGCCCGCCGCATTGGTTAAAAATGCCTATTGTCATCAATTGGAATTGGAAAGCGGCCTGTCTCCCGCTCGTACGCGATTGGATCATACTTTTACCGGCTGGGACGGAACTGCAATGATTTCAAACCAAAACGGAATTCTCATCATGGAAACGGAGACAGACCTGCCGGAACAACTCTGCATTTTCTCCCCCAATCGCGAGTTCTTTTGTGCGGAACCGGTATCCAATCCGGCAAACGGCCTTAACCTGTTACACAGAAAAGACACCGAAAACGGGATTCGTATTCTGGAACCGCGGGCAACAAGGCGAATGAAGGTTCGTTTCAAACCGCAATCGTCCGCTCAAAAAGATTGACCCGCACCGAAATTCCCATATAATGTTATTTAACTTATGGTTTTGAAACATATCACATGAGCGGCGGGAATGCCGCCATAGCGGCGGCGACAGATGTGTTGGAATTTTCTTTGGCACCTGCGGATTGTAACAGGCTGTTATCTCTGTGCGGCGAATGCAACAATAATCTTGTGTACATGGAAAAGCATCTGGGTGTCAGAATACAGCACCGGGGGCATACTTTCCGAATATTGGGAGACAAGACCCCCGCAAAAAAGACCGCGCAACTTCTGCAAAATCTTTACGGGCTTACGAAAAGTAAATCTTACTTGGAACCGGAAGACATTCATCTCAATTTGCAAAAAAGTTCACTCCAAGATTTTGAGAACGACGGAGCATCCCGGCATTCCAAGCGTATGGAAGATCCGGATAATGCGCGGCGATTCGGTATTAGAACACCCGGCGTAACCATAGAACCCCGAAGCGACAATCAAATCGGGTACATTTCCAATCTGCGTAAAAATGCCGTTCAGTTTGCAACGGGACCGGCCGGCACCGGAAAGACTTTTCTGGCGGTGGCATGCGCCTTGGAAAGTTTACAGAAAGGCGACATAACACATATTTGTCTGGTGCGCCCCGCGGTGGGAGCCGGCGAAACACTCGGTTACTTACCGGGAACGTTGGTTGAAAAGATTGATCCCTATTTGCGTCCTTTATACGATGCACTGCAAGAAATGCTCGGCACCGAAAAATTAAACAGCTATATGGAAAAAAATGTGATAGAGGTTGGAGCATTGGCATATATGCGTGGTCGCACCCTGAATCATTGCTTTGCCATCCTGGACGAAGGGCAAAATTGTTCGCCCGAACAAATAAAGATGTTTTTGACCCGACTGGGGTTTAACTCCAAAGCGGTCATCACCGGCGATTTGACGCAGATCGATCTGCAGCCGCCCGGTTCTTCCGGTTTGGCACCCGCAATCCGTCTTTTGGAAGGACTGCAAGACATTGGTGTCGCTCGGCTGGATTGCAAGGACATCTTCCGGCACCCGGTTGTGAGTAGAATTATTGAGGCCTATGATGCGGCGGGCAAAAGAAAATCCGAAAATGAATCCGATCAAAATTAAAGTTTCTCTGGAGAAATTCGGAGAAAAATTTAATCGCCCTCACAAAAGCGAATTTATGAAGTGGACCCAAGCCTGCCTGGAATATGTTCGCGACCGGGATCTGCCGCAAAGTCAAAACATTAAGGGTCGCGAAATACTGAACTTGAATGTGAGACTGGTTACGGAAGAGGAAATGCGTCAATTAAGTGCCAAGTATCGTCATAAGAGCGACCTTGCCACTGTCCTCAGTTTTCCTTGCGAAGACAGCATTGCGCTCAGGTTACCCGATTTGGGTGATATTGTGATGTGCGGTAAAGCAATCGCCCTGGAAGCCGGGGCCTATCGGACGGATGTGAATCTCCATTGGGCTCATCTTTTTATCCATTCCGTTCTGCATATTCTCGGATTTGAACACAGCGATGCAATGCGGGCGGCGGAAAACGATATCATGTGCTCATGCGATCTGCCTCCCGTTCACTAACATCATTCTTTTACCCCGTCCTTGAATTTAATGAAATTCTTAAATTTTCGCTCTCTTTTTGTTCTGCTTGTTTTCAAACTGGCAAGTTTGATAAAAGACAGCGACAAAATAGCGATTCTTATCCGACACATCATTCGTCTCGGCCTCCTTGAGAAAACTCAAGCGGGGATTATTGAAGGAACCCTCAAAATATCGGAAATGCAGGTTCGGGAAATTATGATTCCGCGGGCAAAAATGACGGTGGTGCCGCAGAAAGCATCGCTCAAAAAAATATTGCCGGAATTGATTAAATCCGCACATTCTCGTTTTCCGGTGGTCAACAAAGAAGATAAAGTAGTCGGGATGCTTTTGGCAAAAGACCTTTTGCCCCTATTGCAAGAAAAAGAAATCTCCTTTACGCCGAATAAAATAATGCGGCCGGCGATTTTTATTCCCGAGAGCAAGCGTCTTAATGTCCTCTTGGAAGAGTTTCGTTCCCAACGCAGCCACATGGCCATTGTCTTGGACGAACATGAACTAACCGCGGGCCTTGTCACCATTGAAGATGTTTTGGAAGAAATTGTGGGGCAGATAGAAGACGAACACGATCGATATAATTTTTCCGGAACACCTATCACGCAAATTCCTTTTAACCAAAACAGTTACAAAGTAAAGGCCGACACTCCCCTTTCGGATTTTAATGCCTATTTTGCCACCTCACTGAAACATCATTCTCTGGAAACAATCGGCGGGTTGGTTCTGGATGAATTAAAGAAAGCGCCAAAACGCGAAGACAGCGTATCTGTCGGCAACATGACATGCACCATAGCCAAGATGAATGAGCGCCGGATTGAAGAACTGATCGTAAAAAAAAATAAGACGCCGCAAAAGAAAAAATGATCTTCCTGCGTCTGATCTGCGCGCTGATAGCGGGCATTCTTTTTGTGCCGGGTTATGCCCCGTTTAACCTCTGGTTTCTGTCGTTTTTAAGCGTTCTTCTTTTTTTGTTTCTTCTTAATAAACAAAACACTCTTAACGGCTTTCTCATCGGCTGGATCTTCGGGCTTGGCATGATGGGGACCGGTGTTTCCTGGATATACCACAGTATGCGCATTTACGGAGAGTTTAGTTTGGAGTTGGCGGGAGCCATCACCTGGCTCTTCTGCATTGTGATGGCGTTTTTTTACGCTCTGGTTGGGGGTGTCTTTTGTTTCTTGACACACCAACAACGCAGTATATTTAGAAAGTTTAGGATCCCCAACCTTACAAAAATTCTGTTATTTTCGTCCTTGTGGACTCTGTCGGAATTATTGCGCTCACATATTTCGGTCGGTTTTCCGTGGCTGTTGTTCGGTGATGCTTTCATAAACACCTATCTTGCCCACTTGGCACCTGTGGGAGGCGTTTTCTTTGTCAGTTTCCTCGGGGTATTCACAGTCGCCACGCTGTTTTATTTGTTGTGTTTGATTCCCGTGCTCTATGTCCGGCGGAACCGACGGCGTTGCTTGTTTATTCTGTTTCTTTTGGTGATTCCTTGGGCTACGGGCATCGGATTACAAAATTACGAATGGACCAAAACAAGCGGGAGAAATATTCCGGTTGTCCTAGTACAAGCAAACATCCCCCAGGATGCAAAATGGCAAAAAAATAAAAGAACAAAAATCGCCGAACAATACCAACGAATGAGCCTTGGGCATACGGATAAAAGTCTTCTTGTATGGCCCGAGGCGGCCGTTCCCTACATTTATCCCGAAGGTGCGGACTATTACGACAAATTGGATCCTATTTTGCGAAACACAAATACCGCGTTAGTTTTTGGTTCCCTGCACCGCGCGCAAAACGGAGACATCTACAACGGTTTGTTCACGGCGGGTGCGGGCAGTTCCGGCATCACCCCTGTGTACTACAAGCATCTTTTGGTTCCCATGGGAGAGTATATCCCGCTGGAGTCTTTTCTAAAACGATGGATCCCGTTCCTTGACATGGGAACATACCGGGTCACATCGGGCAGTGCCGACCAGGGAGCATTTATGCTGGGAGATTGGAAAATTGCCCCGTCCATTTGCTATGAGATCACAAATCCGCAAATCATCGCCCGTAATGCCGCAGACAGTAACTTCTTGCTGACAGTGTCCAATGACAGTTGGTTTGCCGACTCGCTTGGTCCGCATCAACATATGCATATTGCGCGCATGCGCGCGCTGGAAAATCAACGATACTTGATTCGCTCCACAAATAACGGTATCACCGCGATTACGGATCATCGCGGCAAGTTCGTCGCCAAGATCCCGCAATTTCAAGAGAATATCCTGACGGCAGACATCGTTCCCCGTTCGGGAACCACTCCGTATCAAACCGTCGGCAATCTTCCTGTGGTGTCTCTGTCTCTGATTTTATTTTTGTTCGGTATTTATACTCACCGAAGAGCGCTGAAAAAGATTTGAGTGAAGTTCTCTCCGCTTAGGTCCGGCTTCACCGTCTCTTCTTGGACCATGGTATCGCGCATTTTGGGTATGCTGCGCGATATCGTATTTGGCACGGTATTCGGCGGCAGCGGCACCTTGGATGCTTTTTTGGTGGCATTTAAAATCCCCAATTTTTTTCGCCGGGTAACAGCCGAAGGTGCCATGACACAGGTTCTGTTACCGCTCATGATAGAAACCCGGGAAAAAGAAACCGAACGCCAACACAAAAGATTTCTGCAAAATGTTCTTTTTCTGCTGGTCATCACGACGGGAACCGCAACAATCTTGACCATGATTTTTCCAAAAACAGTCAGTCTAATTTTTGCCGCCGGCCTGATTAGATATCCCGATCTGTTCGCTCTGACGGCCTCCATGCTCCGCATCACTTTTCCCTACCTGTTTTTTATTACGCTGACCGCATACTATATGGCGTTGCAACACAGCCAAAACAAGTTTCGGTTGGGAGCACAAACCCCGATCATACTCAATGTCATCCTGATCAGTGCGGCTCTTTGGGCAACATCCTTGGTGCAACCGCCGATTATGGCACTCGCCTGGGGTGTGTTTATCGCCGGCTTTATGCAATTTTTGCTTCTCGTATTTGGGACCGTGCGTTTAAATTTACCGGTTCTGCCAAAACTTTCTTTGTCCGAGTTCCAATCGGGAACCTACACGAGCCGGTTTTACAGGGCACTCCTCCCGGCCGCACTGAGCGGCTCTTTGGTCCAAGTTAATCTTCTTGCGGATACTTTTATTGCCTCCTTTTTGATCAGCGGCAGTATTTCTTGGTTGTACTTTGCCGAGCGTTTAATTCAACTTCCAATAGGGGTCCTCGGCATCAGCCTCGCCACTGTCCTGATGCCGGGACTTTCCCGATTTTATCAACGCAAAGAAACATACCGTGCCCGGTCGGTCCTAATTTGGGGGGTGCGTTTAAGTTTGTTGTTGACCTTGCCGGCGGCGGCCGGTCTCATCCTTTTTGCAAAACCCATTCTTGCCACTTTGTTTTATCACGGCTCTTTTACTTTGGAACATTTGGAGCAGACCGCCGATGCATTGCGCGCCTATGCGATAGGTGTTCCCGCTTTTGTCTTAACCAAAGCGCTAACCGCCTCTTTTTTTGCGCGCCAAGATTACCGCACCCCGCTTAAGATCGCGGCCGCCGCCGCGGTAACCGGTGTTCTGTTGAGTGTTTGTTTGGTGTTCTTTCTAAAACATGTCGGACTGGCATTGGCAACATCCGCCAGCGGTCTGCTCAGCGTATCGTGGTTGTTGCTGATTCTCATACGCGACCGTCACCTGATTCCGAACCGGAAGTTTCTTGTTTTTTGCGGGCAGGTCATCTTCGCGTTGAGTGTCTTGATCGCAAGCATAGTATGCTTGCTAACATGGTTTGTCCCGGAGGTCTGGACCGGGTCGGATCCCTGGACCCGTGTTTGGCAACTTCTTTTCTGTATTACGGTTTCCGTGCTAATGTACTTTGGTGTTCTTTTTGTCACGGGATTAAATTGGCGCAGTTTAAATCCTCGTTTTGAATGAACCTTTTGCGCTATAAACCCGGACGGCAGCCAGATCGGCAACTCGGCAAACCGAGTGTTGTCGCCATAGGAAACTTTGACGGAGTGCATCCCGGGCACAGAGAACTCATCCGTCAGAGCTTGGAAATTGCCCGGACAAGCGGCTTGGAACATCTTATTTGTACTTTTGAACCTTCGCCAAATCAATGGTTTGAACGCGCCGATACTCGCCTAAACAACCTGCGCACCAAGGTATTTTTGCTGAAGTCTCTTGGTGTTCGCAAACTGATTCTTGTTCATTTTCGTCGTCCGTTTTGTGATTTAAGTGCCGAAGATTTTATTCGGGAATTTCTGCTAAGAGATATGCACATGCGCCATTTGATCACCGGCGAAGATTTTAAGTTTGGCAAGGATCGCAGCGGTGACCGGTACAAACTGCTGGAAGCGGCCAAAGAATACGACTTTGGTTATCGGACGGTAAAAGACTTTCCCAATGAACGGGAGCGCATCAGCAGCACTCAAATTCGCAATCTGCTCGCGGCGGGACAGATCACCGAGGCAAATCAACTGCTTGGCTTCCCCTATTCCTTTTGTGCGCGCGTAATAACCGGCAGCGGCATTGGAAAAAAAATGTTGGGGACGGCAACAGCCAATCTAAATCTTAAACAGTTTATCCCGCCTTTGCGCGGCGTTTTTGCATGTATGGCAACTCTTGCCAACGGTGAAAGGAAAAAAGCCGTGGTAAATTGCGGTGTCAAACCCACACTCAACCGGAAGCACCGACTGAGTTTGGAAGCACACTTGCCGGATTATGAAGGCAACCTTTACGGTCAAGTCATCCGCTTGGAGTTTTTGGCTCGCTTGCGCTCGGAGCAAAAGTTTGCCGATCTTGCAGCTCTCAAACGGCAGATTCACAAAGACAAAATACTTGCCTTGGAAACGCTTAATCGGCTTTAATACTCTTTAATGAGCCGGGGGAGACCCGGACAAAAGCGGCTTGGAATTTTCAAAACTGTTTGAAAGCACGGATGTTAATCCGAGCAAAGAAGAACGGACTTCGCTGTCCGCAAACTGCCGCAAATGCCTTTCGGCATTTTTCAAATAGCCTTGCATTTGTTCGCGCATATATGCAATCACCGGGCGGCTGCATATCAAATTGATCAGTAAGTTGCGCTGACTTAGGCTCATCTCGCTCCCCTCCTTCAAAATATTCCGGATGTCCTTCTTTTGGTTGTCATTGGCAATCTCATAAGCCCTGATCAACGGCAAGGTAACCTTTCCCTGTGCCAGATCTTGTAAGGCCTCACCGCCGTCATTGCTGTCTGCTATGTAATCGTGCATGTCGTCTCGCAGTTGAAATGCCATGCCGAATTGGTCGCCGAAAGATTTTGCATGCTCGCGCTCATTTGCCTTGCCTGCAAGAATCACCGCGATTTCACAACAGGTGCCAAAAATAACCGCCGTCTTGTCATAAATTGTTTGATAGTAACCTTCTTTATCCAAAAGGCCCCTGTCACCCGCCGAGACGATGAGGTCTCGCAATTCGCCCGCACTCAAACGCGCCACCGCCGCGGCCAAAACAGAAGTTGCCTCCTCGGTCTCCAAAGAGCCGATGAGTTCAAAAGCGCGGGCATACAAAAAATCTCCCGCCAAAAGAGCCTCCTTAACACCCCACTTTTTGTGAGCGCTCATACTGCCGCGCCTTAAAGATGCTTCGTCAATAATGTCATCGTGAATTAAAGACGCGGCATGCACATACTCCATCGCCAGGGCCGCATTAATGCTATTTTGTTTTTTATACCCGACCAACCGGCAAAAACTTAAAAGCAACATAGGGCGAATGTACTTGCCGCCGCCGCGCAAAATATAGGTGATATGCTCTTCCAGTCCGGGCGGGCAATCCGCCCGCATTAGTCGTCGCTTAAATTCTTGCATATCCTGCCGGACTTCCCGGGTTTGGAAAACCCGCATATCGTGGCTTCCGGTCACAACATATCACTCATAGAATAAAGTCCCGGCTTGTCGTTCTTGCTCAACCATACCGCCGCTCTGAGCGCACCGCGTGCGAACAGAACACGCGAACTTGCCTTATGACAAATCTCCAATGTTTCACCTTCGCCTATAAAACGAACAGTGTGTTCACCGGCGAGATCACCGCCGCGGACTACCTGAAATCCAATCGTCCCTTTTTCTCTTTCGCCGGCTTTTCTCCTGTCATAAACGGCGATGTTTTTCAAGTCTTCTCCCCGAGCCGATGCCAGAATCTTTCCAAGTGCCAAGGCGGTCCCGGATGGCGCGTCTTTTTTATGCTTATGATGTGCTTCGCTGACCTCAATATCGTAGTCTTCGCCAAGTTGCTCCGCAGCCAGTTTGACCAAACCGGAAGTAATATGGATACCGAGACTCATATTGGCCGCCAAAAAAACAGGTATTGATTGGGCGGATTTTTCTATCCGGCGCACTTGCTGCGACGAATGTCCGGTCGTCCCGATCACCAAACCCTTTCCACAAGAAATACAACTTTTCAAGCACGCCGGTGTTGCCTCGGGTTGCGAAAAATCTATCAAGATATCACATCCTGTGGCATCAATCCGGTCAGAACATATCAAAGGACCGTCTAAGCCGACCAATGGTCCTATGTCTTTGTCTGTCATAGAACTCCCCGGCTCAACCATTGCCCTGTACGGTTGCATACCGGGTGTGGCGTTTAACAGTTGCAACAGAGTTTTCCCCATTCTTCCGTCCGCTCCGCAAATCCCTATTTTTAGCATCAATAATAATGTATAATAAAACCTTAATACTAATTATTATAAAACCTGTGGGACAATAGAAGGCAAAAGAATGCCAACAAGAACCGGAATATTTAAAATGCAAAGATGAATGATAAAAAGTGAAAATAAGTGAGGCATTCGGAAGTGAGCAATCAACGAGAAAACGAAAAAAAATTTGTTTGTTTTCTATAATGTACTTACAGATGAATTTGTTTAATGCAAAAATAAAAAAATACGGTACTCGCCTGCTGGTCGGATTTCTGTTGGTCGCGGCGACGGAGAGCGTTATCGCAAATCCGCGCGTGACCGCTGTTTTTCCTTTGGGGGATCAATCCTCTGTTCGCGAAGGTAGCCCCGTTGGCATATCCGTTGTTTTTTCCGAACCGGTATACGGATTCACCTCTCAAGACATTGTTACAAATGGCGGAATTCTTGCAATAGAAGGAAGCAATGCTTACTACAAGGTTTTAATCGTGCCAAACACCTGGCCCATCATACTGGATATTCTCACGGACTCCGTTTTTAATTTTCGCGGTCAGGGAAACGATCCTTTCCCGCAGCCTGTCGTCGTGAGTCAATCCGGCCAAGTATTGGCTTTCACCGGCAGTGCGGTAACAACCAAGAAACAACCGCCGAGCCAGCCGGAACCTCAACAAACACGCCGCGAAGTTTACACCGGCAGCACCGAATTTGTGATGGACCTGGGCGCATACGGCCAAGGCCCCGCTTTCTTTCACTTAAATGATCAAACAGACGATGCCAAATCCCGCTCAACGGCGGAAATTACTCTCGGGCTTGAGGTTCGGCGCGGCTACAAAGGATGGCGACCCGGACTGGGCTACAAGCTTATGGCCGGCTACCAACAAACCCTTTATACGGATACTAGCACATACACCGCTGTCCCGTTGCTGGGGAGCCTTAATTTTTACTTTAACAACTATGTCAGTCTGGGGGTTGGTATGACCGCGCATGTTGCGGGACAATATACTCACAAAGGTATTTTGGAACTCGACCCGCCGCTGCCGCCGGGAGAAGGTCGTGCGTTTACACCGGGACGCACTTTTAATGTGGCACCGGGTGCCAACGGCCTGGATGCGAATCTGCCCGGCGTATTTGTCGATCTGACTTTGCTTTACAAGCATGTCGGTTTGGTTTTACGTTATCTGAACTTATCTTTGCACTCGTTTGAAAACCCATTGGCTAGGGAAGATTTTGAGGGGAACCTTCGTAACGCTCCATCACCATCATACGGATATTCAACCAATAACGGAATAGACACTTTTGGAGTGTTCATTCAATTCAGGGGGTAAATGCGGCACTTCTTGGATCTGCCGGATCTGCCGGCAACCGTTCATCACCAACTCTTAAAAGAAGGAATAGAACTCAAGCAACAATTAAAAGAAACCGGTAGCAGCCCGCAGATTTTAAGAGACAAGGTTCTGACTCTTTTGTTTCAAAAGCCGTCAACAAGAACGCGCGTTTCTTTTGAAACCGGTATTCGACAAATGGGCGGGCATGCTCTGTTTATCAGCGCAGCCGACAGCCAGTTGTCACGCGACGAACAGCCATCTCACACAGCGCGCGTTCTCTCTTCAATGACCCAAGGACTCATTCTGCGCACAAAAGAGCATGCTATGCTAACGGACATGGCACGCAATGCCAAGGTTCCGGTGATCAATGCCTTGTCTTCCCGGTCTCATCCGTGCCAACTGCTTGCCGATATGATGACCTTTTATGAAAGACGCGGAGCCCTATCCGGTAAGAAAGTAGTCTGGTGCGGCGACGGCAACAATGTATGCCATTCGTATATTGAAGCGGCCAATATTTTTAATTTTCAATTACATCTGTGCGTTCCGCAACAATACATGCCCGCCGGTGACTATTCAAAAGATTACGGCCCGAATGTGACTGTCTGTGAAGATCCTCAAATTGCTTTACGGGATGCGGATCTCATCTCTACCGATGTTTGGATCTCCATGGGAGATGCGAATGCGGAGGATAAAAAGAAAGTTCTCTCGCCTTACAAAATCACTTCCAAATCCTTGGATTTGGCAAAAGACGAGGTTCTGTTTATGCACTGCTTGCCCGCACGCGAAGGCGAAGAGATTGAACCGGGTCTTTTGGATGATCCGCGCTCGGCGGTATGGGAGCAAGCCGAAAACAGACTGCACAGCCAAAAAGCCCTTCTCTCTCATCTGTTTGGTGTGAAATAACCGGCGGCTTGTCCGCACTTGTCTTCGGACAATCACAATCCCACCATCTAACTAATACCCCAACACCCCGGCGGGTTAAACTCCGTTCAGTCTTTTTTGGTGTTTCTTTTCGTCGGATTGGGTGACAGTTCGCCAACTCTCTTTTTAAATTTCTGATTAAATTTCTTAGTAAAATTTTTGGAGTTCCCGGAACTCGTAATGCCAGCCACGAGAATACCCGCCTCATACAACGCATACAAAGGAAGTGCCAACATCAGTTGCGAGAAGATGTCCGGCGGGGTCAATAGCATCCCGAAGACAAAGCACAGGACAACAACATACCTGCGATAACCGCGCAAAGTCTGCAACGATACCAGACCAACCCGCACCGCCAAGAAAACGACAATCGGCAACTCAAATGCCAAACCAAACACCAAAATCATACGCAGGACAAAAGTCAGATAACGATTGATGTCCGTCATGATCAGAATACCTTCCGGACCCATTCTTTGGAAGAATGCCAATGCCAAAGGCAATACGCCGTAATAAACAAATAGTCCGCCCAAAAAGAATAAGAAGACCGTCACCACAAAGAGCGGCAACACAAAAAAACGCTCGGCACGGTAAAGGCCGGGCATAACAAACATCCAAACCTGATACAAAAA
The DNA here is from genome assembly GCA_965209035.1 of Gammaproteobacteria bacterium. Lineage (GTDB taxonomy): Bacteria > Pseudomonadota > Gammaproteobacteria > CBDBNL01 > JAAOII01 > CBDBPY01. The sequence goes on from OZ242372.1 coordinate 155,883, forward strand.
GACGGGAGCGGAAAGACAGACCGACACCCAGAGTGCCAGCCGCAAGGGAGCAATAAACGGCGAAGCAACATCCACAGCCACCAGATGCCCGTCGGCAGGCAAACTCTGCAATAGTGGCACCGCCAACAAAGCATAGAGTTCTCGTGCATATATAACAGCAACAACAAATATTAAGACCCATACCAGAAGTGCGCGCAAGCATCTGGAGCGCAACTCGGTAAGATGTTTTATGAGCGGAACGGTTGACAAGAGAGAACGGGTTTTTCGTAAGTGTTAGGCAATATTAGGCGGGGTTAGGCACCCGGCGTCTTCTTTTTGTTTGTCGCCACATTCTTTTTGCCGGTTTGCTTTGATTTTGGCTTTGTTTGGCCCGAATTGAGCATCTCATCCAGACGCACCTGGCGATCTATCTCATCGGTTACCCGCGTGTAAAGAATACGGATTTTGCGTAAAATGAGACCGGTTTGGCGAATCAAAACAAATAATTGGCGCGGCCCCAACACCAACAAAGCAACCGCCAGGATTACCAGGATCTCAAAAAATCCTGTCGTCCCCAACACCTATTTTTTTGCGGAGGTTTTCTTAACCTTGGATTTAAAGGAGCCCGCGGAATGCGGAGATTTGTTCCGCTTGTTCTTTTTCCGTTGATGTCCCTCGCGCGGCTCCTCATGTTCATCCTCGCCCTCTCCTTCCATAGAATGACGAAACCCTTTAATGGCCTTGCCCAGATCTCTGCCGAGTGCCGGTAATCTCCCGGCACCAAACAGAATGCCGATGACCAACAAAATGAGTACGATTTGCCAGATACTGATACCGCCCATAAATTAATTATAACCGATTTAAGGTATGTATATGTATTCTAATGAACATCGCGGCGGGCATGATTTTTATCTCTTTTCGTCCGTTGCCCGGACGAGGTACGGCTTTCCAACTCACTTTCAATATCCGCATATTCCACACCGTGTGAGCCGCATATTGCCAAAATAAAAAGAAACAATGTGCCGTAGTTATCGGAAACTTTTTTATATTGCTTCAAACTTCCGTCATACTTGACGGACTGCGAAATCGCGTCTCCCAGGTTATGACCCAGAGCCCGATAAAAGAAACCCGAATCGTCCTTGTCCGTTTTTTTCAAGCGTTCAACACTTTGATTAACACTTTTACTGTCAAACATTAAAATGTGCTCAAGAGACAGGTTCATAAACACCGTCAAAACTAACAGATGAAACAGCGCATCGGCCGCCTCGCAGATGACCTGCTCCTTGTTGCCCGAAGCAGCTGCAACCATAAACTCCGTGATTTCTTCTCCCAACTTATCCAGGATTTTGTTGAGACCCGCATCAAATAACCTTGCCGTATAAGAGTTTTTCGGCAGGGTCTGTTTGCGATTCTTAAGCAACCCTTCCAAATCGGTCAGTAACGCAAAGTTGTATTCTTTATCTTTCATATCCTTTCATATCACACCCCCTGCCCGGCACATTTGCGAAAAAAGCATGTCGGTCTGCCGGTATGGCAAGCACCGCTTCCCCGCTGCTCCACCGACAACAACAAGGCATCGCCGTCGCAGTCCAGCCGCAATTCGCACAGTCTTTGAACAGCACCCGATGTCTCGCCCTTATACCAAAGAGTGCGGCGCGAACGCGACCAAAAAACCGTCCGCCTCTCTTCCAAACTTTTTTCAAGAGAATTGCGATTCATCCAGGCAAGCATCAGAACCCGTTGTGTTTTATGGCACTGAACAATTGCCGGCACCAAACCCGCCGAGTCCCACACAACAGCATCAAGGAATTTTGTTTGAGACAAAGTCTCCGTTTCTTCATTACGATTTTCCATTTCAAAGTTATTATACAGTTTTTTTGCGGTTGCATAATCTCATTGTATGGTCCCACCCATTTCCAGACTTTTGTTGTTTTTGCAAAAATTGGATCGGCGAGAGTTGTTTGAGAGCATAATAGAGGCGTTCGCGATGATACCAAGCCAACCACTCGATGAGTTTGGCGAAGACCGCTCAATGAGTCTAGCCCCTTAATTGTTACTTACGTTTGGGTTTGGGTTCGTATTTGTCTATATCATTAATATCCCAATGATTCTCCTTGAAAAACTGATTACGCAGATACAGACCGGCCAACAGATGCACCGACTGCACAGTGCCCACCGCTTTGATTATTCCCTTCGTCTCTTCGGTTGCCGATATATTCCTTTCAACAAAAGCGTAGATCACTTCCGCAACTTGATAAAGATCGCCTTGCTCTTCTTGTTCCGAGTTAAGTTTTTTTAGATCCTTATTCCATTCTTCCCGATGCTCGTCCACATATTCCATCAGCCCGCTACTTTCCAGTATCGCTTCACCGATGTCGGTCATATTGAGAGGAGATGCTTTTTGAGAATATAAAGCGCGTTCTTCTTCAACCGAATCTCTCTTTGCCATGTTTCCCAAAACAGTAAGAATTTTTACGGTATCACGATGCATATCTTCTCTTAACTCTCTTTTATCTTCTCTTAACTCTCTTTTAACTTCTTTTATTTCTGTTTTAACTTCCTTTATTTCTGTTTTGACTTCTTTGATTTCTGTTTGGACTTCTTGTTGACTCACTTCCAACCGCTTGATACCCTTATATATTGAAATGAACGCATATTCGCCAATGAAACCAATCACAAGTGATAACAAAAATATCAAAAGTATCACAAACCAATTGTTTGCCGAAACTTGCCCGTATGTAATCGCCGTGTCGTAAACAGTCATCGTGGATAAAACGGAAAATACAATAAGCCCCAAGGCCGCCGTGAATTTCGCACGACCGCTTAATTTAAGATCTGTGCGTTTATTCATCGGCAATCACTCCTCCTCAAATTCATAAAATAGTGTCCTCTATCCTCCCGCATTTGTTATGATGTTCCCCTTTTTAATGAACTGCCTTGCCATAACAATATTTACCGCAAAATCTTTTAGAAATTTTATCATTATATAATTCCAAACTCAGCGTCCGGAACCTTTCTGAGATTATGCATCTTATTTTCTTTTCTTTCTTTAATGTTGATTGCGTTTGGATTTGCGTTCAGGTTTGGGTTCGTATTTGTCTATATCATTAATATCCCAATGATTCTCCTTGAAAAACTGATTACGCAGGTACAGACCGGCCAACAGATGCACCGACGGCACAGTGCCCACCGCTTTGATTATTCCCTTCGTCTCTTCGGTTGCCGATATATTCCTTTCAACAAAAGCGTAGATCACTTCCGCAACTTGATAAAGATCGCCTTGCTCTTCTTGTTCCGGGTTGAGTTTTTTTAGATCCTTATTCCATTCTTCCCGATGCTCGTCCACATATTCCATCAGCCCGCTACTTTCCAGTATCGCTTCACCGATGTCGGTCATATTGAGAGGAGATGCTTTTTGAGAATATAAAGCGCGTTCTTCTTCAACCGAATCTCTCTTTGCCATGTTTCCCAAAACAGTAAGAATTTTTACGGTATCACGATGCATATCTTCTCTTAAATCTGTTTTAACTTCTTTTATCTCCCCTCTTAACTCTGTTTTAACTTCTTTTATTTCTGTTCTAACTTGTTTCATTTCTGTTTGGACTTCTTTTATTTTTGTTTGGACTTCTTTTATTTCTGCTTGGACTTCTTGTTGGCTCACTTCCAACCGCTTGATACCCTTATATATTGAAATGAACGCATATTCGCCAATTAAACCAATCACAAGTGATAACAAAAATATCAAAAGTATCACAAACCAATTGTTTGCCGAAACTTGCCCGTATGTAATCGCCGTGTCGTAAACAGTCATCGTGGATAAAACGGAAAATACAATAAGCCCCAAGGCCGCCGTGAATTTCGCACGACCGCTTAATTTGAGATCTGTGCGTTTATTCATCGGCAATCACTCCTCCTCAAATTCATAAAATAGTGTCCTCTATCCTCCCGCATTTGTTATGATGTTCCCCTTTTTAATAAACTGCCTTGCCATAACAATATTTGACCACAAAATCTTTTAGAAATTTTATCATTATATCATTCCAAACTCAGCGTCCGGAACCTTTCTGAGATTATGCATCTTATTTTCTTTTCTTTCTTTAATGTTGATTGCGTTTGGATTTGCGTTCAGGTTTGGGTTCGTATTTGTCTATATCATTAATATCCCAATGATTCTCCTTGAAAAACTGATTACGCAGGTACAGACCGGCCAACAGATGCACCGACTGCACAGTGCCCACCGCTTTGATTATTTTCTGCGTCTCTTCGGTTGCCGATATATTCTTTTCAACAAAAGCGTAGATCGCTTCCGCTATTTGATAAAGATCGCCTTGCTCTTCTTGTTCCGGGTTGAGTTTGCTTAGTTCCCTATTCCATTCTTCCCGATGTTCGTCCACATATTCCATCAGCCCGCTACTTTCCAGTATCGCTTCACCGATGTCGGTCATATTGAGAGGAGATGCTTTTTGAGAATATAAAGCGCGTTCTTCTTCAACCGAATCTCTCTTTGCCATGTTTCCCAAAACAGTAAGAATTTTTACGGTATCACGATGCATATCTTCTCTTAAATCTGTTTTAACTTCTTTTATCTCCCCTCTTAACTCTGTTTTAACTTCTTTTATTTCTGTTCTAACTTCTTTTATTTCTGTTCTAACTTGTTTCATTTCTGTTTGGACTTCTTTTATTTTTGTTTGGACTTCTTTGATTTCTGTTTGGACTTCTTGTTGGCTCACTTCCAACCGCTTGATACCCTTATATATTGAAATGAACGCATATTCGCCAATGAAACCAATCACAAGTGATAACAAAAATATCAAAAGTATCACAAACCAATTGTTTGCCGAAACTTGCCCGTATGTAATCGCCGTGTCGTAAACAGTCATCGTGGATAAAACGGAAAATACAATAAGTCCCAAGGCCGCCGTGAATTTTGCACGACCGCTTAATTTGAGATCTGTGCGTTTATTCATCGGCAATCACTCCTCCTCAAATTCATAAAATAGTGTCCTCTATCCTCCCGCATTTGTTATGATGTTCCCCTTTTTAATAAACTGCATTGCCATAACAATATTTACCGCAAAATCTTTTAGAAATTTTATCATTATATAATTCCAAACTCAGCGTCCGGAACCTTTCTGAGATTATGCATCTTATTTTCTTTTCTTTCTTTAATGTTGATTGCGTTTGGATTTGCGTTCAGGTTTGGGTTCGTATTTGTCTATATCATTAATATCCCAATGATTCTCCTTGAAAAACTGATTACGCAGGTACAGACCGGCCAACAGATGCACCGACTGCACAGTGCCCACCGCTTTGATTATTCCCTTCGTCTCTTCGGTTGCCGATATATTCCTTTCAACAAAAGCGTAGATCACTTCCGCAACTTGATAAAGATCGCCTTGCTCTTCTTGTTCCGAGTTAAGTTTTTTTAGATCCTTATTCCATTCTTCCCGATGCTCGTCCACATATTCCATCAGCCCGCTACTTTCCAGTATCGCTTCACCGATGTCGGTCATGTTGAGAGGAGATGCTTTTTGAGAATATAAAGCGCGTTCTTCTTCAACCGAATCTCTCTTTGCCATGTTTCCCAAAACAGTAAGAATTTTTACGGTATCACGATGCATATCTTCTCTTAAATCTGTTTTAACTTCTTTTATCTCCCCTCTTAACTCTGTTTTAACTTCTTTTATTTCTGTTCTAACTTCTTTTATTTCTGTTCTAACTTGTTTCATTTCTGTTTGGACTTCTTTTATTTTTGTTTGGACTTCTTTGATTTCTGTTTGGACTTCTTTGATTTCTGTTTGGACTTCTTGTTGGCTCACTTCCAACCGCTTGATACCCTTATATATTGAAATGAACGCATATTCGCCAATGAAACCAATCACAAGTGATAACAAAAATATCAAAAGTATCACAAACCAATTGTTTGCCGAAACTTGCCCGTATGTAATCGCCGTGTCGTAAACAGTCATCGTGGATAAAACGGAAAATACAATAAGTCCCAAGGCCGCCGTGAATTTTGCACGACCGCTTAATTTGAGATCTGTGCGTTTATTCATCGGCAATCACTCCTTCTCAAATTAATGTTTCTCTTTTTAATAAACTGCATTGCCATAATGATATCTTACCACAAAATCTTTTAGAAATTTTATCATTATATAATTTCAAACTCAGCGTCCGGAACCTTTCTGAGATCATGCACATCATGTATCGTCTCGCCCGGTTTTGGACTGTTGTATGTGTTCTTTCCGTCAATGATCCGGTCGCACATGGTCGCACATGGCCGCACATGGCCGCACATGGCCGCCGTGCGTAACCCGGTCGTTTGCGATTAACACGGATGAGCCGGCTGCCGCGTCTGCGATGGGGATCTTGAAGTCGGACGGATATTTCGGTTTTAGAAAAATTGGAAAAAAACAGCGGATAATGACATCAAAGCGGTCCCCGTTGCCTAAAATAAATGCAAATATGATTAATTTTTATTCGCACAACACTCAATTCAAAATTTAATTCAAACAAACGATATGACCAGAAGATGTGAAGTCACCGGTATGTTGCCTATGGCGGGGAACAATGTGTCTCATGCCAACAACAAGACCAAGCGGCGTTTCTTGCCTAACCTGCACAAACGCAGATTTTGGCACCCGGGACGCAATCAATTTATACGCTTACGGGTTTCCGCGCGGGGTATCCGCATGATCGACAAGTATGGCTTGGAGGAAGTATTATCCGCGCTTGAGTCCGGCCGCAAGTTCAAGAAACCGAAAAACCCGGTGCCCGAAACGGGCGCAAACCAGGCGTCCGAATCCGGCACAAACCCGCCGACAGCCGAATCCTCATCGGAGGAATCAGTAAAAGAATAATTAAAAAGCAATAAAAAAAGAATTATGCGCGACAAAATCAAACTTGTATCCACAGCCAAGACCGGACATTTTTATGTGACAGCCGTCAACAAAAAAAATGCCACGGGGAACAGAGAAAAACTGAGCCTCAAAAAATACGACCCTGTGGTGCGAAAACATGTAGTTTACAAAGAAGAGAAAATTAAATAGTCGGACATTCTTTGTCAACACAGATGATAAAAATAACGGCACACTTTTTTGTTGTCCGTTATTTTTTTTTACTTCGTTTCCAAACTCTTTTTTTCGCGGTTTTTTCCGCGTTTTTCCCCGCGGTTTTCCCCGCGTTTTTGAATGTATCCAAGGTACCCCTAACCCGCCCGCCCTTTCCTTTATCCGCAACAAACCCGGGGCATAAAAGGTGTTGCGTTCGCCGGCACAGTCCTAGAAATAAAGGAAATAAATGAAACAAAGACCGCCTGTCAAAAGTATGTCACCCAAAAGAGCGGTTCTCGGTTTGGCCGACGGCATGTCCCTGTTTGGCTATTCTTACGGAAAAACAAAACGCACCGCCGGCGAATTGGTATTCAATACTTCCATAACCGGCTACCAAGAGATCATTACAGATCCTTCGTATATGGGGCAAATGATACTCTTCACTTATCCGCACATCGGCAATACCGGTACAAACGATGAGGATAACGAATCTCTAAAAATTCATGCCGCCGGCGTCGTGATAAGAGATATTAGCCCGCTCGCTTCCAATTGGCGCGCCAAGGACACCTTAGATAGATTTCTTAAGAAAGGAAATTGCCCCGCCATTTACGGGCTGGATACGCGGATGCTAACCCGTCACCTGCGAGATCATGGTTGTCAAAATGCGGCGATTGTTCCTTTTGATCAAAAAACAGACGAGAGAGTCGCGGCAAGCCTGGCCGTCGCGAACGCGCGCAAGCATCCGGCCATAGAATCCAAAAACCTGGCGGAACTTGCCGCAGGCGGCGGCAAGGCGTTCATTCAAAAAAGATCTTCCGCCAAAGGCAAACGGGGACCGATTGTCCTGACATACGATTGCGGCATCAAGCACAACATTATTCGTAACCTGGAAAAACGTAATTGCCGGGTTGTTTTGGCAACCCCGGACGAATCGGCATCCGCACTCCTACAAAAACACAAACCAAACGGAATTCTAATCTCCAACGGACCCGGTGACCCGGCCGCATGCCAAAAAATCATAAACGATATTCAGTTTTTTCTGCAACAGCGTATCCCGCTGTTTGGTATTTGTCTGGGACATCAATTGCTCGGGTTGGCAGCCGGCATGCACACTGTCAAGTTAAAGTTCGGACATCATGGGGCAAATCATCCGGTGCTGGATCATACCGACGGGATGATTCTTATTAGCAGTCAAAATCACAACTTTGCACTCGGCGAAACGGATCTCCCCAAGAACATACGCATCAGCCATCGCTCGCTGTTTGACAATACCATTCAAGGAATTGAGTTAACCGATTGCCCGGCATTTGCCTTTCAAGGGCATCCGGAAGCATCACCGGGACCGCACGAAGGCGAATATTTGTTTGACAAGTTCCTGCAAATGATCCAAAAACATGCCCGCGCGTAAGGATCTGAAGAAAATTTTGTTAATCGGCTCGGGGCCGATTATCATTGGTCAGGCCTGTGAGTTTGACTATTCGGGCGTTCAAGCGTGTCGTGCCCTGCGCGAGGAAGGATGTGAAGTCATTCTTGTTAACTCAAATCCCGCCACGATCATGACAGACCCGCAAGTGGCGGACAAAACTTACCTTGAACCATTGGTGCCGGCAACACTGCAAAAAATCATTAAACGGGAAAAGCCGGATGCCGTCTTACCCACCATGGGCGGCCAAACGGCACTCAATCTCACCATGCAACTGGAAGAGTTTCTCAAAAAGCAACGGGTGGAAATCATCGGCGCTTCCATGAAAACGATCAATAAAGCCGAGAACCGCGAAGAATTTACCAAAGCCATGCATCACATCGGCCTCAAAACACCCAAAGCATTAATTGCCAAAAACATTCAAGAAGCATTGGAAGCCTGCGAGGAACTGGGTTTTCCGATCATCATCCGCCCCTCCTTCACACTGGGCGGCAGCGGCGGCGGAATTGCTTACAACAGAGAAGAATTTCTGCAAATCTGCCACAGCGGTTTTCAACTCTCGCCGGTGCATAGCATTCAACTGGACAAATCTCTCATCGGCTGGAAAGAATATGAACTGGAAGTTGTCCGCGATCGCAAGGATAACTGCATTATCGTCTGCTCCATTGAAAACCTGGACCCGATGGGAATTCATACGGGCGACTCTGTCACGGTGGCGCCGGTTCAAACTCTGACCGACAAAGAATACCAAAAAATGCGAACATCGGCTATCCGTGTCCTGCGCGAAGTCGGTGTGGAAACCGGCGGTGCAAATGTGCAGTTTGCCGTTTGCCCGACAACCGGCGAGCAGTTAGTTGTGGAAATGAACCCGCGCGTATCCCGCTCCTCGGCATTGGCATCCAAAGCCACCGGGTTTCCCATAGCGCGCGTGGCGGCAAAACTTGCCATCGGCTATACTCTGGACGAACTTTGCAATGAAATTACCGGCAATGCCATACCCTCTTCGTTTGAGCCCACCATAGACTATGTGGTAACCAAAATCCCGCGCTTTGATTTCAGGAAGTTTGAACTTGCCGACAGCAGGCTCACCACGCAAATGAAATCGGTCGGCGAAGTCATGGCAATTGGCCGCAACTTTAATGAATCCCTGCAAAAAGCACTGGCGGGATTGGAAAACGGTTTTTCCGGTCTTAACCCAATTTGCCCCGCGGAAAATCCTAACGAAATTAGCGAAATTAGCAAAATTTTGGAACGCGAACTCAAGTCCCCCCGCCCGGAACGTCTCTTTTATATTGCCGATGCCCTTCGGTATCATTGGACCTGCGAAAAAATTCATCGCCTAACCGGCATAGACCCTTGGTTTATCGCGCACCTGCAAAAACTTGTCCGAATGGAAAACGATTTGGCAAACAAAAAAATCGGGAATCTCGATATGGAGGAACTGCGCTCTTACAAACGCGAAGGTTTCACAGACATACGACTAGCGGAACTCCTGGGCGGCGACGAACACCGGATGCGCGCCGCCCGGCACAAGTTTGGACTGCATCCCGTTTACAAACGGGTCGATTCCTGTGCGGCCGAGTTTCCCGCGGCGAGTGCTTATCTGTATTCAACCTATGATACCGAGTGTGAAGCAACCCCATCCGACAAACAAAAGATTGTGGTACTTGGCAGCGGTCCGAACCGCATCGGACAAGGAATAGAGTTTGATTATTGTTGTGTTCATGTCACCCAAGAAATTCGGAATATGGGTTTTGAAGCGATTATGATTAATTGCAATCCCGAAACAGTTTCCACAGACTACGACATTTCGGATAAGTTGTATTTTGAACCGCTGACTTTGGAACACACATTGGAAGTCATTCGGCGGGAAAATCCCTGCGGCACTCTGGTGCAATACGGAGGGCAAACACCGCTGAAACTGGCAATGCCCTTAACAAAAGAAGGGGTTAGTCTGCTCGGCACTTCGGCACAGGTCATTGACAAGGCGGAAGATCGGGAAGAGTTCCGGCACATCATTGAGCAACTGAAACTCAAGCAAGCAAAAAACGCCACCTTCACGAGTGCCGAGAAGGCCGGCAAGTATGCGGATAAAACGGGTTACCCGTTAATTGTTCGTCCCTCTTATGTTCTCGGCGGGCAAGCAATGCGGGTGGTGTTTAACAACAAAGAACTTGCGGAATACTTTACCGAAGCCGTGCGCGTATCCGGTAAAAACCCCGTTCTGCTGGACACTTTTTTGGACAGAGCCACGGAGGTGGATGTGGATGCCGTCAGTGACGGGAAAGATACTTTTATTGGCGGGATCATGCAGCATATTGAAGAGGCGGGAGTGCACTCGGGGGATTCTTCGGCATGCATACCGCCGCATTCTCTGCTGCCGGGGCAGGTCCGAGAAATTGCCCGTCAAACCCGCTTACTCGCCAAAACGCTCGGGGTCTGCGGGCTTCTCAACATTCAGTTTGCAATTCAAGACAAAAACATTTATGTTTTGGAAATCAATCCGCGCGCATCCCGCACCACGCCGTTTATTTCAAAAGTGATCGGGCTTTCATTGCCGAGACTGGCTGTCAAGATTGCCCTGGGCGCAACCCTAAAAGATTTGCTGGGAGACCGCCTCAACGCGATATCGCCTCCTCATTCTTACTATGCGGTCAAAGAATCCGTCTTTCCGTTCAATAAGTTTCCCGGCACGGATCCCATTTTGGGGCCGGAAATGAAATCCACCGGCGAGGTCATGGGCATTGGCACCACCTTTGCCGAGGCCTATTACAAGGCATCGCTTGCCGCCGGCATGAACATAGAATCGCTGCACAAACACAAAAGCCCCAAAGTATTTATCAGTGTGCGCGACAAAGACAAGACGGCGGCTGTCGCCCTGGCGCGTCGTCTTCTAAAACTCGGTTTTGAACTGATTGTCACCAGCGGGACGGGGCAAGTGATGCAACAGCACAAGGTTGCGCATCGCCTCATCAACAAAGTTTACGAAGGAAGTCCGCACATAGTGGACATGATCAAAAACAAGGAAATTCATTTCATTGTCAATACTTGCGAAGGAAGGCAGTCCGTTGCCGATTCGGCAAGTATCCGCACCCAAGCATTACAACACAACCTTTGCTATACAACGACCATCGGCGGCGGTGATTCTCTTGTCGCCGCCCTGGAACATCAAAAAACCGATACGCTGCTCTCTCTGCAAGAAATCCTCGCCAACTCCTAATCTGTCCCATCCCACCCGGTCTTGGACTCTGCGTGTTTGTCCGCACCGGGCCTCCGAACACCCGAACACCCGAACACCCGAATAAAAAACCGACACGCTGCCTGACACGCTGCCCTCTCTGCAAGAAATTCTTGCCAAAAACTAATCTGTCTCATCCCACCCGGTCTTGAACTCTGCCTGTTTGTCCGCACCGGGCCTCCGAACACCCGAACACCCGAATAAAAAAACCGACACACTGCCCTCTCTGCAAGAAATCCTCGCCAAAAACTAATCTGTCCTTAAAGAAAGAAAAAGAAAGAAAGATAAGAGTTTCGGTTTTTATGCTTTTATGCTTTTTGTGGTTTTAATGGCTTCTTATCACTGACTCCCGCTGCTTCCTTTAAAGCACCGGATTGATAAGAGATGGATCAAGGCTTGATGTTGTAGAAAAATTGCGGCTTATTAAAGATGGACTCTTTGCCGCACACGCATCTCCGTTTCACAGAAGATTCACAGACACTTCGTCTTTATTTCACAGCCACTGCATCGCCGCCAAAATGATCTGTTTGGCTCGCCGAAGCGGCCAAACGAACTCTCGGTCTGCTTCTTGCTCTCGTTTCTACTTGCCCGCTGCTGACAGTCTACTGCCGTTGCTGCTGCTCTTCTACGCTGACAGGAAGACAGTTCAAAACGGGGTATTGGTTGGCATCGCCCAGATCCCAGAGACGCTCGAAGGAGCCGCCGGGGTCCGTCCTATTTTCTTGTATCTCGAGACTATCCGGATCACACCAGAAGTTGCCCCAATCGGCATAGATGCCGGTGAAAGTGGTCGGGTTTTGCAACTGTGCAGTTGCCAGAGGTGTGCCGTCGACCGTGAATCCGCTAATGCCCAATTGTCCGGTAGTCTGATTGTCCCAATAAGAGTCCGTGACCATTATGTTACTAGGGTTGCCAACAAGTCCACCGGTTACAGGCGCATCAGGACTAATATGACCGACAATGGGGCCGTTGGCCACATAAGAATAAGAGACTTTTGTCCGATGTCCTACACCAACCAAACCACCAGTAGAGATTCCACCGGAAACACTGCCACCGACTATATAAACATGACGAAGTTCTGCATCCGTGGCACTACCCACAGCACCACCGACCGCACTATCGGACAAAAGAGTAACACCGGACACGGACACAGCATAAATATTATTATCTCTCCCAAGACCGACTAGACCACCAACCGTAATAAAACCTCTAATAGTAACATCGGACACGGACACACCACGAATATTAACGCTTACTAATGATGAATCGACATCATCGCCATCACCAATCAGACCACCCACAGCACGCGCTGACGGACTCATGATCATTCCCCCGGCGATTGTCAGATCTGCAAAGAGGCCAGCAAATGCCTTGCCTACCAGCAGCCCCACATCATTGGCACCGCCACGGACATTCACATCTCGGAGATGCAGATTTTGGATAGTGCCCTTTCCACTTAAGGCACCAAACAAGCCGACACCGTTGGCACTATTACTCGCAGCAATAAACAGATCCGCAATCGCATAACCCCGACCGTCAAACATTGCCGTATAAGAGGTGCAAACATCATTGGCAGTACAGGAGCCAATCGGCACCCAGCCGCTGCCCTCGCGATCCGTCCAAGTAGATTGCTTGTCGCTGTTCTCTTCATAAGATGCCTCTTGACTAAAGTTCAACGAGCGGGCCAGTTCATAACCCAAGCAGCCGCCGTCGGGACAGCCCGCAGAACCCACAGGAGTAATTCCCGGAAACACATTGTCATCCTCCCCATCGCCATCCAGATCATCGCGCAGTAGAGCTAATTGATCCAAAGTGCGAATCTCTATTAAGCCGTTATTGTCATCATCCATATCTTCCGTCAAAGGCGATGTCGTGCAACCCGGCACCAAACTATCCGGCTTGTCGTCATTATCTGTGTCGGTACTCGCGCAGGCATCGGTCTCGAATGCATCCGTTGCATCCGGAACACCATCATTATCATCGTCCAAATCTGCCGTCAAGTCTGTATCACAGCCGGCAACCAAAGTATCCGGGATGCCATCTTCGTCCGTATCGGTGCCGGCACAGGCATCCGCTCGGAATGCATCCGTTGCATCCAAAACTCCGTCTCCGTCAATGTCTCCATCGGGGTTAATTCGCGCAGATCCGGTCCTCGCCGGGCCGGGCGGCGAAAAAGATGCCGAGCGGCTATTTTCATAGATCACCATAATCGTCAGTGTGTAGTTGGCATTGTCCGTCAGATCCTCAATCGTGACGATCACGCGCGCCTCTGCCGAGACATTGACATCCGCAGCCGTGAATACCTGCGCGTCGCCGTCGTTCGGATCTGCCGTATTTTCCCAGAAAACATTAAATCTGTTAATATCCGGTTGATTCGGATTCTTCCAAGCGACCACAATACTCGTATCCGTATTCCCCGCCACAAACTCAACTGTGGAAACGGGTGCGGGGCCGCCACCACCTGAACCGCCGCCACCGCCGCCACCACCACCGCCACAGCCGACAAGAAGCAAAGCAAAGCCCAACATACCCGTCAGCAGAGCGGTGCCTAATGAACAAGACGAACGGGATGAACGAAATGACCGTTTCAGCCGCAAGGAAGCATTCGCTGCCGGAGTGGGCGGCCATGCAAGCCGACCGGCAACCCAGCCGCCAAACGACATCATAGTATTGAAAATATCATTAAAGCCCTGTGCGCATGCCGGGCGGGACAGTCGGACGGATGTTTCTCTCACCGACCGAACTGATAAAAGGTTTAACTTATTGAGCATTTTTTAATATGGTTACGAATTAATTTTTATAAAAATTTTGTAGACTTTCATTATAACTTAACTTTCAAAATAATCATCATGCAAATCATTATGCAATGTTGTAACATCCCATCCGGTTTTGGACTCTGCGTGTTTGTCCGCACCGGGCCGCCGAACACCCGAACATCCGAATAAAAAAACCGACACGCTGCCCGACATTTTGCCCGACACACGGCCCTCTCTGCAAGAAATCCTCGCCAAAACTTAATCTGTCCTTAATATAAAGATTTTAGTTTTTGCGGCTTCTTATAATATCCTTATGGTTACTATTTTTGCTAACTTGCTTAAAAACTAAAACAATATAATTAATCTTAAATAATAAATCAATAATAATTCAATGATGTTTAAAAAAATTACTTCTTGGGTGCTTTCTTTGTGGATCGCCTTTGTATTTGTTCAATCCTTATTCTTTAAATTCACCAATTCGCCGGATACGCAACACATTTTCGGCACCATTGGCGATTGGATGCAAACAAATTTTTTACAGCCCCTGGCAACCCCGTTTGCTCTTTACGGCGGCTATACCATAGGAACTTTGGAATTGATCGCCTCGATCTTTCTGATTATTCTCCCGCGCTATCGCCCTTTGGGGGCTATGCTGGCATTGTGCCTAATGACAGGCGCGATCTTCTTTCATGTTTTTACTCCGTTGGGAATCAATGTGCAAGGAGACGGCGGCATTCTGTTTTACATGGCATGCTCCGTATGGGTAGCCGCATTCATCCTCTTGGCAGTTACCGGTCGCGCCCGTTGGGCGGTTTGACGGTTTTTGTTTTTTATTAAAGAAACAGCCCAACCAAGCCAGCCCCCCATCAACCCACAGCCCGATACCAATCCCGATTCCGTCCCCGCACTCAGCGTCCGGGGACTGAGTAAGGTTTATGCCAACGGCGTTGTCGCCCTTAAAGATGTCAGTTTGGATGTCCGCCAAAAGGACTTCTTTGCTCTCCTGGGCGAAAACGGCGCCGGTAAAACAACCTTATTGGGAATTGTCTGCTCTCTGGTCAACAAGAGCCGGGGGGAAGTCAAAATATTTGGCGATGACCTGCTCACGCAAACCTCGCGCGCCAAAAGCCATATCGGCTTAGTGCCGCAAGAGTTTAACTTTAATATTTTTCAGAAGGTCCGCAATATTGTTTATCAACAGGGCGGCTATTACGGCATGCCATTAAATGAGATCAAAGCGCGCGGCGAAAAGTATCTGCGCAAACTGGACCTGTGGGATAAGCGTGACGAGCAATCAAACACCCTGTCCGGCGGGATGAAGCGGCGGTTGATGATTGCACGCGCCCTGATTCACGAACCCCGACTGCTCATCTTGGACGAACCGACGGCGGGTGTGGATATTGAAATCCGCCACTCTATGTGGGATTTTCTGCAAGAACTTAACCGGAACGGTAAAACAATCATCCTGACAACACACTATCTGGAAGAAGCCGAGCAACTTTGTCGCAATGTTGCCATTATTCACGAAGGCCGCATTATCGCCAATAACAGCATGCAAGCACTTTTACGCCAGTTGGGGGAACGAACCTACATCATAGAAACCAATAACACCCTGCCCGCCGAAATTCGCGGCGATTTTTACGAGGGGCGGCGATTGGATGACAATACCCTGGAAGTGCGTCTGGACAAACAATACGGACTTAACAAACTGTTTCGCGATCTGGATAACAAAAAATTGGACATTGCCAATGTGGATATCAAAGACAACCGACTGGAGAGTGCCTTCTTGGAATTAACCAAATGAACGCGCAACAACTTCTCGTCTCGTTTTATACCATTTTCTATAAAGAAACTTACAGATATTGCCGTCTTTGGCGTCAGACCCTGTTGCCACCCGCCATCACGATGACCCTTTACTACACAATTTTTGGCAATCTGATAGGGCCGCGCATCGGCGAAATGGGCGGGTTCTCTTATATGCAGTTCATCGTTCCCGGACTTGTCATGCTTTCAATCATTACCGGCGCTTACAGCAATGTTGTCTCGTCCTTTTACGGGGAAAAGTTTCAACGCAGTTTGCAAGAACTTCTTGTTTCGCCCACACCACCGGTCATTATTTTGTTGGGGTTCATCCTCAGCAGTGCCCTGCGCGGCATCCTGGTCGGGATTGTTGTTTTGTTGTTGTCCCTGTTTTTTACCGAATTATCCATCCATAGTATCGGCACGATTATCTGGGTGGTGATATTAACTTCCGTTTTGTTTGCTTGCATGGGCATGATCAACGCCATTTACGCCCAAAGTTTTGATGATGTCACAGTCATCCCCAACTTCGTTCTCACCCCGCTTACTTATCTTGGCGGTATTTTTTATTCCATAGATCTGCTGCCGAGTTTTTGGCAAAAGGTTTCATTACTGAACCCGATTCTTTACATGGTCAACGCGTTTCGCTATGGTGTTCTGGGGGTCACGGATATTCCTCTCCTGTACTCGTTTGGTATCATCTGCTTCTTTTCCATTGCCTTGTTCTCGGCATGTTGGTATATGCTCGCAAAAGGCATCGGGATTAGAACCTAAATTGCCGGTGTTTTTTATGTTCATCCCGGACACAAAACATAAAAATTACTCTGTTATGGTTACAGTGACTCGGTGGCGGTAAAAATAAAAATTTGCGGACTCACGGAAGCCGAAAAAGCCCGTTATGCCGCGATGCTTGGCGCTTCCGCTATCGGGTTAATATTCCATTCCGCCAGTCCCCGTAATGTGACACCGGCACAGGCGGCCGAGATTCGCAATGCACTGCCACCCTTCACTTCCGCGGTTGCTGTCCTGGTCAACCCGAGTGCCTCGTTTGTTGAAACCATCTTAAAAATTGTCCGACCGGATATTTTGCAGTTTCACGGCGACGAGTCCGAAAAGTTCTGCGCTTCCTTTGGCATGCCTTACATCAAAAGCATTCGCGCCCTGTCGCAAGATCGGATAAAGCAAGAGGCGCTCAGTTATCCGTCCGCGGCCGCGTTTTTATTGGATACGGCGAACTCGGGACCGGGCTCGGATCCAAACTCGGATCCAAACTTGGATAGGCACGATTACGGCGGGAGCGGCAAAACTTTTGATTGGGCACAAATTCCGCGGGACCTGCCCAAACCGACGATCATCGCCGGCGGTCTAAACCCGGATAATGTGGGCGCACTTCTGCGAACTTATCGGCCCTATGCGGTAGATGTCAGCAGCGGTGTGGAAGCGGACAAGATCTCGGGAATGGGAATGAACACTGGAATGGGGGAGGAAATGAATATGGGAATTAAAGACAAGCAAAAAATTGCCAACTTTATCGCGCAGGTCCGTAATGCCCGGCTCGGTACGACAACAGCCCCGCGTTAATATTGCAACAACCGTCAGTTTGCCGTGATTGCTTTTTCTTTAATCCAAATATTCAATTCCCGCAGCCGCCAGCCATTCCTTGAATTTGGCAACCTCTTCGCAGACCGTCCGTTCGTCATAAGAACGCCAAACCGCCTTAACAAAGTAATTGCCGTTGCTGTCTTGTTGGGGATAACTGCCAATTTCCGCTTCCGGGTTTTCTGCTTGCATTTCGGTCAGTTTGGACGCAATATGACTTTCACCTGCCAGCACGGTGACTGTGCGAGAATGCAACGGCTTGCCGGTGCTCAGTTCTTTCCCTATCTCATCTAACATCGCGGAAAAAATGACCGGCACACCCGCCAACACAAAGACATTGCCCAAACGAAAACCCGGGGCAGCCGACACCCGGTTGGGGATAAGAGTTGCGCCGCGCGGGATCATCGCCATTTTACTCGCACCTGCGGACGGACGCTTGCCGCGTGCGGCGGTCCTCGATTCCCTCGATTCCATGACGCGCATCGCCTCCGCATTCCGTTCCGGTAAAACAGAAAAGGCTGCGGCAATGGCATCGGCTGTGATATCGTCGTGCGTAGGACCTATGCCGCCGCTTGTAAACACATAATCGTAGTTTTTTGATTGTTCGCGGACAGTTTTTATGATTAACTCTTTGTCATCGCGAATGATACATGCTTCCGCAAGTTCCAGCCCCCAACGCGTCGCCCGACTTCCCAATTCAAATATGTTAATATCCCGTGTGCTGCCCACCAGAAGTTCGTTACCGATTGCAATCATAGAAATCTTCGGGGGGTTGCCGATTTTGTGTGTGCGTTCTGCGTTCATAAAAAACATTATAGTGAGTTGTCGGCGATGTTTGTATCATTGATCTTTGACCGTCACCGTCCCGCATATTTAATTTCTCGTTGATCTTTGAACGGAACATTAAACGAAACTTTGAACAGAACATTGAACGGAACATTAAACGGAACATTGAACGGAACATTAAACGAAACTTTGAACAGAACTTTGAACAGAACATTGAACGGAACATTAAACAGAACATTGAACGGAACATTAAACAGAACATTGAACAACCCGCCGAATAACACACCGGCGCACAGGCGGGAACGGTCACAGTTAATTCTGGCTGTGGAGACATCCTGCGACGAGACCGCCCTGGCATTGCATGACGGCACTCGCCTCATCTCCCATTGTTTGTTTTCTCAAGCCGACATTCACTCTTTATATGACGGCGTGGTGCCGGAACTTGCGGCACGCAACCATCTGCAACGCCTCCTCCCGTTGCTAAAACTCTGCCTGCAAAAAGGAAACAAAACCAAAGCAGAGATTACTCACATAGCCTATACGATGGGACCCGGTTTGATCGGCGCCTTGATGACGGGAGCATCGTTTGCCCGCTGTCTCGCGTACGGCTTGTCTGTTCCTGCCGTCGGCATTCATCATCTGGAAGGGCATATCCTTTCTCCTCTGCTGGCAAAAGACGCTCCGTCTTTTCCCTACTTAACGCTGCTAGTATCCGGCGGGCATACGCAGTTAATTCTGGCACAAGAAGCCGGCAAGTATGTTCTTTACGGCGAAAGTTTGGACGATGCGGCCGGCGAAGTCTTTGACAAGGTGGCAAGTTTGCTTGGTCTGCCCTATCCCGGCGGGAAGCATTTGGAAGAACTCGCCCGAAAAGGGAACCCGAAGGCATACGGGTTGACTGTTCCCATGCGTCATCGCAGGGGTCATCAGCATCGTCAGGATTACAATTTTAGTTTCAGCGGTCTCAAAACCCAGGTACTTTATCTCGCACGGAAGATCTGCAAAGCATCCAATTCTCCCCATCCGCAAGAACAGGAGTCCGCGCCAAATGTAAAAAGACCCTTCTCACGCACTGTCGGAGCACTGACTCCCCGACAGAAGGCCGACCTGGCCGCAGGCTTTCAAATGACGATTGTTCAAAGTCTGTTGGAAAAAACTTTCTTATTGGCGGAAACACTCCGAATGAAAAATATTGTCATAGTCGGCGGCGTCAGTGCCAATTTGTATCTCAGAGAAACGGCGCGCAAGTTCTCGGGGGGGGAGAATTACCGTCTCTTTTTCCCGCCGCCGGAATACTGCACCGACAATGCGGCCATGATCGCTTTGGCTGCTTCTTATCGTATTGCGGCGGGTGCCCGGGACTCGCTTGTGATACGAGCAAAAGCGAGGCTTCCGCTTCCCGCCCCCGGCCCCATCCGCATGCCCGCGCAGGACCCGCACGGGGCCCGCACAAGATAAACGCGTATGAAAAAGTTTGATGTTCTCGTCATAGGCACGGGCGCGGCCGGAATGCAGTTGGCACTGCACCTTGCCCGACGCAACAGAACTGTCCTGATGCTCTGCAAGTCCTCTTTTAGAGAAAGTTCCACCTACTGGGCTCAAGGCGGCATTGCCGCGGCCTGGGCAGAAGAGACGCCCGAGCAGCATATCCGCGATACGATCAAAGCCGGGGCGGGGCTGTGTGATGATAAGGCGGTTCGTTTCATCCTAAGCAACGCCCGTTCGGCACTTAAAGAAATTGTGGAACTTGGCTTTCCTTTGTCTCTGCGTCCAAAAAGCGGCGAAGCACATCTCCACCGGGAAGGCGGTCATTCCCAAAGACGGATTTTACATGCCGCCGATCAAACCGGCAAAGCACTGGCGGATACCCTGTATCACCGAATTTTGGAAGAACCGGGTATTCAAATATTGGAACATCACATGGCAATTAACTTGATACAGGATCACCGAGGCTGTAAAGGCGCCTATGTTTTTAATGCCATCAAGAAAAGCGTATCGGTATTCAACGCCCGTTGCACTGTGCTTGCCTGCGGCGGTGCCAGCCGGGTATATCTGTACTCCACGAATCCGGACGGTGCCACCGGAGACGGTATCGCCATGGCATACAGAGCCGGCTGTCGTATTGCCAATATGGAATTTAATCAGTTTCATCCGACTTGTCTGTATCACCCGCAGGCAAAATCTTTTCTCATTAGCGAGGCACTGCGCGGCGAAGGCGCGCGTCTGCTGTTGCCGGACGGATCCGCCTTTATGGAAAAATACGATCAGCGCGGTGACCTGGCGCCGCGCGATATTACCGCACGCGCGATTGACGATCAAATGAAGCGAAACGGCTTGGATTGCGTCCTGCTGGACATCACGCATAAACCGGCAAAAGAGATTATTAAAAATTTCCCGCACATCTACCAAAATTGCCTGACATACGGAATAGACATCACCAAAGAGCCTATCCCGGTTGTGCCGGCGGCGCACTATATATGCGGCGGCATTATCACAGATATGAAGGGGCAAACGGACATTCAAAATCTTTATGCAATCGGCGAAACCGCCTACACTGGTCTGCATGGGGCAAATCGTTTGGCAAGCAACTCACTGTTGGAATGCCTTGTGATGGCACGCAGCGCCGCCCAAAATATTGATCGGACTCTGGCGCAGATCCCCGTGCCGAGTCCTTCGCCGTCATGGGATGAAAGCCGGGTTACAAACTCCGACGAGGAAGTTATCATAAATCATAATTGGGATGAACTCCGCAGATTCATGTGGAATTATGTCGGTATCGTCCGCACCGACAAAAGATTGGAACGCGCCCGCCACCGCATAGACCTTCTTCAATCGGAAATTAAAGAATACTACAACAATTACCGTGTCAGTCGCGATCTTTTGGAACTGCGTAACCTTGCTCTCTGCGCCAAACTCATCACGGACGCGGCCATCGGCCGCAAGGAGAGCCGGGGACTGCATTACACACCCGATTATCCCGATTATCCCGCATCGCAAAAACAGGCAACAATCAGTATCTTGCAAAAAAATTAGCCATAAAATAAATTCCACATGCAAGACAAACACTCTCCGGCAGAGAAGCCCGCCAAGCATCCAAATCCAAATCCCAATCCCAACCCCAATCAAAGATTTTTAAGTTTGGCGTTTAGCCGCCGACTGGCGCCCCTGTTTTGGACGCAATTCTGCGGTGCCTTCAATGACAATGTCTACAAAAGTGCTTTTGCCGTCATCCTGGTATACAAGTTATTGGAGGGGAAATCCGAGCTAAGCGGTATCCTGGTCAATCTCACCCAGGCTCTGTTCATACTGCCCTTTATTCTGTTTGCCGCCATTGCCGGAAGTTTGGGCGATGTCTATGACAAGACTGTCCTCATTCGTCATATTAAATTGACGGAAATTTTTATTGTTTGTCTGGCAGCCGCCGCTCTCTTTCTCGGCAATATCCCCGCACTGATGTTCGTTGTTTTTCTGTTGTCCGTCCAGTCCACTTTTTTTGGTCCCTTAAAATACGGCATCATTCCGCAGCATGTCCCGCCGTCTGCATTGGTGAACAGTAATGCCCTGGTCAGTGCCGGCACTTTTGTTGCCATCATTGCCGGGACCTTAATCGGCGCCTATGCCGCCACCCTGGAACAATATGAGGTACGGATTTCGACCCTTCTGCTTACATATGCGATTATCGGTTATGTGAGCAGTCAGTTCATCCCCAAGGCACCGCCGTATCCCGATGCAAATACACCGGACCTGCCTCCGCAGGCCAACAAGCCGGCAAACCGGCAAACGCGTCTTTCATACGAGCCAGTTGGCGCAACCATTCGCCTGATGCGGACAATATACGGACGCCAACCGCAATATCGTCCGTATCTTTGGGGAGTTTCCTGGTTCTGGTTTGTCGGCTCGGTTCTTCTGACTCAAATCCCCATTCTTACGGAGCAACAACTTAAATTGGAAGACATCTCGGTGAGTTTTTTTATGGTGATGTTTGCGACAGGGATTGCCTGCGGTTCTCTGATCACCGGCATTGTGCTTAAGAACAAACCCACCTCCAAGTATGCCGGCATCGCGGCACTCTTTATGGCGATCTTAAGTTTGGATCTGATCCTTGCCATGCGCCAATTCAACCCGGACGCGCTCCTGTCACTGAGTGCGGATGATTATGTTACGCTGGTCGCATTCCTAACAAACTTCCATGGCATCAGACTATCGCTTGACTTTTTCTTGATCAGTTTGTTTGGCGGCTTCTATGTCATTCCGCTGTTTACCGTTTTGATTAGTCTCGCCAAGCCCGAAGAGCGTTCCCGAGTCATTGCCGCCAATAATATCTTCAATGCGTTATTTATGGTGGGTTCGGCCCTGGCGGTGATGGTGATCTACGCAGTCGGCGGCGGTCTCACCGAGATATTTCCGCTGATTACCGTCAGTGCCTTGTTGGTCTCTTTTCTTTGGTTCCGAAAATCTCGTTCGGTAGTTGCGTAGTTGCCTAGTTACCTTGTAGTTACTTTGTAGTTACTTTGTAGTTGTTTCTGCCGAGAAAAAAAAGAAACTATAAAATCACCCAAAAGAACACATAAAAGATCCCGGCTGATGTTCGGTTGAGGTTTGGTCGGGGTTTGGTCGGGGTTTCGTTGAGGTTTCGTTGATGTTTGGTCGGGGTTTGGTCGGGGTTTGGTCGGGGGTTGGTCGGGGTTTGGTTGGTGGCTGGTTGATGTTTGGTCGGGGTTTCATTTCTGTTCGGTTTGCGGTTTGCATTTGTCCCCCCCCCCCGCAGGCACTGAATTAAAAACAGCCGGGGATCACTCGGCGGTTGTTACGCTATTACTTTGCTACCGGTTGTCTTTCAACTGCTTTTTTAATTGGGGGAAATCCGTGACAAATTTTTGCACTTCCTTGCCCGCTTCTCCTTCATATGCCAAATGAAAATAGTCACGCATTGCCGATGGCTCGGTATTAACTTCACAACACAGAGCGCCGGCCGCTCTTGCCTGTAACACAAAGCCGGCCGCCGGGAACACGCTGCCCGAAGTGCCGATTGCCAAAAAAATCTTGCCACCCCGCCCCCGCAGTGCCTGTTCAATGCGCTCCATCTGGTAAGGCATTTCTCCAAACCATACGATATCCGGTCGCAAACCGCCCGCACGACCGCAACCCGGGCAGTTATTTTTTGTATCCATATCTTGCTTGCAATCAAACTTTCCGGCACAAGAGTTACACTTCATCTTGTAAAGTTCGCCATGCATGTGGATGACGCGTTGACTGCCGCCGCGCTCGTGCAAATCGTCTATATTCTGCGTAATGATCAGCATCTTATCGCCCAACTCTTTTTCCAACTCTCCCAATGCATGATGTGCGGGATTTGGCAAAACCTTACCCAGTTCGTTTCGGCGCGCATTATAAAATCGGTGCACCTTATCGGGGTCGGCGGCAAATGCCTCCGGGGTTGCCACTTCTTCTATGGGATGTTCTTCCCAAAGACCGTCCGCAGCGCGAAATGTTTTGATACCGGACTCGGCGGAAATTCCCGCACCCGTAAGAACAACCAAAAGAGGCTGCGAATCTTTCACCCCTGGTCCCTAAAACAAATGTTGAAACAACAAGCCCGTGGTTTCTGTCTTGGTGTCGTAGTTTGCGGCATAATCGGACTCTCCCGTGCTCCAATCCAACAGCAGTCGCCAACCGAGTATGGGTGCCTTAGAGCGTTCCAAGCCGATGCGCAGCCTTGTGGAAAAACCCCAGTTGTTATAAGCATAGCCGCGCTGCTCGCCCCCCAAAACAAGTTTCAAGTCGCCCGACCCGTCTCCGAATCTGGCATCAAAACCCCAGTAACCAAAATCTTGTTTTAGGTTCTCTCCCGCCGAAGTTTCCAAATTCTCAAAACGCCCGTAAGAAAAATAATAACGCGCCGCCCGGCTGACATCCCCCAAAAACAGCCGCACAGAATCCCCGCCAAGCCAAGCAATATCATTATCTTCGGTTAAAAACTCCTCTTCGGTTTCCCGCCGGTCCGCTTCCCAGATCAGACGCAAAGCCAAACCGTTTGTCAGATAGCCCACATTTGCCGCAACCAAGTATTCGCGCCCCAATAGTGTGAGCTCATTCGATGGCAAGTCTCTGTTTTCGTTCGCCTCTTCGTTATAAACAAACTGATGGTAAATCCCCGCCCTGCCGCCGATCTCCACGGCACTTGTCCCGCCAAAATACCATCTTCTGATAGAAAACCCTTTCGCCAGATCCAGGTTCACTAATTCTTGCCTGCCAAAAACATCGTGTTTGGTCTCCCGATAGCCTGTCACAAACCCATCGGTATGAAAGGCCGCCACAGGGGCGGGGAATAGTTCGCTCTCTCCAAAGGATTCGCTATTGGGACCGTCCGGTACAAAAGCAAAGATGCCGCCGTTAAGTGCCAGCAGAGCCAGGATTTCCGCCAAGCCGTTCATTTAATTGTCTCTAAAATTGCACACATAAGATTTGTTCATTAAGTATTTTGCCATCCGTTTCTGCTCGGTATTTGGCTCCGCATATTCCTTGCATCCCTGCCGCATCTCCGCTGCCTCGCAAAATAATGAACAGAGAATCCGTCTTCATTTCAACATTATAACAAAGAGGATCACTCTTGTCCTTATTTGTATCATCCCACCCGGTTTTGGATTCTGGTTGAGAATTGTATCGACGAAGAACCGGGAACCGGATGGTGACGCGAGAGTTTTGGACTCTGCGTGTTTTTGTCTTAAGCGAACTAAACCGGCGAGAGTTGCTCAAGAGTTGTTCACAGACATTTGGTATGAATAGAAAATAGGAATAATGCGATTTGAAACTGACCCTGGCATCCTTTTAAGTCAGCGTATTCGTTAATGTAAACGACCCTGGGCTTGCCAACAGATTTCAAGTTAAGATACCGAGCGAACAGATGTTTTAATTCCGTTCCGTCCCGCCCCATCTGTTCTGCTGCCTGCTCTGCCTCTACTCTACCTCTACCTGCCTTGCGCCGAAATGCCACCCGGCATGCAGTTCAAAGCCGGGTATTGGGAACTCTCGCCCAGATCCCAGACGCGGACAAAGCCGATCGGTTGGGAAGTACTTTCCGTTTCCTCGCCGGTGTTTGGATTGCACCAGAAGTTACCCCAGAGAGCATAGATCCCTGTGAAAGAAGCACCTTGTAGTTGAACCGTGCTTTGCCCATCACCGCCGGCACCGGTTGATTGCCCGGTGGTTTCAGTATCCCAATAGGAAGCATTGACAGTGATTTGCGCATCGGCAATGCCAATCAAGCCGCCGATATCACCACCGGAACCTAAAACAAACCCGGCGGCAACATAAGAATAATAAATTTGACTGTCTTGCCCGCCTCCAATACCAACCAGCCCACCAACTTCATCATCGCCGGCAACACTTCCGCCGAGCACATAAGCATAGCGAATGTCAGACCTATATCCATCCCCAACCAGTCCGCCAACCTCATCACCGCCGGCAACACTTCCGCCGAACACATAAGCATAGCGAATATCAACCTCTCGCCCCTTCCCAACCAGCCCACCAACTTCATCATCGCCGGCAACACTTCCGCCGAGCACATAAGAATAGCGAATATCAGCACCCTCGCCATCCCCAACCAGTCCGCCAACGGTAACATTGCCGGAAACATCTCCGCCGGACACATACGCATAGTGAATATCAGCACCCTCGCCATCCCCAACCAGTCCGCCAACAGCAACATCACCGGATACATTTACGCCGGATACATTGGCATAGATAATACTGGCATTCGCACCAGACCCAACCAGCCCGCCAACTTCATCACCGCCGGCAACACTTCCGCCGAACACATAAGCATAGCGAATATCAGCATCCTCGCCATCCCCAACCAGCCCGCCGACATTGCCGGCAGACGGACTCATCACACTGCCACCGGTAACCGACAGATTCTCATAACCGGCATTCCTGCCATTGCCTACCAGTGTGCCCACATCATTGGCACCACCGCTGACACGCGCATTCCGGAGATGCAAATTTTGAAGACTACCATTGAACGCGCCAAATAATCCCACTCCGATCGCATCATGATGCGCAGAAACAAACAGATCGGCAATCGTGTGATCCCGGCCATCAAACACACCCGTATAAGCGGTGCAAACATTATTTGATGTACAGAAGCCAATCGGCACCCATCCGCTGCCATCACGATCCGTCCAAGTAGATTGCTTGCCGCTGTTCTCCCCATTAGACCCATAAGATGCCACCAGACTAAAATTCAACGAGCGGGTCAATTCGTAACCCAAACAGCCGGAACTCGGACAACCTGCAGAACCCACGGCGGTAATCTCGTCAGTACGGTTATCATCCGCCCCATCGCCATTCAGATCATCGCGCAGGCGCGCCAAGTCATCCAGAGTGCGGATTTCTATCAAGCCATTATTGTCATCGTCCGAGTCCGCCATCAAGTCTGTTTGACAACCGGCAACCACGCTATCCGGATTACCGTCTTGATCCGTATCGGTGCTCGCACAGGCATCCCGAGGAAACGCATCTGTCGTATCGGGGACATGATCATTGTCATCGTCCGTATCTTCGCCCGCATCCCGACAGCCGTCTTTGTCATTGTCCGTCGTCCGATTGGATCTCCAATCCGTTTCGCCGGGATCGCAGGCATCCTCTCCGTTGAGCACACGATCGCCATCATCGTCCGGCAACCCATCCAAAACACCCGCCATTCCCGTATCGCCTTCATAGAATAAGTTGACACCCGTTGCCTCATTGGCACTCAATACCGTCGCCTCGTCGCGATCTTGAATTTGAATATCCACCCAGGCAAGATAATTGCATTGCTCAAACTCCGGTCTTGTCCCTAAAATACCTCCGCTACATGCACCCGAAACAGGCGGATTCGTCCGGGCAACTTGACCAAAAAAAAGACTCTTGCGATCATACCGCTCCGGCACATCGCCCAAAATACCGGTTGTCACATCCGTATAGTCATCCGACAAGCCGGTCAGAGATACCCGGACGCTACAGTAATAACGACTCCTTGCCTCAAAATCTACTTCCTCCTCGGAACCCAACAAAATTCGATAGCCCTGATTATCCAAATAAAATCGGCGGGAACAGTAAGCACTATTATCCGTTCTGTTGAATCCGGACTGCAAACGAAAGTAAAGAGTCGGCGGCCTGTCCAAACCCGCCTGTGCCCGCATGGCTGCCGAAAGATCTGTTTGGATACCCAAGGTACGAAGAACATTGCCGGCGCCGGAAACCACAGAATACGGTGGCGCATTTTCATTCAACATACCTACGAGTTCATAATGATGACGCCGGCGTTCCACTATCCTTTCTTCCGTTTGCAACACCTCACGCTGATAGAAAAATGGAAACGCAAACCTTATCGACTCCAAATCCGCGCCGAACCCGCTCTTTGCCGCAGGATCTAAATTGAAAATATCCTCCGGTGCCGAGGTCACATTCGGATGAGTCACCAAGAAATGCCGCAAGGATCCTTCCCGGGTATGAATGTCATCAAAAAGTTCCCGAGACATCCCCTTAGCCGCTCGATAGGTCAACGACAGATTGCGATGATTTACTCCGTTTTCTGTCAACCGCAATAGGATCGAGATATTTAAGGCCTGATTTAGCCGAAAGATTCTGTTTTCGCCCATGCCCTCGCTGTCCCAAAAATCTGTCTGAAAAATAGCTTCTGTGGGATAAACAACTGAGCGAGCATTATCTCTAAACAGCGAATAAAGTAACGGATCTTTCTTTGATAGCGAAAAGAACGAAAACATTAGAGGAAACCCTAGTTCCACCCTTCCCTCAAAAGTGCGGTTATTCGTCTCAACAACCACTGTCACCCGTTCTGTCCCGGCCCTTGTAAACCCATTAAATATGACAAAATCCTCCGTTTCCAAGGCACGCGCTGCCGCGGAAATACGCACCGGTACAGATACGGAAGCCCAATGTCGCCGCTCACCGTCCCTGTCCAAATACGAAATATCCGCCGCCACCTCAAACTCGCGCACACCGAGTACACGCACCACATGACCCAAACTGAAATCTTGTGCCCCATCGCTCTTAAACAATAACCTGCCGGAAGACGCATTCACTTCAAAAAAGGTCGCCACCAATTCGTTATCTCCCGGCAGCAAGCGATAGGTTACCGTCACATTCCCGGCACCTTGCGGCAGGCGGGCACGCACCTCTTCGTTTTCCAGCCGGACCACGCCCATGGTTCTGTTTCGTGACGATGCCGCCGTTGTTGTCGTATTGGCCAAAGCAAAATGATAGGCAGCATGCGAAAATAAATTGCGTGCCGGCCCACCGCCGGAAGAGTAAGAAGGCACGCATGCCGAAAGCGAGAACAACGATGCAAAAAAAGTAAACAAAATTGCCAAGCGTCGCACGAAGACGGCACTGCGCCCGGATATGATGTATGCTCCGATGCTCGCCATCCGGTCCATCATCGGCAGCAACACTCGACTTGTCTTGTACCTACTCAAAAATATCCGATGGAATAAGATGCCGGGACGGCACAATGTCCTAAAAACGATATGCGAGAGCAAGGCGCAAGTTTGTGGCGGAGAAGGAGGTCCGGAACACTTCCGTATTCGCATCATCTTCTTGGTCAATCGCCTCATCGACCAGATCGGTATCATTGATATATTCAAGAACATCCAAAGATACCGCCGCCGTGAGCCCAAAGTCGCTTTGGTATTGGTAATACAAGGTTGTGCCCCGGGCAAAACCTACTCCTCCCAAAGCCCAGCCAACCCGATGCCGCAGTTGCTCGCCCATATTGCCCGCAATATGCAAAGCGGGAAAACACTCAAGGGCGAAGTTCATCGTATCACCGGTAGCTGCCGCATAGAGCGCATAGCCGCGATAGTTCTTTTCATCAAAATAAGAGGCCCCGCAAAGATAATTAAAATTAACGATCCGCTTATCCGAGTAATAATCAAAACCGACACTATAGATATCACCTATAATTTCCAAATAGGCTTTACCGTCATTCTCATTGGCAACCCAGTTCAGATAGTCAATTGTTTGTGAATAAAACTGACTCGTCCCGGGGGAGAACTCTCTACCGCCCGATTCCCGATCCAAGACATTATAATCATCCAAAGAAAAGGTGCGCGCCCATTCAAACTTAACGGCATACCTCTTGATGGGAACCGAAAGTTCAAAACCGTATGCTGTGTTCGGACTAAAAGTTGGCGACGGCCTGGCGACAGGCAACCGTTCATCCGTATTAATACTCCGAATACAGCCTTCAATCGTTGCTCTCACTGCTCCGCCGCGACACACATAGTCGCCGTTGCGACGCAACAGTTCGAACTGCGCGATTGGAAATCTATAGCCCTCGTAATAGGTGAAACCGGCAGTCAGCCGGGAACCCACATATAAAACGCGCACCGCTTGTTGTGAAGGATCTTTCGGTGCGGCAAATTTTACCGTTTGATCTTCGTTGTGTTCGTTTGCATATTCCACATTGCCGGTAAACTCGCCCAACAATTGATCGACCAACAGTTGCGGAAAATAATAATAATGCACTTCCAGACCACCCGGTATAAAAAATTGGGCGGATGCCACATATTGCGGCAGGCGATTATCCACCTTACTGTAACTGAGTGTTGTGCTGCTAAAATCTATGGGCAGTACCAGATCTACGGGCGAAAAGAGATCAAACTGACCGAACACCACGCGTTTGCGGCCCAGAGAAAACAGGGCATAATTCGCATCCAAGTCCACATAGCCTTCCAGTAGTTCCACATTGTCCGCCGTCACTGTGCGACTAAATGTTTCTCCTTCATTAGTATTGATATTCTCGGATCGCAAACTGAACTTGACCGCGGAACGATAGGCACGACCTTCCAGGGCAACCTTCCCCCAACTCCAATCCTCGTCATAACGCAGCCTGGCTTGGGTACTCGCACGCGTGTTAACCTCATCAATGATACCGGCATAGGTCGCAACCAGAATGCCACTAAAATGCCGCTGCCAATAATCCGCTGTGCCGGGGCTGTCTGTGCCGGTTGAAAGATCCGTGCCGTCCTCTTCTTCTATGATGACCGGAGCACTTTCAATCACGGTTGCATTCTCAGCGGCAAGAGCTAAAACAGAGAACAGACATAGTCCGCATAGTCCGCAAAAAATAAGACATTTTAGTTTCACGAACCGCCCGGACCCCGAAAGCATCTGATGGCAACTTTATGATGATTCGTTTTGAATTTCATATCATCACCTCTTTTAAAAAATAAATTAAATTTATTCTATTGTAAAGGGAAAAGATCGATGTATAAAAAATATGGTTCGCTCGCCTTCGGCAAGAACTCCTTAGTTTTTTAACATCTCTTGAAATTAACAAGAGGCATCGTCTCAGCGCGGTCTCAGCCACCTGCCGGCTGTGTCACGGCGACCATAAATCACATACACCCTGTTGCCACCGGGGCCCGGTGCACCCACCGCAAAATCCCGAACCCGATCACCGTTGAGATCACCCACACCCGCAACCGCATACCCAAGACCCTGCGAGAACATACCGCCGCGCGTCGATACGACAAATCCTTGGGAGGCATTAAAGTGTTGCAGATCCAACAAACGCCGCGCGGTCACCGGATCCAACACGCCGTAGCCCACATCCCGTCGACCATAAATCACATACAAACGACCTTGCCCATCCGCATATTCGGAAGCACCCACCGCAAAATCGTTCGTGCCATCACCGTTAATATCGCCGAGATTCGCAACCGAAACGCCCAAACGGCTATTGGTCTCCTCCCCGCGCACAATAAAACCGGCTGCCGACGCCAGGGTCGCCGGTGCCAACACCGACCGATGGATGCCGTTTCTTGCCGTCCGACGCCCATGACTGCGGTTGCCATAAATCACATACAACAGACCTTCGCGCACGCGCCTACTGTCACCCCCATCGTAACCGGCACGCGCAGCCGAAACGGCAAAATCCGCCGTGCCATCACCGTTAATGTCGCCAAGACCCGTGATGACTTCCCCCGCATGATCACCGGCTTGTGTTGATTCTATGACGAACCCCGCGGACGCGGACAGAGTTTCTGTTCGCAGAATCCGCGTTGCTGTGCCCGCCGCCGGATTGTTCGCCAAAGAGCCATGAAGTGAGCCATGAAGTGAGCCATGAGATCCCCCTTCACGCCCGTAAATCACATACACCCGGGTTGTTCTGTTCGCAATTCCCCCCGCAGGCACATTGTGAACCGCACCGCTGCTGACGGCAAAGTCGTCCGTGCCATCGCCGTTGATATCACCCACACCCGCAACGAATGCCCCCAAGTGCTCTCCGACCACATTCCCATTTTCCACCGCAGTATCTCCGAAAAGAATAAACCCGTGCGACCGGTTGAAGTCCGCCGCATTAAGCCGTTCACGCCCGCCGGCCAACATTCCATAATGGCCATCCTTGCGCCCGTAAAAAACATACAATCGACCCGCATTGGAAGGCGGATCCGTCATATTCGCATTAAAGCCGGACGGCGCGGAAATCGCAAAATCCGGCACACCATCACCGTTGATATCGCCAATGCCCGCCACAGCCGCCCCGAGCCCATCACCGCCGGCCGGCGAAACTCCGCCATGCATTGTAAATCCGTGCGATTGATTAAAGTCTTGTAAATTTAACGCACGACGGCCACGGGCACTGCCCCGACCACCGAAATCCCCCTCCCGACGCCCGTAAACCACATAGGCATCACCGGAGTTGCTTCCGTTTGTATCGGCATGCCGAACACCCATCACAAAATCACTGACATTGTCCCCATTAATGTCGCCGACCCCGGCAAGCAACCGCCCGGATGCGTCGCCCAAGCGATCCGCCTTTTGACCGCCAAAAAAGACCACACCCGCAGCCGGCGCAAGACTCCCGCCGTTAATCACCCGCACCCCCGTTTGCGGATCCGGCATCCCGTATGCATCGTCACCACGGCCGAACAAGACAGATACCTCGCCGCGTGCTTGGCCGGCAGCAAAACCCAGACCTTGATCGGCATTCGGTGCACCAAGCGCAAAGTCGTCCCGACCATCGCCATTGACATCACCCACGGCGGCGATGCTGCTTCCCAACCGGTCCTTGTCGGCGTCCCGGCGCCACATCGATGCGACAACCGCAGGATCCGGCTCAACAGCACTGCCGTTGATGATGAACCCTTCCGCCGGCAAAAAAGTTCCCGTGTCAATGACAAATCGCCGCAGATCACAGGCATCGCCCACTCCGTCCGCATCATTGTCGTCTTGCCGCGCATTTGGAAAATACACACAATTGTCCGTCAGATCCGGCTCCCCATCGTTGTCGTCATCCTTGTCTTCGCCCGCATCCCGACAGCCATCACCGTCATTGTCCGTCGTCCGGTTGGATATCCAACCCGTTTCGCCGCGCGGACAAGCATCCAATGGAGTGTTCCCGTCGGTGGCAAGATCATTCACACCGTCATTGTCATCGTCCGGATCCTCGGCACCATCGTCCCGACAGCCCTCACCGTCATTGTCCGTCGTCCGATTGGATCTCCAACCCGTTTCGCCGGGATCGCAGGCATCCTCTCCGTTGAGCACACGATCGCCATCATCGTCCGGCAACCCATCCAAAACACCCGCCATTCCCGTATCGCCTTCATAGAATAAGTTGACACCCGTCGCCTCATCAATCCGCGATACCGGCGGCTCGTTGCGATCTCTAATATAAATATCCACCCAGGCAAGATAATTGCATTGCTCAAACTCGGGTGCCCTCCCGGAAATTCTGTCGGTACATGTACGCGGAACAGACGGGATCGTCCGGGCAACTTGACCGGAGAAACGACTCGTGCGATCATATCGCTCCGGCGAATCACCCAAAATACCGGTTGTCACATCCGTATAGTCATCCGACAAGCCGGTCAGAGATACCTGGACGCTACAGTAATCACGACTCCTTGCCTCAAAATCTGCTTCCTCCTCGGAACCCAACAAAATCCGATAGCCCTGATTATCCAAATAAAATCGGCGGGAACAGTAAGCACTATTATCCGTTCTGTCGAATCCGGACTGCAAACGAAAGTAAAGAGTCGGCAGCCTGTCCAAACCCGTCTGTGCCCGCATGGCTGCCGAAAGACCGGTTTGGATACCCAAAGTATTAAGAAGATGACCGATTCCGGAAACTACAGAACGCGGCGGAGAATTTTCATCCAACCTGCCAATGAGTTGGTAACGATGACGCCGACTTTCCACCGTTCTTTCCTCTTCTTGCCCCACCTCACGCTGATAGAAAAATGGAAACGCAAACCCTATCGCCTCCAAGTCCGCACCGAACCCACTCTTTGCCGAAGTATTCAAATTGAAAATATCCTCCGGTGCCGAAGTAACATCCGGATGGGTCGCCCAAAAATGCCGCAAGGACCCTTCCCGGGTATGCACATCATCCAGAAGTTCCTGATACATCCCCTTAGCCGCCGGATAGGTCAGCGACAGATTACGATGATTTTTCCCATCTTTTGTCAACAACAACAGAACCGAGATATTTAATGCTTGATTCAGTCGAGAGGTTATGTTTTCGCCCATACCCTCGCTGTCCCAAAGATCCGGATAAGAAATTATCTCTGCAGGATCAACGACTGATCGGGCATTACTTATAAACAGTGTAGAAAATAACGGATGTTTATTTGATTGCAACAAGAACGTAAATGTTCGGTGAAGTCCTAGTTTCACTCTCCCTTCAAAAGAGCGATTATTCGCATCAATAAGAACTGTCACCCGCACTGTCCCAGGATCCGCATACCCTTGAAATATGACAAAATCCTCCGTTTCCAAAGCACGTGCTGCCGCGGAAATACGCACCGGTACAGATACGGAAGCCCAATGTCGCCGCTCACCGCCCGTGTTCAAATACGAAATATCCGCCGCTACCTCAAACTCGCGCACGCCGAGTACACGCACCACATGACCCAAACTGAAATCTTGTGCCCTATCGCTCTTAAACAATAACCTGCCGGAAGACGCATTCACTTCAAAAAAGGCCGTCACCAATTCGTTATCCCCCGGCAGCAAGCGATAGGTTACTGTCACATTCCCGGCATCTTGCGGCAGGCGGGCACGCATCTCTTCGCTTTCCAGCCGGACCATGCCCATGGTTCTGTTTCGTGACGATGCCGCCGTTGTTGTCGTATTGACCAAAGCAAAATGATAGGCAGCATGCGAAAACAAATTGCGTGCCGGTCCGCTACCGCCGGAAGAGTAAGAAGGCACACATGCCGAAAGCGAGAACAACGATGCAAAAAAAGTAAACAAAATTGCCAAGCGTCGCACGAAGACGGCACTGCACCCGGATATGATGTATGCTCCGATGCTCGCCATCCGGTCCATCATCGTCGGCAACACTTGACCCGTCTTTCGCCCATTCAAAAATATCAAAAATATATCTTGCAAGATTCAATATTGAGGCGGCGGCGATGTCCTAAAAACGATATGCGAGAGCAAAACGCAGGTTTGAGAGGGAGAAGGTAGTCCGTTCCACTTCCGTATTCGCATCTTCTTCTTGGCCGATCGCCTCATCGGCAAGTTCCGTATCATTGATATATTCAAGGGCATCCAAAGATACCGACGCAGTTAACCCGAAGTTACTTCGGTATTGGTAATACAAACTTGTTCCCCGGGCAAAACCTACTCCTCCCAAAGCCCAGCCAACCCGATGCCGCAGTTGCTCGCCCACATTGCCCCCAATATGCAACGCGGGAGCACAGTCAAGAATGAAGTTATTGTTATCTTCCTCAGTAGCTGCCGCATAGAGTTCATAGCCGCGATAATTCTTTTCATCAAAAAAAGAAACCCCACAAAAATAATTAAAATTAACAATCAGTTTGTCCGAGTAATAATCAAAACCAACGCTATAGATATCTTGTATCCTTTCCAAATATGCTTTACCGTCATTCTCATTGGCGACCCAGTTCAGATAATCAAGCGTTTGTGAATAAAACTGACTCGTCCCGGGGAAGAAAGATCTCCCACCCGATTCCCTCTCCAATACATTATAATCATCCAAAGAAAAGATGCGCACCCATTCCAATTTAAGAGAATATCTCTTGATCGGAACCGAAAGTTCAAACCCGTATGCTTTCAGAGGGCTAAAAGTTGGCTCCGGTTCGGCGACAGGCAATCGTTCATCCGTATTAACATTCGCAGTACATCCCTCAATGGTTGCACTCACCGCTCCGCCACGGCATACATAACCGCCGTCGCGACGCAACAGTTCAGACTGCGAGATAGGAAAACCATAACCCTCGTAATAGGTGAGACCGGCAATCAGCCGGGAACCCACATATAAAACACGCACCGCCTGCTGTGAAGAATCTTTCGGCGCGGCGAATCTTGCCGTTTGGTCTTCGTTGTGTTCGTTTGTATATTCAACATTACCGCTAAATTCGCCCAGCAGTTGATCGGATAAAAGTTGCGGAAAATAATAATAATGAACCTCCAAACCGCCCGGTATAAAAAATTGAGCGGATGCAACATACTGCGGCAGGCGATTATCTACCTTGCTGTAACTGAGTGTTGTGCCGCTAAAGTCTATGGGCAGCACCAGATCTACGGGCGAAAAGAGATCAAACTGACCGAACACCACCCGTTTGCGGCCCAGAGAAAACAGGGCATAATTCGCATCCAAGTCCACATAGCCTTCCAGTAGTTCCACATTGTCCGCTGTCACTGTGCGACTAAATGTGTTTCTTTCACGAGTATTGAGATTCTCGGATTCCAAACTAAACTTGACCGCGGAACGATAGGCGCGGCCTTCCATGGCAACCTTACCCCAACTCCAATCCTCGTCATAACGCAGCCTGGCTTGGGTACTCGCGCGTGTGTTATCCTCATTAAGGACACCGCTATAGGTCGCAAACAAAAGACCGCTAAAATGACGCTGCCAATAATCCGCTGTGCCGGGGCTGCCGGGACCGTCTGTATCCGTTGAAAGATCCGTGTCGTCCTCTTCTTCTATGATGACCGGAGGATTCTCAATAACGGTTGCATTCTCAGCGGCAAGAGCTAAAACAGAGAACAGGCACAGTCCGCATAGTCCACAAAAGATGAGGCATTTTAGTTTCACGAACCGCCCGGATCGAGATTCGGCAGACCTATGAGGGTCGGCGTAAAAAATTTTTCATTAACAGACAAAAAGATCATCGGACGGATAAAGCATGACACGGGTCTCTTATTAGGTATTGGACGGCGGCGATGTCCTAAAAACGATATGCAAAAGAAAGACGCAGATTGGCGATGGATATGGAAGCCCGTTCCACGCGTCTGGTCGGATCTTTTTGTTGCTCTTCCTCTTCCAAATCGGTGAAAACAAGGTAATCATTGAAATATTCAAGGACATCCAAAGAAACTGCCGTGGTTAACCTGCATAGTCTCATAAAGGTTCTGGACTCTGAGTTTGGCATTGTGCGTCATCAGATCAAGCAGCCGGAGGTTCTGTCGGACGGGTCGAAAATAGATCCGGCAACAGGTCTCCGGTATGTGGAGCTAGATGAATGAAACGGGCAAGAAAGACGGTGAGCTGTTTTGCTCTCACCGACGCAGACAGCGGCGGCTTGTTGTTGTCAAAACTTTGAAGTTGATGCTTTTGAATAAGAAAGGTGTTGCCATGCAAGTACTAATTGCCGCGGAGCATTCTCCTCTCGATATGACAGCTCTTGGTCGGGAAACATTGGAGGAAAGTGGCATTAAAAAATATGTTGACGGCCGTTGGGAAGAATGGAGTCAGAAATTGCATGTACTCAACCTATCCAAAAAGCATACGAGGGACCTTTACGAGATTTAAGAAGAAATTTTTTCTTTTGTGGAAGCAAACATTTCCGAGAAAGAAGATCTTGCGTCAATGATAGAATAAATCGGTTCCTTATCCAATCTGCGCTTTCTGGCGCGCCTGTATGCCCGCAACAAATTTTTTAAAGAAAACAATTGGATGATTAAAGAAATAGACAAATATAATCCATCAAAAAATAAACCCGCCAAGGAGTAAAGCATCCCGTTGCGCTACTTGAGCGGGAACTTATAATCAAAAAACAGGAACTCCGCTTCCAACTCGGCAAAAAAGGATTCCGCAGGGTGCACTTGATATTGTTTGAACAGGCGAAGACGATAGTCTTTTTCACCGTCCCGAATTTGTAAAAACAACGGCAATCCTGTATTACCGACGCGCTTGGTTACCAGGTTCTGTAACTTCTTAACCGAAGAACTGTTTGCATATTGCGCCTCCGTGTGTAAGAAAATGCAATCGCAATTTGCTGTCCGTAAAGCCGCCAGACTGAACACAATCTCCACATCAAACCCAGTTCTCTCCGAATTGCGAAAACCGGACAGCTTTCCTTTTAGAGCAATCAGATTGCCTTCTTTGAGAATCCAATCATCGGTCTTGGCATAGATGTCTTATTCCTTTCCATTCCATCCCGTCCCGGCTGTCTTGCCTGTCCGCTCTACCTCTACCTGCCTTGCGCCGAAAGACCACCCGGCATGCAGTTCAAAGCCGGGTATTGGGAACTCTCGCCCAGATCCCAGACGCGGACAAAGCCGATCGGTTGGGAAGTACTTTCCGTTTCCTCGCCGGTGTTTGGATTGCACCAGAAGTTGCCCCAGAGGGCATAGATCCCTGTGAAAGAAGCACCTTGTAGTTGAACCGTGCTTTGCCCATCACCACCGGCACTGGTTAATTGCCCGGTGGTTTCAGTATCCCAATAGGAAGCATTGACAGTGATTTGCGCATCGGCAATGCCAATCAAGCCGCCGATATCACCACCGGAACCTAAAACAAACCCGGCGGCAACATAAGAATAATAAATTTGACCGTCTTGCCCGCCTCCAATACCAACCAGCCCACCAACTTCATCATCGCCGGCAACACTTCCGCCGAGCACATAAGCATAGCGAATGTCAGACCTATATCCATCCCCAACCAGTCCGCCAACGGTAACATTGCCGGAAACATCTACGCCGGATACATAAGCATAGCGAATATCAACCTCTCGCCCCTTCCCAACCAGCCCACCAACATTATCAAACTTCCCGGAAACATTTACACCGGACACATAAGCATAGCGAATATCAACCTCTCGCCCCTTCCCAACCAGTCCGCCAACGGTAACATTGCCGGAAACATCTCCGCCGGACACAGATGCATAGCGAATATCAGCCCTTGCTGCTTCTCCAACCAGTCCGCCGACATTGCCGGCAGACGGACTCATCACACTGCCACCGGTAACCGACAGATTCTCATAACCGGCATTCCTGCCATTGCCTACCAGTGTGCCCACATCATTGGCACCACCGCTGACACGCGCATTCCGGAGATGCAAATTTTGAAGACTACCATTGAACGCGCCAAATAATCCCACTCCGATCGCATCATGATGCGCAGAAACAAACAGATCGGCAATCGTGTGATCCCGGCCATCAAACACACCCGTATAAGCGGTGCAAACATTATTTGATGTACAGAAGCCAATCGGCACCCAGCCACTGCCATCACGATCCGTCCAGGTAGATTGCTTGCCGCTATTTTCCCCATTAGACCCATAAGATGCCGCCAGACTAAAATTCAACGAGCGAGTCAATTCGTAACCCAAACAGCCGGAACTCGGACAACCCGCGGAACCCACGGCGGTAATCTCGTCAGTACGGTTATCATCCGCCCCATCGCCATTCAGATCATCGCGCAGGCGCGCCAAGTCATCCAGAGTGCGGATTTCTATCAAGCCATTATTGTCATCGTCCGGATCCTCATCGGCATCCCGACAGCCATCACCGTCATGGTCCGTCGTCCGATTGGATCTCCAACCCGTTTCGCCGCGCGGACAAGCATCCAATTGAGTTCCGTCGGTAGCAAGATCATTCACACCGTCATTGTCATCGTCCGTGGTCGTCGCCGAAATACGCACCGTGACACGCGCTGTCGCGGTCACTCGCGACGCTTGGAAGTCCTCAAATACCACATCAAACTCGACACTGCCACCGTCGCCCCTATTCAATTCGGTATAAAGTTCCGGACTCATTCGCAAATCCAACGGCAATTCCACACGCAACTCGTTCGTACCCGCAACCGGAGTGAAGGTAATCCCGGTGGGATTCAAAGTTAAATGATGCGCAATATTTGTCGTGGAACGGCCATTGTTGAGTGTCAGCCGGTGGTTTCTCAACATGCGCACGGTCGGATGCGCGTTCGGCTCAAAACTCAGATCTGCATCATGCACAAACACCATCGCCGACCGGCGCACGGTCCCGGTTGCAGCCAACGCGGATGTGCCAAAATCCTCTTGCAAACGATAGGCCGCCCCCCGGCGCACACTGCCCGGCGCACAGGGCGCGCCGCCACCGGACGGACAAACAAGCAATCGATCGTTCTCGCTCCGCACCGAAAACATCTTCGCAATCACCGGCTGCGCGGCATAAGTGAAATTCCTATCCGTAAAACCGCGCGGCTCCGTTTCCGTCAACTCCAAATTAAAAGTTGCTACTCCAAACGAATCCGGCTGATGCCTATAACCGCCTTGCGTCACAAGCACTTCGGCCGAACTGCCGTTTTGGGACAATGCCGTCGCCCGAGACGGCATGCCGATAAAGATCCGCGGCGACGCAGGAACGAGCACCGCACGCGTCCCCGTCAGCAGCAACTGCTGCCGCACCGGCTCTAAAAAATCGGCATCCCGCACCACAAACTGAAAGTTAAACAAACCCGCCAAATCGGGATGATTTTCATCAATTGCGGCCCGCCGATCGCTTCCGATAAAAACATTGCTCGCCGAACGGTTCGCAACCAACAACAAAGGACCCGGAACCGCCGGCACCCGATTCGCCACCGGATTCACTCGTATCCGATAATACTCCACAACCGGTGCGTGCGGATACATCGCATCGCCATCAACGAACTCGCGCAGCGTGACCTGAATCACCGCCTCACCGTGCAGATTGCGCGCCATCTGAAACCCATGACCCGTCGAATTATGACGCACCTGACCGGACCCCAAACTCACCCGGTGCACCGCATCGGCGGCAACACCCAAGCGAATCAACTCACTGCCGGTGGCAAAGCCACTTTGCAAGTTAAATTTCGGAACATCCGCCGCCGCACTCGCATTGGCAATCACCTCCAAGTGAATCTCTGTCCGCTGCGCACCGTCCGATGCATCCGCCGCATCCGGATTCACCACCGTGAAACTTAAAATCTCACTCAGGTTGTTCACCGCCAACGCAAACTGATTCGCATCAACATCCGTCACCGTCTCGTTTGAAAGAAAAACATCTCCCAGCGACAACGACGATACAAACGCCGGCTCATTCAGATTCGCCCTATTCACCCGCACATTCATCTGACCTAACGCACGCCGACTCGCATCGGTTCTATTCTCCCCCTCTCCCTCCCCAACGAACACTTCCACAAAATAACTCAACGTCTCCGCCGGCCGATTCAAACTCAACGACAAGGTGTCCAAAGCCGGGTAGACCGCACCCGCAATCACCGCATCGGCACCCGCACTGACATTACGCACCGGATAAAACTTCGGCCGCAGCACCAGTGCCGTAACCGGCGCAGCATCCGCACCCACCCGATAACTCGCATTGAACTCCCACTCAAAGTAATCCTCAAAATACGCGCCCGCCACCGTCAGCCGACCCGCAGAATCCAAACGAGACACACGCACCGCCGATACATTTACAGCCGGCCCGCTCAAACGAAAACCAACAGCACGACCATCGACCGCAACCAACGCTGCCCCATCGCCATCCATCAAGCCAGTCTGTTCGTCCGACCGCCGCGCCACCGCCGTCAAATCACCGGACGGACCCCGCAGCAATCGCGCCGGGTAACAACGACCATCCACCCGAACAGCCGGCACATCCGGCACCGCTGACACTTCCCCGCCGGCGCATGCCGCCCCGGCCAACTCCTTCTCATAGGCACTCTGCTCATACAACAGAGTATAGGCCGCCGGCCGCAACACGCGACCTTCGCGATCCGCAAACGCCAACGCTTCCGCAGCCGGCGGCGCCAACACTTCTACCCGCACCTGAGTCGTTACCGAATGTTCCGCAGCCGCCGCCACCGTATCCGACGGATCCCGCAACAGAATAGGCAAGCCCAGCACATCCCCCAGAAAATTGCGCTCAATCAAACGTCCTTCGTCCAACCGTAAATCCACACCAACCCCGCCCACACTCGGCACGAGCGCAAACAAACCAAACAATTCTTCGCGATGCAACCGCTCGCCAAACACCGACTCCTCAAAGGTCACCGGCCGAACCACTGCCTCCACATCTGCCAAACGTACATCCGTCCCCGGAAAAAACTCGTCATAATCCGGCTGCAAGGCCGCAACATCAAACATTCCCTCAAGCAAAATACCCAACCCCGGGCTTGCTATCGCGTCCAGTCCCAATTGTTCGCTGATCCGCACCACGCCCAAATCCGGAACAACCGGCCGATACACCACATCCTCCACCCGAATCGCAAACGAAACCGACTCGGACGCCAAACCCGTCCCGTTCTCCCATACACGCACCGTCACCGTAAACAAACGACCATCACCGGCATTCTCCAAAGCCGCCGCATCCGCCACATTTAACCGATAGTAAAACGCATCCTCGCCGGCCGATGTAAACACCAAATCCAACGCATCACGCAAGGAAGCCGGCTCCGTCTCTAAACTCACTCTCGGCCGCGCCACCGACAAGCGGCTCTCCGGATCATCCAAATGCACATACAGACCTTCTATCAAACCCAAGCCGCGATCTTCCGGCAACAACAATTCGGACTGCAATAGGACGCTCGCCGCCGCATCGCGCGTCACATTCACCGCAATCGCTTCGTTCATATTCGCAACCTCAACCGCTAAGTCCAATTCCGCAGACAAACGCACGCTGCCAGCCAACGGAAGCATCTCACTGCCGGTTGCCAACGGCAGAACCCGATAGACGCCACCGTCCGTCCAACGCTGCGTCGCCGTCAGAGTCGCATCCGCTTCATAGTCCGGCGATACCGCCAACGAAACCGCATAGGGAGTTAGCCACTCACCGCTCACCGCATCGCGCGACGGCTCACCCAAAGATGCCAATACAAACCCGCCATCACTGTCATTGGTTGCCACAAACACACTCTCCGCCGGCGGACGATTGTCATCGCGTAACATAAAAGTTGCCAGACGCGTCCCCGCCGCCGTGTTCTCCGGCAGGCGAGCTAACACCGCAGCGGTACCGGCGCCGACACTCGGCCGCACATCTACATCGCCTCCCGGCACCGAAGCCGCACGCAACGCCGTAATGCGCGGCGCCGCATTTCGATCCGCAACCACAACTCGCACCAACGCATAGTCACTGTGCAAATACCCGGAATCTTCCGCCGCCTCACGCGCATCATCGGTCACACGCACCAAGAGGGTGTAAACAGACTGCACACCGAAATTTACCATCACACCTTCCCGCAGAGACAAGGCACCATTCGCCGCATTCAACTCAAACGCTTCCGCATCCGCCCGGCGGAAACGCTCGCCGCCAAACACCGCATTTAATGCCGCCGCCCGCGCCGCATCCG
Organism: Gammaproteobacteria bacterium; assembly: GCA_965209035.1. Classification (GTDB taxonomy): domain Bacteria; phylum Pseudomonadota; class Gammaproteobacteria; order CBDBNL01; family JAAOII01; genus CBDBPY01. The sequence continues at coordinate 199,072 of OZ242372.1, forward strand.
TCCGACCGATGAAGCCGATGAACTCTCGCAACTCCGCCGCCGCCATCAAGTCATATACCAAAGTATTCCCCGCCGCCACGGAAGCCGCCGACTGGGTTGTCCATGCCGACAACAACAGAGGCGCCGGCGGCGATACCGGCCGCAAGGTCGTCTCATCCGCCGCAAGCACCGCAACACCGACGGCATCCCCCTCCGCCACCGAACCCAACAACAGACCCCGTTCAAAAGATGCCGGCAGCTCGCCCAAATCAAAAGCATCATCCGCTGTTGTCACTTCCGCAGCCACCCGCGTCTGCACCGTCACATTCGCCGCCGCCTGCGGACTACCCTCACGATAAGCCGTCACCCGAATACCAAAATCATACGGCAAGTCCGACAGACCCGGCATGCCCGGAACATACGCCGACAGCACGCGCAAATCCAAACCGCCCAAACGCAACTCCGAACCCGATACCTCAAACTGACGGCCAATCCGCGCCGCCAAACCGGACGCCACCGACGACGACAAGGCACTTGTCACAGCCGGATGCAAGATCACTCCCCCATACCGAAAGGTAATCTCCGTCCCACGACCGCTCTCCGGATCCAAACCCGTTAAACGACCCAACACAGGACCGCCATTGGCAACAAACTGTGCAAAACTCGGCAACAGAACCTGTGTCTCCGCCAAACCATCGCCCGCAGGCAACCGTTCCGAAACATTTCCACCCGAACTGCGCATATACGCAAGATTCGTCGGGGCATAAGCCAAATCCCGCACTTCCAAATCCAATGTCTGCCGCGTCTCCAACGCAGATGTACTATTATCCCGCACACTCAATGTAATCCGATAGCCCCGATAGCCGGTGTCCGTGTCCGCCGGAAGACCCTCATAATCAATCGCCGAACTCATACTCCCGTTAAGATACAAAACGCCGCTGCGCTCATTTTCCGCCAGTTTGAGATAAAACAGACCCGCCGGAGCCGACGGCACCACAGACACAATCTCCGGCGCGCGCGTCAATAAAGGCCCCCGGATATTCCCGGTGGTACTCCTATCCTCATCTTCATATTCAAAGGACGCCAGAAAAATTGTCTCGTTATGCCTAGCCGGCGGCAGCTTGCCCCCAACCGGCAACACACCCAAAATATCCGCCATTCCCGTATCGCCTTCATAAGTGAAGTTGACACGCGTCGCCTCATCAATCCGCAATACCGGCGGCTCGTTGCGATCTCTAATGAAAATATACACCCGGGTACGATAATTGCATTGTCCGAACTCAGGTGCCGTCCCTAAAATACTTCCCTCACATGCCTGCGGAACAGGCGGATTCGTCCGGGCAACTTGACCAAAGAAAAGACTCATGCGATCATATCGCTCCGGCACATCGCCCAAAATACCGGTTGTCACATCCGTATAGTCATCCGACAAGCCGGTTAGAGACACCTGTACCTTACATACATAAAGATCATTTACCTCAAAGTCCGCATCCGCCTCGGAGCCCAACAAAATCCGATAGCCCTGATTATCCAAATAAAAGCGTCCGGAACAGTAAGCACTCTCACCCGACCTGTCGAATCCGGACTGCAACCGAAAGTAAAGAGTTGGCGGCCTGTCCAAACCCGTCTGTGCCCGCACCTCTTTCGAAAGATCCGGGTATATGCCCAGAGTATCAAAAAGATCGCCTACTCGAGAAACTACAGAACGCGGTGACGCATTTTCATCCAACGCACCCTGGAGTTCATAATAATGACGCCGGCGTTCCACTAACCTTTCCTCCGTTTGCCCCACCTCACGCTGATAGAAAAATGGAAATGCAAACCTTATCGCCTCCAAGTCCGCACCGAACCCACTCTTTGCCGAAGGATCCAAATTGAAAATATCCTCTTGCGCCGAAATAACATCCGGATGGGCTGCCACAAAATGCCGTAAGGACCCCTCCCGAGTATGAATGTCATCCAGAAGTTCCTGAGAGATCCCATTAGCCGCCGGATAGGTCAGCGACAGATTGCGATGGTTTTCTCCGTTTTTTGTCAACAGCAACAGGACCGAGATATTTAATGCTTGATTCAGCCGAGAAGTTATATTCTCGCCCATGCCCTCGCTGTCCCAAAGATCCGGATAAGAAATTATCTCTGTAGGATCAACAACTGATCGGGCAGTATTTATAAACAGTGTAGAAAACCGCCTGAATTTATTTGATTGCAAAAAGAACGGAGATATTCGGTGAAATCCTAGTTCCACTCTCCCTTCAAAAGAGCGGTTATTCGCATCAATAAGGAATGTCACCCGTTCTGTCCTGGCCCTTGTAAACCCATTAAATATGACGAAATCCGCCGCTTCCAATGCACGCGCTGTCGCGGAAATACGCACCGGTACAGATACGGAATCCCAATGTTGCCGCTCCCCGTCCGTGTTCAAATACGAAATATCCGCCGCCACATCAAACTCGCGCACACCGAGTGCATGCACCACATAACCCAAACTGAAATCGCGCGCCCATTCGCTCTTAAACAATAACCTGCCGGAAGATGCATTCACTTCAAAAAAGGTCGTCACCAATTCGTTATCTCCCGGCAGCAAGCGATAGGTTACTGTCACATTCCCGGCATCTTGCGGCAGGCGGGCACGCATCTCTTCGCTTTCCAGCCGGACCATGCCCATGGTTCTGTTTCGTGACGATGCCGCCGTTGTTGTCGTATTGGCCAAAGCAAAATGATAAGCAGCGTGTGAAAACAAATTGCGTGCCGGGCCGGCACCGCCGGAAGAGTAAGAAGGCACGCATGCCGAAAACGAGAATAACGATGCAAAAAAAGCAAACAAAATTGCCAAGCATCGCACAAAGCCGGCACTGCGCCCGGATGATGTATGCCTCATGATGCTCACCATCCGGTCAATTATCGTCAGCCACACTTGACCCGTCTTTCGCCCATTCAAAAATATCAAAAATATATCTTGCAAGATTCAATATTGGGGCGGCGGCGATGTCCTAAAAACGATATGCGATAACAAAACGCAGGTTTGAGAGGAAGAAGGTAGTCCGTTCCACTTCCGTATTCGCATCATCTTCTTCGCTTATCGCCTCATCGGCAAGTTCCGTATCATTGATATATTCAAGGGCATCCAAAGATACCGACGCAGTTAACCCGAAGTTACTTCGGTATTGGTAATACAAACTTGTTCCCCGGGCAAAACCTACTCCTCCCAAAGCCCAGCCAACCCGATGCCGCAGTTGCTCGCCCACATTGCCCCCAATATGCAACGCGGGAGCACAGTCAAGGATGAAGTTATTGTTGTCTTCCTCAGTGGCTGCCGCATAGAGTTCATAGCCGCGATAATTCTTTTCATCAAAAAAAGAAACCCCACAAAAATAATTAAAATTAACAATCAGTTTGTCCGAGTAATAATCAAAACCGGCGCTATAGATATCTTGTATCCTTTCCAAATATGCTTTACCGTCATTCTCATTGGCAACCCAGTTCAGATAGTCAATGGTTTGTGAATAAAATTGATTCACTCCGAATGAGAAAGGTCTCCCGGCATCTTCTCTCTCAAATACCTCAAAATCATTCAAGGAAAATGTCCGCAACCATTCAAATTTAAGGGAATATCTCTTGATCGGAACCGAAAGTTCAAACCCGTATGCTCTCACCGGGCTAAAAGTTGGCTCCGGTTCGGCGACAGGCAATCGTTCATCGGTATTAATACTCCGAAGACAACCCTCAATGGTTGCTCTCACCGCTCCGCCGCGACACACATAACCGCCGTCGCGACGCAACAGTTCAAACTGCGAGATAGGAAAACCATAGCCCTCGTAATAGGTGAGACCGGCGATCAGCCGGGAACCCACATATAAAACACGCACTGCTTGTTGTGAAGAATCTTTCGGTGCGGAGAATCTTGCAGTTTGGTCTTCGTTGTGTTCGTTTGCATATTCCACATTGCCACTAAATTCACCCAACAATTGATCGACCAGCAGTTGCGGAAAATAATAATAATGAATTTCCAGACCGCCCGGTATAAAAAATTGAGCGGATGCAACATACTGCGGCAGGCGATTATCTACCTTGCTGTAACTGAGTGTTGTGCCGCTAAAGTCTATGGGCAGCACCAGATCTACGGGCGAAAAGAGATCAAACTGACCGAACACCACCCGTTTGCGGCCCAGAGAAAACAGGGCATAATTCGCATCCAAGTCCACATAGCCTTCCAGTAGTTCCACATTGTCCGCTGTCACTGTGCGACTAAATGTGTTTCTTTCACGAGTATTGAGATTCTCGGATTCCAAACTAAACTTGACCGCGGAACGATAGGCGCGGCCTTCCATGGCAACCTTACCCCAACTCCAATCCTCGTCATAACGCAGCCTGGCTTGGGTACTCGCGCGTGTGTTATCCTCATTAAGGACACCGCTATAGGTCGCAAACAAAAGACCGCTAAAATGACGCTGCCAATAATCCGCTGTGCCGGGGCTGCCGGGACCGTCTGTATCCGTTGAAAGATCCGTGTCGTCCTCTTCTTCTATGATGACCGGAGGATTCTCAATAACGGTTGCATTCTCAGCGGCAAGAGCTAAAACAGAGAACAGGCACAGTCCGCATAGTCCACAAAAGATGAGGCATTTTAGTTTCACGAACCGCCCGGATCGAGATTCGGCAGACCTATGAGCACAGACTGCCACAGATTACCGGGGAGGGGGAGAAGGATTACCGGAACGACCATCACTGCCCGCTGAACCGGTACTGCCGGTCCTTCCATCATTGTGCCCACAAGCCCCTTCGCCTTTTCTACCACCGCCACCGCCCGTACCACCATCACCGCCATAACCGCCAACACCTCTTGCAACTATCCCGTATGCGGCAGAATCTGTGATGGAACCTCTGCGAGAACCGATACCATGGACGGCGACAAGCCCGTCCGCACTTCCGGCATTGCCACCGCTGCCACCGCTGCCACCATTACCGCCATTGCCGCCATTGCCGGCATTCCGACTACAATTAGCACTTCTTCCACTGTAACCATTACCTCCGTTGCCACCATCACCGCCATTGCCACCGTTACCACTAGTCACAGTCCCAGTTGCCTTGGATTCCGCCATGATACGACCGGCATTAATAGCCACCAGGCCGCCGGCATCGCCTCCGTTTGTGCCGTCAGTACCGGCAGTGCCGGAGCTGCCACTTCTGCCATGCCTGTTACCGTGTTTTCTACCAGCACCGTTTGCCCCATTCCTTCCGGGTGTACCGGGTCTACCAACAACACCTCGCACTCTTCCGGTAGCATAGGACCTCTCTATGGTGCCACCACTATCATTGCAACCGACCAGACCGCCCGCGGAAGAACCATAATATGAACCCGGCATCACATCACTCGCGGAATAGGAATCGCTAATCGTTCCTCGGTTGACCGCCACTAGGCCGCCGTAGGTGCCGACACCGGTTGAACAAGGATTACTGGCCGCATTGGCATAGACCCCCGCACCTTGTTTTGTATAAGAATTTTCAATCCGTCCCTCATTAAGTTTTGCCAATCCTTTACCACCGACGATACCAAGGTCGGCAACTATTGCACTGCCTCCGATTGTATTAAACAACGGCACGGACAACCCGCTAATCTTTTTCCCGTTGCCATAAAACTTGCCTTGAAAACGAGCAATACTTGAAAAGGCTGAACCGGTATATCTTAAATCCGCATTGAGGATATAAATTCCCGACATATCGTTGGCGACAGATCTCAGATCACGAGAATTACGAATATGAATGCTATCCGAATCACACAGATCGCCATCCCCATCATCATCCGCATCCTCTTGACGAGGATTGCGAACAGCCGGACAATTATCCGTTACCCGCTTTGGTGCTGTGCAAGCATAATCTATGCAAAAAGCGTAGTAAGCATCAGCAATGTTATGTGTTACAGATTCGGATATCTCCCGAGTTGTAGCCAAAGGCGAAGAGCGTAAATTGTGTGTGGCTAACAGCCTATCAATGGCAGGATCAATACGACTATCCGCGGATTGATAAAGTGTAACAGATACACCCTCACAGAGAAGATCGCAAACAAGATCCACACTTATTTCAAATACCTGATTTGTGTCCACTAAAGAATCTCTGCCATCCCAATTGGAAAAGACCGGACTTGGAAGGGGCGGATGCGGAACTTCTATGTTCCGTTGAGGTTCAAGCCCACCCGGTGCACAGTGCAAAGCGGGATATTGATCCCGGTTGCCCGGATTCCACAAACGCACGAAACCGGCGGCCGGCTGTGCCGAACTTTCTCTGCTCTCGTTTGTACTTGGATTGCACCAAAAATCAGCCCAGTTTGAATAAATGTTATCGGAAAAATCGGTCGGGGATCGGAGTTCCAGTGTGGTCCAACCCGAACCCTTATTACCGTAACTGCTCGCTTGACCGGTTGTCTCCCAGTTCCAATAGGAATCCGTAACGACAGTGTCGTCATTACCGCCACCAAGCAAACCGCCTACGGATGCATCACCGGATACGGTGCCTGTTGCCGCATACGAACGTTTCATGATAGCACCTCCGCCATATCCGACCAGACCACCAACCCTGGAATTTCCGGCGACATTGCCACCGACTGTATATGCATCCTTAATGGTGGCACTCCCGCCATACCCAATCAAACCGCCGACATCATTATCTCCGGAAACATTGCCGCCGGCCACATACGAACGGTCAATCTCAGATCTCCAGCCACTTCCAACCAAACCACCCACTCTGACATTTCCGGTGACATTGCCACCAACCATATGCGAATTATCAATCTCAAAATATGTGCCATATCCGAGCAAACCGCCGACTCTGAAATTTCCGGCGACTGCACTACCTTCCACATACGAATGGTAAACCTCAGAATTTCTGCCGGTTCCAACCAGCCCGCCTACTTCGTTGTTTCCAAAAACATTGCTACCGGCCACATACGAATATCTAAGGGTGGCTTCCCTGCCATCCCCAACCAGACCGCCAACATAGTTTATTCCCAAGACATCGCTGTCGAGTGCATACGAATGACTAATAGCAGCACCCAAGCCATATCCAACCAGACCGCCAACGATGAGATTCCCTGAGACCTCACCGCCAACCACATACGAATAATCAATCGCGGCATTAAGACCGGAACCAACCAGACCACCGATGCTGCCCTCGCCGGAAACAGCACTATCTTTGGCAACTGTCCAAACCAAGGCGGCTGAATTAACATCTCCTCCCAGAGCACCGACAGAATCAGCCACCCGGCTCCTCACTGTCCCCGAAACCAAAATATTCTCAAAACGCGCATGGTGACCATTGCCCGCCAGCAAGCCCACATCATATGCACCGCCACTGACATTCGCTGACAACAGACGCAGATTGCGCACCTCACCGCTCAACGCAGAAAATAAACCAACACCATAGACGCTGTCATCCACTGCAATCAACAGATTGGAAATGGTGTGATCATTTCCCTCAAACACTCCGGTCCAGGCATTGCATATATCATTTGCACTACAAGAACCAATCGGCCCCCAACCGCTATCACTTGTCCAAATACTCCTGTTACCACTATCCGGTTCATAAGAAGCGGCATCGCTAAAATTGAGCGAACGCATTAACTCATAGCCAATACAACCCCCGACAGGACAGCCTCTGTTACTCACTACCGTAATATCACCCATATTACCGTCATCCAGACCATCGCCATTCAGATCATCGCGCAGCAGAGCCAGGGCATCCAGCGTGTGAATCTCTATCAAACCATTGTTATCATCGTCCGCATCCGCAGCATCTTCAACGCCGTCATTGTCGTCGTCCATGTCCTCATCGCTGTCATCGCGGCAGCCATCACCATCATTGTCTGTCGTCGGACCCGAACGCCAACCTAATTCCCCGATAAGACAATTATCGGAAAGATCCGCGACCCCGTCATTGTCATCATCCAAATCCTCATCACGATCCCGACAGCCGTCACCGTCACGATCCGTCGTTGGACCCGAATGCCAATCGGTTACACCGCGCGGACATGCATCCAACCGGGTCGTCCCGCCAGCCTCAAAATCAGCCACACCATCATTGTCATCGTCCGTGTCCTCATCGCTGTCACGGCAACCGTCACCATCATGATCCGTCGCCGGACCCGAATGCCAATCGGTTACTCCGCGCGGACATGCATCCGCAAAGTCAGCCACTCCGTCATTGTCATCGTCCAAATCCTCATCACGATCCCGACAACCGTCACCGTCACGGTCCGTCGTCGGACCCGAACGCCAATCGGTTACTCCGCGCGGACATGCATCCGCAAAGTCAGCCACTCCGTCATTGTCATCGTCCAAATCCTCATCACGATCCCGACAACCGTCACCGTCACGATCCGTCGTTGAATTCGAGTGCCAACCGGTTACTCCGCGCGGACAGGCATCCAACCGGGTTGTCCCATCCGTATCAAAGTAATCCACTCCGTCATTGTCATCCTCGGTCATACAGGTGAGTTGCGGATAGTCACCGGAACCGCCCAGATCCCAGGCACGAACGAACCCGGCAGCCGGCTGTGCCGAACTTTCTATCACCTCACCACTGCCGGGCCTGCACCAAAAATTAGCCCAATTTGAATAAATGTTATCGGAAAAATCGGTCGGAGACTGCAGTTCCTGTGTGGTCCGACCCGAACCCGGGGCACGAAAACTGTTCGCTTGACCGGTTGTTTCCCGGTTCCAATAGGAATCCGTAACGACAGTGTCGTCATTACCGAAACCGAGTAAGCCACCTACGCTTATGTCGTCCGAGTCTCCGGATATGAATACGGGACCACCGGACGCATATGAATAACTAATCCGAGATCCTTGATTATTTCCAACCAGACCGCCAACAATCCTATTTGCGGATATGGCACCACCGAACGCATACGCATGGCTAATCACGGAAAAACTGCCTTCTCCTACCAAACCACCGACAACACCGGTTCCTTTACCTGATACGGAACCAACGGATACATATGAAAAGTTAATCTGTGCAAGCGGACTGTATCCGACCAAGCCACCAACATAACCCCTTCCGGATACGGTGCCACCGGACGCATACGAATATTTAATCACCGCATTTTGAGCCGAGCCAACCAGACCGCCGACATTCAACTTTCCGACTACCTCACTGTTTTCGACAACTATCCGAACCAAAGTAGCGGATGTGGCATCGCCCGCCAACAAGCCCACATTATTTGCACCACCTGTGACATAGGCAGACAGCAGACGCAGGTTACGCACTGTGCCTCTCAGCGCAGCAAACAGACCAACATCACCGATGCCATCCTCCGCTGAAATGAACAGATTGGAAATAGTATGAGCATTGCCTTCAAAAACTCCAGTCCAAGAACCAATCGGCTGCCAACCGTTACCACTTGTCCAAATACGCAGATTAGCACTGCCAGGCTCATAAGAATTCGCATCGCTAAAATTGAGCGAACGCATTAACTCATAGCCAATACAACCCCCGGCCGGGCAACCACTGTTACCCGATGCTGTAATATCATCAATATTGCCGTCATCTATGCCATCGCCGTTCAAATCATCGCGTAGCAGAGCCAGTGCATCCAATGTGCGGACTTCTATCAGACCGTTATTATTACCGTCCACATCCGCCAGATCTTCAACGCCGTCATTGTCATCGTCCGGATCCTCGTCACTATCCCGACAACCATCACCGTCATGATCCGTCGTTGAATCCGAATGCCAACCGGTTACCCCGCGCGGACAAGCATCCGCAAAGTCAGCCACATTGTCATTGTCATCGTCATCATCACAGGCATCGCCAAACTTATCCTCGTCATTGTTAGCCTGATCCCGATTGGCAACTGTCTGACAGTTGTCCTTCGGTGTCGTCCCGTCCGCCTCAAAATCATCCACACCATCATTGTCATCATCCAAATCCTCGTCACGATCGCGGCAGCCATCACCGTCATTGTCCGTTGTCGCATCCGAACGCCAGCCGGTTACCCCAAGCGGGCAATCATCCAGGCGAGTGATCCCGTCCGCGGCAAAGTAGTCCACGCCGTCATTGTCATCCGCGATCGTACAAGTGAGTCTTGGATATTCATTAGAGCGACCCAGATCCCACACACGCATGAAACCCTCTGCCGGCTGTGTCCGATTTTGCCGCACATCAGCACTGCCGGGTTTACACCAAAAATCAGCCCAGCCCGAATAGACATCATGGATGTTCCCGGAAAAATTGGTCGGAGATTGGAGTTCATGCGTGGTCCGGCCCAAGCCAAGACCCTCGGCACTGTGCTCCTGCCCGGTACTTTCCTTGTCCCAGTAGGAGGCGATAACGACAGTTGCATTATTACTGTAACCGAGCAATCCGCCTGTAAGGAAAACACCGGATACAACTCCTCCGCCCACATAAGTATACTCAATCTCAGCACCCATAGTATGCCCCACCAGACCGCCAACACGACCGCCTCTTCCGCCCATGGCCACACCACCGAACACATAAGCATGCCGAATCCTCGCATTCGTACCTTCTCCAACCAGACCACCGACAATGTGACTGCGCCCCGAAGCAGTGACATCGGACGCATAAGAATAACTAATCCGGCTGTTCTTACCATCGCCAACCAGACCACCGACAATGTGACTGCGCCCCGAAGCAGTGACATCGGACGCATAAGAATAACTAATCCGGCTGTTCTTACCATCGCCAACCAGACCGCCAATATGATCCCCACCCGAAATAGTACTACCGGATGCATGCGAATGGCTAATATTGGTATTCAGACCATCGCCAACCAAACCACCGACATGAGAATTCCCGGAGACAGCGACATTCTCCGCAACGATCCGAACCAACATAGCAAACGACACATCACCGCCAAGAGCTCCAACCGCAGTGGCTCTCGGGCCACCATTCACTGTCCCCGATACCGTAATATTTTCAAAAATCGCATTGCGGCCATAACCGACCAGAAGCCCCAGATCACTGCGACCACCACTGACTCTCGCGGACAACAGATCCAGATTACGCACTGTGCCGGTCATCGCAGCAAACAAACCAACACCGTTGATCCGATCATCCGCCAAAATGAACAAATCGGAAATGCTGTGATGATTGCCTTCAAAGGTCCCATTCCAGGCTTGGCAATCCCCCCTAGCACCGCAAGAACCAATCGACTGCCAACCGCTGCCATCGGTCCAAGCATCCCTATTCGCACTGCCATTGGCATAAGAATGGACATCGCTAAAATTGAGCGAACGCATTAACTCATAGCCGATGCAACCTCTGTCCGGACAGCCATCGGCACCGGGTGCGCTAATCTGATGAATATTGCCGTCGTCTGTGCCGTCGCCATTTAAATCATCGCGCAGCCATGCCAACTCGTCCGGCGTCCGGATTTCTATCAAACCATCACCGTCATCATCCACATCCGCTGCATCGTCAAAACTGTCGTTGTCGTCGTTATCATCCTCTGTCAGCTCCGTATCACAACCCGGCACCAGACTATCCGGCTCTTTATCCCCATCGCTGTCTGTGCTCGCACAAGCATCCGTCCCAAACGCATCCTCCGCATCCGGCACACCGTCATTGTCATCGTCCGCATCCAGACTATCCGGCTCCGCATCACCGTCCGCATTCGGACCCGCAGTACTCCTTAAACTCTCGGACGCCGACGCACTGCCGTCCGCATAGAGGATCATCAAACGCACGGTATAGCCGCCATCGTTTGCCAAGCCCGTAATTTGGTAGTGCATTGCCGCCAAAGGAGACACAATGACACCCGCTTCACCCGCCATGAGTATCACCGTTCCGGTATCGGCCAAATCTGCCACATCTGCCACATTGTCCCAAGCAATATGGAACCCGGTAATGTCCGTGCGATTCGGATTGATCCAACTCAGTTCTAAGACCGTATCGGCCGGCACACTCTTGAAATTGGAAGCAGCCGGGGCCGAAGCGGTATGCACTTGTTCATTTACATTAAAGCCATCAGGACCATTCCATCCTTTAGAGCTGTTGCCGTTGCCGCCGCCACATGCGGCTAAAAACAAAGCCAAGAAGCCGCTCATCCATAAAACGGGGAAAAAAGATTTCAAGTAAAAACTCCGGCAAGGAGTAAGATATTTGCCGGCGAACATGCGGGCAATTTTATAATTATTAATTTTAGATTTCATATCATCACCTCTTTAAAAAATAATAGTTTATATCTATATATTATATATCTTTTTTATAAAAATGCCTCAATCCCGCCTATTTTAAAAATTTATTGATTGTGACCCAAACCGGCACAGAACAGTGATTGCAGAACATCATAGAGGCATTTAAAAGAGGCACTTAAATAAAATTAATCCAAGGTGACAAGAGAATTCATTTGGTGTCAAAGACCCGGATGCGTTAGTCCGAGAGATGCCACGGATAGCGCACGGATAGCGACCAAACGATTCGCCGGATAAAAAGATTGCGAAGAAGAAATCCGCCGAGAAATGAAAATCGGTATAATAAAAAGACGCACAAAATGGAACCAAATACTTCAAAAATACTTCAAAATCTATGCAACTGACAGAGTTTTATCAATTTCGTCCGGCAACCGAAGCGGCCGCACTAAAAGAGAATATACTGGAAATCGCCGAATTAAAATCATTAAAGGGCAGCATTCTTTTGGCCGACGAAGGGATTAATGCGGCCCTGTCAGGCCCCTCGCTCTTGTGCGAAAAAATATTCGGGCAAGTCTGTCATCTGGGCGGGTTTGATCGCCCGGTCGTCAATCGGACCCCGATTACAAAGCATCCGTTTAAGAGATTAAAAATTAAAATCAAGAAAGAAATCGTTACATTGCGTTCCCAAGCATCCGAAGTTGTGGCAAAGCAACCCGCCAAACAGGTTAAAAGATTAAGCCCGGCAGAATGGAATTGTCTCATAAAAAAAGAAAAGCCGATTTTGTTGGATGTCCGCAATGATTTTGAATTTTCTATGGGCAGTTTTGTCGACTCGGTGAATCCGCGCACCGAGGCATTCGGTGAAATACTTGGATTCATCAAAAAACAATTACCGGCATTACAGTCCGGAAAACACAATTCGGATAAACTGGCGATCTTCTGCACCGGCGGCATCCGATGTGAAAAAGTAATTCCGTATCTGCAAGACAACAGCGAAACAGAACTTTATCTTTTGGAAGGAGGTATTGTCAGATACTTAAAGGAGGTGACAGCGGACGAGAGTCTTTGGGAAGGCGAATGTTTTGTGTTTGACGATCGGATATCCGTTCGCCGACAAAAACAATCATCGGGAAAGCAATTTTGATGCGAGCAGGCACAAAACCGGCGGTAGCCGCAGTATCCCCAATATCTGCAATGTCCGCAATGTCCGATGACGCCCCTATTCCGTTGGGTTCCCTTCCCGCTCAGCCGGTATCCGTGCTTTCGGACAAAAAATATTTGGGGGCGGGACACAGAAGTTATGCCTTGCGTGGCGGGCGACTCACCCAAGGTAAAAAGCGTATCTTGAAAAAAGACAACTCCGACTACATTCTTGAGGCAACACAAAAAATAAACTGGGAGCAAGTGTTTCGCGGTTCAACCGCCGCCAACCGACGGATTGTAGAAATTGGTTTTGGCAACGGGGCGGATCTCATCAAAGATGCAATTGCACAGTCAAACTACCGATTTGTCGGCATAGAAACCTACCCCCCCGGTATAGCGGATCTTTTGTTATCCATCGAACGGTATTCTGTCTCAAACATCCGCCAGGTGCGGGCGGATGCGGCAAGTTTATTCCCGGGCTTTTTTAACGAGCATTCTCTGGATGCAGTTCGCGTGTTCTTCCCGGATCCCTGGCCCAAGAGACGACATCACAAAAGGCGGCTTCTAAAAAAAGAATTCTTAACGCGCCTGATCTTATGCCTGAGACCTTCCGGTAAGCTGCACATTCTGACGGACTGGCACGATTATGCGAAAGAGATTGACAGGGGATTTAAAGAAATCCAAGGCACTCTCCGCAAGCGATGCCTTGACCACGGAGAAGAAATTGTTGGCAAGTACGGGCAAAAGGCTCGGCGCGCAGGCAGAGAGATTAACGAGTTTTTATTTATCAAACATTAAAAGCAAAAAAACGAAAAATGACCCTTATTCAAAACACTGTCCCCGTTTTAATCACAATATAATAAAAAACGATATGCATATGATAGAAACTGTCCGAGAGGGGATTTACTGTGCGGACGCCTTTTACGGCGGGGCAAGGCGCGGTGCCGTGTACATCATTTTTGACAAAGGAGAGGCTGCAATTATTGATACGGGGACAGCCCTTTCCGTGCCTTACATTACGGATGCTTTGCAAAAACTAAGCATACAACCGGAACAGGTGCGTTATATTCTGCCAACACATGTGCATTTGGACCATGCGGGCGGTGCCGCTCTTTTAAGCCGCAAGTTACCCAACGCACAGGTTATCGTGCATCCGCGCGGATTAAAGCATTTAATTGAGCCGACAAAATTAATTGAAGGCAGTGCGGCGGTTTATGGACAGGAAGTCATGGAGACCGTCATCGGCAAGGTAGAGCCTTTGGATGCGAACAGAGGGGCGGAGGCGACGGACGGGATGCGCCTTTCTTTGGGGGGGCGTAACCTGCATCTGATCTTCTCACCCGGACACGCCAAACATCATTATTCGGTTTGGGACGAAACGGAAGGATGCTATTTTGCGGGAGATGTTGCCGGCAACAGTTATCGCGAAATGGACAAAGACGGCCGGCACTTGATGTTTCTTTGCTCCGCCCCCGTTCAATATGATCCGGCGGAATGGCATGCCAGTTTGGACAAGATTCTTGAATTAAATACGAAGTGCTTGTGTCTTTGTCACTATGGTGTTATAGAAGGCACGGGGATCCGGCAGGCGATCGCGGATATGCAAAGATTAATTGCGGAGAATAACGCGGCTGTGATGGAGCATTCAACAATTAACCGACAACAGACCGAAGATATCGTATGGAAGATGTTTTGGCAAGAATACAATCGCATTGCACCCGCTATGCCTGTCGCCGAGGCAAAAGAATGGATGATTAAAGATGTCTATATTGCAACAGGCGGCTTGTTCCACTGGCATCGGCAGCAACATCCAACATCCCGCCCCAATCACTAGTCCGCAAAATTTGCTAACATCCGCAGGACTCTCAGTTCCTCCGCGGAAAGATCGCCCAACAAAAACGGCAAACACAAAGCGGGCGGTTTCTGCTTAAACAAACGGAATAATGACATTCCACCTTTTACGGATGAGATTCCGGGCTCCTTCTCTCTAAGTATGAGTAAAAGTGCGATGTCCAAAAAATTGAAGTGCGTAACAAGTTCCATATCTCGCCAAGGCGCATCAAGCCCATCAGGCGCATTGGCTCGTCTCAAACGCCAACCGCGCCGCCTTTTATTCCTTCCTCTTTGTTCCGAATCATCGTAAACCAATTTCAGCGGCAAGAGCGAACCGCGTTCACTGTATACCCTGTCGTTCAAATAGCCGATCACCAAAATCGCAACCCCAAATATTGCTTTTAGTGTCCATGGTATTCCCGCAATAAGAACCGGCAAAAAACCGGTGAGGTAAACCAAGGCAAAAACAACCCTTTGGTATGGCATTTTTTTTATGTCAAAAATAAAAAGATGGCCGCCGAGTTCGGACTTAATTTTGACTTGCAACGGCGCCTGTTCGAAAATAAGAAAAATAACTCTGAGATCTTAATCGGAACCGGCAGCAAGATGATTTCGAGAGGACTGCACGATGTCATCCGTGATTTCAACAAACGGCGACGGCGGCTTTTTGCCGCGGACCAGCCAATCTGTTAAGCGATTATCGTCCTCTTGTAACAGCAGACGATAATCTCTGCGAAGACCCGGCGAACGGTCGGAATAGTGATTTTTTAAGTAGTTACTCAACAAAATATCCAACTCCAAAGAACCGCGTCTGGCTTGCCAAGTCAGTCTGCGAATTTCAGCAGACAAGTTCAAAATGTAAAACGCTGATTAGAGGATTAGATGCTTACTTGTGCCCGATTTTAAGTGCCAGTTCCGCCGCCAAACCCGTATAGTCGGTGGGCTTGAGATCCAGAAGAATTTCTTGATCTTTTGTATCCAGCCCGCTTCCCTTCACCAAACGAACATAATCCGACCGGGACATTTTTTGACCGCGCGTCAAGTTCTTAATGCGCGTATAAGCGTTTGGTATGCCGGTGCGGCGCATCAAAGTTTGAACCGCCTCGGTGAGCAGTTCCCAGGAATCCTCCAATTCGGCGGCAAGGGCTTCTTTTTGCACCGTCAATCTGCCAAGACCGCGCAAGATCGCTTTGTAACCAATTAAACTATGCGCGAACACAACACCCAGATTGCGTAAGACCGTAGAATCACTCAAATCTCGCTGCCAACGCGATATCTGCAGTTTGGAGGCACAGTGTCCCGCCAAAGAATTTGCAATGCCGAAGTTCCCTTCGGCATTTTCAAAATCTATGGGATTCACTTTATGCGGCATAGTGGAAGAACCCACCTCGCCGGCCCGGATCTGCTGCTTAAAATAGCCGAGTGCGGCATAACCCCAAACATCGCGGCAAAGGTCCGTAAGGATGTTATTAATGCGAAGTAACTCGTGCAACAATTCGGCAAGCCTATCGTATCCTTCTATCTGTGTCGTGCAAGCATTGTATTCGCAACCCAAGTCCGTAATAAACGCGCGCATCTCGCTAGGCCAATCAACCGAAGGGTAAGCGATATGCAGTGCGTTGTGGTTACCGGTTGCTCCGTTAAACTTGGCACTGATTTTGAATCTGTCAAAAGATGCCGTTTGTCTTTCCAATCGGTGTGCAAAAACTGCCATCTCCTTGCCGTATGTTGTCGGCGAAGCAGCCATGCCGTGCGTTCTTGCCACCATCGCGGTCTCGGCATGCTCAATTGCCGCCCGCTTCAAAACGGACAGAATGTCCAACAAACACTCGGACAGGATCTTGATTCCCCGCATGGTCATCATCCCCAATGCGGGGTTTGTGATATCTTCGGAGGTGCAACCAAAATGAACATAGTGTTCGTAATCACCGAGACCCAACACACGCATCTTTTTGATCAGCCATTGCTCCAATGCCTTGACATCGTGTTGCGTTCGACTTTCCAACCGCTTAACCGCTTCGGCGTCCTTGGGAGTGAACCTTGCCACTGTTTCGCGTAACAGGGCCTGTGTTTCGGTATTAAATGCCTTGACCGGAACCGCTCGGTTGTTCACCAAACGGATCAACCATTCCACCTCCACATGCAATCGGTAACGAATTAAGCCAAACTCGCCGAACAGAGGGGCGAGAATGTCTGTCATTTTCGCATATCTCCCGTCTATCGGAGATATTGCGAGCAAAGGTATCTTGATGCGAGAACTCACAGCTCCGTGTTTTTGATATCGGCCAACTGCCGCAAAAGTTTGCCGCTGCCAATAAAAGTATGGGGCCATCTTCCGCCCAGATGCCTCCAAAAAACGGCGGCACGAATCCCGGCAAACAGGGCGGCGCGTATACGCGCCACATTATCCGTAGGCGTCAAAAACTCTTTCTTACCGTTCACACGAATTCTGTTCTTCGCCGGCAGAGAACTGAAGTTTTGACAGTAAATCCGGGCAATGCGACGAACCAGTTCAATAGAAATCTTGTTAACCTTCCCGTGTTTTTCGCTCAGTTCATCGATAGCCAGTGCCACAGTGCCTACCTTCCCCGCATCCTGCATCATAATATCCGCCAAAAGAATTAATTGACGGGTATAGCTAAGGATATGAATAAAATCAGCGGTTTTGGTATTGCGAGAAGTCAGAAAGTTTTCCAAACATTCCAGACCGGGTTTTAGGTTTGCCGTCTTTCCGTAAAGACCGGTGATCCCCTCATCCGTTCCGCTTAAAAGAGAGCCAATGGAAGCATCAAAGTAACTTTTTTGCGTTTTTCCTCGAGTTGCAATGTCTGAGACAAGAGATGCCCCTTGGAAAATACCGGCAAGTGCCAATGCTTTGTCGCGCATTTGTTTGTCCGGCATTAAAAAAACAAAAGCAAAAACGAATCGCCCCGCCTCTTCGCTCTTAATGAGCGGAAAGCGGTTTTGAAATAAGATCTTCTTTCTTGAGCGTCGGCATATAAGCAAACTTCTTAAGATCAATGCTCGCAGGTAACTTGGCGAATGCAAGTTCCATTGCCTCGTCAATGGTCTTAATCGGTTTGACGGCTAGTTTGCTAAGAATCTTATCGTCAATTTCTTTTAATTCTCCCAGATTTTCATAAGGGATGAGCACCTTGCCGATATGGCTGCGTTTGGCGGCCAGTAACTTTTCTTTCAACCCGCCTATTTTCAAGACCTCGCCGCGCAAAGTAATTTCACCCGTCATCGCGACATCCGCGCGCAATGGCTCGGATACCAGACAAGAAATCAACGCCAAGGAAATGGCAAGGCCCGCACTGGGGCCGTCTTTCGGTGTTGCCCCTTCCGGTACATGAATATGAAAGTCGTATTTGCGATTAAATTCACCGTCTATTCCGAGTGCCCGGCTGCGACTGCGCACCACGCTGATCGCCGCTTGAATTGATTCCTGCATGACTTTACCGAGATGCCCTGTCTTAATGATCTGGCCGGATCCGGGCATCACAGCCGCTTCTATGTTCAAAATCTCCCCGCCCACACTTGTCCAAGCCAGACCGGCCGCTTGTCCTATCTGCCGCCTGGCGGGCAGTTTGGTGTATGCGTACTTTTCCGTCCCCAGATAAGAATCCGTATCTTCCGCCGTAATGAGAATCTTTTCTTCGGTCTCTTCTTTGCTGAGCTTCAAAACCACCTTGCGCATAATCTTGGATATCTGCCGCTCCATTTCCCGCACCCCCGCTTCGCGCGTATAGGAGGCAACGATTTTTGCCAAAGCCGGACGAGCAAAACGCACCTGTTTCTTTGGCAAGCCGCACAGTTCCAGTTGCTTGGGAATTAAATGCTTTTGCGCGATGGAAATCTTTTCTATATCCGTATATCCGGGCAAACGAATAATTTCTACCCTGTCCAAAAGTGCCGGCGGAATATCCAACGAGTTGGCAGTGCATACAAACAGGACATCCGACAAATCGTAATCCACTTCCAAGTAGTGATCGCTAAATGCCGAATTTTGCTCCGGATCCAATGCCTCCAGAAGAGCCGCGGCCGGATCGCCGCGAAAATCCATTCCCATTTTATCCACTTCGTCCAAAAGGAACAAGGGGTTGTTAACTTTGACTTTCGCCAATTTTTGAATGATTTTACCGGGCATGGAGCCGATATAGGTGCGGCGATGACCGCGAATCTCCGCCTCGTCGTGCACCCCTCCCAGCGAAAAACGAACCAGTTTGCGCCCCGTGGCTGCGGCCATGGCTTGCCCCAAAGAGGTCTTGCCCACTCCCGGCGGTCCCACCAGCAGAATCAACGGTGCCCTGTTTTTTTGCGCGCGTTTATATACCGCCAGATATTCCATAATCCGCTCCTTAACTTCTTTAAGACCGTAATGGTGTCTGTTAAGTATTTTTTCCGCACGCAAAATGTTGAGCGGGGATTTGGTTTTGACATCCCATGGCAGGTCCAATAACCACTCCAAGTAACTGCGCACCACCGTGGCTTCGGCGGACATGGGCGACATAACCTTAAGTTTGCGCATTTCGTTATCCGCTTTTGCACGGGCATCCGGTGACATCTTGCTTTTTTTCAACCGAGTCTCCAATTCTTCCAATTCACTTTTCTCGTCGCCGCCGCCGAGTTCGCGACGAATTGCTTTCACCTGTTCATTAAGATAGTATTCCCTTTGATTTTTGTCAATCTGCTCGCGCACCTTACGGTGAATTTTCTTATCCATGTTTGCTATTTCTACCTCCGATTTAATGTAGTTCATCAAAACATTAAAGCGTTCTTCCAAATCCGGCGATGTCAGAATTTTTTGTTTGTCTTCCGTGCTCAGCTGGCAAAAAGAGGCTACCGCGTCTATACATCTTTCCAAACTTTCCAGACCGCGCAGTATGTTGTTGATCTCGCGTCCTTTTTCACACTCCGACAGGTCGATGTCGGCATCGTCGCGCCGCCTGTTGTTGATCTCGTGTCCTTTTTCACGCACATCAAACATCTTCTTCACTTCTTTAAAAAGACGCTGACGCATGCCCGCCGCAAGATGGGGAGACATCTTTTTGGTTGGTAAGATTTCGTAATCACACATATAACCCGAGGATGTTTCCCGCATTGCATTAATGTGCACTCTGCGTTCTCCTTCCACCAAAATCTTGATTGTGTCGTCCGGCAATCGTTTCGCCGAAACAATCATCGCCAAGGTGCCGACAGGGTAAATGTCTTCAAAAGTTGGATTCTCTGTTTCACCGTCCTTTTGCGAGGTCAAAATAACACGGTTTCCCTGATCGTGCGCGTAAACCAACGAAAGCAAGGATGACCGTCTGCCGATATAAAGTTGTGTTGCCAAAGAAGGATATATCACCGCTCCCCGCAAAGGGATCAAAGAAAGTTTCTTCGGGTCGTTTTGTTTTGTTTTATTTTCCGGTTCCATTTGATTTTTTTCTTTTTAATTCCGTCATTCTGTTTGCGGCCTGCGTTCTGACCACGACCGGTTCCTTCCCTTGCTCCACCATTTCTCGCGTCACAATAATTTTACTCACCTTATCCGAAGCGGACGGGACATTAAACATCGTATCCAACATCGCCATGTCCAACACAGAACGCAGCCCTCTTGCCCCTGTTTTCCGTTGTTGCGCCTTCTCGGCAATCGCCAAAAGAGCGTCTTCGCGAAACTCAAGTTCCACATCATCCAGGGCAAAAAGTTTTCGGTATTGTTTCACCAAGGCGTTCTTGGGACGCACCAAAATGTTAATCAACGCCTCGCGATTTAACTCTTCCAATGCCACAGTTAACGGCATTCGGCCGACAAATTCCGGAATCAAACCGTAGCGAATCAGATCTTCCGGCTCCACCTGTTCCAATAATTTGTATTGTTCGTTTCCTTCCGCACCTTCCCGGCCGCTCACCTGGGCGGCAAACCCCATACCGCTTTTTTCCGTCCGTTGCTCAATAATTTTTGTCAAGCCCTCAAACGCACCGCCACAAATAAACAGAATCTGACTTGTATCCACATGCAAAAATTCTTGATTCGGATGCTTGCGCCCTCCTTGTGGCGGAATCGCCGCAAGAGTTCCTTCTATTAACTTCAACAATGCCTGCTGCACACCTTCGCCGGACACATCGCGCGTAATGGAAACATTCTCCGACTTACGGGCTACCTTGTCTATTTCGTCTATGTAAATGATTCCGTGTTTTGCTTTGGAAACATCGTAATTGCATTTCAACAACAATCGCTGAATGATGTTTTCCACATCTTCGCCCACATAACCCGCTTCGGTAAGAGTGGTCGCATCCGCAATCGCAAAGGGTATATCCAAAATATTTGCCAGGGTCTCGGCAAGAAGTGTTTTTCCGCTGCCGGTCGGACCGAGCAACAGAACATTGCTCTTTCCCAATTCAACATCTCGGTCCAATTCCGAAGCATCGTAGCCGGAGTAAATCTTTTTATAGTGACTGTAAACTGCCACGGACAAAATACGCTTGGCTTTTTCTTGCCCGATAACATGTTCATCCAACAGGGCTTTAATTTCCGCCGGCTTGGGCAGTTTTTGCATGCGGGTAACGGCTTGTTTCTCGCGTCTCGCATTCAGAGCCCCGACGGCGGACTGAAGGCAGTCTTCACAAATGTTACTGTCGTTACCGCTCACAATGATCGCCTGTCCCGACGCCTTCCGGCAAAAAGAACACCTTTTGATTTCGGGTTCTTTAATAGTTTTATTACCGCCTTGCTTTTTGCTTGCCATAACTACAATTTATAAACATATTATACTTTTTCAACAAAAATCTCATTCTCCAACGCAATATAAAAATTTAATCCTTATTGCTGTCCGGAGCCATTTGTCGTTTTGTCAAAATCTTATCTACCAGATGGTATTTTTGAGCATCTTCGGCATCCATAAAGTGATCGCGCTCGGTATCTTTGGCAACAACAGCGGGGCGTTTGCCCGTATGAAGCGCCAAAATCTTATTCAGCCTTTCCTTAATTCGCTGAATTTCACGCGCATGGATTTCCACATCCGTGGCCGGACCGTGAAATCCTCCCAAAGGCTGATGAATCATCACCCTGGAATTGGGTAAACAGAACCTCTTGCCCGCAGCCCCGCTTGCCAAAAGAAGAGCACCCATGCTTGCCGCCTGACCGACACAAAGGGTACTGACATCCGGGTTAATGAACTGCATCGTATCGTAAACCGACATGCCCGCGGTGACGGAACCTCCCGGCGAGTTAATGTACAAATGAATGTCTTTGTTCGGGTTCTCCGCCTCCAAAAACAACAACTGGGCAATAATCAGGTTTGCCAAATGATCTTCCAGGGGACCCACAAGAAAGACAATTCTGTCCTTAAGAAGACGGGAATAGATGTCATACGCGCGTTCTCCCCGCGCCAGATGCTCAATGACTATCGGCACCAACGCGGCTTCGGCCGGATGCTCGCTTTGGCTCCGATTCCCGGCAAGGTATGCGGAAGATTTCATTTTGGGATTAAGACAATTCGGCATTTAAGCGCATCAACTCCGGATACGACACTTCCTTTTCCACAACCTTGACAGTATCCTTATATTTTATAATCGCCATATTTTCCAAAA
The DNA here is from genome assembly GCA_965209035.1 of Gammaproteobacteria bacterium. GTDB lineage: Bacteria > Pseudomonadota > Gammaproteobacteria > CBDBNL01 > JAAOII01 > CBDBPY01. The sequence goes on from OZ242372.1 coordinate 221,748, forward strand.
GAATCGCTTCCACTTGCCGATACAGTTCCGGATTGTCCGTGTATTCCTTTTCCGCCTTGGCGGGATCCTCATGAGATTGCGCCAGGACTCCGATGTACTTTTTCACTTCTTCGGCCGCCGGTTCAATGGAATGGCGATGGGCAAATTCGGCAAGCAGCATTCCGCCCTTAAGTTGGCGTTCGGTTCTCTCTTCAAACAGTTTCATCGGGAACTCGTTTTCGCTCGGCGGGGTTTTGGCACCGGTTGTCTCCATCCAATAATCCATACTCCGCTTTCGCATACGCTCGGCTTCGCGCTTTAATCGCAACGGCGGCACCTTAAAATCTTTGTGTGCCTCAATCAGACTATCGTAAACCTTGTGTTTTTGAATACGAGTCAAAGTTTGAACCATTTTCATTTCCATGCTCCCTCGCATCAATTGACGGAAGTCCGCTTCTTTGCCGGTCTCCACACCCAGGATCTTATAAAATTCTTCGTTGAGTTCCGGTAACACGCGCTTCTGCAACTTCTTCAATGTAACATTAAAAATAGCCGGAACTTCCTTGAGCTCCTTTCCTTTAATGTCTTGAGGGTCTTGCGGATCTGCCGGAATCCGTATATTATCTCGGATCTCCCTGCTATCGCCGATGATCATGCCGCTAATTCCCGCCACAAATGCCGCACTCGGATAATCCTTGTCCATTTCTACTTTTATCTCGGATGGGCGGGCATCAGTTTGCGGGTGACCTATCACTTGCAGTTTGCAATCAAGAACCGCCACATGTCCCTTGCCCGCGGGTGCCCCCACAATTAAAATATCCTCATAGGTAGCTGACCGTTGCCGCAAGGATTCTATCATAGTATTTAGATCATCTTCGGTAATCTTCGACTTCACCAGTTGCAATTCTATCGCATCCGTTATATTCAATTGAGTTTCCGCAAAAACCTCGTATTCCGTCTCAAAAATAAAATCCTTGCCACTTTCCAACTGCACGGATTTCATAGAATGCACCTCGGAAAGTTTTATTTTCCGCTCTCCCGTCAATTTAAGAAATGCCGATTGCATCAATTCCTCGCCCGCTAAATTCAATAATCGCGTCCCGTATTTTTGGCGAATGATGCCCGGCGGTATCTTGCCGGGGCGAAACCCGTCTATCTTGACGGTCCTTGCCAATTTAAGCGTCTCGGTTTCCAAGGCATCGCTAAGTTTTTCCGCCGGCAAGGTGATGCGCACCTTGTGCAAGGATCCGTCTTCATTCAAATGTTGTATTTGCATATGCCTCTGTCAGAAATAAGCTATAAAAAAGAAAAGTCTATAAAAAGAAAAATAATGTTATCCGTTCGGCATTAAAGAAAGAAAGCAAGCAAGCAAAATTGGTGCGAAAGGAGAGACTCGAACTCTCACATCTTTCGATACAGGATCCTAAATCCTGCGCGTCTACCAATTCCGCCACTTTCGCTTCAAACTGCCCGCCTGTTGTGTTTATTATAACAAATGGCAATGAGGGGATGAGGAGAGCAACTTAAGAATTGGGGTCCCGGTCTGCAAACTTTTTCCAGGCGGTGTTCAACTTGGCGGAATTAAAGCCCGGGGTGAGTGCCGCATCTATCACGATCCTCTCCGATAGGACAACTTCGCGAATGCCTTCAAGAATATTTGGCAGCAGGATCTTCTCTATAACAACCGCGCCGTGTCTGTCCGCATGAACAACATCGCCGCTCCGGACACGCATCCCCATGATATCCGTCTCGCCGCCCACTTCTTTGACATGCACATGCGCGTGCGACACGCCGACATTGGAGCCGATCAAGGGAAAGCCGGGGGCCATAGTATCGAGATCTCGTATCAGACCGCTGGTCAGCACACCGCGCAACCCCAATCCTTTGTGAACCGCCACATTAACCTCACCAAAAAAACAAGCAATCGCGCTGGGCCAATCGGTATCCTCTATGACAACGACCGACGGGGACGGCTCCTCCGTCAGATAATTATGATATCTTTCGCGTATCTTCCAAGCCTCCCGGTTGGAAAGTTTGGGCGGTTCGCGACCGGCAATTTTTGCCGTCTTGGCAAAACCGACCATGGGCGGCAACCGAGGATCCGCACAATAAACGGGGTGCTCGGTGAAGCCGTCACCTTGGCGCCCGCCTTTTACAATCTCAATCGCATTACAAACAGTGGGAGTATCGTATTTTTGTAAGGCCTCAAACAAGGCGGTGGCTTCCGAAATATTCATTTCGTTACTATTTTACAACAGGATACTTTGATCGACAATAACAGACGCAAATAGGATCTATGATATCCAAAATTCTAAAATTCCAAAATTAAGGATGTCCGCAGAGTATCACTAAGATGTCTTTTTTTTATCCAAAATAAGCAATACCTGTGTTCGCACCTCGGTCGACTTGCTGGCAACCGAACTTTGTTTTTCTGTTTCTTCGCGGTGGGCTGTGTAATCACAGGAAACGCATGCCATCTTATCGTCTGTCTTATCCGTGAGATACAGACTGTCATTTTCACCGCAAGAAGGACAGACAGCGGCTGCGATGAAGCGACGCACCCGCCCCGTGCTCGCCTTGGATCTACTTGAAATTGACATTAAAAAAATAAAAAGTGCAAAGGCTGTCCGCCATCAAAGAAAATTTTATCACCGGGCGGGTTTCGGTTTACAACGACACACTTTGGCCGACACCGAATGTTTTCCGGCCCCGCGTCCCCTTATAAATTACTTCCTTGGACTCCCGCGGCGGTAAATCGGTAAAAAGTAGCAAGAGGTCATTCAGCATCCGCTCTCCTCTCCCGGTCGGTGTCAAATAATTTTCGGACAGTGCAACAAGCCCCAATTCGCTCGCTTCTTTAATTGCGTCCGTTAAATGAGCAACTGGCAGGCCGGTTCGTTCCACAAATAACCCAAGAGGAAATCCGTTAACCAGACGGAATGCGTTTAGCATGAACTCGTAAATCTTGTCTTCGGTCTTTAAGAAATTGTATCCTCCCCAAAAAGGATTCGCCGGCAGATCCGAACAGAGCCCCCGCAATGTGCGGGCATCGGCAAATATCTCCGTTACCTTGCGATCGGGACGACCGGTTCTCCCGGGCTGCTTGCCATCATCTGTCATACCTGCCGCCCCGATGTAAGCCGCAGGACCGCGTTTACGCCGAATACGCAGCACCCGCCCATCCGGTAAGGTTAGCTTGCTGTGTGCCCCCGCCCCCAATCCGAGGTAATCGCCAAACCGCCAATAATTAAGATTATGGCGACATTGGCTATCCGCAGAACGCGCATCCGTTTGGCGCGCAAAGGCGGAAACCTCATAACGACGAAATCCGTATTCCAGCAGGATCTCCCAACCCATACTTTCCGTTTCCGCAAGAATATCCGGGTTCGGTAAGCCCGAAGGCGGTCTGGCATAAAAAAGGGTTCCCGGTTCAAGTGTCAACTGATACCGGGACAGATGCTCTGTCCCGAGTTGGGCGGCCGTCCGCAGATCCTGTTCGGCCTGTGCGGCTGTCTGCCCCGGTAATCCGAACATCAAGTCCAGGTTGATCCGCTTAAACCCGGCCGCATCGGCATGTTCCGCCGCCGAAAAAATATCCCGGACAGTGTGTAAGCGTCCCAATGCACTTAGATTGTGCTGATTGAAGGACTGGGCTCCTATGGAAAGGCGGTTAATACCGCAAGCAAAATAGTCGCGAAATCGTTTTGCTTCGGCACTTCCAGGATTACTCTCCAAGGTAACTTCGGTGTCCGCGGATAACCGCCAAATACCGGCAAGTTGCTCCATAAGAACCGCATAAAATTTTCCCGATAGCAAACTTGGTGTGCCACCGCCTATAAACACACTGTGCAGCGGGCGTTCCGCCAAATAGGGGTGAGAACGGATGCTGTTTTGCAGGTCGGTTAGCAGTGCCTGTTGATACTGTTCTTCTTTGACTTCATCCGCATGGGAATTAAAGTCGCAATAGGGACATTTACTTTCGCACCAAGGAATATGAATGTAAAGACTAAGCGGAATAGGAGGCATATCCGGCGGCACTTGACCGGCGTGCCCGATCTTTTGAATATTCATCCGCTAACCTAAACGGAAAAAGAGGAGCCGCAACCGCAGGTTGACTTGGCATTCGGATTCTTCACCACAAAGCGTGCTCCTTCCAACCCTTCCGTATAAACCACCTCGGCGCCTTGCAGGTATTGAATACTCATCGCATCCACCAACAAAGCCACCCCGTCTTTTTTTATTTCAACATCGTCTTCCTGACGATTTTCGTCAAACATAAATCCGTATTGGAAACCGGAACAGCCACCGCCTGTTACAAAAAGGCGTAAAAAAATATTGGGCTTGTTTTCCATCTTAATCAGTGCTTTTGCCTTACGCACAGCACTTTCTCCAAAAATCAACGGCACATCCGCCGTCTCCGCGGCGGGATCAAAACTATCCACCGACTTTATTTTTTGCCGGCCGTCTTTTCACATGAATCCGGATGACTGCCACAAATCTCACATTCGCTCTCACCTGCAACACCGCCGCAAGAACCACGAAGCGGCTTCCGCCCTTTCAAAACACCCAGGGACATCAGAAGAACGACCGTCAGACTAACTGCCAGGGTCAAAATAAGAGTTACGAAAAAACTCAGCATTTGGCTTGGATTGGGTTGGGTTGGATTAAAAGAAAACTCTTTGCCGGAAGCGGATGTCCTTCAGGCTGCGTGCATCAATGCGTCTTTTTTGTCCGGTCTTTCCCAACTAAAATCGCAATCGTCACGGCCGAAATGTCCGTATGTTGCGGTGGGTCTGTAAATGGGATTGTTCAATTGCAGCATTTCTATGATACCGTCCGGTGTCAAGTTAAAATGCTCTTTTATTAATGCTTCCATTGTTTGTTCGTCAATTTTATTCGTACCAAAGGTATTCACTGCAATAGAAACCGGTTTTATTTTCCCTATGGCATAGGATAACTGTACTTCGCAACGATCCGCCAGCCCGGCCGCCACAAGATTCTTGGCAACATAACGGGCGGCATAGGCCGCCGAACGGTCCACCTTGCTCGGGTCCTTACCGGAAAATGCGCCGCCGCCATGCCGTGCCATGCCACCGTAAGTATCCACAATAATCTTCCGGCCGGTCAGCCCGCAATCAGCATGAGGTCCCCCCTTCACAAACTTTCCGCTCGGATTAATATGATATTTTGTGTTTTTATGAAGAAATCTATCGGGGATGACATTGGCAATGATCTCTGCACGCACTGCTTCTTCAACATCTGTTTTCCGCCCCTCGTCGTGTTGGGTTGAAAGCACAATCGCATCCACCGCAACCGGCTTGCCGTCTTCATAGCGCACTGTGACTTGACTTTTGGCATCGGGCCCCAACCAATTTAACTCTCCGCACCGCACCTCCGCCTGTCTTTTAACCAAGCGATGGGCAAAAGCAATCGGCAGTGGCATGAAAATGGAAGGCAACAGATCTTCGTCTTCGCCTTCGCTTTCATTGGTCGCATAGCCAAACATCATCCCCTGATCGCCGGCACCCGTGCCTTTTTCCCGATCCCCGTCCACCGCATCGGATAGTTCGGATGACTGTTCGCCCAGTGCATTGATCACACCGCAGGCATCACCGTCCATTCCATACTTTCGGTCCGTATAGCCGGCTTCTTTGATCACTCGTCTGGCAATTTCCTCCACATTGACATAACAGTCCGTTTTGATTTCACCGGCAATCACCACCAGACCGGTCTTAACCAGAGTTTCGCAGGCAACGCGCGAACGCGGGCACTGCGCGATAATTGCATCCAAAATGGCATCCGAAATTTGGTCCGCCAACTTATCCGGATGTCCTTTGGATACGGACTCCGATGTAAATGTTTTATATTCCATAATACATGTGCATGCGCATTGCAAAAGTTATTTGTAAAAATGTGTCATTTGTTCCATACTCTTGACACGAATCTTTTCGGCCCAGCCGGCCGCACCAAAGGATTCCAAACGCTGTCGGACAATCTCTTGCATCGTGTCTATGGTCTGTGCCAAGTATTTGCGCGGATCAAACTCACTTCTGTTCTTTGTCAGGTAACGCCGCAAGGTGCCGGTGACCGCCAAACGCAAGTCGGTGTCTATGTTCACTTTTCGCACCCCGTTTTTTATCCCTTCTTGAATTTCTTCCACCGGAACCCCGTATGTTTCGCGGATTTCGCCGCCGTTTTCGTTAATGATTTGCAACCACTCCTGCGGCACGGAAGAAGAACCATGCATCACCAGATGGGTATCGGGCAAGCGTTTGTGAATCTCGCGAATGCGCTCAATGGACAACACATCGCCGCTTGGCGGACGCGTAAACTTGTATGCCCCGTGACTGGTGCCTATGGCAATCGCCAGAGCATCCACCTTGGTCTTGGCAACAAAGTCGGCGGCCTCTTCGGGGTCGGTCAACAGTTGTTCACGACTCAAAACACCTTCGGCTCCGTGCCCGTCTTCTTTGTCACTGGTGCCGGTCTCCAAGGAACCCAAGCATCCCAGTTCTCCTTCCACGGAAACGCCGCAAGCATGTGCCATTTCCGTAACCCTGCGAGTCACGCGCACATTGTAGTCGTAATCGGCCGGTGTCTTGGCATCTTCCAGCAGGGATCCATCCATCATCACAGAAGTGAACCCCAACTGAATGGAGCGTTGGCATGCAGCCGGCGACGCGCCGTGATCCTGATGCATACAAAGAGGAATATTGGGAAACTCCTCGGCAGCCGCCAAAATCAAATGACGCAAAAACGGCGCACCCGCATACTTACGCGCGCCCGCCGAAGCCTGAACAATCACCGGGGCGGAAACCTCGTTTGCTCCCTCCATAATTGCTCGCATTTGTTCCATGTTATTTACATTAAATGCCGGAACGCCGTAATCGTGTTCCGCAGCATGGTCCAAAAGTTGTCTAAGTGTAATAAGTGCCATATCCGTATTTTATCAAAAAAAATAATTGTTTTTGATATTGCCGGCAAATAATAAAGTGTCGGGCATAAAAACTCTTGAATCAATCATCGGGCACATCTGAACAACCCGAACAACCCTTACCCGGTCTCCCGATAGGTGACTTCTCCTCGTTTCATTGTCAAGAGGACGCGCCCCTTAAGCGTTTCGTTTCTTTGCGGGGTGTTGGCGGCAATCTTATCTCGGCCGGCTGAATTCCCCGGTGTCCCCGGTATCCACAGCGATTCGGCATCAAACACCGCGATGTTCGCCGGCTCCCCCTCTTGCAGTAGCCCGCCTTTGATCCCCAAGATTTCAGCCGGCCGCCCCGCCAACAGACGCGGTAAATCTTGCAATCGCAATCGCTGTTGACGAACTTGTTCCAGTAAGAGAGGAAGAACCACGGAGAACTTGTTCCAGTAAGAGAGGAAGAACCACGGAGCGCGTGGCAAGCCCGGCACGCGCATTTTGTAACGGCATTTGCAGATCATCTTCCACCCGGGTATAGTGCATGCTGCCGATGGCATCGGTTCCGGACAGAGCATTCCAAAGTTGAACGCGCATCTCTTCGCTGCGCAGGGGTGGCTCCGTATAGTAGGTGTTGTCGTAATCGTAGAGTTTTTCTTCGCAGAAACACAGATGCGCCAACGAAACATCCCGACTCACCGGCGCGTCGGCGAGTAATTTCAAACTTTCCGCACAACTCAGCCCGCCAAAATGAGTGCGCACACCGGCCGCCCGAACAAGCATTAAATGGCGTTGCACCGCCAAAGTTTCTGCCAGCGGCGATGCGGCCGGCAAACCGGTCCGCCAGGCAGCCGCACCGGTAGTTACAAAACCATATCCCAGATAGCGATCCACCGGCCAAACGATCAAGAGACCTCCCACCGACTGCAGGTATTCGTAACAGTTTAGAATAATGCGGTTATTATCCGGATGATTTCTGCCTTGGCTAAAAGCGACGGCACCGGCAAGATGCAGTTTGTTTAGTTTGTTCATTAATACCTTACCATCGGTTTCACCCAGCAAGGATGCCACAGGCAATAACTCGGTTTGTTCGCTCTGCTGACGCAACCAAAGAACATGCTCCGACTTGTCAAGGGGAAGATCCTTGTGCGGAAAACAAAGAAGATGGGTATAGCCGCCGAGTGCCGCTTCGGCCTGTTCGGCCATGAGTTGTTGCTTGTCACTGCCGACCCAACCGAACATATCAATAAACGAAGGAGCAATATAACGCTCGCCGTAATTCAAAACTTCGGCACTCTTGTCCGGACAGGGTTCATTGGGTCCCAACACCTTGTTAATCACTCCGTTCAAAATATACAAGCCACCCGGTTCTCCGCCACACCGGTCGGCATCCAACAAAAGTCCGAACAAACAGAAGGCATTTCCTGTTTTTTTTGCTGCCGTCATCCCCATACCTGTTTGCGATACTTGGTGTGCAACAAAGATAAAAATATGGCCATTCTGGCATAAATACCGTATTCCACCTGTTTAAGAATCAAAGAGCGGCTGCTGTCCGCCACGCGCGAACTAATTTCCATACCCCGATTGAACGGGCCCGGGTGCATAATCAGGACCTTGTCATTTGCCAGGCGCAATCGCTCCTCGGACAGACCGTAAAGAGTATAAAATTCGCGCCCCGGCGGCAAGCAAATACTCCGCATGCGTTCTTGCTGCAAGCGTAGCATCATGATGACATCCGCATCCTTAAGGCTTTCTTTCATATCGCGAAAAACGCGCAGTCCCTCCGCTTCCAAGTAATCCGGCACAAGTGTCCGGGGACCCACCAACAACAGTTCGCCGAAGCCCAATTTGCGTAAAGCAAAAATAAACGAACGTGCCACACGGGAATGCAGCACATCGCCGACTATCACCGTCTTAAGTTTCCTTGTGTCGCCGCGATGTAACCGAACAGTTAACAGGTCCAGCAAGGCTTGACTCGGATGTTCGTGATAACCGTCGCCGGCATTCACCAGAGGGATATGAATTCGGCGCATGAGTTGGCGAACAACACCCGCAGCGGGATGACGCACCACAAACAAATCCGTGCACATGGACTGCAGGGTGAGAAAAGTATCCAACAAAATTTCGCCTTTTTCTTCGGATGAACCGCTCGGGGTAAAATCCAAAACATCCGCGCCCAGGTTCCGGGCGGCGATACTGAAACTCGCGCGCGTCCGGGTGCTCGGCTCATAAAACAAATTAACGATCGTGCGCCCGAGTAACAGATCCTTGTAAGCAGTTAAGGATTTTTTTTGTTTAACCAGCGTCTCGGCAAGATCTAACAGGGCATTGAGCTGTTTTGCCGAAATATCCGCAATACCCGCAAAATGATGCGATCGTGCTCCTTTTGGCATCTCGGTATTTATCAGTGCTTCGCCGATACTTCCTCGTCCCGGGGAAACGCAGTTTGCAGCCAGGCACAGAGAAGTGCCTGAGCAACCCGACTATCCGCGGCGGCCTGATCGGCAGCCGCCCGAACACGGGGTTCTCCCGGCAGTCTCGCTTCCGAACAAGTATCTTCCAAACTGCGACTGCTCAGCCTCTCGTCAACAAAATAACAGGACCGGGAGTAATGACGGTTAAGATACCCGGCAAAAGAGCGCACCCGTTTTGCAATATTGATGCAATGATCTCCGTCGGGTAAGGCCGGCATCCCCAACACAAACCCCGTCGGCTGCCATTCGGCGATCAAACTATCCAATTGTGTTTTGTCCGCTTTGTTATTCTTCATCCCAAGCGGTGCGAGTGGCATGGCGGTGCCGGTTACAGACTGACCTACCGCAACTCCCGTGCGCACAGTCCCGTAATCAAAAGCCAGGAAAACAGGATGCGCATCCTTCATTTTTTTTGGCAGAATTCTTGGTGATAAAACGGTAATTTTCCGGGACTCATATGTCCCCGTCCGTATCGGGTGTTCTTGCCCCGGTCTTTTCCAAAGGTGCCGAGCTCCTACTCCTGTCGGTAAAGCGTGAGTCAAACAGTTGTTGTGCCCATACCGCATGCTCGTCCAGTTCCAAACTCCGATAGGCATCCGTCAACAATTCCAACGCATCCGCAACAGCCGGTGCCCGCGGATAATTGCGAATAACATAAAGACCATGGTTCACCGCCGCAACATAGGCTTTGCGAGAGTAATAAAATCGCGCCGTTTTCAGATCATCCGCCGCCAAAGCATTGCGGATATGACGCATATGTGCCCGGGCTTCCGCCGTCCATTCGCTGTTCGGATATTCACTCGTGAGACGCTTGAAACCCAGAAATGCTTCTTTAAAGTTTTGCATATCCCGTTCATTAAACCGATCAAGCAAAGTGGTGCCGTCGGCATATTGTGAACGAGCAAGCATATAGTATGCAAATTCTCTCTGATCGGCGGCCGGATAAAAAGCGATGAAATCTTTTGCACTATCCGCCGCATCGCCATATTCGCCAAGACCGTAATGGGCACTGACAATTTGTAACTTGGCGGGTTGCACATAGTTGCTGAGCGGATACAAAAATTCTATCTGTTGAAACTCGGTAACCGCGGATTCGTAGTTTGCGGCTTGCATTTGTCGCAGGCCGCGTTCATAATATTCTTCCGCACTGAACACCTGTTCTTGTTGGCTCGCACAAGATACCATTAATGGAAATATTAATAGGAAGCTTAATGGAAAAACTAAAATGTAAAAAAAACTTTGGGCTCGCAACATAATCATTCTATTTTAATCCAAAACTTCAACCGGATGCCGGGCACTTACCGGGCACTGTCGTCGGTTTTCATCAAACTCGTGATTTCTATGCGCAGCAGATCCTTTTTGTTGCGGTTTTCCATGGCCGCTATGTAATATCCGCTTTTTGCCACCCACATTTTTAGCGAGCGGTCGTGCCGTTTTTCTTTCTTGCGGATCACATAGCAATCTATTTCACCAAGCGGCAGGCTCACGGTTTCTTCGCCGATCAGTGTAAAATTGTAGATTTTTTGATCATCCGCATGATAAAAAGACCATTCCCCGATATTTCCCTTTGTATATTCAATATCGCGCAGCATGCGTAACACCACAGTCATCGCATCGTAATAAACTCCCGTATCCGGCGGCGCCATCTTTATTTTTTTCCTAACCGGAATGCCCAAATAGGTCGTTCGCTTTTTTCTGTATCGGGGAATCGCCACAAGTTCTTCATCCGGTGAAAATACAACCCATTCGCGCGAACGAATGAGTGTGTTCTTACTTTTAAATCCCAAAGTAAACGCGGATTCTTCGCCGTTGAGGACCAATCGGTAATAACCGGTTCCTCTGTAAACCTTTTTCTTATGTTGATAGGTGATATCATATTCCCAATAAAACGGCTCGGGTATTTCCGCCCGAATAACAGCGGAGCAAAGCAAAATAAGTCCCGTAAAAAGAACCAAACTGGCCTGCTTACGACTGATAAAAGTTTGAATTAACTTCAAGAATTGAAGTACCTCCAAGCATGCATCTGTGAAAACTTTAAACAACGATACAACGGCGACCTGCCCCGGCTAGCCGCCAAAATCATCAAAAGCAATATTTTCCGGTTCCACTCCCAGATCCGCCAGCATTGCTTTTACCGCGTCGATCATTAAGGGTGGGCCGCAAAGATAGTATTCTATATCTTCGGGCGCCGGATGATCTTTTAAGTAGTTTTGATAAACAACTTGGTGAATAAACCCCCGATACCCTTTCCAATGGTCTTCCGGCAAGGGGTCTGACATTGCAACATTCCAAGAAAAATTGGAATGTTTTTTCTCCAGTTCTTCAAACTCGCCTTGGTAAAACAGTTCGCGCAGACTACGCGCCCCATACCAATAACTAATTTTGCGGTTGGAATGGCATCGCTTAAGCAGATCAAAAACATGCGAACGCAAGGGTGCCATACCGGCTCCCCCTCCTATATACACCATTTCCCGTTGCGTCTCCTTGACAAAGAAATCACCAAAAGGACCGAATACCGTCAGTTTGTCGCCGGGCTTTAAATTAAATGTATAAGAAGAAACCTGACCCGGCGGAAAGGAACTGTTGGGCGGAGGGGTTGCTATGCGGATATTGAACTTAAGAATACCCTTTTCCTCCGGGTAGTTTGCCATAGAATAAGCACGCACGACGGTTGCATTCGTTTGCGATTTTATATCCCAAAATGAGAATCTGTCCCAATCGGCGCGAAATTTGTCTTCGACATCAAAAGTTCGGAAAGATAAACTGTGCGGCGGGATCTCCATCTGAATAAACCCGCCCGCTTGAAAATCCACATCCTCGCCCGCCGGAAGTTTGAGCGCCAATTCTTTAATAAAGGTTGCAACATTTCGGTTGGAAATGACCTCACACTCCCATTTTTTCACCCCAAATACTTCCGCAGGCACCAGTATTTTCATATCCCGTTTGACCGGTGTCTGGCAAGACAAACGCCATCCTTGTTTAATCTCCGCAAGCGTAAAATGCCCTTCTTCTATGGGCAAGATGGACCCGCCGCCTTCGTTAACGATGCATTTGCATTGCGCACAGGTACCACCGCCGCCGCAAGCCGAGGATAAAAAGATGTTTGCCTCTGCCAATGTAGAGAGTAACTTCCCGCCTGTTTGTGTGATCAGGGAATGGTCGGGATTGTCGTTGATTTCTATGGAAATCTCTCCCAGACTGACCAGCATTCGCCGTGCGATCAATATTACAAACACCAGGGCAAGAACGATGCCGGTAAAAAAACCTACGCCGAGATAGATCTCCACTCTCTGAAAATAAAGGGTTGTTGTTGCTTCTTTTAAAGTTGGATACCGGCAAAAGCCATAAATCCCAGAGACATCAAACCGACAATCATAAATGTGATGCCCAAACCTTGCAGGCCTGCGGGAACATCACTGTACTTTAATTTTTCGCGAATCGCCGCAAGAGCCATAATTGCGAGAGCCCAGCCGCCGCCCGAACCCACTCCGTAAACTACACTTTCACCAAAAGAGTAGTCCCGTTCCACCATAAAAAGAGTCCCGCCTAAGATGGCACAGTTAACGGTAATCAGCGGCAAGTAAATTCCGAGAGCGTTATAAAGAGCCGGCACATACTTATCCAAAAACATCTCCATAATTTGAACAATGGCAGCAATCACACCGATGTAACTCAAGTAACCCAAAAAACTGAGATTCACTTCCGGCAGCCCCAACCAAGCAAGAGCGCCGTCTCGCAGCAAATAATTGTAAATCAGGTTATTCACCGGCACAGTAACTGTTTGCACCACCACCACCGCAATCCCAAGTCCTATGGCGGCGGGAATTTTTTTGGAAATGGCAATAAAAGTGCACATCCCAAGAAAAAATGCCAATGCCATGTTCTCCACGAACATGGAGCGCAGCAGTAAACTCAGATAAGCTTCAAACATTCCCGCCGACTTCCCGATGTCCGGTCTGCGGCAGCATCTCAAACTCGTCCTGTTCCGCTTGATCCGTTTTGAAAATGCGCAGCAACCAGATGAAACCGCCGATAATAAAAAAGGCACTGGGTGGCAACAGCATCAGACCGTTTGGAACATACCAACCGCCTTCGCGACTGAGCGCCAGTAATTGCATATCAAGCAAAGAGCCACTGCCCAAAAGTTCGCGCACAATTGCAACCGCTATAAGAAGAACGCTATATCCAAGCCCGTTACCCACACCGTCTAAAAAACTCAAACCGGGCGGGTTTTGCATGGCAAACCCCTCGGCGCGCCCCATCACAATGCAGTTTGTAATGATGAGACCGACAAAAACCGAAAGTTGCTTGCTAATTTCATAGGCATATGCTTTGAGAATTTGATCCACCACAATGACCAAAGACGCAATGATCGTCATTTGGATGATGATGCGAATACTGGAAGGGATCTGTTTGCGAATGACGGAAACGAAAAAATTTGACAGGGCTGTTACAAAAATCACGGCGATACACATCACCAGCGTAACGCGCAAACTGCCGGTAACTGCCAATGCCGAGCATATACCCAGAACTTGCAGCCCGATCGGATTATTATTGAATACCGGGTCAAAAAGAATATCTCTTGGTTTTGTCATGATTGTTTGTATTTTTTCGCGGTTATCGCTCCGATTCGTAATCTTCACCCATCGCATTTTTTGACAACACCAGATGCCACAGTTGGGCGCCGCGTGTCCGATGCGATGCGGCGGAAAAAAGAAGATAGTAATGCCACATACGATAAAATCGCTCGCTGTATTTCCCTTTCAGAGAACCCCAGTTTGCGGTGAAGTTTTCATACCACGCCATCAAGGTCTTGTAATAATGACCGCTAAAAACATGCCAATCCTCCAGCATGAACAAGTCATCAAAAGAAGCTGTTAACTGCTTGGCCGAAGGTATCATGCTATTGGGGAAAATATACTTTGACATCCACGGTTCATAATAAACAGTGGTATCATTACTGCCGTTTGTATGCACAAGCATTAATCCCTTGTCTTTAAGACATCGGTAAGAGGTTTTCATCAGCTGACGATAATTTTTGTAGCCCACATGCTCACAGATGCCAATGGCTGCGATGCGATCGTAGGCGCCGGTGGCTTTACGATAGTCCGATTCTATGATCTTGACCTTTAAACCTTTTGTGAGCTCCCGGGCATACTTGATTTGCTCGCGCGCAATATTGTAAACCGTCACCGCACAGCCGTAATTTTTTGCCATGAAGCGCGCCAGGCCGCCGAACCCGCCGCCGAGTTCCAAAACATGCATTCCCGGTTTAAGTTTAAGTTTGCGACAGATTAGGTCCAGTTTGTTAAACTGTGCTTCATCCAAAGTTTTGGCATCCTTCCAATAAGCGCAAGTATACTGCATATCCTTGCCCAACATGGATTCATAAACATCATTGCCCGCATCGTAATGTTCGTAAGCAACCTTGGTGGAGCGACGAATAGTTTGTTGATTGAACAGATTGGGTAAAAATCTGTAAAGAAAGTTTTCGCGAAATCCTTTGGGACGGCCGGATAAGCCGGGCAAGGTCTGCATCGCATGGGTAATCACAAGATAAAAGAAATGTTCCAGATCGCGACAATCCCACATGCCGTCCACATAGGTCTCTCCCAATGCCAAGGATTTTTGGCGAGCAATACTTGCATATACTCTGTCATCCTTAATTTGAGGGTCCCAAGGGTTATCGCCATTAATGCGGATGTTCGCCGGCTCCAAAATTTCCCGTTGTAGTTTTTGTTTGATTTTCTCTTTAATGTTCATCTTTCTATTTTTAATGGTTATTATTAATTGTTAATCATACGGCTTTGTTCTTTAAGTTATCCATAAATTTTCCATAACCGAGTTCGCCAAACCAAAATTGCAGCATGTTGTTAATGCCGCGCGTTGTCAAACTTGCCCCGGAAAGAGCGTCCACCTGATCACTTGCCGCGGACAGATCGTCCGCATGCTCGCTTGCCCCGGACAGATCGTCCGCCCGATCCAAGTTCGCCGGATTTGCATATTCGCCACCCGCACCGGCACTCTTGCCGACACTTATTCCAAGTTTGCCCTGTTCGTCAAACACTCTTTTGCCTTTCCACTGGGCCTTCCATTTGGGGCTATCCACTTCCCCACCCAATCCGGGAGTTTCCCCATGCTCGGAAAAAGTCAGTCCGTAAACTTGATTGTAGTCTTCCCCGCTCAGGGCAATATAACCAAACAAAGTGGACCACAGACCATAACCGCGAATCGGCAGAACCAAAATTTCCTTGCCGTCCGCAGAACGCATGGAATAAACGGGCACATAATATTCCAGTCGACCAAGACCCGCAATATCCTCTTTGCGGTCCAACGGGCGAGAATACTGAGGATCGCGCATAGCATCCCGATGCTCGTATTGGTCGGCGGCAAGATCCGTAGCAAATATTCCGGTCCGCAGATCCACCAAGCGAACAGTAACTTCTGAAAACAATCGCTGAATTTCTTTCTTATCAACCGCACCCGCATCCGCGGACAGGATACCTGCGGCTGTCAAGATATTGGCATTACGGTTTACCAGTTTGTTGGTTTCTTGTAAATCACGCAAAGCAACAGCCGAATAGGATACGAGCACCGAGCATCCCAAACATACCATTACTGTCACCACAATAATTCGCGAAATAGAATCTTTTTTCATACCCAAATTATAGCATGTCAAACAATACCACCGGCGAACGCAAGGAAGCCGCCAAGGCACCCGGGCTCGGACGATTAGTGCGATACTCTAAAATCAAATGTTTCCGATAGTGTTTCATTAATACGATATGTTTCCGACCGGACCATATTTCCCTCCGGGTCATAGTAGTTGATATCCAGTCTGCCGTCTGCCGATGCGGGTACAGGGTAAATTGTCGCATCCGCGGAAGTTCCGTTCACCACCAAGTTTGCGATCAAGTTCAACCCGGCCGACAAACTGATTGTTCCCGCTCTTGTTATTCCTCTTTGGACACACAGTAATCTTTCGGGCGGGGGACAACTAAATACGGACTGATAGGTATCATCACCACAAAATACAGGTAATCCGCCACAGCCTTCCGTGCAAGCGGTTTGTACCCGGCCGCCGTCTTCGCACCGAACATACAGATTCTCCGTAATGTCCTCCTCCGTCGGCGATGCGCAACTCTGCGGATAGTCGGTACAACTGACCACCCAGGATCTGTTACCGTTCTCTTCGGTACAAATGCACGCATTGAAATCTCTTGTAACACTGTCGGCATAATTCCCTCTGGAATCCTCGCCACAAGAAAGCAAAGTGATTGCGCCGGCAATCAAGAGTCCCGGCAAAATAGCCCGCATAAAAACTCTTCTTGCGGTCCCTTTCGTCCTCACCGGCGGCATCGTTTTACCCTTCATCTTAAATAACAGTTGCATTCGTTTAATCTCTTCGGCTTCATTAAGAACATTATAATATTTTTAAGGGTAAAATATATCCGTGGTTATCAAAAAATACTCGGCGGGTATCTCACTGATTATTCTGTTGTTGTTCGCTTCGGTTGCTCATGCCGAGTCCTCTATGCGCATCCGCGGCGGCATCAGCGGCGGTTACTTGCTTCCCGATTTACAACAACGCAGATGCGCGGCCTGCGACCACGAACCCGATTCACAAACGGGAATTAATGCCTTGATAGACTTTGAATTTAACGGACATTCTTTTAGCGTTGATCGGTATTTGCTTGATTTTACTTATCCCGCTTCCGATCGCTTTTTTGCATCCGAAGATCAAATTGAAATGACTACATTGGGGTACAGATACTTCACACCGCCCGGTATGTACTTTGGTTTCGGGCAAATGTTTGATTGGAGACTCAAACAAACAATAGAAACGGAAGACAAATTGCAAATAATGTATGACACCAATATCATTCCCTTATTCGGCCCCTATCTTCTGATTCTCGGATACGAAAAGGTATTCGCGACCAGATTGACACTTGGCATGCATTTCTTTTCCTCACAGCAGCATGATATAAAATGCTCGCGAGTTTCCCACAGAGGATCTTCGCTATCCGTACCGGAATGTCCCCACCGAAATAGCATAAGGTTCTCCGCGCAGCAACTGAGTCTCACTCTCGGGTATGCGTTCAAACTTTAAAGAGATTTTAAATATTCCTCCGCCAACCGGCGATTAAAATAAAAAGAACGGACGCAAGAGCCCTGCATTCCGCGGGTGTATTTGGCGTGTATTGAAGTTCAAAAGGCACTCATTCAATAGGGTTTCAATATTCGTTTTTGGTCAAAACAAATTAACTATTGTCTTGTATCTCGTTTTTTATAGTATGTTTGTTTTATAATTTACCCATGACATATCAATATAACCAAATGATGAAAAAATATTTCTTGCCTTTGCTTCAATATACCCTATGGACTCTCACGGCATGTTTTGTGCTTTCAATGCCGGCACAGGCCGCCGAAGAAAAACCGGTCATCGGTGTGATTGATTGGCGAGAAGCCGTATTCTCAAGTAAGACCGCCCAAAAAGAGAATGCCGACTTAAAGAGACAGCACAAAGCGGATACGGATAAAATTAAAAGTCTGGAGGGCCGGATTCGCAGTAATAACGACCGTTTAGAGAAAGAAGGAGAATCCATGAGTTCCAAAAAGAAAGAAAAGATTCTCAAACAATTGCAAGCGGATGTTCTTGAATATCAAAAACTGGGAGAAAGGTTACAAACAGTGCTCAAACGCACCGAGCAAGAGTTTATTCAAAGACAAAGCGTCAAAATGACCGAAGCATTTAAAATAATTAGCGAGAAAAAAGGACTGCATGTGATTCTGGCCAAAGATGCTGTCGTATATTCGCGTTTAAGTATAGACATCACTCAAGATGTCATAAAATATTTGGATAAATAGCGGATATGGAAAAACAGGAAAACATGATGGATATTGAAGATATCCAAAAGGTCCTTAGGCATCGCTACCCTTTTTTACTTGTTGACCGAGTAACCGGTTTGGAGTTCGGCAGCAGTATCTCCGCTTACAAAAATGTTACTTACAATGAGCCTTTCTTTCAAGGACATTTCCCCAAATTTTCTATCATGCCGGGTGTTCTCACTCTGGAGGCCATGGTTCAAACCGCCGGTATTCTTTCATACAAAACACTTGAACAGCAAGCGGAAAGTTCGGATGAGTTTCACAAAGGAAACGAAAATTTCATTTATATTCTGGCCGGCACCGAAAAAGTGCGTTTTCGTAAGCCGGTCGTACCGGGCGACTGTTTACAAATGTTCGTTGAGATTCTCAAAGTAAAATCCGACATATGGAAATACCGTGCCGTTGCCACTGTGGACGATATACCCGTATGTGATGCGCTTATTTATTGCAAAGGGGAAGAAAAAAAGAATTTGCTTCGCATAAAGTAAGCACGAATGCCGATTCATCCTACTGCGATTGTAGATTCTGCGGCAAAAATTCATAACACGGCAACCATAGGTCCCTATGTCCAAATCAACGGGGAAGTGGAAATTGGTGTGCATTGTTATGTTGCCGGTCACTGTCAAATATTAGGCCCCACTGTTATTGGCAAACACAACAAACTGCATTTTGCCTGTGCTTTGGGCGATACCCCGCAAGATCTAAAATACAAAGAGGAAGAAGGCGGTATTCTCCAAATAGGCGACCACAATATTTTTCGCGAAGGATGTATCATTCACCGCTCTAGCACAAAAAAAAATACGCATATCGGCGATCATAACTTCTTAATGATTTATGCTCATGTCGGTCATGATTGTCATATCGGTTGCCATAACATCTTCGGTTGCTATGCCGCTTTCGGCGGACATACAAAAATTGGCAATTACACGAATATCAGCGCGCATGTGGCGGTGCATCAATATTGTCGCATCGGCGATCATGCGCATATTGGCGGCGGTGCGATGATCAGACAAGATATCGCACCCTACATCTTGATGGGAAAAAGTGGTAAAATCCCGGCCGGCATCAATGTCCGAGGATTAAAACGCAACGGCTTTGACGATGCGCGTATCCGGGCCCTGCGCACCGCCTATCGGATCTTTTTCCGAGAAGGTCTTGCTAAAAATGCGGCAATTGAAAAACTGAAGTCTTTGGATATCGCCTCAAAAGGAAAGGAAGTTGAGAAATTCGTTCATTTTCTCGAACAACAAACCGCGCGGGGGGTCGCACGCTAACAGGATGCAGCCTGCTCCAACGAATGCTCAAATCAAGGATCCAATCAAGGATCCTACCAAGGCACCGACCATTGCACTGATCGCATGCGAAGAATCCGGCGACTCTCTGGGACAAGAGCTGATGTTAAAACTGCGGGATAAACTTCCGCATGCAAAGTTTATCGGGATTGGCGGGCAAAAAATGCAAGCCGCCGGTCTGCGCTCTTGGGTTGAAATGGAGCAACTCTCCGTTATCGGTCTGACCGAAGCCCTCTTAAAATTGACAAAGATCTTGCGAATTTCTCGCCGAGTCAAACAACTCTTGGCAAAAAACAAACCGGATCTGTTTATAGGAATCGACGCGCCCGGCTTTAACTTGCACATGGCGGGTTATATGCGTAAGATGGGATGTCCGACAGTTCAATATGTGAGTCCAACCTTTTGGGCATGGGGAGAAAAACGGATCAACAAGGTGCGGCGGGTCATCAATCTTGTCCTTTGTCTTTATCCTATGGAAAAACAACGCTATGATCGCGAAAAGATTCCCTCGGTGTTTGTCGGGCATCCTATCGCGGATCAAATCGCACCGGACAACAGCAAATCTAGCAAATCCGCCGCCCGCAAAAAATTGGGTGTCAGTAAAGAAGACACCCCCGTGATTGCCCTTCTCCCGGGAAGTCGCTCCGCCGAGATAACCAAACTCACGCACATCTTTATTGCCACGGCCAATACTTATCTGCGACAAAAGCGCGACACCCGGTTTATTTTGGTGGCGGTCAATTCAAAGTGGGCCGAGTATATTAAAAAATCGCTACCCAAAGACGAGCAAGTGAGGCGACATTTTCGGGTTGTCATCGGCCAAAGCCGCACCGCAATGACGGCGGCCGATTGCGTTCTCTTGGCATCCGGCACCGCCACCTTGGAATGCATGTTCATCAAACGCCCGATGGTTGTCGCATACAAGGTATCTTTTATTACCTTTTTTCTGGCAAAAAACTTTCTCGCCCGCATCCCGTATATCGCCCAGCCCAATATTCTTCTCGGCAGAATGGCCGTTGAAGAATACCTGCAACAAAAAGCCAATCCTGCCAATCTAAGTCGCGCCCTTGCGCGTATTCTCGCCAAGCCCTTTGAGCTAAAAGAGGAGTACAACAGAATTCATCGTCTGATGCGGCGCAACGCATCCCAAAAAGCGGCCGATGCCGTCTGCGAACTTCTGAATTTCTAAACTTCTAAACTTCTAACTAAGGAAACAAAATTCTGTCAGTGAAAACGAAAACGAAAATGAAAATAAAACCCGTTGATCTGCAAGCACAGTATCTGGCATACAAGGCCGAAACAGATGCGGCGATTCACAGCGTCTTGGCGGATGCCTGTTATATCGGCGGCAAGGACATTGACAAACTGGAAGAAGAATTGGCGATGCGTTGCGGTGCCAAGCACGCCATCTGTTGTTCCAGCGGAACAGACGCCCTGCTTCTTGCTCTGATGGCGGAGGGCATAGGGCCCGGCGACGAAGTCATCACCACATCCTTTACTTTTGTCGCCACCGCGGAAACAACCGCCCTGCTTGGAGCCCGTTCCGTATTTATAGACATCAAAGAATCCACCGCCCTCATGAACGAAGAACTGATAGAAGATGCGATTTCACCGGCGACGCGGGCGATCATCCCCGTATCTTTGTTTGGTCAAACCTGCGATATGGATGCCATTTACCGCATCGCCCAAAAGCATCGCCTTGTTGTCATTGAGGACGCAGCTCAAAGTTTCGGCGCCGCTTACAAAGACCGGTTTTCTTGCAATCTCAGCGAATACGCCTGCACCAGTTTTTACCCGGCAAAGCCCTTGGGCTGCTACGGCGACGGCGGTGCCGTTTTTACCAACGACGCAGCGAAAATGCAAAAAATCCGCCGGCTTCTTAACCATGGCCAAAACGAGAAATATGCCTATTCCGAAGTCGGCATTAACGGCAGGCTAGATACCATACAGGCCGCCATCCTGCGTGTCAAGTTAAAGTATCACGCCAAGGAGATGGAAGCCCGGCGAAGCATCGCATCTTTTTATGACAAAGAATTAACAGGGACCGCTCTGACGCCCTTGCGGATTTCGGAATACAACAAGAGCTCATATGCCCAATACAGCCTTTATGCCCCGCCGGGAACCCGCGACAATTTCAGAGCACAACTTGCCGAGGCGGGCATACCCACCGCAATTTACTATCCGCTCCCCCTGCACCTGCAAGAAGCCTACAAGAAGAATACTGTGACACACAAAAATCTTCGCGCAACGGAGACAGCCGCAAACAACATTATGAGCATCCCCATGCATCCTTTTTTGACCCGGGAAGAATGCAATTACATAGTCGCACATTTGAAAGCCTGCAAGCCCGCGTGCATATGAGAAACGGATAAAGAATTACATCAATTAAAAGCATCAGCGAAAATCATCAATGAAAAAAAGAGCCACTAAGCGTAACCGCCTCTCGCTTCTCACAGCACGGTTCGGCTTAACCATTCTGAAAGGCATCGCCATGCTGCCCTTACCTCTCATGCATTTCTTTGCCAATGTTTTGGGGATTTTTGTATTTTGTGTCATACCGGCTCGCCGTCGCATTACGCGTATTAATCTCCTGATGTGTTTTCCCGAACTCTCCGCAAAAAAAATTAACCGAATGGTTCTTGACAACTATTGCCGTTGTATGACAGGGGCCCTATGGGGACTGCGCGTATTTTTCTCGCCGACTTCCGCATACGGAAAACAACTCACGGCAAGCACTCAACCGCCCGCCCGGTTTGTTCGCAAAGTGATCTGGGAGGGAGACAAACAATTGGAAGCATTCCTCGCCCAAAAAAAACGAGTCGTTCTGCTGGGAGACCATTCCGCATATATGGACATTATTGGCTGGGTGGTATGTCGCCGATTTCCGTCTGTCATTTCCATCTATCAACAATTAAAAGATCCTGTCTTTAATCGGGTGATATTCGGTCGCAAAAAATATATGAAAGGATTCTTCGAGAGCAACGACATTTATCGCATCAAAAGTAATTTTACCCCCGGCGATATACTCTGGCTTGCGATAGATCAAGACACATCGAAGAAAGCTGCGTCCGTGTTTTCTCCGTTTTGCGGTGTCATGGCTGCTTCGGCGATCACCGGCTGGCGTTGGGCAAAAATCATGAAAGCCGAAACATTTGTCCTTCACGGCATTCTCATGCCCAACTACACCTTAAAGATCTACTTTCATCAGATCCCCGATTTTGGAAGTCTGCCGGTACAGGCTGCCATAGATCGGCAAAACCAAGCCATAACGAAGTACATCCGAATGGAACCGACACAGTATTTCTGGATGCACCGGCGTTTTAAGAGCCGACCAACGGGAGAAAAACCTTTTTATCCCGTCATCAAAAAATACAAGAAGCGGCAAGAAATAGCAAGAAACAGCAATAAACAGCAATAAACGGCATAACAGACAGCAAAGTACTTGGTCTATCATTGAATAAAATAATCCGTCCGCACCTATCCGCACAAAAAGTGAAACTCCATAAAAATACCCGTAAAAATAAGAAGAAAAAGAAAGGGTTCAGTCATGCCGGCACTCGCCGTATCGCTTTTTTATTGCATATATTGAGCAAACTCCCCGTTACTTGGTTGCATTTTTTTGCCAATTGTCTCGGCTCCTTGCTCTTTTTATTCCAAACCAAAAAGCGTAAAATTGCCAAAATCAATATCGGCCTTTGTTTTCCGCAACTTGACAGACAAGAGATTAACACCATGGCACATCAAAGTTTTCGTAACTTCTGTTTCGGAATTCTGTGGGGACTCAAAATTTTTAATAACCCGATGACCGCCTATCGGGAAGCAACCTCTTCGTCTTCGGGAACCGGGCAACCCGGCAAAAAGAAGCCCGCAAGGTTTGTCCGAAAAATTACTTGGAGCGGGGAAAAACAACTAAAAACAATGCTCGCGGAAAATCGCCGAGTGGTTGTTCTGTCCGCCCATACCGTATTCACGGATGTGATCTGCTGGGCACTCGGTTGCCGCCATCTTGGCTCCGTCATCGGCACCTACAAAACATCCGGCAATGCCGTTTTTGACAGTATCACCGACAATCGGAAAAAATACGCCAAGGCGCTTCTAAAAACAACGGATGTTCATCGTATCAGAAAGACCTTTGCCGGCGGAGATATCTTATGGTTGGCTATGGATCAAGATTCGCCAAAGATTGCATCCGTTTTTGCGCCGTTTTTGGGAGTCCCCGCCGCCTCGCCCGTGGCCGGCCGACGTTGGGCGGATATTATGGGAGCGGAAGCTTTTTTGATGCACGGCATTGTTTTACCGGGCTATGTCCTCAAAATTTACCTCCGGTACTTGCCCGGATTTAAGGACCTGCCGGTCCAACAAGCCATAGAACTTCAAAACAACACTCTCGCGCAATACATCAATAAAGCGCCCGAACAGTATTACTGGATGTACAAACGCTTCCGCAGCAGACCCCCGGGTGAGCCCAAGTTTTATTAAAAATCGCCCAAACACGCAATGAGCTCAATAAATTCAATGACTAAGAAAAAACTCTATCGGGTTTTGTTTCGCCAAGGAGAAGAAACCTATGAAATCCGAGCCCGCAATGTCTATCAAGGAAACTTGCACGGTTTTGTGGAAGTGGAAAACATTCTTTACGACGAGCGCACAAAATTAATTAACCCGGCTGCGGAAAAAATCCGAAGCGAGTTTAAAAGTGTTCAACGCAGTTACATCCCGCATTTCAACATCATCCGCATAGACGAAATTGACGAAGTTGACAAGGAACAGGAAGACTATCTTGTACACGACAACCGGCATCTTGTTATTTATCCCCGGGATAATCCGAACAATCCGGATAATCCTAAGAAAGACAAAAAATGAGCCATATCTTGTTAACCGGCGGTCTCGGTTTTATCGGCTCGCACATCGCAATTTCTCTGTTGGAAGCCGGCCACGAGGTTACTATTCTGGATAACCTGCACAACAGTGATCGGTCCGTTCTTAAAAGCATCGCACAGATCACCGGCAAGGAGCCGACATTTACGGAAGGAGACATCACCGATATCGCCGGAATGTGCAAAGTATTGTCCGACAGTTCCCGGCCGACAGATGCGGTGATTCACCTGGCCGCTTTGAAATCGGTTGCCGATTCGGTTGCAATGCCTGTGGAATATTACAAAACAAACATAGGCGGTCTGTTGGAACTCATGCGTGCCATGCGGGAAGTTAACTGCCATAATCTTATTTTCAGTTCTTCCGCCACAATTTACGGCGAAGCAACTCAGTTACCCATCACCGAAGCAGCGCGTATTTGCCCGACCAATCCCTATGGGACATCCAAAGCGACCTGCGAGTTCATCCTAAAAAATACGGCGGACAACGAACCCGAATGGAATATCGTCAGTTTGCGTTACTTTAACCCAGCCGGTTGCCATCCGAGTGCTCTCCTGGGTGAAAAAATTGACGGCGGTTCGCAGAATCTTTTTGTTGCCATCATGCGGCATTACCTCCTGTCAAACTACCAACTCAAGGTATTCGGCACAAACTATGATACAAAAGACGGAACCTGTATTCGCGATTATGTGCATATCACCGACTTGGCACGCGCGCATCTCTTGGCGACGGAAAAAGTCATCTCCGGTCCGGTCTCATCCTCCTCCCCCCCCGACCCATCCCCCCAAAAAAACTGCCTCGCAATCAATCTGGGCAGTGGCACAGGCTATACCGTATTGGAAGTATTGCAGACTTTTGAGAAGATCACCGGAAAATCTCTGTCTTATGAGGTCGCCGACCCCAGAGCGGGCGATGTTCCCGCCGGCTACACCTCGGTGGAACTTGCCGGGTCTCTTTTAAATTGGAAACCGGAGGAAAACTTGGAAACCATTTGCCGGGATACTTTGAGATACATCCGACGCCAACAAACGGACACCAAATAGGAATGACCGCTTAGGCGGTATTGGTATTATTGAGTAACCAGCCCAAGTAATTTCTTTCGCAATCCGCAGCGGCAAGAGTTATTATTTCGGGCAGCTCGTATGAGTGCAGTTCTTTAATTCTTGTCATCAATTTCTCGGTTAATTCCCCCCGAGTTTTAATCAGTAACATCTGTTCCTCTTCGGCATGTGTCTTTTCTTGCCACCTATATACCGAAAAAACAGGCAAGATACTAACACACGCGGCCAACCGCTCGTCGACAACCAGGCGGGCAATTCTTTCGGCCTCGGACTTGTCACCGCAAGATGTCATCACAATATGCAAGGAATCTTTTTGCATAAAAACAAGTTCAGACCGGGTTCGGAATATCAATAAACTCGTGCCTCAGGGAAAATTTTTCGGCAATCCTGTTTCCCAGAGACAAGGGACCGCCGCGCTCACTCGCATGATGACCGATTGCATAATAATCCAAACGATTCTCTGTGGCAAAATGAAAGGTCTGTTCCGAAATCTCTCCGCTGATATAGGCATCCGCTCCCAGTTGGTGTGCCGTTTCTATCATTTGCTGTGCCGCCCCGCTGCACCAAGCAACGACACGAATCGCCTTTTTGCCGCCGGATATATGCTGCGGCTTTCGCCCCAGTTTCTCTTCCAACAAAGCGCTTAATCCGGCCGGTGTCATCTCACCGGCAAAACGACCGATCCCGCCTAGGGCGTCATCTGTCAAAGTACCTGTCAAAGTGTCTTTCAAAGTGCCTTCCTGTTTAATACCCAAAAGTTCCCTCAGATAGGCATTATTACCGACCACAGAATGAATATCCAACGGCAAATGATAAGCCAGAAGATTCATCCGATGCTCCAACAAAAGTGCCAGACGGCGTCTTTTCATCCCGACAATCCGCGGGGATTCGTTCCGCCAAAAGTAACCGTGATGCACCAACAACGCATCCGCCTCGCGTGCAATTGCGGCGCGTATCAAAGATTCGCAAGCGGTAACACCGCTAACCAAAACGCGGACATCCTCTTTTCCCTCCACCTGCAATCCGTTCGGACAGTAATCTTGGATCTGAGAAACCGCCAGATACCGGTCCGCATAGGCAACAATGTCTTTAATACTTGCCATCTCAAAGACTGTCCAAATAGTGCTTCGCATCCAAAGCGGCCATGCACCCCATTCCCGCCGAAGTAATTGCCTGACGATAATGTGAGTCCGCCAGATCTCCGGCCGCAAAAATTCCGGGACGGGAAGTCGCCGTCTGATTGGCGCCTTGTCCGCCGCGCACCCGAACATATCCTTCTTTGCTGAGTTGCACATGCTCGCCGAGAAAGCCCGTATTTGGCGTATGCCCTATGGCAATAAACAGACCGTCCAGTTCTAGCAAGGTCTCGCGGCAGTCCAAACTGCCCGAACTGCCCGAACTGCCCGAACTGCCCGCCGAACTACCCGAATGCTCTTGCGTATCCGCGAGCATTGCACCCGTTAGCCCGTTTGCATCACCCGCATAACGCACCACTTTTTTATTCCAACAAAATTGTACTTTATTTTTATCCGCCATAGCGAACAGCTTTTTTTGCAAAATAGCATCGGCACGCAAAGCATCGCGGCGATGCACCAAAAAAACGGTATCCGCCAAGCCAGCCAGAAACAAGGCTTCTTCGGCGGCCGTATTCCCCCCGCCAACAACGCCGACCTTTTTACCCCGATAAAAAAAGCCATCGCAAGTGGCGCAAGTGCTCAGCCCCCTGCCGATGTACTGTCCTTCATCGGCAAGGCCTAACATCTTGGCGGAGGCACCGCTGGCAAGAATCACCGCATCGCCCTCATAGTCCGCGTTTTCACCGCGGACAACAAAAGGAGGCTCCGCGGAAACAAACTCCCGGACAGTGTCCGCGTGCAGACGGCAGCCCAAATCCAAACCCAAATCCAAGCCCAAATCTAAGCCCAAATCCAAACAGTGCTTTTTGATGTTCTCCATCAAAACGGGCCCCGCAATACCCGGACTCCCCGGCCAGTTATCCACATCCGTAGTAATCGTTAACTGCCCGCCCGGTTGCATGCCGGCGATGATCTCCGTTTGCAAACCCGCCCGTATGCCGTAAATGGCCGCCGTCCAACCGGCCGGACCGGAGCCAATGATCAGCAATCTGTTGCCCTGCATTTCCCGTAATCTCCCGCGCGGTTTACCTGAAGTTACTCGGGTTTACCAGACGCCTGTGTTCGGCATGGACTGCCAAGGTTCCGCCGGCGCCAACGACTCCCCTTCTTGCAGCAACTCAACGGAAATACCGTCCGGGCTGCGAACAAATGCCATATGGCCGTCGCGCGGCGGGCGATTAATCGTCACACCGGCGGCTCGTAATTTTGCACAAACAGCATAAATGTCTTTGACCCTGTATGCCAAATGTCCAAAGTTACGGCCGCCCGTATATTCTTCGTCACTGCCCCAGTTATGCGTGAGTTCCAAAACCGGGACATTCGTTTCCCGGGCACTTTCCGCATCCCCTGCCGCGGCAAGAAACACCAGAGTGAACTTACCCTGTTCGTTATCTGTGCGCCGCACTTCTTGCATACCCAACAGATCGCAAAAAAAGGCGAGAGATGCCTTTAGATCCTTAACGCGGATCATCGTATGTAAATATTTCATTTCATTTCATTTCATTAAATGATTAATTAGTTAATAAATTATCCTTTTATTTTACTCCACTACTTCACTACCCCACTACCCCACTACTCCATTACTCCACTACTCTACTACTTCACTACCCCACTACTCCGTTACCTCATAACTCCCGCTTGAAAGCAAAGCCGGATTTTCATCCGCCGACCATATATGCACATAATAAATTCCCGGCTCGGGCTGTTTGGACGAAAACCAAACATAATTCGAGTTTGTCCGTTTGTTAATAGGATAATTACCAAACAGGTAGTTACGCAAAGGACTGGCACGACACCAACGCACCAACACACTCGCATGCGGGTAGCCAGCCGGAAGATCAAAATGCGCGTAAACTCTGCCCGCCGCCCGGGAAACAGAATGAACGGATGCCGCAAGGCTGCGATTGCCTGCGGTGTTTGTAAACAACATCTCGGCAGCCGACGACACAAGAGACGGAGACGCGCAATCCTCCAACGCGAACCCCGCCAATACCTTCCCAAACGCATGCGGATCCTCCATTTCCCAAAGTTGCTCTTCGTCCATACCGCTAAACCCGGCAATTAATGGCAACAACTCGGCGGGAGACATCCATTCCACTATCAACTCCAAGGCTTCGCGATACACCCCCTGCTTCACGCTATCAAGAATTGACTTCTCATCCGCCGGGTTTGATCTTCTTGAAGACCCGGCACTATTGGGGATTTGCCTTGCCTGTGGTTGCTCCGAAGGCCCTGAAGCCGGCGATTCATCCGTGGAATATTGACCGGGTTCTTCCAAAGTATCCCGCCCACCCGTGTTTACCGTCGGCGGCCGGATGACTGTTTCCCCGATTGTTGACGACGAGCCGGCGAACTTCCAATAAGCGATTCCGTATCCCCCAAAAAAACAAACAAGCCCGGTCAAAATCCAAAGCCGGGCCCCAAGCCGGAAATGGCCTCCCCCCAACTTCAAAATATTTGTCTGTTGGCGGCAATCCGTTTCATATTCGGCAAGAAGTGTAACAAAAGCAGCAGTACCACAAGCCCCCACAGGGAACCAACCAACCAACCCGCCAACAGATCACCCGGATAATGAACCCCCAGGTAAACCCGACTCAAACTATAAAAAAACAAGGCAAACAACAAGAACAGCCGCAACAGCCGGGTGGGAACAAACGGAACGATGAATACCAACGCAGAGGCGGAGTTGGCCGCATGCGCGGAAACAAAACCATAGGTGCCGCCGCGATAATCGCGGACAAGATGTAACAATGACGACAACGCGGGATCATGACTCGGACGCAGTCTCTTAACCGCGGGCTTGAGGATGTCCGAGGCAATGAACTCGCTGCCCGCCAAAACCACCAACAAAAAGACAACAAAAATGAAATAGTCTGTCATCTTCATCCGTCTGCCGAAAAAGAAATACAACGACAAACCCGCGAACAACACAATCGGCGTAATCTCCGAAGTGAAGCAAAAAAAGAAGCCATCCGCAATCGGATGATGCTGGCTGTTTATAAAAAGTAAAAGTTCGCGATCCCAGCCGACCAACAAAGCGGACACTCTTTCCACCGTGCTCAGGAAATGCCCATAGTCTTTAGAAAACTTTCCGGCGAGGGGTCCCTGCCAAGAACATGCCTGAAATTCTGCCGGGCATCGCCCAGGCCGCCGCGTTCAAATATATGGCGTCTTAGTTTGCGTGCCAATGGTTGGTCATAAATACCCGCTTTTTCAAAGCCGCCGTAGATATCCGCGGACATCACCTCCGCCCACTTATACGCATAATAACCCGCCGCATAGCCGCCGGCAAAAATGTGAGCAAACGCATTTGGGAAACGCACAAAATCGGCTTGCGGCAGCGGATTAAATTTGCGACTGATCTCCCGATGGATCTCCAACACAACATTCGTTTGCGTTCGCAATGTCGCCTCGTCCGGTTCGGTATGAATGCGCATATCAAAAAGTGCAAACTCTAACTGACGCATCAGGGCAAGACCGCTTTGAAAACTGCGGGAAGCGACCAGCCCTTTTAACTTGGAAGCCGGCAAGGAAGCCTGACTCTTGTGATGGGCGGAAATCGTTTTGATAAAACTTTCGTTCCAACACCAGTTCTCCATTAATTGGCTCGGCAATTCCACCATATCGTGCGGAACACCTTCAATACCGCTAACGGCGCGACATTCCACCCGGGTTAAAAGATGATGCAAACAGTGCCCCAATTCGTGAAACAAGGTCAGAACCTCACCGTGCTCCAAAAGAGAAGACCGCGCGGAAGACCCCGCGGGCGGGCGGAAATTACAGACCAAATAGGCAACAGGCAGTTGAATACTGCCGTCGGTCAGTCTTCTTCTGGAACGATTCTCATTCATCCAAGCGCCGCTCCGCTTATGCGGGCGGGCATACAGATCGCAATAAAGATAACCCAGTTTTTCGCGACCGCGCCACATGGCAAACAAACGCACTGCCGGATGCCAGGTTTCAAAATTTTTCTCTTCGGTAAACCGGACATCAAAAAGTTGTTGTGTCAGGGCAAACATTCCGCCGAGGACTTTCGGCAAGGGAAAATAAGCCCGCAGTTCTTCGGTGTTAATGGAAAACTGCTCGTTGCGCAATTTTTCGGCATAAAACGCCGTGTCCCAAGGCTGTAACTTCGGGCAGCCGCAGCCGCGGGAAAACTCCGCAAGCGCCTTTGCTTCCTCCCGTGCCTTTGGCAGGGCCCTGTCGGCAAGATCATTGATAAAGTTGATAATCACAGCCGGGTCGCGCATCATATTCGTCGCCATCAACATCTCAGCCGGCCTCTTAAAGCCCAACAAATTGGCTTTTTGCAACCGGCAGAGAAGGATATCCGACAGGATGCGCGTATTATTGTATTTTTTCGGATGCTCCCCCAATTCGGATGCGCGCGTAACAAAGGCACGATAGATTTTTTGCCTCAATGTGCCGGACTCTGCCATTTGGATGCAACTTCTGTAGCAGGGTTCTTCCAAATTAATCACATAGCCGGTCTTGTTTTGACGGCGCGCATTGTCCCGCAACTGTTGCAGCATCGCTTCGGGCATACCGGACGGAGCATCCTTCTCCGCAAGGCGATAGGACCATGCCATGGTGGCATCCAGCAAGTTTTCAGAAAAGCGATTACTCAGGGTTGCCAGACGCTCGGTTAATTTTTTATACTTTCTTTTTTCCCGGACCGGCAACTCCGCGCCCAAAAGACGGGAATTAAGCAGGTAATGATCCAGCGCATTGCTCTGTGCTTCCGTCAAGTGCGTACTTCCGCGCAGATCCTTGGCTAATGCATAAAGGTCCGCATTCTGCATTAAATCCGTCCCGTAAGCAACAACTTGAGGCAGTGCCTCCTTGTAAGTTTCTCTGAGTGCGGGAGTTTCACACACAGACTTCAGATGTGCCACAGGCGAAAACAGATCTTCCATCAGATGCTCGTCCCAGTCATCCAACAGTTGAAAACTGTTATCCCAATTCAAATTGAAATTAGAATTGGCGGGTGCTTTTTTGTATCGGTCTATTAATTTTTCAATTTTTTGCGTGTTTTGCAAAATGGCTTTTTTAATTTTTTGTTTTATTTTTTGTTTTGCCTTTTGTGCCGAAGTTTTCGACGACATCCCCCCGAAGTTCTTAAAGTTCGTAAGCCGAACGACCGTTTCTTGATTATCTTTCATCTGTTTTATCCGCGGGAAACGGCGGTCGGGTTTTGCGACTTATTAATGGAAGGATTAACTTCTATGTTTTTACTATAAATGCCGGCAAACTCCTTTGTGACCGCATCAATATACTTGCGCGCCTCTTCGGCATCCTTTTTTGCCGGCGGCAATACCGGCGGCAAAACCTCCACTGTAACCTCGTTCGGATGAACACGCAAACTGCCCGGTTTATGACAAGCATAAAGACCGTGCATCAACACAGGTAAGATAGGCAATTGCAGTTGGTAAGCAAGATAAAAAGCCCCCTGTCGGAAACTGTTCATATCTCCGTCCCAAGACCTGCGACCTTCGGGGAAGATCACCACAGGCCCCGTCTCTTTGTTCTTTATCAAGTTCTTGAGATAGTTATGCAGTCTTTTGAGAGCAAAAAGATGCGCGTTTTGAACACCTATCCAACCCAACGCATCAAACAACTTGCAAGACAATCCGCCAATCAACGGTACGGAAGCAAACACATCGGTACTGTAAACATAACGCATATCACCGGTATTCAAGGCAGCCATCTGCACCGGAACATCCAACGAAGTGATATGATTGGCAACCAGGATGTAGGTTGTGCCTTTTAACTTCTCAAAATTTTCCAGACCGGCGGCTTTGGTTTTGATGCCGGCACATTGCAACGATATCTTGGCAACACGCAACACCAGACGCGATGCCAGGTATTCCCTGTGTTTTTCCGAACGGCGCAGAAAGGGTATCATAGGAAACAAAATGAGCGGTGTGCCCACATACACAAAGAGGTGGTAACAAACACCGTGAATTAGGCTGCGGATATCATTAAAAAAGTGAGGCATTTGTCAGTAATTTTTTTCTATTATACAAAATCTCCCGCCCGCCATTGACCGCAGGCAAGTCGTTTTTTTGAAATCTTTCGGGAATCTTTTGGGAATCTTTTAAAAATTTTGGGGAATCTTTTGAGAATCTCTTAAAAGTTTTTGGAAATCTTTTGGGAATCTTTTAAAAGTTTTTGGAAATCTTTTGGAAGTTTTTTAGAAATTGGAATTTGGAAATTGGAATTTGGAAATTAAAAGAACCTTCACTCACCCGGCAAAACATAAAAAATTCCAATCACTTAACTTCGGAAAGATTTTCTTATCTTATTCTTATCTTAGATGCTTAAAAACTCTTGTATATGACTGTCCATCATCCGACGCAATCCTATCGGCAACTCGCGCAGGCTCGCATTAATTCGCATTAGTTCATATTTGAGGGAGGGATAGAAGCAGCCGGGAGCACCGGTTGGACGGCCGGGCTCCCATTATTTTAATTGCTCAAATTGCCCAACCTGCTTAAATTGTTGTGGCAGGGAAAACACATCCAGCCCGTCCCCGCAGGCTGCCTTAGGGTGTTGGTGTTCTGCCTTGCGGTTCCAGGCCGCCGACCACGCAGTTCAAGGCCGGGTATTCCTGATCAGTGCCAAGATTCCAGACTCGGACGAAATTGCCAGGCGGTTGGGAAGGACTTTCTATTTCCTCGCCGGTGTCCGGGTTGCACCAGAAGTTACCCCAGACCTCGTAAATAGTACCGGCAAAGCCGCTGGTCGTGGACGGCGTTCGCAGTTCCTCTTCGGTTTTACTTTCGCCGCTGCCCGATTGGCCTGTGGTGGTTGTGTTCCAATAAGACGCATTGACTGTCGAAGCACCCAAACCGCTTAATCCGCCTACGCTGGTGCCGGAAGAACCGGATACACTGCCACCGACCACATAAGAGAAACTAATACTCACACCGGTGTCGAATCCTATTAATCCGCCTATACGGTTAGTACTAGAAGTAGTTCCTGCATTCATATCAGCCACATAAGAGTGCCTAATGGTCGCTCTGGCACCGAATCCTATTAATCCGCCTATATCGGAAGCAGCAGAGGATAAGCTGCTGCTGGTCACATAAGACTGCACAATAGTGGCATCGTTGGCGTTTCCTACTAACCCGCCTACGTTAACATCTCTGGATATTATGTTGCTGCCGGTCATATAAGAGCGACTAATCGTTACATTTGTACCGGTTCCTATTAATCCGCCAGTGCTAGCCGCTCCGTTTATTGTGCTATCTTTAACGATCACTTGGCTGATCATGGCATTCCGGGCACGGCCGGCGAGAGATCCTATATTACTGCTTGTGCTGCTAACTCTTCCTGAAAGAAAAATGTTTTCCAGATTGGCGTTGTCGCCTACCCCAACTAACAAAGCGATAAATTGATCGCTGGTGACACTTGCATCCAACAAGCGCAGATTGCGAATTGTGCCATTGAGGGCAGCGAACAACCCGACTCCGATTGTTGTGCTACGCCCAATCAACAGTCCGACGATGTTGTGGTTGTTCCCTTCAAAAATTCCCGTATATGCTGTACAATCCGCTGAACTACTGCAGGAGCCGATCGGTACCCAGCCATTGCCGATCGTCCAGACAGATTGGTTGTTGCTGCCCTCGGCATAGGAAGCCGCATCACTAAAATTCAATGAGCGGGTCAGTTCATAACCCACACAGCCGCCGTTCTCTTCAGTCGGGCAGCCCCCAGAACCTACAGCGTCAATCGCGTCAATATGATCATCATCCGTCCCATCGCCATTTAGGTCATCGCGCAGCAGGGCCAGTTGATCCAAATTATGAATCTCGATCAAGCCGTTATTATCATCGTCCGTATCTTCCGCATTCCCGGTACCATCACCATCAAAATCCGTACCCACACCACCGGATTGATCCGCTCCGGTGGTGCTGCGCAAAGAACTTGAAACCCCGGAAATGTCATTTTCATAAAGCACCGTAATCGCGATGTTGTAGGTGATACCGTTAGTTAGGCCCGTAATTCTGTCCGTAACTCGAGCACCGGATAAAAGTGAAATATCCGCCGTGGTGGAATCAAGTTCCTTTGTGTCGCCATCGGCATCATCATCAGCATTGAACCAGGCAAGATTGAACCCAACGATATCATCCCGATTCGGATTGGTCCAACCCACGAGAATATTATCCTCACCAACCAGCGTCCGGATATTGGAAACAGCCGGCAGAGTGGGGGTGCCGCCGCCATTTCCATTACCACCGTTACCCGGCGGAGTGGT
Source organism: Gammaproteobacteria bacterium (assembly GCA_965209035.1). Lineage (GTDB taxonomy): Bacteria > Pseudomonadota > Gammaproteobacteria > CBDBNL01 > JAAOII01 > CBDBPY01. The sequence goes on from OZ242372.1 coordinate 256,633, forward strand.
GGCAGGATCCATCCCGGTCATTCTTTGGACCGGAACCGAATCCACGGATGTACCATTCCGATAAAGGACCGCAACTGTGATATTGTAAGTGGCGTCATAGGTAAGATCCGGAATGAGGAATGTATTATCCGAAGCACCCGCCGCAGTATTCGCTGCGTCAGAATCAAGCGCCATTTCTCCGCGATCGGTCGCCTCGGCATCATCATCAACATTGATCCACGCGATATTGAAGCCGGTGATATTCTCCAGGTTGGGATTGGTCCAACTCACGGTGATATTATTGCCAGATGCCGCGGCTTTGATATTGGTGGCAGCCCCGGGATTGGAGATCGTGCGATCATCACCGCCGCCACCGCCGCTGCCGGCACAACCGGCAAGAACCAAAGCAAGCATCCCTGTCAGCAGAACAGCGCATACCGAACGAGATGGCATCTTCATCCGCAGGCAGGTATTAGAAGCTGCCGTGAGCGGCCATGCCGGAAAGCATGCAAGCAGCCGACCAAATGACCGAGCAGCATTCGGCAAAAAATTAAAAGCATTATTAAGGAGACGCTCACATGCCGGGCGTCTTTGCCGGCAGTGCATTTCTTGCACCGACCGGACAGGAAAAAAGTATAGATTGTTCATAATTTTTTATTGTTATTAATATTCATTTATCTTTTAAATTTCAAGGAATTATTCAATATCCTTTTTCATTATAACCTAAATCCAGTTTTTGTTTGGATTTTGTATGATCCCACCCATTTCTGGACTTTTGTTGTTTTTGCAAAAACTGGATTGGCGAGAGTTGTTTGAGAGCATAATGGGGACGTTCCAGATTATACCAAGCCAACCACTCGATGAGTTTGGCGTTGAATGCCGGCATATCCTTAACCAAGAGATGCCGCATATGACAACCGAACTCTTCCCAGAGAGTGCGATTAAACCGTTCGCAGTGTGCATTCATTTGCGGTTTCCTTGGATAGGTATACCAGTGGGTGCTGCCGTTTGCGGTCACGACCCGGTGAAAGTCTTTGGCGAACTCACTGCCATTATCGGTGAGGACTTTTTCGATCCGAGTGCCGAGTATGTTTTGCATGGCGGTAAAGAGCCGGGCGGAACTGGCCGAAGCAGCGGAGGTGTCGACACTGACCAGTGAGAAGCGGGAAAATAGGTCAATGCCGACATGCCAATAAAAGCGCCGGCCATCGACGATGCGGACGAGCGTATCAAAGGCAACACATTCACCTCTCCGGCCCGCAACAAAGCGGGTGTCCTTGCGCTCGCGCGGAGCACCATGCCGCGGGCGTTTCGGCACGGACCGCGATGGTTTGCACCGCATCTTATCCGGGTCATCGGCAATGATGCGAGAGAGCGTTGATTGGCTGGGCAGCGGCAGCCCGCGCTGCTGACACCATTCGGGTAACAAGCAGACCAGTTTACCGGCACCGATGTTCGGACGCTGTTGTCGCCAAGATCGGATCTTGGTAATCAGTGCCGGTGGCCAGGTGTTGGACCGCTTGGGCTGATACCCATAGTTGTTCGCCAGTTCATCGACCCCGCCTTCACGGAAACGCCGCTGCCACTCGTAGAATGTAGCACGACTGATCCTGGTATGATCCAACGCGGCCGCGACACCATGTTTGCGCGCGAACGCCAAGGTGTCCAGTTTTATTTTGGTGGTTTTAGACATGTTTAAATATTGATTTGCTAAAACCACCATTTTATTGAAACCGCGCACGCGATAACCAATGTAGCGTAAACGTGTCCCTCTCATTTCCAATGTGCAGTCCGGCTGCCCTCACAAACCGTACCGTCTCGCCAGCGGATACACCTAGACAGTTTTATCAACAACAAGCCTCCGCTGTCTGCGGCGGTGAGAGCAAAACAGCTATCCGTCCTTCTTGCCCGTTTCATTCATCTAGCTCCACATACCGAAGGCCCGTTGCCGGATCTATTTTCGACCCGTCCGACAGAACCTCCGGCCGCTTGATCTGAGGACGCACAATGCCGAACTCAGAGTCCAGAACCTTTATGAGATCATGCAGATTTAGAAAGAATTGTTCAGGTTTATAAAAACTGCCTCAAACTCTTATCCATTAAGAGTTTGTAAGGAAGTATCCGCATCTTCAGTATCCGCATCTTCGGTATCCGCATCTTCGGTATCCGCATCTTCAGTATCCGCATCTTCGGTATCCGCATCTTCAGTATCCGCATCTTCGGTATCCGCATCTTCGGTATCCGCATCTTCGGTATCCGCATCTTCGGTATCCGCATCTTCGGTATCCGCATCTTCGGTATCCGCATCTTCGGTATCCGCATCTTCGGTATCCGCATCTTCGGTATCCGCATCTTCGGTATCCGCATCTTCGGTATCCGCATCTTCGAAGCCCGGTGATACAAGATCTCCCGCCCGTCATTGACCGCAGCCCGGTAATTTTTTTGTGGTTACAACTTCCCCGATATCATTTTTGGTATTGGGGCAAAAAAATATGGGAATGCATAAAAAATACGGCAAGAGATGTTATAATTCTTACAGGTTATGGGTTATTTTATGAAATTTAGAAAAATGACAAAGGAGGATATGGACTGTAACACAGTCGCAGAAAAATCGGCGGGGAAATACAATACCGAGCGTCTGCCGGAAGTAAAGGTTAGCGTTTGGACATACATCCTATGTGCCATTGGGTTGTTTGTATTTACGGCATTTTCTACTCTTACCCTTTACGATGCCGCCCTTGCATACAATTTGATACCGGAAGGCAGTTGGTTTATTCTTTTTCTGCTCGGCTTCTTTGTGATGATCCTTGGCCTGGTCTGCGAATATGCCATAGCTTCGTTATACCTGGCTGTGGCAAAAACAAATCAAAAAATAGAAGTTAATATAGAGGAAGTAAAAGAGGAGATTACGGGAGTCAGAACTGAATTAAAAGGGGATATTGCGGGAGTCAGAACTGAACTAAAAGGGGATATTGCGGGAGTCAGAACTGGGCTAAAAGGGGATATTGCAAGAGTCAGAACTGAACTAAAAGGGGATATTGCAAGAGTCAGAACTGGGCTAAAAGGGGATATTACGGGAGTCAGAACTGAATTGGATGTTGTTGTCAAAACTTTGAAGTTGATGCTTTTGAATAAGAAAGGTGTTGCCATGCAAGTACTAATTGCCGCGGAGCATTCTCCTCTCGATATGACAGCTCTTGGTCGGGAAACATTGGAGGAAAGTGGCATTAAAAAATATGTTGACGGCCGTTGGGAAGAATGGAGTCAGCAATTGCATGTACTCAACTTATCCAAAAAGCATACGGGGGATCTTTACAAGATTCAAGAAGAAATTTTTTCTTTTGTGGAAGCAAACATCTCCGAGAAAGAAGATCTTGCGTCAATGATAGAAGAAATCGGTTCCTTAACCAATCTGCGCTTTCTGGCACGCCTGTATGTCCGCAACAAATTTTTTAAAGAAAACAATTGGGTGATTAAGGAAATAGACAAGTACAACCCGGCCAAGAATAAACCCGCCAAGGAGTGAAGCAGCCCACCTTGACTTTAGAAAGCAGTTTTTATATTTTAAAAACTCTTGTATCTATAAGGGGCATAACCTCAGCAAGGTGCCGGACTCTGAGTTTGGGATGGTGCGCCCTCAGATCAAAGAGCCGGAGGTCCGGCCGGACGGGGTAAAAAGAGATCCGACAAGCGGCTTAAGGTATGTGAAGATAGATGAATAAGGAGGATATGGACTGTAACACAGTCGCAGAAAAATCGGCGGGGAAATACAATACCGAGCGTCTGCCGGAAGTAAAGGTTAGCGTTTGGACATACATCCTATGTGCAATTGGGTTGTTTGTATTTACGGCATTTTCTACTCTTACCCTTTACGATGCCGCCCTTGCATACAAGTTGATACCGGAGGGCAGTTGGTTTATTCTTTTTCTGCTCGGCTTCTTTGTGATGATCCTTGGCCTGGTCTGCGAATATGCCATAGCTTCGTTATACCTGGCTGTGGCAAAAACAAATCAAAAAATAGAAGTTAATATAGAGGAAGTAAAAGAGGAGATTACGGGAGTCAGAACTGAACTAAAAGGGGGTATTGCAGGAGTCAGAACTGAACTAAAAGGGGATATTGCGGGAGTCAGAACAGAGATTGCGGGAGTCAGAACTGAATTGGATGTTGTTGTCAAAACTTTGAAGTTGATGCTTTTGAATAAGAAAGGTGTTGCCATGCAAGTACTAATTGCCGCGGAGCATTCTCCTCTCGATATGACAGCTCTTGGTCGGGAAACATTGGAGGAAAGCGGCATTAAAAAATATGTTGACGGCCGTTGGGAAGAATGGAGTCAGCAATTGCATGTACTCAACCTATCCAAAAAGCATACGGGGGATCTTTATAAGATTCAAGAAGAAATTTTTTCTTTTGTGGAAGCAAACATCTCCGAGAAAGAAGATCTTGCGTCAATGATAGAAGAAATCGGTTCCTTAACCAATCTGCGCTTTCTGGCACGCCTGTATGCCCGCAACAAATTTTTTAAAGAAAACAATTGGGTCATTAAGGAAATAGACAAGTACAACCCGGCCAAAAATAAACCCGCCAAGGAGTAAAACCTCCCGTTGCGCTATTTGAGCGGGAACTCCGCTTCCAATTCGGCAAAAAAAGATCCCTTCCCCTCACTCAGAAGTCAGCCGGTGATCCCTTCATTCGTCTGTGGGATCTTGGCACGAGCCGCCAATACCCCGTCTTGAACTGCATGCCGAGTGGTCTCTCGGCGCAAGGTAAGTAAGGTGAGAGATTAGAAGGGAAAGCGTCTAAAGCAGGCCGAAAGTGCGTTTGGCTGCTTCGGCGGTCCAAACAGATCGATTGGGCATCGATGCGGCGGCTATGAAACAGCGATGCAGCGGCTGCGAAGCAGAGACAAGTGTGCGGTGCGGCAAAGAGTACATTTTTAACAAGCCTCGATTTTTCTACCAATCGCCCGGAAAAAATTATAAAAAACACCCATATCGGTGCATGACATTAATCACATCACCCGAAACAAAGTGTAAAATACTTAAACGGACGCTTAGCTCAGCCGGAAGAGCATCGCCCTTACAAGGCGAGGGTCGCAGGTTCGATCCCTGCAGCGTCCATGGTTGGAGCGGTAGTTCAGTTGGTTAGAATGCTGGCCTGTCACGCCGGAGGTCGCGGGTTCGAGTCCCGTCCGCTCCGCCATTTTTTCTTTCGGACTCTTTATTTTTAGCGGGATCTTTATCCGGATCTTTATTTTTATTAACGCTTCTTTGCCGAAAGCCGGATTCCAAATAGTCCGCGGAATGCATCTCAAACAGGCGGCTTAATGTTCTGCCACTTTCGCCCCCTTCTCGTCGTTCCTTACCCTTGCCGTAAAGATCGGCCAAAGACACAGCCGCACTCATCACCGGAATACAGCCCTCGTCATAGAGGATATCCACAAGCCAAGTAAATCTTCGCGATGCCTCCGCCAAGGCGGGATCATGAAGAGACGGAATCTCGGATATGAACACCACGTTGAACTTTTCCGCCAGTCGCAGATAGTCTTCTTTCCCTCTGGCCGCCCGGCAAAGTTCGGAAAAACAGAACCAAATACTGTCCGAACAACGGGCAATGGCGGGAATTTTCCGCCCGCCCGCTTCCAACACAGGCGGCAGCCGGCTGCCGCAAGCGAATTTCTCATAGACATCCGATAATTTTTGGCGGGAAAGATCTGCCAGCGGGTAAAAAAACCGCTCGTCTCCCGCCAACTTTTCCCGCCGATAGTCCGCTCCGTCTCCCATATCAAATACAATAAAAGATTTTTCTATCAGTTCAATCGTCGGCAAAAAAAGATGCCGCGCCAAACCATCCCGATACAGATCCCGGGGGGCATAGTTTGATGTCATAATCAAGTCGGTTCCGCCGCGCAACAGTTCCGACAAAATGCGCGCCAAGATCATCGCATCGCCTATATCCGAAACATGGAATTCGTCAAAGCAGATTAACTTAAATTGCCGGGCAAGTTCTTTTGTCAGGACTGCCAAGTGATTATTCTCTTTGCCGTTGTTTTGGGACGCAAGCCTGTTCATCCCCGAATGAAAATGTCGCATAAACGCATGAAAATGCACACGCCTCTTTTCGGGGACAGGCGTATTGAGAAAAAACTCATCCATCAAAAAGGTTTTGCCCCGGCCCACACCGCCGTGCAGGTAAATCCCGCGGGCACCGGTTCCCGTTTGCCGACCGGAATTCCGGACTAACTTTTTCCATAGCCCGCTTCCTTTGCGAGAATAATGTTCCGAGCGGGCGGCGATAAACGAATTTAAAAGTCCGGCCGCTTCTTCCTGTTTAGGATCAAACTTAAGTTTTCCCCGGCTTACAAGTTCCGAATACCAAGCGGGGGCATCAACGGTGGCGGCGGTTAACTTCTTGGCATCCGGCACATCAGAAGAAGCCGGCATCATTTGAAACGAAAACAGAGGGCGAGCGTTTGTGAAATCGGCCGCACAACATCCGTCTTGGCAACCGCGAACATACCGTTAGTTGCCGGATTCAATCTTCTCATGCATCCGGGGCATCGGGCGGGGCAGGAATTCCGAATAGCGGCACAGATCCCGGCGGCGAACCGTCATCATCATCCGAGTCATCGGACGGTTTGGACGGGTCGGGTGGCGGTGCGAAGCTCGGCGACGGACCGCCAGCCTCCGGATAGCGGCGCGGCTCGGGTGTTTCCGGCGGCACCTGATCCGCAAAACAAGCAGCCTGGATATGTTCTCCCTTGACAAGAAGATGCTTAGGATCGCGAAACCGGGTATTGGGAGACGGCGGCAAGATCCTCAGCAGCTCCGTTTGTTCTTCGGCAGCAAATTCAAAAAGAGGCTCAAAATCCGTATCGCCACTTACCAAAATAATTTTAGGATGTGTATTCCGGCAAATACTCACGGCAATTTTCAAGGCGATATTCACATCCGTTTCTTTTTCTTTATACGGTTTGTACTTCGGAATATGTTTTTTGCAATGCGGGCAACAATAACCGGCATCGCCGGACCTGGAAAACCGACCCATCACGGAGACGAACTTTTCCCCGTATCTCTTGGCATGATAGTCCGTGTAAATTTCCTGAACTTTTTGTTGTTCTTTGGAACCGGGCGACTCATAAGCCGCACTGCAATAGTAAAGTTTGTCTATTACTTCTTCTCCTTCCTTGAGATGCCAATCGACTAATTGAAACAGATCATACCAAAGATAACTGTTATCTCCGTGGAGATATTTTTGGACAAAATCACAAACCGAGTAATACAGATTGTAACCGTCCACAAAAACCAACACCTTTTTTTCAGTCATCTTTTGCAATCTTCATATTATGATTTCCATTAATTTAACTGTTGCTTTTTATTATATCCAATAGCCGCCCCAATAAACTCTTTCAACATTTCTGTTCCCGTCCCCGTTCCGGCTCTCTTAATGTTTATCTCTATGTTTATCTCTGCGGAAAGAAAGAGCCTTTATAGGTATTTATTTTGTTTCTTCGCTCAGATCCAACAGATAAAAAGCAAACCTCGGGCTCGGCACCGCATACAAACTCATATTCGCGGAACCCAAATATTGCGGTGCCGTCTCCGACTGAGCCAACACGGGCGGTCTCGGATTGCGAAAACTGCCAAGGATGACAGGTTCTAACTCATCCGCGCTAAAACGCATATAAGCATAGTGATTCTGACGCCCTGTCAAATGCCGATAAGGCAAGAGTTCCCCGGTGGCATAAGACAGGACCGCATGATCCATATAACTGCGTCCCATCAAGTGCGCATCGGGATATTCTTCTTTCAGTTCGGATATTTTGGTTCTCAGTGAATCGTAATCAAAAAAGCGGGCGGCAAGAAGTGAATCCGTATAAGGATTGCGCCACAATAAAATCACCCACAGACAGGCAAGAATCAACATATGAAAAGCATAATGACCCCGCAATATAACATCCGGCTGTTTTTTCCCCGTTCGGGTTACCGCGAAAAAGAGAACAACAAGAATGTAAGCGGAAAATACCATCCAATTCAATTCTATCTTGTTAGAAACGGAAAGTGCAAAAAAGAAAATAAGAGGCAGATAGCCCGCAAAAGCCAGATGCGCGAATTGCCGGTTTTGCCGGGAAAAGACAAGTCGCCAAACAACAAATGGGCCGATTGCCAACAAAAGGCCCGCCAAAACCTCGGGCAAGTAAAAGGATCCGCCGCTCAGCGATTGCCCCCGCCCCTGCCCCGCAGATTCCCGCGCCGAGTTCAGCAAATGCATCCCCTGATAGTAAAAAGAATCACCGCTATAAACAAGGTTCCACCATAAAACGGGAGAAAAAATAAGAAATGCCAACAGCATCGCCAACCAGGGTTGCCCGCTTTGCAAAATATGACGCCGACCGCTGCGGGTGGCAAGCACCCAAAGGAACGCAGACCCGCCCCACAGGATCGCATTGTATTTTGAAAGAAGCGCCGCCCCAAACCACAGACCGCACCATATCCAATCCCTGTTGCCTGTCTTTCCGCAATATGCCTTGTGAAAACTGAAGAGAAACAATGCCAAAAACAAACACAAGGGGGCATCCGGCGTCCATATCGCCGCATTCACAAAAACCATCGGTGTCACCAACATCGCATAACCAAAGAGCAATACGGATTTTCTATCCCTTGTCAGGTTAAACAACAGGCATGCCAAAACGGCACTCGTCAAAACACCGCAGACATTGGCAAGCAAGCGCAGTTGTTCGCCGCCAATAGGTCCGCCCCCGGCAAGAGCGGACGGCAACCAGGCAACCATAGGCGGATGATCGTAATAAGACCAAGACAACCGCTGTGTCCAGGTCCAATAATAGGCCTCATCCGGATGCAGCGGCAGTTCTCGGTAAAACAAGTAACGGAAAATTAACGGCAACACAAGAAACACCAAAACAAGATGTGCGCCATATGCCGGCCGCCAAAGTCTTAAATTCGGGTAGGAGTTAATTTTTTCAAACATCACAAACATCATTGCCAATTCCAAAAAGTGCTGTCTTTCTCATCGGCGACACAAACAAGAGATTAATTAAAACGCCAAACAAACTGCAAAAAATTGTACTCAAAGTTTGGGAAGCCCGCCTTCTCTCCTCCCGCCACCTTTAAAGAAACTTCCGGATACCACCGAAACACCGAGCGCAGCATCCAACGACTGCGCATGGAAGGCAACAGATCCCAACCGCCGACAAACCCCCAATGGGCATAGTATCTTCTGTAATTCTTGCCACTCTCCGGCGAATACCTCAGTTCGTCATAATTAAGACTAACACCTACGAACGGGGAAAAACCGCGCACATAAGCATAGGATTCCAAAAGATCCAAACTATAGGCATGCCGTCCGAATGTATGTGTTCCATCGTCTGCGGATACTTCAAATTGAAACGGCCTGTATGCCAGTTGCACAAAAGATTTTTGCCCCGGCTTGGCATAACTGCGCTTCCAAATAAATCCAATATCCCACTCCGTATTGAGAATCGCCTCATCCGTCATCCGGTCCGCACCGGCCGTGCCGACCGAAGCGGCGATGCCCAGGCTTCCGTATGCATAGATCCCCTGATCCAACGGCTCCCGCTGTTCGGCAAACACGAATATGGGAGTCAACATAACAAAAATCAAAGTCAATAACTGTGCGGCTCTTTTTAAGATGCGGGCAAAGAACGGGATTGCAAACGGGGGCTTATTCAAGATGTTTAAGATGTTTAAGATGCTTAAGAGGTTTAAGATGTTTGACATTAATTTTATTATACTGATACAAACCCGTCTCGTCCCTCGCCGGAAATTTCCGGCCATCGGCAAGCATTTGGGGAGAACATTTGGAGAGAACATTTGGGGAGAACATTTGGAGAGAGCATTGCGGTGCGAACAAACACCGGGGTTTTGCTCATCGGTTCCAAAGAGCGTTTTCTTAAAATTCCCGCGGCAATCTCAACTTCAAACTGCGACCGGTCTTAAGAGATTCCTTTGCCATCTGTGCCAAGTAAATAGCATTCACCCCGTCTATGGAGCGAAGTTCTTTTAAGAGTTTTTGATCCCCGGCAAGTGCCCGCACAAAACCCGTCAATTCCTGTTTATAAGATTGGGCGTATCTTTCCATAAAAAAGTGTTTTAGCGGTGCTCTGTGAATCCCGTTTTTGTTCGCCAAAATTAAATGATCCCTTTTTTGATTTGCGGTCTGCAGCATCCCTTTGGAACCAAAGATCTCTATACGCTGATCGTAACCATAGCAGGCGCGCAGACTGTTATGAATAGAAACCAAACAACCGCTTGCGGTCTTCATACTAATGAGCGCGCTGTCCGCATCTCCCGTCTCCCCCGCCTCCCCTGTGAGCGCGCCCGTTAGCACAGACGCCATTACGGCCAGACTCTCCGGCGGATCCGGCATCAAATGCAAAGCCATATCAAAATCGTGAATTGTCATGTCCATGAAAAGACCGCCCCATTGCCGGATATAAGCAAGCGGTGGCGGAGCCGGATCGCGACTGATAACCCGAATATGCTCCAAGCTGCCGACAGTTCGGATGCTCTCTTTTAGGAGAATATTGTCCCGATCAAACCTTCGATTAAAACCGACCATCACCCTTCCGTCGTGCCGCTGGACATAAGAAGTACAATCCAACGCCTCTTGCAAGTTGCCGCACAAAGGCTTTTCACAGAAGACCGCCTTGCCGGCCCGCACCGCCCGCTTAATCATACCGCTATGTGTCGGCGTTGGCGTGCATAAAATTAAAAGGTCTGTTTTTTTATCCGCCAAAATCTCTTCCAAGTCATGCGCCGGCGTGACATCGTATTTTTTGCACATCCGGGCAAGGAGAATCGGATTCGCTTCCGCAAGATAAGTCAGTCGGGCAGTCGGCATCACCGCAAGATTTTCAGCGTGCAAGGAACCGATGCGTCCCAGCCCCAAAACCGCACAACCGATCGTCTTCATTACAGTCGTTTAACGCGGCCGGATAAGTTATTCAAACGGGTGTGTTTGGTGATCTGTTGCGCGCTGTGCTTCGCGCACCTCGTGATGTCTTCCGCGCTCGGCTTCCCACCCAGATTCCCGCTGTCCCGGATCGGCAAGAAGCACATCCGCATGCCCGAATGCTCGGCGTTACCAGTTGCCACTCTCAAATGTTTTGCCATTAAAACACCGGATGAATAAAAATAACGCCGAACTTGACCCCGGCCTAAAAAGCCGATGTAATGGTAAGAGTTAAAAGCACTACTATGACCATATAATTCAAGCCAAAAATTGCTCCCGCCGCAATCATAGTCCAATCCAATAACTTGATCTCCCTACGTCGCAGAGCCAGTGCTCTTTGAATAGCTGCCGCTAATCGCTCTTGTTCTTTGCGGTGGCGTTCCTCGCGTGCGTCACGTTCAGCCTTCTGTTGTGCATCACGTACTTCGCGCTCGGCCTCGCGCTGTTCCAGCCCGGCAAGAAACGCAGCCGAATGCTCGGCGTTACCGGTTGCCACTCTTAAATGTTTTGCCATTACAACACCGGATGAATAAAAATTACGCGGAAATTTTTTCCGCCGAATACATGCTCCAGCCGGCTAATAGGCTCCGCAACCTAAAATAAAACATACTTTAATTATATCAAAAAATCTTGCTTATAATTAACCTTATGGAAACAGAAAAACATCTTTTAAGACCGCAACAACAAGGGCAATATCTTCATAAAATCAGTGCGCAAGATTATGCTTGGCGTTTCTTGGATTTTGCGGTACTGCATCTGACCGAGGGCTCCCGTTTTGAAATCCCTGCCGACAACAAAGAAAAAGCCCTGGTTCCGCTAAGCGGGCAATTTGGTGTCCAAACCGAATCGGCAACATTTTCGCTAAAACGCAAAAGTGTCTTTGAAGAGATGCCGCATGTCCTGTACTTGCCGCCGGGTATTCGGGGCGAAGTAACCGCAAACACCTCTTGTGAATTCGCCATAGGCGGTGCGCCCGCCACCGGCAAGTATCCCCTTCGTTGTTTTTCACCGGACGAGATGAAAAGAGAGGTGCGCGGTGGCGGCCCCGCCAAACGGCAAGTTAACCATGTTCTGGCATACCCGTTACCCGCCGAGAAACTCATTTTGTTTGAGGTGCATGTTCCCGGCGGCGCATGGGCGGGATGGCCGCCGCACTGCCACGACGGTTTTGACGGCTCGGCTTACCTGGAAGAAACCTATTTTTTTAGATTTCTGCCCGAAGAACACGGGTTTGGTTTTCAACGCAATTATCGGACGGACGAGCCTTTCAACGAAACCTTTACGGTGCGTCATAATGATCTGGTGTTGGTAACCAAAGGATTTCATCCGACCGTCACCTCGCCGGGCAGCCGGATGTTCTTTCTGAATTACCTGGCGGGCGACCCGACCGATGCCGAAAGAGCAAGACCTCCGCTTGATGACCGGGATTGGACCCATATGAAAGAAAGCGAGGATTCTTGGAATGAAAACAGGTTTGAACTGCCGGCGTTTGACCGGGACGGCAAGGCAGTTCATCCGAAGGATTAATTTTTTGATTTTTAACGCGGAAGTTTTTATTAGTACCTTAATCCGCGGCAATTTACCCGGCTTCATTTTGCCGGGTGTCTTTTTAACCGGCTTTTATAGACTCCGGCAAGTCGGCAAAACGATTCAAAATTAAAGTAGGTTCCCTTTCCCAAGGATCCAAAACCACCGTCGGGTTTCTTTGAATCCAAACAGCCTTCATTCCAAAGAACACAGCCCCAAGAACATCAAAGGAGTTGGCGGAGACAAGCCACACATTCTCCGGCAGACAGCCCGCCCGTTTGGCAAAATGCCGATACACAGCCGGATCCGGCTTAAAACTTGACACTTCTTCCGTGCTGACGATGTCCCGAAAATGATGGAGAATATTGGCATCCCGCAACAGAGTTTTGACGGCGGCGGCGGGACCGTTTGAAAAGGCAAAGAGCGAATAATCCTCATCCCGTAATTTTTGAAGGGTCGGCGCAACATCCGGGAAAGCGGGCAGAGTTGCATAAGCACTCATCAAGACTTCCATATCCTCCGGACTCAAAGCAACCCCATAGTAAGCGGCGGTGTACTCCAAAGATTGTCGGGTGCATTCGGTAAAACTGACATAGCATTTCATCAGCCCCCGCCGAAAAGAATATTCCAATTGTTTGGCGCGCCACAGGCGAGAAAACGAAACAGGATCCTGCGTGTGTTCGCTCAGTGCTTTCTCGACGCCATTGATATCTGTCAGCGTGCCGTAAACATCAAACGCCAGGACCTTCTTGCTCATTGTGATTCCAAAGAGCGTCTTCTTAAAATTCCTGCGGTAGTCTCAACTTCAAACTGCGACCGGCCTTAAGAGATTCCTTTGCCATCTGTGCCAAGTACATAGCGTTCACCCCGTCTATGGAACAAAGTTCTTTTAAGAGTTTTTGATCCCCCGCAAGAGCCCGGATAAAACCCGCCAATTCCTCCGTATAAGATTGGGCGTATCTTTCCAGAAAAAAGTGTTTTAAGGCCGCCCTGTGAATCCCGCTTTTGTTCGCCAAAATCAAATGATCCTTTTTTTGATTTGCGGTCTGCAGCATCCCCTTGGAACCAAAGATCTCTATACGCTGATCGTAACCATAGCTGGCGCGCCGACTGTTATGAATAGAGACCAAACAGCCGCTTACGGTCTTCATACTAACGAGCGCGCTGTCCATATCGCCCGCCTCCCCTATGGACGCATCCGTCAGCACAGATGCCATTACGGTCAGTCTCTCCGGCGGATCCGGCATCAAATGCAAAGCCATATCAAAATCGTGAATTGTCATGTCCATGAAAAGGCCGCCCGATTGCCGGATATAAGCAAGCGGCGGCGGAGCCGGATCGCGGCTAATAATTTGAATATGCTCCAAGCTGCCAACAGTGCGGCTGCTCTCTTTTAGAAGAATATTATCCGGATCAAACCTGCGGTTAAAACCGACCATCATCTTGCCGCCGTGCCGCCGGACATAAGAAACACAATCCAACGCCTCTTGCAAACTGCCACACAAAGGCTTTTCGCAAAAGACCGCCTTGCCGGCCCGCACCGCTCGCTTAATCATACCGCTATGTGTCGGCGTCGGCGTGCATAAAACTAAAAGTTCTGTTTTTTCATCCGCCAAAATCTCTTCCAAGTTATGAGCCGGCGCAACATCGTATTTTTTGCAGATCTTGGCAAGGACACTCGGATTCTCTTCCGCAAGATAAGTCAGTCGGGCAGTCGGCATCACCGCAAGATTTGCAACATGCAAAGAGCCGATGCGACCCAGCCCCAAAACCGCACAACCGATCGTCTTCATTACGGTCGTTTACCGCGGCCGGATAAGTGATTCAAAATGAGGAGCAAGAAAAAATCTGCGTTACTCTTGCTCTTGCCCTTACTCTTGCCCTTGCCTTTATAAGGACGAGCGAATAAAATCAGCCGCCTGTTTTGCCAGAGGAGCCGGCGGCGCCTTGCTCGGGTCCTGTTCCGCTTCCACTACCAACCAGCCGTTGTAATCGGCAAGGCGGATTTCATTCAAGATAGAGACAAAATCCAACCCGCCGTCGCTCGGCACGGTAAATGTTCCGTTAATCACCCCGTCCATAAAGCTGCTGTCCTCGTTCTTAACATGGGTGATTTCCGCGGGGCGCACATCTTTGAGATGAATATGATTGATGCGCTCCCGATACAACCGAAAGATTTCTTTCGGATCGGCACCCGCATAGAACAAATGCCCCGTATCAAACAACAGGTTAACTTCCCGGGTGCCTTCCAACATTTTGGCAATATCTTCGGCGGTTTCCACTACAGTCCCCATATGTGCATGATAACTCAGTTCCAAACCAATATCCTTTGTTCGGCGAGCCAGTTCATCCAATCGCCTTAAAAACATCCGCCATTCGTCTTTTGATAATTTGCGTCTCCGCGACACAGGGCACTTTCTGTCCGAATGCACACTGCTGCCAATTGTTTCCGCCACGATAACCCGGTTGCAATGCATGCCGATTAACAGATCGCGATGCGCTTGCATGACTTGGAATTCCGCAGCCGCATCTCGTCCCAGAAGCCCGGCGTCATACCAGCCACTGGCAAGTTTCAACCCGTGCGGTTCCAAAAGCGCACTCAGGGCATCCGCCCGTTTGGGGAACTGCGCTCCCATTTCCACGCCGTCATAACCCGCGGCGGCCGCCTCGGTAAAAAACTTCTCCAAAGAATTCTCTTTGCCTAGCTCCGGCATATCGTCATTACGCCAGTTGATCGGGCTCACCGCCAATTCGTATCTCATCGCAGTTTCTGTTAACTTATGTCTGTCTCTGCCGGCTCTTACCGGCAAGATTCTTCTTATAAGCCGCAAGCACCGCCTTGGAATCGGATACTTCCGGCACACCCACTTCCCACCAACAGCCGCCTTCGGTGGTTGTGAGGTCGGCACTCGTATCCAAAAGAATCATATAAACACCGGCGCACCGAACCGAGCGTTTCAAGGCATCGGGCAGTTCGTTTAAGTTCTCCAATTTTTCCGCCACAGCCCCAAGACTTTCGGCATGCTTCACAAAATCAATTTCAAGTTTGTTCGCATGCGCCGTATTGGGATCCTGTAACAGATTATTGAATTTCTCGCCGCCGCATCCCTGCTGCAACCGACTGATACAACCAAACCCCCGGTTATCCAAAACAATCAAGTTAATCTTAAGACCCATCGCAACAGCCGTAGCAATTTCCGAATTAAGCATCAGGTAACTGCCGTCCCCGACCACTACAAACACCTCGCGTTCCGGGCAAGCCATCTTCACACCCAGACCGGCCGCTATCTCATACCCCATACAAGAATAGCCGTATTCCATATGATAATCCTCGCGACTCCGGTTGCGCCAGTGCCTGTGCAATTCCGCGGGCAGACTGCCGGCGGCACAAACTACCGTAGAATTCTCATCGGCAAAAGTATTCAGAACCCGCACAACCTGCGCATCGCTCGGCAAACCCTTGCCGTCATAACGACAAAATCTGTCGGACACGGCATCCCATTCCAACCGCCTTTTTGTCAATGCCGTTTTGTAATCCGCCGAAGTTTGCCAATTCCCGAGTTCCTCCGTCAGTGCCTTCAAGCCGACCCGGGCATCCGCCAACAGCGGCAGCGCGGTATGCTTAACAGCATCAAAAGTACAACTATTGAGTTGAATAAGCCGCATCTCCGGATTCCCAAACAAACTGCGCGAACCTGTGGTGAAGTCCTGTAGCCTGGTACCGACCGCCAAAATAACATCCGCCTCCCCGGCAAAACGATTGGCAACACCGGTTCCTGTGACGCCGATTGCCCCGACATCATAAGGATCCGCATGCAACATCACGCCCTTCCCCGCCTGTGTCTGTGCCACCGCCACACCATGCTTGGATGCAAAAGCGGCAAGATCTTCCTCCGCTTGAGAATAAAGAACCCCGCCGCCGGCAATAATCAGCGGCTTCTTTGCATTCCGCATCGCTGTCAGCGCCGCCGCCAGTTCTCTCGTATCCGGCGAAAGACGGCGTCCGTAACGGACATTCTCCCGGAAAAAATCCAAAGGATAATCATAAGCAAGTGCTTGCACATCCTGCGGCAAGCAGATGGTCGCCGGTCCCCGACTTTGCGGATCCAACAAAATACTTAATGCCTGCGGCAAACTCTGCAGCAACTGTTCCGGCCGGGTGATCCTGTCCCAGAAACGGGAAACCGGTCTGAAACAGTCATTAACGGAAATCGTCGGATCCCAACCGCTCTCGCTTTGTTGCAACACCGGGTCCGGCTGTCGCCCGGCAAAAATGTCGCCGGGTAAAAAAAGCACCGGCAGTCTGTTCACATAGGCAAGCGCGGCGGCGGTCACCATATTGGTGGCGCCCGGTCCTATGGAACTGGTGCAAAACATCATCCGGCGGCAACGCCTTGCCTTGGCATATGCAATTGCGGCATGCGCCATACTTTGTTCGTTGTGTCCTCTGTAAAGGGGAAGTTCTTTTCTAAAAGCAAACAGAGCCTCGCCCAGGGCGGGAACATTACCGTGTCCGAAAATACCAAAGCCGCCGGCAAACAGCCGCTCCGATTCTTTGTGTTCGGAATCTGTATATATTCTTTGGGATGCCAGGTAACGCACCAGGGCTTGCGCCGCGGTCAATCGAATTGTTTTCATATTTTTAGGGAATTATATACAATACTCCCTAAATTGCCAATCATCTTTCCTTGCTTTTGTATTCTTTTTATTTAATTCCACATCCGGGATCCGATAAGAAATATTTTTGGAGATAATACGATCATGATTCAATGCCGCCGTAACGATTTCTTCTAATTTCTTTGCTTCTTTTTTAGGAAGTTTTATAGTGTTTTGAATGGAATCAAACCTATTTCCAACAAAATAACACCTTATTTGACGACAATCACACCTTTGAAAGTAATCGGACAATACTCTACATTGTTATTCATCTTTACCGCCATCTAAGCTTGCCCCCGCAACAAAACCAATTGTTAAACTGATAATATTAAACCCTCCGTAAATGACGATGGTAATAAGTTCAAATAAGCCCGAATCTTTTCCTAACTTGCTATAAGCCACTAAAATAAAACTTCCAAGCAAAACTAACCCAAACATAAAAACAACAATAACCTATATGCTATAAAAAGTTTTTGTTTGCCTGTCCAAAAAGTGCTGTCACAAAAACAATCGCGAAGGAAGTTTAGCGCGCCATATTTTACTTTGTTCGTTGAGTTTGGTGACAAAGGGCCTTCATTTGATTTTGTTTGATCTTTTTCTTGCGAATGATTCATTACTTTTCTGTGATATATTCGTCTTTTATTTTTTTGTAAGGACCATCAATAGTTAAAGTTTTAGCATACGGACTGCCGATAGAATGGGTAATATTCGTTAGGCGAGAAGCGGTAAAATCTCCATAGTCATTTAAAACATTTTCCAAATGACTCATCATTTTTTGACCGCCCAAATGCTCTTGTTTTTCTTCATACCCTCTTACAGCCCCATCAAATAAGATCGGTTTCAACGAATAATATTTAAAATAATACATAATTTCCAGTATAACCGGTCCGTAATTCCAAGCACTAAAAACATTCGGGGTGCTGCGAAACGGGTTATCCGAACCTTCATCTCTTAAACAAGCACGATACCAAAGATATAGCAATTTTTGTATTTTTGTTTGATTCATATCAATATTCCTTTCCTTCGCTCTTACTAATAGAGTATTAATCGCAAGAACAAATTCCTTTGTTAAAAGATTACTTCGTTTAACTTCCATATGACATATCCTATTTCACTAAATCACAATACTTAATCCGCTTGCCGCGAAACGCTACACAAAAGGACTTCAATCTATCTACGGTGTCAATCGCACAGTTGCCCTCATCAGGCACCATCTTCATAAATTGAAAAACACTAATGGCTTTCGCTATTTGTTTTTCTTCTCTTATCTTCATAGTGGTATAAATATTATTATACGATAAAGTATTCACTTTTTAAAGGTTGAGGAGTATTGTATATAATTCCCTAAATTTAATCTCACTTTGCGGTTGCCTCGCTGCCTCGATGCCGCGATACCACACCGCAGATTCGCATTCGCATCTCATCGGCGACGGCGAGCGGCATGCTCGGCGGGTCGCGCCCCTGTCCAAATGTCTGTCAAGCGCAAGAAATTTTCCGATATCACGCGCACCGTCTCATCCGCATCCGTTTCTTTTTGAAACCAAGAAAGAATCGGCGCGCCAAAAATACTTCTGCCAACGGCAAAACCCCGGCATTCGGGTTGCCGGGCGGCAATTTCTATGTCTTTTTGCAGATCTTCTATCGGTTTGTCTTTCCCGAGTAACAGCACACCGCAACAATGCGGGTCCCCGCGATTAATCACGGAACGGACATCATCCCAATGCCCCGCAGATAAGCCGGGCAACTTCCACCAATCGGGGAAGATATCTCTTTTGTAAACTTCCTCCATTCCGCGCAACACTTCTTCGCCTTCTTCCCGAGCCGCCAAAGGATCCCGCGGCAGAATTTCCAATAACAATCTGTGCCGGGAATGCTCGCAGGCACGATAAAGTTGCCAAACTCTTTTCAATTGCAGTGCGCGCAGATGCGCCTCCTCGTCGCTCTTATAAAAAAACAAACACTTCACCAAATGCGATGCCGGAAAACTTTCAACCACATGTGCGATCGGCTCGGAAAAATCAAACTCCAAAGGATAGGATTTCGGCTTCTCTACCGGTCTGGCAATCCAAATCGGCTCTCCGGCAAGCCCAATATCCCCGCCAAGCCCGGTAGCCTGTCGCAACACATCTTCGCCGTATCTGCCGTCACAGATTAAGCCGGGTTTTAAGGATTTCTCTGTCGTTATGTTCTTCTTTGCCATTACAAACGCCTGCCAAATCAACTTCTTGCCTTCCGCGATAGCGGCATCCGCGGGCGACAAACCCGCCTTAGCCGCCATCTCCTCAAATTGCAAACGATGGTCAAACGCCAGAATACAGAAATCGCCGGCGCCGGCATCTCCCGCACCCGGTCTGTGCTGTCCCGTGGTTGCGTTATGCAAACGCCGAAAAGCCGGCGCGTGATCCGGAATGGCGGGCAATTGATCGCGCCGGGACATAAAATAATCCAGTTCCGGCACAGACGGAGATTCGGGGGAACATCCGTGCCTGCTCACCACAAGGGCACCCGAAGCATTGCCTTTGGTGGCACAGGTTTCCCAATCTTCGCCGCGCAAATAAGCGGACAAAAAGCCGCTCATAAACGCATCCCCCGCCCCGACCGTGTTCACAATCCCGACCTTAAAAGACCGCCCGTTCGGCGAGAATTTTGCGGGAACCTCGCCGTCATCAATCACACAGCATCCCAATGCCCCCATCTTAAAAACAAGCGTAGCATCGGTCAGGGCGCGCACATTTTTCAGGGAAGCATAAGGATCTTCGCTGCCGCCCGCTATGTTGAATTCCTCATCCGTGCCGACTATCAGATCGCACATAGGAAGAATTTTTTGAATATTTTGAGTCACCTCCCGGTTTGCCACAAAGCGATTCTCCCCCTCACCCAAGTCCGTCAACCCCCAAAGGACGGGACGATAATCAATATCAAAAATGATCCGGGTGCCGGCCGCGCGCGCCGCCTCTGCCGCCTTAAACAAAGCCTGTGCCGTTTCGGGTGCGGAAAGATGCACCCCGCTCAAAAGAATGGCCTTACTCTTGCCAATTGCCTCAACGGGGATATCCTCCCGACATAAGCCCATGTCCGCGCAATCCTTGCGATAATACAACAGCGGAAAGGTTTGAGAATCGCGAATGCTCAGCAGAACAAGCGTGGTTAAGCGTTTGTCATCGCGGCGAATGAACCGCGTATCCACTCCTTCACAGGCAAAGGTCTTAATCAGATACTCGCCCATCTGCTCCTTACCGACGCGCGAAACCATCGCCACTCGCAGTCCCAGCCGGGAGGTCCCTATGGCGATATTGGCGGGACAACCGCCGACATACTTATTGAAAGAAAGGGCATCCTCCAGACCGCCTCCCAGTTGGTTTGAGTACAGATCCACGCCGCATCTGCCGATGCTAATCAGATCATAGTCCGTTTCCGGTGTTCGCTTCATTCGTTACTCGTTACTCGTTTTTCGGTATCGCCTTCAACAAACACAAGTCTTATTTGTCTCGTCCCTGTCTCTGTCCGTTTTTTACTTGTATCCAAGAGGACTTCTCGGCGGAAGTCACCATAGATTCTATGACGCGTTGCACCCCCAATCCGAACTCCAGATCCGCGATGGGTTTGTGTTGCGGATCCAGTATGGCGGAAATGAACTCACCCGCCTGAATCGTGACAAAGTTATTAAAACTCAACCCGTGGCCGGCAGCCGGACAAAAATACTTGTAAAAGCGATGTTCCGGGCCGATCAAAATACGCCTGTAGCCTTCCGTGCGCGCATCCTTGTCCCGCAGATGAACCGATACTTGGTTTAGGTTTTCCTGGTCCAATAACAATGCCCCCTTGCTGCCGTGAATCTCCAACCGCAGATATAGTTTCCGACCGCTGGCAACATTTGCTGTCTGAAAAATCCCGCTCGGCCCCCCGGCATACTTGATAATCGCATGGGCAATGTTATCGGTCGTCACCGGCAGCATATTGCCTTGCATATCCCGTCTTTGACGCACCGACCGACATCGCATCGCCGCCAAAGATTCGGGCATCCCTAACAGTTTCAGCAAAAGAGCAATTAAGTGATACCCCAGATCGGCGAGCGCTCCCAGATAGGCTCTTTTCTCATCACAACGCCATGTATATAAAGCATTCGGATCGCTCATATAGTCCTGATTATGATGCGCCGAAAACGAGTAGATCTCTCCCAACTTGCCTTCCTCTATTAATTCTTTCATCAAGAATACCGCCGGGTTTGCCAGGTAGGTAAAGCCCACCGCATTTGCCACCCGCGTCTCTCGCGCCTTTGCGACCAGATTCACACACTCATCGGTGCTCATCGCAATCGGCTTCTCGCACAGGACATGCTTGCCCGCTTCCATCGCGAACAACGCTTGCTCGTAATGCTCCCAATCTTCCGAACCGATCAAAACCGCATCCACATCCGGGTCCTCAAGCATCTTGCGCCAATCGCCATAATGTTTTACAACCCCATAACGGGCGGCAAAGTCCGCCGCGCGGGCTGCGGTGCGCGAACTTACCGCAAACAAACAAACATTCGTATTTAATTGAAAGGTCTCGGCAACCGTATCAAAAGCCACCGCAAAGGCGCGGGCAATGAAACCGGTGCCGATAACGGCAACATTAATGGTCTTCTTGTCAGTCGGTTTCATTTGCCGGAAATGTAAACCCAAGAATTACTGTCCGCGGACTGAACCATTGCATCCGTGATGCTCTGCACCCCCTTGCCAAAATGCAGATCGGCAATCACCCGATCTCTCCCCGTAACGATGGATTCCGCGAAACAACCGTCTTGAATGATTAAAAGATCATTAAAACCCAGCCCGTGAGCGGGAGCGGGACAAAACTTGGAAAAATACTGATGCTGGGGACCGATAAAAATTCGCTTAAATCCTTCCTGTTGTCGGTCGTCTTGTCGCAGGTAAAGTTGAATTGTATTCATATCTTCCATATCAATCAAAAGGCTTCCCAGACTGCCGTTAATTTCTATCCAAATGAACTGATCCCTGCCCGTCGCCACACGACTGACCTGAATCACCCCCGCAAGATCCTCATCATAACGAATAATGGCATTTGCCATATCATCCGAGGTCACCCGTTTCATTTGAGGGTCATTCTTGCCACCCCGTTTCTCCGTTTGCCGGGCGGTGTCGTCTCCGGCGGCCGCATTGATGCTGCGTGTCCCGCTCGCCGAACTCACCCGGCGTTGCGGAACCTTAATTTCGCGATTCGCAATTAACGATTCCGGCATACCCAGCAAGGACAACAGATAGCCCGCCACATGATAGCCAAGATCCGCCGTGGTGCCGGAACCGGCAATCTTCTCGTCACAGTGCCAGTGAAACGGCAGGTCCGGATCGCTCAGATGATCCTCATTGAAATAGGCGGTAAAGCCGTATAGTCTTCCCAACTTATTCCCGGCAAGAAGTTCCTTCGCCATAAATATGGCGGGATTGGCAAGATAAGTTAACCCCACCGCATGCCGCACGCCCTGTTTTTCCGCCAATTCACAAAGGTGCGTACACTCGCGCAGGCTCATCGTAATCGGTTTTTCGCAAATGATATGCTTCCCCGCCAAGATGGCAGCCTTCGCCTGCTCAAAATGCAGGTAAGGCGGCGTCCCGATCACAACGGCATTCACAGCCGGGTCGTCGATGAGAGCCCGCCAATCCTTGCAGATCTTGCGGCAATTAAAGCGTCTTGCAAAACGCTCCGCTTCTGCCGGAATATCCGAGCAGATTGCCCCAAAAGAAATATCCGCATCAATATCCATGATCTTGGCGGCGGAATTTAACGCCAGTGCGTGGGCGTTTGAGATGTAACCCGCGCCGATAAAACCGAAACAAAGGTTTTTCTTCACCCTATTATTAATTGTTAATTGTTATTAAGAATCACCGGTTAGCGTTGAAAACTGAAATCCGAAATCCGGATAGATGCCGAGCCGAATCGTCCGTGCCACCCCTATTGCCAGCATTACCCGGCTATTTGGTGTCGGCAAAAGTTGCCGGAAACGCAACAGGCAAAAAAAAGATCAGTGCTTCTTTTGAGGAGAAGCATCCGACTCGTCGCCGCCTATCTCCCTCAGTTCGCGTTCCAACTCCTTAAGTTCGGCACCGCCCGCCATCATTTCAAGAAGTTGCGCTTCGCTAATCTCTTCCTTATGGTAAAAACCGAGACTCTTGCCGCGATTCAACAAAGTAAAATCTTCGCCTATCGGAAACGCATGATGGACATTGTGTGTAATGAGAATCACTCCTATGCCCTTGGCCCTCGCGCGGGCAACAAACTTCAGCACCAGACCGGACTGCTTGACACCCAGAGCGGCTGTCGGCTCGTCCAGAATTAACACCTTGGCGCCAAAGTAAATGGCACGGGCGATCGCCAAACACTGACGCTCGCCGCCGGACATGGTGCCGACCGCCTGTTCCGGGTCGCGAATCTTGATACCGATTTCCGCCATTTTTTCTTTGGCGATTCGGTTCGCCTTTTCCATATCCAACACACTGATGGGCCCGTATTTCTTAACCGGCTCCCGTCCCATAAAAAAGTTGCGGGAAATACTCATCAGCGGGATCAACGCCAGGTCCTGATAAACCACTCCTATACCCATGTCCAAAGCATCGCGCGGAGAATTAAAGTTCATCTTCTTTCCTTCCATGTAAATTGCCCCCTCGCTGGGTTTATGCACACCCGCCAGGGTCTTAATCAACGTGGACTTGCCGGCGCCGTTATCTCCCAACAAGCAACAAACGCAGCCGCCCGATTCAAGAGAAAACGAAATATCTTTTAGCGCGATGACCGAGCCAAAATATTTACTGACATTTCTAAACTCAATTAATGGTGTACTCATAATAATTACCTCGCTTCGGTTACTCGTTTACGCACAAAATCATTAAATATGACGGCAATGAGCATCATCACCCCCAGAAAAACGCGAAACCAATCCGTATCTATGCCCGTATAAAAAATCCCCGCCTGCACTGTGCCAAAAATCAACGCGCCCAAGGCCGCGCCCACCGCGCTTCCATATCCGCCGGTCAGCAGGGTCCCGCCGATCACAGTGGCAATAATCGCCTCAAACTCTTTGAGAACGCCGCGTTGTGTATCCGCGGATCCTGCGCCCATCACCTGAACACACGCAAAAATAGTCGCCGCCATAGCCGTGATAATAAAAAGAATGATCTTCACTCTGTTCACCGGAACGCCGACATTACGGGCGGCATTGGCATCGCCGCCGACTGCAAAAATCCAGTT
Source organism: Gammaproteobacteria bacterium (assembly GCA_965209035.1). GTDB lineage: Bacteria > Pseudomonadota > Gammaproteobacteria > CBDBNL01 > JAAOII01 > CBDBPY01. The sequence goes on from OZ242372.1 coordinate 281,030, forward strand.
CCCAAACTTGGTGCGCAGCAACACCCAGGTCGCCACAAGGGTAAAAACAAGCCAGATCATCACCGACATCGGAATACCCGCCACTATGGGCTGATCGTTATTCAGGGTCTCTATCATCCCCCATTTTGCCAGGGCCGTAAAGAGACCTTGAAAAAGATCCGCATCAAAAAACCTGCCCAGAAAATCCTTTTCCACATGCTCCGTCAACCCGCTAATCTGGGTGCGCCCCGTAATCAAACGAGTCAAAGCAATCGTCAGACCGCGCAGTATAAAAAGCATTGCCAGAGTCACAATGAACGATGGCAACTTGGTTCTGATCACCAGCATACCGTTGATATAGCCCACCATCACGGCACAGCCAAAGGCAAAGAAAATGGAAGACCAAAGCGGCCATCCCCAAACCGTTGTCGGTATTGCAATGCAAATACCCGCAAACCCTATCATAGAGCCTACCGACAGATCAAACTCTCCGCCGATCATCAACAAGGCGGCCGCAACCGCTATGATGCCCAACTCAGCCGACCATTCCAAAAAATTAATAGTGCCAAGGGCGGAAAACATCCCGGTCCCTCCTTGGGCAACTTCCAATATCCCGAAAAACAGAAAAACCAACATCGTGCCGGCTAAAGCGCCGAACTCCGGCCGATTCAGCAGTTTCCTAAACAAGGAAATCTTACGAACCCGCTCGTCTGTGTTGTTATTGCTTACCGAAGCCGTATCTTGCATGATTTTTTTGTAATTGTTAAAAAAGAAGAGGGGACCCATATGGGTCCCTTCTTCAGATGTCAAAGATTAACGATAGCCTTTCTTGGCTGCCGCAATCACTTGCTTGGCGTTGTCCTTGGTAACAAACCCCGGACCCGTCAAAATAAGACCCGAAGGCAACACACCCCACTTGACATATTGCGCTATGATGGCAACAGGCAAGTAGCCCTGCAGATAGGGTTGCTGGTCTATCAGGAAAGTCATTTCTCCCTTTGAGGTCGCTTGCAATGTGGAATCCGCCAGGTCAAACGAGCCAAATTGGATCTTGCCAACCAGCCCGAGTTCCTTCAAAGCCGCCAAACTCGGTTCGGCGGAAAGAGGACCCAAGGTCAAAATACCGTCAATTGTCTTGTCGCGTCTCAGTGCGGCTGTTACCGCAGTCCGAACGGCAGTCGGATCATTGCTTACCGCAACGACTCGCAGTTTTCCGCCCAGACCCTTCTTGAAACCTTCGCAGCGCAAGTCCAACGCAACATTACCCACCTCGTGGTTAATGCAAAGCGCGTTCTTGACACCGGATGCCTTCATTCTTTCGCCGCCGCCCAAACCGGCTTCATATTCGGTTTGGCCCACATGCGCTTGAAGTCCCAGTTTCTTGTAAACATCGCTGCCGGAATTAATTGAGATAACCGGAATACCGGCCGCAACGGCACGACGAATGGAATCACCGAGAGCGTCCGCATCCGGAATGCTCACAATAATACCGTCCGGTTTTTGCGCAACCGCAGTGTCAATCAATTTGGACATTTCGGACATATCAAAAGTTGCCGGTGCCCTGTATTGTGCCCGAATATCCGCGTCTTTGGCGGCGCTGTCAACGCCGTTTTTAACGATGTTCCAAAACGGATCATTTGCTTGGCCGTGTGTAACAACGATGACTCTTCCGGCGGCAAATGCACTGCCACCAAAAATTGCCATGGATGCCACCAGGACCAAAAGTATGTTTTTTATTTTCATAATGTTTTACTCCTTATAAAGGTAAATATAAATAATAATATAGTAATTTCTTATTGTATGGGAAGCGGATCTTTCCCGCAGTCCTTGTTTTTTACGGTTTTTTTACGGAATTTCTATTTTTTACAAACTTCCGGGAATTTTTACAAATTGAAGCGTTTTGTTTTGAAGCGTCTTAATTCTTTTGACGCGCATTAAAAAAACTTAAAACGGCACTGCCGCGCTTCCGCGCTGCCTCATTTTCGCCCAATAACCCGGAGGGACCCGGCGACCAAGCCGATATCCCGGTTTGCGGGTTAGCGGATTAACCGGATTAGCGGGTTATGTTATGAGCGATTAGTTAAAATGACATCTCGTGCCGCCCGCCGGACAAGGCGGGGCAAGGCGGGACAAGGCGCAGCAACGGTAAGGTATTGCTGTTGCCGAAATCCCATATGCCGAGGCTCCAACCGGCATAGGCGGTTCCGGATGTCGGGGTTGCACTTTGCAAGATATCGATAGCACGGGCTTGTGTTTCTTGAGAAGAGTTCGAAAAACCCGCATTTGGATCGCCCGGGGCGCGACTGGCGTTGTAATAAGAAGCAGTTAAAGATGCGGAGCCTCCTTGCAGACCCACCTGTGAATTCAACCTTCCGGTGCAACACCGGTTGCTAAATTATAATCCACTCCGGTCGCTTCTGAGAAGACCTCGGCTGCTTGATCTGAGGACGCACAATGCCAAACTCAGAGTCCGGAGCCTTTATGAGATCATGCACTGAGGATGCATCACACTCCGATTTCAAAACCTTTCCCGGATCATGCAAGCAACCGCCTATTGGCGATATTCACCACAAGCACTTTTGGTGTCATCTTATAAGGTTCTGCCGCTTTTTTTATGGCTGCATTTTGGGCTTAAGCAAGTGCAAATTAAATTTTTGGTATTATAATATTAGTATGTTTGTAATAAATATAAATCAAACAAAAAAGGAAAAAGGCTATGAAAAATCTAAATGTAACCACGCAAGATATGGAGTCAGACACGGGTAACCAAATGTTCCATGCTTTACGGGATGCCGGTATTGCGGACAAGCACGCCAAGCGTGTTGCCTCTGAGGCGGAAAAAACTAATACTTATCTCAAATCATTGGGCAAATCTGTGGAGTCTCTGCAAGGCGATGTCTCTACTCTTAAAGGTGATGTCATTACTCTTAAAGGTGATGTCACTACTCTTAAAAATGATGTCATTACTCTTAAAGGTGATGTCTCTACTCTTAAAAGTGATGTCGTTATCATTAAAAAAGATATTGACATACTCAAAGAAGATAGCATTGCTATTAAAGGTGATGTCGCTGTCTTAAAAAATGATGGCACTGCTTTTAAAAATGATATGATCACGATTAAAAGTGATATCGCCACTATAAAAGAGGCTATCATTTCTTTACAAGCAAGCAACCGTCTAATGGCGATATTCACCACAGGCACTTTTGGTATTATCGCAACAGCGGCACTGACCGGCATGTTCGGTTTTTTGTTCTATCTGCTCGGCATTTAATAAATAACAAAACCTCCCGGGGGACAACTCTCCTTAGGTTGTTGAAACAACAAACACACTTGGAACGCATTTAGCCCTATTTGGATTATGCCTGTTCCTATAATGAGATTTATGTCCGGCACAACGCACAACAAGGAACGAATATATAACATTAATGTTCTTTCGGAAGAGGTTTTAATCAGTCCGCAGGAATTGCAACGGGAAATCCCGACAGATGCGACCATTGAAAACAATGTGCACAAGGCGCGCACCACCGTGGAAAATATTCTTAAACGCAAGGATCACAGACTTCTGACGGTAGTCGGCCCCTGCTCGGTGCATGATGTCAAAGCGGCGCGCGAATACGCGACCAAACTGAAAGAACTTTCCCGGGAACTGGAAGACAGTCTGTTCATTCTGATGCGCGTTTACTTTGAAAAACCGCGCACGACTGTCGGCTGGAAAGGATTGATCAACGACCCGGATCTGGACGACAGCTTTGACATTGCCAAAGGGTTACTCATTGGCAGAAAATTTCTGACAGAACTTGCCCGTATGGATCTGCCGGTTGCCACAGAATCTCTAAACGCCATAGTCCCCCAGTATATTCAGGATCTGGTTACCTGGTCGGCTATCGGTGCCAGAACAGCGGAATCGCAGACACATCGCGAGATGTCCAGCGGGCTGTCGACTCCGGTTGGCTTCAAGAATGGCACGGATGGCGGCCTGGCAGTTGCCATCAACGCCCTGAAATCGGTGAATGCTCCGCACAGTTTTCTTGGGATTAACCGGGCCGGCCAGGTCTCTATTTTGAAGACCAAAGGCAATCCTTACGCGCATGTGGTGCTGCGCGGCGGCGGCGGCAAAACCAATTTTGATTCGGTGAGTATTGCCGACTGCGAGGCGGTTCTGAAAAAAAGTAAGTTGCCGCCGAATATTATGGTGGACACCAGCCACGCCAACTCGGGGAAAAATCCCGAACACCAGCCTTTGGTGTTTGCGGATCTGGTGAATCAAATTGTCAAAGGGAACAGATCTATTATCGGGGTGATGATTGAAAGCAATTTGAAAAGCGGCAATCAGCCAATCGGTAAGGACCCCAAAAAATTGAAATACGGCGTATCTGTTACGGACGGCTGCATAGACTGGAAAACAACGGAAAAGATGCTGAGAGAAGCGGCGGCCACGCTCAAACCGGTTTTAAAAAAACGCATTCCATAATTCCATAATAGCCGCACATTCATTATTCCCGGATCCCCCGGAATGAATGTGCGGGGCGAAAACAGAGTCTGCGGGCAATCCGGCTCGGCAAGTAAGACACACAGGCGGCAAGCACTGTTCTTACTTACTTTCTTATCTTACTTAAATGCCCCTCAAATATCGGATTTGATGTTCTGACCAGATGTTCTCGTTTTGCTTGTTATTCGGTTGCCTTATGCCGTGTGGCATGCTATGACGCACTAATCAAACGCATAGCGCAGACCCCGACACACCAAATGGCTGTCATAAGAGCAATCGGCCGCCTCTGCCGATGAAAGAAGCGAGATGGCTCGATGCAACAGTTCCTCGCCGTCACCGCCCGTGAACATCATTCTGCCATCCGGGAACTGACCGCGAAATACCCGAATTCGCCCAAGAACAAAATCCAGCAGCATAAAATCCGTTCCCAGCTCCAAGCAAGAAACCGTCTCCCGCCCCCAAAAAAGAGCATCGGATTTTTCGTCGGCATGCCGGCTCTTTTTTAATGCTCCCGTATTCCCTGTTTTAGAAAATGTTTTAGAAAGTGTTTTAGAAAGCTCCCGCTCGCCCGCTTTCAATCTATCGTCCAAGACAACCCCGGTCCTGTTCAAAAAAGCCGAACGGATGCCAGTCTTGCCGGGAGCAAGGAGGCCGCCCGGATGCATTCCACCGCTTAAAACATCCATACTAAGTGCCGTACCGGCATCTATCAGCAACCAATTACCGGGAGGGGACATAACATGCAATGCCAATAACCCCAGCCATCTGTCCGTTCCCAAATGCGACAAGTTTGCATAGGCGGGCTTCAATCCATGACACCCCGCTTTGGGTCTTGCCAATCGGACCGTTTTGCACCGGGTATTAAAGACATCACGAATCCTTTTGCTCCAATAGTCCTCGCCATAAGGTGCCGGACGCACACACGACAGGCACACACAACTTGGCGGGGCGGACAAGGATACGCCCAGACCCTCAAAATCCGCGGCCCTGCCCTTGGCAATCTCCCCGCCGGAATCTGACAATACTTCCATCCAGGTGAAGGAAGTATTTCCTATATCCAATAAAAGAGTGGTCTCTTTGTTTGTTTTTGGCATAGATTTCTGCATTGATTTTTGATGATCCGTTTGTGTTCGTCTCTGTTGCAATATCATTAAGTGAAAACCGCAAACTACTCGGATACAGCCGCCGGATCATCCGCGGCCGGCTCTTGCAAAGTGCCGGCAAGGATTCTATGTTCTTTCCCTGCGGCATCGGTCAGCAGTAGTTCACCGCGCCGATTGATGCCTTTACAAATACCGGCAAGTTCCTTGCCGTTGCGGACAACAATTGTTTTGCCCCGGAGATGATCCGCGGCACGCCACTCATCCGCGAAAACGACAAAGCCGTTATTGGCAAACTGCCCAATACCGGTAAACTGTCGAATACCTGTAAACAGCGCATCCAGCATCAAAGCCGCCGCCCTGTTTCGGCGCGGTGGCTCCGTTCCGGCGATTTTCGCCATTCGGCACAAAGAACTTCCAAACGCAGTTTGTGAATGATGATTAATGCCAATCCCTATGACGATGTCCTTTTCAAACACCTCCAACAAAATGCCGCCAAGCTTGTTTCCCGAAGGATCCATCAAGTCATTCGGCCATTTTAATCGGGCACTCAGTCCGAGTTTGCCGACAAATCGCATCATCATCACGCCCACCGCCAGACTCAACCCGTTCGTTCCCGATTGACGAAAGTCCTCCAAATCAAAAACCGCCGAAAGGGACAAACCCGCCCCAAAAGGACTGTGCCATACGCGCCCATAGCGTCCCCGTCCTTTGGTCTGCTGTTCACAAAAGAGTGCCGCCGGGCGCTGTGGCAGCCGACGGACACACTCATTGCCGGAATCGGCACTTGCTAAAACTCTTAAACTGTTCCTTAAACTGTTCCTTAAACTGTTCCTTAAACTATTCGAGGACAGTCTTTGTCGTGCCGGATTAACTGCACCGGCTTCATCACACAACAAATGTAAGGAGGATAAGGAGGGTAAGGAGGACAAGAAGGATAAAATTTTGTCCGCCCGCAAGAATTCCGCATCCCGGGCAAAGGAAACTTCTTTGCCTTTTGTTATGAGAGGCCCCATAGCGGTGGCGTTAATGACAGCCAGATCCTCTTTTAATGCCGAGGGTGTCATTTGCAGTTTTGCCGACAAGCTCGTGAATTCTGTCGGCCCCGCCGCCAGTTCCTTGCAAATTTTTAACTGCGTCTCATTTAGAATACCGAGATCCTTGTTGTTTTCGTTTGAGGGAATTAAAGGCACAATTAAAGGGGCGATAAATAAAGGAAAGGCACGGATAAAGGCACGAATAAAGGCACAGTAGCAAATAGCGTTCTAATATGCAAAAAATATCTTTAAAAAATACCAAACAAACCGCATAATCTTCCTTCTTGCTCGCATATCTTCAAACCTTCCCTATAATAAGATTTATTATGATTATTAATGTAAACACATGCCTTCCGTTGAAATAAAAGAAAACGAATCGTTTGATTATGCTTTGCGTCGGTTTAAACGCTCGTGCATTCGTGCGGGTGTTATTGCCGAAGCACGCCGCCGGGAATACTACGAAAAACCCACCTGGGTGCGCAAGCGCAAGAAACTTGCCGCCAAACAAGCGTCGAAACGCCATAACTGGTATAATTCGCCGCGCCGACTGGCAAAACATTCTTCTTTTTCCCTGCCGTTTCAAACCGTCAAGTAAAAACTCTCGGCTCTTTTTTGTCTCTTGTCCCGCGCCCAAGATATTCAAAAGTCCGTTAACGAGGCGTTGCGTGCGGGTGACAGCGTGCGTGTCAATGCCCTGCGTTTGATCAAATCGGAACTCACAAGGTTGGAGCAAGAAAAACGAGAAGAACTCTCGGATAGTCTTTTTTGGCAACTTCTTAACCGCATGCGCAAACAAAGACGGGAATCCATTGAGCAATACGAAAAAGCCAAGCGGTCGGATCTGGCGGACAAAGAGCAGTTTGAACTTAAAGTCATTGAATCCTTCTTACCGCCGCAACTTGAAGAAAGCGAACTCCTCACATTAATTGAAAACACGATCAAGGAAACCGGTGCCGTCCAAATGAAAGACATTGGTAAAGTGATGGCAAAATTAAAGACCCCGCTGGAGGGTCGTGCCGATATGAAGCACGTGAGCGAAATCATCAGAAACCGATTGGGGCAGTCATAAGTAACACAACAAATAACACAATAGCAATCACAAAAAATAAATCATAAAAACAGCAAGACAAACTGCTGTTATCTTGCAGATTGATTCATCTTCTAAATCTTAATGACACATCACGGTAATTTCGTTTCTGATCCTGTCCGCGGTAGTAGGAGAATCATAACCCGCCGCCAGCCTTCTTAACAGTTCACCGACAAACTTTGTTCCTCTCTCGGAGCAATTGCGAAAGAGCAATGTTTCCGTATCTCGGTCAAGATGCACCCCAAGTTTTTCCGCGCGCAGGCGCACAAAGTCTTTGAGTAAGTTTCCTTTTAGGGGATGCACCCGAAATACATAAAAAGACAACAACCGACTGACAAGATCATCGGATAAAGTATTGAGTTTGGCGGGGTTTCTGTCGCCACTGAGCAGCACAATTTTATCCAACTCGACACTCTCTTTAAGAAAAGAAAGAAGTTCCTCTTCTTCGGCGGATTCCGGGCGAACAAACTGAATATTATCTATCACCAACCCGGCCGCCCCCTCGCCCGATGCTCCAAGGGCAAACCGCCTGCCGAATGCTGTCTCCGCATCAACATAATCAATCCGAATACCGCGCTCTTGCCAGTAAAAGCAATAGGCGCGCAACAAATGGCTCTTGCCGCTGCTTTGTCCCGCCCAGAGATACATAGAATTACCGTATCCGTAATGCAGCGGATCGGATGCTCGCATAAATTCGCAAAGAGATGCATTTGTTCCGGCAACAAAGTTTGAAAAAGTCTGGTCCTGTTCCGTCCCCAGTTGCAACCCCAGTTGACGAACAGAAAAAAGATGATTGTCCGGCACTATATTTTGCCCGTCGTTTCCTGTTTGCTGTCGGTCAAGACATCGCGATATTCAATATAGGCTCGGCTGCGGATATCATTCAACCAAAAATCCCGCACCTGTCTCAGTTTTTGCTGAACCAACAAATCGTAGGCTTCTTCGCGCAACCGCTCCATAACCACATCCTTCTCACGCTTTTCTTCCAACAATAACAAATGCCAACCATCGTTGATATTTAAAGGAGACGACAGTTCCCCCGCTCGCATTGTATCCAAAATAGCAACCAATTCCGGCGGCAAAAACGAACGGCGTTGCCATTCCAAGTGATAAGCGGCAAAGGGGGCGTTGGGATGACCATAAGTTGCCGCCAACTCGTCAAAATTCTCTCCCGCTGACAGCCGCCGATGCAAATCATTAATTTGCACCTCCAATTGCTCCGAAGTATAAATAATATCCGTTAAAAGCGAGAGTGTTTTTAGACGATACTCGGTTTGAACGGAGTCGCGCGGATAACGGACCGCCAGCAACTTGATGAGATGAGATGCCCCGTCTTCGTCGCGAAAGGAAAGCACCTCGCCTTCTTGCATAAATAGGACCCTTTCGGTAAGAAGGCGCGGCAGGCTATCCGGCTTGCGGTTGCGAAACTCTGTCGGCCGAACATCTGTCTCCTTCCATTCTTCCTGCACCAAATCGGCAAACGAATCCATTCTTTCAAACAAACTTCGGGCTTGCCGCAAGGCATCGGTGTCCGATGCATCCGACACAGTATGAATAAAATCGTAGTTTGTTTGACGCAAAAATGGCGGAATATTAGATGCCAGATATTCGTCAACATCCGTGGGGCTCACTCGAATATAACCGCTTAATTGTTGCCTTTGCAATTCGTTAATGACAAGAAACTCCCGGATCTCTTTACGCCATTCAAGATAATCGCTGCCCGCCGCTTCCAGCCGTTTGGCGTGCTGTGCCGCGGTCAGTTGATTGGCGTTTAGAAAATTACGAATGTAGTCCTGCATGCGATCTTCGCCGATATAAATCCCTTGTCTTTCCGCCGTATCCAACTGAATCTTACGAATCACCAGAGTATCCAGGGCGCGGCCTATGCCAATTTCCGAATTGGGAGATCTTCGCAAAAGTCCGTCATAAAACCGATTCAACTCCGAACGCAAAATCACATCGTCGTTGACGACCGCCACTATGTCGTCCAAGGGCTGTTCCGTCTCGGCCGCATACAACAATATCGGCTGCATACCAAACATCCGACAAACGGATACCAACAAAACAAACCGAACAAGAATTTTCCAAGCCATTATCCACATTAAACCATTAAATTATCAAATATTGTGTCAATAAAATATCCTAACGACTGATACCGAACAAAATACTATTATAAATTTCTTCCGTCCCGGCTGTTAGACCCCGGTTCACCCCGATGCTTCCCCAAGGCTTAAAAACAAACCGAAGGATGATACCCGTTTCCAATTCCTCGCCGCGACGCTGTTCATACAGGCCGTTCACAATGCGGATACAACAATTTTCATAAGAAAAACCGGTCAACAAACTCGCCCATTCCCTCTCCGGAACATCATAGCGGACGGCATTAAGAACAGACCACTTATTATGTACTTGCCAAACAACACCCCCACCCCACTGCTCCGCTTTATCCTGATAAAAGGTATTCTCCCGACCATAATAAGAAACGGAAATGTCATAAAACCGGCGATCTGTCGCATGCCCCGCGATATGACGATTAACCGCCGCTCCGTCCTCTTGAACCAGCCCCGCTTCCAAATAGCCCCCATAGGGAAAAAACCATGCCAGATCAAATACCCAAGGCGAAAAATTATTGTTTTGGTCTTGCTCCCCGGGCGTAAGTTCTCTGTCGGTCAGGTAAAAGGCACGTGCCAAACGCAGTCTGTATTCTTCGCCGCCGGCAAGATTAATTAAACGACTCTCCGTCCCAACCGCAACACGCTGTTCGGAGGCAAGATAATCCCCGCCAATGTAATGCCGATGATCAAACAACGCATCGTAGTTTGGGAATTGCCTCGCTGTGTCAAATGTCCTGTCTAATCCCAGCCCCAAACCCACGCCCGAACTCGTTCCGATCCTGTCCGTTGGATGCCGCGCCCGCTGCCTTTCCGCATACAAGGCATAAAACCTTGGCTCAAGGGTCACATAGCAATCGCAAATCGGCGACGGGGCGGAAAAAATCGGTTTCCCGTCCAGGTAAAACCCGCTGCGAGACAAGGAATTTTCCGCAAAATCTTGTTCGGTTGCACTGAGGCGATATCGGATGTCTTCCAGAAACAGATTAGCCTTCAAAAAGCCTCCCTGCCTTGCATAGGTCCAAAGCAACGACAGTTCGTTAAACAAACGAGCATTGTTTCCCGTGTAAACTTCCGGGTGGTCTTCCGAGTCGGCTTCTAAGCGGGCTTCCGGGCTGCCCGCAGGCTCGCCAAACAGAATGTACTCGCTGTTCTGAAACCAAGAAAAGCCGTAGCCGAGATGACCCAGATAAGAAAAGCGCGTATAGGGCAACTGCCGATAGGGCGCAAGGCGTGTCCTGTTTGCGGTATCCGTCATCTCGGCCAACAACTGATCACTGCGAAAGCCGAATGACCAATGAATACTCTTGCTGTCGTAACGAACCCGAGCATCGCTCGGCAAGCTGAAATCGTCACCGGCTTCAAAAAATGTCGGCAAGTCTCGCAGGTAATCCGCATCACTGACCGCATTGAGCGAAACATCACCCGACCAACCGTTCCGAACAACCGAGTCAAACCGGAAATGCTGTGCCACCCGCCGCTTCTGTTCGCGCGCATCCCGATGCAAGTAGCCATAACCGACAGTCCCGTCTCCCGCAGGCGACAGCCATCGCAATTCTTGTTCCAACAGAAAACCGCGCTCGGAGAGGGCATGGGCGTAAAAGGTGGTATCCAGGTTGGGGCGAATGTTCACATAAAAAGGCTGGCTGTAAACAAAACCGCTGCGGCTGTTCACATTGAAAGTCGGAAACAACAGGCCGCTTTGCCTGGCATCGCCCAAAGGAAACTGCAAGAACGGCAAGGCCATCACCGCCGAACTGCCGGCAAAAAAACGAACACCGCGCGCCTTGCCCTGCCCGGTCGCCCGGTTCAAGTCCAATCGGCGCGCACGCAAGTGCCAAGAGTTTTCCGTCGGATCACAAAAACTGATGCGTGCTTCTTCCATTTCAATTCGCGCAAACCCGTTCTTCCGGGTTGCCCGCAAGTTGCCCGCATTTCCCCAAGCATGCAAACCGGGTAAGGTAAACCTTAATTCTTGCGCCGACAGGGATTCTGTGTCCGCATAGTAATCCGCTCTTTGACCCGCCGCAAGCAATGTGTAGCCCGCCAATTCAAATCCGGCTGACAGCTCAAAATAGTTCTTATCCGGATAGTAAAGTGCCAGCTGCGTTTTTAGGACAAGATCTTCGTCCAAAATAACAACATTGCCTTGTAACCCCAAGCGTTCGCTATCTCTAAAAACTTGATCCGCACGAATATCAATATTGTCGGGATTCTCAATGTCGATAGCGACAAGTGGCGAAACAAAACCGCCGGCACAATACCCCGGCACCGATCCCGGTACCGAGCCCGCCTGCGGAAGATCCTCTTTTGGCACCCAACCAAGAGGCGGCTCATCCGCCGCCATTGTGACCGCCGCCGACATAAAAACAGAACACGCACACAAACAGAAGAACCGGCGACAAAAGACAAGCATAAGAGTATTTTATATCCGCAATTTTCTATTTTGAAGAAATTTCCAAACGCATCTGTGGTAACCGCCGACGACGACCTGATGTACCCGAGAAACTGGTTGAAAAATTTATACGCTGCTTAAATCTAAAATATTGACAACTCTTGGATATGCCTGCCTAAACCCGTTTCCTATAATAGCCAATATGACAAACCGTTTTGCCGGGCTTTTTCTTTGCCTTATCTTGCTTACGATACCAAATATTCGGGGGGTTCGGGCAAATGTTCTGGAAGATCTCCTCACAGCCGCGATGAAATATGACAATCAACTGCTTCTCGCCGAGGCACAATTAAACGAAGCAAAGTCGCGAGCGCGCGGTGCGGCCGGACAGATGGCGCCGCAAGTAACGGCAAGAGTGCAGAGTAACAGGCAGGATGGAAAGTGCTCGGGCGATTTTTGTTCGCAAAGTCCGACATCGGGAGAGCGAGACGGAACAGCCACAACCCTTTCTTTGACACAATCTATTTACGAACCGGCGGTTCACTCGACTTTCAGAAGAGATCGAGCGCGTGCCGAACAACGGGGATACTTATATGCTGCCGCGAGACTGGCTGTGTTTCAAAGGCTTTTGTCACAGTACATAGACATCCTCAAAGAAACGGACAGGCTGCGCACTCTGCGCTCGCAGCGAGAAACTGTGAGCAAACAAGCCGAGCGCGTGGCGGCATTGGTTGCCAACGGCGCACGCAGGCGGACAGACCTAACGGAAGCACTGGCGGCCAAAGATTTAAATGCGGCGCGTATTTTTCAAAGTGAAATCACTCTGCAGACTTTTTACGAGGGGTTGAGCGAAGCCACAAAACTTTCGATTAAGAATCTGCCACCGATACGCAAGGATGTTAAATTACCCAAACTGGAACCCGCCAATGCGGCGCACTGGAAGCGGGAGGCATTGGAACAAAACTTCAACCTGAGGGCGGCACGCAAAGGAGTGGATGCGGCTCGTTTTGAAGTGCGGCGGCTTTCTTACGGCCCCGCACCAAAGTTAAATATTTATGCCGACTATACGGAAAGCAGTTTAAATTTGGAAGCGGGCAACCAAAATCAACGACAAACCGAAGTGGGTATCCGCTTGAGTTTACCGATCTACGAAGGCGGACTTTATGCGGACATCCGCGCCGCCAAATCGCAAAAAAGGCAGGCGGAACAACAACTTCTCCTCGCGGAATTGGAAGTTAAAACACTGGTCCCTTCGTTGGTTCGGTTGATCAATCGCGGGCAGGAGACGGTGGATGCCGCATTTCAAAACATGCGGGCAAAGGAAGAGAATGCCCGGCAAACCTCTTTGGAATACCGCGACGGGGCCGCGAGTATTACGGAGTTTTTGGAATCTTACGACAACTTTTATCAAGCGGAAAGAGACTATTACGAGAGTTTGTATGCGCACATTATGAATTACGCGGATTTTTATGTTCGGACGGGAACATTAAATGAAAAGACCGTGCGCCCGTTTTATGACATAGCCGACTTTACCGATTACGACCCCGAAAATCCTGTTTACCCCGAAACGAATTAATGTTTGTGTCGCGTACAGCCGGCACGCAAGATTGCAACTTTTCTTTTCTCTGCTTTTAAAGACTAATCAAGTCGCCCTTTTCTTCCAACCATTCCCGGCGTTCGGCTGCCAACTTCTTGGCAAATAATTTGGGAAGTCTTTGTTGAATCTCCGATTCGTCCTCCGTTTCCAACTGCAATAGTCTGCGCGTCGCGGGTGCCATGGTGGTCTCGCGCAGTTGGCGCGCGTTCATTTCGCCGAGACCTTTAAATCTTTGAACATCCACTTTGCCCTTGCCTTTCATACCTGATAAAATCTTTTTTCTTTCGACATCATCCAGGGCATAAAAAACGGAGTTGCCGCGATCAATACGGTATAGCGGTGGCATGGCAACATACATATGACGCTCTCGGACCAATTGCGGAAAATGCTTAATAAACAACGCACAAAGAAGCGCCGCAATATGCATCCCGTCCGAATCCGCATCCGCAAGAATGCAGATTTTGTCGTAACGCAAACCGCCGAGATCTTCCGCCTTCGGCATGACGCCGATTGCCCTGATAATATCCAAAATTTCATTCGATTCAAGGATCTTTTGACCGTCCAGTTCCCATGTATTGAGAATCTTTCCTCTGAGCGGCAAGACCGCTTGGGTGTTTTTGTCCCGTGCCTGTTTGGCGGAACCGCCCGCCGAATCTCCTTCCACCAAAAACAGTTCCCGTTCTTCCGGTTTCTTTGAAATGCAGTCCGCCAACTTGCCGGGCAGGCCGCCGGATCGAAGTTGTTTGTTCTTTTTTGCAATGTTTGCTTGTCGGGCGCGTTCGCGCGCATTCTCGATCACCATCAACACGATCTTTTCCGCCGTCTGCGAGTGTGTGTTCAGCCAATTCAAAAATGTCTGTTTGACTTCGCCGGCAATAAACGCCGTTTGATCCTGAGAAGTTAAACGCTCTTTGGTTTGACCGGCAAAATGCGGATTGCGAATCATCACGGACAACACATGACCGCAGTTCTTCCAAATGTCTTCCGAAGACAGTTTTGTGTCTTTTGGTAACAGATTACGGTATTCGCAGAATTGTTTGATTCCTTCGTATAGCCCGCTGCGAAACGAGGTGACATGTGTCCCGCCCAAAATCGTCGGGATCAGGTTGACATAGGTTTCCGTAAGTGTCGGGTCGTCCTCCAAAGTCCACTGCACTCCCCAACTCAGTTGTCGCTCCGCGGAATGTGTCTCGCCGCAAACAGGTTCCGCAGGCAGGCATAGGATATCGCCGTTCATCTCTTGTATATACTCTCGAATACCTCCTTTGTAAAGCCAGGTTTGTTGTGTGTGCCTCGGGTTTCTTTTGCCGGCTGCCTGATGCGTATGATCCGTAAAACTTGTCCGCAATCCGGGACAGAGAACCGCTTTTGCCCGCAGTAAATGGATAATATAAGAAACGGAAAAATTGGGACTGTCAAAATAGTCAGTGCAGGGTCTGAAGGTGATGCGGGTGCCCCTTCCCCCTTTTTCTCCTCCTCCTATCAGACGGGGCGGATCCGAGTTCTCGGTCTCTTCGAGTTCCGCCTGTTTTTCGCCGTGCCGAAAAGACATCCGGTACTTCTTGCCGTTCTTCCATATCTCTGCGATCAGTTCTTCGGAAAGAGCATTCACCACGGAAACTCCCACTCCGTGTAACCCGCCGGAAAAAATGTAATTCTTGTCGGAAAACTTCGCGCCGGAATGCAATCTTGTAAAAATCAGTTCCACACCGGTGACTCCGTGTTCGGGGTGAATATCCACAGGCAGGCCTCTGCCATCATCGGTCACTCGCACCCTATTGTCGGGGAGAATCTCTACGGTTAAATTTTTGGCATGACCGGAAATAGCCTCGTCCACGCCGTTGTCAATGACTTCCTGTACCAAATGGCGCGGCGAGGAAGTATCCGTATACATTCCGGGGCGCTTGCGCACCGGGTCCAGTCCGACAAGAACCTCTATGGACGAAGCGTCATACTTATCTTTTATGTTTTTGAGGTTTTTGAGGTTTTTGATGCCTCTTGTATCTTTTGTGTTTTTTGTGTTTTTTGTAGCGGAGGCAATGGCGGTGACTGTCTCTTCTTCGAAAAGGTCCTTGTTCGCCTTATTCGTCTTGTTCACAGTGATTTTGTTTGTCCCGGCACAACAACAAATCGTTTGTCCTTATGGTCTATTTCTATCGAGGTCTCCGGCTGAATTGCATCATTGAGGATCTTCTCGGCGAGAAGGTTTTCTATGTATTTTTGAATCACTCGTTTTAATGGTCTGGCACCGAACACTTCATTGTAGCCATAGTTTACAAGAACACGCTTGGCGTCATCGGTAATGTGCAGTCGGATTTTATATTCCGCCATCAATCTTTCCGCCAGGAGAGCAATTTGCAAGTCGGCAATTCGCATAATCTCTTCTTTGGTGAGATGACGAAAAATGACCATCTCGTCTATCCGATTAACAAACTCGGGACGAAAATGCGCATTGACATGCCGCATCACCATATCATGCAGAACATCGTAAGGCTCGTCTTTGAGGCTGATAATATCCTTGGAACCCAAATTGGAGGTCATCACAATTACGGTATTCTTAAAATCTACCGTTCTCCCCTGTCCGTCCGTCAGGCGCCCGTCGTCAAGAACTTGCAAAAGGATGTTAAAGACATCTTTGTGCGCCTTTTCAACCTCATCCAAAAGAATCAACGAATAGGGACGACGGCGGACTGCCTCCGTCAAACTTCCCCCCTCTTCGTAACCGACATAACCGGGCGGTGCCCCCACCAGGCGCGCCACCGAATGTTTTTCCATATATTCGGACATGTCTATGCGGGTGATTGCATTTTGGTCGTCAAACATCACCTCCGCCAGAGCCCGACACAACTCCGTTTTACCGACTCCCGTGGGGCCCAGAAACAGGAAAGAGCCGTTCGGGCGATTGGGGTCCGACAAGGCGGCACGGGCCCGCCGAATGGCGTTACTGACCGCGGTGACGGCTTCTTTTTGACCGATGATGCGTTCCGCAAGTTGTTTTTCCATGTCCGCCAATTTCCGCTTTTCTCCTTTCAGCATACGTGTGACAGGAATGCCCGTCCATAATGCAACAATTTCCGCCACTTCGTTTTCCGTTACCCGATTGCGAATCTGATTTTGTTTGGCTTCTTGCAGAGAGGTCATTTTCTTTAAGGCTGCTTCTTGCTTTTTCTCCAGGCCGGGAATCACCTCATACTCCAGTTCGGCAACACGCGTGAGTTCGCCATCCCGGCGTGCCGTCTCTTGTTCCATACGCGCTCTGTCCAATTCGCTTTTGAGTTCTTGGGATCTTTGCAGTTCGTTTTTTTCTTCCCGGAATTTCTCATGCAAAGAGTCGTATACGCGCTGACGCTCGGCAAGTTTCTTTTCCAATTCCAGCAGTTTCTGTTTGGATGTCTTGTCGTCTTCCTGTTTAAGGGCTTCGCATTCTATCTTCATTCGGATAATTTCCCGTTCCATCTTGTCCAGGGCTTCCGGCTTGGAATCCATTTCTATGCGGATGCGACTTGCCGCTTCATCTATCAGGTCAATGGCTTTGTCCGGCAATCGCCTGTCGCTGATATAACGCACGGACAAACTCACCGCGGAAAGAAGCGCCTGATCCGTGATATCCACGCCATGGTGAATCTCGTACTTTTCTTTGAGGCCGCGCAGTATGGCAACAGTGTCTTCCGGCGACGGTTCTCCCACAAATACCTTTTGGAAACGGCGTTCCAGGGCGGCATCTTTTTCAATGTATTTTCTATATTCGTCCAAGGTGGTCGCACCCACGCAGTGGAGTTCGCCGCGGGCAAGCGCGGGCTTGAGCATATTACTCGCATCCATGGCACCGTCTCCCCGTCCCGCTCCAACCAGCGTGTGCATTTCGTCCATAAAAAGAATGACTTGCCCTTCCAATTTTTGCAGTTCCTTAATCACGCTCTTAAGACGCTCTTCAAAATCGCCGCGAAACTTAGTGCCGGCGATCAATGCCCCCATATCCAAAGCAAGAACACGTTTGGTCTGCATGGACTGCGGAACCTCCCGATTGATCATTCTCTGAGCCAAACCTTCCACTATGGCGGTCTTGCCGACACCCGGTTCGCCAATGAGAACCGGATTATTTTTGTTGCGCCTTTGCAGAACCTGTATTGTCCTCCTGATCTCGTCATCCCTGCCGATGACAGGGTCTGTTTTTCCTGTCTTGGCGCGTTCGGTCAGATCAATGGTATAAAGCGACAAGGCACTTTCACCGCTTTCTTGGCCGGAACCTTCCACCTTGTCCTCGCCGCGCACATTTTTAATGTCTTCCAAAAAAGTTTCTTTCTTTAACCCGAGGGAGCGTAAAACAGCCGACACAGGACCGCCGACATCCGTCGCAGCCGGCATCACCCACTCGCCGGAAACATAAGTATCGCCGTTATCCCGGGCATATTTTTCCGCCTGGCCAATTAACTTGATAAACCCGCGCCCGGCCGAGATGCCCGCATCGCCGTCGTTTTTGATGGTTGGCAGCTTATCCAGTTCTTTTTCCAGCTTCTTTTGCGCGACCGCAGGCGAAACCGATTGTTTTTCCACCAACTTGCATGCCAAACTTTCTTTGTCGCGCATCAAAGCAAGCAGAAGATGGGTCGGTTCCAGAGTTGCATGGTCCTTTTCTATGACCAAACTCTGGGCGTTTTGCAATGCCTGTTTTAGTCTGTCCGTATATTTGTCTTGTTGCATATTTGTTTACTTCCTCTCTTTTTCAATATAGGTATTATTGAGAAAAAAACAATTGAAGCGGGTTAGATATTGTGCCGGAAAATCACTTCCGGAATTCCGGAATTCAGGTGTTGCTTGTGCCGGCCGAAAAATCGGCGGCGGGACATCCGCAAGGACATCCATAAAGAAATGATGGATGTTAACCGTGCCAAAAACAACGATAACCCGTAAATGCCATTGCAATGCCGTGCCGGCGGGCTGCCTCTGTAACTTCTTCGTCTCGCTTGGAGCCACCCGGCTGAATCACTGCTGTGATTCCCGCTTCCGCTATTAATGCAACGGAATCGGCAAACGGAAAGAAACCGTCCGATGCCAGGACGGCGTCCTTTAAACCGGCTCCGTTATCCTTGGCGCGCATGATGGCCGATCTGACCGCAAAGACGCGACTGGTCTGCCCGGCACCGATCCCGCATGTGGCTCGGTTTTTGGCAATCACAATGGCGTTGGAGCGACAGAACCGAACGGTCTGCCAGGCAAATATCAAGTCTGCCACAACAGAAGTGTCCGGGGGCTTCGGTGTCACCCAACGCAGGTCCTCTTCCGTGAGTTGTTGATTGTCCGGCGACTGAAGCAACCAGCCGCCGTTGACCTTTCGGGTTTCCGGCATCGGTTGGGTTTGCCGGCCGGAAGCATCGCCAATATTCTCCGTTTCCCCCACAACAAAGACACGCAGGTTTCTTTTTTTCTTGAAAATCTCAGCCGCTTCGGGAAGAATTTCCGGGGCAATAACAAGTTCCGCAAACTGCTCGCTGACAGCCAAAGCGGTTTCCCGATCCAATGCGCTGTTGAAGGCGATGACACCGCCAAATGCCGATTCCGGATCGGCACGGTAGGCCGCCCGATAGGCATCTGCCGGGCCTCCTCTTTCCGCAACTCCGCAAGATTGGGCGTGTTTGATAATGGCACAAGCGGGTTCCGTAAACGAACGGACAATTCGCAGCGCCATATCCGCATCGGCATAGTTGTTGTAGGATGGTTCCTTGCCTTGTAACAGTTTGGCGGCAGCCAGTCCGACCGGCGGCATCGCATCCGCATAAAATGTGCCGGTCTGATGCGGGTTCTCACCGTAACGCAATTCCTTGGCGGCATAGCCGCCAAATAGAAAAACAGACGATTCAGGGGCTTCCCGGTGATAATCTGCGGCGAAATAGGAGGCGATTTGTCTGTCATAATCCGCGGTGAGTAGAAACGCATCGCGAACCCTGGCACGCCGAAAGGCATCCGACACCTTGCCTGAGTGCGCATCAAGTTCCCGTCCCAGTGCCTCATAATCATCCGGCGATGTGATCAGAACAACATTATGATGATTTTTTGCCGCAGCGCGTATCAATGTGATGCCTCCTATATCAATGTTTTCTATGATCTCTTCGGCTGAGCCGCCCCGTCTGCGGACCGCGGCAAAAGGATAAAGATTGACAATCACCAGGTCAATGTGTTCGATTCCCTCTTGTTCCAGATCTCGCAGATCTTCCCGATGCCCCTTGCGTGCCAAGATACCGGCATGAATCGCCGGGTGCAGCGTCTTCACCCGCCCGCCCAATCTTTCCGGGAAACCCGTTACCTCCGCAACGGAGGATACGCTTATCCCAAATCCGGCAAGTGCCTCGGCGGTCTTGCCTGTGGACAAGACCGCGATTTGATGCTTTTTGAGAGTCCCGGCAAGAGTTTCCAGACCACTTTTGTCGGAAAGGCTAACCAGAGCGCGATTAATTTTCAACATCATCCGCTCTTGCTCTCCAAGTGTCCGGGTGCCAAAATGCCCGGCAAGTTCTAACTACCCGCAGGCGGTTTTCGTTCGCCTCGTTTGTTTCAAATGTTTCAAACCGCACCCCAAAGTTTCCGGAATACCCGGAAGATTTGGAATCTATGCCGAAGACTAGGCCGACAGGGCTTCTTTGATACTGAGCCTAATTTTTCCTCTGTCCAAACCCAGAACCTTGACTCGCACCTTTTGCCCGACTTGCAGATAATCTTCCACCTTCTCCACACGCTCTTTGGCAATCTGGGAGATATGCACAAGACCGCTCTGATTGGGAAGGATTTCCACGATCGCTCCCACCGGAATAATGCGGACAACCTCGCCCTCATACACCATACCGATTTCCGGTTCAACGATGACCTTTTCTATCTCTTCTTTGGCGGCAAAAGCACCCGCACGATCTTCGCCGTAAATGGTGATGTTCCCTTCTTCTATGTCAATATCGGTTTTGGTGCGCTCCGTGATCCCGCGAATCACACTGCCTCCCTTGCCGATCACATCGCGCGTTTTTTCCGGATTGATCGTCATTGTCAGCATATAAGGCGCCAAAGGAGATATTTCCTCGCGCGAAGCGGGCAGCGCCTTGTTCATCTCAGTTAAGATCAACATCCGTGCTTCATGCGCTTGTTGCAGGGCTTCCTTCATAATTTCGGGCGTAACACCCTCAATTTTGATGTCCATCTGCAAGGCGGTCACGCCGTTCTTGGTGCCGGCAACCTTAAAGTCCATATCCCCGAGATGATCCTCATCACCCATGATGTCCGTTAAGACGGCATGCTTGTCGCCTTCTTTAATCAGACCCATGGCAACTCCGGCAACTGGCTCTTTAATCGGAACACCCGCATCCATCAACGCCAAACTTGCGCCACAGACTGTTGCCATGGAGCTGGAACCGTTGGATTCGGTGATTTCGGAAACCACCCGCAGCATATAAGGGAAATCCTCTTCGTTCGGCAAAAGAGCACGCAGGGCGCGCAACGCCAGACGGCCGTGTCCTATTTCACGCCTTTTGGTAGAGCCGATAAAAGAAATTTCACCGACACAAAAAGGAGGAAAATTGTAATGCAACAAGAAGTGATCCTTGTGTTCGCCTTCCAAAGCGTCTATGATCTGTGCATTTCTCTTGCCGGCAAGCGTGGCAGTAACCACAGCCTGCGTCTCACCGCGCGTGAACAGGGCGGAGCCATGAACACTTGGCAAGAGGCCCGCATCAATCGAGATGGGACGCACCGTTTTGGTGTCTCTGCCGTCTATGCGCGGTTCTCCTTTGAGAATGGCATTTCGCATCACCTCGGCACTGACACTTTCCAACAGCATACCCACAGACTGGGTTTGCTCCGCGTCATCGGCGTCCGCATGCTTGGCAAAAATCTCTTCCCGGAGAGTATCCACCTGAGCCCCGCGCTCCTGCTTGTCTCGCACGGAATAAATTTCTTTAAGTTTTGCGCCGTGTTCTGTCGCAATTTTCTCACGCAGATCGGGAAGTTTTTCTTGCGGAGATTTCCATTCCCACCTGGGTTTCCCCGCTTTTTGGGTCAATTCGGAAATCGCGTTGATTGCTGTTTGCATGTTTGTGTGGGCGAATTCTACCGCACCCAACATCGTCTCCTCCGGCAATTCAGCGGCTTCGGATTCCACCATCAGAACGGCATCCTTTGTTCCCGCAACCACCATATCCAACTTTGAATCTTTCAACCGGCTATAAGTCGGGTTCAACAAATATTGCCCGTCCGCACCATAACCGACGCGCAATGCCCCCAGAATGCCCTTGACAGGCAAGCCGGAAAGACTCAACGCGGCCGATGCGCCCAAAAGCGCACAGATGTCCGGATCCACATTTTTATCGGTGGAAAGAACGGTGCACATCACCTGCACTTCGTTGCGAAACTCTTTGGGGAAAAGCGGTCGCAAGGGTCGGTCTATGAGACGAGATGTAAGAACCTCTTTTTCACCGGGTTTTGCTTCTCTTCTAAAAAAACTGCCCGGAATTCTGCCGGCAGCATATGTCTTTTCTATGTAGTGAACCGACAAAGGAAAGAAGGGATTGACCGCTCCTTTCTTATAGGCAACCAGAGTTACCAAAACCCCGGTGTTTCCTCGGCGCACCATCACGGCGGAAGTCGCCTGACGGGCAATACGGCCTGTTTCCAAAATGTACTCGCCGTCGCCGTAATTAAATGTTACTGTTTCCATGGTTTATCCTCTAATTCCAAGTTTTCCAATCAGTGTCTTATAGGCATTGGGGGTCTTGTCCTTCATATAACGCATTAGTTTGCGTCTTTTTTCAATCTTTTCCCTCAAGCCGTGTCTGGAATGGTGATCCTTGGCATGTGTTGTAAAATGTTGTTGCAAATGCCGAATACCTTCGGTTAAAAGTGCGATTTGCACCCCGGAAGATCCGGTGTCCTTGTCTTTTGTTTGATAGGTTTCAATCACAGATTTTTTTAATTCTTGCTGCCCTTGAAATTCTTTCCGTTCCTTATCTTGTTTATTTTTCATGTTCTTATAATTTTTTATAACTTGTAATGTTCTTATTATACCTTTATAAACCTCGGCAGTTGTTAAGTTCTTTCGGACTTATCCGTAAAAATAAAAAATAAATAACCAATAAATAAAAATGTTTTTCGGCTTTGATATCAATGTTCTGCTTTTAATCCTTGTCATCGTCACAGGTGTCGTCTGGGGAGCACATCTGTTGTTGGCGGGAGCAAAGGCCAAGGTTGTTGCCAAGCAGAAACCGCCCTGGTGGCTGGACTATTCGCGCTCCTTTTTTCCGATTTTATTGGCCGTATTTGTTTTTCGCGCCTTTTTGTTTGAACCTTACCAGATCCCCAGCGGCTCTATGTTGCCATCTTTGCGCTCGGGTGATTTTATCCTGGTCAACAAGTATACCTATGGTTTGCATCTCCCCGTGAATAATCTGCAGCTTACCAAAGGTGCCACCCCCAAGCGGGGAGAAGTCGTTGTATTTGACTTCCCGCCGGACCCGCGTGTTCGGTATATTAAACGCCTGATCGGACTGCCGGGCGACAAGATCCTTTACCGGAATAAAACTCTGACCATTAACGACGCCGAAATAACTTATGAGACCAATGGCGAGGATGCGGACATATTTTGGGAATATCTCCGAGATAGCGAAGGTTCGGGGGCAAGAAAAGGCGAAGGCGAAACAGAAAGAGAAGCGCATGCAATTCGCCTGGACCCGCTGCTACCGAGCGGCGAAGGCCAATGGACAGTCCCGCCGGGACATTACTTTGTGATGGGCGATAATCGGGATAACAGCAACGACAGTCGCTATTGGGGTTTCGTCCCTCGCAAAAACATGGTAGGCAAGGCCGTGTATATTTGGATGCATTGGAAATCTTGGAAGGAGCTGCCGGGTTTTGAGCGTAATAAGCGCATCCGGTAACAGGCACTCTCGGACATTCCTCGTCATTAAAATTGAAGATGAATGAATATGAATCAAGATGAAGAATGAACATAACGACCATAAGAACCATTGCCCGGGGGCTGCTCCTTATATTTGGCGGGCGGAGAACATCGACGCAACCCGCCGCTTGGCAGAGTATCTGGCACAGGCATTAAAAGACCATACGGAAACGAGCGACAACAAAGCAGAGCCAAATATTCCTCTCGTTTTTTTCTTATCCGCTCCGCTGGGTGGGGGTAAAACGACATTCTGCCGCTTTGTTTTGCAAAAACTAGGTTGGTCGGGGATTGTACCCAGTCCCAGTTTCGGTCTTCGGCATTCCTACAAGATTCCGAATATGCATCTCCATTTGCATCATCTGGATGCTTACAGGATCGACGAGCCGGGAGAGTTTGAGGAACTCTGTGATGCGGAACTGTCGGCTTCCAATTCGGTGCTGTTAATAGAATGGCCGGAGCATATCGGCACCTTTCCGAAACCGGATATTGTTATCCGTATTTGTTATGGGTGGGCAGTGGAAACCACAACCAGTGCGGGTGATATGGGCGAGATGGGCGGACCGGGTGCCACGGGCAGTTCCGGTGGGGCCAACGGTGAGGCCCACAGAGAGAACGGCAATGCACGAATCTTTACCATCACACCGAAAAGCCCCCGCGGAGAGACACTGTTACAGTGCATTCGGCAACAAGGGCAGCAAGAGCAACAAGAGTAACGAGAAAAAGAGAAGTTACTTCTCTTATTAAACTAAATCGGAGGAACAACAAAGCAGACCGGGGTGTTTCCTCCTGCTCGCTTTTGTCCGCTTCATCGCGGATGGCGGGGGCGGCGGTAATTTGCTATGCTATGTATGCAATGCAAAGCAAAAAAAAGGGAGCCGAAGCTCCCTTTGATGAAATAAGGTTTCTAACAGTTAGAAGCCGTATTCAAGACGAACACCATACTTGCCGGTAGTAGTGGGATCAGCATCCCCTACTGTTTCGGTGCCGGAAGTGTATGCCAAGGCAACTGTCAGCGGATCCTGATTGGTTGCCCACATCAGATCAAAGCCACTGGAAGTGGTTTCCTCATCGTTAGTTTCTTGGGTACCGGATCCATATGCCAGGACCAGATCGGAAGCACCCAAACCAAGTGAAACACCCAGGTTCCAACCACTTCTGGAGTATTCCTCTACTTGAACCCCGCCTGCCAAGGCTGCCACATCGGGAGTTACCTCGCGCGTCTGTGTTCCAAAGTTCAAGAAGGGCGTGAACTTGCCTTCTTGTATGGGAAAAGCAAGATATAATTGGGTTACACCGCCTGTGCTTTCCACCTCGGCATCTCCTCTATCGGTATTTGTGTTTTGGCTGCCGGACAAAACGGTCAACTCGGCATCTACGGCACCATGAGTATAACCCACACGCAGACCAAAGCCATTCGTATCCGTTGAGTAAACAGCCGGATCGGTTGCATTCGGGGATGCAAGAGCCGCATCACCGCCTAGGCTGCTGGCCGCAGCGGCTGCACCGGCTGGCACGGAATCACGCTGAATTAACAACGCAACATTGAGGCCAAGACCTTTCCAACCCAGCGCGTGCAAAGAAAAACGGTTGTTTGCCGCTTGACCGGAAAAGTCCTTGGTTGCAGTCAAGAAATCGGTGGTGTAGCCTTTTTCGTTGTTCAGCCACTCCTCACGACCAATCTTGTAGTAGACACCGGTAGGACTATGCGTCAAAATGGCGAATTGATCGCGACCGGTAAGATCGCCACCAAAACCGTCATTGCTTTCCCATTCGGCCTTGAGGGCGGCATTATAGTCACCCAACTGCGAACTGGCTTCCACATTGTAGCGAATAGCGTTATTGGCTGTGAAGCGAATAAAGCCGTTGCCCGCGGTGTTGCCGTCATCGGAAGCGAAATGATGATTCCATTGCAGATGGGTGTCCCCGCCTGTGCTGGATGCTTCATCATCACCGCCAAACGATGTGGTAAGAGTCTCTATGGCGGTGTCGCCGTCATTCACTGTCGTGGACTGGGACTCTACCCGGACATTGCCACTGAAAGACTGGCTGTATTCCGCCGCCTGAAGACTCGGTAAAACAAGTCCGCAGGATGCGAAAATAATAAATAAAGTTTTTTTAAGGTTCATTTTAAAGTTCATTGTTTTCTCCTTTAATTAATTGATAATAATAATAATATCAGTGATCACTGACCTTACAAGTATGATCACTCATACCCATAAAATCATGTTGTGTCGCAAAGCAAGCTCCCAGTCTCATATCCCGTTGAAATCCCGAACCAAAATCCGAGAATCTCAACCAAAAATAACGGGACGAAGAATCTGCCACGGCACAACTCTTCGTTTCGCAAATATTCAAATATGCACGAAACATACAAAGATTATAAACAAATATCGTCAAAATAATCATTTTTTTGGATTTTTTATAAAAATTTTTAAATTGCCACTTGTGCCTTAATATGCGGCTGCGGATGGTAATCCGAGAGCTCAAAATCGTCATAAACAAAATCTTTGAGATTGCGGAGATCCCGTTTCAGTCGCATCTTCGGCAAGGGTCCCGGTGTCCGCTTCAATTGCATGTCCGCTTGCTCCAAATGATTTTCATACAGATGGACATCGCCCAGGTTCTGCACCAATGTATCCGGCGTCATGCCACATACCTTCGCCACCATCAGGGTAAGCAGCGCGTATGAAGCGGTATTAAACGGCAAGCCCAAAAAGATATCCGCACTGCGCTGATACACACTGCAAGAGAGCCCGCGCCTGCCGACATAAAACTGAAACAGAACATGACACGGCGGCAAACGCATCCGCGCAAGTTCGCCGACATTCCAAGCACTGACCAGATGGCGGCGGCCGTGCGGATCCGTTTTCAAGCCGACTATTAATTTTTCCAGTTGGTCTATTGTTTTGCCGTCTGCGGTTTCCCAAGCGCGCCACTGCTTGCCGTATATAGGACCGAGTTCGCCCTTCTCATCCGCCCATTCGTTCCAAATAGACACCCCTCTTTCTTGCAGATAGGCGATGTTTGTTTCGCCGCGCACAAACCACAGAAGTTCGTGAAGGATGGAAGGCAGATGCAGTTTCTTGGTGGTCAGTAGCGGAAACCCTTCTCGCAGGTCTGTCCGCATCTGATAGCCAAAGATGCTGTAGCATTTCAACCCGGTTCGGCTTTCTTTGAGTTCGCCATCCCGGCGCGTCTTATGCAAAAGATCCAAATACTGTTTCATTGTTTGTTTAGTTTGTTTAGTTTGTTTAATTGCTTAATTGCCCACCCGAAGTCACTTATGATTTTTTATTTTTACTTTTCATTTTAAGGAGTGCTTATTAAGGCGTGCTTAAAAAGTCAAGTTGGTATCATTGAATGCTATTAAATGCTATCGGATGATATTCGTCTTTTCTCTTGTTTTGATTTTGATACCGGATAAAAAACAGATCCTATTTAAGGGGTCGCCGGTTCCGGCAGCTTCTCGGTTTTGCGAATGAGTTGCATGATCTTCTCGCGCCCCGCAGGTGTTTGCTCTTTGACCAACAGTCTATTTAAGAGACGCAACGCTTCTGTCCGATTGCCCGCCGCCGTATGTTCGGCCGCCAGAACAGACAAGAGTGTCGGATGTTCGGGATTGAGATGTTCCAGTTGCCACAACAGAGATGCCAATTTTTCGGACCAAGCCGGGTCGGTATTTTGATAACCCGCCTCGTAATGCATACGCAGAAGCAGGGCACGGGCATCCTCGTCCGATTGCAGGCTTGGATGTTCCAACACCGAACTTGCCCGCAAAGAATTACCGGACAAGTAATAGAAACGCCCCAAGTCAAGTCGGAGTCGGGTGTTGTCGGGGTCCTGTTTCAAACGCGTCTCCAAGGTCGCAAGTTCCGCGGCCAAGATATCTTGCATACTCTTTTGTTGAAACTCTTGTTTTAATGTTTCCCAACGCAGGATCTTGCTCAGTTGCGGATATGAGAATGCGAAGGCAAGCAAGGGGGCAGTTAAAATCGGCAACCAAAACCATCGCCCTTCTTTTTTACCGAGTTGGCGGCGCACCGGCAACCAAAGAAAGCAACATGCCACCAAAACAAGCAAGGCGGCAGCGATAAAAAAAGAAGAAAAGAAAGCGGGCAACCCGGTGAAATCGCGAGGTTTGGGAAAGGACTGAGCCTGACTAATTCGGGTGTCGGCTGTTCTTTGTCTTCTTGCCGGAATTGCCCCCAAAAGCGGGCGCCGTCTTTGGAAAACCGAAAGTTTTCGTTTTCCGATGTTTGTGATGATCCGCGAAAATCCGGAACCAGAGTCCGCCAAGAGCCAAGAGAACAAACAACAAAGGCATGCCGATCAACACCACATTATGTTTCAGAGAACTCGGCTGCCTCAAGATCTCCTCGCCGTAGCCGGATTGCAGGTATTCTTTGATCTCCGCCGCCGAATAGCCGTCAGTCGCCAATTCAAACACAAGTTGTCGCAGTCCTTCCGCCATAGCCGAGGAAGAACCCGCAATACTCTGGCCGGCACAACCGGGGCAGTTAATCTGCGGTAAGGCCTGCTCAAATACCTTTCTGTGCTTGGTATCGGTAAACTCATAGACTTCTTTTGCCGACACCGGAATTGTCGCAGTCCAAATCAATAAAAGAAAAACGAAAAGGACACGCATAGGGTTAAGATTGGGGCAAGTTTGAGATATGCGATTGGAGTGTGCTGTCAACTCTGTCAAACTTGTCAAGCCTGCCAAGCTGAAAACAACCTCGGACAAACGCGAACCGACAGTGTCCTTTAATGTAAAGATTGTTGGACTTCCTTTCTCTTACTTACTTAAAGGAAGCGATCAAATATGTTCTACTTTTTCTATCCGGTAATACGCGGTTTCGCCGGAGGGCTTGGTAAGAGTCACCACCTCTCCTTCGTTTTTGCCAATCAGGACCCGCGCAAGAGGCGCCGCATAGGAAAGTTTTTTGTTTTGAATGTTGGCTTCGTCCTCACCAACAATTTGATAAGTGATACTCTCCTTGGCGGCTTTCTGTCCTTTGCCCGCCTCTTTTGTTTCTTTTGTTGCCCCGGGATCTTTCACCGTCAAAAGAGTCACAGTCGCACCAAAAATTACCCTGCCGTTGTGCGGGATAGCGGTAATGTCTATCACGCGCAGGTTCCCCAAACGACTTTGCAGGGTCCCAATGCGAGATTCCACCATTCCTTGTTCTTCGCGGGCCGCATGATATTCCGCATTCTCGCGCAGATCACCGTGCGCGCGCGCCGTGGCAATATCTTGAATAATACGCGGACGCTTCTCGCGAACCAACCTGTCCAGTTCTTCGCGCAGGAGTTTTTCTCCCAGAATGGTCACCGGGTTCATCTACCAATTCCCGTTAAGAGACCAGTCATAATCCAAACTTTCAATATCGTTTTTCCCGACGGAATAACCGGAGTAGTCGCCAATCAGTTTGATAATCCCCGCCGAATGTCCAAAGTCCTTGTCATACCAATGGAATATTTTGGATAGGCGGATCTCGACGCTTTCGCCGCCTTTACGAACAATCCGCATCCCCTTGGACGGGTTATTCATAAAGCGTTGTTCTTGGAGTTGCAACTGAGCATCCAGACGAGAGCCCTCATAAGGTTCCTCATAAAGATCCGGGCAGGAAAGTGACGCACAGTTAATTGCATAGTGGACGCGCGGCTCACCCATTGGGCGTAGGATTTTGTGTTCAATGCGATGTAGCGTGTGTTCCTTGTCATTAATTTCCCAATCATGAATTCGCCATACATTGCGCAGCAAGCCGCCCAGGTTGCGAATACTTTCTTTTTCTTCATTTTTGATGATCAGGTCTATGGTAAGAATGTTGTATGTGTTAATCCAAAACGCCATCCGATCCGCTCCTCTTAAATGTTTGGGATTAATTGTCCGGATGCTTGCCATCACCCGGGCATGCAAAGGGTCCCGTAGCCATCCGTCATAATCTACCTCCGTATAGGTAATCCCATTTCTCACCATATCCGGGCGAAGATAATTTGACAGCAATACGCGATAGTCCGCGTAAATAGCACGAAGGGCTTGATAAGCCTCATCATAGTCCTCAACGGATTGTGCCAAAACCGAGGCACTTCCGATTCCTCCCAAAACTCCCGTCAATACAAGAGAGCATATCAACCTTCTTATTGCCATACTTTTATTATATCCTTAATTATGCAGATATTATCACGAACACAAAGATGATCGGGACGGCAGGATTTGAACCTGCGACCACCACACCCCCAGCGTGGTGCGCTACCAGGCTGCGCTACGCCCCGACATGAGAAAGATTATAAGGCATTCATTTTTTTAATGAGGAGAGATGTCTTACCCAAAGAATATTTTCCGGTCGCATTCGGCTTAATGCTTCCCGATGCTTCCCGTGCCGGTGTTCAAACCGGAATACTCCCCTTAATTTTCTAATGTGTCTCTTTCTTTCAAATAATTAATGGCATTCATGAGATAGTTCTTGCCATTCTTAAATCTGCCCAAACCCGTATTACAACTATCACAAATAAAATCTCTGATGTTGCCTGTGTGATGATCGTGGTCCGCAACTACCTTGGTCGTAATCCCAACAATGGAACGCTTTTGACAAATGGGGCACTTAAAGTAATCTCCTTTTTGAGGGCGGCTTTTTTCCATACGCTTTGCCTGTATGCTCTTAGGGGATCTCTTGTCTATATCGGTTCGACAACTAATACAACCGGGACGACGTATGGAGCCATGTTTATTTGTTTGGTTTATTTGTTTGGTTAAGGCTAAACTTGATTGTCGGTCTTAGCCTATGACAAATGTTACAAATCTTTTGTTGATGTCTGTCGCCTGTTTTGTGCACATCCAAATCGGTGATTTCATTCTTCGCGACAGTCCAAGTTTCGTTTCTGCCAATTAACCAAACAATCGCCATCCCGCCCTCAATCTTTTTTAGTAACCCCACCGAGTTGGCGGGAAAGTGTGTGCTGTGTTTTGAAGGCGTACCATCTTCATGTAAATGACCCTTCCCCTTGAGACAAACAACCCATTTAGACAGCATCTTTTATTAAGTCCAATCGTTTTTTTGCTATATCAATATACTCATGTGAAACATCCACACCTATATACTTGCGCCGATTAATGGCCGCCATTTTACAGGTCGTTCCCGAGCCACACATAGGATCGAATACCAGGTCGCCATCATTTGTCCAAGATAATATATGCTCTTCGGCCAGTTTTTCGGGAAATACGGCGGGGTGATTAAATGCGATCTTGTCCGATCTTGTCCGATATTGCCCCGCCCATACCAACCGCATAGGACCATATATTTGTTCTAGTTTTTTCTTTTTTTAATTCTCTTAGAATTTTTTTATTCACCCCGTCGGACTTTTTGTTGTGAACAACCATTTCAAGCCCGTGCCTGACTGTTTTTTCTTTTAGCGGGTTAAATATTTTTGGTTTTCCTTTGCTCAAAACAAACATAAACTCGTAACAATTTGTATAAGCATTACTGCGCATAAACGGAGTATTCTTCTTTTGGTAAATCATCACATCATGTGCGCTAAATCCGATATCTCGAAAGTAAATTCCTTGCTCAAAACTGGTGAGAGTTCGCCCTCCGTTAATTCTATCGCCGACAACCCAAACGACAATACCTCCCTTTTTGGTAACTCTGTATAGTTCCCGGGCAATCAATCTAAAATCAAAATCGTAACCCTTGTAATCTCGTAAATTGTCATAAGGCGGAGAAGTAATTGTCAGATCCACACTATTTTCTGCCATATCTCGCATAAACTCAACACAATCACTAACATGAAGTCCGCACTTTCGATCATTTGTGATTCGGTTGGATGACGAAACGGCGGAGCTTGCGGAAGTTGTTTCCATGTCCGGGGCATCCGGCGCGAATAAATCCGAACTGCTCATTTCACCGCGATCACACTTCTTACATTCCAAAAAGATTGCCCAAAACGGATGCCCGCGCCTTGCTTACTCGGCACGCAGGACGATGTTGTGCTGCTGCGCCAATTGTTTTAGAAGTTTATCCGCTTGTTTTCCGGTATAGTCGTCCGTCAGGGTTTCTGTCGGCGACTGCCAGCCCAACCGAATACTCATGCTTTTTTTGTTCTCGCCTAACTTGGGCGAGGTATAAACATCCAACAGTTCCACAGATTGTAATTGCCGGTCCGCAAGTTTTTGGATATAACCTTTTAATTGGTAATAGTTAATCTCTTTATCCATCACCAAAGACAATTCAAACTGTGCGATCGGATAACGCGAAAAAGGGGCGTAATTGCCGGTGCTACCGGCATTGCCGGCAGTCATTTTCTCGCCATGCAAAATATCAATCGTAAACTCAAACACATAAATACTTGCCTTACCAAGTTTGTGTTTTTCACGCAAGGACGGATGCAACTGCCCGGCATAACCGACAGGCATACCATCTCCCGGCCGCGTCAACGATAAGAAACAACCGGGATGAACACAGGAGGGAGGAGGAGTATCATAAGAAAAGTTGGCATCCGCACCGCAAGAACGGAGCAGTGCCTGCATATCACTTTTAAGTGTCCAAAAATCACAGGGTTTATCACCAAAGGGTCTGCCTTCCGGCACATCCAAAATCGCCCCGCCGATGCGTGTCTCTTGCAGAAGATTGTCGGAAGGATTCTTGCCGGGAACAAAGCACATACCAATCTCAAAAATGCGACGGGAAACCGGCCGCTGTCGGTAATTGTAAAACAGACAACGCAAAAGACCGGGAAGAAGATCCGAGCGCATCATAGACATGGCTTGAGAAATCGGGTTTGCTATTTCCAAGGGCTGCTCTGAAGACGGAGACCGGGCGATATCCTCCGCACCGATAAAACTATAATTAACCGTCTCGCGATACCCCCTTCCCGCAAGAACACTCCTTGCCCGATCTTCGGCAAGAAACGGAGAAACGGGAAAATTCTCGGAAAACGCTACCTTAGGAATATGTGCGGGAATCTTGTCATAACCATAAACACGCGCCAGCTCTTCGGCCAAGGATTCCCAACAGTCCAGGTCAAACCTGTGCGATGGGGGCGTAACCCCCAATGTGCGAGATATTGCCGACTCCTTGCTAACTTCCTTTTGCTTTGCCGCGGCCGTCTTATTGCCCCGCACTTCCTCTCGGGCAACCTTCACTTGCATCCCCAACTTCTCAAGAATTTCAATGATGTTAGTTTCCGACAGAGCATCCTCGGTCACGCAGGATGCCGAAGCCAACCCAAGAAATATGTTCAGTCGTTCGCTATTAATCCGTATGCTCTCGCGGCGCGGCAGGTTCTCCCGGCTCAGGGTACCGACAATCGGCCCCGCCTTCCCGTTTCCATACTCCGCCAGCAAGGCAACCGCACGAGACATCGCATTTTCGGTGTTTCCATAGTCCACCCCCCGTTCAAACCTGTGTGCCGCATCCGTTTGCAAGCCGTATTTTGCCTGCTTGCCAAAAATAATCTCCGGTGTAAAAAACGCCCCTTCCAAAAAAATGTCTTTGGTATTCTCGCCAATTGCCGTGTCTCTGCCGCCAATCACACCCGCCAATGCCACGGGGCCCGTATGATCCGCTATCACCAGGTCTTCGGCATCCGGCAGAATGACCTCTCCGGTCAGAAGTTTTAGTTTTTGTTTGCCGTCTCCTCGCCGCACCCGAATGCCTTCTTTAATAGTGCGCAAATCAAACGCATGTAACGGCTGCCCCAACTCCAACATCACATAGTTTGTGACATCCACCGCCAGGTCCAAAGGACGCAAGCCCGCGGCAAGAAGTCTGCGTTTCATCCACTCGGGAGTCGGCATGCCGAGGTCAATCTCTTTAATGACACAACCATAATACGCCGGACATTCTTTCGGCGACAACAACTCTACCGGCACAGATTCCCGGTGCTGCGGCATCAAAAGAGTTTCTTTCCCGCCCGTTTCGGTCGGAAGCCGAAGTGCCGCATTGCAAAGAACCGAAACTTCACGGGCAATACCGCGCAAACAGAAACAATCGCCGCGATTGGGCGTAACAGCCAACTCCATCACCTTGTCGTCGGACCCCAAATAATCCGCAAGTACTTTGCCCACAGGAGCATCGGCGGGCAATTCCATAATCCCCGCAGCGTCCTCGCCGATTTGCAACTCTTTTTCCGAACAAAGCATTCCCTCGGATTTGACACCGCGCAGTTTGGCAACCTTAATGGCGGTTCCGTTTGGCAATCTCGTCCCGACTTTGGCAAAAGCACTTTTAAGATTCTTACGCGCATTCTCCGCACCGCATACAACCGAATAGGACTCCTTTCCGTCTGTGACCTCGCAAATCCGCAACCTGTCCGCTTGCGGATGCGGGCTGACATTCACGAGGGTTGCCACCACTATATCCTTGGATAACACAGCCGGAATATGGATTTCCTCTAATTCTAACCCCGCACCCGTAAGAATTTCCGCTATCTCCTCCAAAGGCAATGGCGGATCCGTCCATTCGCGCAACCAGGATTCGCTTATCCGCATCGGGTTATACGAAAAAATTGAGGAAGCGCATATCGTTTTCGTAGAATAAACGAATGTCGTTTATCCCCAGGGACAACATCGCCATACGCTCCACGCCCAAGCCAAAGGCAAATCCGCTGTAAATGTTTGGGTCCAGACCGCCCGCCTTCAAAACATTCGGATGCACCATACCGCAACCGAGTATTTCCAGCCATTGATCCTTGGCGGAAACTGCGGCTCTTTTATTGTCGGTTCCGAGGGCAACGCTCTCACGCAGAATGTCCACCTCGGCGGAGGGTTCCGTGAAAGGAAAATACGAAGCACGAAATCTAAGGCGCGCCTTGTGCCCAAAAAATACATTAACAAACATCTGCAGGGTCCCTTTAAGATCGGCGAAACTGATCCCTTTGTCTATGACCATCCCTTCCACTTGATGAAACATTGGCGAATGGGTGGCGTCATAGTCACATCTGTATGTCTTGCCCGGGCAGATGATCCGAAACGGCGGTTTACGCGTTTCCATCGCACGAATTTGACCCGGCGAAGTATGTGTCCGCAAAAGTTGTTTGTCGGCAAAATAAAAAGTGTCGTGCAGAGTTCTTGCCGGATGCATCGGGGGAAAATTCAAGGCTTCAAAGTTGTAGTAATCGCTTTCTATTTCCGGCCCTACGATCGTCTCATAGCCCGCACGGGTAAAGATTGCCTCTATCCGGGCGCGCACCCGGCTGATTGGATGCCAGCCACCGCCGGTATTTTCTTCCGCAGGCAAGGAAGTATCAATGGCTTCGGAACGCAGCCGCTCCGCCAAAGCATTCTCTCTGAACCATTCTTGTTTTTCGTCCAATGCGGTGCGCACGGATTGCACCGTCTCATTTAAAAGACGACCCCGATGCGCGCGCTCATCCGCGGGCAGTTTGGATAACTCCTTTAATTGCAGGGTGAGTTTGCCTTTCTTTCCCAAAAGAGAAAGGCGTAACTTGCTAATATCTTCTTCGCACCGACAAGCATCCAAGACACGATGCGCCTCCTCGGCCAGGGTGTTCAGTGTGTCAATAAAACGCACCACTCGGGATGCTCGTCAGAGGTTAACTTTAATTTTGTCGACAAGTAAGGTAAATTCTTGCTCGTGATGCATTGCCATATCCGCAAGAACTTTTGTGTCAAGTTCAATAGAAGACTTTTTTAAACCGAACATCAGGCGGCTATAACTCAATCCGTTCCGACGGGCTGCCGCATTGATACGCGTGATCCAAAGGGAGCGAAAATCTCTTTTTCTCACTTTGCGATCCCGATAAGCATATTGTGCGGCACGTATGACCGCCTGTTTTGCCGAACGAAATGTCCGACTGCGTGCGCCGTAATATCCTTTGGCTTGTTTTAGAACCTTGGCGTGTCGGCGACGGGCTACAACGGATCTCTTTACTCTGGCCATGATATCAATGAACCAGCAGTTTCTTTGCTACGCGTGCGGGCTGTGCACTTAAAAAGTTTCGGCCGCGCAGTTTGCGCTTTTGTTTCATACTTTTACCGCCAAAATTATGACCGGTAAACGCGTGACGATATTTCAAGCCGCCCGCACTTTTTTTGAAACGCTTGGCAACTCCTTTGATTGTTTTAATTTTTGGCATTTTCTTTTTCTTTTTGTTGCTTCTTATTAATTCCCGGTGCATCCTCTTTTTTGGCATCATCCTGAGTCGGCAGATTTTCCTTAACCGCTACCTTTGCCTCATTCGCCGCCTTCGCTTCCGGCTTGGTCTCACTCGCCGCTTTCGCTCCTAACTTGGCCTCACTCACCGCTTTCGCTTCTAATTTCGTCCCACTCACCGCTTTCGCTCCTAACTTTGTCCCACTCGCCACTTTCGTTTCCGGCTTGGGCTCACTCGCAGAACTTTGTTGTTTCTGCAAGGGTCTTAGGACAATAATCAATTGCTTTCCTTCCAACTTGCTCTCATTTTCCGGCTCACTAATAGCGGACAAATCATTGATCACTCTGTTCAGCACATTATAACCCTGCTCCTTATAAACCACTTCTCTACCCCTAAAACGGATCGTAATCTTGGTGCGATCTCCTTGTTCCAAAAACCTTTGCAATTTTTTCAATTTCACTTTGTAATCTCCTTCTTCTGTTCCGATACGAAACTTTACTTCTTTTAAAACCATTCTCTTGTGCTTCTTTTTGGATGCCGACTGTCGTTTCTTTTTTTCAAAAACATACTTTTTGTAGTCCAACAGTTTGCATACGGGCACACGACTATCTTCTTTCACCTGCACAAGATCGACATTATTGCGTTGCGCGTGTCGCATCGCTTCGCCAAAAGCAAGAACGCCTAACTGTCTCCCCTGCAAATCAATTAACCGAACGCGATCTGCCTCGATCTGTTCGTTTATCTTTAAATCTCGCAAATTAAACTCGCCTTACTCAACCGCATCTTGTTTCTTTCAATAGACTATTTGCAGATTCAATCTTATCAACTCTCAACCGAATACTTCTCCTCTTCCTCGTGCTTTCGCATTTTCTTCGTTCTTTGGCATTCCGCCTTCCAATTCTTCTTTTGGTCCCTTCCGCAACATAGTCATCAGATCCGAGGTATGCATAATGCCCAAATCCGCACCATCGCGCTTCCGAACAGAAATACTGTCGGACTGCTCTTCCTTGTTACCCAAGATAATTAAATAAGGAACTTTTTTCATCGTATGTTCTCTTATTTTATACCCAATTTTTTCGTTTCGCAGATCCAATTCCGCCCGAAATCCTTGTAAACAAATAAATTCACATACTTTTCGCGCATAAGACGCCTGATCGTCAGTAATCGTCATCACCGTCAGTTGAACCGGAGCAAATTCAAACGGCAAGCTACCCGAATAGTGTTCTATCATGATGCCGATAAATCGTTCCATGGAACCCAAAACAGCCTGATGTAGCATGACCGGCGTCTTTCGCTCACCCGAAGCGGTCACATACTCGGCACCCAATCTTCCCGGCATGGAAAAATCTACTTGTATGGTCCCACACTGCCAAACACGACCTATTTGATCCTTAAGAGAAAATTCTATCTTGGGTCCGTAAAACGCCCCTTCACCGGGTAACAGATCCCATTCATAACCGCCCGCATTGAGTGCTTCTGTTAATGCTTGCTCCGCCTTGTCCCAGATTGCATCATCTCCCACCCGATTTTCCGGGCGCGTGGAAAGCTTGAGAATCACCTTATCAAAACCCAGTCGCCGATAAAGACGCAAAATAAGATTGAGCGAACGCAAGACCTCGTCTTTCACCTGCTCTTCGGTCAAGAAAATATGGGCATCATCCTGGGTAAAGTTGCGCGCCCGCAGCATGCCGTGCAGCGTGCCGGAAGGTTCGGCACGATGGACATTGCCAAACTCGCCGTAACGCAAGGGCAAATCTTTGTAACTGTGAAGTCCCTGTTTGAAAATCTGCACATGCCCCGGACAATTCATCGGTTTGATCGCATATTCGCGCCCCTCATTCTCCGT
Organism: Gammaproteobacteria bacterium; assembly: GCA_965209035.1. Classification (GTDB taxonomy): domain Bacteria; phylum Pseudomonadota; class Gammaproteobacteria; order CBDBNL01; family JAAOII01; genus CBDBPY01. The sequence goes on from OZ242372.1 coordinate 318,710, forward strand.
AGTAAACATCATATCGCGAAATTTTTCCCAGTGCCCGGATTTCTCCCACAGACTGCGTGCCATGATCTGCGGTGTCTTAATCTCATCATAGCCCGCGTCTTCCATGGTTTTACGGACAAGTTCTTCAAGCAGAAGGTACACCTTCAGACCGCGCGGATGCCAAAAAATCATTCCGGGCGCTTCCTCCTGCGAATGAAAAAAGGACAACCTCTTTCCCAACTTGCGATGATCGCGCTTTTCAGCCTCTTCCAACCGGTGCAGATACTCGTTTAATTCTTTTTGTGCAGACCAGCAGGTTCCGTAAATGCGCTGTAACATTTCGTTACGGGCATCGCCGCGCCAGTAAGCACCCGCCAACTTCATCAGTTTCAATGCTTTGGGTTTGATATGCCGTGTGTTCGGAACATGCGGCCCGCGACACATATCAACATATTCCAGATGACGATATACCTGCAAGGTCTGCTCTTCTTTTGGTATATCGTTAATTAATTTCAGTTTGTAGTTCTCCCCTCTTTCTTTGAAAATTTTGATGACTTCCGCGCGCGGCAAGACCTCTTTGACAACCTCGTAATTTTGTGCCGCCAATTCTTGCATACGCCGTTCAATTTTCTCCAGATCCGCCTCGGTCAGAGTCCGCTCCGAAGCCACATCATAGTAAAATCCGTCCTCGATGACCGGTCCGATTGCCATTTTTGTTTCCGGGTAAAGTTGCTTGATTGCATGTCCCAGCAGATGGGCGCAAGAATGACGAACAATGTCCAACCCCTTGGCATCATTAATCGTAAGAATACGCACCTCGGCATCTTCTTCCACCCTGTCGCAAAGATCCCGTTGGCGTGCCCCCACCATTCCCGCCAGGGCGTCCCGGGCAAGCCCCTCGCCAATCCCTTCGGCTATCTCGCGCAGACTGGGCGGCTGTGCATACTCACGGGCACTGCCGTTCGGTAAACTAATTTTTATAGGCATTTTTTACTCATCGTAATTAAAAAATAGGCACGATTGGACTCGAACCAACGACCCCTACCATGTCAAGGTAGTGCTCTAACCAGCTGAGCTACGCGCCTTCAGTTGGTATTTTATGGTAAGTGAAATGTGTCAGCCTGACCAGGTACCGGTCAGAATAACCCCCAGAATCAACAGGTTCAGCCCCAATAAGAGGCCTGTCGTTAAGGTGACTTTTGCTTCCAGATGTTTGACATCTCCCTGAACCTCCAGGATGGACTTCTCCATATCCGAACGCAACGCATTGATAGATTTATCCGTATCCGAACGCAACGCAAGATTGGACCTCTCCATATCCGAGCGCAACGCAAGATTGGACCTCTCCATATCCGAGCGCAACGCAAGATTGGATTTCTCCATATCCGCACGCAACTTATTGATAGATTTATCCAAGGTGGTAAAGTAAAAGTCATACTTTGCCGCCTCACTGGCAATGCGTTGCGCGTTTTCATCCGAAACGCCCGCAGCGCACAAGCCGTTATAAAGTCCTCTGTTTAGCATACCGCCACCATGTTCATGTTGTTTCATAATATAGCTCTCCTTTGCTTATGATTTTTCTAAAATAATTACTAACTAGAATATTATAACACTTTTTTTGTTATGACAATTTTTTTGTATCATCCCACCCATTCCCGGACTTTTGTTGTTTTTGCAAAAAGAGGACGCACAATGCTCAACTTAGAGTCCGGAACCTTTATGAGATCATGCTCCTACTTATTAAATAACCGGGCACTCTGTTTTTAATCTGTTATCACAATATTTAGGCCAGACCAATGATACCGGTTAACACAACCCCCAGGGTCACCAGATTCAATCCCAACAAGAGACCGGTCGTTAAGGTGACTTTTGCTTCCAGATGTTTGACATCTCCCTGAACCTCCAGGATGGACTTCTCCATATCCGAACGCAACGCATTGATAGATTTATCCGTATCCGAACGCAACGTATTAATAGATTTATCCAAGGCGGTGAAGTAAAAGTCATACTTTGCCGCCTCACCGGCAATGCGTTGCGCGTTTTCATCCGAAACGCCCGCAGCGCACAAGCCGTTATAAAGTCCTCTGTTTAGCATACCGCCACCATGTTCATGTTGTTTCATAATATAGCTCTCCTTTGCTTATGATTTTTCTAAAATAATTACTAACTAGAATATTATAACACTTTTTTTGTTATGACAATTTTTTTGTATCATCCCACCCATTCCCGGACTTTTGTTGTTTTTGCAAAAAGAGGACGCACAATGCTCAACTTAGAGTCCGGAACCTTTATGAGATCATGCTCCTACTTATTAAATAACCGGGCACTCTGTTTTTAATCTGTTATCACAATATTTAGGCCAGACCAATGATACCGGTTAACACAACCCCCAGGGTCACCAGATTCAATCCCAACAAGAGACCGGTCGTTAAGGTGACTTTTGCTTCCAGATGTTTGACATCTCCCTGAACCTCCAGGATGGACTTCTCCATATCCGAACGCAACGCAAGATTGGATTTCTCCATATCCGCACGCAACGCAAGATTGGATTTCTCCATATCCGCACGCGACGCAAGATTGGATTTCTCCATATCCGCACGCAACGCAAGATTGGATTTCTCCATATCCGCACGCGACGCAAGATTGGATTTCTCCATATCCGCACGCAACTTATTGATAGATTTATCCAAGGTGGTAAAGTAAAAGTCATACTTTGCCGCCTCACTGGCAATGCGTTGCGCGTTTTCATCCGAAACGCCCGCAGCGCACAAGCCGTTATAAAGTCCTCTGTTTAACATACCGCTATGTTGTTGTCTCATAATATAGCTCTCCTTTGCTTATGATTTTTCTAAAATAACTACTAACACAAACATTATAACATCTTTTTTTGTTATGACAATTTTTAAATCTAATCCGTTGAGATAATGCGTGCTTTGAGAGATGCCGTCGGGCTCATCGCAAAAACCCTCTAACAAATAATCACAATATAATAAAAGGATGCCCGAACTACCGGAAGTGGAAACAACCCGCCGGGCTTTGGCGGGTGTTCTGAAAGGAAAAACCCTACTGAAACTAATCATTCGCCAACCGAAACTGCGTTACCCGGTCCGAGCGGATCTCCCTCAACTCTTGGAAAAAAGAACAATCACAGACATTTGTCGTCGCGCGAAATATGTGATCATCAAATTCTCACACGGCAATCTTCTGATTCACTTGGGAATGTCCGGCAGTTTGCGAATGATTGAAAAGACCAAACAGCCGCCACCGCCTCTAAAACACGACCATCTGGAGGCACACTTTGCGGATTACCTCCTTCGCTATCATGATCCCCGCAGGTTCGGCTACTGGCTTTGGGAAGATGCCAAACTGCCCGCCGAACACTCCAAGTTGAGCGGTCTCGGTGTTGAACCGCTGGAGCGAAAATTTTCCGCCGCCTACTTCGGCGCAGTTATTCGCGGCAAAACAACTCCCATAAAATCCCTATTAATGAACAACAAATACCTGGTAGGTGTCGGCAACATTTATGCCAGTGAGTCCCTGTGGCTTGCCGGCATCATTCCGTTTCGGGCGGCGGGAGAACTCACAACGGACGAAACCGCCAAACTTGTCCGTTCTGTCAAAAGTGTCTTAAAGAAATCACTGCAAGCCGGAGGCACCAGCCTGCGCGACTATGTCACTGCGGAAGGAACCCCCGGCTACTTTGTGTTGAAATTAAATGTTTACGGCAAACAAGGGTCCCCTTGCCGCAGATGCGGTGCCTCTGTCCGACGATCCGTTCTGGGGCAACGCTCGGCTTTCTATTGTCCGAAATGTCAAAAATAAAAACTCATCCCGCGGATTTTTATCCGATTGGAAATGAATCATAAAAAAGACACCGCGGCGAAAGACAAACTGCTAAAAGGATTTCTTAAAGAGCCTGCGGAACGCCTGACGATGCAGTTCTCCGCTTCGCATCGTTTTGATCGTGCACTCTTTAAGCAAGATATCGCCGTATCTCTGGCACATATTAAGATGCTCAAAAGCATTGGTTTGCTTGATGACAAAGAACACGAAAAACTCAGCAATGCTCTCCTGCTAACGAAAGACAAAATTGCCAAGGGAAAGGTGGAATGGCGGGACGAATTGGAAGACATTCATATGCACATAGAATCTGAGATCACCCGGCAACTGGGGGAGACGGGTCGCAAGTTACATCCCGGCAGGTCACGCAATGACCAGGTCGCAACGGACATACGACTTTACCTGCGCGATGCGACAGACGACCTCATTGACACGATTGCCCGACTGCGACAAGTTTTGGCGGAGCGTGCCGAAGAATATCATGCCGTCCTGATGCCCGGCTTCACTCATCTGCAACCGGCACAGCCGGTCACATTCGGTCATCATTTAATGGCATGGCAAGAGATGCTGGTGCGCGATCAAGAGCGGCTGACAGATTGCCGCAAACGCATTAACCAAATGCCCTTGGGGGCGGCCGCTCTGGCGGGAACTTCTTTCCCGGTGGATCGCACTCTGCTTGCCAAAGAACTCGGGTTTGACGCACCGATGAAAAACTCGTTGGACGCGGTCAGTGCCCGCGATTTTGCAATAGAGTTTGCGGCGGCGACGGCAATCTGTATGCAGCATCTGTCGCGCTGGTCCGAAGAACTTATTCTGTGGTGTTCGCCTCAGTTTGGTTTTGTGGAACTGCCGGATCATCTTTGCACAGGATCTTCCATCATGCCGCAAAAGAAAAATCCGGATCTGCCGGAACTTGTGCGCGGCAAGAGCGGGCGTGTCTTTGGAAACCTCGTCGCACTGCTCACCCTGATGAAAGGACAACCGCTCGCCTACAACAAAGACAATCAAGAGGACAAGGAGCCGTTGTTTGATTCGGTGCGCACCTTGAAAGATTGCCTGAAAGTTTGGATACTCTTGGCATCTGGCATGTGCGTGAACCCCGCCCGAACCGAAGCCGCGCTCAATCTCGGCCACATCAACGCCACCTGCTTGGCGGACTACCTGACCGCAAAAGGCATGCCGTTTCGCGAAGCATATGCCATCGCCGGTAAGGCGGTGCGTCAGGCAATCCGGAAAAAGAAACGACTGCAAGAACTCAAACCGGAGCAATTCCGACAACTGTCCGAGTTGATAGAAAAAGATATCTACCCGCAATTGGACTATGCCAACATTGTTGCCTCTTATGACCTGCCCGGCGGCAGTGCGCCCGCCCGAGTCCGGCAGGCCGCCCGCAACACCCTACTCGGACTCAAAAAGAGAGCAACACACCGGACCCCGCCGAATAAGACCTGATACCGTCCGGACACTCCCCCTTTTACCCGAACACCTCCAACTTTTTTGATCCGAGATACGGTTGGGCGAGTTCATCATGTGGCAGCCACGCCCCTGCCGTTGCATATTCGGTGTTCCTATTCCTATAATATTTTCTATGAAAGCCCTCATTGATTTTTTACCCGTTGTCGTCTTCGTTGTCGCCTATGTTCTCAGCGGAAGTATTTTTGTTGCCACCGCCTGGATTCTTGCGGCGTCCTCCGCCCAACTGACATTGACTTGGCTCATCTGGAGAAAGTTTGAAAAGATCCATCTGTTCACTTTCGGTGTGCTTTTAATTTTCGGTGCCGCCACCTTGATTTTGCGCGACCCGCGCTTCATTCAATGGAAGCCCACCATCGCCACCTGGTGTCTCGCCGTCGGCTTCTACGCCAGCACCCGCTTCGGGAAAAAGTCTGTTATGGAACGATTACTCGGAACAAAAATGACACTCCCCGGCGAAGTATGGAAGAGTTTGACTGTCTTTTGGTCGCTATTCTTCCTCGTTTCAGGCGGTGCCAACTTGTATGTATTGATGAATTACACCGAAGAGTTCTGGGTGTACTTCAAACTATACGGTCAACTCGGCTTAACGGTCGTTTTCCTGATACTGCAGAGTATTTACATTAGCCGCAAAGTTAAAGCGGCCGGTTAGGTCATCATTCATCATGTGGTATGCAATCATCTGTCGGGATCAGCCGCAGAGCGGGGAACTCCGCAACAAACTGCGCGACGAGCATCTGAAACGCCTAGATTCCTTGAGAGCGGAAGGCCGTCTCTTACTTGCCGGACCTATGCCCGCCACGGACAATGACCAAGCCGGCGAAGGCGATATTCTCGGAAGTTTAATCATTGCCGAATTTGAAAACCGGGAACAAGCCAAACACTGGGCAAGCGAAGACCCTTACACCAAAGGAGATGTTTACCGGACAGCGGAGATTTTCCCCTTCATTCAAAGATTACCCTAATCAGGCATCTCCGCGCATTAATATTCCCCCGGCTCACACAAACATTACGGGTCCTGTTGAACTGTGAACAATGCAGCGAACAATGCAGCGAACGACGCGGCAAACAGCGCGGCGGTTTCCGCTTCCTTCCGGCTATTTTTTTGTGCCGGAGTCCATTGGCAATCTCAATACCCGCGGTCATCCCACAAAAATGAACGAAGATATTAATCGCGGTCAACTGCCGGAGGATTGGAAGAACATGATGGACTTCGCGCTGAAACAGTCTTTTATGGAGAAACTGAGATCCTTTCTTGCCTCGCAAAAAAAAGCAAACAAGACAATTTACCCGCCGATGGACATGCTTTTCAACGCCTTCAACTTGACACCCTTTGACCGGGTGTCCGTCGTTATTCTGGGGCAGGACCCGTATCACGGACCCGGCCAGGCACACGGATTAAGTTTTTCCGTCCCCAAAGGGACCCGTCCGCCGCCCTCTTTGCAGAACATCTTCAAAGAACTCAAAAGCGACCTGGGCATTCAACGCACCCGCACAGATCTCAGTGATTGGGCCCAACAGGGCGTCCTGCTGCTCAACAGTGTTCTCTCCGTGGAAGCACACAAGGCAAACTCGCATTCCAAGCGAGGATGGGAACAGTTTACCGATGCGGTCATTGACGCTTTACTCAGAAAGAGAGGGCAGAATCTGGCATTTGTCTTGTGGGGAGCGTCGGCACAAAGAAAGGGAGAGCAAATTAACGCGGACCGGCATCTGGTGATCCGTTCGGCACATCCCTCCCCGCTTTCGGCTGAAAGAGGGTTCTTTGGCAGCCGTCCGTTTTCTCGCATTAATGCATTCCTGATGGCGGAAGGACGCGAACCAATTCACTGGGGAGAGGCGGAGCAAACCTCGCCTCCAAATGAGCACCCAAATTAGCATTCAAGTTATTAAATGAACGCTTTTATCGGAAACTTTTCCCTGGCAATCGCAATGACCCTGTCGCTGACATTGTCAGTGTTGCCGTTTCTGTTGCCGGGCAAAACCGGGCAGAGCCCGGCACTGCCACATACGAGCGCAAACATACCAAAACTGCTGCGTAACTATTCTCGCTCTCTTGCCGGCGGTGTTCTGTTCTTTCTTGTCTTGTCTTTGCTTGCCTTGATGACCGCTTTTGTCACAGATGACTTCTCGCTTGAGTATGTTGCCGCCAACAGTGGCAAAGCACTCCCGCTCATATTTAAGATCAGCGCTATTTGGGGAGCACACGAAGGATCTATGTTGCTCTGGTGTTTCATATTAAGCGGATGGTTTTTTGTTTTCGCCAACTTGCGCCAAAAAGATCCCACAAACGCGCCGGGCTTCCGGATCACCGTCCTTGCCCTGGCAAGTGCTTTTCTGAGCCTGTTCCTTGCCTTCGTGCTGTTTCTGTCCAACCCTTTTGGAAGCGTCTTCCCCCCGCCTGCGGAAGGAAACTACCTCAATCCCTTGCTGCAAGATTTTGCGTTCATCATGCATCCGCCCTTTTTGTATATGGGATATGCGGGTCTCGCCCTGGTTTGTGCCATCGCACTGGCAACATCTTTGCATAATTTGCCGCCAAGGGAAAGCGGTCGTCTTTTAATTAACTGGGCACGCAACTCTTGGGCATTTCTGACAATCGGCATTGGTCTCGGCAGTTGGTGGGCATACTACGAACTCGGTTGGGGTGGTTGGTGGTTCTGGGATCCGGTTGAAAATTCTTCGCTCATGCCCTGGCTTGCCTTGGCCGCCCTCGTTCACTCCGCCGCCGCTCTAAGAAAAAGGCAACAACTCCAAGGTTGGGTTCTTTTTTTGGCTCTTCTGTGCCTGAGCTTAAGTTTGATGGGCATCTTTCTGGTGCGTTCCGGTCTGCTCACCTCCGTGCATGCCTTTGCTCTGGATAAGGAACGCGGGCTATTTTTACTTGCCATTTGGCTTCTTTGCACCCTGGCCGGCTGTGTTATGCTTTACCTCGGTTACAAGCGCGAACGCAAAAAGATTTCCCCCCGATCGCGCACCCTTGTTCTCTTATTGAACAATCTGTTACTGCTCAGCGCGCTTTTTTGTGTGTTTGTCGGCACCTATTATCCGCTTCTTGCCGACTGGCTATATGGCAGACCCATTTCCGTCGGCGCACCCTACTTTTCGCAAGTCATCACTCCTCTTGCCCTCGTGGGCGGCTGCATCGCCGCCTTTGTCGCTTTGTTCTCATGGAATGAGGCGAACGAAGGGAGTGTGGGGGAAGGGAGTGAGGACAACAAGAGGAGTGGCGACAGAATCACTAAAATGGCAATACCCGGCAATTCCGAGAATTCCGACAAGGACCCCGCGCAAAAAAACATCTTACCGATAAAAAAATTATCGGGTTTCTTTTTAATCTGTGTTTATATGATTCTGTTTTCCGCAGGGGTTGCCCTCGCCTTTCCTTATCTGTATGCAGGCAGTGCTAATCTCGGCGCGTCTCTGTTTGTTTTTGTCGGTGTTCTCTTATTGTGCGGCACCCTGGCGGAGGTCCGCAACCTTGTGAAGCCGAGTGCCGCCGGAGAAAAAGGCAAACAAAAGTCACTCAAAAGAAAAAGAAGGAAAAGATTGTGGAGTATTCTTCCGGGACATCTGGGGTTTGTGCTCTTGATACTTGGCACGGGGCTCAACGGTATTTATCACCAAAAGGTGCGTGTCATTGTCCAGCCCGGCGAGAAGTTTGAGCAATTCGGCTACGAATGGACGCTCAAAAATATCGAAGCGGGCAGAAAAGACAACTACGAATACATGCGGGCACGACTGATTGCCACAGACCCGAAAAACGGCAAAGAAATTCAATTCTTACCCGCCCGCCATCTGTATGACATCAGGCAACAGGTAACCGCCGAGTCGGCGATTCATCCGGGAGCCTTTGCGGATATCCTTGCCACATTTTCACCTGATTTTACGGGGTCTCCCAATCGCAACAAAGGGCATTTGTTTGTTCTGCAGTGGCAACCGTTTGTCCGCTGGGTTTGGGCGGGCGGAATTTTTATTGCCCTGGGAGCATGGCTGGGTTGGTTGGGGGAGCGGAAGTCTCGCCGGCACCACAAACGCAAGGAACGCCACAAAAAAAGCGAGGAACGCGAGAAACACAATAAAAAACTTCCCGGAACTTCCCAAACGGCAGCATTAATAAGCACCGGGATAGGCACCGGGACAAGCACAAGATGACCCGCAAATCTCCCTATCAAATCGGTATTTTTCTGGTAGCCCTGATCGCGTTTGCGGTAGGCATCAGCCTTTCCGTTATTCTGTTTTACGAAACAACTGAAACAAAACCGCAAGATTCCGCACTGCCGCAGTTTTCAATGCCCGTTTTGGAAACAGCGGGACAGGCACCGGCAATATTCACAAACCGGCAATTGGAATTGCCCGCCCTGTTCAATGTCTGGGCAAGTTGGTGTGTCTCTTGCAGGTATGAACATCCCGTTCTAATGGATCTTGCCGACCGCGGCATTCGCATTTACGGCATCAATTACCAGGACGAAACAGCCGAGGCACAAAAATGGCTCCAACAAAACGGAGATCCGTATCTTGTAAGCATCAAAGACAAGCGCGGTATTCTCGGTGCCAAACTCGGGCTTTTCGGAGTTCCCGAAACCTACTTTGTTAATGCGGACGGTAAAATATCCGAACGCCACATCGGCATCCTGACCGAGCAGGTCTGGCAGGAGAAGTTCCGGCATCTGTGGAAATGAATGACACCCGCATCCGCAATATGAAATCGGCAAGTAGTTTCCCGCGGCAAGTTCCCGTCCCCCGCCCCCTTAAAAAAGAAATTTCGGTCAATAGCGAAGTGCGGGAAATGCAAGAAATACGCGAAATGCGCGAAATGCGCCAAATACACAGAGGCGTTTGTTACCGACTTTACAAAACGGCTATCAAACAAGCCGGGCAAGCCAAGGAGCGGGATGTTGTTTTGCGCGTCCCTGTCCGAGGGGTATCTTCTCTCAGCCCCATCGGCGACCTTGAACACATCGGCAACAGATACAATCAATTTGCCGCCACCGGCTATTGCGTCGCCGCACTCAAAGTATTTGAAATCAATGACCCTCTCATCTATCCTGACGGCGCCATCATGACTGAACATATCACAGGGCGGCGGGTACAATTGCCGGCAGACTTCTCTTACGCCGCCGAGTGTTTATTGGCATTACACCAAAGCGAAGCGGAAGGTGACATGCATGAGACCGCAAAAAAGAAAGAATTGAATCTTGAGGAAACGATCAAACACAGAATGCGGTATCTTGAACTTGCCCCGATTGAACCACAAAGCAAACAACTAATACGAGACATCAGGGAAAAAGCCGAGAAAAAAGCAATGAGCGGCGGCGACGGCAGAGTTCGGGTCACTCGTAGTTTTCCAATCATGGCCGACACCCATCCGGGCAACTTTGTGGTTACGAAACAGGATGGCAAAGAAAAGATGATCGCTCTGGATGTGGAAAGTGATTACACAGGTGACCCCGTTTGGGATCTGGCACACTTTTCTCTGCTTTCTTCTCTCCTCTGGTGTCATCCCGGAGCAACGCCTTTGAGCACAAGTAGCATCCTTTCGTTTTACGAAAAATACCGCGGATTGAATGCGACGTCCCCCAAAAGAAAACAAATTCCCGTCGACTCCCTGACACCCGCCCGCTGTCTGGCGGCAAGATGGCAGATCCTATGTCGCACCCTTGGCTGGATGCTGTCGTTAATGTGCCTTGCCAAATCGGGAGAAATTCGCCCGCCCCAAAAGGCACTTGAAGCCGCGCATCATATTGTTTGTCCGGATAATCTGAACAGGATCATCCGGCAAGAAGAGGAACTGAACACAGCATGGACAGCATAGAATCTTGCCTTCAACAAGAGGCACATTTCGGCATAGTCCATAGCCAATTTAATGGTGAACTCTGCGACAGATTGGTCACCGGTGCGGAAGAATTTTTAAGAAACCGCAAGATCAACGACAACCGCATCATCAAACTTAAAGTTCCGGGGGCATTTGAATTACCCTTGGGTGTGCAATATCTTGCCGAGCATTTTGCCGGGCATCAAACTGCCTCCTCGCCAAACACACCGGTCGGAGTGATCGCGTTGGGCGTCATCATCCGCGGCGAAACGCCTCATTTTGAATATGTTGCCGCTGAATCCGCGAGCGGGATCATGCAAGTGAGTCTGAAGTTGGCATGCCGGTCGGCTATGGCGTCATCACGGCAAACTCTTACCAACAAGCCGAAAACCGTTGTTGCCTCGATATCCTACAAGCAGGGAAGGATACCAAAAAGAAAGAAGAATCTGTCCGAACAAATAACGGCTATCAGGCGGCCGGTGCGGTGTGGCAAATGCTTCTTGCCAAAAATTGTCTCAAATCTGGCCCGAAGCCGGCCCAAAACTGAATCGGAGTGAGTTAGAAGTTAGTTATTAAATGAAGCGAGAACATCCCATCATGCAAAGACGACTGGCACGGCGTCTGGTGCTGCAGGCCCTGTATCAATGGCAAGTATCCGCCGAACCGCCGCAACATGCCGAAGACTATGCCCGGCACAGCAAAAATTACGAGAGGGCGGACAAAGAATACTTTCACAAATTGTTTGTCGGCATTACGCAAGATGTCGCTTGCTTTGACGAACAGATTGTTGAATGCACCGACATCCGCCCCGAAGATCTGCACACAATGGACACCCTGATATTGGGCATCTTGCGTATCGGTGTTTACGAATTGATGCGCGAACCGAACCTCAGCGTTGCCATTGTCATTAACGAAGCCGTTATTCTCGCCAAAAACTTTATGCATCGGGAGGCAGCCGGATACATCAATTCCATATTGGATCAAGTTGCCGCTTGCCTAAAACGCAAAACCGATGCCAGTCCGACATCGGCAACAAAATCAACATGACACAAACAACGGAAACAGATTTGGATCAGATTGCCGTTTGCCTAAAACGCAAAACCGATGCCAGTCCGGCATCGGCGACAAAAGAAACATGACACAAATAACGGAAACAGATTTGGATCAGATTGCCGTTTGCCTAAAACGCAAAACCGATGCCAGTCCGACATCAGCGACAAAAGAAACATGACACAAACAACGGAAACAGATAAAGAAACTTCCAATCCGTCTCCCCAACCCGCGCAAACCCCACCGGACGAATGGGAAACAATCCGTCTAATCAAAGAAATCGTCAACAAAGATTCGCTGTTATCCGACATCGCTTTGCTCCCCATAGGAGACGATTGTGCCTGCCTGCAGCCGCGACCTCCCGGTCGGATTTTAAGTTGTTCCGCGGACAGCTTTTACGAAGACACCCACTTCCCCGTCGGTGCGGATCCTTTTCTCATCGGTTACCGAACTCTCAACGCCGCCGCCTCGGATCTTGCCGCCATGGGATCCTCTCCCTTGGGCTTTTTGTTGGCCGCCGGACTGCCGACACACATGCGACAACGTCAAAACATCGTCCATCTTGCGGCGGGATTTCGGCTAGCCGCTTTGCACACCCGGTTACTTCTTCTCGGCGGTAATCTTTCCGCCAGTGAGCGGACCAACCTGACCATCACCGTCATTGGTGAAAACCCAAACAAACAATCCGTTCTAAGGCGCGGAACGGCGTCGGTCGGCGACAGTTTGTTCGTAAGTGGCTGTTTGGGCGGTTCCGCCGCCGGCTTACGGTATGCAAAATTCTCCGCCCAAGAACTTGACACCCGCAGCGCGTCTCTGCGAGCATCTTATTTCTGCCCGCAAGCAAGACTCCGGCTGGGGGCATCCCTGCGCGGCATTGCATCGTCTTGCATTGACATTTCCGACGGGATTGCCTCGGATCTGCCGCATCTGCTAACCCCCGCAGGCATGTCCGTGCCGCCTCACAAAACAATCGGAACAATCGGAACAATCGGAGAAATAGAAAAAGATAGAAAAATGGGCGCACGACTTTTCTTATCCGAACTGCCCTTGTCGCCGGAACTCACGCCGACAAGAGAAAACAGAATCCTTGCTCTGACAGGCGACGACTATGAATTGTTATTTACGGTCCCGCCCGCCCGAGAAAAGATAACAAGCGAACTCGGCGAAAAACTGGGCGTTGCCGTCAAGAAGATTGGCGAGATTACCGCAGAACCGGCTATGGTTTGCACAGAGGCAGACGGCAAAGAATACCCGTTACCGGCCGGCGGCTACAAACATTTTTAAAACATTCAAACAAAACTGCCTGTTTGTAAAACCATAGCGGGCTATGAAGGATATAATGAATCTATTCACATGCAAAAAATATTCATTGACTGGGAAGAAATAAAACCCGGCCTGCGTAATCCCGTTGTCCTGCTTGCCCAAGGACTCGGAAGCGGCTGCATACGTCCCTTCCCCGGTCTCTGGGGGACAGGCGCCGCACTTCTCATTTATGTTGTGGTGGTGCATTTTTTTGCGTTGGATCAAAACACCTGGGCTGCTTGGACTCTGGCTGCCGCCGCTTTCGGTATTCCTTTGGCAACCTACGCCGAGCGGATCATCGGTCAAAAGGATCCCCATTCGGTTGTTTGGGACGAATGGTGCGGAGTCTGGCTGGCATTTCTGTACTTGCCTTTCAGTTTCACCATCCTCATCATTGGTTTTTTTCTTTTCCGATTTCTGGATATCAGAAAACCTTGGATCATTGGCATGGCGGACAGCCGCTTAAAAGGAGGATTGGGTATTATGCTGGATGATATTATTGCCGGTGTCGCGGTCAATATTTTCTTGCAGGTTCTCTTATTTGTCTTGCGAGGATTCGGAGTGAATCCAATTTAAATTAGACTTTTATTCCCTTATTGAATCAATAATACGCGCCCTTAACAAAAATAAACAATAAGGATATCAATCCTTATTAATGCCTATATATGCCGCCCAAAGGACGCTCTCCTTTGGCACGGGTTACAACCGGCAGATTGCCCGGCTTTTTTTCCAAAGCACACTTTGCCAACCAAGCAAAAGCGAGCGGCTCCACCCATTGTGCCGCAACACCCAGTTCGTCTATGAGACGAATCTCGCAATGCACTAGTTTCTTAATACGCTCCACCAAGTAAGTATTTTTAGTTCCGCCGCCGGATAAATACAACACCGCAGATTCGCGCGGTTTGATTTCTTCGCAAACACCCAGCGAGATACACAAGGCGGTCAGGTCGGCAAAGGTTGCCTGCACATCTTCCGCCTTAGGGCTTATCTTAAGTTTCTTGATGTGACCTTCCCCCCACCGCAAGTTGAAATAAGCCCGCCCGGTAGATTTTGGCGGCGTCCGCGAAAAATAAGGATCCTGCAAAAAAGAATACAGCAATTCGTTAATGCACTCGCCGGAGCGCGCCCACTCGCCCCGATCATCAAAAGGCATATCCAGATGCTTCTCCGCCCACTCATCCATCAAACAGTTTGCCGGACCCAAGTCAAAGCCACCGACGACTGTCCCGTTAAATATCATCGTCAAGTTAGATATTCCGCCCATATTGATGATACCGCGGTCCGTATCGGCATCCGCAAAATATTCCTGATGAAACCCCGATGCCAGGGGCGCCCCCTCTCCGCCCGCCGCCATATCGCGCCGGCGAAAATCCGTAACAACCGTAATGTTCGTCATCTCGGTCAAAATATTCGGATCCCCGATTTGCATCGTCCGATGTTTTTCCGGGTTATGGGCAATGGTTTGACCGGGATAACCGATCGCACGGACATCTTCCGACTTGGTGTTGGATTGTTTTAGAAGCGCCAAAACCGCTTGCGTCGCCATCTCGGAGATTTGAGATTCCAACCATGCCAACTCATCCAAGTCACAAGTTTGCCGTTTGTTCAGTTTGAGCAGCCGCTCTCTGACTTCCGCAAAAAAAGGAACAGAAACAGAAGCCAGCATTTGAGGAGGCCTGGCGGACATGTCCGCCAAAACACCGTCCATCGCATCCAGACTGGTCCCCGACATCAGGCCCACAAAATATCCGGGAGCCTGATTATTAGATGCCATTACCGGTCAGTTGTGCCGTGTCTCCCTCTTGCCAGTCCAGTTCGCGTTGTCCGTATTCGGCAATCACCCCCTTGGCATAACGCCGAAACCTTTGCAGTTCACTTTTGTGTAACTTGGCATTTCTCGGCAGTCTGACTGTCAGCGGATTATGATGCACCCCATTAATACGAAATTCATAATGGAGATGCGGACCGGTGGACAGCCCGGTGGAACCAACATAACCAATCACATCCCCCTGTTTGATCCTCTTACCGCGCGACATCCCGCGGGCATACCCGTGCATATGCGCATAAAGAGTCTGATAACCCGAACCGTGATTAATGATAATCGTTTTACCGTAACCGCTTTTATAGCCCACATGAGATATGACGCCATTGCCGGCCGAATTAATCGGCGTGCCTCTTCGGGCGGCAAAGTCAGTCCCTCTGTGCGGGCGGACTCTGTTCAAAATAGGGTGTCGCCGCTTGAGATTAAAGCGCGAACTGATGCGCGAAAACTTGACCGGCATCCGCAGAAAGCGCGTTTTCATAGATTCTCCGTTCGGCGTGAAGTAACCCGTTTCCCCGGCGTTATTGGTGTACCGGATCGCGGTAATCTCTTTTCCCCGATTAACGAACTTAACCAAGGTGATGGTGTCCTGCTGCACCGTTTGATTGTCAACCAGCAGGTCTTCAAGTAGCATAGAAAATGTATCGCCCTTACGAACATCATTGGCAAAGTCTATGTCATAGGCAAAAATCTCCGCAAAGCGAATCACCAGAGCATCGCTCATACCAATATTCAGACCGTCTCTGTATAGCGAACTCTGAATCTCTCCGCCAAGATAACGATGTTGCTTGCTGTACTCGGCGGTATAAGCGGCACTCCGATACTTGCCTTCACCATAATTAAGATAACTCGTCCCGCTAATCGCCCCCTCCATCACAATCAGTTCTTTCAAAGAGTCATCCGGATGCAGCGCAATATAAAGTAAATTATTGCGCGGCAATTTGTTTAGTTTGCGCCGTTCCTTGGCACTCACGGATTTCACCAGTTCGTTAACCTCGCCGGTATCCAATTGCAGTCGGGAAAAAAGCTTGGTGAGGTCTTCTCCTTTTTGCAGTTTGACCCGAAATCGTCTCGGCAACAAGGACAGTGACAGTGCTTCGGCTTCAGCGGTACCCGGCACAAGATCCACAACAGGCAACGGTTTTTGAAACGATACGGGAATCACTTGTTCGGCGGGTTCTTCCTTAAGAGCAAAAGAAATGGCGAATAACCCGAGAAACAAGATGAGAATACTAAACAGTCGCTTCTCTTTTTTCTCGTAGTTATTTTTGTAGATACCTTTGTGGTTACCTTTAAGGCTACTGTTAAGGCTACTGTATTTGAAATCCCGTTTTCTGAAGAACTGCATTTGTTTTATTATACCCGATTTTTATTCAAAATGAATGACAGTGTGCATCATCCAAACGCCTCCAACACTTAAATAAGTTTCGGAAGTCAAGAACTCTCTCAGATTGATTGGGCTAAAAGGTATTAGACCCAATACTTTTTTGTAACACCGGTATGTTGGTTTTTTATTACGGCAGCGTGTTGAACCGCGACATCGCATCCATACCCAGATGTTTATTTAAATGTTTAAATAGTTAAATCAAAAAGTAAAAACGCCTTCTTTCTTAACGCAACATAAAGAATAGTGCAGCAACAATCGCGATAATCAATGATGCAATAATACCTGACATGTAAGGCGACATTTTTGCAAATCTTTCTATTTTGGCTAATTTCCCTTCCCGTAGTTCTTTTACTTGTTCTATAAGACCTTTACTCACTTCCACATCCGGGTCACCAAAAATATTTTTCTCTAACTTTTGTAACCTTGCTTCCGTATCGCTTATTTTCCGGGGCGGGACATTCGGATCGCGTAATTCTTCTTTTGGAGTAGAATATTCACCCATCCTTTACTCTTTGGATTCTTTTGATTCTTTTTCTGATCACTTGGCCGAGACGGAGCTGTTACTAGAAAATCCCAAAATTTTTGCGAATAAAACCCATTGTAAGATCCAATCTCCGTAGCAAACCCGACCATTTTTCCCTCCGGGTTAAAACCGGTCTTTTCTATTACCGAAGAGACAGTTTGACCTTCGGTTTTAATCGCCCAGGTAGTGGAATTGTTTAGTTGGTAGACATTCTCTTTTCCATACATACCTTTCAACTTCTCATCTATATCCGTATGCGCCGGAATAGCCCCTTTTTCAAAATAAATTAAATATGTCTTGAAATTCGCCATAACAATAGTATATCACATCTTGATAAATAAAATCATGCAATGATTTCTTTTATCTCGCGACTCCTTAACAAAAATGCTGATACACGGTTCTCCCGTATAACGGTCGCCGGAAAATTTTTCAGAAAACCCTACCGCTGTAATATTGGGTATCTTGAGATAATCCAACGCTTGTTGAGCTGCGATATCTACAGCACGCTTTGCGATTTTTTGCCTTAAGATACTGTAAATGTTTGGTTATATTGTGAACTCAAGTAACTAGTGCAACACTGTGAAATGTTTCCAAAATAATGCACGAGATGATCCGGCTCTTTTTAGACCGCCCGCATAGATCCGCATAGGTCCCAAAATACAAAATACAACATTAAAAAACATTTAAATTACCAAGCCAGCAAGTCACCAAACGACCAAATAAAGTATAATAACAATATGATGCAAAACAAACTAACAATCTTATTGGCACTTGTGCTCCTTATGTTCATGAGTGCCGTCATTAAAGCGGAAACACTTAAAAGGTCCACCCTGTCCACTCCGGTGGAAGGTCGCCATTATACGGTTTTGAAAAACCCCGGCAAAACAAAAGCCCCAACCGGCAAGGTGGAAGTCGTCGAGTTTTTCTGGTATGGCTGCCCGCACTGTTACAGGCTGGAACCCTATATGGAAAGTTGGGAAGCAAGCAAACCGGATGATGCCTATTTGCGACGCATTCCCGTTCCCTATAACAAGCTGTGGAATCTGCATGCTCGCACCTATTACACCGCCGAAAAACTGAAGGTTTTGGCAAAAAGCCATCGCCCGTTTTTTGATGCCATTCACAAGGAGCGAAAGCCTCTTACTTCACAAAGAGCAATTGCCGGGTTCTTCACCCAATACGGCATCACAACAAAAGACTTTAACGACACCTTTTCTTCTTTTAGTGTGGAAGCCAGAATACGGCTCGCATCAAAAGATTCGGATTTTTACAAGATAGACGGTGTCCCGAATATAATCATCAACGGCAAGTACAAAACCAACCCTAATATGGCAGGGTCCGAAGCCAATATGATCACAGTCATTCGTTATCTCGTAGAACAGGAAAGAAAAAATCCTTCCGACACTTCGGGATAAACAATGCACAGCCCGCAGGCTGTTGTTTGTGTTTGTGTTTGCGTTAAAGAAACAACAAACTTAGGCAGCCGCCTGTTTAAACCTTAACTCGTTAAGCCTGTTAATCCCATTAAGCCCATATAAGCGGCGGCTTGGCACTTAGTGCCATTCGTGGGATAAACAATTCACAGCCCACAGGCTGTTGTTTGTGTTTGTGTTTTTTAAGAAACCACCAAACTTAGGCAGCCGCCTGTTCAAACCTTAACCCGTTAATCCCATAACCGGCGGCTTGGCACTTAGTGCCGACCGTCCGATTTGCGGTCCTTACGATCCTTGCGATCCAGGATAAGAAACCTGTATTTCCATCCGCCGTCCGTGCCTCTTTCTTCTGTCGTCGTCACCCAATCCTTCATATCGTATTCGGGAAAGAATACATCCCCGCGGATGTCCGCCTCAACCAGGGTGACATACATCCGGTCGGCGTCTTTGATAGATTGACGGTAAAGTTCCGCACCGCCGATTACAAAGATTTCTGCATCGCTGTCTTTCTCTTGCTCTTTCTCCTTCTTTTTCCCATTTTCTCCCCCCGCCCGGCTGTCGGCGTTCGCACAGTCTGCCGGGCTTGTACGCGGAATGAACTTCCATCCTTTGTGTGACGACCCGGGAGGCGATATCTCTTGAGTTTCCGACTTAGCGGATGCCTTGCGGATGTCGCCCATATATTTGATGTAGTCTTTAATATAGCCGCCTTCCCGCTGTTCTTTAGACAGTCCCGGCGGCAGTTCGGGTAAAAAATCTCGGAGTTGTCGGATAGGATCCGTCCCGGTATTATTTTGATCCGCTACCCTCCCGGCTGAATATGCATCCCCTTTCCGCGCGTCTTCTCCACTCACCTTTTTGTCAGAACTCCCGGCAAGGCGGTCCATATGCACAATGTGACTTGCCAAAAAATAAGCATCTTCCAGATTAGTGCATAACAGGGTTCCCGGATAGGCGGCGGATAGACGCGCAGACAAAACCAAGTTATACCTTCCGGGCAAGGGCTTGCCGATAGAAAGATAAGTATTCTTTCCCATGATGACCGGCTTACCGAGTGTCACTTGCCTGAACCTTCGCAGGTCCTGCGGCAGATGCAGCGGAAAACCCTGTTGATCCTGCGTGTCCTGTTGGGCACGCCGGCGAAAAAATGTTTTGCCGTCGCGCACATAGTGTTTTAGATGGTCGTAAGGATGCAGCGGCATGATCCGATACTTACCGGTGCCCAAACCGATACAACGATTACGGCTGTGGGCGACGATTAATGATATCTTTGAGATTTTAGTATCTTGCCGGATGTCCGGTGCTCGTCGGGATCCCAGCCGATGCGGTGAAAAGATTCCGCGAAAAACTGTGCATCCGCTCTATAATTTTTGGAAATTGGTATAGCGTAAAATCAACCACATTTTTCCTTCCGTTTCAAAATCCACTTCCACACGCGCACCTTCCCCCCGTCCTTCCGTGTCAGTCACCACTCCGTAGCCATAAGAAGGATGGAGCACTCCCTGTCCTTTTTTCATCTTGGGCGCGGAATAGCGAAGTGCCCAATTAGGTGCCCCTTGCTTGTTGCTTTGGGCTTCGAAGGCAGGGGAGGCATCGGAAGCATCGGGGGCATCAGAGGCATCATGATCATTGTGGTCATCAGAAGCGTCCGAATGATCGGAGTTATCTTCTCGTTCTTTTTTTTCCTCTTCCTCTTGCCCGGATAGCCCGACATTCTCCAACAGTTCTTCCGGGATCTCTTCCACAAAGCGGGAGACGGCCTGCTCGGAACCATAGCCGTTAGAGCGCAGGACATAAGAGATCATATGCAGCCGCCGACAGGCACGGGTAATTCCCACATAACACAACCGCCTCTCCTCTTCCAGATTTTCCGATTTGAAAAGAGAATTCTCGTGCGGCAACAACCCTTCGTTCATTCCCACCATAAAGACCAAAGGAAACTCCAAACCTTTCGCCGAATGCAGCGTCATCAACTGCACCGCATCCTGTGCTTTTGTCTCTTCTCTTTCCCCGCCGGCTTCCAACGCGGCCGTATTAAGAAATGCCGACATCCCCGCCACCCCTCCTATTGGGATACCGGAAGCCGCATTCACCAGTTCCCGCAGATTTTCCTTGCGGGCTTCGCCATCTTTTTCGTCTTCCAAGTTTTCGTAGTAATGTGCCAACCCGCTTTGTTTAATCACTTGTAAAACGGTTTCCGGCAGGGTCAGCCGCGCAATCTCTTCCCGCATCTTCTCGAGCAATGTCAAAAACTGTTGCAACGGCACGGCGGCGCGCGCCGGCAAGATGTTCTCGGCAAGCAACTGCTCCGCCGCAACCGGGTAAGACAGAGAATGCGACTCCGCACGGGAAGTGATTTTTGCCAAAGTGGCTGCGCCAATGCCTCGCCTTGGAACATTAATAGCACGCACAAATGCCACACCATCCAACGGGTTAACGATGAGCCGCATATAAGCAAGGGCATCTTTAATTTCCGTTCTTTCATAAAAGCGCAAGCCGCCGTATATGCGGTATGGCAAATTGGCACGCACAAAAACACTTTCAAGGACGCGAGATTGGGCGTTGGTTCTGTAAAGGACGGCACAATCGCTCGGCTTGCCGCCGCTATCCGTATGCTCCCGGACGGTGTCCGCCACATAAAATGCTTCCGCCGTGTCGGTTTGCGCCCGGTAAAACTTGACGGGCGTCTTGTCCCGGTCGCTTGTCCAGAGTTTTTTACCCAGCCGGTCGGCGTTGTGTTCTATTAAGTGGTTCGCCGCTTCAAGGATCGGCGAGGTGGAACGGTAATTCTGCTCCAAGCGAAAGACACGCACATCCTTGAATAACTTATTAAAACGAAGGATGTTGCCGATGTCCGCACCGCGCCAACCATAGATGGATTGATCCTCATCGCCAACCGCCATCACATAATTCGGTCGTTTGGGATCCGGCGAATCCTGTAATAGCCGAATGAGACCAATCTGCATTTGATTGGTATCTTGAAACTCGTCCACCAGAATACACCGAAACTGACGACGGTAATGTGCGAGGATATCCGGCTTGTTCTTCAGAAGTTCATAAAGCCGCAATAGAAGTTCGGAAAAATCCACCATACTCTCCGCCGCTGCGGTTTTCTCGTACAGTTTATAGGCCTCCAGCATCATCTCTTGCGTGTAGTGATTGCCGATCACAACATCCCGGCTGCGCAGTCCTTCCTCCTTCCAGCCGGAGATTTTGTTTCGCAATTCATTCGGACTCAACTTGCCCATGCCTTGGGATACCGAACCCGCCTGTTTGAGAATACGCCGAATGAATGTCAGTTGATCTCCGCTATCTGATATGGAAAAGTTTTTTTCCAAGCCCGCCTCTTCCCAATGTCTGTGCAGGATGCGGTTCGCCATGGAATGAAAGGTATTGCACCACAGCCCGACCGGCGAGCGTTTCAATATCACGCTGATGCGGGCACGCATCTCCTTTGCCGCTTTATTGGTAAAGGTCACTGACAAAACGGAATCCGGTATGAACCCTTCTTCCGTCAAAAGCCAGGCAAACCGATGCACCAGGACGCGCGTCTTACCGCTACCCGCCCCCGCAAGAACCAACGCATTGCAAAGAGGGGCGGAAACCGCCGCACGCTGCTGTTCGTTCAAGCCTTTAAGAATAGCAGAATCTTGCATCATTTTTGAAAGAGGATCTTTGCCACTCCCGCAAGAACCAACGCATTGCAAAGAGGGGCGGAAACCGCCGCGCGCTGCTGTTCGTTCAAGCCTTTAAGTATAACAGAATCTTGCATCATTTTTGAAAGAGGATCTTTGCCACTACCGCAAGAACCAACGCATTGCAAAGAGGGGCGGAAACCGCCGCGCGTTGCTGTTCGTTCAAGCCTTTAAGGATAGCAGAATCTTGCATCATTTTTGAAAGAGGATCTTTGCCACTCCCGCAAGAACCAACGCATTGCAAAGAGGGACGGAAACCGCCGCGCGTTGCTGTTCGTTCAAGCCTTTAAGCATAGCAGAATCTTGCATCATTTTTTAAAGAGGATCTTTGCCACTCCCGCAAGAACCAACGCATTGCAAAGAGGGGCGGAAACCGCCGCACGCTGCTGTTCGTTCAAGCCTTTAAGCATAGCAGAATCTTGCATCATTTTTTAAATAACATTTAAAAGAATCCTTAAAAGAATCTCGGAAAGAGTTTTATAAAGATACTCTTTATCGCCACGCCCGGATACATGTCCGAACCCAAGCCCCTGCCCACACTATGTCCAAGACCCGGCTCACGCCATGCCCATGCCTATGCCCATACACGCCCGACATCTTAACTTGCCTGTCGCCGGCATTCTCTCCACACGCCGGCGGTGTGTTTATGATTGCCGGGGTTTCCATCACAGTTGCCATTACAGTTGCCATTACAATTTATAGCCCTCGCCCAGATAGGTGCGGCGCACTTGTTCGTTGTTGACAATACTTTGTGCGTCGCCTTGCGCGATAATACGCCCTTCGCCGATGACATAGTTTTCGTCACAAAGCCCCAGCACATCCCGAACATTATGATCATTAATGAGAACCCCGATTCCCAACTTGGTTAAATTCATCGTCAGCCGCTTGATCTCATCCACAGAGATCGGGTCCACACCGGCAAAAGGCTCATCCAAAAGTGCGAACTTCGGCTTGGTGGCAAGAAGACGAGCAATTTCGGTTCGGCGCCGCTCCCCGCCGGAAAGCAGTCTGCCCTTGCCATGGCGAATCCTTTCCAACGAGAACTCCGCCAACAAGCGTTCGGTCTCTTCTTTCTGTGAGTGCGCATCCAGATCCGCCCGAAATTCCAAGGCGGCGCTAATGTTCTCTTCTACCGTCAGGTCGCGAAAAACGGAGTTCCCCTGCGGCAAGTACCCCAAACCCAGCCGCCCGCGTTTGTTCATCGGCATTCGGGTGATGTCCCGTTCGTCCATCAGAATGCTGCCGCCGTCCGCCCGGATCAAACCAATCAAAATATAAAAGAGAGTGGTCTTGCCGGAACCGTTGGGTCCCAAAAGTCCTACTAATTTGCCGGTATCCACTCGCAAACTAATCCCCCGCAAGATTTCTTTTTTACCGTAACTTTTTACGATGTCCCGAACCAAAAGAGAACTCATCTGTCCCGCTGTTGCGACTCCTTGGGAATTAAAATGTGCACGCGCGTGTCTTTTGGTGTTTGGTCGCTTTCCGCCGCAGCCGGGTCTTTCGCATCCCCCGTCTCGCCCGTCCCTCCCGACAACCGAAAAGTATCTTCTTTGATATCGTAAAACAATGTTTCGCCGGTTGCTTGCTTGCCGTCTTGATCCAAAAAAGCATTGCCGGATAATTGTAAGGTCTGCTCGACAACATCATAAAAAATACTATCCGCTCTCGCCAAGAGTTGCTTGTCCGGGGTGTCCGGAGTGCCCGGTTTGCCCGGCTGTTCATTCAACACAAAAGCGGGCGAACCCGACGAACCCAACAGTAGAATCTTGTTGTTGTCTTCAATATGCATCTGCCGGCCCTCCCCGCTCAATTTTGTTTCGGTATTTCCCGCTCCTTCGCCGGCACTTATTGAGGTGAATCTTAGAGGTGTGCCAAAGACTTGCATTTCTTCGCGATTGCCGGGGTTGCCGGCTGCCCCGTCACCGCCAACCGGGGCAGAAGCAGTGTGTAAAACATAATGCAGGTCTGTCCCGGTGCCGCTGATGGTTGTCGCACCCGGATAGATGTATGTAACCGGATTGCCCGAGGCGTGAAATACACGGATGCCGGTTTCATCACTCCATTTCGTTGTCAAAGTATCGCCTTGCACCTGCATACCATCTTGCTTCAAAGTAAAAGAGTTGGTGAAGTTTGCCTGCCCCTCATAAGGACGCACCTCACTTTCCCCTGCGGTGATGCTCCCGCCATTTTGCAAGTCTGTCCCGGTGCCGCTGATGGTTGTGGTTGCCGCACCCGGGTAGATGTATGTGACCGGATTGCCCGAGGCGTGAAACACATGGATGCCGGTTGCATCACTCCATTTCGTTGTCAAAGTATCGCCTTGCACCTGCATACCATCTTGCTTCAAAGTAAAAGAGTTGGTGAAGTTTGCCTGCCCCTCATAAGGACGCACCTCACTTTCCCCTGCGACGATACTCCCGCCGGTTACCAAATTTTGCAGAACCACTGTGTCTTTAAGGAATATTCGGTTTGCCGAACCGCTCATTTGCTCCGCTGCCAAACGCACCCAAGCGTCCGGCTTCTGCCCGAGGACTTCTGCAAATATGTTCCCGGTGCCTACCGATAATTTCGGCAGGGTTTCGGCACTTGTCGTCAATGAAACAGATGAGACAGATGAGGCATTCGCATTGGCACCCTTAAATAAAAATAATTCCGGTGTTCGGGCTTCCAGTTGGCCGGAAGGAGAAACCGTCCCCTCCGCAAAGGTTAATCGGTAAAAAGGAGTTCCGTTGCGGAAATGGGTTTGTGTGGCATCTCGCAAAAAAAGAAACGACCCGGTATCCGCGGTTTCCGGTCTCGCCGGCAAAAGAAAATCGTCTTTTACAAGATTCAAACTTCCCCAAACAGCAACCACCAAAAGAATCGGCATGAAGTTGGCAAGGAGATAGCGGAAAAAGTTTTTCATCATTAATAGTAATTGCGGGCTTACTGAGGGCTTACTGCGGTTCGGTTTCGGTTGGGTTCTATTGGCTGGGGTCGGCTTCTATTGGCTGAGGTATTAACTGAGGTCGGGTATCAATCATTATAGCCGTTGGTAATCGGATACCGCCGGTCGCGCCCGTAAGAACGCAAACTGATGCGCGTTCCCACCGCCGCCTGAAATCTTTTGTGTTCGGCAAAACGAACCATTCGGATCACCCTGCGGACTGTGTCTTTGTCATAACCGCAGGCGAGAATCTCCTTATCCGCTAAACCCTCTTCCAGATGTTTCCGCAGAATGCCATCCAAAATATCATAGGGCGGAAGTTGGTCGCTGTCCTTCTGCCCGCCGTATAATTCGGCGGAAGGTTCCCGGTCAATGACAAAGTTAGGAATGACCTTGCCGATTGCATTACGAAACCTCGCCAGCGCATACACATCGGTCTTAAAGACATCTATTAAAGGACAGAACCCGCCCGCCATATCTCCGTAAAGCGTGGAATAGCCAACCGCAAACTCGCTCTTATTACCGGTTGCCAATAGCAAGGCATCTTCCCGGTTTGCCCAGGTCATTAACATCAGGGCGCGACTGCGTGCCTGGATGTTTTGCAAGGTCGTTCCGCTGTCGGTCTCATCCTTCAAAAACTCCGACATCGTCCCGCGCAAGGCCTCGGTCACAGAGCCTATGGGAAACTCCCGGGACTCCGCTCCCAAAAGTGCAACCTGCTCTTGGGCGTAACGCAAACTCTCCGATGAGGTATATTGACTCGGCAAAAGAAGAGCCGTCACCTTGTCCGCCCCCAGAGCATCCGCGGCAATACACAATGTCAAAGCCGAATCTATGCCGCCGGAAAGCCCCAGCACCGCTCGCTTAAATTTGTTCTTGCGATGGTAATCCGCCAGCCCCAGCGTAAGGGCATCGTAAACCTCCGCCAGATCGGCAGACCCTGTCTCGTCCGTTTTCGGTACTTTTTTAATGTGATCTTTCGCGGAACCTGTGCTCGGCTTGGGGTCGCCTGTTTTATCCAAGTCGGTTACCAAAAGACCCTCCTGCATACCCAAGGCAAACAAAGAAGATACCACCTTTCCGTTTTTGTCGCAAACAAAAGAGTTGCCGTCAAAAACAAGACCGTCCTGCCCGCCACAGGCGTTGATATACGAAACGGGTAATCCAAATTCTTTGGCTCTTTCTTGCACCAATCTGTGCCGAGTAGCCAACTGCCCTCTGTGATAGGGAGAAGCATTAATGGTGATCACATGCTGGGCCCCGGCTGCCCGGCAGGCTGCCATAGGTTCGGGCCGCCATAGATCTTCACAAATCAGAAGTCCGAAGCAAATTCCATCCAAAACAAAGACCGCAGATTCCGTGCCCGGAATGAAATAGCGTTTTTCGTCAAACACCGAGTAGTTCGGCAAGGTTTGTTTCGCATAAGCGGCGAGTCTGCGCTCGCCGAAAAAAACATCCGCCTGATTTGTGGCAATCGGCGCGGTGCAGGTTCCGGCGGCTTCTCGCCAATCTTGTTCTGTTTGTTCTGTTTGTTTTGTTTGGTGTTCAGGTTGCTCCGATTGCCCTGCTTGTTTTGCTGGTTTTGTTTGTTCTGTTTGTTCTGTTTGTTCTGTTTGTTCTGTTTGCCTCGGTTGCCCTGCTTGTTTTGTTTGGTGTTCGGGTTGCTTTGTTTGTTTTGTTTGGTGTTCAGGTTGCTTTGCTTGATGCCCCGGAAAACCCGGATACCCGATGACAACCGCCAGGTCGGGCAGCTGTCGAATCAGCCTGTCCCGCACAAGTTGACAGTCTGTGATGAATTGTTTGTCCAGCCAGAGATCCTGTGCCGGATAACCGCACAGGCTCATTTCCGGCAGCACCAGCAGATCGGCACGATGTTCGTCCTTTGCTTTGTGAGCCAACTCCAAGATGCGGTTGGCATTGTCATTTAAAGCACCAACCGTTGCATTGAACTGCCCCAAGGCTATGCGCATCGGTAAAGGGCCTTTATTAGGACCGGGTGATCAGGAATATAATGATGAGTAAAAAATCTTTGGCTTATTTTTGTGCCAACTCGTTCGGAAATACCAAATTAACGCCAGCCGCCGCCAATCGTCACACGCCACTCATCAATCGCATAGGATGTGCCGATATAAAAACCGCGCAGCAAAAACCCAACTCCCAGATCCAGACTGTTTTTGCCGCCAAGGTTTCTTTCCGGGGATACATAACGAAATCCATCCTCGTTAAGACTCTCTTGATATTCTCGAGAAGTGTCCTCATAGTAGGCATAACCGAACTGCACACTAAAAAACGAACGCTCACCAATCGGAAGCGCATAGGCAGGACCTAGTGCCAGATAGTTACGCTCCGTATACTCCCGGATAGGTGCCTCTAGCAAATTTGCTGCAAAAACGAGCTCTTCACTATTTCTCCCGCGCGGTTGCCGTCCGGATACGCGACCCGACCCCAACGCAACATAACCGCCCCAGCCGTCACCACCATGCCCTTGAAACTGCAAGCCCTGAACTTCAGAATCCGGCGCGCGAAAGTAACCGACAGACCAAGCAAATCCTTCCGCCCTTGCTTCGGTCGCAATGAGTGAACTCAGAGAAGTAAGGACAAGGATTCCAAAAAAGAATTTTTTCATAATCAAATATTTAAAGTAGTAAAAAAACAAAGTTGTTAACTCTATTTTATTGACAAACCTTCCTCTCGCAACCGATTTTAAGAAAGGTTTGGAAAGCAAACCAAAAAATACGGCCGGTCTTCGTCTTCCCCTTCACCACTAATCGGCAACACGAAAACCACTCGCCAAAAGTAACCGGGCCATCAACAGACAGACAATATGATGCAACCAGCATTAAGTTAGACCTTCGGGGTCCTTGTGTATAATATCGATAAATTCATTTGAAACGATACTATGACAAGCATTTACACACCAGAACCATTATCTGTAGAAGCGGTATTTCAAGATACTGGGAACTTTTATGAGGTTCCTATTTATCAACGCCCATATAGTTGGGGCGAAGAAGAAGTCAATGAATTATGGGATGACTTGTCTCAAGCCAGTGATTCATCCGCGGAGGAATACTTCTTGGGTTCGCTCATAGTGGTGCGAAATAATAAGGATGATCCTTATCAAGTAATAGACGGTCAGCAAAGGCTTGTTACCCTCACCCTACTATTTTGTGCTATTCGAGATTTCAGTGATATAAAAGAAGATGGCTTATTAGAAGACATTAGGGACTGTATTAAGAAAAGGGCCAAGGAACGCGTTATATTACATTCAAGAAGTGATGAGCACATAAAATTCAATGAGGTTTTACAGGGGCTTGACCGGGATAAACTAAAAGAATACAGAAAAGGGAATAATCTCTTTTTTGATAATGTTCGTATCTTTTGTGAAAAAATAGATAAATTAAAAGAAGACGGAGGGGAAGAAGCACTGCAAAAATTTATAGATTATGTTTTCACGCAAGTAACCTTTATACGCATAACTTGCTCGGATCTGGCATCATCCATCCGATTATTCAGAACCATAAACGCACGCGGTTTGGACTTAACTCCTGCAGATCTGGTTCGCAGTTTTTTGATGGGGTTACCGGATGTCGAAAGGCATCACCACGCATTGGATAGCACATGGAAAGAAATAGAAGAAGAGGCAAAACGGATGGGGAAGCATAATATAGTGAATGTTTTAACTTATTACGCATATTTTAAAAGACCAGATACCACACGGAAAGAATTGTACGAGGAAATAGCAAAACATTGCAAGGATCTGCGGGGGGATCAAGTGTTGGTGTTTCTAAGCGATATTCAAAAATTTTGGCATGGTTATGAAAAAGCGTATACCCAAAGTAACAGCATACCTCGGCAAATCATTGACTCACTGACCTGGTTACCCCATAATCCCTACTGGCGAACTCTTCTATGCACAGTTGTTTATCAAGGTTGGACGGGAGAAGATATCTTAAAGATGCTAAGGGAAATACAGAAATTTTTTTATATGTTCTGGATTGCCGGATACACGAGCGGGACAATTAAAGGCTATTCACATGCAGCTGTAAGAAAAATTAAAGAGGGAGATGATCTCTCTTCATTAAAACAATTTTTCCAAGAAAAAATAGAAGAAAAAAATGTTATTCAGCGTTGTCAAGAAGCCTTAGGGGATAATGTCTATGGGAAAAGATGGCTTAAACCTCTTTTTGGCATTTTGGATCAGCAATTGGTAGAGCCGGATTCTTCCAAAAAAATAGAACTAATTCCCGATGATGCATGGGTAGAGCATATTCTCTCTCAAACACCAGGAGCAAACAATCCCTTTGAAGGGGGGCAAGAAGGATGGGATAAAGTGATGCATAAACTGCCCAATCTAACTCCCCTATCGGGCAAGAAAAACATAAGGGCGAGCAGCCGGGATTACTCTGAAAAAATAAAAATCTACTCAGGAGAATCGGATGGTAAAGTAACCCCATGGAGATTAACAGAAAAAGTCGCTGCGGACTACGACAAATGGACCAAAGCAGAGTTTAATGACAGAGCCGAAAAACTTGCGAAAAGTATCAACGAGGTTTTTGACGAACCGATCTACAAACCGGAACCGAATTAAACTCTTTCTTTAAATCACCCAGCCCGATTTGAACTATGGAATCCGGATCAGATCAACTACCGGGACCAACAAAAAGAATCATGCCAAACCCAAGTCGCCGGAAGCATCGATTTCAACATTTTGAAAAATCTTTTCAAGTTTTATCGCGAATGATAGATCTATATGATGCTAACCCGGAAGATGAAGTCTACCGGTTGGCAATGATTCGGTCTTTTAAGATGACCTATGAACTGTCTTGGAAAACAATGCAAAACCATTTGGAACAAGAGGGGATTAATCAATCCACTCCAAGAAGTGTCATCCGGGCGGCATATCAAGCGGGCATTATTAAAGAAGGCGAAGAATGGTTAAATACCATAGAATTTCGTAATCTGACATCTCATGCCTATGAAGAAGAAATATCACAAAAGATAATACAGTTTATTAATAACACTTTTTATGCTCTTGCCCGGGATCTTTACCGGCAACTTCTTAAGAAGGAATTATGAGATACGGACTTTCTGATGAACAACTAAAAAAGATATCCGCTATTCTTTCCAAACATCCTGCGATTGAAAAAGCCCTGCTCTTTGGATCGCGTGCTATGGGGAATTACAAAAAGGCGTCGGATGTAGATATTGCCGTAGTCGGCAAGGGTATAAACTTTTTGCAGACTGCATCCATCAAGAACGATCTGGAAAAGACGAATATCCCCTTCTTTTTTGATGTTTTATCCTATGACAATCTCAATTCCCAAGAAGTCCGAGAGAATATTGACGAATACGGCAAGGTCATCTATCGGAAAATCTGACATCGATTGTTCGATTGAGCAAGTGAGGCCGGGCGATACCGGGCGATACCGGATAAGACAGCCAAAATTCAAATGGGACAACGTTAACCTCCGACAACTTCCGTCATCCTCGACTGCGGTCGGTCAATTAACGAGCAGCACGAAAACCGCTCGCCAGAAGTAACCGTGCCATTAACAGGCCGGCAACCGCCCCGACAATATGATGCAAGGAAGATGTTTGCGGAACGAAAATATCAATCACAAACTGCAGCACGAAGATGATTGCCAACTGGCGGGCAAATACCAGAGCAACCGGGTTGCGATTTTTGCGCCATAGTTGCCACATTAAATATGCGGATGCCGACATGATGCCAAGGATGGAAGCCGAAGCCCCTATGGCACAGTAGGAAATGATGTTGGTCCAATAGGCGAATGCAAGAGCAATCAGGTTGGCGACAACACCGGCGGCAAGGTAAATGAGAATGAAACGCCACTTGCCCCAAAAGCGTTCGGCATAGGAGCCAAAAATTAAAAGTGCCACACTATTAAATACCAAATGGGAGAAACTGTAATGCATGAATATGGAACTGGCTAGCCGCCAATATTCCTTTTCCACAACAACACCAAAGAGCGACAAACCGCCAAAACAAAAACTTTTTGACGGGAGAGAGAAAAACTGCGCGACAAGATAAACCGCCAGATTGATCAAGAGGATGCTGATCATCACGGGGTTGCTCCGTAAATTGACGGTGACGGGAAACATTATTCTACTCTACTCTACTCTACTCTATTCTGTCCTGTCCTGTCCTGTCCTGTCCTATTTTGTTTTGCCTTGCCATGGCGTCCGGCTGCGGCGAACAACAACAAACTAAACTTTCCTCTCGTGTCCGCCGTAGCCGCGTGCATTAATGTTGCCGTTAGTCTTCGGACGAGTCCGGCAGTTGCTTCTTGGTATCCGCGCCGAGTTCCTTAATTTTTTCGGCACGACCTATCAGGTTCCCCCTGCCCTGCGATAACTTATTGCGTGCCTCGCTCACACTCTCTTTGGCGCGGTCCAAAAACTTGCCGATACCATCCACATCCTCCACGAAGCCGCAGAGTTTGTCATACATCGCACCCGCCTGGCGGGCGATCTCTTCGGCATTTTTATTGCGTTTCTCGTTACGCCAAATATTATGAATGACTCTGAGCGTTGCCAAAAGAGTGGACGGCGCCACCGGGATAATTCGCTTTCGCAGAGCATAACTAAACAGAGTGTTGTCCTCCTGTTGGGCAAGAATAAACGCCGGCTCCACCGCAAAAAATAGCAGAACATATTCCAAGCTGTTTAATCCCGGCAAACGGGAGTAGTCCTTGTCTGACAGACTGTCCACATGCTTTTTTACGGCTGCCAAATGTTGTTTAAGGCAAACCGCGCGCTCCGTCTCATCCTCGGCCTCGTTGTAAGACACATAGGCATTCAAAGAAACCTTGGCATCCACAATAATCTGTTTATTGTCCGGCAAGAACACCACCGCATCCGGCCGCAGAACGCCCCCCTCTTCACTGCCAAACGAAGGTTGCAACTTGTATTCGCGGTCCTTCACCAGACCGGAATGTTCCAACACGCTCTCCAAGATCATCTCGCCCCAATTCCCTTGCATCTTCTTGTCGCTCTTTAGTGCCCTGGCAAGACCCTGTGCCATTTCCTCCACCTCTCTGTTCGTTTCCAGCAGATTAACGATATGCTGTTTCAGTTCGGCACGACCGCTTTCCTGGTCCTTGCTAATATCTTCCAGACGATTGCGAAAGCCTTCTATGTTTTGTTTGAGCGGTGCCAGAGTTCTTTCAATCTCGCTGCGGCTCTTTTCGTTTTGCAGGGTAAAAACACGATTGGCAATGTTTTCAATTAACCCGCCTTGGTCCTTGGTCTCTCCCATAAGGCGGGCGTTCTCTCGTTCAAGTTCGCGATTCTTTGTATTAGTTCTAAAAAAAAGACCGACAAAAACCAGTGTGGTCAATGCCAGAACCACTATCGGCAGAATATTGCCGTCCATTCGTTTTCGCTTTTTGGGCTACGGCGGCTAAGAGTTGCCCTGTCCCGGTTTTCTGCCGCGGCGTCTTCCGCCCCCCGAATGAACCGCATCCGCATGCCCCGCCGCCGCGCGCGGCTCGGCATTGTGTGCCATCTCTCTGGTTAAGAAAAAACTGATGACCGTCCGAATGATCACAATACCGCCCAGAAAAAGAAGATCCTCTGTCGTCCGGCTGATGACCGTGTGGATGATATCCGAGGCGATCATAAACTCCAAACCCAGTAACAGATATCCGCCCAACTCGTCGCGCAAACGCATATCCTTTTTGCGAATGTCGCCGCCGCGACCGATGATCTTAAAAAATTCCAGTCCGCCGAACCACCATAATCCTTTAACAACTCCCCAAACCAAGATAGCGACCGCCGCCAAATCAATGACAACCGCCAGCAACTCAACCCAATATGCTATGACTGTCATGCGGAACCGTAATTGGGGATGACGGACTTCCGCCAACCATAAACGAATATGATCATGCCGCCAATAATCATCGGCAAACTTAACAACTGCCCTACGGTCAGCCAGTCAAATGCCAGATAGCCGATATGGGCATCCGGTATGCGCACAAACTCCACCAGAAATCGCATTAATCCGTAACCGAACAGGAAAAGACCCGTTGCCATCATCCGCGGTTTCGGCTTAAGAGTGAACACCCAAAGAATGAGAGCCAACAAGATCCCCTCAAGCAAAAGTTCATACAGCTGCGAAGGATGGCGCGGCAACTGCGTCGGGGCATGCGGAAAGATGACGCCCCAATTACCGCCGGTTTCTTTGCCCCACAATTCGCCATTAATGAAGTTGCCCAGACGCCCGAATGCCAAACCGACCGTGCTAACACTCATAATGAAATCGCTGAAATCCCAAGGGTTGATCCCGCGCGATCTGGCAAAGAGTATAAAAGTGACTCCCACACTGATGACCGCCCCGTGAAATGACATCCCGCCCTGCCAGATAAAAAAGAGACTGAGCGGATTTTGAACCAGCGCGCCAAAGTTGTAAAACAACATATAACCAAGGCGACCGCCAAGAATGATCGCCAACATCAGCCAGAACAGGCAATCCCAAAGTGCCGCGGAGGTGAAATTCAACCTGTGCCGCCGCAGGTGTGCCAACCCGATTGCCGTGAAAAAAGCCAGCATATACATTACGCCATACCAATGCACTTGGATAAACCCCAAGTCCAAGGCAACGGGTGATAAGTTGTGTGTGTAGATCATCGTTATTGTTTGTTGTTTGTTATTTGTTGTTTTTTAATGTTTTTTTAATGTTTTTTTAATGTTTTTTTAATGTTTTTTTTAATGTTTAATGTTGATAGAAAAATCGGCTCGGTCAAAAGTTTTTCAAAAAGATCCGCGGTTCAAGGTTCGCGGTTCGCGGTGAGTGCCTTCCTGCCATCTTTTGAGAAAAGTTGACAGCCGTTTTGCCGGTGCCAAGGCACCAATAACGGACAGTTCGAAATCTTGCGGCATCACCCGACTAATAGGCACCGCGAATATGAGAACGGACCTTGTCATCATAAAAGGCGCGCAAGGTCTGAAGCAGGGTTGCACTCAAAGGCGGGATCTTAGATGCTTTCGCGCTGTTGGCAATCTGTTCGGCACGCGTCGCACCGGGAATGACTACGGAAACACCGAGTTGATCCAGACACCAACGCAACGCAAACTGCGACATCGGCACACCGGACGGAACATAAGAACGCAACTCATCCACCAGTTCCAACCCCTTCTCAAACGGCAGACCGCCAAAGGTTTCGCCCACATTAAATGCCTGACCGTCGCGGTTGAAGTGCCGATGATCCGTTTCAACAAAAGTTGTTCGTTTGTTGAACTTACCGCTCAACAGGCCGCTGTTAAGCGGTAATCGGACAATGATGCCAATCCGCTTTTCCGCCGCCAATGGCAGGACCTCTTGCAATGCCTTCTGACGCAACACATTAAAAATGATTTGCAGCGAATACATATCCGGATGCTCCATACACAGCATCGCTTCCTCCATACTTTCCACACTGGCACCGAAACGCCGGATTTTGCCGGCAGTGCGAAGCTCTCTTAAAATCTCAAACACCTCGCCGTCGCGCACGACATCCGTCGGCACACAATGGGTCTGCACCAGATCTAAAGTTTCCACACCCAGATTCCGCAAAGACCTGTCAATGCACCCTGTCACATTCTCTCGGGTATATTGATTGGGATACACCAGATCCCGGCGTCCCACTTTGGTGGCAACAAACAGGTTCTTGGCACCTTGTTTGCTCTGCTTTTTGATGAACTGCCCGACCAACTTTTCGCTGCGACCGTCGCCGTAAACATCCGCCGTGTCGTAAAAGGTAATCCCGTTTTCCAGCGCGACATCCAAAATGCGATGGGCTTCCTCTTCGCTGACATTGCCCCATTCGGCACCGCCCAACTGCCAACACCCCAGACCTAACTCCGAAACCGAAAGTTCGTCCTTGCCAAAACTTCTATTATGCATCTTTCTTTTTATTTATCTTTATTTATATTTATTTATATTGTTCTCTTTTGTATTTGTAATTGTAATCATCCGGATTGAATGGCGGGTTAAATAACGCCACTCTCTAATGCCACACGATTAATAAGATTTTAAGAGAGACCGCCTTGTTTTATGACCCTCCGCAGTGAATCTTTGCGGTATTTTAGTTTTTTGCGGATGTGTGGCTAGTTGCCTTGCCCGCTGGTCTGCCCGTCAAAGAGTGTCTCAAATACAGAAGTCCAACTTTCGGCGAAGCCGTCGCCCTCGCGCCGAATAAAATAGGCGGCAACCTGTTCCCGTTCGGCTATGGCACGCCCCCGCTCTTCTCCCAAAACCAACAACGCAGTCGCCCAAGCATCGGCGATGACCGTGCGCGGATGCGCCACAGACACAGATGCCAGCGTATGTTGCGCCGGACTGCCGGTGGCGGGATCTATGATGTGCGAATAACGCGTCCCGTTGCGTTCGTAGTAATTCCGATAGTCGCCGGATGTCGCCATGCCCAGGTTGTTCATATTCACAATTCGCTGAATTGCTTTGCCACCCGAAACGGGCGCTTCTATGGCAATACGCCAAGGCTGCGGTTGCTTGCCCTTGCCGTCCCCTCGCCGAGACGGACGATAACCCCGCGCCAAAATTTCCCCGCCAATCTCCGCCAAATAATCCCGCACACCCATATCCTCCAGAACCGCGCCCGCCTCATCCACCGCATAGCCCTTCGCAATGGCAGAAAGATCCAAGTAAAGCGGGACTCTTTTCGTTAGAACCATGGCGGGCAGGTCTATATCCAATTGATGCGTTCCCGTCCGCTTGCGGGCTTCCAGAATCTCCGCCTCGTCCGGCACCCGGGTCAGTTCGCCCGCCGGACCAAAGCCCCACAGATTAACCAGAGGACCCACCGTAATATCAAACGCACCCCCTGTCTCCGAATTCAGTTTGATACTCAACAATAACATCTGTGCCAGTTCCTCGCTCACCCTCATTGGCACACCCGCCTCAGCCAGGTTCAGTTGGCTCAACTCCGAATCCTTATTCCAAGTGGACATCACCGCATCTATCTCCTGCAACCGCCCCAAAATGGCAGTTTGCACCTCCGTCTCGGCAGGCGTCTCCGCCCCAGCGACATACTTGACAGAATAATAAGTGCCGAAGATCTCACCGCGCAAAGTATGCAACTTGTCCTCGCCCGACCGCACGCAAGATGCCAGCAAGAGGACGCAGGCAAGTGTGGCTGCTGTTTTTGTTTTCAAGACGGGGCGGGTGTTGAGTGCATTAATAAGTGGCGTCCTAATGTCTGAAACAGGGCGCAAGAAAAAGGCAAAGAATGTGAAGTTCAACACCTTCTTTTTTACTTTACCCGCAAATAACACAACAATAACTATCACGATTTAAGATTGCTTCTTTCTGTTTGGCAGAAAGATCTTTAAGATGAGTTTGTAATTTTTGTTTTTCTTTGGTAGTCATCTTTCAACTACAAAGTCGGCAATTTTTATTGCAAAGAATTCAAGTAATCCAGAAAATTGGTAATGACTTTTTTACTCTCGTTTTCTTTCATTAGAAAGTCTGCCCACTTGGGGGGAGAAATTCTACTCGGATGCTGTATACAAATAAATGACACTTCTCCTCTTCTACAAACTTGAGGTATCCCCCAACCTATTTTTTTACGCGCCCCCCACTTATAGCCTTCTTTTTCTGTTAAGTCCCCGTCCCAAGGCATCATAGCACTCCATATCAAACATAGATCTGGTTTTATGATATCCAAGACACCATGTAATGCCGCCTTACCTGCTTCAATGTCTTGGGAGTTTCGAGGATGCCATCCTATCTCTGCGGAACTAAACTGTAGAAAATTTGTGAAAGCCACAGAACTCCATACCTGTTGTCGCATCAGTTCCCCATCGGAGACATTCTGCCCTCTTATGTTAAGTCCTTCAACAAATATTTTTACGAACGCATTAAGTCCTTTTGTACCGGGATGATTATTCTCGATCGCAATACTATTAATTATTTCAATGGTGAGCCCTTTACCGTCGTACACAAGACCTTCTTCGTGCCATTTGTCGGTACCGGCCCCAACTACCAGAATTTTTGTTTTGTGATAGTTCTTACCGACCCAAGGATACCAAGCCAAATGAGGAATCTTATCAAAGCGAGAGTCAAATTTAGGAGTATTAAATTGTTTGTTCATGATTATTTTTTATGTTGATATAATCATCGGACATAACAAAGTTATTTAAAGTTATACATCAAAAAACGACAGGTCCCAGATTTCCTCGGCAATCTGTTTATAAAGTTCTTGGCGTTCTTCTATGGCTTTCTTACCGAACTCTTTATAGGATTCAAAATTTAGTCCTTTGTTGTTATTGACAAAATTCGGGTTGCGTTCATAGCACTCCTTACACAAAGACTGTGCCAAAAGATTTTCTTTCAAGTAATGTTTTACTTTTTTGTCGTAAGGCGCGTCCGAGTAGGATTGATTGGTCCCTTGTGGCACCAATATCAACCCGCCAACCATGTTGCGTGTTCTATCAAACTCCATTTCACCACTATATTCATTTTGATACCTTTGATACTTATCCGCCAGGATATGTTCTATCTCATAGGGCTTGCCCTTGGTTTCCATATACTTCCGCAGAGATGAATCCATCCCGGATTTTTGTTCAATATGAGCAGTCAAACAAGCAAGCAAGAACTTAATAAATTTACCATTGGCACGGTTTTTCCTTAAGGGACCATACTCTCTACTATTGACAATTCCACGAAATGTATCTTCCATTTTTTCCAATTTTCCTTTTAGAATTTCTCCCAAAGAAGACAGATCTTTAAATCGGATCTGTTGCACCAATTCATACATCTGAATCCGGAAGGCACTGTGTCCGTACCTCAAAAAATTAACCGCACGCCTCACACAAAATGTTTCCACATAACGAGCAACCATATTCAATTTACGCTTGACAGTCTCCGCATCATCGTCTTCCTTAATCGGTGCCAATAATAAGGGATGCAATAAAGATTCGGCAAACCTCAAGAAATTAACGCGATACAAATGCTCCAAACCGACAACTGGCACTTTCATAGCCCCATGATATTCCAAAAACCATTTAACATAAAAGGCCATCTTGCCGTCAATGAAGCCATACCAATTTTCCTTTGGCTCAAATTTTAGTTTCTCTTTTCTGACCCACATATGAAACTGCGTGCCGATTTGCTCAAAATCTTTGTTCACCTTATCTTGGCTTTTCCTGATTGTCTTAGCATAGTGTGCTCGCAACAAAGCCTGAAAAAATACACTATCCTCATTTTTCCTAAGTGCATTCATTTGCTGCATAAGATTCTGCCATTTCTTATTAATCTCTTGTTTCTTATCACTCACACCAGATATTAAATAGGCTTTTAACATGTCTACTGCATCCAAGCTCAGACCACGACCATTCATCGTTTCAAACACCAAATAGGCCTTATCGTCTGTGCCGGCTGTAATGTCAACCAAAATGACTTTATCAATGAGCCAATAAATAAATGAACGCATAACCTTTGCATCGCTTAAATAACTATTGTCAAACGCCCCGGCAATATCAGCATACCGCTTCTTTATGTTCTCGACACTTGCCGTATCTTCCGGTTTGGATGAGTAGTCTCCTTCTTCCAAAAGAGCGCGCATGCATCTGTCTCTACTCTGATCGTGAATTCTAAAGTTCGGTGTGCCAAGATCATCTGCATAAATTAATTCCCTAATACCCACTTGCTCGTCTGTCTCGAGACGTTCCTCCTGACGATGCTTCAAGCACAGAAGAAGCAAACTCAATGAAGTTAATCTTTGCTGCCCATCCACTATGGCCTTTTCATTATTTTTACCGGTACTAAATACAACCGGACCCATATAGTAGGTGCCGTATTCGCGCACACTCTCCGTGCCATGTTTTTGTTGATAAAACTCAAGAAAGGCTGTTTGCAAGTCTTCCATCAATTGAAGCACCTGTTCTTCTCCCCAGTCATACTCGCGCTGATAATAATCCAGTA
The DNA here is from genome assembly GCA_965209035.1 of Gammaproteobacteria bacterium. GTDB lineage: Bacteria > Pseudomonadota > Gammaproteobacteria > CBDBNL01 > JAAOII01 > CBDBPY01. The sequence goes on from OZ242372.1 coordinate 357,897, forward strand.
TATAGTGTTGCCCCAGTATCTCTCTCAGATTTTTTTCTTTGGCAGTAATGTCGTTTTTGTTTTGCATGATGATTAATAATTAATGTTGTTGTAAATAATTCTATCGGCAAAAACCATAGCATCGACTAATCTTACTTGCGTTTTGATAACCGGGTAAGCCCATAAGAAAGTATAAAAAATCATATAAGAAGTGAAGCAAGGTGCTTCTGCGATATGTCAATTAAAAGAAATGATATATTTTGACAGGTCATATTCTTTCCCAGTCTTTGAAAAGTAGAAGGCAAAAGTCCTACTACCTTCGTTTCTTATAAAAAGATGATAAGCAGTACTATCTTCACTCTCTGTTGTCCCGCAATGTGTAAACAAAGAATCCATAACCGCTATGGGAACCAAACAAGCACTCTTTTTATCTGCAAATCCTAAAAATACATATCCTTGTTTAACACTCATCAAAAATTTAATTTGCTTTGTATTCAGTGTATACCAATAATCATAGCTATTGCTGATGCCATATCTCTTACTGATCATTAAACGCACCGCAGTCCCGGTTTGCTTATCTATGTGTTCTGCCATGGTTCGACGGCTAAGTGTTACTTGATACTTCCGGTTGAGTGCTTCTATCATTTTGTCTCTGATCTTCGCAATCGTTTGATTGCTATCGTTTTCTATTACCTCTTCTTTTTCTTCATCTTCTCGCTCTCGCAGCATCCTTCGGTACGACAATGTCTTGCCTGCATACATCCAACCTACAAGCCCGTTTGCGGCAGACCATTTATAACCAAGTTTCTTGTAAGCCTTCAAAGCAGCCGCGCTAAGAGAGAGCGTTTTACCTTCATAGTCGACTTTGTAATCCGATACGACTTCACAAGTAACAGATATATCACGGGCAAATTGTAAAATGGTGCCAACCGGAATTCCCAAATCTGTAATTTTGAAATGGAGTTTTTTATCCTTGAATTGCATTGTTTTTTTCAAAGCGGGCCCGTCCGCTGCCTCTGAAAAAATATCTTCCTTTGGTGTAACCTCTTTGATAAATTGTGCCGAAGCAATTGAAATAGCTTCCTTCACTTGATCGGGATCAATCCGAAAAAACTCTCTTCTGTGACGCACTCTTTGATCAGTAAAAACTCGATGAAGTTTCTTTTCTAACAAATTCGCATTATCCACTTCGGCTGCATAATAGCACCTAAAAGGAAGAGGAACTCCGGTGGAGTCAAGACCTTTAATTCTTTTTTCCAAATTATCGGTTTTTCCTATCTTGACCAAACCTGCCATCGATTCGTTGGTTAGGATGTAAATTATTTTACTTATTTTTATTATTTTGTATTTACTCATGGGTTGAGTACTCGGTAAAAATCATAGTACCACCAAATCTTACTTGCATGTTGGTATCAATATATGATACGGAGGATGAATTCATATGTAAGGTTTTACTCCCTCTTTGAATAAGTTGATATCTCATTAGTCAATTAAGCAATATCAATGATGTATTTTGACAGATCATACTCCGGCACACCTTTTGGAAAATAAAATGTGAGTTTACCGTCATGTCTTGATTTAACATAAAAATGATAACCATTTCGTTTCTCTGTTACCCCGCAATATTTAAGCAACGGATCTATATCCGCTATCGGCACCAAACAAACAATATTTTTATCCATAAAGCCAAAACATACATATCCTCGTTGAATATTTTTTATATAGACCATTTGCCGGCCATACAGCGTATACCAATAATTATGAGTACTTTTATCATCTCTATTGCTTACTATTAAACACACTGCTGTCCCGGTTTGCTCATCTATGTATACCGATGGCATTTTTCTAACCTTAACAAGTGTAATGCCAAGTTTTCGTTGGATTGGTTTTATCATTTTCTTTCTGACATCTTGAACTGTTAACATTCCATTCATTTCTCTTACTTCTTCTTTTTCTTCTTCCTGTTCGATTCCTTGTTCTTGTAACACCTTCTGTGTTGTTTTTTTCTTCCCTACCCGATATGTTACATCTTTAAAGATAAATTGTGTTGAAGCAATATCAATGACGCATTTGACTTGATGAGGGTCCAATTCAAAAAAACCTTTTGAAGGATTCACTCTTTTATCAACAAAAACTTCATTAATTTTCTTTTCCAGAAAACTTGCTTTATCCATTTCGGCCGCGTAATAACATTGAAAAGGATCGGGAAGATCCGCGGTATCCAGTGAGTTAATGAGTTGTTCCAGATTCTTTATTCTGCCTACTTTTACACAATCCTTCAGTGACTTATTGGTTAAGATATAAATTATTTCAGTCATATGTCTTATTTTGTATTTATTAATAAATTGAATGCTCGGTAAAAACCATAACACCACCAAACTTTACTGGTATTTTGATAACAATAATATGACACGAAAAATGAATTCATATGTAAAGTTATACTCTCTTTTTGAAGTTCATGTCTCATTGTGCTAACTAATCAAGATTAATGATATATTTTGACAGGTCATATTCTTTCCGGGTCTTGGAAAAATGGAATACCAAATTCCCGTTATCTTTTTCTTTTATAAAAAAATGATAACCAATGTCATCACCTCGCTCAGTTGTTCCGCAATTTCCAAGCAAAGAAGATATATCCGCTATTGGAACCAAACACGCAATTTTTTTATCCGTAAAACCGAAGCAGATATACCCCCGTTTAACATTCTTCAAAAATTGAATTTGATTTGTATGCGGCGTATACCAATAATGATCATTATTGCTGATGTTATATTTCCTACTTACCATCAAACGCACTCCTGTCCCGGTTTGAAAATCTTCGTATTCTGCCTGCGTTCTTCTACGAAGGGTAATACCATTCTTCTGATTAATTGCTTCTACCATTTTTTCTCTTACAAGGAAAATTGCTGATCCTCGATTCACAGTATCAACATTCGTAGGATTTGCTAAATAACCCTTCTTAGGAGTTACATCGGTAATGGCACCGGCAAGAACTTCCTCTAGGGTCACATGATTCTCAGGAGTTACATCGGTAACTGCAGCGAATTCAAGGACTTTCTTTACTTGCTCCGGAGGCACTTGCAAGAATCCTTTTTTGTTGTTTACCATTTCATTCAGAAAAAATTTATGAAGCATCTTTTCCACCTGGCTCGCATTATCCACTTCGGCAGCATAATAACAGCGAAAAGGAAAAGGAACACTTGGAGTATCAAGTTTTTTTATTACTTCTTTCAGGTCTTTTGCTCTGCCTACCTTTACAAAGCTTGCCATTGCAGAGTTAGTTAAAACATAAATTATTTCGTTCATATTATTCTATTTTGTATTGTTATATTTAATATTATTGACATCAGATTTTATATTCTCATATCAAGTAATAATATAAGAGGAAAAGTAAAAAAATAATGGATTATTTGTAAAAAATGACGATTATTATAAAATAATAATTTTATATAAGGTATTTTTGTATAAAGTTGCTAAAAAACAAGCTAATTAAGAGTGCCAGACGCCATCCCTTCTACGCCACAAGCGAATAATGATAGCCTTGTGGCGGGATATTCAATCGTAAGGGATTAAAATATCTAAAACATGACAAAAGATAGCGTAAGTTCATTCAGCCTGCCGGAGATCCGGGATTTTCTTAATAATACTGAGATGGTGTCCGCTACCCGAGCTCTTTATGGGGAGGGTCGACGGGCTTTTGATGTGCAAGAAGTTCGGGTGTTTATTGAACATACTAAGGTGGCTTCCAATGCTTGCAAACTTTATAATGGGGGACGCAATCCGGGATATGACACGAATGCAATTCACGACTTCCTTGAAACATCAGAGGCTGTCATTGCAGCAAGGGAATCCTATACCCGGCAATCGGCTGCCTTTGGTTTTGATGTTAAGCCTGCCTTGTCTCTTGTTGATACTGAACTTGCCGCAACGGCGAGTGACTGTTATCAAAAATTAAGTGTGAATAGACCGGAACCCTACTTCAATTTTTTTAAAATTATCAAACGACATTATTGGGAAAACATGCACAGTGATATTCTTGCGGAGTTTTTAGATCCGCGAGGTTCTCACGGACAGGAAAATATGTTTCTCCAAGAATTCATTCAAGTTCTTAAGAAGTTTGACAAGTCTGGGAAAATCCATCCGGAGGACTTTGAAGATGCCGAAGTCCAAAGAGAAAAACACCGTATAGATATTACGATCCACAGTTTGAGTAGTGATAAGACGATTGTCATAGAAAATAAAATCAACTATGCCGTAGATCAGCCGGAACAACTGGGAGGGTATTTTAAGACCCTGAAAGAACAAGAAAGGGATACTGTGGCGATGGTTTACTTAACTCCTGATGGGACAAAAAAACCCGAGGAACACAGTTACGGAAAAAGCAAAAAACTTATAGAGGAAGTGTTTATTAACTTACCCGCCCATAATCATCAAAATGAAAGTGGAAATGACAGTGGGCGAAGTGTGGTTGCATGGCTGAAAACATGCCAAAATAAAATAAAGGAACGCAAGGATTTAAATGAACCCGAGGATTCAAATGACCACCAGAATCTATCGGTTTTTCTGAAACAATATATTAAACTAATAGAAGTAGATACTATGAGCCAAGAACAAATGAAGGAGTTTTATCAACTCCTGTGCGAGAACGAGGAGCATTATAAAAAAGCACTCTCTGTAATGATGATGATGACCAAGGTCAGAAGATATCTTGTCGTAAAAATATTCAACGAATTGCGATTTGATGACACACATTCATCCGATTTATTTGATATCAGGGAAGTTAATCATGATACTGAAGAACCGGCCAAGGATGAAAATGCCCAAGAACATCTCATAAAAAATTTTATGGGCGGATATTTCTATTTTGAAAACATTGGTGGCATTGAATGTAATATGGATGTATTCCCGCGTTTGACCAAAGATAAATTCGATTGCAGCATTCACATACATAGTTGGAAAATAGATCTTAATGAAATACATGATTTATATAACAAACTCAAAAAATTGAATTCTAATTGGGAGAAAGATGCACATCCCACGCACGGAGTATGCTTATATTACAAACCAAACAACAAAAACCTACCCCTCATGAGTGAAGACGACATCAAACATTGCGTTGAAGAACTCGGCAAAATTACGGATAACCTAAACGAAGTTTTAACAGAAATCAAAAAAGAAAATGAACAAGAAAATCAAAACAATTAAAAAAATCAATCCGTTTGACAAGCAGATCACGGATATTGCGGACTATGTGATTAAGTATGATGTCAGCAAGCACAAACTTGCGCTGGACACGGCACACTATTGCCTGATGGACAGCATGGCTTGTGCGATGCTCGCCCTCGCCTATCCCGCTTGCACCAAGATGCTGGGACCTGTTGTGCCGGGTGCCACTTTACCGGGCGGGGCGCGGGTGCCCGGAACTTCCCATGAATTGGATCCGGTTCAGGCGGCATTTAATATTGGCAGTTTAATTCGCTGGCTGGATTACAACGATACTTGGCTGGCTGCGGAATGGGGACATCCTTCGGACAATCTGGGCGGCATTCTGGCTGTGGCAGACTACATCAGCCGCAACAACCGGCGGAACGGGCTCCCTCCTCTGCGGATGCGGGCGGTGCTGGAGGCGGCGGTGAAGGCGCATGAAATTCAGGGGATTTTGGCGTTGGAAAATGCGTTCAACCGGGTCGGGCTGGATCATGTTCTGCTGGTGCGTATTGCCACCTGCGCGGTGGTCACCCGCCTGCTGGGCGGCAATCGGCTGGAGGTTCTCAATGCGGTTTCCAATGCCTGGTTGGACGGATGTGCCTTGCGCACTTACCGGCATGCGCCGAATGCGGGTTCGCGTAAGAGTTGGGCGGCCGGCGATGCGACAGCTCGGGCGGTGCGTTTGGCACTCATCGCTTTGAGCGGTGAGATGGGTTATCCAAGTGTGCTCAGCACGCCCGTTTGGGGCTTTGAGGATGCGCTGATGCGCGGCAATCGGATTAAACGCAAGGTTCCGTATAAGGGCTATGTGATGGAAAATATTCTGTTTAAGATTTCCTTTCCGGCGGAGTTTCACGCGCAAACGGCGGTGGAAGCGGGAGTGACCTTGCATCCGCAGGTTGCGCCGCGCTCGGGCGACATTAAAAAAATTGTCATTCAAACGCAGGAAGCAGGCAAACGCATCATTGACAAGAAGGGTCCGTTGGATAATCCGGCGGACAGGGATCACTGCATTCAATATATGACGGCGGTGGCATTACTAAAAGGAAATTTAACTGCGGACGATTACGAAGATCGGGCGGCGGCAAACCCGGAAATTGACCGGTTGCGTTCTGTGATGGAGGTGAGCGAGAATCCCGTATTCACCAAAGAATATTTTGACAATAACAAACGGGCGATTGGCAATTCGGTTCAGGTCTTCTTCAAAGACGGTACCAAAACCAAACTCGTGCGGGTGGACTATCCGATCGGTCATAGACTAAGACGCAAAGAAGGCATACCGGTTTTGAAACGCAAGTTCTCGGATGCGATTGCTACGCGTATCTCGGCAAAAAACTGTGCCTTGCTGGAAGATGTTTGTGCCAAGCGCAGTCTGTTGGAAAAGATGCCTGTGGATGAGTTTCTTGATCTTTGGGCTGTTTAGCTGTTTAACTGTTTAACTGTTTAACCCGCCTCCTAATCTACCACCTCCCCCCCCATTATTGCCCCGCCTTTTTATCTCGCGTCATGTTGTTTGTGTTGTCTGTGCCGACTGTGTTGCCCGCCAAAAAGGGACGGCAACATAACAGCAATTAACGATAATTAAAGACAATAGCGGACGGACGGACGCACCCTGAACACAACGCAAGGCAAGGATGATGCCAGAATGTCGGCACGCTCCCCAAAACCCCCGAAAAACATCCCTGAAAAGTGTCCCTGAAAAGCGTCCCCGAAAAGCATCCCTGAAAAGCATCCCTGAAAAGCATCCCTGAAAAGCATCCCCGAAAAGCATCCCTGAAAAGCGTCCCTGAAAAGCGTCCCTGAAAAGCATCCCCGAAAAGCGTCCCGAAAAACCAAAAACTAAAAAATGAACTCCTTGATTGAATCTCTTACAAGATTAACCCAAAGATCTTTACTCCGCAAGCCCTTGCCCTCATTGCCCTATTCGGCAGTTGCAATTCTGGCAGGAATTATGATCGCAAACCCTGTTTTTGCGGAACAGAAATGGAAACTGCGTGTGCATCATTTTCTCAGCACGAGTTCTGTCACACACAAGTTGCTTCTGGTTCCTTGGGCTAGATCCCTGGAAAGGGATTCGGGCGGACGCCTGGAAGTTGTCATTTATCCGTCAATGCAGTTGGGGGGGGCTCCGCCGCAACTTTACGATCAGGCGGTTCGGGGTCTGGCGGATGTGGTCTGGACTCTGCCCGGTTATACCGCCGGCAGGTTCCCCAAAATGGAAGTGTTTGAATTGCCGTTTATGGCAAGTTCGGGCGAGGCGACCAGTCAGGCGGCCTATGATTTTTATCGCCGCCAGGCCCGGGACGAATTCAAAGATACGCATGTTTTGACTGTGCATGCCCACAGACCCGGCCAAATGCATATGAAAAACAGACCGATTCGCCGACTGGAAGATCTGCGCGGGACGCGCATTCGCGCACCCGGCAGAATGAGTAATCTCTTTTTGAAGGAGTTGGGGGCTGTGCCGGTTGGCATGCCTGTGCCGTCTTTGCCGGATGCAATTGCCAAGGGTGTGGTGGATGGCGCCTTAATTCCCTATGAGGTTGCCCTGCCCTTGCGGCTGCATGAATTGACAAACTCGCATACGGATGTTCGCGGGACGCGCGGCCTCTATACCGCTGTTTTTCTGCTCACGATGAATCGGGCAACCTACGAAAAACTACCGGCAGATCTGCGCGGGTTGATTGATACCCATTCCGGTTTGGCACTCGCCAAGCGTGCCGGTCGGCTTTGGGATGAGGCGGATCCGCCCGTGATTGCAGCCGCCAAGGAACTCGGCGATGCCTTTTACTTTATTGAGGGGGAAGAATTAAAACGCTGGCAAGAGATCGGCAACAGAGTGACGCAGAAATGGATTGAAGAGTCAAGTAGAAAAGGAATAAACGGCGCGTCCCTTGTGGAAGAAGCAAGAAACCTGATAAAGAAATACGAGTAACCCGGCCGGGCGAGGCCCGAGCCCGGCTTGAGAGTTTTGATGTTATCCGTCGGTTACCGGCTTGTCCGGGGACGCCACTTCTTCTTTCTCCCGGTAATGCTCGGACAGGTATTTAAGAAAAACCAACATCACCAGCATAATGACCGCGGCGGCGAGCATCGGATAAAAGATCAGAAAACTTTGACGCGCAAACAGAAAGCCAAAAAACATCGGTCCCAGAGACGCGCCCAGGGTCATTGAAGTAAAAAAATGACTGACGGTTTTTGCCGGAATTTGAAAGTCTGTTTCGCAATAAGCCAGAACACAGGGGAAACATACGGATAGCCCGGCACCCACGGCAATATTGACCAGCCACAGGGATGACAAGCTGGGACCGGTCAAAATCAGATAAAGAACGCCGATAAAAACAATTGCCACATGCACGAGCATAATGCGGATGGCATCATAACGCATGGATAAGACCGCACCGAGTAATCGGAAAACGGTAAACAAAAGCCAAAAAACAGAAGTAAAAAAGCCCGCTTGTGCGGCATTCATCAAACCGCTTTCTCGCATGAACGGAAAAATCCAGATACTATATCCCGCCTCTACGACAAGATAAAAGAAAACAAACAGATGAATGGCAATCAGCACTTGCCTTCTTTTTCCATAGGTATTGAATCCCATATCCGCATTCTCTGTCGGCTTGACGGCGGGTAAGCGAATAAAAAAGAGCGCACCAAAACCTATAAAAGCGAGAAAGGCAAAAAATGCATACGCATACTTGATATGTTGCAGATAATGAATATTCCAGCCGACGAGAACAGGCGACAGGATTGCGCCTATGCCAAAACAAAAATGCATGATATTCATATAAAGAGCGGGGTTTTGTTTGTAGGTTTTGAGAAGTGTAACATTGGAGATGATTTCCAACATCCCCTGAGAAACGGCAAGCACAAAAAGAACACCGAAAAGAAGAATCACGGACGACATGAACCCCGCCAACAGGACGCACAGTGCATTAAAAAGTAACGCAATCAGAATGAGGCGGTGAACTGCGTTGCGTTCCACATAGTATCTGCAAACATAGACACCGGAAAGGAAGCCAAACGGCATAAAAATAAAGAGAAGATTAATCTTCTTAATAGAGACATCCGCCTGATTCGCAAGAGTGAGAAGCGAAGGACCAATCATACCGACACCCAAACCGACCAAAAAGATCAGATAAAAAAGCATACCGGTCAGGAAAATTCTTTCCCGGTTTGCCGCCAAGTTTTCCGCGAAGGATTTGGTGGCCTGCGGTGTTTGTGCCGATGTTTCCATTAGAGTTTCCTTGAAAGCCCCATCAAAGAGCGCACCTGACACATGGTCTTCTCGGCTTCTTCGGTCGCCTTGACGGCACCCTTGTTAAGAACCCTTAGCACCTCGCCCTTGTCGTTGAGATAGGTCTTCAATTTTTGCAAGAAGGGTCGTCGCTGTTCCACAACACTTTCGGTGAGGCGTTTCTTGCAATCCAGACAACCTATGGTCGCATTGCGACAGCCCGTGTCAACCCATTTCAAAGTTTCCGGTTCGGAGTAAACCTTGTGCCACTCCCAGACGGGACACTTCTCCGGATTCCCCTTGTCCGTTCGCCGCACACGAGCCGGGTCCGTCGGCATGATGCGTAATTTTTTGGCAATCGTATCCGGCTCGTCGCGCAAAAGAATGGTGTTTCCGTAGGACTTGGACATTTTGCGTCCGTCTAATCCGGGCATTTTGGCGGCCTCGCTAATCAGAGCCTGCGGGATCGGCATAATGAGTTTCCCGGTGTCATCCAGATAGCCCAGCAATATGAGTAGATCGTCTTCCTCATAACCGGCATCAATCAAATCTTTGCGCGCCGCCAGATATTCTTCGCGCTCTCCTTTTTCCAGATATGCGCGGCGACGGCTTTCCAACTTGTCTCTTTGTTCGGCCGGCATCTGTTTGAGTAATGTCTCGCGCCTTTTGATAGTTTGTTTGGAGTTCCCATACAGCCGATTGAACCTACGAGCAATCTCGCGCGTAATATCAACATGGGCACTCTGATCTTCCCCCACCGGCACCCAGGCGGCTCGGTACAGCAAAATATCCGCACTCTGTAACAGAGGATAGCCCAGAAATCCATAAGTGGCAAGGTCTCGATCCTTGATGTTGGCGCGCTGCTCCTTGTAACTGGGTATTCGCTCCAACCAGGAAAGAGGAGTAATCATTGAAAGTAAGAGATGCAACTCGGCGTGTTGAGGTAACTGCGACTGACGAAAAATGACGGATCGTTCGGGGTCCACCCCGGATGCCAGCCAATCGGTCACCATTTCCAGGGTGCTTGCCTGCACCACTTCCGGCGACTCATAGTGCGTGGTTAAGCCGTGCCAATCCGCCACAAAGTAAAAACACTGATAGTTGTCTTGCAAGGCGATCCAATTTTTGAGGGCACCGAAGTAGTGTCCCAGATGCAGACTGCCGCTGGCGCGCATGCCGGACAGGACACGCCGTTCGGCAAGGTAGCCGCCCGCTCCCGCTTGGCGGTGCCGGTGCTGTTTTTTCGGTGTTGTTGTCACAGGTGTCTTTTAATGTGTCTTATATAAATGTATCTTATAGATATCTCCGGGTCTTACCGAAGGTGCGAAATGATGCACTCCAAAGATCTGCAGTTCGAAGTCATGCCGCCAAGATTTTTCGCAGTGCGCTCATGGTCGGCTTGATGAGGGCGGCATCCGGCACTTTCCCGCCAAGAACCTTGTCGGCATCCTTGAGTCCGTTACCGGTCAAAGTGCATACCACCCGACTGCCCTTGGGAATAAAACCGGCTTTGATATCTTTTAGCATTCCCGCCAAAGAAACCGCCGATGAGGTTTCGCAAAAAATCCCTTCCGTTTCCGCAAGAATGCGGCGCATTTCTATGATCTCGCTGTCCGGGCAAGCCAGAAAGTGTCCGTCCGATTCGGTTACCGCCCTTTGTGCCCCGTCCCAAGATTGCGGATTGCCAATACGAATTGCGGTGGCTTCGGTTTCCGGGTTTTGAACCGGTGCTCCCTTTAAGAATGGCGCAGCCCCGCTCGCCTGATAGCCACACATTACGGGCAGGGACCGGCTTCGGCCGGCATCACGATATTCCCGGTAGCCCATCCAATAGGCGCAGATGTTACCCGCATTTCCCACAGGCAGGCAGTGAAAATTCGGGGCATCTCCCAGAGTGTCTATAATCTCAAAAGATGCCGTTTTCTGTCCTTGCAATCTGTAAGGATTAACAGAATTGACCAAACTCACGGAAGATTCTCGCGCATATTCCTTGACGAGCGACATCGCATCGTCAAAATTGCCCTGAATTTGGACAAGATGCGCGCCATGCACGATTGCCTGTGCCAACTTGCCGGCGGCAATCTTACCGGAAGGAATGAGAACATAGGACTTGATGCCGGCCCGGGCGGCATAGGCAGCCGCGGAAGCCGATGTGTTACCCGTGGAAGCACAGATAACCGCCTGTGTGCCTTCCCGCAGAGACTGGGTAACTGCCACCGTCATCCCTCTGTCCTTAAAAGATCCTGTGGGATTCAGCCCTTCAAACTTGGCATGGACTTCTATACCGGGCGCATATTTGGCGACAAAATTGTTGAGTTTGATCAGAGGAGTGTTCCCTTCGCCCAAACTGATCACCCGTCCTTCCGGGGGATCAAAGCGGAGAAACTCCTCATATTTATCGATGATACCTGTTCGCATTTGAATTAAAATTATAGGAATAACCGCCGGGATTTCAGGGGAGTACGGACACAAGATACGCACAACCAAATAATTGGCAAGGGGTATCTCACTGCCGAACCGCTCTTTTTTACGGAGGTTTAAGATTATAATTTGAGTATGGCGATACTTTGCTTTAATCCGACTTCACTTTCTATGACACTTTCTATGACACTTCCTGTGACACTTCCTGTGACACTTCCTGCGACAACATGACACGCATAAAAACACTGGGCATTCTAAAGACGGGCGAGGTAAAACCCGAATGGCGGCACCAATTTGGTGATTATTCCGAGATGTTCAAAGAACTTTTCCGCAGCGTCATACCTCACCTTGAATTTGAGGTGTATGATGTTATGAAAGAAGAATATCCGCAGCCGTTGGACCGTTGTGACGGCTACATCATCACCGGCAGCCGCCATGGCGTTTACGAAGACTTTGAATGGATTACGACACTCCTTGAACAAATCAATGCCCTGTCCGCGGCCGGTATTCCCCAGGCGGGGATTTGTTTCGGGCATCAGGCATTGGCAACGGCATTTGGCGGCAAGGTAAAAAAATCCCCCAAGGGCTGGGGTGTCGGGGTGCATGATTATCGGATCCGGGTGCCCGGCAACGGTTGGGAGCCCGGTGAGAGCTTCTCCATTCTGGCAACCCATCAGGACCAAGCCATTGAGGCACCGAAGGACGCGGCGGTTCTGGCGGAAAGTGACTTCTGCCCGATTGCGGGTTTGGTCTCCGCCAAAAAGAAGTTCATCAGTTTTCAAGGACATCCCGAGTTCAGCAGGGAATTTCAAAATAAACTAATGGACTACCGCATCAAAGATATCGGCAAACCTGTGGTAGAAAAAGCAAGAATCAGTTTGAATAAAAAAACCGATGAGACCCGGATTGCCTCTTCCATACTGAGCTTCGTGGAACTGCACCAAAACAAGAGTTCCGCATAGGGCGCGGCGGACGAGTTGCGGGATGGTGCACATCAAGAATCCTATTTTGCCGCAAGTCCGAATATGCTATGTGGTGGCTCTGCCGGCCGAAGCGCGTCCCCTGCTGGAAGCGGAAAAATGGACTCAAATCGCGGTGCGCCCTTTTCGTATTTATCGGACCGAACACAAAGCGATGATTATCAGCGGTATCGGCAGAATTCGGGCGGCCGCGGCAACCGCGTACCTTGGGGGACGGGTCGCAGCCAAGAATATCCCGTGGATCAACTTTGGCATAGCGGGACATATGGACGCGCCTGTGGGAAAGGGGTTTTCGGTCAGTAAGATCACCGACAGACAAGAGCGCAAAAACTATTACCCGCTGCGGATTGCCACCAAAAACACCTCCGTATTGTCTTGCTTTGACCTTCCGCAAAAAGAATATCCGCCGAACACTCTGGCGGATATGGAGTCCGCGGGTTTCTTCCCGACCGCATCGCTCTTCACCTATCACGAACTCATTCATCTGTATAAGGTTGTCTCGGACAATACGCGCCATGCCTTTCAAGCGGAAAAAGTTTGTAGTCTAGTCGGAGAACACCTGGAATCTTTGAACGAAATCGGGCGGATAGCGGGAGGTCTGGCGGAACGACATCTGACACAAGGGAACCAAATGGAACAAGAGGTTGCCGACTGGTTGGACCGGGCGGCGGAAATCTGGCATATTGGCTTTACGGAACGCCACGCGCTTGCGGATGTTTTGCGTCAGTGGTTTGTTTTACGGTTTACCGGGAACAGCCAAAGCGGAAACGCCGAAGATGCCGGCATACCGACACCCGCCACTGACAAGGAATTAAACTCTCCGTTCGCTATGTTGGATGACAAGTGGCAACCGATTAAAGAAGTTGGCGACTTCATCGGAATATTAAAAACCGAATTGCGGTCGACAACTGCTCGGGCAACCGGTTCGACATCCGCGAAACCATAAAAACAGAGACGGACAGGAAAGAACGATAAGTGGAAAGCCCGCAACTTGCAACAACAGCGACAGAAGCCGACAGCCGCCCGAAGATTCGGCAGCCGCTATCCGGCAACCCGTTCGGCAGAACACTTTACATTGAAGAGGCTATTGCCGCACATCCGGCCGTGCGACGGATCCGCGCACAATTTGGCAAGGAACCGGATGCGGTTGTTTATTGCGAGAACTACCGGGAAGTATTCAACCCGAGAAACAAGCACTTTCGTATGCGTAAGGAGGCACCCGCCTTACTCTTGGCACATAAGCCCAAGAGTTGGGTGCAACCCAGCCCTTACGGCATAGGCGGGCAGCATAACTACTATTTTTCGCATATCCTGAACTGCATTTACGATTGCCGGTATTGTTTTTTGCAAGGTCTTTACAGTTCCGCTATTTTGGTGCTGTTTGTTAATTACGAAGATTTTTTTGCCGACATAGACAAGACCCTTTGCCGGCATCCGCAGGAAGAAGTATCATTTTTCTCCGGCTATGATTCCGATTCCTTGGCATACGAGCCTGTCACGCATTTTGTCTCCGCATTTCTGCCTTTTTTTGAAAGCCGGCCGCGCGCCCTGCTGGAACTTCGCACCAAGAGTGTTCAGGTTCAACCTCTTCTTACAAGGAGTGCCATCGCGAACTGTGTGGTAGCCTTCAGTCTGGCGCCTCAATCCGTGGTCACCGCCTATGAAGCCAAGACCCCCTCTTTGGAGAAAAGACTGGAATCTATGGAAAAATTGGCGCAGGCGGGTTGGCAAATCGGTATTCGTTTGGATCCAATCATACCGATGACCGAATGGAAGAATGACTATGCCGACCTGATCCGACAGTTGGGAAAGAGATTACCCGAACACCGGGTGCATTCGGTAACTCTGGGGACCTTGCGTTTTCCGATGTTCATTTACAAAAATATGCGCAAGATTTATCCGACCGAAAAATTGTTTGTTGAAAATATCGTAACCGACAAAAAACAACAGGCCGTTTTTGAACCGAAATTGGCACAAGAAATAACCGAATTTTGTCTGCACCATCTTGCCGATTACTACCCGGCGGAGAAAGTGATCCGAACGGATGGCGAATAGCGGGCTGTGATAAAATAGTTTCAATGGCAAGAGCCCGCAAGTTACCAAGAGCCCGCAAGCAAACGAAGTCGTCTTACCGATTATGGAAAATTCTTGCCTCTCTTATTTTTTTTGCAGTCATAGTTTACAATCTTTATGGTATTTTTCGCGGCGACGAGAACTTATTATTACTCCTTAAATTACAAAAAGAAAGCGAGAACTTGCAGACTACCATTTCGCAATTGGAGCAAAACAACAAAGAATTAAAGAATTATATTCAAGAATTACGCAATAACCCGGATCTGATTGAAGAAGAAGTGCGTTCTCGCCTGAATCTTATCAAAGAAAACGAAGAACTTTTTGTTTTACCGGAAACTTCCAAAAACAAGAAAAACCTCCAAAAAACCAACTGAACACTCTGCCGATGGGCGGCAGGCTTACCTTTTCAGTCTTTCGCGAATACGTCGGATTGTTTTTAACTGTGCCAGAGATTCCGCCAGTCTTGTCTTTGCCAAGGCTGTTTCGTAATCCGCCAACTTCTCTTGATCGGCAAGTGCCTCGGCTGCTTGACGGCGTGCTTCTTCGGCTGCCTTCATATCCAAACCCGTTTCGCGAACCGCCTCATCCGCAAGGATATGAATCCCGTCCGGCTTGACTTCAAGAAATCCGCCGCTAATGTAAAAGATCATCTCCTCGCCATCCAACTTGCGTAACTGAACGGGACCCGGCACCAACTCTGTCAGAAGCGGCGCATGCCCGGGTAAAATACCCAATTCGCCCTGCGTTCCTACGGCAACCAGGCTTTCTATTTCGCCTTGGTAGATTTCTTCGCGGACACTGGTGATGAAGCACCGAAATTCTTTTTTCATTGAGGTTATTTTACAACAGATTAATTAAAAACGCCCGGCAAAACTAGGTTTTACCGGGCGTGGGATGGTAATGATTCTGTTTTACATCATGCCGCCCATGCCGCCCATATCGGGAGCACCGCCCATCGGGGCGGCCGGCTTGGGTTCGTCAATCTCGGCGATCATGGCTTCGGTGGTAATCATAATTCCGGCGATTGAAGCCGCGTGCTGCAAAGCAGTGCGCGTAACCTTGGTCGGGTCAATGACACCCTGTTTGACCAGGTCGCCATACTCACCGGTTGCCGCATTGAAGCCAACCGCTCCTTTTTCGGCACGAACCCTGTTACAAACAACGGATCCTTCGTCACCGGAGTTTTCCGCTATCTGACGCAGCGGCGATTCCAGGGCAAAAGCAAGCAACTTAATGCCCGTATCCTGATCCGGATTGTTGCCCTTGAGGTCTTTTAACCCATCAATGCAACGCACCAATGCAACACCGCCACCGGGAACAACGCCTTCTTCCACGGCCGCTCTGGTAGAATGCAGTGCGTCTTCCACTCTGGCTTTCTTTTCTTTCATTTCAATCTCAGTGGCAGCGCCGACCCGAATGACCGCAACACCGCCGGAAAGTTTTGCCATTCTTTCTTGCAGTTTTTCCTTGTCGTAGTCGGAGGTGGACTGCTCAATTTCGCGGCGAATCTGCTCAATGCGTCCTTGAATATCCTTACCCGCACCCTTGCCGTCAACAAGAGTTGTTTCTTCTTTGGTAATGTTCACCTTCTTCGCTTGACCGAGCATATCCAATTTGACATTCTCCAAGGTAATACCCACATCTTCGGAAACGACAGTTGCGGAAGTCAAAATAGCGATATCTTCCAACATCGCTTTTCTTCTGTCTCCAAAACCCGGTGCCTTAACTGCGGTAACTTTCAAAATACCGCGCATGTTATTGACAACCAGAGTCGCCAGGGCTTCGCCTTCCACATCTTCGGCTACAACCAAAAGAGGTTTGCCGGTTTTTGCAACTTCTTCCAACACGGGCAACAGATCGCGAATGTTGGAGATCTTCTTATCCACCAACAGGATATAAGGATCCTCCAGACCCGCGGTCATGGTTTCTTGGTTGTTAATGAAATAAGGCGAAAGGTAACCTCTGTCAAACTGCATACCCTCAACGACTTCCAATTCGTTTTCCAGACCACTTCCTTCTTCCACGGTAATCACGCCTTCTTTACCGACCTTGTTCATCGCATCCGCGATAATCTGCCCGATAGGTTCGTCGCTGTTGGCGGAAATAGTGCCGACCTGTGCGATGGCATTGCTGTCGGTACACGGAGTGGAAAGAGATTTCAACTTTTCCGTAACCACTTTGACCGCCTGGTCTATGCCACGCTTGATGTCCATCGGATTACCGCCCGAAGCAACCGAACGCAGTCCGTTGGTAAAAATAGCACACGCAAGAACAGTGGCGGTGGTTGTGCCGTCACCGGCAACATCGGAAGTTTGTGAAGCAACTTCCTTAACCATTTGGGCGCCCATGTTTTCGTATTTGTCTTTCAGTTCAATTTCTTTGGCTACGGATACGCCGTCTTTGGTGACCGTCGGGGATCCGAAGGACTTGTCAAGAACCACATTGCGTCCTTTGGGGCCGAGTGTGGCTTGCACCGCTTCGGTCAAAATGTTGACGCCCTTAAGCATCTTTTGACGCGCTTCGTTGCCAAACTTAATTTTTTTTGCTGTCATTGATTAATTTCTCCTATGTATGAATGATTAATATTTTTTGTTTTTTTATTTTTTTAATGATGTTTTTGATAACGATTTATTTGGTAATAACACCGTAAATATCGCTCTCGCTCATGATGAGGACTTCTTCCCCGTCTAACTTGAACGAATTGCCGGCATATTGACCAAACACTACCAGGTCACCCACTTTGATATCCATGGGTTGAACTTGGCCGTTATCCAATTTTTTGCCCTCGCCTACTGCGAGAACTTTCCCCTGTTGGGGTTTTTCCGTGGCACTATCGGGTATAACGATACCGCCACTGCTTTTAGTTTCCGCCTCTATGCGGCGAACAACTACTTTGTCTTGTAAGGGACGAACTTGCATAAATTAAATTACTCCTGTGATTGATTTTTAAGTTGTAATAAAAGTTTCTAACTATGTAATTAGTATAAGAAACCTACTGCGGTTTTTCAAGTCCCTAACCGCTATTTTGTTCCGTTTTTTATTTTTTTACGGGTTACGGGAGGACTGTGCTTGCCATTGAGCCGCCGGGGTGTCCGGTGTGCAGGTAAGAACCGGATATTGCGAACTGTTGCCAAGGTTCCATGCTTGAATAAATCCTGTCTCCGCGGGAGGAGTTTGAAGCACCCGGAAGTCGCCTGTTTGCGGATCACACCAAAAATTGCCCCAACTCTCATAAAGAGAGCCGCCAAATCCTGTGGCATTGTCCGGTTGACGCAGAGCCTCGGTGGACCTGCCCGCATCCCGATCACCCGGAAAAGTATTGATGACAGTCCCCATGTTCACCTGATTATCCCAATAAGAATTGACAATCGCCGCCACCTCATCGGGACTCGCGGAAACTCCGACAAGACCGCCTCTGGTATGAGGCGACGCCGATGACATTGAAATCAATTCACCGGTAACCGCATAAGAAGCATTGATTGTGATCTTAGGATCCTCAAAGACATCTCCCACAAGTCCGCCGCCTAAGGGCGGCGATGCGGAAGAAGTAAAGATCTGTCCGCTCTTTGCATAGGAAGCAAGAATATTAATGGGACCGGCAACGTATCCTATCAATCCCCCCGCAGGACCATTAGTGGCAGAAACATTAATACTACCGATGTCCGCATAAGAACCTTCTATAGAACCCAGTTTCCCTTGGTTTACTTGTCCTACCAAGCCACCAACATTCCGTCCTCCTTTTAAAGACCCGCCGCGCGCATAAGAAGCCACAATGCTAACAATGTCAGACGCCAAAAGAGGGTCTCCTCCGGGATGTGGTCCGGCGGCAATGCCTATCAAACCGCCAAGGTTGTCATTGTTAAAGCTATGAATTGCGGACAATTCGCCGAAGTGAGCGGAAGAACGAACAATGCGAACACTCGTTTTACGGGCTCCCGAGGTAGAGCCGAGCAACCCGCCAACCCCACCTTGTCCTGTCGACAGGTTTCCTCCAACCCGAACATTGTCAATGTCCAAACTACCGGCATCCACATGCCCGACCAGCATTCCGACGGCACTCTTTGTAATGCCCGTGATACTTACATCTGTCAGACGCAAGTTCTTGATCACGCTATCGGCAACCGCACCAAACAAGCCCGTGCCTTTAATGTCTCTTCCATTGATGTAAAGACCGGCAATCGTCTCCCCGTTGCCGTCAAATATTCCTGAAAACGAAGAACAAGAAGTAGTAGTAGAACAACCGCCTATCGGCTCCCACCCCACTCCGCCAGTCCAGCGCGGCATATTCGCACCCGCGTTCTCATAGGAAGCACTGCTCGCAAAATCCAAAGAACGCGTCAATTCATAGCCAACACAGCCGCCGACCATCGGGCAACCTTGTGATTTGTCAACCGTGAGATCCGGATGACTTCCGTCATCTATACCGTCCCCATCGAGATCGTCATTGAGTGCGGCAAGTTCTTCCAAAGTATCAATTTCAATCAGACCGTTGCCGTTGTTATCCGAATCAAAAGAGATCACACAGCCGTCGCCGTCCATATCCACCACCTCACTGTGCCGCCGTCTCTCCCCTACTCCCCCGGTCCCTCTTATACCGTTCGGGCAGGCATCACACAGATTTCCCAAACTGTCCGAGTCCATATCCGCCTGATCATTATTCGGAACCAATGGGCAATTATCTTCGCTATCCAGCCAGCCGTCATTGTCATCGTTATTGTCACACACATCGCCGCCGTCCGTCAACCCGTCCGCATTGGCTTGAGTCGGGTTGAATACGAACTGACAGTTGTCCCGCGTATCCGGGATTTCGTCATTATCATCGTCATCGTCACAGGCATCGCCCAAAGCATCTCCGTCCGTATTTATCTGATCATTCACAATCAACGGGCAATTGTCTGTGCTATCCGACCGGCCGTCGTTATCATCGTCCCCGTCACACGCATCGCCCATCCCATCGCCGTCCGTATCTGTTTGATCATTATTTATAACCAACCGGCAATTGTCGTCGCCATCCAACCGTTCGTCATTATCATCGTTATCATCACATACATCGCCCTCGCCGTCTCGGTCGGTATTCCTTTGATCCCGATTCGCAATCGCCCGACAATTGTCCGCAGTATCCGGCCGGCCGTCATCGTCGTCATCATCATCATCTATGTCCGCCAGTTCGTCTCCGTCGGTATTACGTCCCGGGGCCCGTTCCAATCCGGCGGGCGGAGACACAGTTCCGTCCTCATAAATGGCGATGACCTCAAACTCATGCACCACATCATTCGTCAGGCCTTCAATGCTGTGAGAGACCCGGGCAAACGCAGCGGTATTGTCCGGGGTCGGGGTGCCGGCGACGGGGACCACCGCACGTCGTGTCCTGTTATTTATATGCTCCCAGGTGATATTAAATGAAGCAATATCCCGCCTGTTCGGATTATCCCAACTCAGCAACATACTGCCCATGCCCGGTATCCCGTTCAATTGACTAATAGAAGTATACCTATCGCCTCCCTTTGCCCATTGATGCGCCGGGGTGTCCGGCGTGCAGGCGAGTACGGGATAGAGCGCCTCGCTTCCAAAATTCCATGCCCGAACAAAACGCGCATCCGGCGGGGCAGTTTGAGTTACCAAAAAATCGCCTGTTTGCGGATCACACCAGTAGTCCGCCCAGTTTGCATAAATGCCCGCAAAACCGGATCGATTGTTCGGACGCCGCAAATCATCGGCAGACCTGCCCGCCTCCGCTTGAAAAATATTCTCCGGGGCCACACTGCTGAATAAACTCTGATTATCCCAGTAGGAGTCGCCAATGTTAATGTCCGCATTCGTGCCGGCAATACTCACCAAGCCCGCTTTGGCAACCTGTGCGGATCGCAAGCGTCCAAATGTCGCATAAGACGCATTGACCCGTGCCACAGAATCGTCAAAGACCCCCGCAAACCCATGCACACTGCCTCCCTTCGCATCAACTTGTCCTATTTTGGCGTATGAAGCCTCAATACGAACATTCCGCACTTTCGTGCCCAGCAATCCGCCGGCACCAAAACTGCGGTCGGTGCCGGCCGAGTTTGAAGTAATAATGTCAATGTTCGCATAAGATGACTTTACGATCACCGGAACGCGCGCCCCTTGTCTTGCATCCGTTCCGCCTATAAGACCGCCACTGCCACTGTGCCGGCTGGTCGTGGAAGTGGAAGCCACGGACTCCCCTCTTGCATAGGAAGAAATGATCCGAATACTCTTGCGCGACTGCGCTTCCGCAGGCCGTAAGAATCCATTAAAGCCAATTAATCCGCCCGCATAGTTAAAAGATTTGATCTGCCCAAATTCTGCGGAAGAATGCTTAATGATCACCTCGGCATCCAACGCGGAGACACCGCCTACCAACCCGCCGGCGTATTCCAGTCGCGAAGAAACATTTCCGAAAACACGGACATTGTCAATCTCCAACCGGCCGGATCCTACCTCGCCGACCAGCATGGCCGCATATGCGCTGGCTCCTTGAATACTGACATCCGTCAGTTGCAGATTCTTGAACACACTATTGCTAGCCGAGGCGAACAAGGCACCGCAACCCAAAACTCTGCATCCTTCTCCCACATACAAGCCGGCAATAGTATACCCATTGCCGTTAAATTCTCCGGTAAATGAATTGCAACTAATAATTTGCGTGGTGGAAATGAACGGGAAGCACTCGCCAATGGAGCTCCAACCACTCCCGCTTATCCAACCGTCTTTATTTTCACTCGCATTCAAATAAGAAGTATCATCATTAAAATCCAACGATCTTGTCAGTTCATAGCCGTGACAACCGTCGCCGGACGGGCAGCCGGCGGAGCCTTTGGGGATGAATTTCGAAACTCTTCCTTCGTCTATACCGTTCGCATCCAGATCATTATTGAGTGCGGCAAGTTCTTCCAGGTAACTAATTTCTATCAAGCCGTTATTATCGTAATCCGAATCATTTGCATTCACACAACCGTCGCCGTCCATATCCGTCGTCGTATCGTGCGGCCCCCTCGCCCCGTTCGGGCAAGGATCACACAGATCGCCAAAAGTGTCTCCGTCGATGTCTGACTGATTATTTGCAATGAGCGGGCAGTTATCGGCCGTATCCAAGGTATTGTCATTATCATCATCATCGTCACAGGCATCACCGCCGTCTGTCACATTGCCGTCCGTATTATTTTGATCCGGATTGACAACCGTCCGGCAGTTATCCAGCACCATACCGTTGTTATCAAAGTCATTCACACCGTCATTATCATCATCATCATCGCAGGCATTGCCACCGTCTGTCACATTGCCATCCGTATTAATTTGCTCCGGATTGGCAACTGTCCGGCAGTTATCCCTCACCATACCGTCGTTATCAAAGTCATTCACGCCATCATTATCATCATCCGGATCATTGGCATCCGAAAGACGATCCCCGTCCGTATTAAAGCCGGGCACCCTTTCAACTAGCAACGTGGAAGAACTGTTGCCGTTCGTATAAAACACTGTCACGGAAAACGCATAGTTGGTTTCGTCTTTTAATGCATTAACCCGGTAAGTCACTGCGGCAAGGGCGGAAATATTAACCCGGTCTCCCGCAAGAGGGATAGATCCTCCAAAGAGAGGGTTCAGGATTTCGTCCCAATAGATACGAAAACCGATAATATTGTCACTGTCCGGATTGATCCAATTCAACAGCATTCCGTTTGCCACCGGAAAAGCCGTAAGGTTTGTGATACCGGGCAGGGCTGTCGCACCATCACCGCCGCCTGTATCTCCGCCGCCCGCATCGCCGCCTGTATCTCCGCCACCCGCATCGCCGCCTGTATCTCCGCCGCCCGCATCGCCGCCTGTATCTCCGCCACCCGCATCGCCGCCGTTATCTCCGCCGCCCGCATCGCCGCCGTTATCACCGCCACCCGCATCGCCGCCCGGAACCTCTTCAACTCGCGATGAAGCGGAACTGTTCCCATTCGCATAGGAAACCAACACAGAAAATACGTAGTTGGTCCCGTTTCGTAACTCATCCACCGGGTAGGAAACCGCGGCAAGCGATGAGAGATTGACTTGCCCTTCCCCCAAAGGAATCAGCATCTCTGAGGCAAGATTCGCGGTTTCTTGCCAAATGATATAGAAACCGGTAATACTGTCACTGGCCGGGTTGGTCCAATTCAACAGCACTCCGTCTGCCACCGGAAAAGCCATAAGGTTTGTGATACCAGGCAGAGCACCTCCGTCGCTACCGCCGTTATCATCGCCGGCCGGATCCCCCGGAACTCGCGATGAAACAGAACTGCTCCCGTCCGCATAGAAGATCGTCACGGAAAACGCGTAGTTGATCCCGTTTCGTAACCCACTCACCGGGTAGGAAACCGCGGCAAGCGATGAGAGATTGACCTGTCCTTCCATCAGAGAGATCAGTCCCCTTGAGACAGGATTCTCGATTTCTTGCCAAATGATATTGAAACCGGTAATAATATTGTCACTGTCCGGGTTGATCCAATTCAACAGCACTCCGTTTGCCGCCGGAGAAGCCGTAAAGTCTGTGATACCGGGCAGGGCATCTCTGTTGCCACTGCTATTACCGCCTCCGTCACCACAACCAACAATAGCGGAAAAAACTAAGAGCATCAAAAAACGATATCCCCACAATAAATGCTTAAGAATCACTTTAAATATCATAACAATTCATTAATAAATTGGGGCAAGACCGGATGATGCAAAATCAAAACAGATGTTTGAAGTCTCCGGGAACCCGCCTTATTTTATTGCTCGGTCTCATTTGTCTTATTTTACCTTATTTTATTCATTTTTTTCATTTTTTTCATTTTTTTCATTTTTTTATGATCCCGCCCCTTTCCGGACTTTCGTTGTTTTTGCAAGAATTGAATTGACGAGAGTTGTTTGCGAGCATCATGGGGACGCTCTAGATGATACCAAGCCAACTGTATCATCCCGCCCATTTCCGGACCTCTGTTGTTTTTGCAAGAATTGAATTGACGAGAGTTGTTTGAGAGCATCATGGGGACGCTCTAGATGATACCAAGCCAACTGTATCATCCCGCCCATTTCCGGACCTCTGTTGTTTTTGCCGGAATTGAATTGACGAGAGTTGTTTGAGAGCATCATGGGGACGTCCCGGATGATACCAAGCCAGCCATGCAGTCATGCGATGAACTTGGCGTTGACGCCGGAATATCTTAAACAGGAACAGTGTAAACGCCTTCCTCTCATTTCCGCAGCTCCAATGCGCATCTTTTTTAATGCGCAGCTTTTTTAATGCGCATCTTTTTTAATGCGCAGCTTTTTTAATGCGCATCTTTTTTAATGCGCAGCTTTTTTAATGCGCAGCCCGGCCGCCCTCACAGACCACACAGTCTCGCCGGCGGACACACCCAAATAGTTTCATTAACAACAAGTTTCCGCTGTCTGAGTCGGCAAGAGCAAAACAGTTCTCCATCTTTCTTGCCCGTTTCATGTCAAGTCTACAATTCCCTTTCATTTTTTTGCGATGCTCTTTTGAATGTCATATAAGACCTGCCGGGGGTCCTTCGCCAGCATCACAGGTCTGCCGATGACCAGATGATCGGCGCCGGCTTTTATGGCTTGCCGGGCGGTTGCCGTCCGTTGCTGGTCGTCATTGCCGGCATTACCATCATTGCCGGACCGGTTGCGAATACCCGGAGTGACCAAAATGAATTCTTCGCCAAATTCTTTTCGCAACAGAGCGGCTTCGCATGCCGAAGCGACCAGACCATCACAACCGAGACGCAAAGCGGACTCCGCCCGACGCAATACCACCCGCTCCGCATCTTCATTTTGTTGCACGCTGGTAAGCAGAGTGACCGCAAGAATTTTGGGAGTATCCTCTTGCCGGCCCGCCAATGCCCCCGCGGCGGCATCCGCATGCACCGTGGCATAGTCTATCCCCCGACCGCGCAGTTGGCGCATCGCCCTTTCGGTTGTTTGCGGAATGTCGTGAAACTTAAGATCCAACATCACCTTGTGTCCCAGCCGCTTAATATCTTCCGTCGCAGCCCAGCCTGCCGCCAAGAAGAGTTCCAAACCCACCTTGTAGAAACCGCACAGAGGCGACAAAAGAGAAAGAAGTTCGGTCAGCGGTTCCCGGCTTGGCAGATCCAATGCCAGGATAATGCGTTCTTGAAGCGGGACAACTCTTTTCATATCCCTTTTCATATTCTCATACCCTTAATTAGGATTCGGGTTCGGGTTAACAAAGGACGAGACAACAATACAAAGGAAGCTGTTTTCATCTTTTTAGGACATCTTCTTCAGCAGCCCTGTCAGATACTGCATTAAAAGTGTCTTATCGTCCGCGGATGACAAATGACGGTGATGCGCGACAGCGGATTGATATTGGGCAAGAAGTTCGGGGTTTCTTTCCCGCCAGTTTGCAAACATCGCATCCGCGCTTGCGGCCCCCGCGGAGGCATGTAATTGGGCGGTCATCAGTCTGCCCGCCTGTTCTTGAAAATCTTCCGCCAGATCCCGCAGAACCGCCCTTTCCCAATCACTCGCCCGAAACACGGCCATGTCCTCCATACTTCGGATGTGAGAACCTATGGCGAGTTGTTCGTCCAACAGTTGGTAAAGGTCCCAAAGAATACGCACTTTTTTACCGGTTTTGCATGATAACTCGGATACAAACAACAACTCCGGGGCAGTCTCGGCAATCATATACTCAAAGCGTTTTTCCTTCTCAAGTTCCATACTTGCCGGCAAAGGGGCCGACCGAGAATTGTCCGGTTTCGCCGCGAGGACATCCGCTAAAACAGGCAAGTTGCGCCGCATTGCATCATAAGAGGGAGAATGACGCATGCAAAACCGGATGAGGCGCGCATTTGTTTGCCGCAGTGCAATCAAACTCGGCAGCAACTTCGGGTAATGCCGCGCTTCGGCGGCAAGTTCAAGACCAAGGCGGGTAAAGTGAAAAAGATGTTCCAAGTGTAAAAAATGAGAAGCAAATCGGGGCAATTGCCGCAGCACCTCGTTGTCGACATCCGCCCAAGGAGCAAGTCCGAGGTGATCCACCAACAGATTAACAATACAGACATCCGCCACCTGTTTTACAAAAGGAATGTCATGCATTCGGTTTGCCATCCGTTTGCGCAGAGGCTGCGGATAATAGAGCGGCAATTGCTTTTCCAACAGAGGCTCCTTAAGCGTATCCTGCTCCGCCAGATGGTGACGCAAGTAGGTTTTGCACTTACTAATAAGAACGGACAATTCCGGGCGTGTGAGGGCATCTCGCTCCGGCAATAGGCTCTCACCGAGACGCCGCATCAGCGCTTGGTGCACTCGGAAAAATTCCTTGGCGCGGTAGTTTTCCAAACTGAGGCACAGACTCTGGGCGTAGTTTTCCGCAAGCACAGACTGAGATACATCCTCGGTCATAGATTGAAGAAGTTTAATGCGCGCGGACGCACCCATTTTTTTCAACTGCGATATGAGAATCTTAATATTCACTTCTTTGTCGGAGCAATGCACTCCCCCGCTGTTGTCATGGGCGTCGGTTGCAATTCTGCCACCGCAGGCCGCAAACTCTATGCGTCCGGCCTGGGTGACGCCCAGGTTTGCCCCTTCGCCGATGACACGCACCCGCAAATCTTTTCCGTCCACGCGCATCGGGGCATTCGCCTTGTCACCCAGATCGCGATTAGACTCCGACGCTGCCTTAACATAGGTGCCGATACCGCCAAACCACAGCAAATCCGCCCGCGCCAACAGTATGTGGCGAATCAACATATCCGGTCTGATTTTCTTGTCTCGGATATTCAATCGCTTGGCAATCTCCTTGCTGACCCGAATGGACTTGGCACTTCTGGCAAAGACCCCGCCGCCCGCGGACATCAGTTTCGGATTGTAATCACTCCAAGACGAGGCGGTCAGCCCAAACAGCCGTTTGCGTTCTCTGTAAGAAACGGCCGGATCCGGATTGGGGTCTATGAAAATATCCCGATGATTAAAAGCGGCTATTAAGCAAATCGCCTTTGAAAGCAGCATCCCGTTGCCAAACACATCGCCGGACATATCGCCTATGCCGACGACATCCGTCCGATCCTTGTCAAGATCCCGACCGAGTTCGGCAAAATGCCGCCGCACCGAAACCCAAGCACCCTCGGCGGTGATGCCCATGGTCTTGTGGTTGTAACCGGAAGAACCGCCGGAAGCAAAAGCATCGCCCAGCCAGTATTGATGCCCGACTGCCACTTCGTTGGCAAGATCCGAGAAGGTGGCGGTTCCCTTGTCCGGGGCGACCACAAGGTAAGTATCCTCACTGTCATAAATGCGCATTCCCGCCGGTCTTTTCACCTTGCCACCCGCATAGTTATCCGTCAACTGCAACAGGGCATCAATGAACTTGCGATAGGCATCTTGGGGTGAGAGTTTCGGATCCTTGATGTAAAACCCGCCTTTGCCACCGGTCGGGACAATTAACGCATTTTTGAGAACCTGAGCGGCGACCAGATTTAGAACTTCCTTTCGGTATCCGGCTCGGCGATCCGACCAGCGAATGCCGCCGCGCGCCAGAGGACCGTCACGCATGTGAACTCCTTCAAAACCGATATCATACACAAATATCTCGCGTTCCGGGTTCCAACCCTCGGCATAAAAAAGACGCCGCGGAGAAAGTTTGAACGACAACACGGAATTGGCGGCCGGGGGGCGCGTATAAAAATTCGTGCGTTGAATGGCGCCGATGAGTTCGCGCAGATAACGAAAAATTTGATCTTCCTCGGCGGAAGGGATTGCGTCCGCATAATCGGAAAACTTACCTGCCAGGGCGCGATAAACCTTTTGCTTGGGTTTTTGACGGGGATCAAACTTTTGAACAAACATTTCTTTAATAAGAAACAACCCTTCGGGATGCGCACAGAAGGCGTTTTCCACATGAGCCAGATCATAATGGTTCTGCACCTGCCCCAGATAGGCACTCAAACCGCGCAGCAAGCGAACATAATCACCGGACAGACCGGATTTAAGCGTCAGGCGATTAAAACTGTCGTTCTCGGCTTCCCGCTTATATATGCGGGTAAAATGCTCGGCGAACAGATTCTCCAGTTCGTCCGCAGGCGGCAGAAAATCACCTTTAGGCGGCGGATATTGCAACTGAAATTCTGTCAGGCGCACCGAATATTTCAGCGAATTCTTTCCCGCCCCTTCAAACAAATAAGGACGAGATGCTGTCGGCTCGGTTCCCAGGTTTTCCAAAATATGCACAAGTTGGGACAGAGAAGGTCCGTCACTTCTGTCAAACAAACGCAACTTCCGACCGGAGATATCGAACTCCGCCTCCAATAATTCCTTGCCTTCGCCGACACTTAGAACCTTGAGAATATCGGAAGTCGCCCCGACAACAGACTGCCGACTGACATAGCCTTCCGGAAAGATCCCCGCATGTTCGCGAAACATTTTAATGCCCGTATGCTTGCCAAACTTTTCAATAAATGCGGTGCGCAGTTTGCGATTCCAACCTGTCCCGATGGCTTCCAATTCGGTTTGCAGATTCTTAAGACGCTCTGCGTCAATGTTGGGATTGACTTTGAGCGGGAGTGTGAAAAAAATACGAACCAGTTGCGTTTCGGAGAACAAGATATCAAAATCACAGTCGTCACTGTCAAAAATTTCTTGCACAAGTTCCGCAAATCTTTCGCGCAGGCCGGAATCATAATCGTCGCGCGGCATCAGGATCAGGACCTGCGCGAACAACTTGTCGTTGTCATAATAGTGGGCACAACGCAGCGTGCTGTAAGAAAATGCTTCCATAACAGGTTCCACCAAATTCGGCAGCTTGTCATCCCCGGCTATTTTGAGCAGCTCGTTGCGCGGGTAAGAGGCAACCGAGTAACGCAAAATGCGCCCCCGGTACGAATTGCGAATTAAATGAAAGTGTTTCAGAAGTCCGTTGAATGTTTCTCTGAGGTGCGGAATGTTTTCAAGGGCGTAGTTATAAAGGTCATAGGCATAAAGAAGAATAAAACGATGCTCTGTGATGCGGTCTTTCTCTTGTCGTATGCCCAGAGTGATTGCTTCAATATAAACAGGGCGATGAATGAGAGAGCGAACGGGTAACTTGACAAAACGAATCCCTTCACGCACAGGCAAGCGGGCGTAGGCTTCCAACAACTCCGGCGTCCGTATCTGCGGCCGCAATAACCCCAGAGATGCGGGCCCCGGAGATATGCCCCCCGAAGATGCGGGCCCCAAAGACGCGGTTAAGGATGCTTTCTCTGTGTCCGCCCGTCCGTAACCCAAAAACAGACACTTGTCCTCCGCCAGCCAACTGAGAAAATCCAACCTGCGTTTTTCCTGTTCGGAATCCGGCCGCACTATTGCGTTATATTCGGCAATGGCCGCGGATAACTTTTGCTTAATCGGCTGCCAATCCCGATTGGAGATTCGGATTCCCGTAAGAATGTTTTTAATGCCCTCCTTACAAACAGCCGCTTCTTCGGCGGAGAGGGCTTGCAGTTCAAAACGCATCACCACAAATGCCAGTCCGTTATGTTGCCGGTGTACCTTGTCCTCCGGGAAAAGAATGAAATTGTATTGTGTGTGAATAAAAAAGTTCTGTGTGGCAAAAAAATTGAGAATGGAGGCAACCGCAAACGGGACATTTTGTATGACGATATCCACATAGGTCGTTTCTTCTTTCGGCGGCGAACGCACCTCCGTATTAATTTTTCCCGTTGTTGTCTTATCAAAATAACGAAACATAGAAAGCGAATCGGCGAGTGCCTTGCCAGTGCCGATGTGACGCAATTGATGCCCGCCCAGGGCCGCGACCCAACGCCACAGAAAGCCCGTGTAGCGTTTATGCTGCTCCGCGGTGAGTTTGGAATGGGATGCCGTGCGGACAGATCGGTTAAGATCCCCCCTGAGTTTTTGTATATCCATTCTTAATAATATAACGATAGGCTTCTATAATCCCGGACTCTTATTGCCGGAAAAGCAATTTAGAACCAACGGTCATTTCCGTTTCGGCGGCGGTTTTTCTCTTCCTTTAAGGACCGAAGGCCGCCGCCGTTGCGATCTTTCGTGTAAAGTCTTTCCGTAGTGATACCGCAGCCTTTGAGTTGCCGGTGATAAATCAAAGTGCGTTTGTAAACCTTGGATGCAACCTCAAGGACTTTGCTGTGAATATCCCGACTGCCATCTTCCGGCAAGGCACTCCAGCCGTCATGATAAAAAACATACAAACTTGCGATATCATACGGGGACAGTTCTTCGTTCGCCGCGACCGATTTTGCCGAATACCAGCCGATAAAGTATATGGCATCGCCAAACTTGTCTCGGCGCGCCCTTTGCATATTAGTTTCACTTTGAAACTGACGCCAGGTGGCATCTATGGCCTGCGCGTAGCCGTAAGCCGAACTTAAGAGTTTGCCGTTCTTATCGCGGGGGCGGGCATTGGCTCGGAAAGAACTTTCGTGATAAATGATCGCCATCATCAATTCCACGGGAATTCCCCATTTTTGATAACTTGCCTGAGCGGGTGCCACCCAATGGGGTTTTTCGCGAAAAATCTTGCAGACATTATTCCGTTCTGTGGGTGGCTTTTCGTAAGAAGCATTTTGCGCCGATTGTTGCGGGATTGTGCTGCAAGAAAATACAGCCAGACAGACAAGTAATACAAGCAATCGCCACATCATTTGTTAAATATTTGTTAGATGAGTTTGGGGGCGGGGTAGCGAGTGGCGGGTGGCGGAGGACACTTAAAGTAAAGTTATGACGCGGACTCCGGCAGACGGGACAAGGCGTCCTGCTCGTTTAAGATAGCCACCTTTAATTTTTGCGCCTCGCGCAGCTTACTCCCGGGATTTTTACCCAGTATCAGATAGTCCGTTTGAGAAGATACTTTACTCTGCACACGCGCACCGGCAACCACAAGAAGATCGCGCAGTTTATCGCGTGTCAGCGATTCCAAACTGCCGGTGAGCGCCACTTTCTTTCCGCTAAAAAAAGAGTCCGCCACTTTTTTGGTTTGCCAGTGAACCCCGGCGGCAATGAGTTTTTGAACCATCTCCCGATTATCCGCGTCTTCAAAAAAGCGGGAGATCTGCTCCGCCACCTTGGGACCCACATCTTCCACCAGGCACAAGGACTCTCGATCCGCCGCCATCAGGTTTTCCAGACTGCCGTAATAGTTTGCCAGGGTAACAGCAGTGGTCTGCCCGACATCGCGAATTCCGAGAGCATAGATGAACCGTGCGAGAGTCGTTTGTTTGCTTTTATTGATTTCCGCTAACAGGTTATCCGCGGACTTATCCGCATATCTTTCCAAGCTCAGCAGAACTTCCCGTTGCAATCCGTAAATGTCTTGCGGGCGGCCCACGAGATTTCTTTTGGTCAGTTCGCGGATCAGAGACACACCGAACCCTTCAATATCCGTCGCCGGACGGGAAACGAAGTGGCGAATCCTTTGCTCTTTCTGTTGCGGGCACTTCCATTCGTTCGGGCAGCGTAAGGCAACCTGTTCCTCCTCTTGCACCAACCGTGTTTCGCAGGAAGGGCATCGCTCCGGTGCCAGTACAGGTGGCTCTCGTTTTTTGTTTGGTTGCTCAATCACCCCAAACACTTGCGGAATCACATCACCGGCGCGTCTGATCATCACCTTGTCTCCCTGGCGCACATCCAGCCGCCCGACCTCCTCCATATTATGCAGAGTTGCATTGGTGACGGTCACACCGCCGACATAAACGGGTTTCAAACGAGCAACCGGGGTCACCGTGCCTGTGCGCCCCACTTGAAAATCCACACCCAACAATTCGGTGCTGCGCTCTTGAGCGGGAAACTTGTAGGCGATCGCCCAGCGCGGCGCGCGGCTGACATAACCGAGGCGTTCTTGTAGTTTACAGTCATCTACTTTAATGACAACGCCGTCCGCTTCGTAATCCAAACTGTCACGCTCTGCCAGTAACTTCGTGTAATAGTCTTCAACTGCTTGCGCACCTCGCACCCGCCAGCTGTCCGGCAAGCAAGTGATGCCCCAATCGCGCAGTTTTTTCAGTTCTTCGGTATGCGAAGCCGGCAGGGTGCCGGCGGAATTTTCGCCCATTGCATAGGCAAAAAAACGCAGGCGACGGGCCGCGGCCTTGCGCGGATGCAAACTGCGCAGGGCACCGGCGGCGGCATTGCGCGGATTGACAAATGTTTTGGGTTTTTCGCCGGTCGTCTTCGCCCGTTGGGTAATATTTTCATTGAGTTCCGCAAAGTCTTTTTTACCGATGTAAACTTCTCCTCTAATCTCAACGAAAGCCGGCAATTCATTTAGTTTTTTTTTAAGAGCCCGCGGAATATCCGTAATGCCGGTAAGATTATGGGTGATATCTTCCCCGACTTCCCCGTCGCCGCGCGTGGCGGCAGTCGTTAACTTTCCCTGTTCATACATCAAATTAATTGCCACCCCGTCTATTTTGGGCTCACAGCGATAAACGAGTGCTTCATAAGAAGTACCTCTGTCGGGTGTTTCTTTAATTGGTGACTCAAACAAAGTTGCCTCTTGTTTCTTTGTTTGCTTTTTTGCCGGCTCCTTTAATTGCTTCTTTGTTTGCTTCTGCGAACTGCCCGCCCCGCCGCCAAGCATCCGAGCAATTCTGCTTTCAAACAGCAAGAACTCCTCCATACCAAAACAATTCTGTAATGAACGCATTGGTTGGCGATGACGCACTTCGGCAAAGCCTGTCGAGGGCTTGATGCCCACTTTTTGGGTCGGCGAATCCTTGGTAATTAATTTGGGGTTTTCTCCTTCCAGCCGCAGGAGTTCGGCAAACAGAGTATCATAATCCGCATCCGGAATGGCGGGATCATCCCGGCCGTAATATGCCTCGTCGTGTTTGCGAATCTCCTCTCTCAAATCGGCAATTCTTGCCTCAATCCGCTCCATGTTTTCCATGCTTATTCCGGGCTTCTTCCGTGCGTTTGGCAAGCATCCACTCTTTAATTTTTTCGCAATAATAACGAAGTGTTTGTTCGGTCAGGTTACTGCCCAGATCATCGTATAACAGCCCGTCCAAGTAACGGGCGCATTGTCTTGCCACATCCGTCATCTCGCCGAAAGAGCGCAACGGGTTGGAGCAGTTTTGTGTTTGAATGAAAAAAATAATGGTTGATATGCCAGATTCCATATCTTCGGGTCGCAAGGTGCCGGGTTCCTTGCCATTAAGAACACTAAACGAAGTATCCGTTTTTTGTCCCACGCGAATTTGGCGATGATAGATGCCCATATCACCAAAAGTGAGATTAAACCGATGAAAAACAGCCTCCAAATTTTTTCCGCCAAACCCTTCCCGCTTTCTGGCACGCAATTCAATGTAAATGACATTTCTGTTATCCGATGACGATTTTTCTTCCGGCTTGGGTTTTGTAACTTCGGGAGTTGATGCCGGCCCCTCTTGTTCCGGCTTTTGGAAACGCTTCTTTAAAAAAGAAATCTTGCTCTTTTTTGGTTCTTGCCTTTCCCTTTCCAAGCCGACATCCTCTTTTTCCGCCGGGCGGTCTGTTCCCCCTAGCGTGCCTGCACCCTCCTCGCTTTCATCTTCATCGCCGAATAAGGGACCCACTCCCCGGATGCGCTTCGGCGGGTATGACTTTTGTTTCCGCTGCCAAGCCACAATGCCCCATACGACCACAACAGAGATCACCGCACAAAACAGCAATAATCGCACTGTTACAATATCCGCAAAAAACATCTTGCTATGCCCCCCGTTCTGCTCCCCGTTATGTTCCCCGTCATGTTCCCCGTCGTGTTCATAGACCGGAAAGTTTTCTTATGGAATGCTCCCTGTTTCCGAACACAAATTCTTCCAAGATACTTAAAATTTCGTCCGCAAGATCGACATAAACGCTTCTTTCCTCGGGTGGCGGTGCCGCGAGAACATATTTTGTGACATCCGCCTTGCTTGCCGGACGGCCTATGCCGATGCGCAGCCGCCAGTAATCCCGTGTTTGCAAATGGTTACTCATACTGACCAGCCCGTTATGTCCGCCCTCGCTACCGCCGAACTTAAATCGCAGTTTCCCGAGCGGAAAGTCCAACTCATCGTGCATCACCAGAATATTTTCCGGCGACACCGATTTTTTTTTTGCATAGGGTCCGATCGCTTTTCCGCTATCGTTCATATATGTGAGCGGTCGGATTAGAAATACCGCCTCTTTCCACATGCCCCCCAGAATGTTTTTATGCTTAATAGTCGGTTTGACTCCCTCTCGCCGAGCGAGTTCTGCTTCAAAAAAAAGTCCCAAATTGTGCCGATGATTTTTATAAGCGGGGCCCGGATTACCCAAACCAACAATCATCTTTATCTCTTCATCCGACACAGTACAAAAATTGCAAAGAATGCAAAGAAGTTTTTATTCGCCGGCCGCCGATGCTTATTCCGACTCCTCTTATTTGTTTTCTTCTTCCTTGGTTTCCGCGGCCGCCTCGCCCTCTTCGGCCGGCTCTTCGGCTGCTCCCACTACTTCCGCTTCGTCGGCGGTGACCCGTTGTTCTGTGACGCGCACCACAGGCAAATCATGGCTATGTTCACCTTCCTTATCCTGCATCAAAGCCGTCGCTTCCACACCGGCCGGCAATTTAAGATCCCTGATGTGAAGAATATCATGGAGTTCAACTTCCTCGAGGTCCACTTCCACAAAAGGAGGCAGATCCCCGGGCAAACAACTCACTTCCAATTCGGTCATCTCATGTGAGACAGCACCGCCTTGCTGCTTAACACCGACACAAGTATCCTCATTAAGAAAATGGATCGGCACACGCATAGTAATCTTGACATCTTCTTTGACACGCATAAAATCCGCATGCACAAAGCGGCGTTTATATGCGTGCCGCTGCAAGGACTTAAGCACAGTCTTTTCATTTTTACTTTTATCTTTCTCGGGTGTCAGTTGAACGACCTGTGAGAAAAAACTTTCGTTCTCGCTGATCTTTGCAAGATGCTTCTGTCTTATTTTGATCAATTGCGGTTTCTTGTCACCGCCATAAATGACCGCGGGAACCATATCCTCCGCCCGTCTGAGTTTACGAACAGCAACGGTTCCGGTAACCTCCCGCGGCTGATATTCAAGATTTAATTCCATAATTTTATTAAGTTGTGCTCAAATTTTTAGAGTTTAATTAAAGTTCTATTGAATCTATTTTACTACAAAACAACTTTCAAATTGACCGCTGACAGACATAATCCGTAAATTTTCCAGTCCCGCTGCCCCGCCTCCGGCAAACGGCAAAATTTCCGTCGCATCCGTTTGAAACCGTTAAAAAAGCGCAATGATGGACTCTTCATGGGCAACGCGCCGAATGGCTTCCGCCAACAGGGGGGCAAGAGTAATCTGTTCTATCTTCGGGCAGTTCCGGACCTTCTCGTCCAACGCAATCGTATCGGAAACGACCAGGTGGTCCAACTCCGATGCGATGATGTTATCCAACGCCCGACCGGACAACACGGGATGCACCACATAAGCAAAAACGCGCAAGGCGCCGCCCTTCTTCAAGGCGTTGGCCGCACCGCACAGGGTGCCTGCGGTATCCACCATATCATCCACCAGAATACAAACCTTGTCTTTGATATCGCCGATGATGTTCATCACTTCCGAATGATTGGGGCTTGGGCGACGCTTGTCAACAATAGCCAAAGCACTCTGATCCAGAGATTTGGCAAAAGCGCGGGCTCGCAAGACCCCGCCGATATCCGGTGAAACAACAACCGGTCCGCCGATGTTGGTATTCTTTTTTTTCAGATGCTCTACAAGAATGCGCGTGCTGTAAACATTGTCCACAGGGATGCTAAAAAATCCTTGAATTTGGTCGGCATGCAGATCCACGGTCAGCATCCGATCCACACCGGCATGCACCATAGCATCCGCCACCACTCTGGCACTAATTGGCACCCGCTGCGAACGCGGTCGGCGATCCTGACGGGCATAACCGAAATACGGCATAACCGCTGTCACACGGGCCGCCGACGCACGGCGGGCGGCATCCGCCAGTAATAACAACTCCATCAGATAATAATTGGGATGCTTGCAATTGGACTGCAATAAAAACACATCCTTGCCGCGAATATTTTCATTAATTTCCACCGA
Source organism: Gammaproteobacteria bacterium (assembly GCA_965209035.1). Lineage (GTDB taxonomy): Bacteria > Pseudomonadota > Gammaproteobacteria > CBDBNL01 > JAAOII01 > CBDBPY01. The sequence goes on from OZ242372.1 coordinate 393,888, forward strand.
AACCTCGCCGTCGCTGAAACGACCGACCGCGGCGTCACCCAAAGACATTCCAAGGCACTTGGCAATGCTCTGCGCCAATTCCGGATTGGAATTGCCGGTTAATAAACAGAGTTTTGGAGCGTTGTTCGGAGTGTTATTCATCGCGTGTTTCCCTTATTTTAGCACCGGAGCCCGTCTGTTTATAAGTAAAATCCGCTATCCGCCCAAGAATTGATTTTTTATGCATCATTTCACCGTCCAATTCCGCCCGGTTTTGGATGTTTATATTGTTGTGGGTTTTTATAGGTTCTTGCGGTTTTTTGTGTGTTGCTATCCGAAGCGAACCGGTGACCTTGCCCGGGCAAGCGGAGGGACAGACAAACGGGCGGGCTGGTTAGTTAGGCAGATTAGTTTGTTAGATTGCACCGAAATGCCGGGGCGACGAGTTTACCAACCGCCCAGGCTGCTTTGCTCTAACAAAAAGCCTGTGCTTGTTCTTCGTTAATTGCGTTATTGTTTGTCTCGGCCTTGTGCCGCCAGACCGCCGGGCATGCAGTTCAGAGCCGGATATTGTGTGCTGTTACCGAGATCCCAAACACGGATGAAACGATCATCCTCCGGCTTGGTCTCACTTTCCCTCTCATCGCCCGTATTCGGATCGCACCAGAAGTTGCCCCAGGCGGCATAGATCCCCGTGAAGTCGGGGTCTTCGGGGGTTTGCAAGTCAGTGGGGAGCAGCCCCATACCGAGAACATCACCGGTACTGTTGGTTGCACTGGTTGGTCGCATGGTGGTCTCATTATTCCAATAGGAATCTTCAACGATTGTGAAATCATTAGCAGAGCCTAACAGACCGCCAACATCACTATTCCCGGAAACTCTTCCGCCGGACGCATAAGCAAAGCCAATATTAGTAGGTGACCCATTCCCGACCAGTCCGCCAACTTGCAAATTCCCGGAAACTCTTCCGCCGGACACATAAGCATGGCGAATATTGGCAGACTGCCCATGCCCGACCAGTCCGCCAACAGGTTCATTCCCGGAAATATCTACGCCGGACATATAAGCATAGCGAATATCCGCTCGCTCCCCATACCCAACCAGTCCGCCAACACTAAGTTCCCCGGAAATACTGACACCGGACACATGAACATAGCGAATATTAGCATTCAGACCTTCCCCAACCAGTGCGCCCACTCTGTTGCCGGGCGGACTCATCACACTACCGCCCGTAATCGATACATTCCGAATGCGGTTATTCCCGTTAAAACCCACAGAGCCCACTAATATACCGATATAATGCGAGCCGCCACCGACGCGTGCATCCGAAAGATGTAAGTTTTGGATACGGCCATTCAACGCAGCAAATAACCCCACACCAACCGAACCACCAGGCGCACTGATAAACAGATTGGCAATACTCCAACCTTGACCGTCAAGAATCGCCGCATAAGCATCTGCTGAGCAAAGAGCACTAAAAAAGTCACAGGAGCCGATCGGCTGCCAGCCGTGGCCGCTGCGATTTGTCCAGGCAGCCATCTTATCGCTGCCCTTGGCATAGGAATCCGGATCGCTGAAATTCAACGAGCGAGTCAATTCATAGCCATTACAGCCGGAACCCGGGCAACCCACAGCACCCACAGCGTCAATCGCATCAATATTGCCATCATCCGTCCCATTGCCATTTAGATCATCGCGCAGCCGCGCCAAGTCATCCAAAGTGTGGATTTCTATGAGACCGTTATTATTGTCGTCCACATCTACCGTATTCAGGTGTGTGTCATCGTCTACATCCGGATCACAGGCATCGCCTAGTGCATCGCCGCCACCCGGCAGCATCTTGTCCGTATTGGTTTGGTCCGCATTCTTTATCAGTTGGCAGTTGTCGACATCGTCATTCACACCGTCATTGTCATCGTCCGGATCCAGACTATCCGGCAGAGTGTCACCGTCTGTGTTGTTCCCGGTTCGGCGCAGCGGGCCCGAGACCACCTTGGATACACCGCCGTCTTCATACAGGATGGACAAACTGACTGTGTAATTGCTCTCATCTGTCAGGTCATCAAGTACATAGTCCACCATTGCCAGGGCGGCCTTATCCGCATCATCCCCGGTAAGTTCCGAGTCTAATGCGGGCGGAGTCGTACTCACCCAACTGATCCTGAAGTCGCTGATATCGGTGCGATTCGGGTTGGTCCAACTGAGTTGCAAACTGCTTTCAGCCGGAATAATTTTTAGGTCGGAAACACCGGGAGGAGGAGTGCCACCGCCACCGGAACCACCACCACCTCCTCCACCACAGGCAGCGAGTAGGGCAATGCAGACAACCGACAGGGCGATTGTCAATAATAGATTGATACCATTGCGTGCCGTTTGCCCGGTCGCGACGATGCATGCAATGCAGTTGCTACTGAGAGTTTTTATTGCAAATATTTTCATAATTTCTTTTTGTAATAGGTTTGTAATATAGTTCTAAAATAATGAAGGGTAATCCTCGCGTTATTGTGTTATTGTCTCTGCCTTGCCAGGCCACCGGGAACGCATCTAAGTGCGGGGTATTGTGTGCTGTTACCGAGATCCCAAACACGGATGAAACGATCATCCTCCGGCTCGGTCTTACTTTCCAACTCATCGCCCGTATTCGGATCACACCAGAAGTTGCCCCAGAATTGATAGATCCCCGTGAAGTCGAGATCTTCAGGGTTTTGCAGTTCGGCGGTGATCTTGCCCATGCCAAGATCAGTGCCGGCACTGGTTGACTGCATGGTGGTCTCCGTATCCCAATAAGAGGCATTAACGATTGATTGACCTTCAGCTCTGCCAATCAAACCGCCAACCTCACCGGAGCCTGAAATAGGCCCACCGGCGGCATAGGAAAAATGAATTTGCGTATTCGCATTCGTCGTCGCAACCAGTCCACCAACCTGCCCATCCTCGGAGGAAACGTTTCCGCCGGACACATAAACATGACGAATATCGGCAGACTGCCCCCCCCCAAACAGTCCGCCAATACTAGCACGATTCCCGACAACATCTACGTCGGACACATAAGCATAGCGAATAACCGCTTGCTCCCCATACCCTACCAGTCCGCCAGTTTCAATTCCTCCGGAAACACTGACACCGGATACATGAACATATCTAATGTCAGTAAAAAGTCCATCCCCAATCAGTCCGCCCATTCTGTTGCTACCCGGTCTCATCACACTACCGCCCGTAACCGATACATTCCGTATGCGGGCATCCCTACCGTTACCCGAAGTACCCACTAGCGTACCCACATTATGTAAGCCGCCACGGATGTGCACATTCCGGAGATGCAGGTTTTGAATACGGCCATTGAACACAGCAAACAACCCGACACCGACCTTTTTCTGACTCGCATTGATAAACAGATCGGCAATGCTGTAACCTTGACCGTCAAGCATCGCCGTATAAAAGGAGTTACAAAAATTATTATTATTCTGAGCACAGGAACCAATCGGCTGCCAGCCGCTGCCGCTTGTCCAGGCAGCCATATTCTCGCTGTTACCGCTCTTATCGTCATAGGAATTCGGATCGCTGAAATTCAACGAGCGAGTCAATTCATAGCCATTACAGCCGGAACCCGGGCAACCCACAGCACCCACGGCAATAATCGCGTCAATATTGTCATCATCCGTTCCATTGCCATTTAGATCATCGCGCAGCCGCGCCAAGTCATCCAAAGTGTGAATTTCTATGAGACCGTTATTATTGTCGTCCACATCCGCCTGCATCGTCTCGTTTGCTTCGTCCGGAAAACCGTCATTGTCATCGTCCGGGTCACAGGCATCGCCTTTATCATCACCATCGCCATTCACATTGTCCGTGTTGGTTTGGTCCGCATTCTTTACCAGCCGGCAATTGTCGTCGCCATCATCCACACCGTCATTATCATCGTCCGGATCCAGGCTATCCGGCAGAGTGTCACCGTCTGTGTTGTCCCCGGTTCGGCGCAGCGGACCCGAGACCACCTTGGATACACCGCCGCCTTCATACAGGATGGACACACTGACCGTGTAATCGATGCCGTCTGCCAGACCATCAAGTACATAGCCCGTCATCGCCAGGGCGGATTGATCCGCCTCATCCCCGGTAAGTTCCGAGTCTGATGCGGGCGGAGTCGTACTCACCCAACTGATCCTGAAATCGCTGATATCGGTGCGATTCGGGTTGGTCCAACTGAGCCGCAAACTGCTTTCGGCCGGAATAATTTTCAGGTCGGAAATGCCGGGAAGTGGGTTACCACCGCCGCCACCGGAACCACCGCCGCCACAGGCGGCGAGTAGGGCAATGCAGACAGCCGACAGGGCGATTGTCAATAATAGATTGATACCGTTGCGTGCCCTTTGGCCGGCCGCAGCAATGCATGCAATGCAGTTGCTACTGATAGTTTTTATTGCAAATATTTTCATAATTTCTTTTTGTAATAGGTTTGTAATATAGTTCCAAAGTAATGAATGGTAATCCTTGCGTTATTGCGTTATTGTCTCTGTCTTGCCAGGCCACCGGGCATGCAGTTCAGAGCCGGATATTGTGTGCTGTTACCGAGATCCCAGACACGAACAAAAGGAGCATCCAACGCGGCGGCACTTTCCATCTCATCGCCCGTATTCGGATCGCACCAGAAGTTGCCCCAGAATTCATAGTCCCCCGTGAAGTCGGTTGGGCCTTGCAGTTCGGCGGTGGTCAGGCCCATACCGAAAACATCACCGGTACTGTTGGTTGCACTGGTTGACCGCATGGTGGTCTCCGTATTCCAATAGGAATCTTCAACGATTGTGGAATCACTAGCAGAGCCCAACAGACCACCGCCACTCCCGGAAACTATTCCGCCGGACGCATAAGCAAAGCCAATATTAGCACGCGTCCCAACCCCGACTAGTCCGCCAACATTACCATTCCCGGAAACACTTCCGCCGGACACATAAGCATGGCGAATATTAGCAGACTCTCCATACCCAACCAGCCCGCCAACAGCATCATTCCCGGAAACATCTACGCCGGACGCATACGCATAGCGAATATTGGCAGACTGCCCATACCCAACCAGTCCGCCAGCCTGAATTAGCCCGGAAACACTGACACCGGATATATGAGCATAGCGAATATTAGCCCTAATACCATACCCAACCAGCCCGCCCACTCCGGCGGCTCCCGGGCTCATCACACTGCCTCCCATAACCGATACATTCCGAATGCGGTTATTCCCATTAAAACCCACAGTACCCACTAGCAGACCTACATTACTTTTGGCGCCACCGACGTGTGCATTCCGGAGATGTAAGTTTTGGATACGGCCGCCATACAACGCCGCAAATAACCCCACACCTTGCACACCACCGAGTGCACTGATAAACAGATCGGCAATGCTGTAACCTTGACCGTCAAGCATCGCCGTATAAGGGAATGAGCAAACAGTAGCACTCAAACAAGAACCGATCGGATCCCAGCCGCGGCCGCTCGTCCAGGCAGCCATATTCTTGCTGTTACCGCTGTTATCGTCATAGGAATCCGCATCGCTAAAATTCAGCGAACGGGTCAACTCGTAGCCATTGCAGCCGGAACTCGGGCAACCCACAGCACCCACGGCGGTAACCGCGTCAATATTGCCATCATCCGTCCCATTGCCATTCAGATCATCGCGCAGCCGCGCCAAGTCATCCAAAGTGTGGATTTCTATGAGACCGTTATTATTGTCGTCCACATCCGCCGGCATCGTCTCGTTTGCTTCGTCCGGAAAACCGTCATTGTCATCGTCCGGGTCACAGGCATCGCCTTGATCATCGCCCTCGCCATTCACATTGTCCGTATTGGTTTGGCCCGCATTCTTTACCAGTTGGCAGTTGTCGACATCGTCATTCACACCGTCATTGTCATCGTCCGGATCCAGACTATCCGGCAGAGTGTCACCGTCCGTGTTTTTCCCGGGCCGACGCATCGGACCCGAGACCACCTTGGATACACCGCCGCCTTCATACAGGATGGACACACTGACTGTGTAATCGGTGCGGTCTGTCAGGCCATCAAGCACATAGCCCGTCATCGCCAGGGCGGCCTGATCCGCCTCATCCCCGGTAAATTCCGAGTCTGATGCGGGCGGAGTCGTACTCACCCAACTGATCCTGAAGTCGCTGATATCGGTGCGATTCGGATTGGTCCAACTGAGCCGCAAACTGCTTTCAGCCGGAATAATTTTTAGATCGGAAACACCGGGAAGTGAGTTACCACCGACGCCGGAACCACCTCCGCCGCCACCGCCACAGGCGGCGAGTAGGGCAATGCAGACAGCCGACAGGGTGATTGTCAATAATAGATTGATAGCGTTGCGTGCCGGTTGTCCGTCCGCAAGGATGCAGTTGCTACTGATAGTTTGTGTTTGAAATGTACTCATAATAAATAGTCTTTGGGTTTTAATAACATAGTTTCTCCTAAATAATTAAGGGGTGTGAATTAAATAATTCGTAATCGTAGTTTACCATATTTCGCCGGCTTTTTCTTTAATAACTTGTATGATCCGTCCCAATTTTGGAATTTGTGTGTTTTTGTAAAAATGGGTTCTTTAATGTGAGAACAGGCCATTCCAACCCCCGATTCCCAAACCTTGCCGGGATGATGCATGCATTCGCTTCGTATTGTATTAAAGGAATACAGCTATTAAGGCAAACAACTATCAAGGTAAGCCACTGTTAAAGGAAGCAGCGTCATCTCAACTTCGGCGAAGAATTTCTTTTAGTCGGCGAAGTCTGTGAGAAGCAACAAAAGAAAGATAGGCGAGATCATGATCCGCGTTACGCAACAGCATCCACCCAAGACGAGCGGTTCTCGTCGCCCAAATGCCCCCGGGCGCCGCATCGCCGGGCGGGCGCCGGCGGCAAATTTCGGCATATAAGACATCCCATTCCGCGAGTATCTTCCGCGCGAGAGCATCAAAATGACTGTCGGGAAGGACCGGCGGCGCCTTGATGTACTCGCGGTAAAGAGTCGGGTTATTATCAATTTCTATCACCCGTTCAACAACCTCGTCAAAACTTGCATAATCGCGGCAATTAATGAAAGACTTTGGATTGTAGTAATCGCCTATGTTGGGACTGCCCCAATAAATTGGAATACTCCCCACAGCAAGCGGGTGTTCTATTTTTTCCGTGACATAGCCGGGAGACACCCTGTTCTCAAAAGCGATGGTGAACTTGTAGTTTTTAATACAGAGCAGTTTCTTTGTCCAGGTTTCGGCAAGTAAGTTTTTTTTGCCCGCCAGGTTGTCGGGCAATTGCATGTTGTTAAGGGACATCCACATCCCCGGCGCATCTATGTGTTTGTATCGCATCATGATTTTACAAAATGCCCGGCGCACATTTGTCAGCGGCAGCGCATCGTTTGCATACAGGTAGTTACAAAATTTGGATTTGGGTTGCCCGCGATACTTTAACCAAGGAGAGTTTTTTGCAAATAACAGATCTCCGGCAAAACCACAAGAAATATTGCCGGGGGCGGGCGGCTGGCTGCTGTAGATTCTGTCCAGGTTACGCAGTTCCAAAGGAATTGCTTCGTAACAGGAAGAAATGAGAAGAGGTGTTCCGCCCCAAATACGGCGGGCAACAACCGCCAGTTTGTAAAACATAAACGGCAAAATAGGCATCGGCGGTTTGGCTGCCGTCACCTTCAAGATGACCAGATCCGGTTGCCGGGGGTCATAAACAAAATCATAATGCCCCTCTAAAAAAGATGTGATGCGCCGATAATCTGTCAAGCCGTCTCCCGGGACCATATGCCACTGCTTGCGTTCCACTCCCGGATAAGAAGATAAGTGCGTGCAGTTGCCAAGTAAACAACAATAACGAATTTTATGCATTTTTTTAATGTCTCTGTAAGAATTATATCCGTTCGCGCACAGAGGCAGGAGACAAGAGGCAGGAGGCAGGAAGTAGGAGGCAGCCCCCGTATGAAAAACACGCATATATCCCCTATGTTATAATCAAAATACTATGAAACTCACATTCAAAAACACGAAAATTGTTGTAAAGGCCTTGTTCATACCGAACAATTTTCTGTTATTGTATGCTTCCACACTGGCTCTGTTGATTTCAACAAGTTTGTTTGGAAATGTTGCCTACTCCGCCGAGAAGGTCAACATTTATTCGTATCGTCAAGTCCATTTGGTTCGTCCTCTGTTGGATGAGTTCACCAAAAAAACAGAGATTGAAACAAATGTTCTGTATATCAATGCCGGCATAGCCGAAAGAATGCGGTTGGAAGGGACCGGAAGTCCCGCCGACCTCATACTAACGACGGATGTGTATCGTTTGGCGGAGTTAAAAAAACTGGAACTAACGCAACCGGTTCGCTCCGACAAGATTCTGCGGAATGTCCCGGCAACCCTGCGCGATCCGGACAACCACTGGTTTGGGTTAACCCGGCGTGTGCGTGTCATCTATGCAAGCGATGACCCCAAACGCGCGCCGCTCGGTGAGGTTGCAAGTTATTCGGACCTTGCCAAAAACGGTTTGGGGGATCGGATATGCAGTCGCCCGCTCAGTCATATTTATAACCTCGGCTTGACGGCTTCTTTAATCGCCCAAAACGGGTTACCGGCAACCGAAAACTGGCTCAAAGGAGTGAAGAAAAATCTGGCACGCAAGCCGCAAGGAAATGATCGGGCACAAATCAAGGGGATCACCCTGGGTGTCTGTGACTATGCGGTTGCCAATTCCTATTACTTCGCACTCTTGGCGGCGGATGATACAAAATGGACCCGCAATATTCGGGTTATCACGCCGACTCTTAAAAAAGGCGGCACACATGTGAACATCTCCGGTATGGCATTGGCGCGGTATGCGCCGAATGCGAAGCCGGCAAAAAAACTGATGGAGTTCCTGGCAGACAAATGGGCGCAAGCATACTATGCGTCTGTCAACAACGAGTTCCCCGTTGTCCGGGGTATTCCAGCATCGGACTTTTTGAACGCGCAATTCGGCAATTTTGAGCCACAGCAATTATCTTTGGATACCATTGCCGGATTTACCGCAAACGCGCAAGAAATGGTCAATCGGATCGGTATTGACCATTAATCTTACCGAAAAATAACCGGGCAATTCGGCTGCTGCGGCAGCCGAACAGTTATTGAAGTATTCAGTTGAATTCACCCTTTCAATCATTCCTTTCCATCATTTAATGCATCATTATTCTTTTGGATATTCGCAAGTCTTTGCCAAGTTATCCGTTGTTGTTTTATGGTTGTTGATATTTTTATCACCGGCCGCGTTGCTCCTGCTGGCAATGGCGGAAGAGTTCTCTTACCAAAGCGGGTTTCCCGTTCGTTCTCTCGCCCACTATCTTGGCAACACTGTCGTTTTGTCTCTGGGCGGAGGCGCCTTGTGTTTGTTGTGGGGGCTGTCCGCCGCCTGGCTGATAACACACTATGTATTTCCCTTGCGCCGCCAACTGCGCTGGCTGCTATTGTTACCTCTCGCATGTCCGGTGTACCTTTCCGGATTCATCTATGCGGATATGCTGGACGGCTATCCGGTAAGCGTGCGCAATATGTTCACGGGTATTCTGTTGTTTGGTATGAACTTATATCCGTATGTTTACATATTCAGTCGTGTCGCGTTTGACCAGCAATCCGCCGACTATCCGCTGGCGGCACGCAGTCTCGGGCTTAATCCAAACCGGGTATTTTGGCGCATCCATTTGCCTATGGCATTGCCCTTTGTCAGTTTCGGGTTTCTTTTGGCCGTCATTGAAATAGTGAATGATTTTGGCCTGGTCAGTTACTATGCCATTAATACGCTTTCGCTGGGGATCTATCGGACATGGCTCGGCTTGGGAAGTTTTAGCACCGCTTTGCGATTAAGTTTGTGGCTGCTGCTCTTATTGGCGGTCATCCTGCTCATTGAAAACCGACTGCTCGGACGGCGCAAGCGCTTTGAAAATATGAGCCGCGGCCGCAAGCTATCCGTGAGCCCTCTGCCGCCGCTGCCGGGCACGGTTGCCTGCTGCTTCTGCCTGTTGCCAATTATCATTGGCTTTGTGATTCCGACCGGCTATCTGGTGTATGGCGCGAGCAAGCAGTTGCCATCCTTCGCCTTGTCTTTGCTGCAACCTCTTGCCAATACTCTCTTTCTTGCCATGACCGTCATTTTGTGTTGCGCCCTGGTCGGGTTAGCCATCAATTATGCAACGCGGCCGCTTAGCTCCGCCTGGCGTTCTTTCGGACAAAGTATCAATATTTGCTATGCACTGCCGGGAACACTGATGGGGCTGGCGGTGATCTGGATTTTTACGCGGATTAACGATCTGGCGGGAATGTCCCTTCTCGGCGGCGGTCTGCTCGCCCTTGTGTACGCCTATTCCGTTCGTTTTTCTTCGCCGATGAACCGAATGCTACACAACAGCTTGGAAAAAATTACGCCTTCCGTGGAAAAGGCGGCACGCGGTTTCGGCATCAGCCGGCTGGCACTTTTTCGTAAAATTCACTTTCCGTTCATTAAAACAAGCATTCTGGGGGCGACTCTCATCATCTTTGCCGAAACCGCCAAAGAGTTACCCCTTGCCCTGATGTTGCGTCCGTTTAATTTTGAAACTCTTGCCACATACACCTATCAGTATGCTTCGGATGAACGCTTGACGGCCGCGTCCTTACCCGCACTGACACTGATAGCCGCCGGGATACCCGCCCTTTACTTGCTTAATCTTCTGATTAGCGGGAAGCGCGGTGAACACATAGTTTGAAGTACAGCAATACGCGCACCTGCGATAAATACCCCTTCTATGCTTGTCTTTTCTTTTTAAGGAGAGAAGTACAGCATATTACCCGGTTCGGGGGTTAGTTCTCTCTTGTCGGTCCAGTTTGTCAGGCAACCCCCTTGCATCAGTCCAATCTTGTCGCAAGTATTCAGGGCCTCCACCTTGTTATGGCTGACCACAACGGCGGTGATGTTTCTGTCCTTTAAGAAGTGCCTCACTCCAAAAGACAAACTATGTTTTAGATCCGCATCCAAGTTGGCAAACGGTTCGTCAAACACCATTAACTGCACCTCGGTGATCAGGGTGCGCGCCAAGGCAACTCGCTGTTGCTCTCCGCCGGACAATTCATAGGGATACTTTGTAAGAAATCTCTTTGTTTGTGTCAGTTCCAAAACGGTCCGCAGATTGTCTTTGCGTCTCTTGGCGGATTGATTGCCTGTGCCAAACAGGATATTCTCGCGCACATTCAAATGCGGAAATAAGGCGTAATCTTGAAATACCATGCCGACACCGCGTTCTTCCGGCGGCAGCACCCAGTCCGCGGTGGAAAGAACGCGGTCGCCAAAACAAATCGCGCCGGCATCCAACTGTAAAAACCCCGCCAAACTATGCAACAGACTGGTCTTACCCGCCCCGTTTTTCCCCATCACCGCACCGATTTCACCGCGATTCAAGGTGAAACTTAACTCACGCAAAACAGGACTCTTTTCCTGTGATACGCTAATGCGATCCACATTAAGCATCTGACAGGCTTGGGAACAGATTCGGCACAAAAGACGATGACGGCACCGGGGGGCAATTTTTTTGCAAAATAGTTGTCATTTGTTATCTCATGTTTTCTTATCTTATAATTGATATTTTACATATGAAAGGCGAACCCACTCACCTACGCATACCTCAAACTTTGGGGGCAAACGAATCTTACCAAACGAAAATCGCCGCAACGCCCGAAGAAATCCGCCAGGTCCAAAAACTGAGGTTTGAAGTATTTAACTTGGAGTTGGATGAAGGATTGGATCGTTCTTATATGGAAGGTCTGGATCGTGACGAATATGATCCGCAATTCAAACATCTCATCATCGTTTACAAGCCCAATAACCGGGTGATTGCCACCTACAGAATTCAGAATTATGCAATGGCGAAAGCGGGATTGGGGTTTTACAGTTCCGGAATCTTTGATCTGGGTATTTTCTCCGAAGTCATCCAAAAGAATATGCTCGAAATCGGCAGGGCCTGTATTGCCAGGGACCATCGTAAAGCCGGTGTGTTTTTTCTTCTCTGGAAAGGTCTTGCCGAAGTTTTGTATGCGAACAAACTCCGCTATTTCTTCGGCTGCAACTCCGTGGCAAGTCAAAACCCACAGGATGCCAACGGCATTATCCGGCTGCTTAAGACCATGCAAGTGTATCACCGGGATTTTTACGCCCTTGCAAAACCGGGCTACAAATGCCCTTACAAAAACAAAGAAACCGATATCACCAAGGTGAGCCTGCCGGTGCTGTTTAACATTTACCTGCGGTTTAGGTGCCGCATATGCAGCGAACCGGCGTTGGACCGAGATTTTAAGACAATCATCTTTTTGATGATTTATGACTATCAAAAAGTATCCGATAAATACCATAAAATGTTTTTAGGCAATAAAGTTAGAATAAAAGTATGAAACACTCCGTTAAAAAACCTTCCGCTGCCAAGTCGGCATCCAATTCAAAAGTAATAAAAAAAAGCGGACTAACCAAATCCAAACTGCTGCGCCAGTCGCAAAGTAAGTACATGTCCGAAGAACAACTGGAATTCTTTAATGATCTTTTGTCCCGGCAACACAGAGATTCTAATTTGGTGTCGGGAGAATTTAGGGCCCGCCTCAAAAGCGAGCAAGAAAAATTGCGGGCGGCGGACATCGCGGATGTCGCCTCCGTGCGCGAGGATGTTTCTCTTTTGGAAAGAATGATTAACCGCGAACAAAACCTCCTCCGAAAAATTGAACTGGCGATGCTCGCGATTGAAAAAAGAGAATACGGCTACTGTTTGGAAACCGGGAAGCCGATTGGATTAAAAAGACTGCTGCTTAGCCCTACCGCACTCTATTCCGTGGAAGCCAAAGAGCGTTTGGAAAAAGAAAAATCAAACTACGAATAGCCCGAGATGCTTGATCCACAATTTTTGCGTCAGCATCCCGAACTCGTCGCCAATTCTTGTAAAAAACGCGGCCTGACATTTGATACAAAACACTATGCGCTGTTGGAGCAACGGCGGAAAAATGTTCAAACGGAGGTGGAAGAACTAAGGCATCGGCGCACAGTCGGCGCCAAAGAAATTGCCGTTCTGATCAAAAATAATCAAGATGCCGAGCATCTGAAAAAACAAATGCAGGAGGTGCAGCAACGGATTAAACGGGAAACGGAAAAACTAAACGAAGCTCTCGCCGCCCTGCTGGAATTGCAATTACAACTGCCCAATCTGACGGATGATTCCGTCCCCGAAGGAAAAGACGCAACCTCTAACCGAACGGAATTGGTGCACGGCGACATACCGAAGTTTTTATTTAAGCCAAAACAACATTATGAGATCTTGCCGAATTGGCAAGACATGGCCATGGCCAGCCGCATGGCCGGCAGCCGTTTTACACTTTTTTCAGGCGAACTGGCGCTGCTGCATCGGGCCCTCATCCAAATGATGTTGGATATACATATTCGCGAACACAACTACACGGAAGTTTATGTGCCGGTGATCGTCAACAAACAAGCACTGGTCAATAGCGGACAGCTACCGAAGTTTGCCGCAGACCTGTTTCACCTGCAAGAAACCGACTATTGCCTGATCCCGACCGGCGAAGTGCCTTTGGTCAATGTCGCCGCCGGCCGTATCTTTCAACCCGAAGAACTGCCTTTGAAACTCACCGCACACTCCCCCTGCTTTCGCAGCGAAGCCGGCAGTTACGGCAAGGATGTCAAGGGGATGCTGCGCCTGCACCAGTTTGACAAGGTGGAGTTGGTGCAGATTACCCATCCGGAAAAATCCGAAGAGGCTCTGGAAGAGATGTGCGAACAGGCCCAAAATATCTTGCAAAGACTGGAACTGCCTTATCGGGTGGTTACTCTGTGCGGCGGCGATATCGGGCATGCGGCCGCAAAAACCTATGATCTGGAAGTTTGGTTGCCCGGACAAAACAACTATCGGGAGATTTCTTCTTGCAGCAACTGCCGCGAATATCAGGCAAGGCGGATGCTGGCAAGAGTGAATATCCGGGGCAACAATGTCCCGGTGCACACTTTGAATGCTTCCGGCTTGGCGGTTGGTCGCACACTCATTGCCGTCATGGAAAACTATCAAACTGCGGACGGTTCGGTCAGAATTCCGGACGCGTTGCGTCCTTACACGGGTAATCTCACCGAAATTCGGTCGGCTCCCGCATAGAGCTTATATAAAAGAACTTATATAAGTTTTCTTATATAAGAAGCGATAAGAAGTATTGTGAATTCAAGTAGATAGCTTGACTTCGAAAAAATTTTTAGATTTTTCAAAATCATTGTACTGACAGTGCATAATCTCAAAAAGGCTTTGAACTCTGAGTTGGGCATTGTGCGTCCTCAGATCAAAGACCAAGTACCGGAGGTTCTGTCGGGCAGGACGAAGAGAGATCCGGCAAGCGGCTCAAGGTATGTGAAGATAGATTAATGAAGCGGGCAAAATGGAATGTGAACTGCTCCAATCTTTACGGTGCGAGCTACGGAGGCATGTTGTTGAAAAACTGTCGCGGTGCTTCCGCTGGCGAGACAGTGTGGGGGGAATTGTATATCATTCCCTAAAATCATTAAGTTGAAGATCCGATTTTTTGAACGAGTACCTAAAAAATCCGAGGCATCGCCCGCCCCGTTGACTGTTTGGATATAGGCAGTCTTTTATAAGGTGTGAATTCAAGTAACTAGTGCAACACCTTGAAAGGTTTCCTTGAATTTTGTAGAATTCAAGGGAATGCACTAATCACTTAAATCTTGGGTGCGTTTAAGAAAGTAGCAGTTAGAGATCCCCGCGGAAGCCGAGATCATTCATAAGATTCTTTTAAGCCATTTTATTGCGCGTTTAAGAATGGTAATGTCGTCATCCATCATCCCCATGCTTGAATTACATTGCCGGCAGACCCATCCTCTTATCTCACCGGTCTTATGGTCGTGATCTATCACGACATCATTTGTATATTGACGAGTGATCGTTTTCCGGCACACCGGACAATAAAATTTTTCGCCAATTGCCGGGCGAGGATGCTGCTGTTCGTATTCTGTCTTTCTCTTTCTTGATATCGGTTTTTTTATTTTTCGACATTCTATACAATCACCTCGGCGAGATATTCTGCCACTGACAGTTCTTTAATTTTTTTGAAATGCAAAAAGAGATTTCCTTTTTTGACAAAGTCGACAGATTTTTGTTTTTCCCAAACAGTCCGCACAGTATTTTTCTGCCGCCTTGTTCGTTCCGCATTCTATGCATTTGTTCATTTGTTCTCGCGAGTTCCGGTTTTACAATACTTCGCAATGTTTTAAAGTGTTTCAAAATGTTTCACAATACGGCGGAAATCGGGATGGGTATTCTTTTTTGTTCTTCTTTAAATATTTCTCGTAATCGTTTATTGGCAATTGCAGCATACGGTTCATATATTTCACTTCCGACAAAATTGCGGCCGGTTAACATTGCCATCTTGGCGGTGGTTCCGCTTCCCATAAAGGGGTCGTACACAATCTCACCCGCATTGCTCCAAGACAAGATATGATCTTTTGCCAACTCTTCCGGAAATATTGCGGGATGACCGTATGCAATAGAATCACTGGCAGAATGACCCTTACCGATGTTATATTGCCACACATTGGTGCGCCTCCCTGTCTTGTCATATCCCTTTCTAATCACCTGTTTCAATTCCCCGCCAAATAATCTTTTATTACTAACATCGCCATCTCGGCTGTCTTTATTTTCTCGGTCTCTTATAAGATTAATTGTTTTGGGTTTCCCTTTAGAAAGGACGAACATATACTCAAAACTTTGCCAGTATGTCCGATTGTCCCCGCAAGCACCGCGCGGCGGCTTAAGGTAAATCATCGTATCAAAGAGATTAAATCCTACCCGCTTAAAATACAAAGCCTGGCGAAAAGAAGTTCCGCTTTCATCCCCCTCTTTTGTTTGATCATTGACTATCCAAACCAGGACACCGCCCAATTTCAAGACGCGATGCAATTCCTTTGCAATTGATGTGAATTGTGAAAAAGTTGCATGATCTCATAAAGGTTCTGGACTCTGAGTTTGGTATTGTGCGTCCTCAGATCAAGCGTCCGGAGGTTCTGTCGGACGGGTCGAAAATAGATCCGGCAACGGGTCTTCGGTATGTGGAGCTAGATGAATGAAACGGGCAAGAAGGACGGATAGCTGTTTTGCTCTCACCGCCGCAGACAGCGGAGGCTTGTTGTTGATAAAACTGTCTAGGTGTATCCGCTGGCGAGACGGTATGGTTTGTGAGGGCAGCCGGACTGCACATTGGAAATGAGAGGAACACGTTTACGCTACATTGGTTATCGCGTGCGCGGTTTCAATAAAATGGTGGTTTTAGCAAATCAATATTTAAACATGTCTAAAACCACCAAAATAAAACTGGACACCTTGGCGTTCGCGCGCAAACATGGTGTCGCGGCCGCGTTGGATCATACCAGGATCAGTCGTGCTACATTCTACGAGTGGCAGCGGCGTTTCCGTGAAGGCGGGGTCGATGAACTGGCGAACAACTATGGGTATCAGCCCAAGCGGTCCAACACCTGGCCACCGGCACTGATTACCAAGATCCGGTCTTGGCGACAACAGCGTCCGAACATCGGTGCCGGTAAACTGGTCTGCTTGTTACCCGAATGGTGTCAGCAGCGCGGGCTGCCGCTGCCCAGCCAATCAACGCTCTCTCGCATCATTGCCGATGACCCGGATAAGATGCGGTGCAAACCATCGCGGTCCGTGCCGAAACGCCCGCGGCATGGTGCTCCGCGCGAGCGCAAGGACACCCGCTTTGTTGCGGGCCGGAGAGGTGAATGTGTTGCCTTTGATACGCTCGTCCGCATCGTCGATGGCCGGCGCTTTTATTGGCATGTCGGCATTGACCTATTTTCCCGCTTCTCACTGGTCAGTGTCGACACCTCCGCTGCTTCGGCCAGTTCCGCCCGGCTCTTTACCGCCATGCAAAACATACTCGGCACTCGGATCGAAAAAGTCCTCACCGATAATGGCAGTGAGTTCGCCAAAGACTTTCACCGGGTCGTGACCGCAAACGGCAGCACCCACTGGTATACCTATCCAAGGAAACCGCAAATGAATGCACACTGCGAACGGTTTAATCGCACTCTCTGGGAAGAGTTCGGTTGTCATATGCGGCATCTCTTGGTTAAGGATATGCCGGCATTCAACGCCAAACTCATCGAGTGGTTGGCTTGGTATAATCTGGAACGTCCCCATTATGCTCTCAAACAACTCTCGCCAATCCAGTTTTTGCAAAAACAACAAAAGTCCAGAAATGGGTGGGATCATACAAAAGTGTTCCCAGAATACTTCCTTATGTTATCATAGGGCGGTGAGGTGATCATCATATCAATGGAACTTGTTTCAAACCGTTGCATTGTCTTAAGGCAATCTTCGTTATAAATGTGATTAATTTTCATTGTTTGATCTTCCAATACTTCTACCATACAAACATATTACCTTAATTTTGTAGTTCTAAAATTTTAACGCCAAACGCATTAATAGGCAGGGAATTATAATCCGCTGAATTGGACAAAATTCAATGGGGCTATTTATAAGGTTTATAAGGCTTACAAGGCGTTGCACTAGTTACTTGAATCCATATATCTAATCAATATATCAATATTTAAATACTGTTAGAATCTAAAAACGTCCCCTAGGGGATTCGAACCCCTGTTGCCGCCGTGAAAGGGCGAAGTCCTGGGCCTCTAGACGAAGGGGACAACATTTATTATTATAGAAAGTCGGCACAGGCATTTGGAGTAAAAAAGCGAATTTAATCGGCAAGAGAATTATTTATCTCGCCGGGCGGTCATCTTGCCGCAGGTTATTTCTTCAACTTATCCGGTGATGTCGGAAAAAGAATGAGAGAAACGCGTTGCCACATTCCAAGTATGCCATCCGGCGATAAGAATACAACCAAGAGAAAGAAGATACCGATGACAGTATTAAAGCGTTCTCGGTCTATCAGGTCTATGGCAAAATTATCCAATAATACAAAAAGTAGCGCGCCAAGAAAAGGGCCTATCGGATGTCTCAATCCGCCGATGATTGCAATGACCAAAATATCAATCACCGCGCCGATATGCACCGAGCCGGGAGAAATGCGTCCGTTAAACCATACCAATAGTACGCCGGCGGTCGCTGCAATCACCGCGGCGTAAAAGGTTGCCACAATTTTATGTAAGACAACCGGATACCCGAGGGAATTCATTCGCCGCGGATTATCGCGAACCGCTTGCAGGGCGATGCCAAAGCCGGAGCGCGACACCCATAGAACGCTAAAGTAGAAAAATGCCGCAACAAACAATGCGAGATAATAAAACGGCAGCGGATCGCGCAGATAGATTCCCGCTATCTTTGGCGGGCTTACCCCGGCAAACCCCGTAAATCCGTTAAAGACGGCATAGTTCTGACGCACAAGATAAAAGAAAACCACCGAAATCGCCAGTGTAATCATAATCATATAGATGCCTTCGGTACGCACGGAGATGAAACCGATTAATGTGCCGGCAAGAGCACCGCCCGCGATGGCAAGAGGAATAACCAGCCACCAAGGAAGCCCCATACCAAGGTTACTTGTGCCTAATATGGCAACGAGGTAGCCGGCAACTCCCGCTACGGTGAGCTGTGCCAGATTGACCATGCCACCGTATCCCGCCAAGAACATCAACGCCAGAGCGATCGTGCCAAGAATTAAAGAGTAAGCGCCAATTTGAAACGCGAAAAAACTTGGCACGACCAGAGGATAAATCATCAGGATCGCACCCACAATCAAAACGACCAAACGATGCCGCTCGCCGAGTTTAGCCGACAGGGTTTTGATATTTTTGATATTAAAGCCCTTCAATTTTTCCCCAGCAGACCGCGCGGGCGAAGGGCAAGCACCCCGACCATAATTAAGAATGTAATAATCACTCCGTAGGTTGGGAAATACACCAAACCAACTTGTTCGGCAACCCCGATAATCAATGCCCCCAAGGCCGCGCCGGCAATGGAGCCGATTCCGCCGACTATGACAACCACAAGAGACGCAAGCAGATAACGAACATCATCGCCGGGAGCAATGGAAAGGGCTGTGCCGCCTATGACGCCAGCGAAACCGGCAAGGCCCGCGCCGATTGCAAACACTATGATAAAAATTCTTTGAATATTAACACCGGATGCCTCAAGCATATCGCGATCGTCCACTCCCGCACGCACCATCAATCCCGTGCGTGTCTTGTGAAGAAACAACCAAAGCAACAATCCTATTACCACCGCCAGCAGAACCACCGCCAAGCGAAAAGTTGGATACTTAAAAAAAGCGACACTGCCGTCCTTTGCGGTTCCTATGGCAATCGGCAAGGATACCGTCCCGAACGCCCATTCCGGCGGAGTAAATTGATAAGTAGTACCTCCCCAAGCCGCCAGCATCAGATCGGCAAAAACTATGGAAATGCCGATTGTCACCAAAGTCTGCCGCAGCTCTTGATTAATCATCGGGCGAAAAATAAAGTATTGAAATGCGGCGCCCACAAGCGCGATGGCGGCAAAACCCACCAATCCGCCGATATACCAGACCCCTGTAATTCTTGCCGCCTCATAGCCCACATAGGCACCCAGTAAATACAAAGAGCCGTGCGCCAAATTAATATTGCGCATCAATCCAAAGATGAGGGTAAAACCGCCGGCAACCAAAAAATACAACCCCGCCAAGGTCACCCCGTTGAGGAGCGTATTAATGAAAGTTCTTTTATTGCCCAAAATGTTCACCAACCAGTCCGGCCAGCCGGCAAAGAGGAGAATACCCGCAAGAATGAATATGGAAATCACCCTGAGAAGCCATTTATGACGAAGTGTCAAATGTAAAAAATGCATCATTAGTGTTGTTGGTGCTTATTTTAGCAAAAAAGTATCGCCAAATGCATTTGTTTGTATCACCTCATCCGGTTTTAGGATCTTCGTGTTTGTGTCTGTTTCTGCCCGAGCCGTCGCGAGTTGTTTGTGAGCATCGTGAATACTTTTAAGATGATCTTTTTGAAATCATCCTTTTGAAATAATATCGCATCGCCCTGCCGGCAATTTCCACCCGCCACTGCCTCCCGCACAACCGCCCGCCGATTCTTCCGAAGATCGGAATCCGACACTTGAGATAAATCCGTCTCGCAACTGCGGTGATTTTTCGCGCCGGCATGCCATCGTTCGCGGATCCGCATATAATTACGATTATGCCTATCATCTACTGGCTTGCATTGCTGCTCTTTGCCGCCGTATGGGGGGCGAGTTTTCCCTTCATAGAAATTAGCCTCACAGAACTCAGCCCCTATTCGTCGGTATTTTGGCGATTGGTGCCGGTCGGCATCGTGTTTATGTTCATCGCCCGGCTGCGCGGGCACAAGTTTCCATTAACCCCGCGCTTCTGGTCCCCCTTTTTATTCTTGGGTTTCTTCTTTAATGTAGCCCCGTTCATCCTCCTCACCGCCGGGCAGCAGTACATCGCATCCGGCATCGCGTCCATCCTTAATGCCACCATCCCGATCTTCACCGCCCTCTTGGCGCACTTCGCATTCGCGGACGAACGATTAAATCGTCTAAAAGGTCTGGGATTATTCGCCGGCGCAAGCGGCATCGCCGTCCTGTTTGGCTGGGATGCGCTCAAGCATTTTAGTTTGTCCAATCTCGGACAGATCTATGTCCTGCTCGCTTGTCTCTGCCAGGCATTTTGCATAGTCTGTAGCAGACGCTTTGTGGTGCAACATCCCCCGCTTGTTTCCGCCGCCGCCACGATGTTGTGCGCGGCATTGTTTGCCCTTCCCATGATCCTCTTTTTTGAAGGCATGCCGACAATCCATTTTTCACTCAAAGTATGGGGTGCCGTTCTTTATCTCGGCTTCATCGCCACGGGTGTTGCCTATATGTTGTATTACTTCCTAATCGGCGGCATAGGCGCGGCACGCACCTCCTTGGTGACCTTCATGGTGGCACCGTTCGCAATCGTCTTTAGTTGGCTGATGTTGGGTGAAACCTTGCCACCCACAGCCTATCCGGGCATGGCGTTGATCTTTGCCGGACTCGTCTGCATGGACGAGAGAGTGCAACGGCGGCTTGTCAAATCTCGGGAAACTCGAAAGTAACCGTCAATGTTCGCTATCTGCCAAATAGCCTCCAAGTAGTCTCCAAATACCATCTAATAAGTAGTTGCCAAATAGTCGTCAAGCATATCGGCACAAATAAAAGATTACAAAATGCCTAACTGCAAGTAGCCAGGGAGGGGGAGGGAAAAGACTTGTCTTAGAAATCTTTTTCTATTGATTCAATAAACGATTTCAGATCTTCCTGCAATTTTGTTAACTCTTCGTTACGAGGATTCTCGGGATATTCTTGGATGAGTTTTTCCAAGTACTTAATAAGACTGTTCGCATTATGCGTATGATACGCTTGCCACCATTGCGAACATACATAGAATCCGCCGTATGTTTTTTTCCAATATCTGGAGTATTTGTCAACCAGACGGCCGTCTTTTTTGCGTCTTAACAAAGGAAGATTGGAAATTAAAAGTCCCATCTCTTTTATCGCATAATCCTTATCGCACATCCATTCTATTGCCTCCTGAGGCAAGGGATGCTTCTCCAATAGAATTTTCATAATATTTCTTACGATGTCTTGGAGAGACAAGGAAGGATCTGAATATTCGGGGGGCGGGGGAGGCTTGGGTTTGGAATGTTTTATTCCCATGAGAGTGATAAGTCTGTATACACGGGCGAATAATTCTGATCCATCGGAATGTCCCTCGATTGCCTCCAAAGTTTTTTCGTATATTTTCGTCTTAAATTCTTCATTAATAAGAAGTTGCCATTCCACCGAACTATATCTGTCCCTCAATTCTGCGAACATCTCTTTCAACTCTTCCGCAGGACCCGGATTGACTTTAGGAGAAGCAAAATAAATACAAGTTTTCATATCGGGAAAGTAATGCCGAGCAACCAAGTATGCCCTTAGCATTTTCTTAAGAACCCTGTCCTTTGAACCACCGGTATAATTTAGACCGTTTTCATGGAAAGCCGTATCCATCATGTGGAGCACGGCAGTTTCCTCTGTCCACGGCGAGGGCATTCTGCTCCCAACCACGTCGTATTCGGCTTGTTTCAAAAATGTACTTGCACTCTGTGTCTTCTTGAAAACAGCGGGATCAAACTTTTCTTTCATCTCATCAAAAAGATCTTGCAAGCTTCGAGCATCCATCCTACCTTTCCAAGCATTGCCAGCCTTCCAATTCATTTGCACCAGTTGGCATTTTTGAACATGCCGCAAATAAGAATAGGCAAGAGACTCTACGACTTCAATTTTCATTGGCTTCTGTCTGTCAGTGAGCGAGAGCGAAAAATATCAATCTATCCGCCAGCAGCGGCAGGCAATCTCTGCCATGTTCTTTTGTCTTGCTTCAATCGCGTCCTTGTCCCAGCATTCCCATTGCTCCAATTGGCGGTTAAGTGCGTATGAATATTTGCCCAAAGCGTCCTTTTTTTCCGCATACGGTTCTTGTCCCAAGTTCTTTTTTCGTTCTACCAATGTTATGTTGCCGAGACGATTGACATGATCTTCCCAATCGTTGCCAAAATATTCTATCCAGTTTTCTCCGGGATTTTGTGGCAGAATATGTTCCAGGGTCAAGACGGACGGATCGCAAGGTGCCCCCGACATCTCTCCTTCCAGTTTAGACAGGATGTAACGGGGTCTTTTGGGAGTAGAAGCGGAAAAAGAAAACTTGGCAAAATCACCGATGAATACGGCATCTGCCGGATAAAGTGATAGAAGTTTTTCTTTGATTTGCGGCAGTGAGTTTCCCGTTCGCACCAACTCGCACAAGGAATTGTATAAACGCTCTTGCTCGCTCGGACTACGGCGACCAATGACATTGTAGCGAATAGAAAAATTAGTGACCCAATCAACCAATTTGTCAAACTTGGATACTTCATTTTTTTCTCTCCATTGTGTCCAAGCCGCCAAGAACAACGCATGAGGTTGCTTAATGTTGTATAAAGCCAAAGCATTTAGATTCTTGGAAATATTCGTATTATGTAATTCTTGCCAAAATTCGTCTCCTCCGTCTAACAGTGCCGGATAGACCGTGCATTGCCGTCGCAGGATGCCCAGATATTCACTTGCACTCTCATGCGTATTAACTTCCTTACGAATTTCGCGAAATAACTTGTTGCGACGCACAAGGCGGTGACGACTATTCCATTCGGCAATCAAGAAATCCGCGAAGTTTTTATCACCCAACTGAGCATTGATGAACCCCCACTTTTCTTGTATCTCATCATACTCTCCCTTGTTTGGATCCTCTTCGTCTCTGAAATATTTGGCAAACAGAAAGTTTTTCAGCAGATCCGGCACAGATAGTTGAACACCGCGCGCATTAAGTGTCTCAAACACGCGGAAGGCCGCCTGTTCGTCATTGACATTGATAACGGTAAATTCCAAGTTCTTCCCAATTATGCCAACAAACCCGGGAAGCAATACTCTTGGATCCACAGATAATTCTTCGTCTGTCAATTTTTTTACCTTGTCCCGAAAGAATGTAAATGCCTTTTTTAATTTCCGAGTAGAAGCGGTAAGTTTTCGGACAGGCAGCTCTTCCCCGCGACAGATCATGCGATAAAAACTACCATCATTGAGGTTGAGTTGCAGTTTGTTGTTTTTCTCAAGGGTCACAATATCCTTGCTAACAATGAAGGTTTCATGCAGAGCATCGGCATGACCATCAAAACCGCGTTCTCTCAGTACCGCAATGATTGCCAGTACCAAGATGGAAAGGCTTGCCAAACGTTGTTGACCATCAATAATGATAAATTCACTTTCATCTTTTTTTTGCAAGACAATATGGCCCAGATAGTGACTTCCCTTTTCTTGCCGTACTTCCGTCAGATCTTCCCAAAGATCCTCCAGTGCATCCTCTGTCCAACTATAATCGCGTTGAAACGGGGGAACCCGGTATAACCGGCTGTTTCCCATGATTTCCAGGAAGTTTTGAGGAGAAGGTGTAATCGTCATCCACATTATTATAAGTCACGAATTGTATAGCCACGCCCATTTGCATGATCCCACCCAGTTCCGGACTCTTGTTGTTTTAATACAACGGGCCTGTCGCAAGGTTTTTTACAGAATGGTCGTATAATAAAACACAGTATCTGTTCTTTTGAATGAAGGTACTTTATTTACTATCTATTAATCTATCATATATGAAAGCAATACATGCAAGCCCTAAATCGGTTCACAAAATATTAGACCAAACAGCATACATCATTCCTGAGTTTCAAAGATCCTATAGCTGGACGCCAGAGAAATGTGAGAAATTGTGGGAAGATGTCGTTAGTTTTTTTGATTCAGAAGAGAAAGGGAACTATTTTTTAGGCACTATTACTATCTACCCTTCTGAAAAAAATGATGGAGATGGAAATAGCATCTATGAGGTAATCGATGGCCAACAAAGATTAATTACTTTGCTTTTACTGATAAGAATTTTGTATCAAAAATCTATAGGTTCAAAGGCAAACTTAGGAAAATATCTACGCAGTTCTTATAACCTTATCACAGGCGAAGAGAGTAATGAACCCAAAATGCGCTCAAAAGTTTTAGGCGGGAAAGATAATGAATATATAACACGTCTCTGTTGCGAACAAGGCGACCTGCATTTTGAAGATCGGAAAAATCTTTTTACAAAAAACTATATTACTTTGAGGGAACAGGTGAACGACTGGCTTGCTCAAAACGGTGGTGCTCAGTTTCAGAAACTTATTGGAGCAATTTTGACACAGGTAGTCATGCTCCCCATATACTGCGAAGACTTGGATGACTCATTAACAACATTCGAGACTTTGAATGATCGTGGTATGCCTCTTAATGATGCCGATATTTTTAAGGTCAAACTATACAAGTCGGCTAAAGAAAAGGGAGCGGAAAAAGAATTTGATCAGCGTTGGAGCGATTTGGAAAACCATACGGACCTATTCAGAATTTATATGCATATCTTACGCGCGAAGGACGAGAAAATAGAAAAGGAAATCGGGCTAAGAAAATATTTTGATCAGCCTCAACGAAAAAAAGAGGTTTTTGGAGATTGGTTTAAGATAATGGAGAGTATTACAAAAATCAATAATATTCGAGAAAAAATTTGGGTTATGCCTCCAGACATTGATAAACTTTGGTATGTGCTGGCTTCCATTCCCAATGGTTACTGGCGATATCCGTTATATGTATTTCTGGATAAACATAATCGGAGTAAAGCCGACGCGAATCAAATGTCCTTATCCGACTCTAAAAAAAGAGAATATCAAACCTTAATAGAGGAGACTGTCAGGTATTTTTTATATAAAGGAGTTGTCCATAAAAATGTTAATAAAGTAAAAGATACAATTTTTAAGGTTTGCGAAAATATTGAAGCAGGAAAGGATTACAAGAGTTTATATAGAAAGAATATCGAGACAGAAGCCCAAAATTTTGATTTAGAAAACATTGCTCTTGGTCGTTATGACCGATTCGTCATCTACTTGGCTTCTTGCTTAAATCCTAAACAAAACAACAATGACCTCTGTAAACTTTTGGCCAGCGGGATGGATATCGAGCATATTCTGCCTAAAAAGTGGCATCACTATGATGGTTATACAAAAGATAACCATGGAGAATATTGTGGGAAGTTAGGTAACTTAATGCCTTTGGAAAGCAAAGTTAATATAGCCGCTTCCAATGACTTTTATTTCAGGAAACAAGAGCATTACAAAGAATCTCTTATACAGGATGCATTGGAACTGACACAAACGAAGTCCGCGCAATGGTTACCTGAAAATATTAATAACCGCACTAAAGTTCTCTGTAAAAGAATTGCTGATTTTTTAAAAGGTTAAGAAAGAGTTCATAAGTCTGTATCATCACTGCTCGCTCATATACACGACCAGTTCCCAAGAAACGTACTTTGTAAAAAGTATCTCGTAGCGATACCTTAAAGGTAGTGCTTTGTAAAACAGCAATTCTCAATGAATCGCATCATGCGACCAAAACACTCACTCCAACAACACTCGTCCTTTAATAGGAACTAATAGGAACACAAATACACACTTATTTCTTGTTTTAATACAACGGGCCTGTCGCAAGGTTTTTTACAGAATGGTCGTATAATAAAACACAGTATCTGTTCTTTTGAATGAAGGTACTTTATTTAACTTTATTTACTAATCTATATACATATACATTATGAAAAGAAATCAACTATTCCTACTTGTGGGTGCAGTCGTTGTAATTCTCATCGTAGTCTTCTATTTCCAAAACAAATCCAAATCCACCGCCACAGGCGAAGGACAAGGTGAAATCAAGATGGGTGCCTTGGCAACTCTTGAAGGACCCTTTACGGTTCTCGGGGAAGATGGCATGCGCGGTGTGCAACTTGCCTTGCAAGAATTTAATAACCAAGCGGGCGGTAAAAACATCCGTTTGATTACCGGTTCGTCCGATGCGACGCCGGACAGTGCCATTCGCAGTGCGCGCAATCTGGTGGAACAAGACGGCGTTCAAATTTTAATCGGCCCACTTTCCGGTTCGGAAGGATTGGCTCTAAAAGATTATGCCAAGACACAACCGTCTGTTACTTTCTTAAACGGCGCTTCCGCCGCACAGGATACCACCCTGCGCGATCCGGCTGAAAACTTCTTTCGTTTTTCCACTGACGGCGTTCAATGGATGGCGGGTTTGGGCGAATATGCCTATGATGAACTCGGTTATGAACGGGTGGCGATTATCGCCGAAGACTATTCGTTTCCGTATTCTCAGGTGCAAGGCTTCATGCTTCCCTTTTGTGAACGCGGCGGTCGCGTGCCTGCCAAGTTTTGGGTGCCTATCGGCAATACGGACTACTCCTCTATCATCTCCGCTTTGCCGGATGATATAGACGCCATTTATGTTGCGCTCGGCGGTGCCGATGCGGTAAACTTCTTAACGCAATATGAGCAGTTTGGCGGTGACCTGCCAATCATCGGCGGTTCTATCACCATCGATCAAAGCGTTTTGGGATCCAAGGGCAGAACACGCACTTCGGTTATTGGAACGGCAGCCGCCGGACCGATTGCCGACACATGGGATGACTCGCGCTGGCAACAGTTTGTTGCGGACTACCGGAACACATTCCCGGATGGCTTCCCTTCCCCTTCCCTGTTCGCGCATGCTTACTATATCAACACCAAAGCGGCACTGCTTGCCTTGGAAGAAGTTGATGGCGATCTTTCCGACGGCGGCGCCGCGTTGCGTCGTGTGCTTGCGGATCTCGAGTTTGAAACACCTACGGGAGATGTCAGACTGGATGAAAATCGTCAGGCAGTTGCGGATATTTACTTGACAGAAGTTGTTGAAGGCCCGGACGGTAATCTGGTCAATGAGGTCATAGACATTTCAAGAGAAGTCGAGCAGACGCTTGGCGTTTCTCGGGAAAAATTTCTTGAGTATGGGCCGGTTGGGCGCAATAATCCCGAATGTCCCTAATTAGTTAGAGAGCATTGGCTCACAAAAGCGCGCAACCCGCTCTTCTTCTCAAAGAAGTTAGGTTGCAGTTTGGCACATTTTCAGTTCTCACTGATATTCAGTTTGAAGCGGGTATCGGTGAGAGATGTGCTTTGCTCGGCATTAATGGTGCCGGGAAGACAACGCTTCTCAGTGTCATTAATGGCGACTTAAAACTCTCTTCCGGCGAGATTTATTTTTTCGGTGATAAGATCACCAAACTTCCGCCTTATAAGCGAACCCATCTCGGGCTAAGACGCACATATCAAATTTCTCTCTTATTTGCCGGTCTCTCGGTTCTTGATCATTTATATCTGGCTTGTCAGGGGGTGGTTGCGGGTCGTCATTCCTTGAACCTGAACCGACCCACCGCCAAACATCCGACCATGCGGGAGGCGGAAGCAATTTTAGAAACGGTGCAATTACAAGATATCAAAGATGTGCCGATTTCCGCACTCAGTCATGGCCAGCAGCGGCAACTTGAAGTGGGCATGGCATTGGCGGGAACCCCCAAGTTCATTCTGTTTGACGAGCCTGCCGCAGGTCTATCGTCGCGCGAGCGGGTCATCCTTACGGATATACTCGATAATCTGCCGAAGGACATCGGCTATTTGTTGGTGGAGCATGATCTGGATATTGCTTTAAGCATCGCAGATAGAATCATTGTTCTGCATGACGGAAGGATATTCAAAGACGGGGCAAGTGCCGAGGTGCAAAAAGATGCCGAAGTCCAAAGATTGTATTTGGGAAGCAGACATGACCCAAAATCTTAAAAAGAACTTGCTGGCGGTTGAAGACCTATATGTCAATTATGGCAGTGCCGCCGCTCTGCAGGGAACGGACTTTACACTCGGCGAAGAAGACATCCTTTCCATTGTCGGCCGTAACGGAATGGGAAAAACAACCCTATGCAACGCAATTATGGGGTTGGTGCCGGTGTCCAAAGGGTCGGTTGTATTTAATAATCAACAGATTGAGAATAAACCGCCGCACTTTATAGCCCAAATGGGCATAGGTTATGTTCCGCAGGGAAGACGATTATGGCAAAGTCTCACCGTGGACGAGCATATCAGAATGTTTGCCAAAGATAAAAACGCCAAACATCATCCCGACAGTATTTATCAAATATTCCCGCGTCTTGCCGAAAGAAGGCACAATAAGGGAACTAACCTTTCCGGCGGCGAACAGCAGATGTTGGCAATTGCGCGCGCGCTGCTGACCAATCCGAAATTACTTGTTATGGATGAGCCAACCGAAGGGCTGGCACCGCGCATCGTGGAACAGATAGAGGACCTGATTATCCGACTGGTTACCGAAAACAAAATATCGGTTCTCATTATTGAACAAAAATTGGATGTTGCGGTCACGGTGTCCAAGAAAGTGGGGATCATGCTCAACGGAAGAATTGAAAGAATCATCCCTTCCGCGCAACTCATTTCCGACCGGAAACTGCAACAAGAATTACTCGGTGTCGGTAAAAAAACGGCTTGAAATACGAGGCGGCAATTGATTGCCCATTGCCCCTGCCCCGCTTGTTATTTCTTGTACTTTAAGTCTTTGAACTTACGCGCCTGATTCTCTATTCCCACTTCGGTGGGCAACCGCTCAACACTGGAAGCGCCAAAAAACCCGACAACTCCCTCGGTGTTGTCAAAAATATATTGGGCATCCTCCGGTTCCGCAATCGGTCCGCCGTGACACAAGACCAGTATCTCCGGATTGACCTGAGCCGCCGCATCGCACATCGCTTGCACGCGCTTTGCGGATTCTTCCAGGGTCAAAGCGGTGGATGCGCCGATAGAACCCTTTGTTGTTAATCCCATGTGCGGCACCAAGACATCGGCTCCCGCTTTCGCCATGTTCACCGCATCCTCGGGTGTAAACACATAAGGACAGGTCAGCATATCCAACTCGTGCGCCTGACGAATCATATCCACTTCCAGATCATAGCCCATTCCGGTTTCTTCCAAATTTTGACGAAAGACACCGTCTATTAATCCCACGGTCGGGAAGTTTTGCACGCCGTCAAACCCCATTTCTTTTAACTCTTTTAAGAAACGCGGGATCAGATAAAAGGGATCCGTCCCATTAACTCCCGCCAAAACCGGCGTATTCTTGATAACCGGCAGTACCTCGGCCGCCATCTCTACGACTATGTCATTTGCATTGCCGTAAGCCAGCAGGCCCGAAAGGCTGCCGCGTCCCGCCATACGATAACGGCCGGAGTTGTAAATGATAATCAGGTCCACCCCGCCGCGCTCGCTAAATTTGGCGGTGATACCTGTCCCCGCACCGGCACCGATAATCGGCTTGCCATTGGCGACCTGGTCTCTCAGTCTATTCAAAGACTCTTTGCGTTCAATAAAAGGCATAATTGTATACTTCTAATTAATAATAATAAATCAAGCGCGCAGGTTACACCAGGGTTCTTCCGCGGATACATCCGTCAGTTCATAACCTATGTCGCCCACACAGGGACCCAAGATTGCCAAAAGTTTGGCATCTGTTTGGCCCACATTAAAGGAAGCATGCACCATCCCCGCATCTATATATGCCGCATCGCCGGGCTTAAGAATTTTCTTCTCCTTGCCAATCCACTGCTCCACCTCGCCGGACACAACCACAATGGTTTCTTCCTGAGCCGGATGCTTGTGAAAATTATGCCCGTTGCCGGGTGTCAGCACAACATCTATGATAGTCAACTGCTTATTATTGGTGGTCGGGGGGTTACTTAGCCAAGCCAAGGATCCCCAGTCCAACTCCTCTCTCGGCGTGTTTTTTTGAATAACAAATTTACTCATCGTGTTCGTCTTATTTCTTTGTGAATATTAATTATTTTCTTTGCAGTAAACTCAGCAACTTTTGTGCCATAGCATCCGCAA
This sequence comes from Gammaproteobacteria bacterium, assembly GCA_965209035.1. GTDB lineage: Bacteria > Pseudomonadota > Gammaproteobacteria > CBDBNL01 > JAAOII01 > CBDBPY01. The sequence continues at coordinate 424,307 of OZ242372.1, forward strand.
ATTCGGGGTCGTTGATATTGTGATCCAGTTTTACAATCTCAACCTTCTTCGGATTAATATTGCTCTCCAAGGATTTAAACAAAGCGGCATCCACCTTCGGATCATGAAAGACCTGTCCCGGAGCATCAATCATACTGACGCCGCCCAACGGAATAAAAAGTGCCGTAGGGCCTTTGCTTTTGTTAAGTTTGTCCGCAATAATCTTGCCCAGTTCGGCACATTCCGCCTTGGTTGTCCGCATCAGCGTAATCTGCGGATTATGCACATACAAATTGCGTTTGCGAAATTTTTCCGGCACGGACTCAATCCCGCCAAAATTAACCATATCCAAAGCCCCCAGCGACACCACTTGCGGCACACCGGCTTTCGCGGCGGCATCCAACCGTTCCCGCCCCGCCGACAAAACGCCGCCGACAAGTTCATCACACAGCTCGGTGGTGGTGGCATCCGCAACACCGGCAACTTCTCCATCGTTAATGAGAGATTCCATTGACCTTCCGCCACTGCCTGTGGCATGAAAAATCAATACCTCATAGCCCGCCTTCTCCAAAGTACCTTGCATGGCCGTCACACAAGGGGTTGTCACGCCAAACATAGAAGCGACAATAACGGGTTTATTCTTGCCAATCATGGCCGGCTGTTCCACCATCCCGCATATTGCACCCGCCGCGTTGGAGAATATCCTGCGAGAGACACGATTTAATCCGGCGACATCCACCACGGAATACATCATCGTAATATCCTTGCCCGCAACATAGGGGGCAACATCGCCTCCCGCCATAGTGGACAACATCACCTTGGGAACTCCGATAGGCACTGCCTGCATGGCGGTGCTCGCAACAGATGTCCCGCCGGAACCTCCTATGCCGATGATCCCGTCTATTTTCTTTTCGGCATAGGCCCTTGCCGCGATCTTTGCCGCGCCGTTTCCCATGGCCTCCAATGCCGCTCCCCGATCGCCTTTTTTACGCAGGGCGGATAAGGAACTCCCTCCCGCCTTGGCAACTTCCGCTGCGGAAATATCCGCAGGGAATTGCGGGTCGGCGGCGACGCTCGCATCCAGAAGTAATGTTTTGTGTTTGCGACCCTTAATAAGGTCTCTGATGAATTGTAATTCTTGCCCCTTGGTGTCCAAGGTACCGATGATTAAGATTGTCTTCATAATTTGTTTCCTCTCTTATTTATTAATAACAGAAATAATTATAGCATATTTAATCATAATAATAATAACTTGAATTCAAGCATGCATGCATAGTCTCATAAAGGTTCCGGACTCTGAGTTTGGTATCGTGCGTCCTCAGATCCAGAAGCCGGAGGTTCTGTCGGACGGGTCGCAAATAGATCCGGCAACGGATCTCCGGTATGTGGAGCCGGATGAATGAAACGGGCAAAAAAGACGGATAGATGTTTTGCTCTTGCCGACGCAGACAGCGGAGGCTTATTGTTGATAAAACTGTCCGGGTGTATCCGCTGGCGAGACGGTGTGGTTTGTGATGGCTGGCTTGGTATCATCTCGCGCGCCCCCATTATGTTCTCAAACAACTCTCGCCGATCCGGTTTTTGCAAAAACAACAAAAGTCCGGAAATGGGTGGGATTATACAAATTACGCTTATTTATTTGTATAAAATTATGATTATTATCAATAATTTGATACATTTCGCTTATAATTGGAAGCAAATTAATTATTATGATGAAACTTTATAAGCAGGGATCACATGTTTTTTGTGTGCGCCTCATTTTTCTTTTTCAAAACAACAACTCATTATGGTCACAATATTGTTAAGCATCCTATCATTGATAGGAGCCTTTATATCGTTAATACTCAGTATTTACTTTTTATTTTTATTTCTATTCTTGCTACGCGATCTCATCGATGATATTTTTTATCGCGATGAAGAATCTGTTAGAACGATGCGAAAGATCGTCGCGGATGGAAAATATAAAAGTTTATGGAAGAACATCATTTACGGTCAATGTACCATGAAGCATGACCGGATTAAGACAGGTGTTTTTGCTCTGATAGACAAGAAAACTAACAAAATTGAAGTCAAAACCTGCTCACGGCCCGATAACGGATTAATCGCAAGCACGACTCGCGATGCTTGATGCTTGTTAATTGACACTTAATGAATAACAATGTAAAGAAACCCTCTCAAACATTCAATCCCCAAGAGAACCGAAATACAAGATGGTGTTCTTGGGTTCCAAACACCAGCGGATCTATCTCTTTTTATACGGTAGGACGCAGTAAATATCCCGCCCCTGTCCTCACCCACTCGGAAAAAATACCATATAAAGAAGGTGACCATTCCGAACCAAATAAAGTCCTCTCACATTACTTCACACCGGGGCAGTGCCCTCATCTATTTAAGTTCATTCATAGCAGACTAACGCAAGATGATATTGAAACACTAAGTCATCAAAACGGAAAACTTGTTTTTTCATGCGTGCACCAAGCACGGGATAACTATGACGGATATATCCCCATACCAATCATCTTGTCCCAAACATGGTATAGAAAACTTCAAAGACTCCTTACTCGCCGTTTATACTTGCGAAAGGGCAAGAAAATTGTCCGAGGCATTCCTTATTTTTTGTTTTACTATGGAACTTATTTGTCTCCGCCCCAAAAAAAGGGTCACAAACCTTACAAAGGCGTTCAACACATCAAAGGAAAAATCATTGCTTTAATTTCTCCCAATAATCATGCCAATGAAAAAATAATAGAAAAGAGGTTAGATACCATAGATGGCATAAATTCTCTTTATACCGAATTAGAAGAAGCATTGAAAAAATCAAAAGAAACAATCATTGACAAAACAAAGCCTGTCGACGCCCATCTATATGCCGCTGATTTTGAACTGGCACGTAACGGCATATGAAAGCATGCAAGAGTCTGCCGAGGCATTAATTCAAAAACAGGATTTTCAAAACGAACACAAATTAAATCGAAGAAAGTGGTTTTATGGGATCATTACGGTATTCCTTTTAGTAACCTTAGATCAATCTGAAACAACAAGTTTTCTAAAAAATTTGTTCAACAACAATTCTTACTTTCTCATATATTACTTTGCCATAATGTTTCTCTTTTGTGTGGTATGGACATTGATAGGATGGATGTTCGTTTACCAAACCTCTGCAGGTTGGCTGCAAAATGCAGGATTAGAACTATCCAGTTATCCTCTCAAACTAATTCCTTGTACTCGTAAAATAATCTTATTATTAATTTCATTGGGCGTTCTAATCTTTTTCAGCTTCTTAACTCTTTATTTGTTCTCTACTTCTTAGAAACCATCAAACCGTAAATTATCACAACCGCTGGTTTATTAATCCGGCACCCTACCACAACCGAACTTCAAGTAAGCTGCCAAAAGACATCTCCGTCCGGAAAGCAAATGCTATGTTGTGGCAGGCGGAGATGCCGATGCGGCTTAGTTGCGGACGAGTACATGATTTTTGACAACATCCGAGTTTAATCGCCAAACCATAAAGAATAAAAAAATGATACTTATTTGCATAACATCAGCAAGGTTTTGAACCGGGAGTTTGATGGCATGCGTCCCAAATCCCGGAAAATTAAAGTTCTGCCGGCAGGCATTCAAAAGTCCCCATTACGCCTTTCAACAACTCTCTATATTGGTTTGGATAAAAATACAAAGAGTTAAAAAGTGAGCGGAACTATACAACTGAGATCGCATTCGGCTCTTTGATGGTATGATTCCAAGAGATTTTTTTATACAGACACCCAAAGTCCCGTGTATCATCGCGTCCGATTTTGGACTCTTTTCGCGAACGCGCAATGAACACACAATGCCAAACTCAGAGTCCGGAACCTTTATGAGATCATGCATCCGATGCTATCGTGCATTTTGTCTTACCGGCTTCGGCATAAAATAGGATTAAGATGATAAACAAGCCGAAACAAAGACTGTTCATATTCAACTATTCAACCGGGATCTTGCCGAAAATAGCGCGTTCTTTTACCGAATCCAATGAAAAACAAAAAAGAATCGCCGGACTTTGATGTTGTGATCGTCGGCGGCGGCCTGGTGGGTGCCTCGCTTGCGCTTGCTCTCGACACAGCCGGCCGCTATCGTATCGGCATCATAGAACCCAATCCGCCGCCAAAGTTTGACCCGTCCAAAACGGACCTACGGGTAACCGCCTTGAATAACTTCAGTGTTAATCTCCTAAAAAAACTTGCGGTCTGGGAGCGGGTACTCGGCATGCGCGCCGCCCCTTTTTGCAAGGTCGTTGCTTGGGAAGAAAGCGTGACTCCGCTGCGGTTTGACGCCAAAGAGATCGGCATGGCACAACTTGGTTATATGGTAGAAAATACCGTTTTACTCAACGCGCTAACGGACAGTATTAACCAAAGTTCCAAGATCACTGTGATTCGTCAGGCCGCAAACAATGTCCTGGTAAATGCCCGGGCAAACGAAGAACCCGCTCGGATCACCCTTGCCGACGGCAAGGTCTTGACCGCCCGTTTGGTAGTCGGGGCGGACGGCTATCGCTCGCTTGTCCGCGGCAAAATGCAAGTCGGCAGCATTGAGCTCCGCCATCCGCAAAAAGCCCTGGTCTTGCATATCAAGACGCCCTATCCGCAACGGGATACCACCTGGCAAAGATTTACACCAACGGGAGCTCAGGCGTTTCTGCCGATGACGGGCAACAACGCCTCCCTGGTCTGGTATAACACCCCGGGCTATGCGGATTACTTGGCAACTCTTGAACCGGAAAAATTATGTGAACATCTGGTGCGTGCCTTCCCGGCGAAACTGGGCAAGGTAAGCGTTCAAAATAGAGTTTCCATTCCGATTGTCAGCCATCACGCACAAAGATATTTCCGGGACAGAGCGGTTCTGATCGGCGATGCGGCCCATTCGGTGCATCCTCTGGCGGGACTGGGAGCAAACCTCGGATTACAAGACGTTAGTGTTCTTGCCAAAAAACTAACCGAAGGAGAAGACTTCGGACCAGCCGAGTTGGCCTCTTACGAACGGGAGAGAAAGCACGCAAATCTGTTGTTTGTGGCAGGATTGGAAGCGATCTATCATACTTTTGACACCGCGTCTCCGCTATTAGGTGCCTTACGCAGAACCGCTCTGCTGGGCGGCAGGCTGCCGCTTATTAAAAAATTCTTAATGCAATCCGCTCTCGGCGGAAATTAAGCCGCTCAATCATCCGGTGAACGACGCTCTTGTCAGGACAGTAGATTACATTGCATGCAATGTCAATACATTGCCAATACAACGCAACAGATTAACGAATTAACGGCACATCAATTGAGAATTGAGAATTGAGAATTGAGAATTGAGAATCGGGGTAGAGAGATTCGAACTCCCGACTTCCTGCTCCCAAAGCAGGCGCGCTAACCAAACTGCGCCATACCCCGCGCTATTTTTAGAATTCTTTTGATTCCGGTTACCCCAAAGACTCGCGTTCTATTGAAACTCGCACTGTGAACGGCATCCGCCTCAGCAGTCCCTAAAAAAGAGCATCAAACATCAAAAAATCAAGCCGGGCGTTTATCGGTATCGTCCGTCCGCCAACACGGGCGGGATACCGAACAAACGCCGCCGGTTATTCCATATTTTTGACGATCTCTTCGCCAAACTGCGAGCACTTCAGCAGTTCGGCATTCTCCATCAGTCTGTGAAAATCATAGGTAACCCGTTTGGAAGCGATCGTCTTCTCAATGGAACGAAGGATCAAATCCGCCGCTTCCGGCCAACCGAGATGCCGCAACATCATTTCGCCGGACAAAATAAGAGAACTCGGGTTCACCATATCCTTACCCGCGTACTTGGGGGCGGTGCCGTGTGTGGCTTCAAACATCGCATAGGGCGCGCCAATATTGGCACCGGGGGCAATGCCGATCCCGCCGACCTGTGCCGCCAACGCATCGGAAATGTAATCACCGTTTAAGTTCATTGTCGCGACCACGCTGATATCACTCGGCCGCAACAAGATTAATTGTAAGAAGGCATCCGCAATCGCATCTTTGATGACGATGTCTTTGCCCGTGTCGGGGTTCTTGATCACATGCCAGGGGCCGCCGTCCCAAGGCACGGCACCATAGGCATCGCGCGCCAGTTCGTATCCCCACTCCTTAAAAGCGCCTTCGGTGAACTTCATAATGTTTCCTTTATGCACCAGAGTAACAGACGGGCAATCGTTGGCAATAGCATAATCAATCGCCATCTTCACCAAACGCTTGGTGCCAAATGCCGAGATCGGCTTGATACCAATGCCGATGTCCTTGTCTTGTTTGATCTTGGTGACACCCATTTCGTCCCGTAAAAAAGCCAAGAGTTTCGCAACTTCCGGTGTATTCGCTTGCCATTCAACACCCGCATAGATGTCTTCGGAATTTTCGCGAAAGATGCAGGCATTCAATTTCTGCGGTTCGCGCACCGGGCTGGGCACTCCTTGAAACCAACGCACCGGTCTCTGACAAGTGAACAGATCCAATTGTTGCCGCAACGCCACATTCAACGAGCGGATGCCGCCGCCCACGGGAGTTGTCAGAGGACCCTTGATACCAACCAGGTATTCTCTCATCGCTTTCAAGGTCTCAGCCGGAAGCCACACTTCCTCTGCGTAAACCTTGTTCGCTTTTTCGCCGGCAAAAATTTCCATCCAAACGATTTTGCGTTCGCCCCGATAGGCCTTTGCTATGGCCGCATCCAGGACGGCATGCATCGCCGGTGTAATATCCACGCCGATGCCGTCCCCTTCTATGTAAGCGATAATCGGATTCTGCGGAACTCGCAGACTGCCGTCTTCGGCAACCGTAATTTTTTCTCCTTCGGTAGGAAGGCTTATTTTTTCAAATGACATAATAGTACCCAATAAATAATTATTAAAACAACTCCGCTCAAAAATGTGTGCTTGTTTTCACAAGATGCGGATAACATTATTATAAGTATTATTTGGTAAAAATTTTGAACCCTTTGGTCCGTTTTGGACTCTTGAACCGCTCTCGTCTCCGGGCGGGAGCAATGAACAAACTCCTCACCATCGCGTTGCGTTTCATCACTCGCATCAAAATACTGACAAACAACAGACTAACAAAAAGACGGGCAAACAAAATAGCGGAAAGATCCGCACCCAGAACCAACAGCAACAAGGTGTCTTCTATGATGGCATGACAAAGGCTGAGAAAAATGACCGTCCCCGCCAGGTCTTCCACAGGGTAAGAGTGGCGTTTTGTTTGCGCTATGATGTAGCCGCTGCTATAAGTTAATCCCAGCAGAGTTCCCAGTGCGGTGATGTGTGCCAGTTGATTGGAAATCCCCAATAACCGCAAAAACGGCTGCATCAGATACTCAAAAAATGCAATGATCCGCAGCTGCTTCATCACCTCCACCGCAAGAATCAAAATACACACCAAGAAACTCAAAATGATCAGCGAGCGCAGATCAAACAACAGCAGCGACCATAAACTCGCCGCGGTCTCGTCCCGATATTGCATCCAAAAGAAAAAAACTTCCTTTTGCATCACGGGGAAAAATCTATACGCAAAATGCAAGCACATTCCGAGTGCCATGGCGACCAGCAGCCGGGTCAATACAATGCTAAAAAAACGGACACGCATGGCCTGGGTAATGCGCGCTTCCACAGGCAAAGAATGAGCGATAAGAATTACTGTCCCCAAGATACTCATCTGCCCGATCGTCAAGGACCTGTCCGCCCCAAGTTGTGCCAAGACAGCCAAGGCGGCATACAGGTTGGAAAGAATTGCGGTAACCCACACCAAACTCGTCCATTCCGGCAAGCCCAAGGGTGCCATCAAAAAAGAAAAGAAGTAATTCAGATACACATCGGCACCCCAAAACTTCAACAACCGCATAATGATGACAGCGGGTAGCATCCATTTCAAGACACCATAGCTACCTTGAAAGGCATGCAACAACGCCGCCCGCCAAAACGCCCCGCCAAGCAGCGGCGAAAAAATTGGGTTATTCAAAAAGAATGATGTATCCGGCGGATCATCGGCAAGAAATAATGCCCGGGGCCGGACTTGAACCGGCACACCCGAAGGCGCAAGATTTTAAGTCTTGTGTGTCTACCAATTCCACCACCCGGGCACTGAAAACCATATCAAAATTATATCCTCCGACACGCAAACAAACGGCACACTATCCGATATTCCTCCGGCATTCATCCGATGTTCTTAGCGGACGGCGGCGTTTTTTTCTTCCGCTTGATCATCACTTGCAATTCTGCTTTAATAAGAACAAAGATACCAACTCCTCGTCACCGCCTCTTTCAATCCAAAGGCCAAGGTCGGAATCGAACCGGCGTCCACGGATTTGCAGTCCGCTGCATAACCACTCTGCCACTTGGCCGTTTATTATTAACTTTTAAACTTTTAAATCACCAAATCGCTAATAAACTATTAACAATGTGAGATGCAAATGGAGCGGGAAACGAGATTCGAACTCGCGACCCCAACCTTGGCAAGGTTGTACTCTACCAGCTGAGCTATTCCCGCACTTTATTTCTGTTATTATATGTAAAGACATAGTCCGCCAAACCAACGCACAGAGTACAATTATCATAAACTGAATTAAGATTAATATGTCCGAATTAAACACTGTCCTGCCGGGGGATACAATGCGATTGATACACACCATAAAAGATGATTCCGTCGATCTGATCGTTTGTGACGGTCCCTATGGCGTCACCGACAATGCATGGGATAACACAAAAGAGAGTATCCAATCCTATAACTTGAAGTTAATTAAATTATTTGCCGCCAAACCAACGCATAGAGTATAATTATCATAAACTGAATTAAGATTGATATGTCCGAATTAAACACTGTCCTGCCGGGGGATGCAATGCGGTTGATACACACCATAAAAGATGATTCCGTCGATCTGATTGTTTGTGACGGCCCCTATGGCGTCACCGACAATGCATGGGATAACCTCCAAGAGAGCATCCAATCCTATAACCTGAAGTTAATTAAATTATTTGCCGCCAAACTCAAAAGCGGTGGCTCCTTATATCTTTTTGGCAAAAGCGATTGCATTGATTTCATAGACTATCGTCCGTTTCTTTTTTTAAAAAGAAAAATAGTATGGTTTCAGCCAAGCAGATTGGCACAAGGAAGGATTAATTACACCAACAACTATGATTTAATCTGCTTTTTTGTTAAAGGCACAAAACCCAAAACCTTTAACCTGGATGCCATAAGAATTCCGCAAATAACGGAGCTGACGCATCGCAAAAGATGTGAAAATGTGCCATCCGTAACCAACGGGAAATGGGGTAAAACGAAGTTTAATGACAAGGGAAAGAACCCGGGCGATGTGTGGGGAGATATCAAGCAACTCACTTATAAATCCAAGGAACTTGTAAGCAGACACGCGTTGAATACCATTCAAAAACCGGAAGAGTTAATAAAACGATTAATCTTGGCAAGCAGTAACGAGGGGGATCTGGTGCTGGACCCTTTTGCGGGAACCGGCACATGCCCGGCGATCTGTGTCAGGCACAATCGGAATTTCATTGCTTTTGAATGCGAACCCACTTACTTGGAAGAATGCCATAAACGGATTAAAAAAGAATTTATGATAAAGCAAAGGAACAAACTAAAAAAAGAAGAAAACTTATTTGATGAAGCATATCTACAATAAAATAATAACACTAGTCATAGAGGCACAACAATTAGCCCTTTCGGCAGGAATTCCAAACATATTACAACCAGGATTAATTAAAGAAATGGTTATCGCAAACATGCTAGGGCATACGTTAATACATTCCAAAAGAGATGCTGACGCACATCATCCGGAAAATAACACAATAAAATATGAATACTTGTCATGCTTAGAGGGAGGTACAGGACAATTAGATAGAATGTTTAAATCGCCTTTGGATAAGCGGGAATCCTCTTTAAAACGTATAAGGCGGAACGATAAAATTTATTTCGCTATATTTTATAAAAGTAATCCCATAAAAATAAAAATCATTTATGAAATAGAACCTCTCAAATTGGAAGAAGAGACCGAGGTGCAATTAGATAAAAGCCGAAATGAGATATCGCATGTAGGGTTTAGCGAAAAATGGGTAAAAAATAATGGAATAATTGTGTATGAATCTTCCAAATAACTTTTAGACACCCGAAAAGCAAACAGTAAAATAGGACTTACTTCACATTATTATGCAATTTTGAATAAACATTTACTCTATTCTTACATTCAAATAATGCTGCAAAAAGAAAAACTTGTTGCCTGATCGACAACAATATTGTCGTTTCAAATCCTGATCAAGATAGTTATACTGAGTATAATTAATAACACTTATTTTATTAAAGGAGAGAAAAGAAGAAATGAACTATCAAGATATTTATCGCCGTTCTTTACAAGATCCGCTGTCTTTTTGGAAAGAGGCGGCCAAGGAATTGCATTGGCAAAAATTCCCTGAAAAAATACTGGACGCAAGTTCACCGCCTTTTTACAAATGGTATCCGGATGGCAAGATCAATATCTGTCAGAATGCCTTGGACCGCCATGCGGACGCAGGGCGCGGGAATGTCCCCGCCTTGATTTACGACAGCCCTGTGACAGATACCCAAGGCTCTTGGACATTTGCCGAACTGCGCGACGAGGTTGCTCTGTTGGCGGGTGTGCTTGCGGCAAACGGCGTCGGCAAGGGCGACCGGGTTGTCATCTACATGCCGATGATCCCCCAAGCGGTGATGGCGATGTTGGCATGTGCTCGGATCGGCGCCATTCATTCGGTTGTCTTTGGCGGCTTTGCCGCCGAGCAGTTGGCGCTTCGGCTGGATGACGCCAAAGCCAAACTGGTGCTTTCCGCCAGTTGCGGTATTGAGCCCGGTCGGATCGTCCGTTACAAACCTCTGCTGAACGAGGCGATTTCTCTCTGCAAACACAAGCCCGAAAAGTGCCTTATATTTCAAAGACCGCAAGAACCGGCGGAACTGCATCCCGAGAGGGACCTGGATTGGTTGGCGGCTCTGAAAACAGCCACTCCCGCCGACTGCGCCGTCACCTCGGCGACAGACAATTTGTTTATTTTGTACACTTCCGGCACCACCGGGTTTCCCAAAGGTGTGGTGCATGACATAGGCGGCTATGCGGTTGCGCTTAAATGGACCATGTCCAACATCTATGGCGCCAAGCCGGGCGATGTTTACTGGACGGCTTCGGATGTCGGTTGGATTGTAGGCCATTCCTATATTGTTTATGCCCCGTTGCTGCAAGGCTGCACGACGGTCGTATACGAAGGCAAGCCGGTTGGCACACCCGATGCGGGCGCTTTTTGGCGAGTGCTTTCGCAGCACAAGGTTAAAACATTGTTCACCGCCCCAACCGCCCTGCGTGCAATCAAAAAAGAAGATCCCGAAGGCAACCTGGTTAAGAATTACGACCTGGGCAACTTTAAGTCCTTGTTTCTTGCCGGCGAGAGATGCGATCCGGATACCATCCGTTGGGCAAAAAATGCTCTCGGCGTGCCGGCGATTGATCACTGGTGGCAAACCGAAACCGGTTGGGCCATTACCGCCCTGCCGGCCGGATTGGATCCGGAACTGAAACAGTGGAAAGTTAAAGAAGGGTCCGCCGGCGTGCCTATGGTCGGTTATGATGTCCGGATTCTAAACAAGGAGGGGGACAGCCTGCCCGCCGATGCGCTCGGCGCGATTGCCGTGAAGTTACCGCTGCCGCCCGGAACCTTTCCGGGTCTTTGGCAAAACGAGGAACGCTATTTGCAGCCTCTGCAAGTATTTGAAAACTATTACATGACCGGAGACGCCGGCTATACGGACAAAGGCGGATATGTGTATGTGATGAGTCGCACGGATGATATCATTAATGTTGCCGGACACCGTCTCTCCACGGGTCAAATGGAAGAGATTCTGACTTCGCACAGGGATGTCGCCGAGGCGGCTGTTTTTGGAGTGGCGGACGATATCAAGGGGCAGATCCCGCTCGGCCTTGTCATTAAGAACGCGGGTTCTCAGATCCGGGAAGACGAACTGACGACGGAACTTGTGCAGTTGGTGCGGGACAGGCTCGGACCTGTGGCCGCCTTCAAAGTCATTGGCGTTGTGCCTAGGTTACCCAAAACACGCTCCGGCAAAATTTTACGCGGGATTATGCGTAAACTGGCGAACGGAGAAGACTGGCAAGTACCCGCCACCATTGACGACCCCGCCATACCGGAAGAAGTCCGGGGCGTGCTAAAAACACTCGGTTATCCGAAGTGAGCCGCGCACTCGCCGCGCACTCAATGAGTGCGGGAATGTTGTTTGCTGTTTGTTATTGTTCTTTTATTAAGCATTAAGAATTAAGCATTAAGAAGCATCCCTTTTTATTTCGTCTTTCAATCCAACGGCTGCCAACAACTTTTTACGCTCGGCAACATTTAAAAGACGGGTAGTTCCGAATTTTAGATCCGCCGGTAAGAATACATTCGCATAACGGACACGAATCAGACGGCTCACCTTCACTCCCTGCGACTCCCATAAACGGCGAACCATTCGCTTGCGACCGGAACGCACGGTCACATAAAACCAACGATTGACCCCGCCCGATTGGCGTTTGGAAGGAACCAGGTCATCAAACTTTGCCATACCGTCTTCCAGCATGACACCTTGTCGGAGTTTCGCCTCCAAGCGTGCCAACACGGAGGGGCTTTGATTACCGGTCAGAACCCGCACCATATACTCTCTGTCTAACCGATACTTGGGATGCATCAATCGGTACGCCAATTCGCCGTTGTTCGTCCAAAGTAGCAAGCCTTCGCTATTGATATCCAGTCGTCCAACTTGAAGCCAGTGTTGGTCTTCCGGCAAGTCACGAAAAACACTGCGGCTGCCCGCCGAAGCGACAGAGGCACATATTTTGCCGGGCGGTTTATGATACATCAACACCCGAATATCCGAACCGACTTTTGGGGCCCGCCCGAACCCCGGGATGACGGGAGATTCGGCGGTCGGGGATTTCCATTCAAGTTTTGCGGTTTCCGGGATCCCGTGTCCCGCATAAGGGACTTCCCGGCCGTCGGCCAGAATACCGGTTTTTTCTATCATGGCCTCCGCCCAGCGACGCGACCGGCGCGTCCGCAAAGCAAGAAGTTTTGCAGCCGGGATAGTCGCCGTCTCTGTCTCATCCGAGCCGTGCCGGCGCTCCTTGCGCTCCTTGCCTTTCCCGGTTTCGGGGCTGCGGGCGGACGGGCGCGGGCTAATCTTTCTTTTTTTGTGTATCCGCTCTGTTGGCATCGGGTAAAGGAGGCAACTGACTTAGGTTTTTCAAATTGAAACTGTCCAGAAATGTTTTTGTTGTCCCCCAAACAGCGGGACGGCCGGGGACCTGTTTGTGGCCGATGATTTTAATCCATTCGTGTTCTTGCAGACTTCGCATGATATTAGCACTCAGGGTCAGGCCGCGCAGTTCTTCTATTTCCGCTTTGGTGACGGGTTGCTTATAAGCGATAATCGCCAGGGTCTCCATCATGGCGGCACTGTATCTTGGCGGTGTGTCTTCCGCCATTCTGCGGACACGCGCCGCATAGGCGCCTTCTGTGTGAAACCGATAGCCGCTCGCCGTCTTCTTCAACACCAGGGCGCCGTGCGCGTATTTCTTTTCCAGTTCCCGCAACGCGACCTTAATGCCATCTGTTTGATATTTGTCCGCAAAGAGTTCGTTAATGCGACTCACACTCATCGGTGCGCCAGCCGCCAGCAATGCGGAAAACAGGTCTTCGGCCAGTCCAAATAAAGGGGCGTCTCCCGGTGATGCTGTCTTCGCCATCTTGACTGACTTGACTTTCTTGCGTGCCTTGGTTGTGGCGGGGGCGGAGGATGGGGGCTTGGCCGGGGCTGCCTCTTTTTCTTCCTTAACTGTAACTGTCACTGTTTCTTTAATAACTTCTTTGTTCATCTGTCAATCATCGCGATCCGGTTTGGTTGGCAACAGATGCCGTCTCCGAAGATGGGTCGGCAGCCGAACACGCCCGAACATAAATGGGCGCATACAAGGCTTCCTGCCGAATGTCCGCCAGTCCTTCTTTAATCAGTTGCATAAGAGCGGTGAACGAAACCACCGCACCGGCTTTTTTTTCTTTCAGCGTCCAAAATGCGGCAAAAGGTACATACCCATCATTCGTATTCAGTTGGCCGGCAAGACTGAGTTTATCCAAAATCAGTGCCATCCTTTCGCGTGTGGAAAGTTCTTCCAAACGCACCTCATAGGGTCGTTTGACGCTCTTGCGTTTCAACACATTCGCCAAAGATTTTGCCAATTTGCGCGGATCCAAAACAGTTTTCGGCGCTTTCACCGGGGAAGGAGATTTTGAAAGTGCGACCGGCAGATACGGAACAAACAGATCCCGGTCCAGGCGCGGCATTTGGCTCAAACTCAAAGACGCCTGTTGAATTACCTCATATGCCCTAATTTTCTCCGCCAATAACTCGGCGGACATCGCACCCTCTTCGTCATCCGCAATATCCGCTACCAACAAAGCGCGCGACTTAATCTCCACCAGAACCGAAGCCATCACCAGATACTCGGCGGCAAGATCCATCTTGAATTGTTTCATTAGGCGGATGTATTCCAGATATTGGTTTGCCACCTCGGCAATGTTCACCGCTTCAATGTCCATATTGCGTTTGCGAATTAAAAAAAGGAGAATATCCAGCGGCCCGCTAAACTCTTGCAGAAATATTTCAAGGGCATCCGGCGGGATAAACAGATTTTCCGGCAACGGAAACTTGCCTGTGCCCATCACATAGGTTGCATCCGCCGCCGCGGGCGGAGATTCCGGTTGTGCGGATTTCTTATCTTTATTGTTATTGTTCACAAATAAAAGCCCTCGAATTGCGGGTTCTCTTCTCGTTTATTTAAGGGATTTAAGGGATTTAAGGGATTTAAGGACTTCAAGGGTTTTGCCGAGGCGGACGGGAATCGCAAATGTTCATATAATAACATCTTATGCGGGTGTTACTTTCTTTTTTTCTCTTTTTCTCGCTCTCACTCGCCGCCGCGGAAAATGATTACGGCACCGACCCGGAAACATCTCTCGGCAAACCTTTCAAAGCGGACAAGGCATTTGTCCTCACCGGCGAGCAAATTGACGAGAACACCTATTTTCTGCGTTGGCAAATTGCGGACAACTATTATTTATACCAAAAAAAGTTTGCGGTGCGGGACAGTGACATGCCCGTGTCTTTGGAGTTGAGTGACAATCATGTCCCCCACGCGGACATCTTTCTGGGCGAAGGAAATGTTTACTATCAGTTCACCGATGCCTATTTGAAGTTAACCCGGCCGCCGCAAAATCTCATCATCACTTACCAGGGGTGTTGGGAAGGCGGTATCTGTTATCCTGTGCAACACAAACGCCTCGTTGTCGGCACGACGCTGTCTTTCGTGTCCGTGGAAGCCGAAGACCCGGACACACAGCCGGCTGACCGGGCATCGCCGGCGACACAAGGCTACAACTATTATGCCCAACAGATCCGGCGGGCGGCACCCGTCTGGGTCCTCCTACTCTTTTTTCTGGCGGGCATCGGTCTCACTTTCACGCCCTGTGTTCTGCCGATGCTCCCCATCGTCAGCGGCATCATCACCAATGACCCGGGGAATCGCCCTTCCCACAGAACCCGTTTGGCATTGGTTTATATGCTGAGTATGGCAAGCGTGTTTAGCGTCTTCGGGCTGCTCAGCGGCTGGATCGGTTACGGTCTGCGGCAGGCCATGGCATCTCCGCCCGTTCTCATCTTTTTGGCATTATTGATCTCTTTGCTCGGGGTTTCACTCATTAAACCAACCGGTTTCATGCGCCTGCCCGGCTCCTTGGCTCTCACCCAAAAAGCGAACTCCGTTCTCAATATGACCGCCGGCACCTATACGGGAGCGGCCCTGTGGGGTGCCTTGTCGCCCTTGGTGGTCGGCACTTGTCTGTCGGCGCCCCTTGCCGCCGCGCTGATCTACTTGGCGGAACAAGGTAATCCGCTCTTCGGCGCCGCATCCTTGTTTTTTCTTGCGTTGGGTATGGGCATTCCTCTGCTTCTGTTCGCACTCGGTTTCGGTTATGTGATGCCCAAAAGCGGTCCCTGGCTGACAAAAATCAAAAGCCTGTTTGCCTTGCTTCTTTTCGCTTTGGCTGTCTTCATTCTTTCCCCGCTTCTCCCGACTGCGGTTGAAATTGCCCTGTATAGTTTCTTTGCCCTGACCGCGATCTGTATGTTTCTCTTGCCACTCAGACCAACCCTTGTCGCCGCCTGTTTTCTTGCTGCCTTAATGACGGGCTTTGGATATCACTTTTTCCCGAAGGGGGATCCTCTGTCAAAGTTTACCGAAGTCAGCGACTATGCAGTCTTCAAAGACAAACTGCAAGAATTCGGCAAAAGCGGCAAGCCGACTCTCGTTTACTACTCTGCCGAATGGTGCATCACTTGCAAAGAATTGGAATGGAATGTATTTGGCGGCAACGAGCAACTGGCGGAAGACCTCAATGCGATAAACTTACTCAAAGCGGATGTGACGAAAAACAATGCCGACAGCCGACAACTTCTGGCACACTTTGATGTCCTGGGGCCGCCGAGCATTTACTTCATAGACAAACAAGGTATGTACAGACCGGAAATGACTCTGGTCGGCAATTTCTCGCCCAAAACCCTCAAAACCCTTTTACAAGACTTGCAATAGGTTGCTGTTTTTCTTTTAAGTTAAGTAAGATTAACATCATCCGCATCGGCGACCCGAACCGCTAAAACACCTAAAACACCCGAAACATCCAAAATACCGGAACTCTACTTTACCCCGCCTCAGCCCAGCCCCATCACCCACTCGCCACCAAAATGACATCTGATTCGTTAACCATTTATCGGGCAAGATGCCTGCTAAAAAAAGAGCCGACAGCAAAAATTCTTTTGGTCGCGGATAACGCCCGCCAACTGCACGCATACGAACGGCTGCTGCGATTCTTTCTGCCACAGGACCCACAGGTCCCACACCTCCCCGGAGAAAACTCCAAAAAAGTGATTGTCTTTCCGGATCACGAAACACTGCCATACGATGTTCTTTCACCGCCGCCCGGCATCATCTCGGCGCGTATCGGCGGCTTTTATCGCCTTCTCAACGATGACTATGACCTTTTGGCAGTCACCATAGACACCCTCATCCGGCGAACCGCACCCGTCTCCCATTTTATTTCGTTGGGACTATCCGTCCGCAAGGGGATGGAAATTGCGCGTGAAACTTTTATTCGCCGCCTGGCGGAAAGCGGTTACGAACTCTGCGATCGGGTGCGAGTGGCGGGGCAATATGCGGTGCGCGGTTCTTTGTTGGATCTGTTTCCAAGCAGTGCCCTCTTTCCCTACCGCCTGGATTGGTTTGATAACAAAATAGAATCTATTCGCAGTTTCTCGCCGCAGGACCAACGCAGTCTGGAAGACATTGACACGGTCAACCTGGGACCGCCGAACGAGTTCCCGCTAACCCCGGCAGCCAGACAAACATTTGTGCATAACTGGCAGCAGCGCTTCAGCGGCGAAGCCAGGCGAACTCCTTTTTACAAGAAGTTCAAACTCGGCGGTCTGCCCGGCGGCGCCGAGTCTTATTTGCCTCTGTTTTTTGCCCCGCAAAAATGCCAAAGTTTGTTTGACTATATGGAAGGTTCGCCGAAAAAGAAGATCTTCTTATTAAACACCCCGGATACAAACAAACTGGCGCGGCAGTCCCGCGCTTACGCAACCGAAAGATATCGCGAACAACGCAAGTGCAACCCGGAGAGTATCTTGCCGGTGCAAGAACTCTATCTAACCGATGCCGAATACCAAAACGCCATTGCAAACTACGCGCCGTTTCCATCGGCACGGAACGACCAGCCAAAATTGGCATCACCCGATTTGAAAGAAACAAACGACCGCGACACGACTGCTATGCGGGCGGAACAGCTCAAACACAGCATACGGGCGGGCGAGCGGATGCTCCTCACCCTGAACTCGCCCGAGAAGTTCGAACTCCTCAAAGAGGAATTAAAAACTCTCAACTATCGGCAGTTGGACGATTGGGATGCGTTTGAGGCGGGAAGCCATCCGCTCTGTTTGATGCGCGCCGACATCATCGGCGGTCTTCGCAACCTCTCGGACAAATGGACCCTTCTCACGGAAAGCGACCTGTTTGCCGACGCGCCGGTCAATTACTCCGACGAAGCAACGGAAAATGTGCATCATAAAAACTTGAATGCCCTAATTGATGATCTGACACAAATTCGCCCCGGCGACCTTCTCGTGCATCTGGACCATGGGGTGGGTGTGTTTCGGGAACTCAAGCCGCTGAACTCGGGCGGAGTGATGCAAGAGTTTTTATCTTTGGAATATGCGGACAATACCACCTTGTACATTCCCGCCAACAACCTTCATCTCATCCTGCGCTATACGGGCATAGACGGCAAGGACCGAGAACCGGACAAACTGGGCGGGGTCAAATGGCGGCGACAATCGGCCGCCGCTATGAAGCGGATAGCGGATACGGCCGCCGAGTTGTTGTCTCTTT
This sequence comes from Gammaproteobacteria bacterium, assembly GCA_965209035.1. Lineage (GTDB taxonomy): Bacteria > Pseudomonadota > Gammaproteobacteria > CBDBNL01 > JAAOII01 > CBDBPY01. The sequence continues at coordinate 442,847 of OZ242372.1, forward strand.
ATGCCGCAAGATCGGCGCGCCCGGGAATGCGGACCGCCAAACCGGACAAGGACTATTTCAAGTTTGCCGCCGCCTTTCCTTACACGGAAACGCCGGATCAGAAGGCGGCCATAGAAAGTGTGATTAAAGATATGGAAAATGAAAAGAGTATGGACCGGCTGGTTTGCGGCGATGTGGGATTTGGCAAAACCGAAGTTGCCATGCGGGCATCTTACCTGGCGGCCGCACTCGGATATCAAGTTGCCCTGCTCGTACCGACCACTTTGTTGGCAAACCAGCATCTGGAAAGTTTCAAAAACAGGTTTGCGGAAACCGCGGTTAAAATAGCATCTCTGACAAGGTTCAGCGGCGGCCAAGCAAATACCCTGCGAGAAGATTTTGCCAACGGAAAATACGATATCGTCATAGGCACGCATGCCCTGCTCGGCGACCGTATCAAGTTTAAGAATTTGGGGTTATTAATCATTGACGAAGAACATCGCTTCGGTGTTCGGCAAAAAGAGAAAATCAAACAACTGCGTGTCAACCTGGATGTGCTGTCCTTAACCGCAACCCCCATACCGCGCACCCTGAACATGGCAATTTCCGGTCTGCGCGATATCTCGCTCATCGCCTCGCCGCCCAAAGACCGTCTGGCGGTAAAGACCTTTGTGGTGCCCTATAACGAAGAACTGCGTCGGGATGCCATTAAAAGAGAACTGAGACGCGGCGGTCAGGTTTACTATGTTTACAACCGCATTCCGCGCGTCAAAGAAACGGTTGCCGAATTGCAAAAAATCTTTCCGGATACGGTCTGTGCCGCCATTTACGGCGGCATGCCCAAAAAAGATATGGAAAGCATTATGAATCATTTCTACAACAACCGGATCGGCATACTGGTATGCACCACCATCATTGAAAACGGCATAGATGTCCCCAATGCCAACACGATGATCCTGGAACGGGCGGACAGGTTCGGACTGGCACAATTGCATCAGTTGCGCGGGCGAATTGGCAGAAGAGAGCATCAGGCATACGCTTACCTGATGACCGAAGGAATGCCAACGGCATCCGGCCGCGACCGATTAAATGCCCTGGCATCGGCACAGGAACTGGGGGTGGGTTTCACTCTTGCCGCCTATGATATGCGCATACGCGGTGTCGGCGACATTCTGAGCGCGGAGCAAAGCGGCGATGTTCAAAAGATTGGAATGGACCTTTACAGCAAACTCTTGGAAAGTGCCATCCGCAATATGCGACTCGGGAAAAATGTAGAACACGAAAATCTTTTACAAAGCACGGAAACGGGTGTCGATGTCGCTATCAGTGCCCTGCTGCCGGAAGACTATGTCCGCAGCCCTTACGAAAGGCTTAATTTTTACCGCAGACTGGCGGATGCCACGGGCAGGGAAATGCAACAACTGCCGGAAGAATTGACCGACAGGTTTGGACCCTTGCCGGCCGAGACGGAAAACCTCTTCGCTCTGCAAAAAATTAAAATGCGGGCAAAAAAACTGGAAGTCCGACACATCAAAATGAATCGCGGCGGCGGCTATCTGGAATTATCCCCCGGTTCGGCGGCGGCCGCAAGATGCGAAGAGACTCTGCGATCGCGGGCGGATATCGCGGATACCCCCTACGCATACGAAAATCACAGACTAAGAATACGCAAAGGATTTACAACAGATGTCGAGTGTATTCGTCTTATTAAGGATGCACTGAGTGTTTTGGCGGATGCCCGGGAATCCGGAACATCCGCTTCGCCCAACCGGCGACAGCTGCGCGCTTAGGGCAGTTGCAACTCCGGGATCTCGCGAAAAAATTCAAGAGCCGCCGGATTGGCAAGAGCGGTGCGGTTGGTTACCTCCCGTCCGTGAATCATCTCGCGCACCGCCAGTTCGCAAAGTTTCCCGTTGAGGGTGCGCGGGACTTCCGGCACCGCAATGATTTTTGCCGGCACATGACGCGGTGAGGCATTTTGGCGAATATGCATTCGGATTTTTTGGCAAAGAGTTGTGTCTAAAGAGCCTAAAAAGCCTGAAGAGCCTAATTTGCCCGGTGCGCCTAACGCGCCTGATGCATCTTTGCCGGACAAGACCACAAACAAAATAATCCGACTGTCCCCTTTCCACTCCTGTGCTACCGCCAGGCAATCGGCAATCTCCGCCATCTGTTCCAAGGGTCTGTAAATTTCCGCGCTGCCGATACGCACCCCGCCCGGATTTAAGGTCGCATCCGAACGGCCGTAAATAACAAACCCGCCGGTTTCTGTTTGCTCCGCATAGTCGCCGTGCGTCCAAATACCGGAGAAGCGTTCAAAGTAAGATTGTTTGTATTTTTCGTACTTGGGGTCTTCAAATCCGAGTGAAACAGGCACGCTCGGGAATATCTTGCGACATACCAACTCGCCCTTATCGCCGATCACCTCTTTTCCGTTCCCGTCATAAATTGCCACATCCATCCCCAGAGCCGCCGCTTGTATCTCGCCGCGCCGCACCGGCAGAGTCGGAACACCAAGCACAAAGCAACCGAGAATATCCGTTCCCCCCGAGATAGAAGCCAAGTGCAGATCGCGCTTGAACGCGGTGTGAACATAATCAAACCCGACACCGCTCAGGGGTGAGCCGGTGGAACAGAGCATCCGCAAATCGGGTAGCCCTCCGTCACCTGCGACAACACCCCTATTTTGCATCTGCTCCAAAAGTCCGGCACTTAAGCCGGCGACGGTTAACTTCTCTTGTCGCCAAAGGTTGAGCAGCCTGTCCGCACCGGGATGAAAAGGATGTCCGTCATACAGAACAAGACGCGTCCCCAACAGAAGCCCGCTCGCCATCCAATTCCACATCATCCAACCGCAAGTCGTGAAATAAGAAAGACTGTCCTTGGCATCCAGGTCCGTATGCAGCCCCAATTCGCAAAGATGCTTGAGCAGGACTCCGCCGTGGCTGTGAACGATGCATTTCGGCAAGCCGGTTGTACCGGAAGAAAACATCACAAACAAAGGATGATCAAACGGCAGATGTTCCGTCGGCGGCGGCGGCTGGGACGCGCCCGTTCGGATAAAATCCTCCCAATCTTCTTCGGCAGCCGCGGGCTCGCCTCCGTCTCCGTCCCCCGCCTCCCCGACCCACAGGATCTTCGGGGGCTCGGGCAAGTGCGCGCCCAATTGTCTGACTTTCTTGCCCATCCGGTGTTGTTTTCCTTTGTATGAGTAACTTTTGGTTACAAACAATAACTTGGGACGCGTTTGGCCGAGCCTGTCCGCCAAACCGCCGACACCAAAATCCGGCGAACAAGAAGACCAAACCGCGCCAATTCTTGCCGTTGCCAGCATACAGATAATCGCCTCCGGACAATTCGTCAGAATACCGGCGACCCGATCTCCCTTCCCGATTCCGTTTGCCCGCAAAGCGGCGGCACACGCCAACACAGAACGGTAAAGTGCGTCGCGCCCGATTTCTCGGCGATTTCCCGCCTCATCAACATTCACTATCGCAACCGACTTGTCCCGCCTTTGCAAAGCCATTTCCGAATAGTTAAGGCGCGCCTCGCCAAACCAGCGACCCCGATAAAAAGGGGCGCCCGGCTTCCAACTGAGCACATGTCCGCCCTTCTTGCCGGGGATCCGGTAAAAATCCCAGAGTTTGGACCAAAATTGTGCCGGTTCCCTGACAGTGTATGCGTGCAGGTCGCGATAGGAATGATCTTTCATGCCGACATATTCGGCAAAGCGTTGGATAGCGTATTGCCCCTTTTTGCCTGAAAGCGGCGGCCGGAAAAGGACCGAACTTGCCGACCGATTCATTTTATTTGCAAGCGGGGAAGTTTTGGAATTCGTCATTACACAGCACACCGTTGCGCCGTTGCATTGCCCCGGCGTTTTACCCTCTTTTGTTATGACTTGTTATGATTTGCGGACGGAAGGCACGGCCTTGTGAATCAAATGCGTGCGGCCGCGGTCGTTTATCCCGGATAACTTCTCTTACGATGACCCGTGTAAACCTGTTGCGGTCTGCCAATCCGATAGGAATTACTGATCATCTCGTTCCAGTGGGCGATCCAGCCGACGGTGCGCCCCAATGCAAAGATGACCGTAAACATATTGACCGGAATCCCGAGCGCGCGCAAAATGATCCCCGAGTAAAAATCCACATTCGGGTAGAGTTTCCTTTCAACAAAATATTCGTCTTCCAAGGCGATCTTTTCCAACTGCTGCGCCAGCTGCAGCGTTTTGTCATTTTCCACTCCTTTGGCGGCAAGAACATCCGCGCAGATCTGCTTAAGAACCTTCGCTCTCGGATCATAATTCTTGTAAACCCTGTGACCGAATCCCATCAAACGAAAGGGATCATCCGGGTTCTTTGCTTTTTTTATAAAAGCGGGGATGTTTTTTGTCTCTCCTATTTCCGCCAGCATATTAAGAACCGCTTCGTTGGCGCCGCCGTGAGCGGGGCCCCAAAGGGCGGCAACGCCGGCGGCAATACAGGCAAACGGGTTGGCACCCGTGGAACCCGCCAAACGCACGGTGGAAGTGGAAGCATTCTGTTCGTGATCCGCATGCAAAATAAAGATGACATCCAACGCCTTCACAAAAATCGGATCCGCCGCGTAATCCTCGCAAGGATTTGCAAACATCATTCGCATGAAATTGGCGGTATAGGAAAGGTCGTTGCGCGGATAAATAATCGGTTCGCCGCGCAGGTACTTAAATGCCATCGCGGCAATTGTCGGCATCTTGGCAATCAGACGGTGGGCGCAGATCTCGCGATCGCGCGCATTTGTGATATCCAACGCATCGTGATAAAAAGCCGAAAGTGCGCCGATGATCCCGCAAACCACCGCCATAGGATGAGCATCCACACGAAAGCCGCTCACAAATTCTTGCATTTTTTCGTGAACCATCGTGTGATAGGTAATGCTGTGCGTAAAAGATTTTAATGCGCTCGGGCTTGGCAGCTCGCCGTGCAGCAGCAAATAGCAGGTTTCCAAATAAGAAGACTTCTCGCTGAGCTCCTCAATCGGATAACCGCGATAAAGAAGAACTCCCTTTTCGCCGTCTATGAAAGTAATTGCCGATTCCGTGGAAGCTGTCACCGCATAACCGGGATCATATGTGAAATATCCCGCCGGTCCAAGATTGCCGATATCCAAAACCGGCTTGCCGTAGGTCCCCTGTTTGACAGGAAGCGCCAATGCCTCGCTTTTGCCCGGTAAGTGCAAAAGAGCCTCTTGCTCCGCCCCGCCTTTCTTGTCGTTGTTTTTGAATGTCTTTGTATTCATTGTTTTTCTCTCCTTAAATAATGCTTTAATTATACAACATAACAGAGCAATAAAAATCGTGTAAAAATCGCGTGATCCGTTCAAAAAATACAAATACTCTGTTCAATTTTTAAATAAATAAAATAAAGGGAATGCGAGTAATAAAACCATTATTTTATCAAGGCATCGTGTGAGTATTTTTTGTATGATCGTTGATTGCCAAAAAAATTAAATTCACCGGTTATTAACCGATTTCCGGGATTTTACCTTTCATAAAGGGCATAATGCTTTTGTGTTTGCTTTGAAATTTTTGTAAGGTTTCCAAGCAGACATCGGTTGGCTTATGTATGAAAAAGTGATAAGAAACAAACTATCAATCTATTAATGTTAATGTCAAAAAAAATACTGATATGTCTTCTCGCCTGGCAATGGATGCTCGGCGTTCCCGCCGTCTACGCGGAAGACTTAAAAACCTATGAAAAAGTTCGCGGCATAGCCGGCAACCTTTCCGGCGTTGGCTCGGACACCCTGGCAAACCTGATGACACTCTGGGCGGAGGAGTTCACAAAACTCTACCCGAGTGTTAATGTGCAAATACAAGCGGCCGGTTCTTCCACCGCCCCGCCGGCACTGATTGAGGGGAGTTCCAACTTCGGGCCTATGAGCCGTCGGATGAAGGACAAAGAAATTGCCGACTTTGAAAAAAAATTTGGCTATAAGCCGACGGGTATCCCGGTTGCCATAGACGCTTTGGTGATTTTTGTTCACAAGGATAACCCGATTGCCGGGCTCTCTTTGAAGCAAGCGGATGCTATTTTTTCATCCACCCGCAATTGCGGCGCCAAAAGCGATATCCGTGTGTGGGGGGCGGCGGGGCTCACGGGAGATTGGGAGCACAAGCCGATTGAACTCTTTGGACGCAACTCGGCTTCCGGAACCTACGGTTACTTCAAGAATGCCGCACTTTGCAAGGGGGATTACAAATCTTCGGTTAACGAACAACCCGGTTCTTCATCCGTTGTCCAATCCGTTGGTACCACTTTGAACGGCATCGGATATTCGGGCATCGGCTACAGGACCTCTTCGGTGCGTGCCCTGCCCCTGTCCAAAACCGGCACAAACTATATTGAAGCGACAGCGGAAAACGCCGCATCGGGTAAGTATCCTTTGGCACGTTTTCTGTATGTTTATGTCAACAAGCAGCCCGGCAAGCCGCTGCCACCTTTGGAAAGAGAGTTTATCAAAATGGTGTACTCCATACTCGGACAAGAAGTTGTTGTAAAAGACGGTTATGTTCCTTTAAGTGCAAGGATTACCAACAAGTATCTGAAGGAACTCGGCATATAATCAGCCGCCGTACGGCCGCACGGCCGCACGGCCGCACGAAGGTGCCACAAAATCGCAAAAGGTTTTTATGCTAACATCCGAGGATGTTCCGCTTGCGGGCGGTGTCCTCTCTTTTTACCTTTGCTACTTTTTTTGAGGGAGAAGTAACGCACAAAGACTTTCATCTCACATCCTTCTCCTCTTCCCCCCCCCTACTTTCCCGTCCGCATCCTGCGGAAAGTCGTCAGACGGATGCGGGCGGCACCGATGGCACGGATAAAAGATCTTTCAGTTCTTCAAAAAGATGAGTGTTTGAAACCAGCAAAGAAGTCGGGCCGGAATAAATTGCGTCTCCGCTTTCCAGCATCCCACCGATTTGACCGACAAACAATTCGGCAACTTCAATGAGTTCCGGCGACAGAGACATCCCGTAAAAGATATCCAAACGACCGGCGGCACAATCCAAAAAATCCAAGAACCAAGAACCGCTATTGACAAATCCGCCTGTAACACCTAGTAATTGGATCGCAATCGGCGGTGGCAATTCGGCGGCTGACACCGGGTCTTTTCTCGTCCCCCTTTCACCGGTATTTTCTTTGTCCAAGGCGGGTTCTGCGTGTCGCCGCCGGACGAGAATATCCCGGGAAACATCCCGGACAGATGACACATGCAATGCCAATAACGCGGTTCTTAAATCTTTCTTGACGGAGAAATGCATTCTCTTGGCCTTTTCAAAGGCTCCGCGCTTTGCCAAAGCCACAAAAAAATTGCCCGTATGCGGTTCAAATACCAGGGCCTTATGAATCTTCCCCCTGAGGTAACCCGCCACACAAAAAGACCAACGCGGCAAACCGCGCAAAAAGACCTGTTCCTCGGGAATAAGATGAGCGCACCAGGTATAGCCTTCCGTATCTATGTCCGCCGGCCGCAGGGCGTACTTGTCCGATGTGAAAACAGCGTTAATTTTGTCGCCCAGTTGTTCGTTCATATCGGCGCGGAGTACGGACAAGGATTCCGCAGTCTGATCGCCGCGCATCTGGGCGACGATCGTCCTGCCGCCCAGGGCGCGCAGGAATTGACTGACCATATTTAAAGAAGGATCCGGAATCACAGCAGTTGCTTTGCTTTTAAAATAAAAATAAAACTTTTTTCGGCAAGAAGAAGACTTTCTTACCCAAGACCATAGGCGAGACCATAGATCGGTGCGACCCAATCAATCTCAATCCCTGTTCCTTTCTTGCAAACAAACTCGGGTAACACACCCAAGTTGGCAAGTGCCGCCAATTCGTCATTAATATATATCATAGGCAACCAAGGGCGCAGCCAAGGCGGGACCTGTGCTTCTTGCAAGAGTTTTTTCAAAGTTCTGCTTCCATCTCTGCCAGCCAAACGGAATCTATCGCCTTGGGAAGAATGGTGATCGTAATGAACCGGAACGGGATGCTTAACCAGGACCCTTTCCCCTTTTGCCGGAGGGCGCATTCCCTTGTCTTGCACAGCCCTAAGCCGCAGTTGCCCCGGAAAAGGATATTCTTCTGTTGTGTCATCCATCTTTGCGATCACTGCCGCGGTGTCGGTCTTTTTGTCGGCGGCATGGTTCGCAAGCAAACAACGGGCTGTCTCTGTGATCTCGACGGCGGCCTGTCGCTCCGTATCGGGCAATACCAAAGGAGGCATCGCATACAGATACTTTTTGTACTGACGAATGCTCCCCGCTTCCCATTCCAACAGGAGGGCGGTATCCGATTTGGTATTCAGTCTTCGCCGGCACTCGTCAAACGCTGCCCGCGCGGGAGGCGGCAACCGGCATGCTCGCAACCAGGCAAGCAGAGTTTCCGTCCGCTCAACCTCGGGCAAAAGCAGCAAGAGTTCCAAAGACAAAGGCCTTCCTTTTTTTCCGCCGATACCATCCCGCCCGCCAAAGAGGGTATCATGGTAGGCATCCGCCGCCTCGCGCTGGGCGGCAAGACGCTCCGCGGCAAATGCCAAGTTCCGCGATGCGCCGCCCCATTTCTTCTTTAGGACGGGTAGCACCCGGTGTCGGATGTAGTTGCGTTCGTGTCTCGGATCCGCATTAGTCGGGTCGGCAAGATATCGCAATGCGCGCAGCCGCAGGTATGCGCGCATACTTTCTTCGCTCAAATTTAAAAAAGGACGCAATAAGAAAGACGAACTCCGTTCACCCAAATTCTGTGCCGAAACCAACGGACGCTTCAACGGCATGCCGCTCGGATTCCCGCGCATCAATTGCAACAACAGAGTCTCGGCTTGATCCTCCATATGATGTGCCAACAATAAGACCGAACCGGGCGGAAGTTCGTCGCGCCAAACGGCATACCTGCCTCTGCGGGCTGCCATCTCCGCGCTTTCTTTGCCCGGCACCGTGAGTTTGAGAGATGAAACAACCAAAGGGACATTCAATTCCGCACAAACCTGTCGACAGTGTGTCGCCCATTCATCCGAGCGGGGCGTGAGACCATGATTGATGTGCCAGGCGCGCAGGTCTGTCCCGGACAAGTAATTTTTCGTTTTTGAGGGGGCGGGTGTTTCGCCGCTATTCGGCAAGTCTTTCTGTTCCCGGGCGGCCTGCCATACAGCGGCGGTAGCATACAACAAGGCGGTGGAATCCTTTCCGCCACTGAATGCCACATAAAAGATGCGCCGGCCGGCCGCGTGTTGTTCGATCGCGTCGCGCAGATGCAATTCCAATGGCAATAATTCTCTCATGCGGAAAGTAACGGGAAAATGAATGGGGCCAATACGGCGTCACTTCTTTGCGGCGCAGATTCCGCATCCCGTGAGGAAGTTAAAATATCCTGCGATGCCCAAAACAATAGGAAAAATATCATCGGTAAAAGTTGTTGAAGTGCATCTTCTCGCGTTTTCTTACATCATACAACAACCGAACAGCAGCGAAACAACAGCGGAATTCGGTTTGCGAAGATTAGGACCGGAAGGGGATCAAGGGGCTCGCCTGTCCGGTGCCGAGAGTAACCGGAACACACCGGGGGCTTTTTTTCGTTTTTGGTTTGTGCTATAATTGGTTCTTGTAACAAGCGGGATCGCAATGTGCGGCCTGCAATTTATTATTAACTTTAAATATAAAAACATATATACATAAAAAATGAAATACTCTTATATTAAAAAACTGATGGCACTTGTTGTATCCTGTGCCCTTGTCCTTTCTCCCGTATCCATGGCGGCGGTGACCAATGTTCACTTCCTCATACCTGGAGGCGCCGGTGGCGGCTGGGACGGAACTGCACGCGGTGTCGGCAAGGCACTGACTGATGCGGGCTTGCTGAAGCGGGCATCTTATCAAAATCTGTCCGGCGGTGGCGGCGGTGTTGCCATTGCCAACCTCATTAAAACTGCGAAGACAAAGAAAGCAAAACGAACTCTGATGGTGAACTCTACGCCGATCATCGTTCGTTCCTTATCCAAGGTGTTTCCGCAATCTTTTCGCGATCTCGTCCCCGTTGCGGGTGTGATTGCCGACTTCCAGGCTCTGGTTGTTGTCACCAAATCCAAGTACAACAATTTTGGACAGGTGGTGCGTGATTTCAAACGCGACCCGAAGAGTGTGAAGGTGGCGGGCGGCTCCAGTGCCGGCAGTTTGGATCACATTTCCGCCGCGTTGGCCTTTCAGGCTGCGGGGCAGGAACCGACCAAAATGATCTATGTTCCCTATGATGCGGGCGGCGATGCCATGGCGGCTCTCCTTTCCGGGGAAACGGCACTCCTTTCCACCGGCTTAAGCGAAGCCCTGGAACTGTCGCGTGCGGGCACAGTGCGTATTCTGGCTTCCACCGCACCGGCAAGAATTGCCGATGCGCCGGAAATCCCCACGCTCAAAGAGCAAGGATATGATGTGGAATTCGCTAACTGGCGCGGCTTCTTTGCCGCTCCCGGCACACCCGCGAGCCAGGTAGCGGAATATAACGCGCTTCTCAGCAAAATGTACGACACTCCCCAATGGGAAGAAGTGCGCAGCAGAAACGGCTGGGTGAACAACTATGTCGCAGGTCCGGACGATTTCTATCAATTCTTGGAAAACCAAGAAAAAGAAGTCGGCGCCCTTCTGCGTCAGCTGGGTCTGTTGTAACCTCAAAAGACCTTACGGCTTCTCGTTGTCGCGAGAAGAACAAAGGCTGTCTTTGCGGACAGCCTTTTTTTGTGGGCTGTAAAGGAGTGTGTTTTTTGTTCTTGCGGCTTCTACGACTTCTATGCCACTCGATCTCGTCTTTGCTGCACTTGGCTCATCACAAAAGAAACAATCGGGTACAGAATAATCAACAGGGTGAATATGTTGATGACAAGAGAAATGGGCCTGTCCCACAGGAAAGAAACCGAGCCGTCATTAATGGTGAGTGCGCGGCGCAAGTTGCCTTCCATGAGGGTTCCCAAAATGAATCCCATGAGCATCGGCGCCATAGGAAAATCCAATAGTCGCAGTAAGATTGCAAAGACCGCAATGACCACCATCAATTGCAAATCAAATGTATTGAAAGAAATCAGATAAACGCCTATCAGGGAAAAGAAAATGACCAACGGCACCAGGAATTGGCGCGGGACATACAGCAGACGCGCGATATAAGGGATCAACGGCAAGTTAAGGACAAACAGAATGATGTTGCCCACATACATTGAAATGATCACCGACCAAAAAATCTCGGGGTTATCGGTAAACAATCGGGGGCCGGGTTGAATGCCGAAGGACAACAAGGCGCCGAGCATGATCGCGGTGGTGCCGGATCCGGGAATACCGAGGGTGAGCAGCGGAACAAACGAGCCGGTGCAGGCGGCATTATTTGCGGTTTCCGGTGCCGCCAACCCGCGCAGACTGCCCTTGCCAAACTCTTTTTTGTACTTGGCGGAAGATATGTTGCGCTCTATGCCGTAAGCCAAAAAACTGGCAATGGTCGCGCCCGCACCCGGCAAAACACCGACAAAAAAGCCAAGAACGGAGGAACGCGCGATAGTGGGCGTAATCTCTCGCACTTCCCGTTTCCCAAGTTTTAGACTGCCGAGGCTTGTCTGTTCTTGGCCGGTAAAACTGTCGGCACGCTTGAGAATGTTCATCACCGCCTCCGCCAATGCAAAAGTTGCCATTGCCAATAGCAAAAAACTGATCCCGTCCACCAGATTCGTGGTGCCGAAAGTAAACCTTTGCACGCCGCTGTTACGATCTGTCCCGATAGTTGCCAGCATTAATCCGAGGATGGTTGCCAGGATAGCGCGCAGGTATTGCCCGCGCCCGCCAAAGGCGGCAACCGCGGTGAGACCCAACACCATCAAACAAAAATAATCCGCAGACTGAAAACTGATGGCGACTTGCGCCAAAGCCGGAGCGGCAAACAACAGAAAAACTGTGGCGATGGTCCCGCCGGAAAATGAAGCGTAGGCCGCGATGGCAAGCGCCTTACCGGGAAACCCTTTTTTTGCCAGAGGGTAGCCGTCAAAAGAAGTGGCGACCGTGCCGGCAACCCCCGGGGCGTTGATGAGAATAGACGAAGTGGAGCCGCCAAATATGGCACCATAGTAAACACCCGCCATTAGAATCATGCCGGATGCCGGGTCAAAACTATAGGTGATGGGAATCATCAAGGCGATGGCGGATATGGGGCCCAAGCCGGGCAGCAATCCGATAAAGGTTCCCACAAAACACCCTAACACCACCATCGCCAGGTTTGTCGGCATAAATACCGTGGTCAACCCGATGGATATACCTTCCCACATGATGCTTTATTCGATGCTTTATTCTCTGTTTATCGGTGCCGACATCGGCAACATCGCTAACATCGATTATTACCCGACATCAAGCCAACTCGTAAACAAAAACCCCGGGTCTATGTATATCCCGAGCAAGTAATTGAGTAACAGCCAAAAAATGACAATTAAAACGGATGAAACAGCAAGCATCCGCAACCAATGACGCTCTCCCAAGATGTAAAAACCCGCGTTAAGGAACAAGAAGGTGGCAATAAAAAAACCGAGTAAATTAAAAACAAGAGCGTAAGCGAACATACACAAAAATAACATTCCGGTGGAACGCCAATCCATTTTTTTGAGACGCTTAACAAAAGACGGATCCTCATCCGGCAGGACGAGTAATAATAAGGAGGCGACTATGCCGGCCGCACTCAAAGCAATTGGGAAGGTTTGAGCGGTAAAGACTTCCAGGTGAGCAGAGAATATCCGAATTTGGAAAGCCTGCCAACCGTAAAACAACGACAGGATCAAAAAGAAGAAACCGCCGATGAGTTTTTTGAGACTGGCGGGTTTGGAGTGATTGACTTGCATTGCCTTTAATTATACTTGATAACTGTCCGAGCAATTAGCCGCATTTAATAAGTTGAATCAACGAAAGGACCCGCAGTGATATGGGAGTTTGGGGATTTGAAGTATCGGGTTTAGTCGGTTTGGGGATTTGAAGTATCGGGTTTGGCCGGTTTCCGATGTTATTTATAGAGGTTATAGTTATAGAGGTTATTAGAGCTATTTGGGTTATTTGGGCAAAAAAAATGCTTGACGATGTCCTACTCTCGCATGGAAAAACCACACTACCATCGGCGAAAGACCGTTTCACTTCTGAGTTCGGAATGGGATCAGGTGGGACCAATCTTCTATTGTCGTCAAGCAAGATTTATTATAAGGACATCCGCATCAAATACTACTATTTTGATAAAAAAGAAGTTATTTTTACTTTTTGATTAATAAACATCCGGGTATGGATGCGATATCGCGGTTCAACACACTGCCGTAAGAAAAAACCAATCTCCCGGCAAGTTACGAAAAGGTTTTAGGTCTTAAGTATTAGGTCTTTTTTATGCCGATAAACCGGAGAGAATTTTCGGTGGTCTGTTTGGCAAGATGTTCAACAGTCGTGTTAAGAACAGCGGCCAGGGCGGCAATGATATGCGGCAAGTATGCCGGCTCGTTGCGTGCGCTCCTGTTTTTGAGACTGCGCGGGACCAAGTAAGGGGCGTCCGTTTCCACCAACAATTTTTCCGGCGGCACAGTCGCCACCAGGTCGCGCAGATGAAGGCCGCGTCTTTCATCACAGAGCCAGCCGGTGATGCCAATATAAGCCCCCAGTTCCAAATAGGCGGACAATTCGGATGCCCGACCGGTGAAGCAGTGAACGACAAAGCCGGGCAGTTTTTCGGCGTAGGCGGAGAGGATCTCTGTAAAATCCGTATGTGCATCTCGCTGATGTAAGAATGCGGGCATTTGCAATTCAGCCGCCAATTCCAACTGGGCGATAAACACTTCTCGCTGCAGGTCTCGCGGCGAGAAGTCACGGGCATAATCCAACCCGGTCTCTCCTATGGCAACACAATCTTGCCGCGCTGCCAGGGCACGCAAAGCGGCGGCATGACCCTGTTGCCAGGTTTTGGCCGCATGCGGGTGAACGCCGGCCGTGCCGTACAGGCGAGGGAGGAAGTCATCCGCGGTGTGATGCTCTGCGGGACAGTCCGCGGCAGCCGAATGTGGCTTTTTAAGAGATTTAAGATGGGGGGACCGGAACGAATGGGACCGACAATACTCGTCAATAATTTTTGGAATGCGTGCGCTATCGTCCAGGTCAACCGCACAAATTAATGCGCCCACGAGACCTTTGGAGATGGCTCGCCGGAGCACCGCATCCCTGTCCCGGGCAAACGCATCGTGTGTAAGATTGAGACAACAATCAAAAAATTGAATTTCCGACATATGGTTTTATTTTTTTATTTTAATGACACGATGACTCGGAAGTTCCGGGGAGGTATGAAAAATAAACCCACTCCGGAAGTAAAACAACAGATGTCAAGCGGCAGCCGGCGACAATGAACATTGTTTGAACATGGCTCCTCAATTTTTTTAATTCGCTTAGTCAGGCCGTTCAGACCGTATTGTCTTTTGTCTTTTTATCCGGGCCGGGTTTGTATGTAGATTTATGCGGCTTTATGTGGCCTTATAGATATTTGGGTCGCGCGCTCTTATTTTTTAATGTTATTAAATGTTTACTTGCGTTTGGATTTGCGCTCGGGTTTGGGTTCGTATTTGTCTATATCATTGATATCCCAATGATTCTCCTTGAAAAACTGATTACGCAGATACAGACCGGCCAACAGATGCACCGACTGCACAGTGCCCACCGCTTTGATTATTTTCTGCGTCTCTTCGGTTGCCGATATATTCCTTTCAACAAAAGCGTAGATCGCTTCCGCTATTTGATAAAGATCGCCTTGCTCTTCTTGTTCCGGGTTAAGTTTGCTTAGCTCTCTATTCCATTCTTCCCGATGATCGTCCACATATTCCATCAGCCCGCTACTTTCCAGTATCGCTTCACCGATGTCGGTCATGTTGAGAGGAGATGCTTTTTGAGAATATAAAGCGCGTTCTTCTTCAACCGAATCTCTCTTTACTATGTTTCCCAAAACAGTAAGAATTTTTATGGTATCACGATGCATATCTTCTTTTAATTCTGTTTTAACTTCTTTCATCCCCCCTTTTAACTCTGTTTTAACTTCTTTGATCTCTTCTTTTAATTCTGTTTTAGTCTCTTGTTGGCTGATTTCCAACCGTTTGATACCTTGATATATTGAAATGAACGCATATTCGCCAATTAAACCGATCACAAGTGATAACAGAAATATCAAAATGATGACAAACCAATTGCTTTCTGCAATTTGCCCGTATGTAATCGCTGTGTCGTAAACAGTCAGAGTGGACAAAACGGAAAATACAATAAGCCCCAATGCTGCCGTGAATTTTGCACGACCGCTTAATTTGAGATGCCTCTGTTTATTCATCGGCAATGACTTCTCCGACTCCTCCCCCTCCCCAAATGAATAAAATAGTAACCTCCCGAATTTGTTATGATGTTTCTCTTTTCAATAAACTGCATTGCCATAACGATATTTTACCGCAAAATCTTTTAGAAATTTTATCATCTATAATCCCAAACTCAGCGTCCGGAACCTTTCTGAGATTATGCATCGCGCGCTCTTACTTTTTTTAATATTTATTTTTTTTAATGCTACTTGCGTTTGGATTTGCGCTCGGGTTTGGGTTCGTATTTGTCTATATCATTGATATCCCAATTGTTCTCCTGGAAAAACTGATTACGCAGATACAGACCGGCCAACAGATGCACCGACTGCACAGTGCCCACCGCTTTGATTATTTTCTGCGTCTCTTCGGTTGCCGATATATTCTTCTCAACAAAAGCGTAGATCGCTTCCGCTATTTGATAAAGATCGACTTGCTCTTCTTGTTCCGGGTTGAGTTTGCTTAGATCTCTATTCCATTCTTCCCGATGCTCGTCCACATATTCCATCAGCCCGCTACTTTCCAGTATCGCTTCTCCAATGTCGGTCATGTTGAGAGGAGATGCTTTTTGAGAATATAAAGCGCGTTGTTCTTCAACCGAATCTCTCTTTGCCATGTTTCCCAAAACAGTGAGAATTTTTACGGTATCACGATGCATATCTTCTCTTAAATCTGTTTTAACTTCTTTTATCTCCCCTCTTAAATCTGTTTTAACTTCTTTTATCTCCCCTCTTAAATCTATTTTAACTTCTTTCATCTCTTCTTTTAATTCTGTTTTGAGCTCTTGTTGGCTGATTTCCAACCGTTTGATACCTTGATATATTGAAATGAACGCATATTCACCAATTAAACCGATCACAAGTGATAACAGAAATATCAAAATGATGACAAACCAATTGCTTTCTGCAATTTGCCCGTATGTAATCGCTGTGTCGTAAACAGTCAGAGTGGACAAAACGGAAAATACAATAAGCCCCAATGCTGCCGTGAATTTTGCACGACCGCTTAATTTGAGATGCCTCTGTTTATTCATCGGCAATGACTTCTCCGACTCCTCCCCCTCCCCAAATGAATAAAACAATACCCTCCCGCATTTATTATGATGTTTCTCTTTTCAATAAACTGCATTGCCATAACGATATTTTACCACAAAATCTTTTAGAAATTTTATCATTGTATGATCCCACCCATTTCTGGACTTTTGTTGTTTTTGCAAAAACTGGATTGGCGAGAGTTGTTTGAGAGCATAATGGGGACGTTCCAGATTATACCAAGCCAACCACTCGATGAGTTTGGCGTTGAATGCCGGCATATCCTTAACCAAGAGATGCCGCATATGACAACCGAACTCTTCCCAGAGAGTGCGATTAAACCGTTCGCAGTGTGCATTCATTTGCGGTTTCCTTGGATAGGTATACCAGTGGGTGCTGCCGTTTGCGGTCACGACCCGGTGAAAGTCTTTGGCGAACTCACTGCCATTATCGGTGAGGACTTTTTCGATCCGAGTGCCGAGTATGTTTTGCATGGCGGTAAAGAGCCGGGCGGAACTGGCCGAAGCAGCGGAGGTGTCGACACTGACCAGTGAGAAGCGGGAAAATAGGTCAATGCCGACATGCCAATAAAAGCGCCGGCCATCGACGATGCGGACGAGCGTATCAAAGGCAACACATTCACCTCTCCGGCCCGCAACAAAGCGGGTGTCCTTGCGCTCGCGCGGAGCACCATGCCGCGGGCGTTTCGGCACGGACCGCGATGGTTTGCACCGCATCTTATCCGGGTCATCGGCAATGATGCGAGAGAGCGTTGATTGGCTGGGCAGCGGCAGCCCGCGCTGCTGACACCATTCGGGTAACAAGCAGACCAGTTTACCGGCACCGATGTTCGGACGCTGTTGTCGCCAAGATCGGATCTTGGTAATCAGTGCCGGTGGCCAGGTGTTGGACCGCTTGGGCTGATACCCATAGTTGTTCGCCAGTTCATCGACCCCGCCTTCACGGAAACGCCGCTGCCACTCGTAGAATGTAGCACGACTGATCCTGGTATGATCCAACGCGGCCGCGACACCATGTTTGCGCGCGAACGCCAAGGTGTCCAGTTTTATTTTGGTGGTTTTAGACATGTTTAAATATTGATTTGCTAAAACCACCATTTTATTGAAACCGCGCACGCGATAACCAATGTAGCGTAAACGTGTCCCTCTCATTTCCAATGTGCAGTCCGGCTGCCCTCACAAACCGTACCGTCTCGCCAGCGGATACACCTAGACAGTTTTATCAACAACAAGCCTCCGCTGTCTGCGGCGGTGAGAGCAAAACAGCTATCCGTCCTTCTTGCCCGTTTCATTCATCTAGCTCCACATACCGAAGGCCCGTTGCCGGATCTATTTTCGACCCGTCCGACAGAACCTCCGGCCGCTTGATCTGAGGACGCACAATGCCGAACTCAGAGTCCAGAACCTTTATGAGATCATGCAATCATCTATAATCCCAAACTCAGCGTCCGGAACCTTTATGAGACTATGCACTTGGCGTAAACAAAAAACTTAAAATATTGACAAGATGATACAGACATTGCCGCCCTTTATTTTTTTCCTATAAAATATCCAAGTATGAACAGAAAAAATCTTGCGCGCACCGCACGCATATCTCGGAAAACTGCGGAAACCGAGATCCTTCTAAAACTGAATGCGGACGGCAGCGGCGAAACGCAGTTTGCCACAGGCATCCCTTTTTTGGAGCATCTGCTGCACCAACTGGCAAGGCATGGTGGCTTGGATTTGGAGATTTCTTGCAAGGGAGATTTGGAGATAGACGCGCATCACAGCACGGAAGACATAGGTATTGTGATGGGGCAGGCACTGGCACAGATTCTCACCGACAAGACGGGTATTACCCGATACGGCTATGCTTATGCTCCTCTTGACGAGGCATTGTCGCGTGCGGTGGCGGACCTGTCCGGCCGGCCGGGCTTATTTTTACGCGTTGATTGGACGGCGGAGCGCATCGGAGTTTTCGACACCCAACTGGTACGAGAATTCTTTCAGGGAATGGTCAATCATGCCGGGATCACCTTACATCTGGATTGCTTGACCGGTATTAACTGCCATCACCAAGCGGAAAGTCTTTTCAAGGCATTTGCTCTGGCATTGAAGCAGGCACTGCACCGCGGCGATGGGAAAGACATCCCATCCACAAAAGGGGTTCTTTAAGCAACCCAACGAGCAACTTAAAGAACTACCAACAACCGGACAAATGGCATTTTTGGAAATTCGTAACCTGACTTTTCGTCGCGGCGAGCGCAATATTTTTGACGACGCAAATCTTGAGATTCCGCGCGGTAAGATCATCGGTATTATGGGACCCAGCGGCTCGGGCAAGACGACCTTGCTGCGCCTCATAGGCGGGCAACTGAAACCGCACGGCGGCGAGATTATTCTGGACGGCAAGAATGTGCACAAACTACAACGCAACGAACTGTTTGCCTTTCGCCGCAACATTGGTTTGTTGTTTCAGAGCGGCGCCCTCTTCACGGATTTGAATGTGTTTCAAAATGTCGCGTTTCCGCTGCGGCTGCATACCAAACTGCCAAAGGATATGATCCGCGATATTGTGATGCTGAAATTGGAATGTGTGGGATTACGCGGCAGTCATCAATTAATGCCGAGCGAACTGTCCGGCGGGATGACACGACGAGTGGCTTTGGCAAGGGCCATCGCCCTGGACCCGCAACTTCTGATGTATGACGAGCCGTTTGCCGGGCAGGATCCGATTGGAGTGGGCGTTCTTCTTGCTTTGATAAAAACATTGAACACCAACACCGGCTCAACCTCGTTGGTCGTTTCGCATGATATGCATGAAACTTTAAGTATTGCCGATTATGTTTTTGTTCTCGCCGATGGTAAGGTCATCGGCAGAGGAGACCCGGAGAGCCTCTTAAAAGATAAATCACCCTTTGTTCGCCAATTCATGCACGGCAAGAAAGACGGCCCGGTTGCGTTTCATTACCCGGCTCCGCCGCTTCGCCGGGAACTCGGGCTGGCACCGGAATAAGAAACCGCGATTTTACTTTGCGCAAAAATACCAATTTTTTCGTTCGCAGCTTGACACGCCTGGGAGCCTATGGCATTTCGTATGTCGCCGCTTGCGGCAGGTCCGGTCTCATTCTGTTTTTTGCATTATTTGTTTTACCGCAAAGAAAAGCGGCTTATCATCTGTTCATACGAGAAATCTATAAAATGGGTGTTCTTTCCCTGTCCATTATTATCGTTTCCGGCACATTCATAGGGATGGTTTTGGCATTACAGGGCTACACGATTCTCAGCGATTTTGGCAGCGAATCGGCGGTGGGTCAGTTAATCTCCCTGTCGCTCTTGCGCGAACTGGGTCCCGTGGTGACCGCGTTGTTATTTGCCGGCAGGGCCGGTTCGGCTGTGACCGCCGAGATTTCGTTAATGAATACGACCGAGCAGCTATCCGGTATGGAGATGATGGGAGTTGATCCGCTGCGACATGTGGTCGCCCCGCGATTATGGGCGGGCTTTGTTTCCTTGCCTTTGCTCACCCTTGTGTTTAACCTGGTTGGCATCTGGGCGGGCGCCTATGTCACCGTGGAATGGCTCGGGGTTTACAGCGGCTCCTACTGGGGGAACATGCAAGCGGCCGTAGATTTTAATAATGATGTACTAAACGGGGTCATCAAGTCTTTGGTGTTTGCTTTTGTGGTAACCTGGATTGCGGTGTTTCAGGGCTATAATTCGGCTCCGACTGCGGAGGGTGTGGGAAGTTCCACGACCAAGACCGTTGTGTATTCGTCTTTGGCGATCTTGGGATTGGATTTGATCCTGACCGCCGTGATGTTTGGAGATTTTTAAACTCGGTTACTGACAACTTATATAAAATAAAAAATCATGGAAAGAAACTACAAATTGGAACTCATCGTTGGCGTGTTTTTGATATGCGGCATCCTGGCTCTGGCTGCGCTTGCAATTCAGGCCAGCGGTCTCAGCGTTAAAAATTACGCCGGCAACTATTACTATCTTTATGCTCGTTTTGACAATATCTCCGGCCTGACCAATCGTGCCAAGGTCACCATGGCGGGTGTCAATATCGGTAAGGTGGACAGCATTACATTGGATAAGGAATATGAGTCGGCTCTGGTGCGAGTACGCATTAACGAGGATGTCAATTTTCTGACGACCGATACTTCGGCTGTCATTCTCACATCCGGCTTGCTGGGAGAACGATATATTGAACTTACTTCGGGGGCGGACGAGGAGATCCTACAAGACGGCGATTTCTTGGAACTGACGCAATCGGCACTTGTTCTCGAAAACTTGATTGGCAGATTTTTATTTCAGAAAGGACAAGAATGAAGGCCATCTCAAAAATGTTACCGCACTGTCGTTTAATCGCCCTGCTCTTTCTCATCGGTCTGCCCGCGCCGGGAAATGCGACCGAAGAACCGGAATCTGTGATTCAAAAAGCGGCAACAGACCTGATAGAAATTTTTAAGACACAGCCGATTACGGGCGGCAAAGAGCAGATTAAGCAAATCGTGGACGAGGTTCTTTCGCCGGTCATTGATTTTCGCCGCATCGCCTACCGCAGTATGGGGAAATACTACAAGAGAGCAAGTCCGCAGCAATTTTTGGCATTCACCGAAGCGGTTCAGATTAGTTTGATCAACACCTACAGCGGACCTCTTTTGGAAAGTGATGCCCAAGAATTGGCAAAAAAACTGTCGGTAGAAATTTATAGGTCAAAAACGATAGAAGGCCGAAGCCGGCGCAAGATTGTTTCTACTTGGCTCAAGGTCGGTTCCACGGAAAAATACGATGTGGTTTACTATATGTACCTGAACACCAAAAAAGAACTTTGGTTGGTGGAAAATGTGAGTGTGGAAGGAATAGACATCGGGATTAACTTTCGCAATCAATATCAACGCCTAATCAGTGAAAATCGGGGAGATCTGGATAAGGTAACTGAGATCTGGGCAAAATCCAAAATAGAAGGGTAAGAAATACATAGTATGTGTTTCTCATCCAAAAACGGCGTGATACGGCTGAGCGGGTCTCTGACGCCGGATAATGTGATCACGGTGCGGCAAAAGGGAGAGGCTTATATCGCCGAACATGCCGAAAAAAATCTGACTCCAATTCGTTTGGATCTTAACGAACTAAAAACCACTTCCACTCTGTCCATCTCCTTGCTGTTCTGTTGGCTAAGATCCGCAAAAAAACACGGTGTCCGCCTGCACTTGCCGGAACAACCCATCAAGTTAAAGAGTTTGGCGGATATGCATAACATCTCTTCTATTTTTAATGACTTACAAAAAACAGATAACACCAAATGACAGAAGCCGGCCCCAAGAGTGAGATAAAAAGACGACTGAGTGAAGCGTTCGACACAACCGAGATTTTGGTGGAAGAAGAACAGGGAAAATATGTGATCACGGTAATTGCCGAAATATTTGAAGGAATGAAACCGGTGGAGCGGCAACAGACAGTTTATGCCCCCCTTACCCCGCTGATTTCCGGCGGAGTCGTTCATGCGGTGACAATACGCGCCTATACGCGAGAAGAATGGAAAAACTCCTAGTCGCCGGCGGCACCAGATTGGAAGGCGAGATTACTATCTCGGGTGCCAAAAATTCTTCTTTGCCGATTCTCATCGCAAGTATTCTTACCGAAGGGAAATTGGAACTGCACAACACTCCGCATCTTCAGGATGTCACCACACTGATTTCGTTATTACGAACTCTAAATGTTTCTTTTACCATGCACGACAGTATGGTGTTGTCCTTGGAAGGAAATCAAATTGACCGTTTTGTCGCGCCCTATGATCTTGTAAGCACAATGCGCGCTTCGATTATGGTCTTGGGTCCTCTGTTGGCAAGATTTGGAAAAGCACATGTTTCCTTACCCGGAGGATGTGCCATCGGCAGCAGGCCCATTGATATTCATCTGAACGCTCTAAAAAAAATGGGCGCACTCTGTGAAATCAGTAACGGTTATATTCATTGCTCCGCACCAAAAGGACTGCGAGGCGCAACCATTAAGTTTCCCAAGATTACCGTCACTGGCACCGAGAATATTATGATGGCGGCAACTCTTGCCAAGGGGATTACCGTTCTCAAAAACTGTGCCAGAGAGCCCGAAATTGTGGATCTGGCAAATTGTTTGAATAAAATGGGGGCAAACATTCGCGGCCAAGGCGCAGATACCATCCGCATAGACGGTGTCAAAAAATTACACGGAACACAACATCATATCATCCCGGATCGCATAGAAACGGGGACCTATATGATCGCGACTGCCATCACAGGCGGACATATTAAACTAAAAGAGGTTGAAAGCGAACACATGAGCAGCATCATTGAAAAATTGCGGGAAGCCGGTGCCAAAATACACTATGACAAGAATTGGATAGAACTTGAAATGAAAAAAGACAAACAGCGGGCGGTCGATATACAAACCGCTCCTTATCCGGATTTTCCGACCGATGTGCAGGCACAATTTATCGCATTTAATTCGGTGGCAAAAGGTACAAGCCGTGTTACAGAGACGGTGTTTGAAAATCGTTTCATGCATGTGGAAGAAATGCGACGCATGGGGGCAAAAATTGAAATTCAACATAATGTGGCACTGGTGGACGGCGGGCAAACACTTTCCGGGACTCAGGTGATGGCTTCCGACTTACGCGCGTCCGCAAGTTTAATTATCTCGGCCTTGGCAGCCGAGGGTGAAAGCATCATCAACCGTATCTATCATATTGACCGAGGTTACGAACGCATAGAAGAAAAACTGCAAAAATTGGGTGCCCATATTCGGCGACTTTCACACTGACGCGGATGCTGACGCTAACCATTCCCAAGGGCCGTATGCTGGAAAATTCTCTGCAACTTCTGGCGAATGCCAGCCTCATAGACAAAAGTGAGTTCACGAAAAACAGCCGCAAATTATTCTTTGATACAAACAAAGGATTGCGTCTCTTGATGATACGCAATACGGATATTTTGTCCTATGTTCTCAATAATGTTGCCGACCTCGCGTTCATTGGCTCGGATACGATCATGGAAAACGGGCTTGCGGACGAGTATTATGACTATATGGGACTAAACTTTGGAAAATGCAAACTGATGACGGCTGCCGCCGAACACAAAAAAAAGAATAACGACCGTATTCGTATTAAGGTGGCAACCAAGTATGTCAATATTGCAAGAAATTTTTACGCCTCCAAAGAAATTCAAGCGGACATTATCAAAGTGCGGGGATCCGTAGAACTTGCGGCCATCACCGGTTTGGCGGATGAAATCGTGGATATAGTGGATACGGGCAAAACCCTGCAAGAAAACAATCTTTTCCCGCTTGAGACAATCGCGGATGTGTCCATGCGTTTGATCATTAATAAGGGATCCTTTAAGAGGCGGTGGAGCGACATAGATCCCGTTGTTACCAACATCAGTGCCGTCGTAACCTCGTAAAAGATGAAGAAGGAGGTGCCGAGTTCGGTCAAACATCTCAATGGAAATAATATCCTGCTTACCGGAGCAAACGGAGTTCTGGGAGAAAAACTGGCCGAGCAGTTTGCAACCGAAGGCGCCAATTTGATCTTGCCGGGGCGCAATTTGCCGGCATTAAACCAAGTAGCGGAACAGATTCATGCAAAATACTCGGTCAACTGCATCACCTATCAACTGGATCTTCGTTTGGAAAGTGAGCTTGTTTATAGAAAATTGACGCTCTATCTGGAAAAAAATTTGAGTTGGGTGGATATGGTTGTTCTAAATGCCGCTTACAAAGGATCTGAGAGCAGTCTTCTAAATTATCCGAACCGTATGTGGAAAGATGTGATGCAAGTTAATCTGGATGCCAATATGATGCTTATTAAATCCCTGTTGCCTCTGCTAATGAAAGCAAGGCGACCTTTATTGGCGTTTACTCTGGATGAAGAAAATAACTATCAAAAAAACAACCCGGGTGCTTATGTGGTTTCCAAGGGCGGATTAAGAACTCTGATGAAAATGATTGCACATGAATTTTCCGATAGTCATCTGGTGGTGCTGGGGGTTGAACCCGTGTCCGCACAAACAATCTCAGAAAAAGAAGCGAGAAAGAATGACGCTGATAATGGAAAAACAGGTGCCCGGTCGGCACAAGACATTGCCCGTTTGTATGCTTTAACTCTTCTAAACAGCGGAAGCAGCCATAGGGGAAAAGTGATCCGTTTGGAATAAACGGACCGAAACCTCTTAATTTAATCAAAGTGGTGTTTTTTATCATAAATGTGACGGATTATGTTTGGAAAGAATTATAATAACACTATGTAAAAAAGGTGTTATCACGAGTTATTATTTTTGACGAACCAAAACACCA
Organism: Gammaproteobacteria bacterium; assembly: GCA_965209035.1. Classification (GTDB taxonomy): domain Bacteria; phylum Pseudomonadota; class Gammaproteobacteria; order CBDBNL01; family JAAOII01; genus CBDBPY01. Next base: position 467,601 of record OZ242372.1, read on the forward strand.
AGAACTTAAATTGTTAAGTAAAGATTTTTTTTCATAATCAGACCACAGTCCATTTATATGGCGCGGTTAAGAAGCAAAAAGAAAGACACTCTTTACCGGAAAATACTTCGTTCGTCAAGATAACATCTAAGTAATATATTAATAAAAAATAAATAAAAAATAAAAAAGTGGTAAAAAAGATATTAATCAATGCAATATTCCCGGAAGAAATCAGATCCGCAATTGTGGAAAACGGGGAACTTACCGATTTTGATTTGGAATCAGGTGAGCATTTTAGAACAAAATCAAACATTTATAAGGGCATTATCACCAGGGTAGAACCGGGACTTGAAGCCGTATTTGTAAATTACGGCGAAACACGCAACGGTTTTCTGCCTATCCGAGAAATTATCCCTCAATACTTTAATCCCGGTGAGAAAAGCCGCGGCATTAAGGATATGATACAAGTCGGACAAGAAATAGTTGTTCAGGTGGACAAAGAAGCACGCAAAGACAAGGGGGCCGCTTTGACGACCCGCCTCTCTATTACGGGCGCGTTTATCATCCTAATACGCGGGATCACTCCCTCTTTTAATATTTCTCGTCGCCTTGCCCCGGATGACCGCAATAAAATCCAGGATTGGCTTCCGCGCTTACAAATACCGGAAGGATTTGGAGCCATCATTCGCACGGCGGCAGCCGAACGAGATTTTAAAGATCTGGAATGGGATCTGAAGTATCTCAACGAAGTTTGGAACTCTATGCAGAAAACAGTGCAAGACCATCGGGCACCGCAACTTCTTTTGAAGGAAAGCGATGTCGTCAGTCGGACGCTGCGCGATTATCTCAATGATGATGTGGAGGAAATTATTACGGATACGCGGGATGCTTACCAGCATACGGAAATACTGCTCTCCAAGATCTTTCCCGCCGCCAAAAGCAAACTTAAGTCGTATGACGAAAGCATCCCTTTGTTTACGCGCTATGGCATAGAAAGCCGGGTGCAAAGCGCGTTTCAACATGTCATCAATCTCCCGTCCGGAGGCGAACTGGTATTTGACCGCACCGAAGCGATGTTTATTATAGATGTCAATTCATCCAAATCCAATGCCGGCAAGAATGTTGAGGATACCGCCCTAAAGACCAATCTGGAAGCAGTCTCGGAAATTAGTCGGCAAATGAAGTGGCGCGATATCGGCGGGTTAATGGTGATTGATTTCATTGATATGATGAGAATGGAAAACCGTAAGAAAGTTGAAGATGCGTTTCAGGATGCGGTTCGTACCGACAATGCCAGAGTACGATTTAACAAGATATCTCGCTTTGGTATGATGGAATTATCGCGTCAGCGTTTACGTTCCTCGTTGGATGAGTTTTACTTGGAAAAGTGCCCAACTTGTCACGGAAAAGGAACCGTAGCAACACAAAATTCAACGGTTCTAAAAATCTTGCGGATTTTGGAAGAATTGACAAATAATTCCAGCATTACGGCAATCAAACTGAATATTACAAAAGAAATTCACGAAATCATCGCCGAGTTTCCCAATGATCGATTTGAGAATATTAAGAATAAGTTGGCAAACAAAATTGAGATTACGGAAGACGAGAAGGTTGTTTATCCCGGTTACAAAATCATTGCGACGGATCATCTGGGAAATGAAAATACTTTCGGTGAGGATCAAAGCAAGGAGTCGGTTTTTTATCACAAAGCAAAAACAAGGCGCGACCCTCTGATAGAAACCGGCAAGATCTTAAATAAATTACCCGGACGCCGGCCTTCCATATGGGAAAGGCTGAGAAAGTTTATCGGCGGTTTTTGGAAATTGCCCTCTCGGCAAAAGGCGAGATCGCATTCCGGGAGAAACAACCGCCACTATTCTCGCAGACGCCGTTCTGATAATAACAATCGTTATCGGCAGCGCCACAGAAATTCGCGAAGATATTCCAATTCGCGTAACCGGCAACATAAAACAATTTAATCACTCATATTAAATGGAAATACAAATCAACAATATAAAACACATACAAATAAATGGAACATATTACAGACTCGCAGTTTGAACAGGACATCATAAAAAATTCGGGATTCGTCCTGATTGACTTTTATGCGGACTGGTGTCAGCCTTGTAAAGTCATCAGTCCTTTACTTGAAGAAATATCGGGAGAATATTCCGATAAAATCACATTCTATAAAATGGATATTGATAAGAATGCACAAACGCCACAGAAGTTTGGCGTGCGCGGCATTCCGACCATGATCATTTTTAGTAACGGCGAAGCCAAGGATAGCCTGGTCGGATCCGTTAGCAAAAAAAAACTCAAAGAGTTTGTAGAAAAAAATCTCTAATCCACCCACCAAACCCAAAATGCTTAACATAAAAGAACTGCGTACCAAACCGGTAGAAGAACTGCTTGAAATGGCGGAGGAAGAACTGCACGAACGTATCAAGCGCACCAGAAAGCAAGATATCATATTCGCTCTTCTTAAACATGCCGGAACAAACGGCGAAGAAATCATTTGCGAAGGCACCCTGGAAATCATTCAAAATTCCTACGGATTCTTACGCTCCTCGCAAAGTTCTTACTTGGCGGGGCCGGATGATATTTATTTGTCCCCGGGTCAAATCAAAAAGTTTAAACTTCGCACGGGAGATACGATTACCGGGCAGGTTGTTACTCCCAAGGCCGGAGAGCGATATCTTTCCATATCTCGTATTGACACGGTAAATGGCGGCACCTTAAACGAAGCACAAAACAAGGTTTTATTTGAAAACTTAACCCCTATTTTCCCCGAAGAAAAATTAACCTTGGAACGGCCGGGGCCGGCCGCCAAAGGAAATCTGACCGCACGCGTCATAGACCTGGTCAGTCCTATTGGCAAGGGACAAAGAGGTCTCATTGTATCTCCTCCAAAAGCGGGGAAAACTGTGATTCTAAAAAATATTGCCCAAGCCATAGAAAAGAATAATCCGGAATGCCCTCTCATCGTTCTTTTGATCGACGAAAGACCGGAAGAAGTAACCGACATGCAGCGCTCGGTAAACGGCGAGGTAGTCGCAAGTACTTTTGACGAACCGCCGACTCGCCATGTCCAAGTGAGTGAGATGATCATTAACAAAGCCAAGCGTTTAATTGAATATAAAAAAGATGTTGTCATCCTGCTGGATTCTATCACCAGATTGGCGCGCGCTTATAACACGGTTGCCCCGGCTTCCGGGAAAGTGTTGACAGGCGGCGTGGACTCCAACGCCCTGGAAAAGCCAAAACGATTCTTCGGTGCGGCGCGCAATGTGGAAGGAGGCGGAAGTTTGACAATCATTGCAACCGCCCTCGTGGATACGGGCTCCCGTATGGATGAGGTGATCTACGAAGAATTTAAAGGAACCGGCAACATGGAACTGCATCTGGATCGGTCAATTGCGGAAAAGCGCATCTTCCCCGCCATTAATATCCGGCGTTCCGGTACCAGACGCGACGATTTGTTAGTTGACAAAGAAGAGCAACAGGTCATGTGGGTCATTCGTAAAATCCTTTCTTCCATGGACGACGCCAAAGCCATAGAGTTTATTTTGGACAAGATAAAAGTTCACGAAACCAACAAAAGCTTTCTCAAAGGGATAAAACAAAACGGCAAGCCGAATACGCTCGCATAGTGCCGAGCGCGATGCAAAGTCCGGAACCTTGCTACCGACTAATGCCGTAATCTCTGTCCGGAAAAAGCTAAAAAACTCAACCCACAAACTTCGGCAGAGATGCGGTTATTAAAGTTGCCGCCTTACCGCTTTCGTTTTTACCTCCTTCTTTTAGGACTGTTCTTAATCCGGGGAGAACCTCTTCCAAAGGGATCCGATGTTGTTTTATCAATTGTTCGTAGCGATTATTTGCCAGAGCCCACATCTTGTTTCGCAGACAAAGTTCCGCGAGTGCGGATAACATTGCATGTCCCGTCTGTTGTCGCGGATGCTGTTCGGACAGGGTTTCCAAAAAATGTAATTGCTTGATCCCGCGAGAAGATCGTATTTGGCCGTAAAGGCATACTAGCGCATCACTCACCTTTTTCTCCAACGCATCCCGCACCAGTTCTTCCGCCAAATCATCGTCGCCGATGCGAAGCAATTGACGAACATAAACGGTAAAAAGTGTTTGCTTGAATGTCGGTTCCAATTTCTGCCAGCCGAAATGCAGTTGTTTGGAATTCTCGCAACCTTCAAAGTAGAACCGATAATACCGCAGCCGCAGATCCGCGGATAAGAAATTCTTGCCGTCCGCCAGAACCTTACCCAACGGCTCCCACCTTTTTCCGCCAACACAAACTTCGCAAAACAACTTGTAAATATAACGGTTCCGCTTGCCGCGCCCGAGACATTTTTTTAGGGCGGGAAATGCCCGGGCATAGTCCCCTCTTGCCGCACTCACTCGTGCCGACATCATATCCAATAAAATTTTTTCTTGTGCGGGAACAAACCTAGTTCCGACCTCTTTAATTTCATTGATCCGCATCGCCGCTTCGTCATAGTTTGCGGACATTAAAGCAGCCTCATATGCAACAATCAGTTCGGGCAATTTCTTTTTGGTATTTCCAAAAAGAGTATCCGAAGTTTTGAAGGCTGCCAAATCTCCGCTCGCCAGTCGTAAAAGATTCTCTGAATGTTTACTTTCCGTCCGATGTTTCTTTCGCACCCGCCACCATCTGTCCAGGCGATGGGGTAACCCCAAAAAATTAAAGACCAGACGATAAAGCAAGACAATAATCGCAACAAGAAAAGAGAAAATTAACAACCCGGCCCAAACGGAACTCTCCCAGGCCCAGCCGCCGAAAGTAATTAAAATGTAACCCTTGTCTATTAGAATTAACTGCCCGAATAAAACACCGCCCAGCAGCACGAACAAAGAGGCAAAGACAAATCTTGGCATCAGCGGTATCGGGGCAAAATCCGCACAATATTTAATTCGGGCAGTTCGGGGAAATCAACAGACATCAAGTTTTGGACTTCGCTTTCCAATTGCAATCTTGCCGAACTTGGCGGATAATAGCGTCTCAATTTAAGCAGGTATTGGTTCAAAGATTCCCGGTAAGGTTCGGGTTCGCCGGCAAGTAATGCGTGCTCGGCAAGAATTAACTCAGTTTCAAGCAGCAGTTTAACTAACTTCCGGGAACTTTTTTCCGATGTAAAGGCAAGTTCTTCCTTTTCATTTTTATCATATCGGTAAATGCGAATATATTGGTCAAACAACGCAACCCATTGCCGATACCACCCGCTATTATTTTCGTCGACAGTATTATTGTAGCGACTGTCTGTTCCCGGCACAAAAAGTTCGGCGGGCACGTTGGCGAGCGCACGCAGTCTGTAAAAAATTCTATTCGCATCTCCTTTTTCAACCAACGCGTCATAAGTCGTCAAATCATGCTCCAAGGCGTCCGCAAGGGCGGGATACCCGTATCCGTTGTCCGGAATTGCGTCGGCACGCAGAAGAAGATCGCGCACGGACCGCGGAGAACGGCCAATCAACCTTTCGCGTTCGGCCTGATAGACAAAAGTTTCCAATCTAAGAAGAGAATTATCATCGGTTCCCGGCTTGTTGAGCGCGGCTTCAAACTGCTTAAATCGTCCCTCATTTTTTCTTTCCGACTCCAACAGTCTCTTTTCAAATAATTTTATTTCGGCATTCAACAGAGCCTGTTCGGTTTGCATCTCCCTTCGGGTATCATCCAGAGTATTTTCCAGAGTATCTTCCAGAGAGTCTCTTAAACTTTCCAAAGAAGCCAATCGCTCGGTAACAAACCGGTATTCCCGATATCCCCAAAAACTCGCAACCCCTACAAAAGCAATCAAAACGAGAAGGACGATTAGGGTAATGACAAAACGCCGAAATCCGGGCGGATTTTTATCCGGTTGCACAGACGAAGGGTTCTTTGCCACAGGATTCTTGTCGACTCGGACCGGTTTGACAGCGGCTGCCGGCTTCTCTTTTTTCTTAATCATTTGTTTTTCTTTCGGTAAGTTCGTTCACATAGTTTATAAAGGTATCGTCATAGGCATCTCCGACCATAACAATTTTACCAAATTTTACTTCCTCTTCTTGCGCCAAACGCTCCAATCGGCTACTCGGAATCACCAAAGTGGCATTGTGCAGCCACGGGTAATTCTGTTTCAACAGAGCACACAAAATATGCCCGCTGGTTACCCAAACCAAAGAAAATTCTTCTTCGTTTTTTTCGTCTTTTTTATTGTATTCGCGTCGGCGAATTTTATACAACACCGCTATGTCCGTCCGAACTCCCGCCCTCTCAAGTGTTTCTTGCAACAGCGGTCTCCCCCCTTGCCCGCACAACAGAAGAGCACTTGTTCCCTTCCGACACAAACTCTTAAATTGTTTCAGTTTAAGAATCGCCTCGCTGCCCGTTCCTTCCGGGGGAAACAACGCGGAAACCCCTCGCTCTTTTAGATAAGCAGCCGTTGTCCTTCCCGGCACAAAAAACGGCGGCAAACCGCCCGGTATCTTTGTTCCCGTAAGGCCCGACAGACAAAAAAAATAATGCGCGGCATGACGACTCACACAAACAACAAAATCATAGTCGGTAAGATTTAACTTCAAAGAAACTTCGCAAGGCACAAATTGGATTAAAGGACGATGGACCGCATCGTGGCCTGCCGCACACAATCTCCCGGTCAATTTTTTACCGGGGCTGCCCGGTCGATCATCCGTTGCCGTGATTAAAATACGCATCGCTATTCCGCCAGAAGTTCGCCGGCACCCCGGGCAAACAGATCTCTTGCGGATTCTTTGGCAAGGATATCCGTCTTTTTTGTTATCTCGGTCAATGCTTCCGTTCGCTCACCTGACCCGGCAAGAAGCAAGGTGCGTTCGGCGGGAGATAACTCGCAGAACTGTTCACTTTTAAGCATCTTACCGCTTTTGGCACCGCCAGTCATGGTGCGTAAACGCATGCCTTCCGCAATCAGTTCCGCATAGGCCGCCAAGGGACTATAACAATCCGCACCCATTAAACGACAAAAGAGCCGTTCGAGGCGAACACAAATTGCACTGGCAAGATGATTTAACTGCCCGACAAAATTGATGGTCTTCTCGTCCCCTTTGCGGCATTCTATGGCGTATGCCCCCTGTCCCGGTGCGGGCAAGATTTCTTCGGTTGAAAATCTGTGGCAAATATGTTGCTCATATCCCAGACGGCTCAGACCCGCCACCGCAAGCACCAACGCATTTGGAGCATCCTGAACTCTTTTACTCAAAGCCGCAAGGCGCGTTTCTATGTTGCCGCGCAAATCTGTCACACGCAAATCCGGTCGCATCGCCAACAGATGCACACGCCGTCTTAAACTGGTTGTTCCGATCCTGCTACCCGCGGGCAGGTCCGACCAAGGGGCAGTTCCAACCAGAGCATCCAAAACCTCTCCCCGTTCGCAGATCGCGGCCAGACACAGTTCCGGGCGTGTGACCACAGGCAGATCTTTTGCGGAATGCACGGCAATATCCGCCTCCCCGGACAGAAGTTTCTCTTGACAAGTTCTTACAAAAGAATCCTTGTGTCGATAATCCGCGCTTTTCACCTTGAGAAACACAATCTCCCGATATTTTCCCGTCCCGGCAGCCGCCTCGGCAGCTATCCCGGAAGAAACGGCCATCAATTTTTCCCGCACCCAACTTGCCTGATAAACAGCCAAAGGACTTGCTCTTGTTGCAATTACCAAACGCGACATCCCGATTTTTGTATGCGATTGTTCATATTCCATTCATTCGCTTTTATTGCGGCTATCCTCCAATTTACGCGCCTTCAACAATAAGGCATCCGAACTCTCTGCGTGTTCCGGATCTTTCGGAATACAATCCACGGGACACACCACTTGGCATTGTGGCTCGTCAAAGTGTCCGACACACTCCGTGCAAAGGGCGGGATCTATCTCATAAATTTCTTCGCCGGCAGAGATGGCGTCATTGGGACAAACGGGGACGCACACATCGCAATTAATACAAACATCCGTGATTTTCAAAGCCATCTCTATCCTCCTCGGCCGGAAACATAAAGTGTCTGTTCGCGACACTCGCCCAGTTTGTCACGCAAAAGAACGGCATCCTCAAAACGCAATTCGCGCGCCGCCTTCCTCATCATGCTTTCCAATTGTTTGGTTTCCTTGATCAACTGCGGCATAGTCATAGAAGTAAAATCCTTGTCATAATCCGACGGATTCTCGGAAATTCTTTCGCCCGCCTTTCGCTTGCGCGCTTTGATCGCCCCTTCCATCGCATCGGCAACCTTCTTGACAATACTCTTGGGCACGATCCCGTGCTCGCGATTAAATTCTTCTTGTTTCACTCTCCGCCTGTCAGTCTCCGCCAGAGCCCGCCGAATGGAGCCGGTTTCTTTGTCCGCATAAAGAATAACCCGGCCTTCCACATTACGGGCGGCGCGTCCAATTGTCTGAATGAGTGAAGTTTCCGAGCGTAAAAACCCTTCTTTATCCGCATCCAATATTGCCACAAGCCCGACCTCGGGCAAATCCAATCCTTCGCGTAACAGATTAATCCCGACAAGAACATCAAAAGTCCCCAAACGCAGATCACGGAGAATCTCCACCCGCTCTACGGTGCCCACATCCGAATGCATATAACGCACCTTAAAACCCCGTTCATCCAAATAATCGGTCAGGCTCTCCGCCATCTTTTTTGTCAAGACGGTTACCAGGACACGCCAACCGGCATCGGTTGTCTTGTTGATCTCGCTTAGCAGATCTTCCACCTGATGCAATGCCGGCTTAATAGTCACCCGAGGATCCGGTATGCCGGTCGGTCGCACAACCAGTTCCGCGATACTTGCCGAGTGGTTGCGTTCATACTCGGAGGGAGTTGCGGATACATAGATTGTCTGCAAAGCGCGTTGCTCCCATTCTTCAAAAGTCAGGGGGCGATTATCCAACGCCGCCGGCAAACGAAATCCGTACTCAACAAGGGTTGTCTTGCGCGATCTGTCGCCTCGGTACATCGCGCCTATCTGTGGCACTGTCACATGCGATTCATCCACAATCAAAACCGCATCCTTTGGGATATAGTCAAACAAAGTCGGCGGCGGCTGCCCCGGCTTTCTGCCGGAAAGGTAACGCGAATAATTCTCTATACCGCTACAATAACCAATTTCTTGCATCATCTCCAGGTCATACAGAGTGCGCTGCTCCAGTCTTTGTGCTTCCACCAACTTGTTATTCTTCTTAAAAAAATCCAGTCGCTTGGCCAGATCCGTGCGAATCTCTTCCATTGCATTCTGTACGGTTTCACGCGGTGTCACAAAATGTGTCTTCGGATAAATCGTATAGCGCGGCACCGAGCCGATGAGCTCCCCGGTAAGAGGATCAAACGAAGTAAGGTCTTCCAAGAAGTCATCAAACAATTCCACTCGCAAGGCATCCCTGTCTTCTTCCGCAGGGTAAATATCAATGATGTCGCCCCTGACACGAAAACTGCCGCGTTCAAAAACAAGATCATTGCGTTTGTATTGCATTTCCGCCAAACGCCGAATGATGTCCCGCCGACTAATGGTTTCACCGCGCTTAAGGTGTAAAACCATCTTTAAATAGGCATCCGGCGCTCCCAATCCAAATATGGAAGAAACAGTCGCCACCACCACAAAATCCTTGCGTTCCAACAGAGACTTGGTGCAGGACAGTCGCATCTGTTCAATATGTTCGTTGATGGAAGAATCCTTTTCTATGTAGGTATCTGTGCCCGGCACATAGGCTTCCGGCTGATAATAATCATAATAAGAAACAAAGTATTCCACCGCATTTGTGGGGAAGAATTCCTTAAATTCGCCATACAACTGGGCGGCGAGCGTCTTGTTATGTGCCATGACAATCGCCGGTCTTTGCAATTCCATCAGAACATTCGCGACTGTGTAAGTTTTACCCGAACCGGTCACACCCAAAAGGGTCTGCCCTCTTTGATTTTCACGCAAGCCCTTCGCCAAGGCGGATACGGCCGCCGGCTGATCTCCCGCAGGCGGATAAGGACGATGAATTTGCAGGCCGTCCGCTTCGCCGCCCCTGTCGGCGGTATGTCTGCTTTTAATCACCGGGTTTTCAACAAACGGATATATGCCTTGTAGAACTTCCGCAGGAGTTCCGCCTCTTTTTGGTTGATTTTCTTTCTTCGCAAGAGGCTATCATACCACTCTAACTCATCACAAACTTCGGCAAATCGTTCTTGTCCGTGTGCGTCATAGATATCCCGCACAGCCCAAGCAAGTTTACAAACATCCTCCGCAAGTTGTGTGCCGAGACCGTCTTTCGCCGATATCTCAAATCGGGAAAGCATTTCCGCGCGCTGTGCGGTAGGCGCAATCATTGCTTCGGTAAACCTGTCCTCTTTTTTCTTTTCTTTAATGGTGTTCCCGCCGACACTCCCCAAGGGCATTAAAAACCATTTAAACAAAAGGGCTACAACCGGATGCATCCCCAACGAATCCGCCCAACGAGAAATGTGAGAATAACCCAAAGAATCTTCGCAAGAATATTTGCAAGAATATTCGGCAGAGTGTTTCACCCCGCCCGCCGACAACAGAGCATGCTCCGCGGCCAACCATCTGTAAGTTTGCAAGTAAGCGGGAGAAAGAGCCATTTTTCCGTTCCAAAAACCCCTTAGTATCTCCGTTTGCAGGAGAACGGAAAACAAACAAGTCAGGTGGGAGAGTCGCCGATCGGTGTGACTGCCATTCCGTGCCGATATCCAACCGAAACTCAATCCCAAACCAAAACCGCGGATTAGATTCCGCCCCCAACCGCAAAGAAAGTGAAGCAAAGCCATGTCCGCCGCCGCGTGATGTTCATCCCCCTCTGTGGCTCTTTTGAGAAGGCGCAGTAAGCCAAGTGACTTCTCGGGCAGGTCCTCGGCGGTCTGCGGAAACCAATCTTCCGGTTTGCCGATCACCTCATCATCGGATGCAAATCGTTGCGATGCCGGCGGAACGGAAAGATGTCCCAATAATCTTTTCTTCAATTTTTCCAAACAAAGAATATCCTCGTCACCGGATACAAAAGATGATGTCTCTTCACTTGCGTGCCGATGCGTAAACTGCGCCAAGGCCTCGGTCTTTTGAGAAAAAAATCCAATACTCGCAAGAGCATCCAAAGGCTGCGACAAGGTCGGCCGCAGCAATCTGTTCGCCGCAACCAGGCTGCCGCCGAAGCGTATTAACCGCAAGGATTCCGCAAAAGCAAGTGCCTCCAAAAACTGCTGTGTTTTATCAAAAACATAATATCGCATATCCCGTGCCGAAAGAGAAATTACATTTTTCATTGGCACAAAAAAAGGAGCGGGCTCTCGCCCCGGCACCGCCGGAGAAACATCCGCCCGGGAAATTAGGTTTTGACGGCGCAAAAGACTCGCTGGGACGAGAACACAAATATCCGTCGTATCCGCATCCCCCAAGCGATGTTTGGGATCCTGTGCTTTCAAACACAACCCGCAAACATTCGCCGCAAGAGGGATGCCTTTTACGGGGCTTCCCGGATAAATGAAAACCCCGTGTGTCTTACCGGTTTCGGATTCGGTTTGATTTTGAGCGATAACCGCCGCCAACGCGGTCAGTCTGTTGGGCGGAACCAGATGCATGATCGCAGACTGACTCGCCGCACCCGTCAAGTATTGTTTTTTTTGATTGGCCGAGCCGCGTGCCGCCAAAAGGGAACGCAGACCGTTATTGCACGCGAATACAATCTTTGCCAACTCAGGATCCCAACATGCCAATCTCGCATAAAAATGAAAAAAGTCATAAGACGGCCGGTTGTCTGCCGGATATGCAAGGCCTTCCGTCGCTATCCATTTTTGCAGTGCCTCTGTTTTATTTTCGCGGGTATCCGGTTTATCCCAAACAGAAAACAAGCGAGCGCAAGTATCCGCCAAAGCATCCCCGTGTTCCGCGGAAGTTTCGGAAACTGTAAAAGTCGGGGCAATCTCTTTGTCTGACACAAACTGCCCGTCAAATCTTCCCGCGGCAAGATATTCCAAGAAAGAGGTCTTCAATCCGGGCTTAGCCTTTTCTCGCCCCGATTCCGGCAACTCCTTATCCAACTCGCCAAAGTGATCAAACCATTCCGCCGAGGGCAATGCCTTCAATTCAACCGACCGATCGAGACGCCGAACAACCGGTAACAAAAAGACCATCTTTCTGATATTCGGATAAAGGAGCACAAAAAAACAGACCGAAAACAAAATCGCCATAAAAAGCACCCACTGCCAAGATGCCCCGGCCGCGCCCAAGGATGACAAAAAGACCATCGCGATGCCGAAGTAAAAAAAGACCGGTGTATTCAATTGCATCCTCTCAAAAAGGACAGATATCCCGAACAGGAATACCAAAAAGAAGAAAATAAAACTCAGCATTAATTCAATTCAATTCATCCCAAATTGAATAGCATTGCTTCCAAGCTCCCGCCGGCTATTTTTCCGGTAAACAAACCCAAAGGCATTTAATTAACGAATAACAAACAACGACAATAATCACAAATTATGACAGATGCTGACCGGAGTCTATGTAAAGCACCTGTCCTGTCACAGTCTTGGCATCTAACAGGTAACCCAGGCCCGCCGCCAAACTCTCCGGCGGGCTCGGTATTCTCAACGGAGAACCGCGAACCACCGCATCAAAGTCGGCGGCGGACGCACCGGGTGCCGGCAATGCCGGTCCCGGTGCCAACGCATTCACGCGAATTGCCGGTGCCAGACTTCGGGCGGTGATGCGTGTCAAATGATGCAGGGCCTGTTTCCCGAGCGTGTAAACACAATAATTCTTGGCAACCTTACCGGGTGCGATGCGCGTATCCAAAATGTTGACGATCAAAGCATCCGTTCTCTCTTTTCGGTCATTCTGTTCGCTCTCGCCAAGAACTTGTTTTGCAAACGCCTGTGACAAAAAGAACGGCGTGCGGAAATTGACTGTCATATCGTAGTCAAACTGCTCTTCGGTTGTGTGCATAAAATCCTGCGGATTAAAAACCGATACATTGTTGATCAAAACATCCGCGGACCCCATAGACCGAACAACCCGCGGGATTAAGTCCGCGACTTCCGCCGCGGAAGACAAATCAGCCCGAAAACATTCGGAGTTCGGCGAGTATTTTTTTAATTCGGCGAGGGTCCTCTCCGCCATTTCCGCGCTGCGATGATAATGCAACGCAACGGCATAACCGCGTTTTGCCAAACACATAGCAAGGCTGCGACCAATTCTCTTAACCGCCCCCGTCACCAAAGCAACCTTCATAAAGATAATTATAGGAAACCCCAAAATACCGCCTCCCCAAATACCGCCTCATTGCCCGACTCGGAGATTATTAATGCACGGAGATGCATTAATATAATCAATAATAAAAACGATTCATACCGCCGACTGCGGCAAGAACGCTAAAAGGTAACCAGTTCCTCCGCCAAAGTCGGGTGAATCGCGATGGTCTTGTTTAAATCTTCGAGACGCATTCCCTTGCCAAAAACAACGGCAAATCCTTGCATGATCTCAGAAACATGCTCACCCGCCAAATGAATACCCAAAACGGTATGGTCTTTTTTATGATACACAATCTTAATGAAAGATCGCACCGGATTGGCTGCCAGGCTGTATCTGAGCGAAGTGATATTCTTCATCAGACTGCCCACATTCTCCGTGCCATGCTGACTCTCCGCCTGTTCCGCGCTCAAGCCCAGAGTGGCAACTTCCGGCTTGCAAAAAACGGCACTTGCCGTTTCGGTGCGGATGTACCCGGCGGAGACCTTCTCTTTGCCAAACCTTTGCCGGACAAAGATTTCCGCTTCGGCAATTGCAACAGGCGTCAGGCTTAAGTTATCCGTAACATCCCCCAAAGCAAAAATATTGGGGACGGATGTTTGAAAATTAGTATGCACCCGAATGGCACCCGAATCGGTGAGAGCAATACCCGCTTTCTCGAGTCTCAGGCTCGCCGTATTGGGAATGCGTCCTATGGCGAACAAAACACTGTCCGCGCAGATACTCCGCTCTGTGTTTGTGTTCCCCGCGCTCGTCTCCGCTTCCGCCCCCGTCTGTTGAGAGATTTGGACTTTAACGCCCCGCTCCCCATTCCGACTCACCGAAAGGACATTTGTATTCGGCAACCGGTGAATTTTTTGCGGCATCTGCTCTGCCACAAACAGAGACAATTCCGCGTCGAACTCGGTTAGGAGTCGTTCGGCACGATAAACCAAAAAGACCTCGATTCCCAATGCGGAAAGAATACAGGCAAACTCCAATGCAATATAGCCGCCGCCAACGATGACCATAGAACGCGGCAGCCGCTCCAACCGAAACATATCATCGGATGTGAGGATAAATTCATGCCCCGGTATTTCGGGAATACGCGGTTTGCCACCCGTGGCAATTAAAACGGTCTTTGCCCGGCACACTTTTTTATCCAACAAAACCTCTTTGTCGGAGAGAAATTGGGCTTCGGCTTCCACAGTATGCACGCCGGCATCCGCAAGAACTTTTTTGTAGAGCCCCGCCAGTTGGCGCGTTTTAGCCGTAATCCTGTCGCGCAAAAGAGACCAATTCGGACGAAGATCCCGGCTTTCCCAACCATAGGAAGATGCGAGTGTCGCATCGCCAAACTCGGCTGCGATAACAAGAAGTTTTTTTGGCACACAACCCGCATTGACACAGGTCCCTCCCCAGTGCCGCTTTTCGGCAATTGCAACCTTGAAGCCCTTCTCCGCCGCCTTGCGTGCGGCACGCACGCCGCCTGACCCGCCGCCGATCACCAAAAGATCAAATTGCATCTTCGGTAAGCCGGCGATTCTGCTTAGTGTGCCAGGATTTGATTAAGAAATTCTTTTGTTCTCGAACTTTTCGGGTGATCAAAGAACTCTTGCGGCGGATTGCTCTCCACAATTTCGCCGTTGTCCATAAAAACAATACATGAAGCCACTTTTCTGGCAAACCCCATTTCGTGCGTCACGACCACCATCGTCATACCTGCTTCGGCAAGTTCAATCATAATATCCAGAACTTCGGAAATCATTTCGGGATCCAACGCGGATGTCGGCTCGTCAAACAACATCACCTTGGGATTCATACAAAGGCTGCGCGCAATTGCCACTCTTTGCTGCTGACCGCCGGAAAGTTGCCCCGGAAACTTGTTTGCCTGTTCGGAAATTTTGACCTGTTCAAGATATCCCATTGCCACTTCTTCCGCTTCTTTTTTTGCCATCTTACGTACCCAAATTGGCGCAAGTGTCAGGTTCTGAATAATCGTCAAGTGCGGAAAAAGATTAAAGTGCTGAAACACCATACCAACTTCTCGGCGCACCATATCAATTTTTTTAATATCCTCGGTCAATTCCACGCCATTGACTACGATCTTTCCTTTTTGATGTTCTTCCAATTTATTAATGCAACGAATGAGTGTGGATTTTCCCGAACCGGAAGGACCGCAAATAACGATCTTTTCCCCTTTTTCAACTTGCATGTCTATGTCTTTGAGGACATGAAAATCCCCGTACCACTTATTCAGTTTTTCAACCCGAATGATGGCGGCTTCTATTTTTTTCATAGTAAATATTCCCAATTATTAATTAAAATCATCTCTTCTCGGCCGAGGAAAGCCGCTTCTCTATGGATTGGCTATACCGTGACATACTGAAACAAAAAATCCAATAAATGAGCGCGGCAAACACAAATGCCTCGATAGAATACTTCAGCCACTCGGGGTTACGCGTGGCACCATAGGATGTGTGCAAAAGATCCCACATGCCGATAATATATACCAAAGAAGTATCTTTGAACAGGGCAATCAATGTGTTCACTATTCCCGGAATCACCAATTTCAATGCCTGTGGCAATATGATAAAGGTCACCTTCTTCCAATAGGTCAAACCCAAGGCATCCGCCGCCTCATACTGCCCTCTGGGTATGGCCTGAAGACCACCGCGGATAACCTCCGCCATATAAGCGGATTGAAACAGCGTGATCCCGATGAGGGCCCGCGAAAGTTTGTCATATTGTGTTCCTTCCGGGAAAAACAGGGGTAACATCACAGACGCCATAAAAAGAACCGTAATCAAAGGGACGCCGCGCCAAAACTCAATAAACATCACACAGACCACACGAATGAACGGCATATTCTCAGAGCGTCTTCCCAACGCCAAGAAAATTCCAATCGGAATAGAAGCCACCATGCCGACACTGGCAAGAATGATCGTCAGCATAAAGCCACCCCATTTGTCGGTCCCAACCACAGGATCAATGAATGCCCAACCAAACAAAGCGCCCTGAATCAGCCCGTAAGCGACAAAAGGATAAATGATCAGCAAAATACCGCCAATCATCAGCCGACCGCGCATCGAAATTTGCTTCACAAACAACAATGCCAACAGCAACACCCCAATAAGACCCGCCACATTAGGACGCCATAATTGATCTTGCGGATAAAACCCGTAAGCAATAAAATTAAAAGTCTCCTTAACGAACACCCAGCATGCCCCGCTCTTAACGCAATCGTCTCCGCTGTCGCCAAACCAGTTCGCATTGATGAATGCCCAAGAAGCAATGCCCGATACGCTGATATAGATTAACCAAACCGCGAAGACCGTCATCAAAATATTTGCCGGGCCGGACAAGAGGTTGCGATACACCCAACCCACGGGACCGGTATCCCCCTGCAATCTGACACGCAGAATTTTCAAATTTTCACGCTTAATCATTGAGTCTTTATTAATTATTTAATAATTGTATCTTTTTAATAAAATATCTTTTATATTCTTGATGGTCGTTATCTTTCAACCAAGGCAATCCGCTTGTTATACCAATTCATCAATGCCGATGTCAACAAACTAAGAAACAAGTAAACCAACATCGTCATCAAAATAATTTCCACCGCCTTGCCGGTTTGATTGAGTGCGGTACCGGCAAAAACCGACACCAGATCCGGATATCCGATTGCGGTGGCCAAAGAAGAGTTCTTGGTTAAATTTAAATACTGGCTGGTCTGCGGCGGAATGATGACACGCAATGCCTGCGGTATGATCACCAACCTTAAAGTCTGCCAACGATTCAAACCCAAAGAAAGAGATGCCTCTGTTTGCCCGTGGGAAACCGCCAAAACACCTCCTCGCACATTCTCGGCAATAAAAGCACCCGTATAAACGGACAAGGCAAACAAAAGAGCCGCCAACTCCGGGATGATGGCAATGCCGCCGGTATAACCAAAAGTTCCCGGTGTCGGAAATTCATAGGTTACCGGCGAGCCAAATAGCCAATAAACTAAAAACGGAAGAATAATGCAGAGAGACAAAGTTGGCAAAAAAAGCGGCAATTGTTTGCCGGTCTTTGCCTGTTTGATGCGAGCGTATCGGGAATAGCCATAAGATAAAAAACAGCCAATCAAAAAAGTGACGACCACATAAATAAAATCGGGCGCATACAGGGGTTTTGGAAAAAACAACCCTTTTTTATTGAGGATCAATCCGCCGCCAACCCCCACGATACTCTCCTTAAAATCCGGTAAAAAAGGAACCAGAATAGCAAAATACCAAAACATGATTTGCAACAACAGCGGTATATTGCGAAATATTTCTACGTATGCGGCTGCCAAGCGGGCAACCAACCAATTTGGCGAAAGACGAGCCAGACCTATGATAAAACCGATAATTGTTGCAAAAATAATTCCCAGCACAGCCACCAAAATCGTATTCAAAAGACCTATGTAAAAAGTCCAGAGATACGAATCCGCCGACGAATTGTAGTCCAAGAAAGGACTCATTAAAATAGGAAATCCCGCCTCGGAGGTGAGGAAAGAAAAACCGGTCTGAATTCCTCGCTTCTCCATGTTGTAAAGAGTGTTGTCGAATATAGACCAACACAGAAAAATAAGAGCCCCTACCAGAAGAATCTGATACACTATGGAACGCACGCGCGGGTTCCGATAAAGAGCAAGCAGTTTGGAGAAAAACACGTTCTTAATTTTTATACGCGAATTTTAATAGAAAGCAAAAAAGGCGGGAGCCCGTACGGACTCCCCGCCTTATTGCAGTGAACGATTGTCTTATCGGATCGGCGGCGCGTACATAATACCGCCTTTTGACCAAAGTTGATTGACGCCGCGCGGAAGATTCAACAAGGAATCTTTGCCCACATTGCGATCAAACAGTTCGCCGTAATTGCCGACCTGCTTAACAATGTTGTAGGCCCAATCGGCACCCAGGTTCAAAGCTTTACCGGTTTCCCCTTCCGTGCCAAGAAGGCGACGGATATTGGGATTGTCCGTTCCGCTTTTCATCTGATCCACATTGGAAGAGGTGACATCATACTCTTCGGCATTAACCAAAGCGTTCATGGTCCATTTCACAATATTGAACCATTCGTCGTCACCCTGACGGACAACAGGCCCCAGAGGCTCTTTGGAAATGACTTCCGGCAAGACCACGGCACCATCCGGATCCGCCAACTGAATGCGTATGGCAGCCAGTTGCGATTGATCGCTGGTAAGAACATCACAACGACCCGTATCAAAACCTTCTTTGGTTTGAACCGAAGTATCGTAAGTAATGGATTCGTAAGACATTCCGTTAATGCGAAAATAATCCGCCAAGTTAAGTTCGGTTGTTGTGCCGGCCTGGATACAAACCGAGGCACCGTCAAGAGCAAGGGCATTTGTAACACCCAGATCTCTCTTAACCAAAAAGCCTTGGCCGTCGTAATAGTTAACGCCGGCAAAGTTAAGTCCCAACGTAGCGTCACGCGTGATTGTCCAGGTTGTATTGCGCACCAGAACATCTACCTCACCCGAGGCAAGAGCGGTAAAACGCTCTTTTGCTGTCAGAGCCACGAACCGAACCTTATTGGCATCACCGAGTACCGACGCGGCAATCGCCCGACAGGTATCCGCGTCCAGTCCGGCCATTCTGCCGTTGGCATCGGGTGCGGAAAATCCCGGCAAGCCGCCGTCGATACCGCATATTAACATCCCGCGTGCCTTAACGACATCCAGGGTAGATTGAGCGGCCGGTTCGGCCGCGTCTTCTTGAGCGGCCTGTTTGGGCGCACAGCCCAAAACAACGACACTCGCAAGTATTGCAAGTAATAACCCTTGCATTTGTTTTATGTTCATAATTTTCTTGTCCTTTAGTAAAAAGTAAAATAATATAAATTTCTATGTATTGTAAGACGCTTAATTAAGAAATGATTGCCAAAATGCATCATTCGTATCCGTTTTGTACTTTTCTCTTTATTATCCGAATAGGACCCACTATTGGAAATCCGGCCGATTTTCCCAAGTCCGCGGTGCGTTTTTGCAGCGCGGTGTCAGCGGTTTTTGCACCAATTACCCCAAAAGGTTCGCAACCGCCATCCGCACTATTAAAGCGGGTATGTGCCAAGTAAAGCCGGTATGTGCCAAGCCAAAATTAAGGACACATTATTAAAGACCCATTAAAAACCCAAGTCCGCGGTGTGTTTTCAGTTCGGCTTGCCATATAATATGTTTTATGTTAGCGAAGTTAAGGATTGGCAGCTCTTGTTTCCCGCCCGGTTAAACGGACCTATCATTTAATTATTATTTTTTAAACGAAAACATTTACAACAACATTTAATGATGCATTCTATTTTTTCTCACCGGCAGGAAGGTGCTTCCCGGAAGCATCATCTTATGCCGATAGCCTACGGGCATTCATTCACTCCGGCCGGACATTTCTTTGCGGCTCTGCCCTTGTTATTCCTATTCCTATTCCTTCCCGCATGCGGCGGAACATCCGGCGGCGGTGGCGGCCCCCAGCCGCCCGGTGTTCCGGGTGTGATCGGACTGACGGTTATTCCCGACTCGGAAAGTTTGCAGGTCAGTTGGACCAATCCGAATATAGATAGCATCACGGGGTTTGACATTACTTGGCAACGGACGCACGATGCAGATGGTGATGCGGTGACAGAGGCCGCGTCTTTTAATAAGAAGAATACCCAAACCGAGGCGGGTGTCAATGCCTCTTATCGGATTCGAGATGTACTTGACAATCATGTCTATACGATCTCTGTGACGGTGTTGACTGTCAATGGAAGTTCCGCCGCAAGGAGTCTGCCCGATCGTGTGCCGGGTCCCAACATGGACAACGACCAACTGGCGGACCATCTGGATAATTGCCCGACGCTGGCAAATTCCGACCAAGCGAACGAAGACAATGACAGCTTGGGAGATGTCTGTGAGGATGCGGACGATGATAAAATTTTCGATGGGATAGACAACTGCCCGGCAGATTTCAATCCGCAGCAGGAGAATGTGAACAACGACGGTGAAGGGGATGCCTGCGAAACCGATGCGGCCCAACGGCCGGCAACAGGGGGTGTGATGGATCCAATAGTCATACCGGGCGAAGAGAGTTTGTCCCTTGCTTGGACGAACCCGGCCGGTTTTATTACCGCCTTTAATATCGGCTGGGTTAATGCGGACGATCCGGGCGATACCGGCATGGACAGCATAGATACGTTTTCTGAACAGACGAATACCAATTCCGAGACGAGTTCAAGTTTTGCCATATCGCCTCTTACGAATAACACCAATTACAACATCACCATTACCTTGATGGCGGATGCCGACAACTCATATTCCACAGAAGTCCTTGAGGCGACGACCGGGGTGAACGGGGACGGTGACACAATATTGGCTGCCGATGACAACTGCCCGACAATAGCGAACTCCGACCAATCTAATCAGGACACAGACTCGGCGGGTGATGCCTGTGATGTCGATGACGATAACGATGGCTTGATAGAAATTCGCACGGCGGCCGAACTGGACAACATCCGCCATAATCTGGCAGGCACGGGCTACACACAGGATGACGGCGAAGAGACGAACTCCGCAGGCTGTCCCGTCGACTCGTGCCACGGCTATGAACTCACGGCGAATATCTCGCTGGCTGGGATGCATTGGATTCCTGTCGGGGGCGATGCGAATGATGAACGCTTCACGGCAGACTTTGACGGTAACGGGAATGTGATCTCTAATGTGACCATAACAAGCGCAGGGGGTGTTCTGGGGAGTCGCACTTATATCGGGTTCTTTGCGAGAATGAACGGGGCAACCATCAAGAACCTTGGTATGATGATAGAAAGGCTAGTCGTGGAAGGTGATGCAGTTTTTGTTGGTGGCCTGAGTGGCCATATGGAAAATACTGAAGTTATGAATTCTTATGTTATTTTTTCGGATGTTCTTTCTATTAAAAATGCTGCATCAGGTCCCCTTGTTGGTGGTTTGAGCGGCACAATGAATGGCAATCTCACAGTGGAAAGAGTTTATACAGTCCTCCCAAATAATCTTTCTATCACGAAAGCTCCAGGCCTAATCCCTTTTGTTCTGCAGATAGGAGGTATATTTGGAGGTATTAGTCTTGTTGCTGTTCCTATGCCATATCCGATATCGATTAATAATTCTTATGTCATTTACCGGGATGCTCCTATGTTTTCAACAACGGGTACTTTGCGTGCCTTCCTATACGGTTTTGGGGTACCTCTTGAGCGCTTGGAAAACTCCTATGTATTTTTTGAAGGCGATTTATCCATTACACAGCCGAAGATAACCTCCAACTTGAATATCTTACCGCCTTCGGCGCGTTCTTCTTATTTCAATGCCCGCACAGACACGGGCAACTCAAACTATCGCACCCTGCCGCAACTCCGCTGCCCGACCGGCCCGGACGCAACCTGTGACGGTGCAGATGGGAGTTTGGAAGGCACCAACACCACCTATGCCGACTGGGATGCGAGTATCTGGGACTTTGGCGATGAAAATACTTTGCCGACCCTGCGGGGCATTCCGCCCTGCCCGGCGGGCTATCCTTACGATGAGTGTCGTTTCGGCAGGTCCCCCGAATAACCGAATAGCGAATCACTAAACGGCTTCTAAATACGAAATATCGGGAATGCCGGGAATATCGCGGCTTGGTCGGTGCATAAAGTTCATCAAGCCATAAAGCCCGTAAAGTAGAGGACAACGATTACGCAGACAACCGGACGGGGTTGGGCTAATATTAAAAAGTCATCACTCATTTATCAAATATAAGCCCTCTTGTTCCCCCGTTCGGTTGTCTTTTTTTAAGATGCCGCTGCGCGGCCGGCGGTGATGGTGAGCCGAAATATCCGCCGCTGTGAGTGAGGATGCAAAACTTTCTTTGGTCCCATCTTTGCAAGTCTTCCATGCCCGCAATGCCCGCAAGCACAAACAACCCTCGCCAATTTAATTCTTGCAAAAACAACCCTCGCCAATTTAATTCGGACAAAAACAACAGAGGTCCGGCAATGGGCGAGATGATACGGAATCATACATCCGCCACAAGGTACGTACAAGCAAGTAAGCAAAGCAAGCAAGTTGTCTTAAAATATTGGGTATTGATCCATATGAACTATCCGGAACCCATAAAAAAACTAGTTAACGAGATTGCCCAAATAATGAAAAAACACAAGGCACACCTCGTCACTGTGGAATCCTGCACCGGCGGTGGCATCGGTTTTTTTTGCACGCAAGTTGCCGGCGCATCCCAATGGTATGAACGCGGCCATATCACCTACCAAAACAAGGCAAAACAGGATATCGGTGTCCCCGAACAAGTTTTGCAGCGGCACGGCGCGGTTAGCTCGGAATGTGCCCGGGCCATGGCACTTGCCTCACTAAAAGATTTCGGCCCCAACTATTATGCTCTCTCCGTAACCGGTATTGCCGGCCCCGAAGGCGGCAGTGTCGAAAAGCCGGTCGGCACAGTCTGCTTTGGGTGGGCGGAATCCGCCGCCGGATCCTGTAAAACGGATACGATGCTATTTGAGGGCGACCGGGAGGCCATTCGCATGCAGTCGATTGTTCACGCATTGCAAGGATTAAAGGCATTTGTCCGGCAGCATCCGGCAATATAATGCATAATGCCAAATTGCCCAAAATAAGCCGTATTTTTTATGCCCTTCCCTGCTTTCTCGGTATATAATTAAAGTCAGTTCCGAATGATTGAAAAAACTGACAGTAATTGTAGATGCAAGCAAACAAATCAAAGATAAGATAAAAAAATAAAATGAAAAGAACATTTCAACCGAGTAATATCAAACGCAAGCGCACCCACGGATTTCGGGTGCGGATGCGAACGCGCTCCGGGCGTGCCATCCTCAACCGCAGAAGAGCCAAAGGCAGAGTGCGACTCAGTGCTTAATGCCTCTTGTTAACGCCAAAACAACAACAATGTTGCGCGATTTCAAAAAAATTGAATATTCTTCGCAAAAAGGAAGATTTTGACAGGATATTTAAGCAGCCGGAATACAAAGCCGGTGTCCCCGGTCTTTATCTTCTGGCAAGAAAAAATAATCTTGAATACTCCCGTCTCGGCATGGCAATCCCCAAAAAAGTGATTAAGAAAGCAACCGGACGCAACGCACTTAAAAGGCGGCTGCGCGTTGCTTTTAAGGAAAGCATGAGCCGAAGTCGGGTTGATGCCGGGGTTGGGTTTGAACAGAAACAGCCCTGCTTGGACTCTGTCGTCATCGCCAGACCGCCGATGGGCACATTTGACAAACAGAAAATGACCGAATTGGCACAAAAACTCTTTGCTACCTTGGTGCAAAAAAGCACGCACGCCAAGCGATGAAACGCATTCTTCTCATGGCAATCGTCCTCTACCAAAAGTGGCTCAGCCCCTTTTTCCCTACCGCTTGTCGCTATTACCCGACCTGCTCCGACTATGCACACAGGGCCATATCACTTTATGGCTGGCACAAAGGCGGGTATCTCGCCCTCAAACGCTTGATGTCTTGTCATCCCTGGTCGGCAGGTGGCTATGCGCCTGTGCCGGAGCCGCAGGCTGACGCTGACGAATCGGATATGCGATTAAAAGCCGATACCGGCTTACGCCAGACGACACGGAAGCCATGATACAAAAAATCCAAAGGCCGATGCTCATTGTCGGTGTTGTACTCACCGGTTACTTGCTGCTTCTGCAATGGCAAGAAGACTATGTCAATACTCCGCCTGTGCCGGAAGTTTCGCCGGACTATTCGACCCCAGACACCCCTTCGGGGGCCGCACCTTCCGCAAACCCGCCGGCACCTCGTGCCGAAGCGGCAACAGACCTGCCGAGCGTACCGGAGCAACAGCGATTGCCGGCAAAACCTGCGGAATCAGACGGACTAACTATTATTCCGGGCGGAGACACAGCCGCAGTCAGAGGAAACTACATAGTAGCGGAGTCGGATGTTATCAGAATTGAAATAGACCCGAGAGGGGGCGATATTGTTCGGGCACAATTAAAACAATACAAAGAACAGCGAGGGACCCATCTCATTTTGTCCCTTCTGCGGCAAGACAACGGCAGGTTTGCCATAGCCCAGAGCGGTCTGATCGGACAAGACGGGCCGGACAATTCGCCCGACGGACGCCCCCTGTACGAGAGTCGGTTGCAAACCTACAAAATGCAAGACGGCGAGAACATTTTGCGTATTCCCTTGACATACCGCAAAGAAGGCGTTACTCTGACCAAAGAATTCCTGCTCAGAAGGGGCCGCTACGATACGGACATTTCTTTCAAGGTTGAAAATAACGGCGACAGGCCCTGGCTGGCAAACCTATTTGCTCAGTTTAGACGGGACGACAAATCGCCTCTTTATGATGAAGAAACCTTCGGTGTCCGTTCCTTCAAAGGAGCCGCCCTCACCACAGCCGGCGATAACTACAAAAAAGTGAGTTTCGGCGATATGGAAAAACGCGAACTCTTTGAAGAAGTGGAGGGAGGTTGGATGGCAATGGTGCAGCATTATTTTGTTGCCGCCTGGGTTCCTGCGGATACGGGTAAAACATATATATACAGAACAAGACAAACGGCAAACCGCCAACACTACATTTTTGGCTTCACCGCCCCCGCCTTTCAAGTTCTCCCCGGCCAACAAAAAACCGAAACGGTACATCTTTACTTGGGACCCAAAATCCAAAAACCTCTGGAAGATCTGGCGCCCTACCTTGCTCTGACCATAGATTACGGTTGGCTTTGGTACATTTCGCAACCTCTGTTCGGCTTTCTAACATTCATTCACAAGTATGTGAATAATTGGGGGCTTGCCATTATTTTGATGACGCTTGTCATCAAAATCGTCTTTTTCCCTTTGACAAACACCAGTTACAGATCCATGGCGCGCATGCGGAAGCTACAGCCACAGATGAAAGCCATCCGAGAAGCGCATGCCGACAACCGCCGGCAAATGCAAGAAGAAATGATGCGTCTTTACAAACGAGAAAAAGTGAACCCGATGGGCGGTTGTCTGCCCATACTGATCCAGATGCCCATATTCATCTCCTTTTACTGGACCCTCATTGAAAGCGTTGAATTAAGACACAGCCCATTTTTTGGCTGGATTACGGACCTGACAAGTCAGGACCCTTACTTCATACTGCCGGTACTAATGGGAGCATCGATGTTTGTCCAACAACAACTCAGCCCCACACCGCCGGACCCGACGCAGGCGCGCGTGATGAAGTTCCTGCCCGTGATCTTCACCATCTTTTTCCTCTGGTTCCCGTCCGGTCTGGTCCTGTATTGGCTGATTAACAACATCCTGTCCATCGGGCAACAATATCTAATCACCGCCCGCCTCAACAAAACCCCGGATTCCAAGCCAAGTGCCCCTCTTACTCTAAACAAGTTTCTAAACAAGCCTCTGAACAAGTTTCTAAATAAGTTGCTTAAATTTGGGAAAAAATCCAAGTAGCCTGTCTGGGGCCGAGGCGGAATGACCTCTCAAACCATCCCCCAAACCATCCGGCGCGCAGATCGCGCAACTCAAAACAAGAAAGTGCAAATATCCAATTCGGGGCAAACGATCGTATCGGTTGCCACACCGCCCGGACGCGGCGCAATCGGCATAGTTCGACTTTCCGGTCCGGACACCCGGCACATCGCCGGTCAGATCACTCGCCGTTCCCCCAAACAAATCAAACCGCACCAAGCAATGTATACCGGTTTTTATGCCGCCGACGGAAGCCTGATTGACAAGGGTATTCTCCTCTTGTTCCCCGCACCCCGCTCCTTCACGGGCGAAGACATCGCGGAGTTTCACACACACGGCAACCCGCTCATCCAACAGAATTTGACAGACCGGGCAATTTCTCTCGGCGCCAAGCCGGCTGCCCCGGGGGAGTTCAGCAGACGCGCCTACCTGAATGACAAGATGGATCTGTCCCAAGCCGAAGCACTCGCCAGTCTAATCAACAGCGAGAGCGAACTCGCCCTGCGAGCGTCCATGGCATCCCTGCAAGGTGTCTTTTCGGAAGAAGTCCGCCAACTGGATAACGAACTGATGCAGTTACGCGTTTATGTGGAAGCGGCTTTGGACTTCCCGGATGAAGACATAGATTTTCTCAATGACGGCGAAGTGGATCGCCAAACCAGGAACCTGCTAAATCACTTGAATAAGATGCATGCGGAAGCACAACAGGGACAGCAACTCACCGAAGAAACGCAACTGGTCATCCTCGGCAAACCGAATGCGGGCAAGTCCAGTCTCTTAAATGCCCTTTGTCGTCAAGAAAGATCCATCGTGGATGCCAAGGCCGGCACCACCCGCGACTTTATCCGGCAGTCGGTACGGGCCGGCGACCGCTCTTTCACACTGACTGACACAGCCGGCATTCGCACCTCCGTAACAGCGGTGGAACACAAAGGCATTGAGCGGAGTTGGCATCTGGCCGAACTTGCCGACCGGATCCTGTTTATTTATGACGGACGGCAGCCGCCCGGCAAAAGTTTAATACGCGAACTGACGGACAGAGGACTCCTTGCCAAAGTGCTACTCATAGAAAACAAAGCAGACCTGACCGACCGACGCCATTGTTCGTTTGTTGTCCGCATCGGCGCGCAGAACCTGCCGGGCGTTCGTCTGTCGGCAAAGACCGGCAAGGGACTCAACGCACTCATCAAACTTCTCGGCAAAACAGAACACACCGCCCCCGCATACTCCGCCCGCCGCCGCCATCTTCTCGCCCTTGAGCAAACCCGGGAGACCATCGTTAAAGGATACGGGGTCTTAAAGCAACAGGGTGCCGGCGAGATCTTTGCCGAAGAACTTAAAGTGGCACGCACAATCCTGGGAGAAGTGATCGGTAAAACCGATAACGAAGAACTACTCAACAAGATCTTCTCGGAATTTTGCATCGGCAAATGATGGGATGTTTTGTTCTTTTAATCTATTCTTTGATATCTTCGGGCATATCCGGCAATCCGTAACCCAAAAAGGATATAAGATAAAATAATGTTTTGGTTAGGAGAGATGGCAGAGCGGTCGAATGCGGCGGTCTTGAAAACCGTTGATCCGCGAGGATCCGGGGGTTCGAATCCCTCTCTCTCCGTCATATCGTATCGTATATAGCCTTTTGGTACATCATCCCGCAGGTTACAAAATAGTATGCATCAACACCCAAACCGGATGATCAAAGACGACCGCACAGAGATGTTAAAAGATATGAAAGAGATACCGGAAAATTCCGCAGACCTTATTTTTGCCGAGTTGGCGTGTATCATATATAATCATATATATAAGTGGTAAAATAAACAACAATAACACAAATACAAATGAACATGAGAGGTGAGCAGAATCTGGTTTGGCTTGATCTTGAAATGAGCGGGCTGGACGCGGCAAAGCACAAAATCTTGGAGATTGCCACGCTGGTTACCAATTCGGATCTTGACATTCTTGCCCAGGGACCCGTATATGCAATTTATCAATCCGAATTAGTACTGCAGGATATGGGCGAATGGTGTCAAAATCAACACTCGGCTTCGGGTTTGACCGATAGAGTGCGGGTTAGCGAAACATCCGAAGCGGAGGCGGAAACAGGCACTCTGAGTTTTCTTGAGAAGTATCTCAATTCGGGCGAGTCGCCCTTGTGTGGCAACACCGTCCATCAGGATCGGTTTTTTCTAAAAGTCCATATGCCAAAACTGGAACGATTTTTCCATTATCGTAACCTGGATGTTTCCTCGTTCAAAATAGCTGTCAATCTTTGGCAGCCGGAGGTTTTAGAGGGCATAAAGAAGAAAAATGACACGCATCTTGCCATGGCAGACATCATTGAGTCTGTCAAAGAAATGCGAGTTTACAAAGAGCGTCTGTTCAATTAATCTTTGACCGGGTCCCGGCCGGTTCGCGGGCGACCCGCCAAAAACAAAATCGTTTATTGGCTCGGATACATCCTCATCTTTTGGGCGGCGGCAAGTGCCTCGGGTGTTCCCAAATCAGCCCAGTAGCCGGAATGTTCTTCCGCAGTGAGACGATCGCGCGCCATAGGCCATAGAGCGGCTTGGAAAGTATCCGCCAACGGGAAAGACCGGCGTTGCTCGCGATCAAAAATCTGCGGCCGCAGAAGACTAATACCGCAAAAAGTATAGTCTGTTCCGGCAACCGGAACTCCGTCTTTTAAGGAAAAGTCCCCGGTTGTTCCCGTCCGGGTTGGGCTTAGCAAGAGATGTCCGTCCCTGAGGCTGGCAAGATTTGTATCAACAAACACACGCAGATCGGCATCATGTAAGATATCGGCATTCACCAACAAAAAGGGGCTCGGTCCAAGCAACGACAGGGCATGCTTGACTCCCCCGCCCGTATTGAGATACTCCGTTTCCCAACTGTAAAAGATTTTCATTCCCCATGCACTGCCGTCTCCTATGGTGTCGTGTATCATCTTGCCCAGATAATGCAAATTTATAACACACTCCGTAACACCCGCTTCTTTGAGACGGTTCAACATATGCTCTATCATGGGTTTACCGCCAACGGGAATCAACGGTTTGGGTTTGGATGCTGTCATTGCGCCCAGCCGGACACCTCGCCCGGCTGCCAGAATCATTGCCCTAATCACTTCCTAACCACTTCCTAACCACTTAATGCTCTGTAATGAATCATACAAAAATTTGGATTAGTAACCGTTTTGCATTCCTCATTTTGCACCGTCCGCACTCCGGCGCGATATCTCGCACTCCATCCTCCCGCGCCCCGTCCCCCAATCTGTTTACCCGGGAAAGAGCGGATACCGGCAAGAGATCACCAATAATTCTCGGTTGTGATATGTCCCGGGTCACGCCGCCGATTGCGCTTAAATCCCTTTTCCGCCATGACCTCGCGCACATCGTTTAGCATCGCGGGATTACCGCACAGCATGATATGTGTGTCTTCGGGACGCATGGCAAGACCCACTCTGTCGGCAAGACTGCCGTCCGCCAGGGCGGCGGGGATACGGCCGTCCATCGCAAAATCTGTTTGGGTGCGGCTAACAAACGGGACATATGTAAAGTTGGGGGTAAGGTTGGGGGTAAGATTGGAATGCGACTTCGTTAAATTTCGGATAGTCTCTCCGTATGTCAGTTCTTCGGGATAGCGCACCGCATGCACAAGGACCAGATTTTCAAACCTCCGCCAGGGATCTTCTGTTTTCAATATGGACAGGAAAGGCCCCAAGCCTGTGCCGGTCGCCATCAACCAAAGGTTCTTGTGTTCTTTGGGGACCTCATTAAGGATTAAGAAGCCGCTTACCAGGTCGGACACCCATATTTTGTCTCCCCTTTTGAGTTTATGCAGGGCGGGCGACAACAAGCCGTCGTTAACCAAAATAGAATACACTTCAAGAAACTCTTCGTGCGGCGCATTAACCAAGGAATAGGGGCGCGCCACTCTCTCGCCGTTAATGTCCAGAGCGACTCGGGTGAACTGACCGGAAATGAAAGAAGGATAGTCCGGTACCCGGATCTTCAAAGAATAAAGAGTCTGCGTCCAGTGTTTGTTTTCCTCTATCTCGCCCGCCAGCCAGTTTGACATATGAACCTCCGAAAGTGCTTATTTAAAAGTTTAAAGATTTACGGCCATCCTTGATTCAGGGATTCAGGTGTTTCAAGCAACCAAAAAATCGGCGGAACGAAACACACTGATCACCGGTAACTTAAATTCCTGTTCCAAGGCCGCAACACCCCCGGCTTCCCTGTCCACCAGGGTGAGCATCGCAACGACCTCGTAACCCGCATTTTGAAATTCCTTACAGGCCTTGCTAATGGCAGCCCCGCTGGTAATTACATCGTCCACCACCAGAACTTTGCGATCTTTTAGTTCGTTTTCAATCCGACTGCGTGTGCCGTGTTTTTTCGGTTCCTTGCGCACGATGCTGCCTTCCTCAATGTCCATACCAAGTTGTGCGGCGCGCATCACCAACGCGGCGGTCATGAAATCCGCGCCCAGCGTCATACCGCCGACAGTGTCAATCCTCTGCGGCAAGTCCGGCACCACAGATCGCAATATGTAATCCGCCATCCAAGACAGGAAGTTTCCGTTCAGGGTCGCCTTTTTACAATCAAAGTAAAAGGCGGACGAACTGCCGGCACTCAAAGTAAAATCACTGCCGGACAGCAGACAATGCTTTTGAATATGAGAGTGCATCTTTTCCCGCAAACGCAGATCCTCTTCTCGCTTGGGACGATGCGCATCCGTTGGCGTTGCCGGGTCCTGTTGGCTCTGTATAAAATTCATAGAATATTAAGATGATACCTTCATTATAATTTCATTATAAGAAAAACGAAATACACTCTATGATATGCTCGCATCGATGTTTAGAACTTTTAAGATTTACATCAAAAATTGTTTAGTCAGACACCCGCTGACGGTCGCCCGGGTTATCCCGGTGACCGGGATCTGTGTGTGATTCCACAGTGCCTTTACCGGTTCAACTGTCGCTACACCTCGCGAAAAGGCCGCCTATCGGATGCAAATGGTCACCCCAAGGCGTAGAATGAAAAGAATGAACTTGACATTTTGAGTGGTATGAAAGAGCGGCAGTTCAAAGTAAATATGGAAAAGATTTATGAAACACCAAAAATAAAAAATAAAACTTTCGAGCATGTCGCGGACGCGGGTGTCCAAGGAACGCTTTTTGAATCGTTAGAAATTGCGAAGCCCGCATACGGGATTAACGCGGAGAAAATTCAAGAAACTTATTTTCATACTCCGCAAGTGAAAGAAAATCATTTTCAACTACACAATCGTCGCTACATCGGCAGTAAATACAAATTGATAGAATGGATTTTTTCTATTCTTGATAAAGAATGTGAAGGAAAGTCTTTCACGGATATTTTTGCCGGAACCGGTGTTGTTGCCGCCGTTGCCGGTAAACACTTTGACGAAATTGTTTTAAATGATTTTCTCTATTCAAATGAAGTAATCTACAAAGCATTTTTAGGCAAAGGAGACTGGAACTGCCAAAAAATACATACTCTGATTAAAGAATACAACAATATCCAAGGAGAACATTTGGATGAAAATTACTTTTCATCTCATTTTGGCAAAAAATATTTCTCGGCAAACTCGGCAAAAATTATTGGCTTCATTCGCGAAAATATTGAGAAAAATAAGGCAGATTTAACAGAACGAGAATATCATATGCTGTTGTCATCACTGCTTTACTCCGTTGATAAGATAGCAAATACAGTGGGGCATTACGATGCATATTTCAAAAAAGAATGGGTTGAAGACCGTTTCATGATGCGACCAATAGATCCTGTTGAAATAAAAACCATTTCTATTTTTAGAGAAGATGCGAACTTACTCGCAAGGCGGATTAAGTCAGACATCGTGTATATTGACCCGCCTTATAACTCAAGGCAATACAGCCGGTTTTATCATGTGCTTGAAACGCTCACAAAATGGGATAAGGCGACACTACACGGAGTCGCTCTAAAACCCGAACCTGAAAATATGAGTGACTATTGCCGAGCGAGTGCAAAAGACAAGTTTGCCGGGTTAATCGCTGACATCAATGCAAGTTACCTCGTTGTTTCCTACAACAATACCTACGCTTCAAAAAGCAATTCATCACAAAACAAAATCACACTTGAAGAAATTAAAAACATCCTAAGTAAAAAAGGAAAAACAAAGATATTTGAAAAAGATTATCGTCATTTCAATGCCGGAAATACTAACTTTAATAATCACAAAGAATATTTGTTCGTAACAAAAACCACTCCGTGAATGAAAAAATAAAAAGATCCCCTCTCTTTTATGTGGGGGACAAATATCAACTGATGATGCACTCGCACGCGGTACTCCCGCGGCTATCCCGGACCCCGGACTGTCCTTCCCGCTTAGGTCTTCGTTTGGGTGCGCGCAGCAGTTCGGGGCTTCGGATGCGGGCGACCGAACTTTAAGCCGGGCAACAATCCGGAATACTTGTCATCCAGGGTGAGCATACAGGGCAAGAAAACAAACACACTGAACAGAGCGCCGGCAATTGCCAAAGCGCTAAAAAATCCGAACCGCACCATCACAACCAGGTCGGACGCTATAAACACACCAAAACCGACCAACAGCAGCAGCGATGTCAAAAAAATTGGACGCGAAAGGACATCGGACACCTGCGGCAAAACAAGGGAGCGGGTGCTCACTTTATCCTTTTGATAAAGTTGATAGTAATGCAGATAATGGATCGTATCGTCTATACAAAGTCCCAGACTAATACTGGCAACCAGGACAGTGGCAAAATCAAACGGCAAGCCGAGCATGGCAATACTGCCAAGCGAAACCCCAATGGGCAGCATGTTGGCGATCAGTGCGATGGTGCCGATACGACCGCCGAAAAATAGAATAAAAAGAAACCACACGAGTATGAAGCATATCAAAAAAGACTCCAACTGGGTCCTCAGCACATAATCACTCAATGCTTGAAAGTAGTAACTTGTCCCCGTTAGTAACTTGTCGGCGGTGATCTTGTCGGCGAGGACCGGACGGATATGGTCGTCAAGAAGTCGGCGCACCTGTAAGGAACTGAGATTGGGCGTTTGCAGATGCAACCGGCTATTGGCGTAAGTAAAATCCACATAGGGAGAAAGGACATCGTTTTTCGTATCGGAGCGTGAAAACTCCAGAAACAAAATTTCCTGTGCCAGTTGCTGCCGGGTGGTCGGGGTATCTTCCCCGGGAGCAAACTCCTTATGCACCAAGCGGATCGGCAGAAGGTAACTATTGACATAATTGACATTGGGAATTTTTTCCAAGTCCGCTACCATCGTGCGAATCTTATCAAATACTTCTATCTCGCGAAAGGCATCGTTCTCCCGCCGCAGAATAATGTCTATGGCACCGCTCCCCCCCAAGTTATCATCAACAAACTGAAAGGCTTGATAGGTCTTACCCTGTTTGGGAAAAAACGCATCCAGAAAGTTTGTCTCGGTATATGCGAAGCGTAATTGTGCGATCACCAAACCGGTGGCAACCAGGATAAGCAGAGTAATCGGCAAGCCCGCAGACTGCATCCCCCGGGTGCAACGACAAACCAACGAAAGACGCACCTGTTGCGAGCCGGCACCGGGTTTGTCGCGTTTTCCTCGCACCCGCACATCAAGTCGCTCACCCAGAGCGAAAAGCAGCGAAAAGGTCACCAACAATATCAAGGGGTATGCCAAGAGAACGCTAAGAAATGCGTCCAGACCAAATTGGCTCAATGGCAGCAGTTCGCTCACATAAAACACACCAAAACCGGTCGCCGTGGTAAGAGAAGTTGCCAGACAAGGTAACCAGGTTTCTTTCAGAGTTTGCAATAGCCGTGCGTTGGGTTCCCGCATGTAAACCAGATGTCGCCAACGGGCGAGAATATGGATGGAGTCCGCCACCGAGATGACAACAATGAGAATGGGCAGACTGAGACTCACCACATTAATGGCATGGCCATTGAAAACTGTCACATTGACAGTCACTAAAAGAGTTAATAAAGCGGTGAGCATCACGATCAGACTCATCAGGAAACTGCGCAGAAACAAGATCAACAGGATGAATGTTATCAGAATCACAATCGGCAGAAAACGCAACAGATTTCCGCGACTGCGCTTGTCCAACTGATAGATGAGCTCGGTTTCGCCGGTCAGGTCGTAATCGTTCAAATAGTCGGTCTTAGAAAGGATGTCGCCAACCAACCCGATGACCTCCTCCCGTTTGGCAAACTTATATTTTGTCTCGCCATAGGCGATGTCGCTCTTGATAATCAGGGCAAAGGAATTCGCATCCCGGGCAATCAACTGCCCCCAATAGTCACTGTCAATTAAATGCTGCCGGTAGTCTTCCATGTCCTTCAGCAGGCCGCGATCCAACGCACTCTTGTAATCGGTTAGACTTAAGGAACCGTCCCGGTCCATAATTGCCAGTTTTGCGTGCAACGGCGAGTTAATTTGCTTGATATATCTGTTTTGCTCCAGTTCCCGATACACCGCATCCAGTTCGTCCAAGACACCCTCGGAAAAATAGTCTTGTTTGGTTCGGATCCCCACAACCAGAGATTCGCCCTGTTCAAATTCTTTGTCAAGATATTCTTTGGCCGCCCGCACCGGATGTTCTGCCGGCAACCAATGGTAATTATCAAAACGAACACCCAACAAGCCGGGCAATAAGGACGCAAATAACAAGCCCAGTAACAGCCCGACACCCAAAATACGCCATCTCATTCGCCCTGTGCCTCGTCCCATGTCCTCCTATTCCCCTTCTCCCGGTGTTTGTATCTTATGTGCCTTCAATGGGAATATGAAAACAAGATGCCGGCGAGAGTATGACCTTAGAATCGATAACCGAGTGAAACCCGTAAGCTCGCCGCAAATGCGGAGAGGCGTTGCACATCCGTGGTGCCTCCGGCTTCTTCCTCTTCTTCCACTTCGGCGGCAACATTACTATCATTGAGATATTGAAGAACATCCAAAGAAACAGCCGAAGTTAACCCGCCGTTGCTTCGGTGTTGATAATATAAAGTTGTCCCCTGAGCAAAACCGACTGTTCCCAAAGCCCAACCGATCCGTCCCCGCAGTTGTGCCCCCGTATTGCGCGCAATATGCAAAGCCGGGAAACACATATCCCGGTATTCTTCGTTGTCGTTCCCCGTCGCCTCCAAAAAAAGATCATAGCCGCGTTGACTCTTTTTATCAAAAGAATATCCCACACAGAGAAAATTAAAATTGGTGATCCATTTATCCGAATAATAGTCAAAACCGACATTATAGATATCGCGCGTCAGATCCACATATTCTTTGTCGCCATTTTCGTTGGCGACCCAACGCAGGTAAGCTTTGATTGCTTCCGTATTGCCCGAAGTATATGGCAGCAAAAGTCCGCCAGCCGCCGCATCAATATCCGCGCTAACCAGGTTGCGCGCCCATTCAAACTTAATGGAATATCGGTTCACCGGAATGGCAAGTTCAAAACCGTATGTGCTCACCGCACCAAAGGTCGGATCCGGCTCAGAGACAGGGAACTGGCTGTCTCCAATGCAGCCATCTATTGTTGCCGCCATTAATATTGTTGTTGTTTCGGGGTCTTCGTCACGACACACATAACTATCACCCCGGCGTAAAAACCTTGCCCGGGAAACCGGAAACTCGTAACCCTCAAAATAAGTCAACCCCACAATCACACGCGAACCCACATACAAAAGACGGACCGCCTGCTGAGAAGAATCTGCCGGTGTGGTTAATTTTGCCGTTCTCTCTGCCTCCTCTTCATCCGTGTACACTTGGTCACCGGTAAAACCGGTCAGTAATTGATCAGTCAGAAGTTGCGGAAAATAGTAATAGTGGATTTCCAACCCGCCCGGAATAAAAAATTGGGCGGCCGCCACATATTGCGGTAATCGGTTATCCACCTTGCTATAACTGAGGGTTGTGCTACTAAAATCTATGGGCAGCACAATATCCACCGGCGATATCAAATCAAACTGACCGAAAACAATCCGCTTGCGTCCGAAAGAAAACAAGGCATAGTCAAAATCAAGATCAACATAGCCTTCCAGCAATTCCACATCATCCGCCTCAACTTCCCGTGTAAATGTTTTGGTCTCACCGGTTCCTATGGTTCTGGATTCAAAAGCAAACTTCGCCAAAGAACGGTAGGCTCTGCCCTCCAGGGCGAACTTACCCCAGTTCCAATCCTCGTCATAACGCAGTCTGGCTTGCGTATTCCAACGCACATTGTCCTCATCAATAAAACCGCTGTAAGTTGCAAACAGAAGACCGCTGAAATGCTTTGTCCAATAGTCCGAACCGCCGCCATCCGTTACGACGTCCGTGCCGTCCTCTTCTTCAATAATGATGACCGAATCATCCTCCGCAGCAAAAGAAACCATAGAAAGCAGAGAGAGCAGACACAGCCCGCAAAAGAGCATAATTTTAATCTTCATTTCCTTAACCTTTAATAAGATCCAATATCTTAGGCATTAATGATCTGTAAGAACAGAGCCGATTGCGGTACACACTCTAAGAGGCAATTCGTCACCCTTTGGCAACCGATAAGAGGACTTCCCTTAAGAACGGAACCGGTGCGGAAATTCTTAAAAGTTGATTCAAAGTTTGTTTGAAGGCGTTCTTAAGTGTCCCAGTCTGCCACATCCTGTCGTTCCATTAAAGTCGCAGCCCTTTGGTCGTAAAGAGGGAATCATTTAAGCGCAGCCCGACATCGGTTGAGCGAATCAGAATATTTGTCCGACTGTTTTTTTGCAGATTGCGCATCTCCGATTCAACCACAACATACATCCCCTTAACCTTGCGAATCTTACGATTGGAGAGGGTTTTTAATTTTTGACCCTTCCGGTCATAAAAGATCACTTCCAGCGGGACAAAAATGTCGCGATGAATCTTATATTCCAGTTTGGAATATTGGTCTTTCGCACTGACCGGCAAAGACACCACATAATAGGCATTGTCATCCTCGTTAAGCAATTCGTGCTTGTCTTCTTTTAATGTCCTGCCGGCAACATCCGCATTACT
The DNA here is from genome assembly GCA_965209035.1 of Gammaproteobacteria bacterium. GTDB lineage: Bacteria > Pseudomonadota > Gammaproteobacteria > CBDBNL01 > JAAOII01 > CBDBPY01. The sequence continues at coordinate 504,372 of OZ242372.1, forward strand.
AAAATCCGAGCCCATAAAACTATTGTGCTTATCGGCACCGGATAGTTTCTTGACACTCTTAAATGCGGGCAAGTAAATCCACTGATCCGCCCCCAAGCGGTTATCGTTCCCATGACTCAGCAGCCCGGTATTTTTAATATCCGCAGGCTGGTAAAAACGCACCAAGGACTTGCTCGCAGCCCCTTTTACCTTTTTCCAACTGGTAAAAAAGCGTTCGCGCTTGCGATCCTTGCTGTCAAAAACTTCCATATACACATCGTATTTTTGTGTCTTATGGATTCTGGCTTGATCCTGTACCTTTCGCATCACCTCGTCGCCGCTAATCGCCCATGCACCGGGAGAAAACAGCAAGACAGAAACGATACCAACGCATCCGGCCATCAAACGAAAAGATAAGGGTTTGTATAAATGTATTGTCATAATGTTATATTTTATTGCTCCTGCTTGTAAGTATAATAAATTAAAAAATATTTTTACATAATCTCTGTGTAAAAACATTATAAAGCACCTTCCTTTCCTTGTTAAATATTGGATTTTATTCTTGATGAACATAACCACCCGTTAAATAACAGCGGTAATTTTATGTCTCTTTTCAACCAACAATCCCTGTTCGCTTTCATCAATCGGTGAATGAGCGGTTGGGTTGGTACGGGATGCCCGCGAACAAAATCATCTTACAAGATTATTATGTCTTAAGATTATATGGGCGATCCGGGGTTTATAAAAAATATTGTTTCGCTACATCTAAAACATATAATCCCACCCGGTTTTAGGATCTTTGATCCGGATGATACACCATACCGAACTCCGCACCCCAAACCTTGCCGGGATGATGCCGGGTGGACCGACAGGCTGGCGGGCAGATGGTGTCGGTAATTGTAACGGTACTTCGTTCGGTTGCCGAAGCACCGGGCGGGAGATGGTGCTGAGATGCTCGGCAGGCGGATTAGACAGATTTGTTAGATTGCACCGAAGTACCGGGGCGGTGGATTTACCGCCCGGGTTGCTTTGCTCTAACGGAAAGCCAGTGTTTGTTCTTCGTTAATTGTGCTATTGTTTGTCTCGGCCTTGTGCTGCCAGACCGCCAGGAACGCAGTTGAGCGCGGGGTATTGTGTTGCGTTGCCAAGATCCCAGATGCGAACGAAGGATCCGCCGGGACCATTAGCGGCCGTGTTTGTCACCTCCTCGCCCGTATTTGGGTCGCACCAGAAGTTACCCCAACCTGCATAGATGCCAGTGAAAGTAGTTGGATTTTGCAATTCCATCGTCGTTCTGCCTTCGCCTCGGTTACCGACAGCACCAGCACTGGACGACTGCCCGGTGGTTTGATTGTCCCAATAAGAAACATCGACAGTGGATGCATCATCGGTCTGGCCGATCAAACCTCCAGTCAAGGTAGAACCTAAAGCCGGTCCGCTGGTAACATAAGAATTACGAATCGCAGCCCCATCCCCGACCCCGACCAATCCACCACCGGAAACAATTCCACCGGACGCATACGAATTACGAATCTCCGCATTCACCCCATACCCGATCAACCCTCCGTCCCAAAAATCACCGATAACAGATCCACCGGATACATACGAATGACGAATATCCACAAGTGGCCCATATCCGACCAGACCGCCGACAGCAACATTGCCGGATACAGATCCACCGGTTACAGATGAATAACGAATATCCACATCTCCACCCCACCCAATCAGACCACCAACATCAGCAAAACTGGAATAAACAGAAACATCGGACACGGACGAATACCAAATCGCCGCATTAATCCCATACCCGACCAGGCTACCAACTCTACCCACCAATTGACTGGTCACGTTCCCCCCTTTCACATGCACATTTTTAAAACGAGCACCGTCACCATAGCCCGCCAATATACCAACAAGACTTCCATCGCCCGAGACGTGTATGTATGCATTCAGCAGATGCAGATTTTGAACACTACCACCCACCGCACCAAACAGACCCACTCCATAATGAAGATCTCCTACAGAAATGAAAAGATCAGCAATACTGTGATTGTTGCCGTCAAAGTTTCCTATATAGGGATTAGAACATTCAAAACTGTCACGACCAGTGACAAGGCAAAAACCAATTCGCGTCCAGCCGGCACCCATAGTCCAAACACTCATATTACCGCTGCCTTCGGCATAAGAAGCCGCATCACTAAAATTCAACGAACGGTTCAGTTCATAGCCGCGGCAACCGGACTGCAGACAACCCGCATTTCCTAAAGCAGTCAGACCGTCGGTAGCATTATCGTCCACACCATCACCGTCCAAATCAGCTCGCAACAACGCCAACTCGTCCAAATTGTGAACTTCTATGAGACCGTTATTGTCGTCATCCACATCCTCATCTCTATCCCGACAGCCGTCGTTATCTTTATCTGTCGTCGGACCAGAAGTCCAACCGGTTTCACCGCGCGGACAGAGATCCAAGGGAACTCCGTTGTCCGCAAGATCATTCACCCCATCGTTGTCGTCGTCCGAGTCCTCGCCACTGTCCTGACAACCATCGTTGTCGTAATCCGTCATCGGACCGGATATCCAGCCGGTTTCGCCGCGCGGACAGAGATCCAAGGGAACTCCGTTGTCCGCAAGATCATTCACCCCGTCATTGTCATCATCTGTTTCTTCGACAAATTCATCGCGACAACCATCCCTGTCGTAATCCATGCTGACATTGGTGCCGGTCGAACAAGCATTCATCCCATCCGGAACACGATTATCATCGCCCTGCCGCTGCTGTTCTACACTGATAGGAAGACAATTTAGAGCAGGGTATTCACTGCTGGTTCCCAGATCCCACAAGCGAATGAAGGAGCCACCGGGACCATTGGCATCGATGTCCTCGGTCACATTGCCTGTATTTGGCTCACACCAGAAGTTACCCCAATTCGCATAGATGCCAGTGAAAGTTGTCAGATTTTGTAGTATGAAGGTGGTTAACCCGATGCCGCCGCGACTGACCGATAGTCCAGTTGTTTGCGTATCCCAGTAGGAGTATCTCACTGTGCCATTCTGATAGCCACTAACCAGTCCGCCAACTCTGTCATTACCGGAAACATTTCTGGCAGCCGAATACGAATAACGAATCGTCGCCCCACCACCACGCCCGACCAGCCCACCGACACTAGAACGACCAGAAACAGTGCCACCATGCGTATACGAATTACGAATATCTGCATTAACCCCAGACCCGATCAGTCCACCGACCTCATTCCTACCGAAAACAGAAACACCAGAAATCCCCACATTACGAATATTCGTTATCAATCCAAACCCGACCAGTCCACCGACATTATTTCTACCGAAAACAGAAACACCAGAAATTCCCACATTACGAATATCTGCATTAATCCCAAACCCGACTAGTCCACCGACACCATCCCTACCGAAAACAGAAACACCAGAAATCCCCACATTACGAATATCTGCCGCCGACCCATGCCCGACCAGCCCACCGACACTAATATCCCCACCAAAAACAGGAACACTAGAAACCCGCGAATAACGAATAGTCGCTCTTGCCCCATTTCCGATCAGACCACCTACATTGTCAGCAAACGAACTGTTCACGATCCCTTCTTCCGCACTCACATTTTCAAAATATCCGCCTCGACCATAGCCCGCCAACATACCAACATAGTTTCCGCCACCGGTGATATTCGCATTCAATAGATGCAAGTTTTGGATGCGACCGGCTAACGCAGCAAACAGACCCACTCCATTCACATCATCACCTGCCGAAATTAAAAGATCGGCAATACTATGATTATTACCTTCAAAGGTCCCCGTATAGGACGAACATAGATTAAAAGTACTACAAGAACCAATCGGTGTCCAACCACTACCGGTTGTCCATGCCTCCATATTTTCACTGCCTCCAACATAGGAATCCACATCACTAAAATTTAACGAGCGGTTCAGTTCATAGCCGCGGCAACCGGACGGCAAACAACCCGCATCTCCTAAAGCAGTCAGACCGTCGGTAGCATTATCGTCCACACCATCACCGTCCAAATCAGCTCGCAACAACGCCAACTCGTCCAAATTGTGAACTTCTATGAGACCGTTATTGTCGTCATCCACATCCTCATCTCTATCCCGACAGCCGTCGTTATCTTTATCTGTCGTCGGACCAGAAGTCCAACCGGTTTCACCGCGCGGACAGAGATCCAAGGGAACTCCGTTGTCCGCAAGATCATTCACCCCGTCATTGTCATCATCTGTTTCTTCGATAAATTCATCGCGACAACCATCCCTATCGTAATCTACACTGGTATTGGAAGTCCAGCCAGTTTCGCCGCGCGGACAGCGATCCAAAGGAGTTCCGTTAGCTGCCAGACCATTCACTCCATCATTGTCATCATCCGTTTCTTCGGCAAACCCATCGCGACAACCATCTCTGTCGTAATCTACACTGGCATTGGAAGTCCAGCCAGTTTCGCCGCGCGGACAGCGATCCAAAAGAACTCCGTTAGCTGCCAGATCATTCACTCCGTCGTTGTCATCATCCGTTTCTTCGGCAAATCCATCGCGACAACCATCTCTGTCGTAATCTACACTGGCATTGGAAGTCCAACCGGTTTCACCGCGCGGACAGATATCCAAGGGAACCCCGTTGTCCGCAAGATCATTCACCCCGTCGTTGTCATCATCCGTTTCTTCGGCAAATCCATCGCGACAACCATCTCTGTCATAATCCACACTGGCATTGGAAGTCCAGCCGGTTTCACCGCGCGGACAGCGATCCAAAAGAACTCCGTTAGTGGCAAGATTATTCACCCCGTCGTTGTCATCATCCGTTTCTTCGGCAAATCCATCGCGACAACCATCCCTGTCGTAATCCACGCTGGCATTGGAAGTCCAGCCAGTTTCGCCGCGCGGACAGCGATCCAAAAGAACTCCGTTAGTGGCAAGATTATTCACCCCGTCGTTGTCATCATCCGTTTCTTCGGCAAATCCATCGCGACAACCATCCCTATCGTAATCTACACTGGTATTGGAAGTCCAGCCAGTTTCGCCGCGCGGACAGCGATCCAAAAGAACTCCGTTAGTGGCAAGATTATTCATCCCGTCATTGTCATCATCTATTTCTTCGGCAAATCCATCGCGACAACCATCTCTGTCGTAATCCACACTGGCATTGGAGGTCCAGCCGGTCTCACCGCGCGGGCAACTATCCAACTTGGTCGTTCCGTCTGCTTCAAAATCATTTACTCCGTCATTATCATCGTCCGAGTCCTCAATCAAGAAAGATCCGGTGCAGCCCGCCACTAATTTATTCGGCATACCGTCTTTGTCCGTATCCATACTCGCACAGGCATCCAGAATAAACGCATCCTTATCATCGCCCACATTGTCATTGTCATCGTCCAGATCCTCGGTACTATCATCGCGGCAGCCGTCGCCGTCATTGTCCGTCACCGAACCGGATGTCCAGCCGGTCTCACCGCGCGGACAACTATCCAAAGGACTTCCATCATCTGCCAGATCATTCACCCCGTCATTGTCATCATCCGTGTCCTCGCCACTGTCCTGACAACCATCGTTGTCATTATCCGTCGTCGCATTGGAAGTCCAGCCGGTCTCGCCGCGCGGACAGCTATCCAGATTGGCCGTCCCGTCTGCTTCAAAGTCATTCACTCCGTCATTATCATCGTCCGCATCACAGGCATCACCACCATCGTCCGCGTCATCCGTATTGGTCTGCTTTGGATTGAAAGCACTCGGACAGTTATCATCTTCAGAGAGACCATCAATATCAGGATCCGCCACCAGAGAGGCAACGATTTCTGCCGGCGTGATCTGTACGGAAAATACTGCCGACTCGCGATTCGAGTAAACCACCTCTATTGTGATTTCATATCCGATTGGATCGATAAAACTCCCCGGAATAGAGTATCGCACTCGAGTGTTGCGCTCAAAACTGAGATCATCTGCCTCTTGCGTAACTAACATCGTCCCTGTCTTGGTCCTATCCCCCAAATCCACCCAAGTAATTCTGAACCCGATGATATTCCCCAAAGACGATTCCGGATTCGGGTTTTGCCAACTAACGTTGAGAGATCCCTGACCGGGTATGGCTAAGACACCGGAAACAAAACGAGAGGATGGCACACCCGGTCCGTTACCTCCGTTTCCGTTACCACCGTTACCGTCTTCTCCGCCACCGCCACAGGCAGCCAGAGAAAAAATAAAAAATGTGACGCATAGATAAAAGATTTTCCGGCCGGTTGCAGTTGAAATAAATTGTTTCATAATTTGTAATCGGTTGTTTATAAAAAACACATTCAAAAGTTATTACCACCCAATGATTTACTGTTTTTTTCTTGCTTTTGGATTTCTGTATTTTCCAACAAGATTTGACTAAAATGTTCTCGGATAAACGAACAACTCTCTTCGTATAAGTGATCTATTAGCTTATGCATATCTACAACGATTCTGAGATGATACAAATCGCGTTCTGATTATTCAGAATTTTGATTTTTTAGTGGGCCTCCGTATCCAAAACCTTTCTGTTGCAGTACCTTGGGTTTTATCTTCAAATGGCTTGCAATTTTCATTCTTTCCGTTTCTTTCATATGATGATATGTGCAGTAGCGAACTATCTGATATTTTGAGATACGCTTTGCTAACTCAGAAAAATTTTGTTTCTGCTCTTCCTTCTCAATTTTTTTAAATTGTATATTTTTTGTATACTGCATGATTATTCCATGTTTGATAAGAGAATCTGCCGGGGTTCCTTGCTTGTCACAGTTTTTTTCTATGACCCGTATCAGTCTGTCGGAACCCAATGAGTGAATTATTTTTGTAACAATGCCGTATGTTATTCCAACATTTATATTCCAGAATAGATGTTTTGCCATGTTTTTGATTTGGTCTTCGGAAACTAGACTCTTATCCTTGAACGCTTTACCTAATCTTTCGGCAATAAGCTCTACTATCATTTCTTGATCGGATTTGGAGGCTATTAAATTTATAAAAGAAGATAAAAACCTTAAATATACTTCTTTTGCTTGCTGAAATATTTTATCCAGATCCTCTTTTGGCAAAGAACCCGCACAATTCTTAATAATACAACCCATTACCTCTACAGTTCTAATGCTACTTCTTATTTGACGCACCATTTCATTGTTTTCCTCTTCGGATTCGTTTGTTGCACCTTCATTTTCTTTTTCTGTTTGCCTTATTTTTTTAGTTTTTTCTTCTCTATCTTCTTCTTTTAACTGTTCTGCTCTGGCATGTTCCGCAGTTTGATTTGGTTGAGGTAAAGAAGGTTTTCTAACATGTTGCTCTATTTGTTCATCAAAAAATCCCACTTCCTTTTTATCTAAAGTAGCTTGCTTAAAATCTTTGAATAAAGATTGAGCAACCGATATAATTTCATCAACAATTTTCGGGTCCTTAGAATGATGAGACAAAAATATAGCAATATATGCATTTTCGTCCCTGTGCAGACTTTTCATTATCGTGCTTATAGCATCTATAGATGTATTTTTATCCCCCGTATGTATATGTTCGGCTAAATATTTGGCAACAAAGAAATAATAGATATACGGATACCCAAAATAATAATTACCAAACTTCTCTGATATTATGTCTTCTAATTTATTTAACAGTATCTCTTTTTTTATCGGTAAATTATATTCTTCTCTATACTTCTTAATAAACTCTAAAAACTCTTGCTTGGAGAGTTCTTTCTGATCTTCGGAAAAAAGTGCATAGGCAAGTTCCGTTAAAAAATTCATATAAGTATCCATATCTTTATCTTCCACTCCTTTTTTACGTAGAAAACAATATATCAACGCCTGATAACAATATCCTTGTGAGGTGATTTTGATTTCCAGAGAGCTCATTGACCATAGAGAAACCACAGATAAAATATAAAATGGATATGCTGGCATGATACCACCGCCAAATGCCTTGCCTAAAATAGCGTTAACTTGTTCCGTGGCTTGATCAATCTTGTCATATTTTTCATTCTCAGAATTAGAGGAGTTATTTATCCGTAACCATTTTTTCATCAACTTATTACGAAGTGACGGGGGACATTCTTTAATTTTAAAATGAGTATATGAAGCCAGTAGTTTTTTATCCTGAATGTTAAGTTCATGGATATCATCTACTATAATTATTTTGCGTTTATATGATGATAAGTATTCGACATGTTTCTCTCGATCATTGGCTAAATGAAAATTATCAACAATAGGGACTATTCTACTTCTTGGTTCTTTTAAAATCTCTTCTTTTAAAGAATCAGAAGGAATATCATACTGCTTGATCAGAGCATCTTCTATTCTATTTTTTAAGAGTCCCTTTAGAGAATTCTCTTTATCTAAAAGATATACGGGTATCAAGTTTTGCTCTCTTAGATGCAGAAAGATTTTTCTACAAAGTGTTGTCTTACCTGATTGCCCTTCCCCTGCGATAAGAATTGCCGGATATTCATCTAAATTCTGTAAAAGTTCTTCAAAAGAAATATCGCCTTCATGCTCTCGCATATCGTCATAACACAATAATTCGGGAGATATAAAAATATCATCGATGCTTATTTCTTTTTTAGAATGTGCACTTGTCAACATATCAGCACTTTCTAGCTCTTTAACAAAATCTTTTTTTACTTTTAATTTTTTAAATTGAATCTCAGAATCGATAACTTTTTTTAATGAGTGGCTAACATTTTCCCACCCTTTTTGGGGCGAATCATAACTGTCAATTTCTTTACCATCCTTCGTCGATGCTAATAACTTGGAAAGGTCTTCATCTTTTTTCCAACTACATTGAGATAATATTATCGGAACAACCGATATCTGCTTATCCTGTCGTAAAGAAAGAGCGACATCTTTCTCCTTTTGACAACTTTCTGAATCATTAAAATTTGCCGAGATAAGAAGGCAAACAATATCTGAATTTTTAAGATTATCATCAATATCTTTATTGAATTCTTTACCCGCCCGTATTTCTTGATCACACCACCATTCAATTGATATTTTATCTTTATAAACAGTTTGCTGCAATTTTTCCAAACATTTCACAAAATGGTCTTTCTGTTCTTTATTCTGATGCGAATAACTGATAAATAATTTCAACTTATCGTTTTTTGTATCCTCTACTACGATAGCCTCCTGATCTACAATAGATTCTGAGGGTTTTTGTAAATCAAAGTTGCCTTGATTTTTTGAACTGTTCATTGAAATAAACTCCATAAATTGAATATAAATTATTTATCCAAAATTATAACATAGATTTCAAGTTGACCTAGTGTGTTGTATCATCCCAACCAGTTTCGGACTCTTTGCGTTTTTGCCTGTTTTTGTCCAAGCCTGTGGGAGTGGTTAACGCGCATAACGCGCATAATGGGGATGCCGGGCAGTTTGACAGTTTGATATACCCGGCACAGATAAAAGCCTGACTTATGCATGTCGGTTTGCCGTATCTCTATAATGGAATATGATTAACCGCACATTAATAAATAGTCACGAAATAATAACGAAAATAACGAATACCCGATGAACTCTGTTGTCACACGATTTGCCCCCAGCCCGACCGGTCATCTGCATATTGGCGGGGCGAGAACCGCCCTCTTTTGTTTCTTGTTCAGTCGCCGCCATAACGGGAAGTTTCTTTTGCGTTTGGAGGACACCGATAAAAAAAGATCCAAAGAAGAGTATGCGACATCTATTCTGGAATCGCTGCGATGGCTTGGGTTGGGTTGGGACGGCGAGGTGATCCGGCAAAGCGAACGCCTCCATATTTATACCGACGTTGCCGGGCGTCTGCTGGAAACCGGACACGCATACGGCTGTGTTTGTCCGCCGGAAAGACTCGCGGAAATCCGAACAAAGCAATTAAAAGCCGGTGAAAAGCCGAAATACGACGGCTGCTGCCGGGACCGGGATATCCCCGCATCCGCACCGGGACGGGTGCTGCGTTTTCGCAATCCGCAAGCGGGGCAGACCGTCCTCAAAGATTTGGTAAAGGGAGAAGTGCGCGTTGAGAATACGGAATTGGACGATATGATCCTACTGCGCTCCGACGGTTCCCCCACCTACAATCTCTGTGCCGTTGCGGACGATATTGAAACAGGCGTGACACATGTGTTGCGCGGCGACGACCATCTGACGAATAGCATTCGCCAACTTTGTCTTTATGCCGCTCTCCGCCAGGCACCGCCGCATTTTGCCCATCTGCCACTCATCCTTAATCCGGAAGGGAAAAGACTCTCCAAACGTGATGCAGCCGAAAGCATTCTCGCCTATCGGGACAAACTGCACATTCTGCCGGAAGCCCTTTGCTGCTATCTGGCAAGGCTTGGCTGGTCGCACAAAGACAAGGAATTTTTTGAGCGCGCAGAACTGATTGAACTTTTTGGTATTGAAGCCATTCAAAAGTCGCCCGCCGGCTATGATGAAAAGAAACTCCGCAGGATCAACACCTTGTTTCTGAAACAACTGCCACCGGCAAGGCTGGCGCCTCTCTTAAAAGAAATTTTGCCACCCGAATGCGATGCCTTATTCGAGCGAACGGACGCGCAGGCTCTGATGCAATATCATCTGGAGCGTGCCGAAGACCTGCCGGGTATGGCGGACGAACTGACTGTTTATTGCCGCCAGCCGCAAGAATTTCCAACCAATAACAAGTTCATCAGCGGCGAAACACCGCATTATCTGCGGACCCTAAGCGAACAACTGGGTAAGATCCAAGACTGGCGGGCGGATAACATCAAAACAACTTTGCAACTTTTAACGGAAAAACTCGGCATTCGTTATCCGGAATTGGGGATGCCTTTGCGTATTGCTCTGACCGGAAAAGAGAAGTCCGCGCCAACCCAAGATATTGCCTTTTTTCTTGGAAAGCAAAAAACATGCAACCGGCTTGACAGACTGCGGGATCGCCTTCGCCCGCCCTCGGCATAAATGGAGTTAATCCTGGCTTCCGGTTCCGCACCGAGGGCGCAAATTCTAAAAGAAGCGGGCTTTATTTTTCGCGTTTACAAGACAAATATCAAAGAAGGTATGCCGGATGGGACGGAAGATCCGCGTCGCTATGTTGTCCGCTTGGCACGGGATAAGGCACAGGCGGCGCATCTGCAATTTCCGGGGGATTTGATTTTAGCGGCCGACACGATGGTACTCGGCGCAACCGGGGAACTGGTTGGTAAGCCGGCTTCCTTACGCCAGGCAACCCGGCTGCTAAGCGAACGCAGCGCATCTTCGGAAGAGGTTCTGACAGGATTCTGCCTTCGCCATGCACACGGAATTTTTACGGGGTGTGCCGTTGCGCGTATCTTCTACAAAAAGATCCCAACCGCGATCCGGGAGAAGATTCTGACAACCAAAGAATGGGAGGGAGTTTGCGGCGGACTCAGAATAGAAGGGGCCATAGGTCCCTACATCCTGCGGCTGCGGGGCGACCGCGACAATGTGATGGGCTTGCCGCTGCGAGAAATTGCGCCGCTGATCAAACAGATCATGGCGGAGACGAAAAAGCGGGGGCTTTGCGTCGGATGAACCGGCTCCTGTCATTATCAAAACTGCGCTTTCTCGCAGGCTCATCAGTGGCAGCCTTAATAGCCGCTTTAATAGCCGCCTTAACAATAACAGTCCTTTCGGTATCTTCCGTCCGGGCGGCCGACGAGCGGCAGATCTTCAAAGAGATTGTCGCCGCGGCACCTCAGGCGGGCATTCTGCTGGAACGCGACGGAAAAACACTTCTGTCCCGCCATGCGGATCGCCTCTATGTGCCGGCATCCTTGGTCAAGATTCCGCTCGCCCTGTCCGCTTATGAGTTGCTCGGCGATGCGCATCGCTTTGTCACAGACTTTTATACGGACGACCGAAATAATCTGTTAATTCACGGTCGCGGCGACCCGTTTTTGGTAAGCGAAGAATGGCATCTCATAGCCCGGCAAATCAAACTGGCGGGATACTCCCGGTTCAACGAATTGTTCTTGGATACCTCTCTCTTTCGCGATCTTGCCTTGCCCGGTGGCGGGAATTCGCAAAACCCTTATGACGCGTCTTTTGGTTCCTTGTTTGTTAACTTTAATACGATGAATCTCAAGTTACGCCAAGACGGCACGGTGGTCTCGGCGGAGAAGCAAACACCCACTCTGCCGGTGATGCAATCCTACGCCGACAAGCTACTATGTTGTGAAAAAAATGAGCGTATTAATGTGGGCAAGGATCCGGCGGCCGCCGACCGATACACAGCCGAGTTGGTGCGGCGTATTTTTCGTGCCAATGGCATCACTTTCACGGACCTCTCTTCTCTCAACTCTTTCAAAACGGGGGCTGTGGCAAAAGGCAACTGGCGTCTTATGTATCGGCATAAGAACTCGCGCACACTGGCAAAAATCCTCGGCGACATGCTTTACTATTCCACCAACATTGTTGCCAATGCGATTTTGATGCAGTTTGCAACGGACCGGCACCGGCACCGGCAAAGCACCCCCACTTTACAGGATGCCTTAAACAAGTGGCACACGTCTCTCAAAAGAGCCCTGCGAGTGATACCCGAGGCGCTTGGCACGGGTACAAGCACAGAATTGCATCTTTACGAAGGAGCCGGGCTGGACAGAAACAATCGGATGAGTGCGCGCATGATGGCAAGACTGTTGCGCCGATTTGCACCGCATAAAAATCTGCTACGCTACTATGAACCTACCGAAGCGTCCTATAAAACGGGAACGCTGGACGGTGTCTGTAATGCGGCCGGCTTTCTAAAGAGCGGGGCCATATTCGCCCTGTTCACTGCCTCTTGCGAAGAAAGAGATCGGGTGATTGCACTTCTCGCCCGAGCGGACACACGCCAATACAAAAGACACTAAATGCCGCCTCAAATCCAGATCCCGCCAAAGTACTGTCCAAACTAAAATATACCGACCGAAAGAACCATAGCAGCCGCAGCGATTCTGCCGGTCGCCTGTGATAAAATTAAACAATTAAAGCATTAAACTATATCGAAATCAAATTACCGCATAAGCCTTACCAAGCAATCAATGAAATTTTTATTAGAATCTAAGTCAAAAATAAGTAACGAACCGGAATACTACGAATACGGCAGACACGGTATTTCCGCCGAACAGATAAACCCGGTCGCTTTGACGGCGGTTCGCCGCTTAAAAGGAAAAGGGTATCAGGCTTATGTTGTCGGCGGTTGTTTGCGGGACCTCTTGTCGGGTGTAGATCCCAAGGATTTTGATGTGGTAACAGATGCCTTGCCGCAACAAATAAAAGAAGCATTACCCGGCTCTATCATCATTGGGAAAAGATTTCAATTGGTGCATTTTCGTCGCAAAAAAACTATCATTGAAATTTCCACTTTTCGGGGCAAACACAAAAGCGTTCTCAAGCGCTTCTTTCTCTTTTTCTTACTCATTCTTGACCGGAGGCGGCAACAGTACATCCGCCACAATACTTTCGGCACCATGGCCGAAGATGTGCATCGTCGCGACATCACCATTAATGCTCTTTATTATGACCCCGATAAACAAATTATTATTGATCATGTGGGCGCGATGCAAGACATTCAAAACAACATAGCCCGCATGATCGGCAACACAGAAACAAGATTTGAGGAAGACCCTATGCGAATGATCCGAGTCCTGCGTTTTGCGGCAAAACTTGATCTGCAATTGGCGCCGGACATTGAGCCCGCCATACGCAAAATGCATCAACATATTGACAAACTACCCAGTGCCCGACTCTTTGATGAGTACTTAAAACTGTTTTGCACCTCGCACGGACTTAAGAGTTACGAGATGATCAAAAAATTCAATCTCTTCGGTTATTTCTTTGTTCAAACGGAAGAACCGCTCAGCCCGGTCGATGAAAAAATTATTCTCGCAGCTCTGCAAAACAACGATGAAAGAATAACCAAGCATCTTTTTTACACACCGGCTTTTTTATTAAGTATTTTTCTTTGGTTTCCTTACCGGGACAATCTGCAAAAACACTTTACCGACAAGAATGAAAAGAAAAAAAACAGATATGGTTATTTTTGTGAAAAACACGAACAAACCTGCCGCGAACTTTTTTATGAGCAGAAAAACATCATGCTGGTATTCCATAAGTTTAAGGAGCGAATCAACAATATTTGGGGGATGCAATATAACCTGTTACGGTGTGACGAAGAACATACAAATCGTGTGACGACTAAAAAAGATTTTCCGATCAGTTATGACTTTTTGAAATTATTGGCTGTCGGTTATCCGGAAATGGAGGTCGCGGTAAACTTCTGGAAAAAATTTTCCCACCAAAAGAAACAGCAACACAAAAAACAAGAGTTTAACAAAGCACATAGTCCGCTTGACATTAAAGAGATGAAGGAGATGCCAAAAAAACGGAAAGGGCACTCTTCTCGGCATTCGAGGTATTCCTCGCCTTCCCGACTGGAAGATCCGGCAAAAAGCAAAGAACAGAACTCATCCGGTCAGCCGGAAGACACTTCTTAAATTAAACGCCGATCTAAAAGATGCTTAGGCAATGCTGTCTGGGCCTGGGTGCCAATCTTGGAAATCCTGTTCGCCAAATTGAAGATGCTGTCCGCGAATTATTTTCTCTGCCGGGGGTAACCGACTGTTGTTGCTCTTCGTTGTATATTTCTCATGCCATGACCAAAGAGAACGAATGTCAGGCCGACTATGTCAATGCGGTTGTCAAACTGCGGACGGATATGCTGCCGGACGAGTTACTAAAACAAACCCAAAGAATTGAAATCAAAATAGGACGCAGCAAGAAAAACGGGAAAAACGGGAAAAACGGGAAGAACGGGGAGAGCAAGGTATGGCAACCCAGAGTAATGGACATAGATATTTTACTTATGGGGGACCTGGAAGTATCCGAACCGAAACTTACCCTGCCACACCCGGGATTATTTGTGCGCCCTTTTGTTCTTTATCCGCTTAATGAAATATTGCCGAATCTCTCCCTTGGCAACGGCAGCACGGTCAATTCCTGTGCCGTCGCGGTCAAAGACCTGTGGAATACGCGCCGGCTTGAAGATACCCGACAAAACAATGTAAAAGAAAGGAAACAACCGGCGGCACTCGGCGACTGCGGCGAAGTTACCGCACTGAACACACTCCAATGAGTTTTGCCAAATATTTGAAAAAGAGTATCCGATTCGCAGTTCTTCCGCTACTGCTGGTCGGCTGTATCTACCGACTTGAAATCTCTCAAGGAAGTATTCTAAAAAAAGAAGATGTGGAAAAATTAAGAATCGGGATGAACAAAGCACAAGCGGAGTACATTCTCGGCGGCCCCAGCCTGGACCCGACTTTTGATCCGAACAGGTGGGATTATGTTTACAGATTGATAGATCGTAAGAAGCGCATCACCTATAAAAAAGGATATCTCATCTTTGAGGACGACATCTTGACCGAAATTCATATGGAAGCATTCGCCGAAGATAGCCCGGAAGAAAACCCCAAAGAAAGCCACAAAGATAGCCCGGAAGATAATCCCGAAGATAAAAAGCCTTTAAGAAAACAAAGAGGCGAGTAAGTTGAGTAAGTTAACAACCCAAACTCCCGCCAAGGTACATTCATCCGCCAAGGCGCATTCACCCGCCAAGGTGCGTTTGCCCGCCAAGGTGCGATTAGAAGTTGCTTTGGCTTTGCCGGAGGAACAACATATCGCCAAGGTTTCTGTCCCGCCCGGAACGAACATTTTGCATGCCATAGAACTTTCAAACATTTTTGAACTGTTTGATCGGGAAGTGCCGGCGGAACTGCATCGGTTGGAATACGGAGTTGGTATTTCGGGCAAGGAAATCAAACAACCCGCGGAATATATTCCCCAAAACGGCGAGCGAATAGAAATTTATCGTCCCCTGTTAATAGACCCGAAACAAGCCCGGCTGAACAGAATCCGGAAGAAATAGTCTTCGTTACAGAGGTTCTTCTATGGCAAAAAAAAAGACTTCGCCGAACAGCATCTGTGAAAACAGGCGCGCCCGGCATGATTATGAAATCCTTGAAAAATTTGAAGCGGGTATGATGCTGCAAGGCTGGGAAGTCAAGTCGCTGCGCGAAGGCAAGGCCCAGATTATCAATTCTTATATTCGCTTTCTGGGAGACGAGTTGTTTTTAGTCGGCGCACACATTCAACCGCCCGACCATATCTCGGCACAGACAGATTACGACGAGGGACGCAGTCGCAAACTATTGATGCAACGCAAAGAGATCAACAAAATTAAAGGCTCTCTGCAAACCAAAGGGCTTGCATGTGTCCCGCTAAGATTGAAATGGAAAAAGCAGTTTGTCAAATGCGATATCGCACTGGGGCGCGGGAAAAAACTGCACGACAAACGTGCCGCCATCAAAGAACGCGATATTCAAAGAAGTTTGCGAAAAAAAGAGGATTACTAATACCGGTTACCGGGCTGAAATACAAAAATATTTTTGTAAGGTGTTTGATTGATAAGATTTGATTGATAAGAAAAAATCCCTATAATAATAAGTGATATGGCGAAGAGAAGTAAAAAACCGTTCTCCCTGTTGATGGTTTTTGTCGGTCCGATTGGAACCGGAAACGAGGGATTTTTTAATGCCGGTGATTTTTGTCCTTTTTGTTCTTTTTGTCCTTTTTGTAATGCCTTTTTCCGGCAATTTTTGGCTGAGAGCAAAATTTTACCCTCCAAACCGGAAGAACGAATTGGGGGCGTCAGGTTTCGACGTCCTATGGAAGCTTGTAATAGCATGCCGAGTTGCGGAAACTCGTAAAACTTTCGCAGCCATTAGTAACCGGCGAAGAAAATAGTTACGCTCTGGCTGCTTAACGCAGCCTCTCTGTGAATTGCCCGTCCCGGGACGCGATTTACAGAGTCGGAAACCCGGGATAGTCAGATCTTCTTTCTTGCGGAAGGTCGGGCGAAACTCTTGCAAGACATTTGCCGGCACAAATGTGCCGTTTCATTAACCGGCAAATAGTAAGAAGCGGCTATGTATGTAGAAGTTACCGGCAGATATTTGACGGACGCGGGTTCAATTCCCGCCGCCTCCATTTTTGGATTTTTTAATCTTCCGCAACAGACTGCGGATGACATCAAGAACATTACAAACCAATGGTTACTAATTAATAAAAGAATGACAACAGAACTACAACAACATAAAAAACAGATTAAGGGACTTGATATGCGACAAGAGTTTGTCAATAACCCGCACAGGTTTGCCGATTTTTCGGCATCCGCGTGCGGTATCTTGCTGGACTATTCCAAGAATCTGATCACACCGGAAACAATGCGTCTCTTAATGGCACGGGCAAAAAACCTCAAAGTGACACAGCAACTACGCCGCCAAGCCCGCGGTGAACATTTGAATTACACGGAAAAGCGTGCCGTCACCCACACTCTGTTGCGCGCCGAACCGGAAGATCCGGAAGCCGGGGCAAACGACACCGTGTCCGCGTTATGCCGGGAATCTAAAGAAACTCGGTTAAAAATATATGCCCTGCGAGAAGAACTAACCGGCAAGAGGCTGCGCGGTTTTTCCGACAAGATACTGACAAACCTGGTGAACATCGGCATAGGCGGTTCGGATTTGGGACCCTATATGGTGTGTAACGCGCTGCCGGCGGCAGCGGGCGCACCGAAAGTGCATTTTCTTGCATCACCGGACGGTCTCGGCGAAATCCTTGCCGAAACAGACCCGGCAACCACTTTGTTTGTTGTCTCTTCAAAATCTTTCGGCACCGGCGAGACTCTCGCAAATGTTCGGGCTCTAAAAAGTATTTACGCAGGACTGGGGGCGGGAGAAAAATTCTCGCGCCATCTGTGTGCGGTGACCTCCGCGCAGGACAAGGCTATCGCGATGGGGGTGCCGCGCGAACGCATTTTTCGCATACCCGTTTCTGTCGGCGGGAGGTTCTCGCTGTGGTCGGCAATTGGCTTGCCGATCATCATGCATCTGGGGCGAGACGGATTTGAAGAACTTCTCAAAGGCGGCAGAGATATGGATCGACACGCGTTGGATACAAAAGAAGAAAACAATTTACCCCTGATCATGGCACTCTTGTCTTATTGGTATGGCGTTCATCTCCGTGCCGATACGCACTGCGTGAATGTTTATGAGCATTCGCTGCGGTTGTTTCCGCAATTCTTACAGCAACTTGTCATGGAAAGTTGCGGTAAAACGGCGACTGCGAGCGGAGAAAGGGTCGCGGTAGGCGGGCACATTCTCTGGGGCGGCGAAGGTCCCAATGTGCAGCATTCTTATATGCAATTATGTCATCAAGGGCATCTCCTGATTCCCACCGACATCCTGTTCGGCGGGAAACCGATGCATCCCGAAGAGCCGGATGCCGCCGAACGCCACGCCCTCTTGGTAACCAACGCGCTGGCACAGGCGCAGGCATTGCTACTCGGACGGGACAAAGAAGAACTTGCCGAAGCAGCAAGAAAAGCCGGTATTGAAGAGCAATTAATTTCTCACCTCGCCATACCGGGCAACCGACCAAGTAATTGCTTGATTTACGAACGCCTGAATGCTCGCTCGCTGGGCAGCCTCATCAGTTTGTACGAACACAAAACAACTTTCTTTGGGTATCTGACCGGCATCAATCCGTTTGACCAATGGGGTGTGGAATTGGGTAAGCAACTCGGCAGCAGTCTCGCTTCCGTATTTAACGGTGAAACTGCCGTGCCGGAAAATTGGGATTCTTCCACCGTCGGGCTTCTGAACTTTCTAAAGCGCCTTTAAACAAAGCACCTTTAAAGCAACCTTTTAAAGCACCTTAAAATACTTCGGTAAAAAATAAGCCCGGTGTTGGGGCTGTCTTGTCTCGTCTCAACCGGGGCGGACAGCATGCGGGGATCTCCCCGCTTTTTAGCGAATCAGTTTGTCTTCTTTTTCCGCCGCCGATACATTAGCCCACTTGTCCGCATCCGCGGGCGGATCCTTGACTTCGGTAATCGGCTCCCAACCTTTGGAAAGTTCGGCATTCAAAGCGGTATAGTGTTGTTGATCTGCCGGGACTTCTTCTTCCGGGAAAATGGCTTCCACCGGACATTCGGACACGCACAGATGGCAATCCACGCACAACTCGGGGTCTATTGCCAGAAAGTTCTCCCCTTCCACAAAACAATCCACCGGGCAAACTGCCACACAATCCGTGTACTTGCAATTGATGCAAGCACCTGTTACCACATAAGTCATTCGGTTCCTATTTTCGTTTTTATTTTCATTTTCTTTGCCCTCTTTGTTTTAGTTATCTTACGAGCCTCTGCGATGCTCTTATTGTCCGCCAGTGTATTATTGTATATGAGTTCAGTTTTTCGCTTTAATTCCGGTAATATATCTATCCTTGCTTCAAGTTTATTTAATGTATGAGTAGTATCGGATGCCTTTTCTTCATGTTTACCTAACCATTTGGCAAACTTAAAAAGACAATAACAAAACAGAACAAGTATAAGGATTAATACAAAAACAGACGGGTTCAGTTGTTCTATTAGAGCAATAATAATCTCAGTCATATCTATCCCCTCTCCGCCAATCCTACCGGCCTACCCGCATTTACAGGGGCAGTCATATTCTTATTTATTTTCATTTTTTCCGCCATATGTTATGTATGTTATGTTGTTACGAACAATAAAATTGTATCACAAATGAGGCTCACTTTTTTATTCGGGGAATATTGTTCGCAATGCTCTTAAATGATTAGAGCGGGCAAAAAGCACCCCGGACCTGATAGACGGAGAATATTACAAAGGGCAATCATAGTGCTCAATCCTTTCCAGTATGTCCGCAAGAGGGATCAATCGCGTGCGGCCGTTGCTGTCGTATGTGACATTTCCCGCAGCATCTCTTTCCAGCAGAACTCTAAGGTCCGCCACCCCCAACCCCTGCAGGCGGAAGTCCTCAACCGGGGATTCTGACCGCACTGTCGCCGACTTGAACAGAGCGGATAATTGCCTGCCGGTGAGTTCAACACCATAGACATCCTTAACCGCCATCCAGAGAACGACCAGAGATGCGAATACATTTGGTGTGGCAAAGGAAGTTCCTCTGATCGTCTCTTTGCGCTCGGTTCCCGGCACCGAATACAAATATCTGTGACTGCCATGCACTCTAAAACAGGCCGCACCCAAACTCCCCGCTTGCCTTTCACTAAAATCGTAATCGGCAAACCTCAAGCGCGGTTCTGTGTCAACAATCGCCTCAACCTTGTCCGGGATTTCCTCAAAATTAAACCCGCCGACAAATATCAGAGTATCGTTTCCCGCCCGTTTTACCGCACTGCGGTAGTTTGCCACATCCGCCGCATAATTCGCTTCAATATCGTCGGTGAGGTATTTTGTTACATTAAGAATCGTTACATGACAAGAGGTCTGCAAAGAGCTGTTTATCAAAACAAAAGAAAAGGGATTGCGGCAAGAAGGATCATTTCCCGTGCCTCTAACAACCAACAGATCATTCAAAGGTCCCCCTTCGGCAAGAGCGGAATGGTTGAAGCCGCTTTCCGTAAAAGACAAACTAACACCTATCAGCGATTGATTAACCCTCTTTTGAATATCGGTTAGGGTATCAAAGGTCAAATAAGATGCGGCCTGCTTTTGCTCTTTATCACGATAAGCATAGGATACCCCGAAGTTGGCAGCCGTAAATAGTTTAATGCCACTGTCAAGGAATGTGGCAAAGACCTTGCGGGCATGGGCATCCGCTTCATCCAAACAGTTGCTGTTGTTATCACACGGCTCAAGAACAACGAAGCGCGCAAGATCGGAGTGATTAAACTCACCTCGGATAGATGAATGCGCCAGTTCTTCCACACCATACATCGCATAAACGGTATTTTGTAAATCTTGCAACGGCGAAAGAGGATAATAAACAGTTTGTGTTGAGTTTTCCAAAGAATGTGTACCAAATCGGTTGGTATATGAAGCGATCACTCTTAAGGTTCTATTAAAAACCTCCTCGCCCGCAATGTATTCACACACATTTTGGGCAACTGTTGCGTTGCCAACAAACCACATGCAAGAGAGGTCTTCGGTGCCGTTCGCATCTCTGATTGTGGCGGTAATCCTGTCGCCTATTTCCGGGTTTGTATCGGAAAGAGAAAGCCTCCCCGTTGTATTTGCGGGAGCATTGGGGCCAGGCATAGACGCATTATTGGGGTTGGGAACTTTCGGTGTTGTAACAGGTTCTTTGGATTCGCCACCACAGGATGCCAGCATGAGGATACAAAATACCGGAATGCTGATGGCGATTAAACTTCTCACAACTCTCACAACTCTCACAACTCTCACAATCCAAGGACAGGATCGGGTCGGGGAACTCGCCTTGCCGGCATTAAACAAAACATACTCTCGCAAACATACTCTCGAAATAATGGGTCTGGGAGGACTTGAACCACCGACCTCACCCTTATCAGGGGTGCGCTCTAACCGCCTGAGCTACAGACCCGTCACATCCATTCAACATAATCATAAAATCGACAAGTACATGACTGCAAAAAGACAAAAACACACCAAAACATACAAAAACATCGGGTATTTCGTGTGTTTTCTTTTCATTATATGAGAGATTAACCGGAATGCCCGGTCTCACCAAATGCTTTGCCGGGATTGTAAGAAATACCCGTTTTGTTCAATAGCCGGCACTAAGGGCAAGGCACGGGATTGCAGGGTATAAAAACTGCCCGCAAACCCTTGTAAAATCAAGGTTTTTTAAAAAGTTTCCGAAGTCAGGTTAGAAGTCAGGTTATATGACAATACAGTACATATGCGATATATATGATGTATTAGAATGAGACGCCTTCGGATCGCAAGAGCGACTTCCCCGGCAAGACGACTATTATCTTGACTTCGGCAGATTCTTTTGTTTGTTTGCCTTGCACTGCATTATTTTGGAAATTATGCATGATCTCATAAAGGTTCTGGACTCTGAGTTTGGCATTGTGCGTCCTCAGATCAAGCAGCCGGAGGTTCTGTCGGACGGGTCGAAAATAGATCCGGCAACGGGTCTCCGGTATGTGGAGCTAGATGAATGAAACGGGCAAGAAAGATGGATAGCTGTTTTGCTCTCACCGCCGCAGACAGCGGAGGCTTGTTGTTGATAAAACTGTCTAGGTGTATCCGCTGGCAAGACGGTACGGTGTGCGAGAGCGGCTGCACCGCGGAGGTGATTTGAAATGAGAGGAACACGTTTACGCTACATTGGTTATCGCGTGCGCGGTTTCAATAAAATGGTGGTTTTAGCAAACAAATATTCAAACATGTCTAAAACCACCAAAATCAAACTGGACACCTTAGCGTTCGCGCGCAAACATGGTGTCGCGGCGGCGCTGGATCATGCCGGGATCAGTCGTGCTACATTCTACGAGTGGCAGCGGCGTTTCCGTGAAGGCGGGGTCGATGAACTGGCGAACAACTATGGGTATCAGCCCAAGCGGTCCAACACCTGGCCACCGGCACTGATTACCAAGATCCGATCTTGGCGACAAGAGCGTCCGAACATCGGTGCCGGTAAACTGGTCTGCTTGTTACCCGAATGGTGTCAGCAGCGCGGGCTGCCGCTGCCCAGCCAATCAACGCTCTCTCGCATCATTGCCGATGACCCGGATAAGATGCGGTGCAAACCATCGCGGTCCGTGCCGAAACGCCCGCGGCAAGGTGCTCCGCGCGAGCGCAAGGACATCCGCTTTGTTGCGGGCCGGAGAGGTGAATGTGTTGCCTTTGATACGCTCGTCCGCATCGTCGATGGCCGGCGCTTTTATTGGCATGTCGGCATTGATCTATTTTCCCGCATCGCGCTAGTCCATGTCGATACCTCGGCTGCTTCGGCCAGTTCCGCCCGGCTCTTTACCGCCATGCAAAACATACTCGGCACTCGGATCGAAAAAGTCCTCACCGATAATGGCAGTGAGTTCGCCAAAGACTTTCACCGGGTCGTGACCGCAAACGGCAGCACCCACTGGTATACTTATCCAAGGAAACCGCAAATGAATGCACACTGCGAACGGTTTAATCGCACTCTCTGGGAAGAGTTCGGTTGTCATATGCGGCATCTCTTGGTTAAGGATATGCCGGCATTCAACGCCAAACTCATCGAGTGGTTGGCTTGGTATAATCTTGAACGTCCCCATTATGCTCTCAAACAACTCTCGCCAATCCAGTTTTTGCAAAAACAACAAAAGTCCAGAAATGGGTGGGATCATACAAATTAAGGATTATTTTGGAAATTAAGGTTATAATAATGGTTGAGCGATGTCTCAAAAATTAATATTAATCATAATAAAAAATAGAAAATGATCGATCAGTTAAATTTTTTTCCTGTGCGTCCGGCAAAAGCAATGCGCCGCACACAAAGAGGCACAGTATCTGTGCTTCTCTTTAATACTCTTAATGTCTTTAATATCTTTAAGGCTTTTCCCGCACCCAATAGGACGCGACGGATGTGCATACCGACTCGCCTTTACAGTGTGCTGCTGGCGGGGTTGTTCGGTTTGGTCCTGGCAGGTTGTGCCGGCGGCGGTGGCGGTGGTGGCGGTTCCGGCGGTGGTGATCCCCGGGCTGTTTCCAACATTAGCTCCGTGGTCGGTGAGGAGAATATTCTCGTGAGTTGGACCAATCCGAATCAGACGAATATCACCGGGTTCAATATCACTTGGTTTGACGCCGCCGATATGAGCGTTGAGGGAATGAAGATCCTTAGTGCCGCCGATGTGCGGCTGCTGACGCCTGAGGCTGACCTGCTGAAGCCCGGGAGTCGGGTGATGTTCAACATTACGGGTCTAGATAACAGTATCACCTACCGGATCACGATTGCGGTACTTTATAGGGATGGCCCACCTTCGACTTCTGTTTCCGTTCAAATGGATGATCCGAATGGCGGTGATGATCCCAATTTCCCGGCTGTTTCCAATATCCAAGCCACTGTTAATGGGAACAATATTACCGTGAGTTGGACCAATCCGAACCGGGAGAATATCGTCGGGTTCAATATTGCTTGGATCAATGTTGGCGATGATGCCGATGTGACCGATCGCGGGGAAATGGAACTTGATTCTGACGAAGCGGGTGTTTCGGTTGCGTCCGGTGCCCAGTCGATGTACACCATTACGGATCTAAACTATGTTGCCACCTATAGCATCACAGTTTCAGTGCGTTATGCGGGTCAAGATCCCATCCCTTCGGTTCCGGTTGAATACACAACAAACGAAGCGAACCCGGATGATATTGATGGTGATGGTGTGGCGAATGCGGACGATAATTGTCCGTCGGCTGCCAATGCGGACCAAGCCAACACGGATGGTGCGGAGGACGGCGGTGATGCCTGTGATGAAGATGATGACAATGATGGCCTGGAAGACAGTATGGATGCTTGTCCGACCGGTGTGATTGGCTGGACTTCCAATCCGGCCGCGGACAATGACGGTGACGGTTGTCGTGATAGTGATGAGGATGTGGATGACAATAATAACGGTTTGATAGAGCTCCACACTTTGGATGACTTGGCACGGCTGCACGATGATCTGAACGGCGATGGGACGGATGATGACCGTATCCCCGAGATCACCTCTGTGGGCTCTATGGGCTGCCCGGGTCCGGATGATGATACCGGCGGCTGTGTGGGTTATGAGTTAACTGGCTTGCTCAATTTTAGCGATGCGGCTTCCTATGCCGCGAGCAGTGGCAACCTGACTGCCTGGACGACCGGCAGCGGCTGGCAGCCGATCGGCTCTTGTTCCACTGTGAATGCTTGCACCTCTTATACCGGAATCTTTGACGGTGGGGGTTATACTCTTGCAGATCTGTTCATTGCTGCGGAGGATACTGTCATTGGAGTGGGGTTGTTTGGTGCCTTAACCGGCGAGATTCAAAATCTGCATATCCGGAATGCGCGTGTCAGTGGCGGTGCCAGTGGTGTGGGCACACTGGCAGGCTATAGCCAGAATGCCCGTTATGAGAACCTGTCGGTTACGGGTGGCAGTGTGATGAGTCCATCCGCCGACGGCGTGGGTGGCCTGGTTGGGGATAGTCCGAGTGCTCAAATTCGCTCTGTCAATGTATCCGGCGGAGTTGTTTCCGGGAATATTGGGGTTGGCGGAATGATTGGGCGAGGGACTCTTGCGAATATTCATCATGCTTATGTATCCGACGGAAGTATTACAGGAACCGGAGCTGGTGTTGGTGGAATGATTGGGAGCGGGGAAGAGATGATGATTCGCTCTGCCGTCGTATCCGGCGGAAGTGTTACAGGAAGCGGAATTAATGTTGGCGGAATAGTTGGGAGCGGGTTTGTGAATATTCGCTATGCTACTGTGCTCGGCGTAGTTGTTGTTTCCAAGGGATTTTTCAATGCTGGTGGAATGATTGGGCAAGGGGTGCGTGCGAATATTCGTCATGTTTATGTGTCCGGCGGAAGCGTTACAGGAAGCGGAAATAGTGCTGGCGGACTAATTGGGAATGCACAGCAGTCCACTCAAACTGCTTATTCTTATGCAGCCGGGGGGGTTGTTTCAGGTGCCAGGGGCAGTAATACAATTGGCGGTTTGATTGGCAGCATCATTGGCACAGCCATCATCACTGCCTCCTATTGGGATAGTGAAACTACCATGCAGTCAGACAGCGCCGATAATTTGGGCGAGGGTCAGACCACTGCCCTGCTGCAAAACCCGATTACTTTTACAGGCATCTATGCCGACTGGGGTAACTTTTGGTGCGACCCGAACACCGGCGATGAGATGGAAGATGCCACCGAGGCCGGGCCAGGCGATCCCTTCATTCGTGTCTGGGATCTGGGCACAAGCGGCCAATACCCCGCCTTGAACTGCATGCCGGGCGGCCTCTCGGCGCAAGGCAGATAAGCAGATAAGCAGGTAGGCGGATAAGCGAGTAAGCGAAGACAGAACGGGCCTCAAAGCAGAACAAATCAAAGCCAATGGCCGGCAGGATATAAAAACTGCCGGCAAGTTCTTGGCAATTCTTTATCAATCTCTGATAGATCCCGTATCCATCCGGGCTTACAACAAGCAGCCGAAGCATTCAAGATTAATTGAATCCAAATGATGCCAAGTGATATGAGAGATTAACCGGAATGCCCGATCTCACCAAATGCTTTGCCGGGATTGTAACAAATACCCGCTGCCCGGAAGGTTTATAATACAACTATGATTAAGGTAGTAATCAAGCGCAAGGTGATGCCCGAATGTGTGGCGGAGTACGAAAAACGGGCTCTGCATTTACATCAACTCGTTCTGCATGTCCCCGGTTTCGTATCCAGCGAAGCATACTTTGATGTCAAGAATCGGAATGACCGTTATGTCATGGTAAGTTTCAATAGTGTGCACAGTTGGAACAGATGGCATAAATCGGACGCAAGGCGCGAAGCCTCCACTGAGATGATGCAGATGCTGGAAGAACCCGAAAAAATTACTATTCTGGAGGCGGTCATACGCAAGTGACCGCTTCGCGGCAGGTTACGGTCGCCCTGCCTCTGCCTATTCGTAAGACCTTCACCTATCTGTTACCGCCGGGAATTGACTCGGCGGAAATACCGCCCGGGGTGCGCGTTCTGGTTCCTTTTGGCAAGCGACGACTTCTCGGTTTTGTGTGCGAGAGCGAAACCCAAAACCGACAAGAGAACCGCGCCTATCAATTAAAAAGCGTGGAGAAGATATTGGACAAGAGTCCTGTCTATTCCAAGGTTCTGTATCAGTTATTGGTATGGGCTGCGGACTATTACCAAACGCCGCTCGGTATGGTCTTGGAAGCGGCATTACCGGTTGCTTTGCGGCGGGGCAAGGAGGCGAAACCTGCGGAATTCAAAATCTGGCGAGTGACTGAAAAGGGGGAGCGGACAGACCCCGCAACACTGACAGGTCATGTTCAAAGATCCTTGCTTGAAACCCTTATCATAAAAAAAGAAGCGGACGAAGAAACTCTGCGGGAACTCGGCTTCAAGGCGGCAAGTTTGACATCTTTGGCATCGTTGGAAAAAAAGAACTTGATCGCAGCGGAAAAAACGAAAAAAACAAAAAAAACGGGGCGGATGCCGACTCAACAGATCAAAAGCGGTAGCAAAAGCAGCACCTCAAACGAGCAGATCATCTTGACGGAAAGTCAACTGGCGGCTGCAAAAAAAATCACGGAAGCCGCCGACAAATACGGTTGCTATCTTTTGGAAGGACCGACAAACAGCGGCAAGACGGAAGTTTACATAGAAGTCATCAAGCATGTTATTAAAACAAACGGGCAGGTTCTCTACCTGGTTCCCGAAATTAACTTGTCGCCGCAAACAGTTGCCCGGCTGCAAGAATCCTTAAAAGACATGCCTTTAGGTGTGCTGAATTCCAAAATGAGCAATGCCGACAGATTGCAAAATTATCTGCTCGCATCCTCCGGGAAGTTCCCCGTTTTAGTCGGCACACGCTCCGCAATCTTTACCCCCATGCCGAATCTGCGTTGTATTCTCATTGACGAAGAGCAAGACAATTCTTATAAGCAACAGGATAACTTTCATTACAACGGCAAACATCTGGCAATCAAGTATGCCCAACTGCTGAAAATACCGGTTGTCTTGGGCAGTGCCACTCCTTCCTTGGAGTCCTTGCATAACACGGCACGCGGTTATTATCATTCTATTAAATTACCGCCGCTTGAAAAGCGCAAAAAGAAAATAGTCCCGCTGGATATTTCCGGACGATACGCAGAAGACCCACTGCCCGACACAGTTCTTCTTGCCATAGAAAATCAACTGAAACAAAAAAAGCAGGTTCTGGTTTTTGTTAATCGACGAGGATTTGCCACCGTGGTCCGATGCCAAAAATGTGGCTGGATTCAAAACTGCAAATCTTGCGACAAGCCGATGATACTTCACAAGAATCCGCCGACATTTGTCTGTCATCTGTGCGACAAGCGCGCAGCCGCCGGGATCCGCTGCCCGAATTGCAACAGCGATCAACTGCTGCCGATTGGCAGCGGCACCCAGAGAGTGGAAGAGTTTTTGAGACGCAAGTTTCCCGCTTACCCAGTGCTGCGCATAGACCGGGACAGTATGCGAGCGGCCGACTCGCATATCAAGTTTTATCAAACTGTTCATAATGCGGAGCCTTCCATTTTGGTCGGAACACAAATGCTTGCCAAGGGGCATGATTTCTCAAATATTTTTCTGGGAATTATTGTTAATTGCGACCAGGGTCTTATTAACCCGGATTTTTACGCCAAGGAAGCATTCGCCCAAACTTTAATTCAAGTCATCGGGCGCATAGGTCGCCGGGCACCGGGCAGGGAGACTGCCGGCGAAGTGATCATTCCAACCTGTTATCCTAACAACGAGTTTCTGCGCAGTTTGGTTGGCGGCGGCTATGGTGATTTCGCCCGACACGAACTGGAACAACGCAAACGCTTGGGGCTTCCGCCTTACTCTTATTTGGCATACTTGCGAGCGGAAAACAAGCTGGCGGCTGCGGCTTTCCGCTTTTTGGAAGAAGTCAAACAACAAACACAAAACGCCTTACAAACAACAGACGAAGGATTTTTGTCAAAAGATATTCTGGGGCCAAACGAATGCGTCATCGCCAAAAAAGCCGATTACTATCGGGCAGCTCTTGTTATCAAGAGTACGAGCAGAAAAAATCGGGCGGAGATCACCACAAAAATATGCGACATAGCCGCCAAGAAACATATTCCCGGTACCCGTTGGTTTCTAAACACAGACCCGATCGAGGCAGCATAAACAGCGGCATAAACAGCGGCGTGAAAGGTGGTATGAACAGCGGCATGAACGACAGCCGGAATATCGGCAACCGGGCATTGGCATGGCTGGATGGCGGCGGCGCCCGGGTTCTCGGCAAGATGCCGTGGGCGAGTGCGGACCCTTACAAAGTATGGGTATCCGAGGTGATGCTACAACAAACTCAGGTTACAGTAGTTCGCGCGTTTTATGTCAAATTCATTGAACACTTCCCCGATGTAACCGCCCTGGCAAATGCCAGCCCGGACAAGGTGATTCATCTCTGGGCCGGTATGGGATACTATGCCCGCGCTCGCAATATGCACAAGGCCGCCCGCATCATCGTCGACAAACACCGGGGGATCTTCCCCGACAACATAGAAACTCTTTGCACACTGCCGGGCATAGGACGCTCTACCGCCGGAGCGATCTTGTCAATGACGATGAATCTGCCACACCCGGTGCTGGACACCAATGTCAAGCGGGTTCTCATTCGCCTTAAAGGTATTCGGACCAAGCCCGGTGCCGCTGCCGAGCGCGAACTATGGCAAGAAGCGGTAACCCTGATGCCGGACCGACGCTTTGGAGACTACAACAAAGCGATGATGCATATCGGGTCCTTGATCTGCCGCCCAAAGAATCCCGACTGCGCCCACTGCCCGTTCGTTGCCGAATGTGTGGCATTTGCCGAAAAACTGACCGCAGAGTTGCCCTTGCGAAAAACACAAACTCGCAAGCAGGCACACGCGGTATTTTTTGCGATCATATGCAACAGACAAGGTGAATTGCTACTCCAACGCAGACCCGAAACGGGTATCTGGGGAGGCCTGCACTGCTTTCCCCGGTTTGAGACTGATGCAGAACTTGAAAGAGAAGTCACCCATCTCTGCGAAGATCTGGTTGAAAGCATCGCACCCTTGCCGACACGCCGGCATATCTTTTCCCATCGTATCTGGTCTATTCGGCCGAGGTTGGTATTCGTCCAACCGGAATTTAAAGCGGACCGAATGGTGGCGGAAAATGAGAATTTATGGTATAGTATGCAAAAGGAAGTGGCAACTATTGGCATGCCCGCTCCCGTTATTGCTTTAATAAAAGAAGTCAGAAAAAAAGTGGCAAGTAAAGAATCCGTATGCGCAAAGTATTTTGTATAAAGTATCAAAAAGAATTACCCGGCCTGGAAAAAGAACCGATGCCGGGAGAACCGGGCAAATTCGTCTATGAACATATCTCCGCCCTTGCTTGGGAGGAATGGCTGCGTCATCAAACAATGCTAATCAACGAAAAGCGACTGCAACTGTTTGATGTCAAAACGCGCGCATATCTGAAAGAGCAAATGCATCTTTATATGGAGAACAAAAATTATGACAAGCCGGCCGGCTATGTCGCACCGGCAGCCGCAGCCAAGGAAGCCGAAGAAGTCAAGGAAGTCCGGGAAGTCAAAGATGCCGAAATCTCGGATAAAGGATAACAGGAAATACAAAAAAACAGGAGCAATAAATAAAGGAGCAATATGCCGGACGAACCACAAAATACGGACTTTAATTTTGAAAAGAGTATGCAAGAAATTGATACTATCGTTGCATCCATAGAAAAAGGAGAACTGAGTTTGGACGAGAGTCTCAAGCAATACGAACGCGGCAACAAGTTAATTCGTCTTTGTCAAAAATTTCTGGAACAAAAGAACAAACAACTGGAAGAAATTTCCGCACAAACAAAAGAAACTCCCGATTAATCAAGAACACCCCGTAACCGGCACCTCGTTTGCAGGCAACATACGCGATCATAACGAAGTCCGTATCCAATTTTTACAATTTTTTGAAGAAGAACTGCATCAAAAACTCGGCTTGCTCGGCCAAGAATACCCCGAAAGCGGCGAGACAAACAAGGCAATACTTTACAGCAGTCTTACCACAGGCGGCAAACGCATCCGCCCCCTTTTGGCATATGCGGCGGCACTGACTGTTGCCGAAGAAGGAGACGATGTTCGCCCGAATGTCGCGGATGCGGCCATCGGTGTTGAACTAATTCACACCTACTCTTTGATTCACGATGATCTGCCGATTATGGATGACGACGATATGAGACGCAATATGCCAAGTTGCCATAAAAAGTTTGGCGAAGCAAACGCCATTCTTGCCGGAGATATGCTGCAGGTTCTTGCATTTGACCGGTTGATTAAGAATAACGACTATGATCTCCAAACAAAATATCAAATGTTCGGGACCCTGGTGCGCGCCGCTTTGGAGATGGTATCCGGTCAGGCGTTGGATATCACGGGAGAACAGAGTTTATTACCTTTGGCAAAAATAGAAAGAATGTATGAATTGAAAACAGCCTCCTTGATCACGGCTGCCCTAAAACTCGGAGCCCTATCCGGTCGAGACTGTTCGGAAGTCTTGCCAAATCTCGCGCAGGCCGGCAAAAAAATCGGAGTGGCTTTTCAAATACAAGACGACATTCTCGATCTGGAAGAAGAGCCGCGTGAAAAAGGAAAATCCACCTATCCCAATGCCGCCGGCATCTCGGTGGCAACACAAAGAAAAAACGAACTGCATCGTTTGGCAAAAGCCGACATTGAAGAGTTGGACGAGCGTGCCGATTTTCTGAGATATCTGTTTGATCTGATGTGCGATCGGCAGGAATAGGCAAATGAAAAACTTCCTGTTAATTGCGGTTCTTTTATTTCTGACCTGGCAGCCTGTTTGGGGACAGGATGGGCCGGAACCGATTGAAGAAAACCCGCAACAACGGCTCAAGGAATTACTCGGCAATCTTAAAAGTTTACAAGGGAACTTTATTCAACACGAATACCAAGCGGGACTTGTGCCGGTGCGCACTCTAAAAGGGAATTTCAAAATGAAACGGGAACACAAATTGGCGTGGAAGGTGGCAAAACCCTATGTCCAATTTATTATCAGTAACGGAACCCATCTTTCCATTTACGACAAGGACATCCGTCAATTGATCATTCGCCCGTTGAACAAAGACGCCCTGCCGCCGTTCTTCTTGCTTAACGACGCCGGCTTTGAAGATATGCAAGTGACCTCCTTGGGAAAAGATGAGTTTTTACTGAGGGCGGCACAAGAAGGCGGCATTTACATGCGCTTTCAAGAAGATCTGCCGGTAGAAACACATTGGGAAGATTACAGCGGCCAACGCATTGTGCTGTTTCTCAGCAATATTGCGGCAAACAAACGCATTGCCGAAAGAAACTTCCGCTACAAACCGCCCGCAGGCACTGACATCATCCTACAAGAAGAATAATGGCTTCGCAACCTCAGCCTCAACCTCGGGCAAGACGCATTAAAAGGGGAAGGGAAAGGGTCACGGTCATCGGCGGCGGCAGTTTCGGCACAGTGCTGGCAAACATCCTGGCAAACAACGGACAATCCGTGTGCCTGCGACTGAGATCGGAAGAACTGGCAGAAGAGATAAAAACAACCGGGTGCAACAACCGATACTTGCCCGGAATACAACTTGATAAAAGACTTGAATTGACCACAAGCATACAACAGGCACTCGCCGGAGCGCGGCTTGTTTTTATTGCGGTGCCGACCCGTTTTTTCACGGATGTTTTCAGACAGATGAAACCTTGGATCACCGCCGAGCATCTTCTCATCAGCACGGCCAAAGGTTTTGCCGGCAAAGACTTCATCCTAATGAGCGAGGTGATACGACAGGAATTGGCGGACAAAAAAGAAATAAACCCGGACCAATGTTTGGGTGTGCTTAGCGGTCCCAATATTGCCCGCGAACTTGCGCACAAGCATATTACCGGCTCTGTGGTGGCATCGCATAACCCCCAATTACGCGCTTTGGTTTGTGAAACGCTGGGAAACAAGTATTTGCATGTCTTTGAAAATGAAGATCTGTATGGCGTGGAACTTGCCGGTGCGCTAAAAAATATCTATGCCATCGCCGCCGGCATTTCGGACGCCCTTGGATTTGGCGCTAACACAAAAAGCCTTTTGATTACCAGAGCCATTGCGGAGATGGCGCGATTTGCCGTCCGCTTGAACGCCGATCATCTGACATTTCTTGGTCTGGCGGGTATGGGCGACTTAATCGTTACTTGCAACTCTCCCGCCAGTCGCAATTATTCTCTGGGATATGCATTGGGTCAAGGGAAATCCCTAAAAGAGGCATTGGCGGAAAGTAGCGGCGTAGCGGAAGGAATCTATGCGGTGCGGGCCGCATTCAAAAAATCCGGGGAAATGGCAATTCACATGCCCTTGTTGGAAGGCGTTTACAATATTGTCTGTCTCAATAAGCGGGCGAAGCACATGTTATGGCATGCCATGCGAAACACGCCGCGCGAAGATGTGGAATATCTGCCGTCAATACCAATTAAAATGCCGATTAAACTGCCGATTAAAATACCGCTTAAACCGCCCGAAAACTAAAAAGAGCGTCATAGTTTTTGCACTCGTTTTTGCGATTATCTTTGCGATCATTTTTCCCGTTGCCTTCGCCTCTCCGCCAAAGCACTTAGCACGGCAAGATCATCCGGACGGGTCAGTTTGATGTTCTCTCTGCTTCCTTCCACTATGCCAATAGGGGTGTCGGCATCATACGCCAAAATAACCTCGCAATCATCTTTGGGTGGGTTGGGGTTGGGTAGGTTGGGGTTGGGTAATTTTTTTTTGCCTATCGGGCAAGCCATCGAGTAAGCCGCATAGGCGGCGCGCAGCAGACCCAGTCTCGCCCCTTGCGGGGTCTGTATGTAAAAATGTTTCTCGCGTGGCAGAATACCGCGAACAAGTCCGCCGTCCCCCGCGGCCAAACTGTCACTTATGGCAACCGCCGTGGTAACCGCCGGATAGGTTTCCAAAGCCGATACACAGCGGTTAAAAAGCACCGGCTCCGCCAAAGGGCGTGCCGCATCATGCACGAGAACAATCGCATCATCCTCGTATGCGTCAAGCTGCGCGAGTGAAAGACGGATAGAATCGAAACGCGTCGCGCCTCCTTTCAAGGTTTTTTGCAACTTGCCGGTCGGAGGAATCGGCGGCATCTCCGCAGGCAGTGCGCTCGGTAGCACACTCGATAGCACCGGGAAAATATGTTGTATGCAATCACAGCCGCACATTGTATCCAGCGAATGAAACATTAAAGGTTTATCGTCAAAATTAACAAACTGTTTTTCGGCACCGTAACGGATGCCCTTCCCGGCTGCCAGCAAAAGGGCAATAACCGGGACTTCTTTTTTCAATAGCCCGTCGGATCCGATGACCCGGTCTTCTTTTTATCGAAGTTTGGTTTCTCCCTGTAAGCATTGTTCAGGGAGACTGCCTTTTCCAACAGTTCAAACTTGGCGGAAACCTCATTGGCATAGTAAGCAAACCCTTTGGTATCCTTCGGGAAGCAGGAGCCACCGAAACCGGGCATGCCGTCAAAACCGGGGACGCGCATATGCGAACCGCCGATGCGCTTATCCGCCGAGACGATCTTAATAAATTCTTCCCAATCGGATGTCGCGCCAGTTTTGGTGTGAATATCTTTGAGTTGATTAAAGAAAATCACTTTGGTAGCCAAAAAAGTATTGATCGTGTACTTGGCGAGAGACGCACTTTTTAGATCGGTTTTGTAAACCGGACAAGGGGCACAATCCGAATGCTCTTTGTAAAGTTTTTCCACCAAATCCGCATGCCGCGGATCACCTCCCAAAATATGCATCGGCGGATTTACAAAGTCTTCAAGAGAATTTTTCTCGGTCAAAAACTCGGGATTATACACAAGTTTCGGATATATGTCCGCCAACTCCGTGAAAGTTGTCGGCGGTGCGGTGCTTTTTACAATCAAAAGAATATCCGAGTCTGCCATCGCAAACTCGGTAATCACTTCAAATAATATTTTGTCTTGCACTCTGCCATCGGCAAGTGCCGGTGTGGGTACCGCAACAAACGCCGCATCCGGCCGCTTTGCTATCAGGTCTTGCAAGGTCAGTCTTGTATAAAGCGGATCCACAACCAATTTTTGAATGTTTCTTGTAAAACCGTAATCCACCGCTTTGCCAACAAATCCGTGGCCAATAATACCGATGGTACGCGTTGCGTGTTCTGTCATAACTTCAAAACTTCAAATTGGGGTCCTAATAACTCAAAGTTTTCATCAGTTCCAAAAACAACTCATCCCGTATTTTTTTTTCGCTCGCCAATTGCATCCTCTCCGTCGCCTTTTGTCGATCCAAACTTTCTTCTTTTAAGTTCCACTTAATTTGTCGCACCGGGAGATCATCGTAAAAAACCTCTATTCGCATATCCCGGCGCAGCACATGCCATTTTCCCTGTCGGTTAACTTTTTCCGCATCCAAAGAAATATCAAGTCGCAGATTGGGAGATGCCGAAACAGGGCGCATCCCCTGTGCCGCCAGTGCCCCGCTGGCAACGGATATCAAGTCCGCATTCTCTCCCTGTGCCAAAAAAGTAAATTGCTCCGCTTGCCTC
The DNA here is from genome assembly GCA_965209035.1 of Gammaproteobacteria bacterium. GTDB lineage: Bacteria > Pseudomonadota > Gammaproteobacteria > CBDBNL01 > JAAOII01 > CBDBPY01. The sequence continues at coordinate 539,514 of OZ242372.1, forward strand.
CTTACCAGGCTGCCCGTATCATCCGGGAGCTGTCGGTGGGATCTCTGCGGCTCTACAATCCGCAGTCTGCGGATCAAAAAATTATAGTCCGCAATCAATGCTTGCCGCTCAATCAGCGACAAAATAATTGCTTGAGGAGGCGTCCCCGCGTCGTTCGCGCTCAAAACTTCAATATCCCGTCTCAAGAGTTGCGCATCCTTCCTCCACCCGCTGGCGGCATCCTTTTTGTTGAGAACCGCAAGCGCATAATAAACCTTGTTTTTTTTATCAAACCATATCTCCGCCACCTCGGCGCCTTCTATGTCTTCGCGGGAAACAGTCAATACCGAGCGCGACAGATAGTCACTCTTTTCTTCGGCTTCTCCCCGGGAAACCAAGTTTTGATTGTAAACAGAATCGTCTTCTATGCGGACGGAAAATATTTTGGCAAGATTGCCGAGAGCCCTCTCCTTCGCATCCGTGAGATCCGCAGCGGCATCCAAAGCGGTCAGATACTCACTTTCGGGATACTTTGCCGTCGCCTCTCGCAAAATTTGATTCGGGTCCACACTCTTTGGGGGTGCGGCCGCACCCCGGATCTCCGGCACGGAACAAAATAATCCCAAAACCAGTAAAACGGAAAAAAATCTCATCATCTTGTCAAAACGGGGTAAAAGTTAATCCCCTCTTTTATATTCAGTTCTACGGCGGGAGCCGTATAGGCATCGGTACTTGCAAATGAGGTATGTGTTCCGGCGGGAAACGATGTGCGAGATATGTAAAGGGCCGCCGGCAGGCTATCCCAACTGCGAGTATCCGCAACACTGCCACTTGCTATCCGACCAACAAAAACCAAAGCACTGAAAATAGAATCCTTTTGCTGATTGGCGGCATTTTGGAGCTGTTGCTGAATCAAAGCCCTTGCCAAGGCGCGCAAAATTAAAATCGGCGTATCCGCGGCCAGGGCATCGCGCATCTTGCGTTGCAAATTTATCAGAAGTTCAAAAGAAATCCCTGTCTCACCAATCCGAACAAACGGCGGTCCGGCGACAGGCGGTCTATCCGCATATACGGGAATGGAAATTAACAGATCTTGCAAAGCGGCCGGATGCCAATGGTAAACACTCAGGGTCTCACGCCGACTGACCTGCCCCGAAGTCCCGATCACCACCAAAGACGCCGCATCCTGTTCCCGTTGCGCCGCAAGCCCAAGCAGCTTTTCTTGTTCCGCGAGTTCGCGCGTTCTGCCGCCGCGCCATAACAAATTAAGATAACTCTGTTTGAGCGAAGCGGGTGCTTCGCCATTGTCTGCGTAAGCAAGAAGCGCGCGCCTGTAAGCAACCAGCGCGTCATCGGTTCTGCCCTGACCTTCATAAGATAACGCCAACAAAAAAGGCAGGTAAGGGTAATCTTCCGGTTCAAGCCGCCACTCGCGCAGTTGCAGTTCGGCTTGCCGCATTTCTATGCGTGCCTCGTTATATTGCCCCAAGGCAACATAGTTGATATACTTATAAATGTAAATCATCACACGCTCAAAGATACTCCCGCTATAACTCTGAACCGCATCATTAATTGCCAATGCGGCCGCCTCCCCGGTCAAACTCAGCGGTGCCAATTCGTCGCTCAGCTTCTTTGCCTCCTCAAGTAGTCTGTTGCTCTCAATATAGTTACCCTCCAACTGACGCAAAACGGCATAATGCATCTTGATCAGCAGCGTGTTTTTATTTTTCTGTGGGATATCCTCCAGTTTTTCTTCGGCCGCTTGCAAATCCCCCTCCGCAAAATGATCGTAATAGGTCGCAAAAGCATGAACGGCACAGCTTGTAAGGCCTGTAAGGCCCGCAAATCCCGTAATCCCGCCTAACACCAAAAGAAGCACACCCCCGCACCGTCTCATCCGAAGGCCGGAAAGAAGGCGCATTACAATCTGGACGATGGCTTACGAATGTCTTTTTTAATTTTTTTCTGTCCGATCCAAAGTTTACGGTTTGTCTCTATGTCAATCAATTCCATATCAACCTGATAATAGCGCACGCGACGTCTGCCTTCCACATCTTCAATTGTGCTAATCGTTCCAAGGAGCATTACATCCGCTCCAAGTTCGTTACCCAGTCTCTTACGAGTCTCCTCGCTGACATACAGATCCTGATTTTCACGCTCTTCGCGCAACAATGACTGTTGATCCGAGCCGGCTACAACATCCAACCGTGCCGAATTAACCATCGCGGCCTCAATGTCCTTGATGAAAGTTACCGTATTAATATGCTCACTGCTATCGTTACGCACACCGCCGACTATGACAACCGGCGTCTTGGCAATATCTGCGGAATATCTGGCATACCAGGGGCGAGACAAGACATCCTTGGTAATCTCCTCAGCAACCAAGCGGGAATCAACATCATTCCATTCGCCGCTCAAATCAATATCCGTATCCACACCGACTCGTTTCACCTGGGTGGAACAGGCAACCAGAGACATCAATGCCAACCACAAAAAGTATTCGGCAAACCGTCCAAACTGCATAAGTATTATCTTCTTTTTCATTTTTTCTTCTCTTTATTAATTTTATCGGATTTGGCGACAGCACCGGAACTTTCCGACTTCTCCCGCTTCTTCTCCGCTTTGTCCACTAACTCAATATAAGCCATAGGCGCCTTATCGCCGGCACGATAGCCGGCCTTGATGATGCGCGTATAGCCACCGGGTCTCTCCAAAGCCCGTACGGCAGCCCCTTCAAAAATCTCTTTCAAAATAATCTTATTATGAAGTTTTGATACCACATGCCGTCGTCTGGACGGACCGTCCTTCTTCGCATAGGTGACAATCGGCTCCACAAATCGCCTCAATTCCTTGGCCTTGGGCAAGGTCGTCTTAATGCAGCCGTGTTCTATCAAAGAAACAGCGAGGTTCCGCAACATCGCATTTCGGTGTGCGGAAGTCTTACCAAGTTTACGCCCCTGTTTAAGATGCCGCATCTTCTTCGGGTTGCTCTTGCTCCTCTTTTATTTCGCGCTTCAAGTGTTTCGGCGGCCAACCGCTGAGTTTCATACCCAATTCCAGGTCCAATTCCACCAAACCATCTTTAATCTCATCCAAACTGCGCTTGCCAAAACTGGGCTGTTTCATCAGATCCGCTTCGCTATTAATCACCAGATCGCCAAGATACTCTATGTTTGCCCGACGCAAACAATTTGTGGATCTCCCGCCCAACTCTTTCAGTTTATCTTCCACCTTATCAAAGAATATTTCCGGTATATCTTCCTGACTGGCCTGAGTACTGATAATTTCCTCGCTTTCCAGATCAATCATGGGTTTCAATTGCTTGTATAAAAGCGTGGTGCCGCGCCGAATTGCCGCGGTCGGGTCCAGAGTGCCGTCCGTTTCCAACTCAATGATTAACTTATCCAAATCCGTCTGTTGTTTGACACGGGCACTTTCCACCTTGTAAGAAACACGTAAAACGGGGGAATAACTTGCATCCAAATGCAAACTATTGGCGGAAACACTTTCCTCGGCATCCAGTATATCACGCGCCAAACGACTTTCCGCAGTTTCATAACCCGTCCCTTGTCTAATAGTCATTTGCATATCCAATTGCCCGCGCTCATTAAGATGGGCGATGACATACCCAGGGTCCACCACTTCCATATTCGGTGGCAAGTTGATATCTCCGGCTGTCACAACACCGGGGCCTTCTTTTTTAAGAGAAATATCCGCTCGGTCCGCTTTCTTGTCATAAATGATAAAAGCAATGCCCTTCAAGTTTAAGAGTAACGAGAGAACATCCTCCTGCATCCCTTCTATAGTGTCATATTCGTGTTTCACTCCTTTAATACGCACATCGGTGATTGCGACACCCGCCATAGAAGATAAAAGAATACGCCGCAAGGCATGACCCAGCGTATAGCCAAACCCGCGCTCCAGCGGCGAGATGACGATTTTGGCGGCATTAACTTTACCGCCCCTTGTGTGTCCTAAGATTTCTACGGTCGGCTTATCAGCCACTAAAAATTTATTGGGAGAGTTTTGCATAACAGATTATTTGGAATAAAGTTCAACTATAAGATTTTCATTAATAAGAGAAGATATTTCTTCCCGTTTCGGCAATGACACAAAAACACCTTCCTGTTCATCCTGATTAATTAATAACCACGAAGGTTGTTCCAGTTGCTTGGCAATCTCCAACGCAACCTTGACCCGTTCTTGCTGTGCCGCCTTTGCGGAAAGTTTAATTTTATCGCCCGGCTTTACCTCATATGAAGGAATATTAACTTGTTTTTCATTAACTACCAGTCCCTTGTGAGAAATAAGTTGACGTGCCTCGTTACGTGTGACAGCAAAACCCATACGATAAATCACATTGTCCAAGCGCGTTTCCAGCAGATGTATCAGATTCAAGCCAGTTGCCCCTTTCCGACGCGATGCCTTTTTATAATAATTGCGAAACTGACGCTCTAACAAACAATACATTCTTTTCACCTTCTGCTTCTCGCGCAATTGAAAATAATAATCCGAACGACGGACGCGCTGCTGCTGTTGCTGACCGGGCGGGTTGCTTAGATTACACTTGGTGTCTAACGGACGAACGCCGCTCTTGTGTTCCAAATCAACCGACTCGCGCCGTGACAACTTACACTTTGGTCCCAGATATCGCGCCATTATGGTCTCCTTCTTTTGGGCGGACGACAACCGTTATGCGGTATGGGCGTCACATCCGATATTTTACTAATATGAACTCCCAGCAAGTTAATTGCCCGGATTGCGGAATCGCGGCCGGGGCCGGGACCCTTGACCCGAACTTCCGCCCGAGAAAATCCCATTTCCATCACTTCTTTAATAACCTTCTCACAAGCCGTTTGTGCGGCAAATGGGGTGCTCTTACGCGCACCGCGAAAACCCGAACCGCCTGCGGTAGCCCAGGCATAGGTATTACCCTGCATATCGGTCACCGTAATAATCGTATTATTAAAGGAAGTATGAATATTGATGATTCCTTCCGTCAATACTTTCTTTTTCTTACTCTTGGCGGATGCCCTTTTTTTTGATTTTTGTTCTGCCATTTTTCTGTTTATCTCTTAATCAGTTTTACCGGTCCCTTGCGCGTTCGGGCATTGGTTTTCGTTCTCTGGCCTCTGACCGGAAGATGAAACCTGTGCCGCAAACCGCGATAGGCTCCCATGTCTATCAATCGCTTAATACTCATAGAATTCTGCCGCCTGAGATCTCCTTCGGTCGTATACTTGCGAATCTCAGTGCGCAGTTTACCCAAAGTATCTTCACTTAAGGTCTTCAAACGCACGGACGGACTAACACCGCATGCCTCACAAACCTTAAATGCGGTGGTCTTGCCGATCCCGTAAATGTGGGTCAGCGAAATCACCGTATGCTTGTTATCGGGAATATTGACCCCCGCTATCCGTGCCATCCGCCGACTATCCTTGTCTTTGCTTTAATCTCGGCTGACGCTTACAGATCACCCGCAACACTCTTTTGCGACGCACTATTTTACAGTCGCGATTAATTTTTTTGATACTTGAACGAACTTTCATATTATCTGGCTACTCTGCCTCTGGTTCTGTTCAATCCCGCCTTTTTTAGAACCGAACTATATTGACTTGACATTAAATGAGATTGAATCTGAGAAATAAAATCCATAACCACCACCACAACGATTAGGATAGATGTGCCCGCAAAGAAAAAGGGAATATTCATACCGACAAGGATCATTTGTGGCAAAAGAGAAACGGCCGTAATATACAAACTGCCAAACACCGTCAAACGGGTTAAAACATTGTCAATATAATCCGCCGTATGAGTGCCGGGACGAATACCCGGGATCAGGGCGCCGGATCTCTGCAAGTTGTTTGCAACATCACGCGGATTGAATACCAATGCCGTATAAAAGAAACAAAAGAAGATCACCGCTGCGGCAAAAATAAAATTGTAAAGCGGTTGGCCGGGTGCCAACAAAAGCGAGATGTCTTGCAACCAACCCAACCCGTCTCCTCCCTGGCCCACCCATTGCCCCAGAGTGGCGGGAAACAAAAGAAGACTGGAAGCAAAAATCGGAGGAATGACACCCGCCACATTCACCTTAAGCGGTAAATGAGAATACTGGCGCGCATAGATCCCGCCCTGGGTCATACGATTTGCATAGTTTATCGTAATGCGTCTCTGCCCTCTTTCAATAAAGATGACAAACATCACAGTCAAAAAGACAAAAATCACAAACCCCAACCCGATCAGAATACTAATATCACCCTGACGCATCAGGTCCGCCGATTGCCCCACCAACGAAGGAATTCCGGACACAATACTCGCGAAAATAAGCAAGGAGATGCCGTTACCGATCCCTCTTTCATTAATCTGTTCTCCCAGCCACATTAAAAACACCGAACCCGCAACAAAACTGATGGTAGATATCAGGTAAAAAGAAACATTCGGGTCAATGGCGATCTCCTGATTTGCCAAGGCCGCCGCAATGCCAAACCCCTGAACCGTGGAAATGCCCACCGTGAGATAACGCGTATACTGATTGATTTTTCGCCTCCCGCTCTCCCCTTCTTTGCGCAGTTGCTCCAAAGTCGGCACAACCGCCGACATCAACTGCATAATAATGGCAGCGGAAATATAGGGCATAATACCCAGGGCAAAAATACTCATCCGTTCAAGTGCCCCGCCCGAGAACACATTGAACAAACTCAGAATCGTTCCCTGATTATAGTTAAAAATCTCCGCCAACCGAATCGGGTTAATCCCCGGCAACGGAATGTGAGCCCCCATGCGATAGACGACCAGAACTCCGAAAACGAACAACAGGCGACGGAACAATTCGCCCATTGACGATTGCATCGGCTGATTTCTTTTATTTGTCGCCATCTTCTTTCTTGGAATTCATGATGTCAGTAGTGTCGGTAGCATCGGGTTTCACCTCTGCTTCCGGGGATTCGGATACTTTCGGGGCTGCCCCTTCTGTCTTAACATCCGCGGCAACATCTTCTCCGGTCGTCTTTTTCTTTGCCACAACTTCTGTCTTACCCGCCGGCTTGGCGGCCTGCTCAGTTGCCGCGGTTTTCTTTGCGGGAGATGCGGCATCCGCAGAGTGCTCTTTCCTTTTCTTTTTTTCCTTTACATCCGCAGCCGTACCGGTAAGAAGGATCTTGCCCTTTTGGGAAACGATCGCCGCACTCGCACCTTTGGTAACCTTGATGTTCACATCGTCCAACACCACACTTTTGGTAAGTTCCCCCGAAAGAAAAATTCTGACACGCTTGATGTTCTTGCGCACGATACCGGCATCCTTAAGTGCTTGCAGATTCACGGTATCTTTTTCCAACAGATTCAACTCGCCCAGACGCACCGAAGCATCGGTGGACGCTGTCGGCGAAGTAAATCCGAATTTCGGCAACCTTCTTTGCAACGGCATTTGACCGCCTTCAAACCCTTTCATAGAAGTGGACACCCCGGAACGGCTTTTTTGTCCCTTGTGTCCTCTGCCGCAGGTCTTGCCCTTACCGCTGCCAATCCCTCTGCCAACACGCATTCTCTTCTTGCGGGAGCCTTCGGCGGGTACTATCGTATTCAAAAATAACATTACTCGCAGACCTTCACCATATAATTCACCTTCGCGATCATCCCGCGCACCGACGGTGTATCCTCCACTTCCGTTTCTTGCCCTATCTTACTTAGACCCAAACCATAAACACACTTCTTGTGTTTTGGCAAGCGACCTATCAGACTTTTCACCAACTTAACCTTAACGACAGGTTTCTTCATTATTTATTTATCCCTTTTACTTATTGCTGCTTATCCGCCTGCGGGGGTTTTTCCCGATGCTTTCTGCCGTGGCGTTTGCGATAAACATCCCGGGGCGAAAGCATCTCCCGCAATCCCTTGAATGTCGCATGAACAATGTTAACCGGATTGGTTGAACCATAACTCTTTGCCAGAACATTACGAACTCCCGCCAATTCAAGAACAGCCCGCATGGCACCGCCGGCAATCAAACCGGTTCCCTCTGCGGCAGGTTGCATATAAACCCGGGACGCGCCGTGTCTCGCTTTGATGGGATACTGCAGTGTGGCACCTTTGGGCGCTATCTTCACTTCTATCATATTGCGTCTGGCCGCGTCCAAAGACTTCTGCATCGCAACCGGCACCTCGCGCGCCTTGCCACGCCCAAACCCCACCTTGCCGTTGCCGTCGCCGACTACAGTGAGCGCACTAAATCGCAGGATACGACCGCCCTTCACCACCTTGGTGACGCGACGAATATCTACCTGTTTTTCTTGCAGAGCCGAAGACTCTTCAAATGATGCCATGATTTTCTTTACTTTACTTTTCTTTGTTAATTAATGTTAATGGTGAGCTGCCGAAATAGGGCAAAATGAACACATTTCGTTTTCTATTATAGGGTACACAAGAATCCAAATTCCCAATAAGTCTTATCTGTTAAAACTTCAATCCGTTTTCGCGGGCAGATTCGGCAAGTGCCTTAACACAACCGTGATACTTAAAACCCGAACGGTCAAATCCCACCGTCTCTATCTTTTTCTTGATCGTTCGCACCGCTATCAAACTGCCCACTATTTTGGCGCCTTCCAGACCTTTATGCGTTTTTTTGGCACGCAGCTCTTTTTCCACGGTAGAAGCGGATGCCAAAATCTTGCCGCCATCCGCGGTGATCACCTGAGCATAAATGTGCTTACCGGAGCGAAACACACTCAAACGCGGCAACTTGCATTCACGCAACAACATCCGGCCGCGCTTCGCCCGTCTGAGTCGGTTATTTTTTTTGATACTCATCGGAATTATTTCTTCTTCTTGGCTTCTTTCAAAATAATCTCTTCGTCCGCATATCGGACACCCTTGCCTTTGTAAGGATCCGGCCGTCTCAGGCTGCGTATTTCCGCCGCAATCTGCCCCACCCGTTGCTTATCGATACCGGACACTGTGAGTTTGGTCTGATCCTCCGGTTTTGCCTGCACATCCGCGGGCATCTTGTATATGATAGGGTTTGAATAACCCAGCGATAATTTAAGGTCTTTCCCTTGCTGTTCCACCCGATAACCGACCCCGCGCAGTTCCAAATTCTTGGAAAAGCCATCGGTCACCCCGACAAACATATTTTGCGTTAATCTGTGCAGTGTTCCCGCCATGGCACGCGACTGTTTGTTCTCGCTATCCGTGGGAACGAAAAACAGAGCATCTTCTTCCTGCCGACATGTCACCAACGGATGCATTCTTAAAGATGCCTCGCCTTTGGATCCTTTTACACGAAGTTGATTTTCTTTCAAACTCCATTCCACGGACTGCGGAATCTTTACGGGAATTTTAGCAAATCTTGTCATTTGGAATATTTAGAATACGGAGCACAAAAGTTCGCCGCCGACTTTCAGTTTACGCGCTTCTTGACCGGTGATCACTCCGCCGGAAGTGGACAGAATACATACCCCAAGCCCCGAACGAATCTGCGGGATTTCGTCAAACTTGCAATAGGAGCGCAATCCGGGACGACTAATGCGTTTAATTTCGGCGATGACCGGCTTATCTTTGTAATACTTCAGCCCGATCTTCAATACCGGAAAGCGTTCATCACGCATCACCTCATAACTCTTGATATAGCCCTCGTCTTGTAAAATTTTTGCCACGCTCTCCTTAAGACCGGAGGACGGCATTTCCACCCAAGATTTACGCACCATCAGAGAATTTCTGATGCGTGTCAGCATATCGCTCAAAGGATCTTGCATACTCATTTTTCTACCAACTTGCTTTTTTGATACCGGGTATCTCGCCGCGCATTGCCAGCTCACGCAACTTGTTGCGTCCCAGACCAAACTTTCTATAAACTCCCCGCGGTCGCCCGGTGAGATAACAACGCAGACGCAACCGCACCTTGCTGGAATTGCGCGGTAATTGTTGCAGTTTCAACTGCGCGTCCCAACGCTCCTTCTCATCAAGTTTCGGATCTATCACAAGTGCCTTAAGTTCCTTGCGCTTGGCGGCATAAAATTCCACCAACCGTTGTCTCTTGTGTTCGCGCGCGATAACAGATTTCTTTGCCATAATTTGTAATTTTAAGAACGAAACGGAAATCCCAAAGATTTCAATAACATTAAACTTTCCTCGTCATTGCCTCCCGTAGTCGTCACCGTAATATCCAGCCCCCGTAACTTGTCTATTTTCTCATAATTGATTTCCGGGAAAACAATCTGCTCCGTAATGCCCATGGAAAAATCTCCGTGACCATTAAAAGCCTTCGGATTAAGCCCGCGAAAGTCACGCACCCGCGGCAAATCAATATAAACCAACTTATCCAAAAAGTGCCACATCCGCTTTTTACGCAGGGTCACCTTGCAACCAATCGGCCAACCCGCCCGAATCTTAAACCCGGCGATAGACTTACGGGCTTTGGTCACCGCCGGCTTCTGCCCGCTGATCAAACGCAAGTCATCCATGGCCTTATCAAGGACGGACTTATCCGCAACCGCCTCGCCAACTCCCATGTTCAAGACCACCTTTTCTACGCGTGGCACGCGCATCGGGCTCTTAAAAGAATAATGCTTCATCATCTGCGGCACAGATTCCTTTTTATATTTCTCCAGTAAAAGCGACATCTTTGTTATGATACCTTAATTTTATGTAACTCGTTTTTAATTCTATCTTTGGTGACGGCGACCGCATCCTTGTTCTCGTCTATGAGAATGCATTTGCGCTGATGACTGAGGGCCGCGATGCCCGCGGTGCCACTGCCGGCAAAAAAATCCAACACCTTATCACCCGGGTTGGAATGAATCCGAACAATTCTGTCCAAAATCGCAAGCGGTTTCTGTGTCGGATAGTCCGTCCGCTCCTTGCCGTTGGTTGGCACAATGGTTTGCCACCAAACATCCGTGGGTGTCTTACCCTGTTCGGCTTTTTTCTCACCCACCAGACCGGGTGCCATGTAAGGGATACGGTCCATCGCCGCATAATTGAAAGTATACTTCTCTTTGTCTTTCGCATACCAAAGAATATTGTCGTGCTTGGTCGACCATTTTGTCCGGGATCTCGCGCCAAAATCATACACCCAGATGATTTCGTTAACAAAATTATCTCTGCCAAAAATACGATCCAGCAGAACCTTGCAGTAATGCGCCTCGCGATAATCAATATGCAAAAAGAAACTGCCGTCATCCGCCAACAGACGATGTGCCTGTTGCAAGCGCGGCTCCATAAATGCAATGAAATCGTCAAACTTATCTCCGTAAGAGAGAGCGGACAAATGTTCTGTCTTGTACGACTTACCGCCAAAACCAAGGCGCTTGCCGTTCGGGTCCGCCTCTGTCTTAATTCTCTTGTATGTTTGCGCTTTTTGCGTATTAAACGGCGGGTCTATGTAAATCAGGTTTGCCACACCGTCCGGCAGCAGCGGCAATATGTCCAGGTTATCACCGCAGAACAACTCACAATCCGGATGAGAAACCTCAACCCGAAATTTGTCTGTGTTGGTCTCGGGCATGTCCGCACGGAACGAAACCTTGCGAGCCGCCCCGTTTTGGTCGGGCAGGTTGGTCATCTCGGTCATTATTTCGGCTGTTTGCAACTTACAACTCCTTATTGCTTGATTTAAAAAACCTGACCTTCTTGCCCTTGTCATCTTTTTTATAAGAAATCTTTTCCACCTTATTGGTCTCCGGATTCACCGGCACCACGTTGGATATATGCAATGACAGATGTTTGGTGATAATTCCGCCGGGCTTGTTCGCATTGGGATTCCCGCGCTGATGTTTCTTGTAAGCATTCAGACTGCGAAGCATCACCCTGTCGCCAATAATTTTTTCAACCACATCGGTCTTCTTCTTATCCTTGCCGGTAAGAATCATGACCCTGTCATTGCGTTTAATTCTTCTCATCTTGCTATAAACTTCTAAAGAACTTCCGGTGCCAGTGAAACGATACGCATAAAATTGCTGACCCTCAGTTCGCGCGTCACCGGACCAAAGATACGCGTACCAATCGGGGCACGCTGCTGATTAAGCAGAACGCAAGCATTATCGTCAAAACTAATCAAAGCCCCGTCCGAGCGTCGCACTCCCTTCTTGGTTCTGACGACCACCGCAAAAAAGACCTCTCCTTTCTTAACGCGTCCGCGCGGAATGGCATCTTTAACAGTCACCTTAATAACATCGCCGACGGAAGCATACCTTCTTTTGGAACCGCCCAGCACCTTGATGCAGAGAACTCTGCGGGCACCGCTGTTGTCCGCCACATTGATCATTGTCTCGGTTTGAATCATCGTTACTTTTCGTTAATATGAACAATCTCAAAAAACTTTGTTTTGGCAATCGGCCTGGTCTCGCCGATGCTCACTCGATCGCCCGTCTTGGCTTTGTTTTCCGGGTCATGAGCATGAATCTTTGTGGAGCGTTTAATGTACTTCCCATAAAGAGGATGCTTAACCTTTCGGGTAATTGAAACAGTCACGGTCTTATCCATCTTGTCACTCACCACTACGCCCGTAAGGACTCTTCTATTCGGTTTGTCTGTCATTATTTACTTGTCTATTTATTCGTATTCCCTTTTTCCTTGGCGGATATCTTTTCGTTCCCCTTTCGCAGATTCTCCGTCATCAAGGTTTTAATGCGGGCAATCTCACGCCGATTCACCTTCAAAAGATGAGTCTGCGACAGTCTCCCGGTCTTGTGTTGCATCCTGTAACGAAACAATTCCTCGCACCGTTCCAATAAAAGGTTGGGCAGTTCTTCCGGTTGCTTTTGACGGAAGTCGCGTATCACCTTGCGGGTAATTTTCTTTTCCTTAGCCATAAAAATCGCTTCTCTTAACAAATACGGTAGATACCGGCAGTTTACTTGCCGCCAATCGCATCGCTTCCCGTGCCAGTGGCTCCGGCACGCCGTCCATCTCATAAAGCATGGTCCCGGGTTTCACCGGGGCCACCCAGTATTCCACGGCACCCTTGCCCTTTCCTTGACGCACCTCAAGCGGTTTTTGCGTAATCGGCTTGTCCGGAAAAATCCGAATCCAAATCTGGCCGCCGCGCTTGACATGTCTGGTCATTGCACGCCGCGCCGCTTCTATCTGCCGGGAAGTAATTCGCTGATGAGCGGTTGCACGCAATCCGTATTCACCAAAGGATACTTGATTACCGCGACAAGCCAGGCCTCTGTTGCGTCCCTTCTGCTGCTTACGATACTTGGTTTGTTTTGGCTGTCTCATCTCCCTCTTGGCGGTTTAGTGCCGCCGCCCGGTCCTCGTTCTCTTGGCGGTTTGCCACCGCCGCCCGGTCCTCGTTTTAATTTTTTCTTGCCCGACCGACGCAGTCCCCGCTTCTGTGCGGCATCCTCATCTTCGGCATAACTCTTGGCAAAATCCATAATCTCGGAACGAAAAATCCAAACCTTCACTCCCAGAATCCCGTATGTTGTCTTGGCTTCAATCATCGCATAATCAATATCCGCACGCAGGGTATGCAGCGGTACACGCCCCTCTTTGTAACTTTCCGAGCGCGCAATATCCGCCCCCGCCAAACGTCCGCTCACTGCCACCTTTATTCCCAAAGCACCCGCCTCCATAGTGGAACTTACCGCCCGCTTCATCGCCCGCCGAAACATCACCCGTTTTTCCAATTGGCGCGCTATGCCTTCCGCCACCAACCGACTTGCCAACTCCGGCTTATGAATTTCTTGAATATCTATGTAAACATCCATACCCAGACAACGCGAAGCAATTTTGTTGAGGGCATCAATCTCCGCTCCTTTTTTACCTATGACGATACCGGGTGAGGCGGTGCGAATGATCACCTGCGCATTGTTTGCCATTCTTTCAATACGAATCTCGCTCACAGACGCTCTTTCAAATCTTGCCATCAACTCGCCCCGCAGCTTAATATCCGCCAGAAGATTGCTGGTGTACTTGCTTTTTTCCGCATACCAAATAGCCGAATGCCGTTTGGTAATTCCCAAACGCATGCCAATCGGATGAACTTTCTGACCCATAATGATTAGCCGCTCAATTCAATTGTAATGTGACTGGATCGTTTGATGATCCTGTCCGCCCGTCCTCGCGCGCGCGGCTTCATTCGCTTCAAAACACCCGCCTTATCCACCGATATCTTGCTCAACACAAAATTTTCCGGGTTCTCGCCAAGATTATTTTCCAAGTTGGCAAGAGCGGACTTAAGCGTTTTATCCAAGTAGGTCGCCGCCTTACTGTTGTTAAACATCAAAATGTTCAACGCCTGAGACACCTTTTTGCCGCGAATTAATTTGGCAAGAGGTCTCACCTTTGCGGGCGATATCCGAGCACTCTTATAAACAGATCGTATTGAAGCCATGATCACTTCTGTGTTTTTCTGTCACCGGAATGTCCCTTAAAAGTGCGAGTAGGTGCAAACTCGCCCAACTTGTGTCCGACCATGTTTTCGTTAATAATGACAGGTATGTGTGCCCGCCCGTTATGAACGGCAATCGTCAAACCCACCATGTCCGGGAAAACAGTGGTTCGGCGCGACCAGGTCTTAATTGGCTTCTTATCTTTGGTTTCCACCGCCTTTTGAATCTTATTTAAGAGAGCACCGTCAATGAAAGGAGGTTTTTTAAGAGAACGCGACATAATGATTATCTCTTCTTCCCTTGCTGTCTCTTACGCACAATGAAAACATCCGTATTTTTTCTGTGACGCGTTTTATATCCTTTGGTCTTTACTCCCCAAGGGGTTACCGGATGGCGGCCACCCGATGTCTTGCCTTCGCCGCCGCCGTGAGGATGATCCACAGGATTCATCGCAACACCGCGCACCGTCGGTCTAATTCCGCGGTGACGACTTGCCCCCGCTTTGCCAAGGGCTATCAGCCCGTGTTCTTCATTGCCAACCTCACCGACCGTCGCACGACAATCCAACAAAATTTTTCGCATCTCACCGGAGCGCAGCCTCATAGTGGCATAATTGCCTTCCTTGGCAACCAATTGCACCGAAGTACCCGCACTGCGCGCCAACTGGGCCCCCTTCTGCGGCTTGAGTTCCACACAATGCATCACAGTCCCCAAAGGCACCGAACGAAGCGGCATGGCGTTACCGGGTTTGATCGGGACATCCTTCTTACCCGAAAGAATTGAAGAATCCACATCAACCTTTTGCGGGGCAAGAATATAGCGTCTCTCTCCGTCCGCATACTTAATCAGAGCGATGTGGGCACTGCGATTGGGATCATATTCCAGTCTCTCCACTATGCCGGGAACTCCGTCCTTATCGCGCTTAAAGTCTATGATCCTGTATCTGCGTTTTGCACCGCCCCCCTGGTGTCGCACCGTGATTCTCCCCTGATTATTGCGACCAGACTTCGCATTCAAAGGTGCGGTCAAAGGTGCATGGGGCTTGCCTTTGAATAAAAACGAATAGTCCGCCTTAATTCTGTGGCGATGGCCGGGCGATGTGGGTTTTAACTTAATAGTTGGCATCTTGTATCCTCTTATGCCCCTTCCACAAAGAAATCTATGCGTTCCCCTTTTGCCAAGGAGACATAAGCCTTCTTATAACCGGAGCGCACCCCCGCGCGACCGGTGCGAATGTTACGCACCTTTTCCGGCTTGAGATTCACAATTCGCACCGCGGTAACCTTCACATCAAACAGTTTCTGCACCGTATCCTTAACCATTTGCTTGGTCGCTTGCGGCAACACACGAAAAACATACTGCCCGTACTTGCTATTGAGATCATTGCTCTTCTCGGACACATGGGGAGCAAGAATCACCTTATACATAAATTCTTCTTTTGTCGTGGTCATACCAATCTCTTCTCCAATTCTTTGCAGGCATCTACGGTAAAAATGAGTTTATTGGCACCCAGCAAAAATTCCGGGGTGATGCGGGTCGATTCCGTCACATGCACATTGGGCAAATTGCGGGAAGCAAGATGCAGTTCTTCGCTTATTTTGCTCACCACTATGGAAGAGTGCAAGGCATCATACTGACCGAGAATTTTAATCAAAGTTTTTGTTTTCTTGTCGGCGACATTGATATCACTGACCACTCGCACTCTGTCACCGCGCACCAGATCCGAAAGAATGCAACACATGGCTCCTTTATACATCTTGCGATTAACTCGCTGTTTGTAAGAACGCGGAACAGCCGCAAAAGCAACTCCGCCACCGCGCCGAATGGGGTCCTTGCCCGCACCCACACGAGCGCGACCTGTTCCCTTTTGACGCCAAAGTTTCTTTGTGCTGCCGACAACCTGACCGCGTGTCTTCTGCGCCTTACTTCCTTGACGCTTGCCGGCAAAAGAAGCCACAAGAACTTGATGCGCAAGAGTCGGGTTGCTGTCTCTTTTAAACACCTTATCGTCAAGACTTACCTTTTTCTTGTCGCCGTCCAATAATTCCACTTGCATTGTTGTTATCCCCTGTTGTTTTCTGTTATTTCTTGTTTTTATCTTTACCGGCATCCTGCTCATCGGATTCTTTCGGCTTCTCCGCCTGTTGTTGCTCTTCACTCGTTTCGGCATTACTGTCGCTCTTTGCCGCCGCATCAGGTTTTGCCTCCGTTTCAGGCTTCGCTTCCGGCTTCTTGCCATCCGTCATTGCCGCATCCTCGGTCTTTGCCTCCGTATCGGGTTTTGCTTCCGCCTCGGGCTTCCCGTCATCTGCCGCATCCTCGGTCTTTGCCGCCGTATCGGGTTTTGCTTCCGCCTCGGGCTTCCCGTCATCTGCCGTTGCCGCATCCTCGGTCTTTGCCGCAGCATCGGCCGCTTCCTGTTCTTTAAGTTGTCGTTGCTCTTCTCTCTCGCGCATCAATTTTTCCGTTTTTTCTCGTTCCGGCGGGCTCTCCTTAACGGAAGGACGCACAACCACCCAGCCACCGCGCGAACCCGGAACCGCTCCTTTAATTAAAATAAGACGATTTTCTTCGTCTATGTCCGCCACTTCCAACCGCATGGTTGTAACTCGTTCCGCCCCGTAATGTCCCGCCATCTTTTTGCCCTTAAAAACTCTGCCGGGGAACTGACACTGGCCGGTGGATCCCAGATGCCGGTGGGACAAAGAATTGCCGTGTGTGGCATCCTGCATTGCAAAGTTCCACCGCTTAACAGCACCGGCAAAGCCACGCCCTTTGGATATACCCGTCAAATCCACTTTCTGCCCTGTCACAAAATGCCCCACCGTGACCTCCGTACCCAAGGCAACATCCGCATCCGCACGAATACGAAACTCCGCCAACTTGTGTCCAAAAGGAACGCCCGCCTTCTTGTAATGACCGCCCAGAGCCTTGCTTGTTCTTTGTGCCTTTCGGGTGCCTGCCGCCAACTGCACCGCATCATAGCCGTCTGTTTTCTTCGTCTTCAACTGACAAACACGATTGGTATCCGCATAGATCACCGTAACGGGAACAGATGCCCCTTGTTCGTTAAAAATACGAGACATGCCGAGTTTAACCCCCAATAATCCGACAGAACTGTCCATCATTTGTCCGCTTTACCCGGTTTGGCTTCGTCGCCGACAGCTTTTCCCGGCTTTTTCGCGGCCGGCTTCTTGTCTGCCACTGCAGCAGGTGGCTTCTCACTTACCGCAGCATCGGATGACTTCTCGTCTGCCACCGCATCGGATGGCTTCTTACCCGCCTCGGCATCGGCTGGCTTCTTGCCTGCCTCGGCATCGGATGGCTTCTTGCCTGCCTCGGCATCGGATGACTTCTTGTCTGCCACTGCAGCAGGTGGCTTCTCACTTACCGCAGCATCGGATGGCTTCTTGCCGGCCACCGCAGCATCAGATGGCTTCTTGTCTGCCACTGCAGCAGGTGGCTTCTCACTTACCGCAGCATCGGATGGCTTCTTGTCTGCCACCGCATCGGATAGCTTCTCGCCAACCGCAGCATCAGATGGCTTCTTGCCGGCTGCCGTCTCCGCCGTTGTTTTCTTTATTCTTGTTATCTTTGCCGATCCGGTCAATGCGTCGTTCTTCCGTCGAATCGCTTGTTTGGTTTTTACTTTCTTTGCCGCCTTCTTAACACTCGCCGTTCTGCGGGCAATCGTCTCAGGATCCGGAAAACTGATGTCCACCTCAACGCCCGCCGCCAAATCCAATTCCTTAAGTGCTTCCAGCGTCTTATCCGTCGGCGAAACGATTTCCAGCATCCGCTTATAGGTTCTAATTTCGTATTGATCCCGGGCATCCTTATCCACATGCGAAGAAATAAGAAGAGTAAAACGCTCCTTACGAACAGGCAAAGGAATAGGTCCTCTGATCTCGGCTTGGGTTCTTTTTGCCGCCCCCACGATTTCCCGGGCGGAGCTATCCAACAACCTATGATCAAAGGCTTTCAAGTTAATGCGTATTGTTTGCGAATTTTCCGGCATCAATAATAATTATTCCTATCTAATTTTTGTGTTTTATTCAAAACTTAATCACTTATTTACTCAACTTATAAAATATTCAAAAAATCTAAAAAATCAAAATACAATCCAACCCAACCCTAATAACGGAAATCCGGGGAGTCAAAAAGACATCCTTCATCACTTTATTTAACTTTGAAATCAAAGTAAACAAAGTAAAAAAAATCTCTACGGATAACTTGTTCTCTTACCCATAGAACCATCACAACCAGCCTTCAAAAAAGTAAAGGGCTGTCTATTTGTCTATTTATTGTATAGCTAAATCCGCGATTACGCCTGTTCTAAGAGGCTTTTTTTGTAATTTCTTCCATTATACTATGCGGAACTTCCATATACTTGGCAAATTCCATGGAATAACTTGCTCTGCCTTGAGTGGCGGAGCGCAAATCCGTCGCATAACCAAACATTTCCGCCAACGGAACCTGTGCCCGAATAATCTTGCCGGCGGGTGATTCTTCCATCGCTTGCACCATTCCGCGCCGACGATTCAAGTCACCGACCACATCTCCCATGTAATCTTCCGGCGTCACCACCTCTACCTGCATCACCGGTTCCAACAAACCGGGCGATGCCTTCCGCACGGCTTCTCGGATAGCGGTGGAACCCGCTATCTTAAACGCCACCTCGCTGGAATCCACATCGTGATAAGACCCCTCATACAATTCAACCCGCACACCCAAAACAGGATAGCCGGCAACCACACCGTTATTCAACTGCTCCTTAATGCCCTTGTCAACCGCGGGGATGAACTCTCTCGGGATCATTCCGCCGACAATCTTGTTAACAAATTCATAGCCATCTTCAGGCGAGGTCGGCTCTACCCGAATCACCACATGACCATATTGGCCGCGTCCGCCCGACTGCTTAATATACTTGCCTTCCACCTTGTCCAAAGCATTGCGAATGAATTCGCGATAAGCCACCTGCGGTCTGCCCACATTGGCTTCCACTTTAAATTCGCGCCGCATCCTGTCCACCAGAATCTCCAAATGCAGTTCTCCCATGCCGGAAATAATCGTCTGACCGGACTCATCATCCACATGCACCCGAAAAGAAGGGTCTTCCAGTGCCAACTTACCCAAGGCAACACTCATCTTCTCCTGGGCATCCTTGGACTTCGGTTCCACCGCCACGGAAATGACCGGCTCCGGAAACTCCATCTTCTCCAAAATAATCTGCTTATCGATGGCACACAAAGTATCGCCGGTCGTCACATCTTTCAAGCCGATCGCGGCGGCAATATCCCCCGCTCGCACCTCTTTCACCTCCTGGCGATTATTGGAATGCATCTGCAACAAACGCCCGATGCGCTCTTTCTTACTCTTCGTGGAATTGAACACACTGTCACCGCTCTTCAAAACCCCGGAATAAACACGGAAAAAAGTCAGAGTGCCAACAAACGGGTCTGTCGCTATCTTAAATGACAGGGCGGAAAAAGGCGCATCGTCATTGCCGGCACGCGTCGCTTCTTTGTCATGCACATCCACCCCCTTAACATCCGGCACCTCGTTGGGCGCGGGCAGGTAATCCAAAACACCGTCCAACACAGCCTGCACGCCCTTGTTCTTAAAAGCCGAACCGCAGAAAGCGACTACAATTTCTCCCGCCACGGTGCGCTTCTTCAAACCTCTTTTAATATCGTTCACATCCAACGCCCCGCCTTCCAAATACTTATTCATCAGTTCCTCGTCCGCTTCCGCAGCCGCCTCGATGAGTTGCGAGCGATAGTCTTCCGCCAGATCGCGCAGATCCCCCGGAATCTCTTCCTCGCGAAAACTGGCACCCTGAGTGGCATCATCCCAGTAGATCGCCTTCTGTCGCACCAGATCCACGATGCCCTTAAATTTTTCCTCGCTGCCAATCGCCAACTGCACCGGCACAGGTTTTGCCCCCAATCTGTCTTTAATCTGTTGCACCACACGCAAAAAATCCGCCCCCGCCCGATCCATCTTGTTGACAAAGACGATGCGAGGAACATTGTATCTGGTGGCCTGCCGCCAAACCGTCTCCGACTGAGGTTCCACCCCGGAAGTTGCACAGAACACCACAACCACCCCGTCCAACACCCGCAAAGAGCGTTCCACTTCAATGGTAAAATCCACATGACCCGGCGTGTCTATGATATTAATTCTGTGTTTTTCGCGCTTGCCGTCCATCCCTTGCCAAAAGCAGGTAGTTGCAGCCGAGGTGATGGTAATGCCGCGTTCCTGTTCCTGTTCCATCCAATCCATAACGGCGGCACCGTCATGCACCTCGCCCATCTTGTGCGAAATACCCGTATAAAAAAGAATACGCTCGGTAGTCGTAGTCTTACCCGCATCCACATGTGCGGCAATGCCGATGTTTCGGTAAAGTTTTATGGGAGTTTGGCGCATCTATGAGTTGTTATGAGTTGTTATGAATCGCTATAAATTGTTATGAATTGTCCGCCCTGTGTTTAAAAATGCGTCTAAAAATGTGTCTAAAAATGTGTCTAAAAATAAAACGACAATCGTCAGAATCTGAGATGCGAAAAGGCACGGCTGGCTTCCGCCATCTTATGCACATCTTGTTTTTTCTTGATAGCAGCTCCGCGCTCATCCAAAACATCCAAGAATTCGGACGCCAGAGACTTATCCATCTCCTGATTCTTGCGTCCGCGCGCCGCCTGAATGAGCCAACGCATCGCCAGGGTCGTCCGCCGTGCGGAACGAATTTCTACAGGCACAGAATAGGTGGCACCGCCGACACGCCGCGACTTAACTTCCACCACAGGTCGCAGATCGTCTATGACCCGGGTGAACAAATCCAACGGCTTCATTTTCTTTTTCTTGGTGGCCCTCTCCAAAGCATCATAAACAATCCTTTCCGCCACAGACTTCTTGCCGTTCCACATGATCATATTAATGAAGCGTGCCAACTCCACGCTTTCATATTGCGGATCCGGGACTATAGCACGTTTTTCCGCAGGCTTACGACGGGACATAATAAGATAAAAAAACTAAGTAACTAAGCGGCTTTGCCTTTCTTGGTGCCGTATTTGGAACGCCCCTGCTTGCGGTCACTGACCCCGGCCGTATCCAAACTACCCCGAATCGTATGATAACGCACCCCGGGCAAATCCTTAACACGACCACCGCGAATCAAAACCACCGAATGCTCCTGCAAGTTATGTCCTTCACCTCCTATATAGGAAGTGACCTCCTGCCCGTTCGTCAGGCGCACCCGACAAACCTTACGCAACGCGGAATTGGGCTTCTTTGGCGTGGTAGTATAAACACGCAAACAGACACCCCGCTTCTGCGGACATTGCTGCAATGCCGGAACATTGCTTTTAACCGGCTTATCCTTGCGCGGCGAACGCGTCAATTGATTAATCGTAACCATAATGACTATTTTATAGAAAGAAAAATAGCGAAAAGTAGCAAAATCACCGAAATTCTGTGTTTATCGCAGGTTTTCCAAAGATTCCCCGAAACTCACTCCCTTCAAAAGTCCGCACAAGATACAATATGAATATGTTCCAAAAATTCACAATGTCCAAATGAGCCTCAAATGCGGTCTAGTCGGTCTGCCCAATGTGGGAAAATCCAGCCTGTTCAACGCCCTCACCAATTCGCATGTGAGCGCGGAAAACTTTGCCTTCTGCACCATAGACCCGCACATGGGCATTGTGGAGGTCCCGGACGAGCGGCTGGCACAACTGGCATCCGTTGTCAAACCGCAACGCATCGTCCCCGCAACCATTGAGTTCACGGATATTGCCGGACTGGTGCAAGGTGCCTCCAAAGGCGAAGGTCTCGGCAACCAATTCCTCGCCCATGTCCGCGAAACGGACGCCATCGCGCACTTGTTACGCTGCTTCAAAAACGAAGCGGTCACACATGTTCACAACAAAACAGACCCCTGGCATGATCTTCAAATCATCAATACCGAACTCTGCATAGCGGACCTGACAACCGCCGAAAACTCACTGCAAAAACACGAACGCAAGATAAAAAGCGGTGACAAAGAAGCCATCGCGCTCACCGCCCTCCTCAAAAATAAAGTCCTGCCCGTATTGAGCGAAGGGAAATTCTTGCGAGAAGCAACATTCACCAAAGAAGAAAAAGAAACCCTAAAATCCTTCGGCTTTCTCACAATGAAGCCCACCATTTATGTGCTAAATATCAGCGACGAACCCGCACAAAATATCAACACAGACGCCATAGAAGATCTGGCACGCAAAGAAGGAAGTCAAACCATAAAACTCAACATCAAATTGGAAGCCGAACTCAGCGAACTGGGACCGGAAGATCGTGCCGAATTCCTTGCCGTAAGCGGGGAAAACAGGGACGAAGACAAAGACACAGACACATCCGATGCCAATAGCGGCGAAAAGACTCCCACAGAAGATGCCCTGGGCGGTTTCATCCGCTGTTGCTATGCGCTGCTCAACCTGCACACCTTTTTCACAGCCGGCCCCAAAGAACTGCGCGCTTGGACCATCCCCCGCGGGACCACCGCCCTGGCCGCGGCCGGCAAGATCCACAACGACTTTATCAAACACTTCATCCGCGCCGAAGTCATCGCCTTTGACCGCTACATAGAATGCGGCGGCGAACAACCCGCCAAAGCCAAAGGGCATCTCCGCCTGGAAGGCAAAGATTATGTTGTGGCAGACGGAGATCTGGTTTACTTCCGGACGAGTGCGTGATTTTTTTATGAAATTCGAAGTTTGTATCGCCCAAACATAAAGAGTAAAAAATGATACTAATTTTTATACGGCAGGACGCAGTGAATATCCGACTTCTGTTCTCACCCACTCGAAAAAATGCCATGTATAAAAAACAATAATTCCGAACCCAATAATGTTCTCTCACATTACTTCATACCGGATATTTAAGTTCATTGCATTTTACAAACAGTTCAATTACAACCCAAACAAACCCGCTTTGTTCCATCACCGGCACTAAGTGCAAAAGAACGAGGGCTGATAGGGTATAAAAACTCCCCTCAATCCCTTATAAAACAAGGATTTTTTAAAAAGTTTCCGAAGTCAAGGGCAAGGTGGTCGCGGGACTACGCCTTAATGAATGCCCGAACAATCCGGCGTTATGAATGTCCCCCTCGGCTCATTTCTTCTAACGACCACCCTTCTTCTTTTGTCAGCATCTTATAACTTGACTTCGGAAAGAATTTTTTAGATTTTTAAAAACTCTTGTATTTATAAGGCGCATGATCTCATAAAGGTTCCGGACTCTGAGTTCGGCATTGTGCGTCATCAGATCAAGGAGCCGGCGGTGTATGATCCCACCCAGTTTCGGACTTTTGTTGTTTTTGTAAAAACCGGATCGGCGAGAGTTATTTGTGAGCATCGCGGGGATCTGCTAAATGATATCAACGCATCCCTCTCATTTCAACTCCGCGGGGCAGCCGCACCCGCATAGTGCAACTGTGTCGCAAGCGAGAGTGCCGCGACAGATTTTGAACAACAGGCCGCCGCCCGCACCGCGGAGACCGGAGTAGTCGGCAGTCCGGCTTACTCGCCTTATATTTTTATTCTTGCGGCACTTGAACCCGGCACCCTCCTGTTTGCGGGTTCCTTAATAGACGGACTTATTTTTGCAAAAACCGGATCAGCGAGAGTTGTTAAGGGAAAAACGCGTATCAGCCAGCATAAAAGATCCGGGTGCCTGCCCATAGATTTCGAATAATAATAGATGAGCGGCAGAGACTAAGAATAAGTGGAAAGTTGGAAGTTGGGCCGGCAGTCGTCTTATTTGTCGTGCTCTGCCCCGCCCTGCCTCGTCCTGTCCCGCCCCGATCTGCCGGTCCGTTCCGGGGCTTCCCTCTTGCCGGCCTCTCTTACCGGCCCCTCTTACCGGTCTTGCGCCGAGAGGCCGCCCGGCAGGCAATTCAGAGCCGGGTATTGTGTGCTGTTGCCCAGATTCCAGACGCGGACGAAGGGGGCGGGCTCCTCGGTGGTGCTTTCCGCACCGGTGTTCGGGTTGCACCAAGCATTGCCCCAGTCGGCATAGATGCTCCCGGCAAACTCGGTCGGCGATTGCAAGGCTGTCGTGTTATGACCCTCGCCCAAATTACCGTCACTCATAGACTGCATGGTGGTTTGATTGTCCCAATAGGTGGCAATGACATTGGTCTCAGGATTGGTGTTGCCGATCAATCCGCCGACAGTACCCTCACCTGAAACAAGCCCGGGGGCGGCATAAGAATAATTAATTTGAGCTTTTTCCCCATACCCAACCAGGCCGCCAGCAGCACCATAAGTCTCGCCGCCGCTCCCGGAAACAATTCCGCCGAGCACATAGGCATAGCGAATATCCGCATTCCTACCAAACCCAACCAGGCCGCCAACATGAACAAGCCCGGAAACATTTCCGCCGGACACGGACGCATAGCGAATATCCGCATTCTCACCATGCCCAACCAGGCCGCCAGCAAAATCCCCGGAAACATCCACACCGGACACGAACGCATAGCGAATATCCGCATTTAGACCATTCCCAGCCAGGCCGCCAGCTCTATTCTCGAAAGCATTCCCGGCAACACTTCCGCCGGACACGGACGCATTGCGAATATCCGCATTCTCACCATACCCAACCAGGCCGCCCACACCCACATTAGTGGCATTGCCTCTGACATCCGCATTCCGGAGATGCAGATTTTGGATATCGCCGGTTAAGGCACCAAACAACCCCACTCCATAGGCAGTATTGTTCGCAGAGATGAACAGATCGGCAATACGATAACCGCCGCCGTCAAAGATTCCGGTATAAGAGGTGCAAACATTCACAACGGAACAAGAGCCGATCGGCTGCCAACCGCTGCCGGTCGTCCAAACAACTTGATTGCCACTGCCCGCGGCATAGGAATCCGCATCGCTAAAATTCAACGAGCGAGTTAATTCATAACCCACACAGCCGCCGTCATCGTCATCCGGGCAACCCATAGAACCCACAGAGGTGATCTCGGGGATAGGGCCATCATCCGCCCCATCGCCGTTCAGATCATCGCGCAGCCGCGCCAAGTCATCCAAAGTGTGGATCTCGATCAAGCCATTATTATCGTCATCCACATCCTCTGTCAAGGTAGTATTCACATCGGTCCTGCAGCCGGCAGATAATCTGTCCGGTGCTCCGTCTCCATCCGTGTCGGCGCTCGCACAGGCATCCGTCACAAACGCATCGCCCGGATCCGCCACGCCATCATTGTCATCGTCCGAATCTTCATCTGTGTCGCGACAGCCGTCACGGTCATGGTCCGCGGACGCATTGGAAGTCCAGCCGGTAACACCGGTCGGGCAAAGATCTGTTATATCCTCCACACCGTCATTGTCATCATCTTCATCACAGGCATCACCGCCGTCATCCGCATTGTCCGTGTTGGCTTGGTCCGCATTGGCAACCAACGGACAATTATCGTTATCATCATCCCTATCGTCATTGTCATCGTCCGAATCTTCATCTGTGTCGCGACAGCCGTCATCGTCATGGTCCGCGGACGCATTGGAAGTCCAGCCGGTAACACCGGTCGGACAAGTATCGGCCGTATCCGCCACGCCATCATTGTCATCGTCATCATCACAGGCATCACCGCCGTCATCCGCATTGTCCGTGTTGGCTTGGTCCGCATTGGCAACCAGCGGACAATTATCGATATTATTATCCTCACCGTCATCGTCAATATCTGTGCCTACACCCGCTCCCGCTCCCGTTGTACTTGACACAGGAGGTGAGGCCACGATAATGCCGCTCTCATAACGCACCGCAATCGTGATGTGATAGGTGATGTTATTGATTAAGCCCGTAATGTTGTAGATGACCCGAGCACGCGGCGCAACATCCGCCATGGCAGAATTAAGTTCTTTTGTGCCGCCATCGCTTGCATTGTCACGGCGTGTGCTAATAACGAACCCGGTGATATTCATCCGGTTCGGATTAGTCCAACCCACGAGAATATAATCCTCACCGGCCAGAGTCTGCATATTGAAAACAGCCGGGAAATTCTGAGGAACGGGATCGCCGCCGCCGATGCTGCTGCTGATGCTGCTGCTGCCACAACCTGTCAGGACCAAACCGAACATACCCGCCAGCAGCACACCGTAAAAACGAGCCGGTATGTGCATCCGTCGTGCCCTACTGGGTTCGGGAAAAGCCTTAAAGACATTAAAGGTATTAAGGAGACGCACAGATACCGCGCCTCTTTGTTTGCGGCACATTGCTTTCGCCGACCGCACAGGAAAAAAGTGCAACTGATTCACTACTTCCTATCATTATTAATTGGAATAATGTACCTTATTATTACATTAAATGAGAGTTGAGGAGTAAAATATGAGCATAAATGCCGGTAAATACAAGAAAAAAGAGGGTTATTTTCTGTTCGCGACCTTCAGAATGGAAGTTTTGGCAGATCCCCAGGCTGTTTGCAATGGCTCTTGAGGCAAATGGCAAATTTTTTGAAGTGCATAGGTTGTCAAGAGTATAATTCCCTTATTTAATTTTCAAAATCATGTGTATTCTGTATGATCCCACCTATTTTCGGACTTTTTTTGTTTTTGTAAAAACCGGATCGGCGAGAGTTGTTTGTGAGCATAATGGGGACGTCCGAGATGATACCAAGCCAGCCATGCGATGAACTTGGCATTGAATGCCGGCATATCCTTGGGGGACAGCAGTGCATTCTACAGGCCGTTCAACTAAAACCCAAACAACCCGCTCTGTTGGATCACAAACACTAAGTGCAAGCCAGGGCTGGCAGGGTATAAAAACGGCTCGCAAACCCTTATAAAATCAAGGTTTTTAATAAGTTTCCTAAGTCAAGATTTTTTCTAACGACCACCCTTCTTCTTTTGTCAGCATCTTATAATATATTCTTGTAACCGGTGCTGCACCGACTATTTGAATTCGTGTGAACATAAAGCACCGGCTACTTGAATTTAGATAAAAAAACATTAATAGTATTACATATGCCTAACATTACTCGCGAACAAAAAGAAAAATATCTGAAGCAATTATCCGCGGAGGAATTTAAGGCAAAGGTGATTCGTCCGCTTTTTGAAAAAATGGGCTACGGCAGCGGTAAAAACATTGACAGAAGTTCGCAAGATTCCGCGAGTGTTTTATTTATAGACAAGGACAGATTGGAGGATATCAGAATTATTCGAGTGATCCCGCATCTCAAGAACATCAATATGGTCAAGACAAGCAAAGAAGAAGTGGAATCTCTAATTCAAACTGTTCGCTCCGCTTGGCAAGAAAACCTTCGTTTGGAAAATAGCAACAAGAAAGTTCACTGCGATGATATTATTATTTGTTCCACGGGAAAAATTAATGATAAGGCGGAAAACTATATCAAAAAACAGACAAGCGGTAAAGAACCGAGATTATTCGATTTACAGCGTCTGATCGGCTTAGTGGATAATCATTGCGAGGAGATATGGAAAAAAGTATCACCGGATGTCATTTTATATTACAACTTCTTGCGGGGTAACATTGAGCAAGACCTCAAAGATCCTTTGGCAACATCCGTGGATAACGAGCATTATATTCATCTTAATCTCGGCAGACACATAGCCAAACCTAAAAAGATTGACGGGGAAATAAAACGAGTCCCCGAGTACACGAGTATTGAAGAAACGGAACTTCTCCGGCAGAAACATCCAAAATGTATCATTCGCGGCGACGCTGGGATGGGTAAAAGCACTATTTTGCGGCGGTTGGTCTATCAGATTACTCAATATTCTCTTCAGGATGAGGGGATGAAACCGATTTTGTTGCTGCCTCAAGATGTGGAAGTATTTGCCGATGCCGATGCGGATACTTTTGTTAAGAAGTGCGATGCTCATTTCAAAAAATGTATGAATCAACCCGAACAAGTATTCAGTCAGTCCGACTTTGAGCAAGGCAAGGTAGTTCTTTTAGCAGATGCTCTGGATGAAATTGCGGATGACCGGCAAGAAAAATTTATAAAACTCCTCAATGAACTGTCTAAAAGATATCCAAAGGTCAAGATCATTTGCACATCAAGACCGGGACAACGCGAGAAAAAAATGGTTCGCGATGAAGGATATGTGCGGTATGATGTCTCTCATATCAGTTGGCGTCAGGCTCAAAAATTGCTTTCTATTATGAAAAAAGAAGGGGACCTCCCCCGGTCTATTGCTTCGGAAGTTCTGCGTCGGATCAACTCCATCCATGGCTTGGATCTCACGCCGCTTCTTGTTAAGGTTTTTGCGGCAACTTTGACATACTCGCGTCAGGATATACCCGCAAACATTACCGAGTTGTTTAGCAAGTATACCGAACTGATGCTTGGCAGGTGGGATCAAGACAAGGGGTTTGAGCAGCAATATGAGGCAAACTTAAAGATTTTCCTAATGAAAAAATTGGCGGGATGGATGCATGACAACCGGGTCAGTCACATATCGGAATACAATTTCAAAAATATCATTGAAGAGGAGATGAAGTCGCGCGGCTACGAAATTAAAATAGAAGAGATTTGCACCGAAATGTTGGAACGATCCGGGCTATTGAAGCGGCGCGGCGATGCGATACTTTTTACACATCATTTGTTACAAGAATTTTTTGCCGGGATTGGTATATCGGACTTAGACAAAGATGAGATATTCAAAAAATTTGGCAACCGCTGGTGGACGCGCCCTTTGATGTTTTATTTCGGCAATCGACCGGACGCCATACACAGGCTGGAACAAGCACAAGAAAAAGTATCAACGCGTAAAAAGTTGGATCCCTATGAAGTTTCCTTGGCGATAGGATTATCATTACAAGCATGCTATCTTTCCGAAGTTTCTACAAGACTGGATATATGGAAAACATTGATAAACAACATTGCTATGATCAGCACGCCCCAAGACAAATCTAAAGTTCTATTTCCTCTTTTTGATTCTATGTTCCCTTATGCTGTTTTGCGCGAAGCCGTCCCTTTGTCTGTCTTAAAAGATCCTTGGAATCAAGAGGAGCTAACCGAATGGTCAAAAACTGCGGATGAGGGTAAGTTTTGCTGGTTTCTCATCGCCTTGATGGAAACCGGTTGTTTTGAGAAAGCACACCAACTCATTAAAAAAACAAAGAAATGGAAAAATTCGTTTTATCCGTTTATTTTGTATTGGCATTCCGGGTTTCTTATGAGGGTATCTGCAATCTCACCGGAACAAAAGAAAACGGTCAATTTAATACGCACCGAATTGGATAAAAGAAATGGTGTGGAATTAATGGAGTTTCGACGGGAAATTGTAAGAGAGATTGACACCTATTTTTCTTCACCCGATAAAAGCCTGAAAAATGATTCCAAATGAATTAAAACAACTCGTCGAAAACGGTGAGAATTCCAAAGTTGAATTTAAAGACGATCAAGTAAACGGTGAGAATTTGGCACGTGCGATGGTCGCTTTTTTAAATTCCAACGGCGGGCGGATATTCTTAGGTGTTGAGGATAATGGCAACATCAAAGGTATGGTTATCACAAATAAGGCAATGGAAGAGAAAGTGATGAGTTGGGCTCACAATTTAATTCAACCGCAGTTCACCCCGAACTGGGAGACGGTGATGATGGGCAATGGCAAACGAGTAGCGATTATTGAGTTACCAAGCCAGGCACCGGACAAACCCTATAAAGCAAGGGTAGGCAAGGTATGGAAAATTTTCACAAGAAAGGGAAGTCAAATAAGAGAAGCATCCCGAGAAGAAGAAGCCCGCCTTTATTATGCTTCACCGATTGGCCATCGTTATGAGACCAAACCTATTGTCGGCAGAAACCTAAAAGACCTGAGCATGGATAGGATAGAAACCTATTTTCGTAAGAGAGGCATTCCAAAATACCTGCCCCTCCAAAACAATACCAAACAATGGGAGTCCCTGCTAATGAATACCGACTATGCGGTAGAATTTAACCGGCAAGTAACTCCGAATGTGACGGGGATGCTATTATTTGGTGTGTCTCCATACCAGTTTATGAAGCAATCCGGTATGAGAATAGTTGCGTTCTCGAAGACGGAGAAAGATTATGATTACGAAGGAGATGATTTTCGCAGTGCCCTGATACCCGTCCAAAAAGAAGACGGCGAGATCATAGAGCCGGGATTATTTGAGTTGGCATTGCAATTTATTAACCGATTTGTCCGGCGAAACCGCCTAAACAAAAAAACAGGAAGACGCGTAGAAGAAACAGATTATCCGGTAGAAGTGATTCGCGAAGTTTTGGCAAACGCAATCGTACATCGCGAGTATGCCCTTGTGCAACAAGAAATTCAAGTTCATATTTACTCCGATAGAATGGAAGTGATTTCACCGGGAGGACTGCCGGACGGCGTCACCGAAGAAAAGATAAGAAATGGTGTTACCGCAGCGCGTAACCCCACACTGCGAGATGCTATGAGCGCATTTGGATATGTCGATAAAATTGGTATGGGTATTCCCACAAAAATTATCAAGGGAATGCAAGAACATAACGGGACCGAACCCGAAATCATTCCCAAAGAGGACCTTTTTACTGTGCGTTTATTTAATCGGCATTCAGCCCGCTAACACAACACTTGTTTTCAAATATTTATGCTCCGTTTTAAGTTTTTAAGCACTCCGGGTGTTGCACCGGAAGGTTAAATTCACCTTCCTTGAATTTTACAAAATTCAAGGAAACATTTCACGGTGTTGCACTAATTACTTGAGTTCACAGTTCATTAATTCTGGCATTAATTACATCATTCTTTACTGCCAGCCGATTAAAGGATAATCC
Organism: Gammaproteobacteria bacterium; assembly: GCA_965209035.1. Lineage (GTDB taxonomy): Bacteria > Pseudomonadota > Gammaproteobacteria > CBDBNL01 > JAAOII01 > CBDBPY01. The sequence continues at coordinate 570,612 of OZ242372.1, forward strand.
AATTTCTTGGCAAACGCAGAAAGATACTTTAACTTGAGTCCGGTTAAATCATAAATGTCCCGTGCCATAATGAAGCCACTTTGATAGGCATCCAACACGCAGCGCGAAAAATATGTGCCACAGTGCTTAATAGCGGTATTTTCAGGCACAGTGATACCACCCGGCTGCTTATTATCAAACGGTCCGGGGGTATATTTATCAAGTAACTCCTCTAACTTATTTTGATCAATGAAGTGATTCTGCCGCGCTTGGACCGCCAGCATCTGACGACTCACTTTAATTTCATTTGCTATTTCTTCAATTTGTGTTCCTGCATCCTCTTGCCGCAACCATACCCGACCCAACCAATCGCTTGGAGCAATCACTTCGGCCGCCACCCTGTTACACCATCGCTCTTTTTGCCGAACCTCCTTATCCGCAATATCTTCGTAATACTGACTGCGAAAATTGATAACCGACACAGCGGTATCGCCCAACAACAAATGTGCCAATTCATGCATCAATGTAAAAATAGAGCGAGCACTTCTAAGCTTCCTCCCCGGATTAAGTAAAATCACAGGGGCTATTTCATCCGGAATTGCAAGCCCGTCATATTCCTCGGAAGTAATCTTATAACTTTTGTGTGTGTCATTTGTTAGCACCGGAATACCTCTCTTCTCAACGGCATCACGCCACAGATCAAAAGCATCTTCAACACTGCCACAACCCCGCACAGTTTCAACTGTTACACCCAACCACTCCCGGATCCTAAACGCCGACTCAGCCGGCGTAAGAGTCATATCGGCAGCAAACGGCTGGGCAAAATTCTTTTGGCCGGTTTCTCGTAAATAGTCTCTTAACCAACGCTGCCGCATGCGTGCCTCTCTGATAGCAAAACGCAAATTGGGTAAATAAGGTTTTTTCTGTTCATCACGCCTAAAATCAAGCGGCAATTCATCCGGCAGTTCCGCGGGCAATTCTTTCAAACAAAAAAGAATATAAAACACACGATACTTCGTGGCAAGTTTTTTTGCTTCAGTTAAAGTGGGTCGCTCCTTCCCGCTTTCCCAAGAGCGAATTTTTTCCGCAGCATCCTTCACTCCGGACAACGACACATCTTCCGGCCGCCCATAACCCACTCTTTCCCGTATCCCCTTCAAAGTAGAAGGAACGACAGGAAGTATCACCCTGGCAGACACAGAATATTACCTATACCGGCACTCGATAAAATCTTATTTTTACTTGGAAAAAATAAGATGCGTTTATCTGTTCTTACTCTGCTGCCGGCTTATCCGACCAAACGGCATATTCGTTGCCGTTCGGGTCGCAGAAGTGAAACCGCCGACCGCCCGGGAACGAAAAGACCGGCTTGACAATCTCGCCGCCGGCTTTCACAACCTTTGCTTCGGTGCATTCCAGATCCTCGCTGTAAAACACCACCAAAGCGGCGCCTTGATCGGCATCGGAGCATTTGTCATCGCGATAAAACCCACCGTCCAGCACTCCGTCCGAAAACGCCAGGTAGTCTTCACCATAAGCGGTGAAGGACCAGCCGAACACCTCGTCAAAAAACTTTTGCGCTAACTTCAAGTCCTTGGCGGGGAATTCCACATAGTTAATTTTTTCGTGTTTGTTCATACTGTTATTTTACTCCCAATCGGCTCGTTTGAATTCCAATTAGCCCGGTTCGCCTCGCTTCTGTTCCCCCTGCTACTCCTGTTGTCCGCCGCGCACATCAAAGAACTGCCAATCAAAACCGCCCCCGAACCGCTTCTCGCTTCGCACACAATCTGCCTTACATACGGAATGTTGCCCGCCAGGGATGCACTTCTATCGAAACAAGCGACATACATACCGGAACGGTTTCCAATGCCCACATTATTTGTCCTTAAAGGACGAAGACCGGCGGCTACCGTCCCGCGACGGTCTTGCCGAACCGGAGCCAGCATCTCTTTCCCTATCACTACCCTTAAAAGATGAAGACCGGCGGCTACCGTCCCGCGACGGTCTTGCCGAACCGGAGCCATAACCTCTATCTCTACCTCCAAACGACGAAGACCTACTGCCACCTTCCCGCGGCGGTCTCGCTGAACCGGAACCATAACCTCTGTCACTGCCCTTAAAGGACGAAGACCGACTGCCACCTTCCCGCGGCGGTCTCGCCGAACCGGAGCCATAACCCCTATCACTACCTTTAAAGGACGAAGACCTGCGGGCACCATCCCGCGGCGGTCTTGCCGAACCAGAACCAGCATCTCTGTCCCTGTCTCTGTCACCACCTCTAAATGACGAAAACCGACCGCCACCATCTCGCGGCGGTCTCGCCGAACCGGAGCCATAACCCCTATCACTCCCTTTAAAGGACGAAGACCGGCGAGCACCGTCCCGCGGTGGTCGCGCCGAACCGGAGCCATAACCCCTATCACTACCCTTAAAGGACGAAAACCGACCGCCACCTTCCCGCGACGGTCTTGCCGAACCAGAACCAGCATCTCTGTCCCTGTCTCTGTCGCCGCCCCTAAATGACGAAAACCGACCGCCACCGTCCCGCGACGGTCTTGCCGAACCGGAGCCATAACCCCTATCACTACCCTTAAAGGACGAAAACCGACCGCCACCTTCCCGCGGTGGTCTCGCCGAATCGGAACCCGAACCATAATCTCTATCTCTAAACGACGAATACCTACTGCCACCTTCCCGCGGAGGTCGCGCCGAACCGGAACCATAACCCCTATCACTACCTTTAAAGGACGAAGACCTACTGCCACCTTCCCGCGGAGGTCTCGCCGAACCGGAACCATAATCCCTGTCTCTATCACCACCCCTAAATGATGAAGACCTACTGCCACCATCTCGCGGAGGTCTTGCCGAACCGGAACCAGCATCTCTGTCCCTGTCTCTATCACCACCCCTAAACGACGAATACCTACTGCCACCTTCCCGTGGCGGTCTCGCCGAACCAGAACCATAATCCCTGTCTCTATCACCACCCCTAAATGATGAAGACCTACTGCCACCATCCCGCGGAGGTCGCGCCGAACCGGAACCATAACCCCTATCACTACCTTTAAAGGACGAAGACCTACTGCCACCTTCCCGTGGCGGTCTTGCCGAACCAGAACCATAATCCCTGTCTCTATCACCACCCCTAAATGACGAAGACCTACTGCCACCATCTCGCGGAGGTCTCGCCGAACCGGAACCGGAGCCATAACCCCTATCACTACCTTTAAAGGACGAAGACCGACGGCCACCGTCCCGCGGCGGTCTTGCCGAACCGGAACCGGAGCCATAACCCCTATCTCTACCTTTAAAGGACGAAGACCCCCGGCTACTATCCCGCGGCGGTCGCGCCGAACCGGAACCGGAACCATAATCCCTATCTCTGTCACCACCCTTAAACGATGAAGACCCGCTGCTACCGTCCTCCGGCTGTTTGACGGAGCCGGATCCATCACCACTATCCTCAAATGACGAATACCGGCGGCTACCGTCCTCCGGCTGTTGGAACGATGAATATCTGCGGCTACCGTCTTCCGGCTGCCGGAATGTTGAATACCTACGGCCACCGCCCTGCGAACTGAAAGATTGTTTACCCATCGGTTCGTCCGGATTCTCTTGCCCGTCACGCCCAAAGGACCGGCGGCTATCGCCCCCTCGCTGTTGGACCGAGCCGAACTCATCATCCCCAAACAATGAGGACCGGCGGCTATCGCCCCCCGGACCGGAAGATTGTTTATTAAGAAGCGGACGAAATTTTTGAGTTAGAAGTTTTTCCGTTTCGTCTCTCGTGTTATCGTCATCTTCATAAATAATCCAAATGGAATAGGACCCTTTACACTGCCTCAACATTCCATCGCTTTCGTGTTCTTCCAAACGAACAAGAACATCAACAGATTGCCCCACATACAGAACATTGCCTGCCAGTGGCGCACTTCCATCGAAACAAACGACATAAATACCGGAACGGTTTTCAATGCCATAATTCTTTGCTCCCAATCTATAAGGACCTTGGGGGGAGGGTATATCGTATATTTGCATCATTAAATATGTATATTGATTTTTAATAAAAGTTCGGCACCGGTCGGGAAAGGATTCAGAGAAAGAGAACACTCCCGCCAACCCGTCCCGATTTTGCCTCTCGCCACAAAACGGTATAAAGATAGCATAAAGGCGGCACAAAACGGCATCAATGGCTTCCGCATTGCCGGTGCCATACCATCTCTCTTCACCCGGTCATTGTCATAATAAACACAGATATTCGGCACACGAGATGCCCCCCCGTTGCGTTTCCAACTGCCTTCACGACCACAAGCATGCAAACGATCCGCGCGTGTCCCGGCTTGGCCTGCATCCGCAACTTGTGTTGCTTCGTCATCACAGGCACTACAGACAATACAGGCACCCGGGTAATTCCCGGTGGCATGACTATCCTTTGAAACAGGTTCTCCAAAAGAATTGCCTAATGAATTGCGTAGCATTTGTTTATCGTCTTCAAACATATTGATATCTTTATCCCATCTTGGTCCCATCCCGCCAAATTTGGGGCTTGTTCTATTGAGAACTAAAGCGGAGGGAATAATGTGTGAACATAACGGGGATACTAAAATTATACCGCAGAAGCCAGTCAACAAATGCGGATTTGAGCGCAAGAATACTCTTAAACAAAAGATGTCGCACAACAGTCAAAGAATTCCCCCCAAGGCACTTAGGCACTTATTAAGAAGCGCGATTCCGCCTTCCACAACAACCCGATAACAATGCCAGCCGAACTCACCGCCGTTACAGACGAGTTGTTTTTGTTCGGGTGAGAACCCCCCGCAATTCTGAACGCAGGTAAATAGCCGGGCTGCGCCGGCGGAACCGCCAGAGGTATCGGCAGCAGCCGGCGATATGCAAGAAAACAAGCCCATACCGACATGCAAACAGATACGCCGACCACGGATAATGCGGGCGACCCTATCAAGCCTTAATCACTTTGCTTTATTAAAATTAAAAAAATGCCGAGCATCCGGGAGGGAAACATAATGAATCAAAATACCCCCCCCAAACGCCCGGCAAAATCATTACAACACCCGGCTGACTGGATATGTATAGTCTGTATGCTCCCACCCATTCCCGGACTTTTTTTGTTTTTGCAAAAATTGGATCGGCGAGAGTTGTTTGTGGGCATAATGAGGGCACTCGCGATGATACCAAGCCAACCATGCGATGAGTTTGGCTTGAATGCCGGCAGATCCTTAAACAGGAGATGCCGCATAGGACAACCGAACTATTCCCCCAAGGTTATTTTTTAAGGAGCGCAATTAAACCGTTCGCAGTGTGCATTCATTTGCGATTTCTCCAAAAAACAACATAGCATAGGCATACCAGTGTCTGCTGCCGTTTGCGGTCACGACCCGGTGAAAGTCTTTGGCGAACTCACTGCCATTGTCGGGGAGGGCTTTTTCGATCCGAGTGCCGAGTATGTTTTGCCTAACGGTAAAGAGCCGGGCGGAACGGGCCGCAGCGGCCAAACGAGATCTCAGTCTGCTTCTTGCTTTTGCTTGCCCGCTGCTGAAAGTCTACTGCCGTCGCTGCTGCTCTTCCACGCTGACAGGAAGACAGTTCAAAACGGGATACTGGTCTGCGTCGCCGAGATCCCAGACGCTTAAGAATCCGGCAGGTTGGATCGCCTCTTCTATTACTTCGCCCGTGTCCGGATCACACCGGATGTTACCCCAGTCGGCATAGATGCCTGTGAAAGTGCTCGGGTTTTGCAGCAGGGCGGTGGTCTGACCCTCGCCCAAATCGCCGGCACTGGCTGACTGCCGGGTGGTTTGATTATCCCAATAGGAAGCATTGACGGTGGTTACCATGTTGACATTGCCGAGCAAACCGCCGGCATTAATACCGAAACTTGAAACAAGTCCGCCGGCGGCATAAGAATAACGAATATTAGAATTCTGACCATCCCCAACCAACCCGCCAACAACATTAACTCCGGTAACACTTCCGCCGGATACATACGCATAGCGAATATCAAAATTGCGAGCAAATCCAATCAGTCCGCCAACATTACTAGATCCGATAGCAGATCCGCCTAAGCGTTTTACTCTCCCGGAAACATTCACGCCGGACGCATAAGCATAACGAATATCAGACTCAACACTAAACACGGAATTAGACTCGGAACTAGGCCAACCGCCGACTAGTCCGCCAATATTAAATCCGATTCCGGTTCCAAAAACACTTCCGTCGGACACATACGCATAGCGAATATCAATATACCGGCCATTCCCAACCAGTCCGCCAACATCATGCTCGCCGACAACACTTCCGTCGGACACATACGCATAGCGAATATCCATATTCTGACCATTCCCAACCAGTCCGCCAATACTAAAATCCCCGCCGGAAACATCTACGCCGGTTGAATGAGCATAGCGAATAACAGCACCCCGACCATCCCCAACCAATCCGCCGACGACGTCGGCATCCGGACTCATCACACTGCTACTCGTAACCGACAAATTCTCATAACGGGCATTCCTGCCATAGCCTACCAGTGTGCCCACAGCATTGTCACCGCCACTGACACTTGCATTCAAGAGATGCAGATTTTGGATATCACCGGTTAATGCAGCGAATAAGCCCACTCCATTGACGGTATCATCCGCAGCAATGAACAGACCGGCAAGAGTATAGCCGCCGCCGTCAAAGATTCCCGTATAAGAGGTGCAAACATCTGCATCAGAACAGGAGCCAATCGGCAGCCAGCCGCTGCCGGCACGATCTGTCCAGTCGTCCATATTACCGCTGCTACCGCTACCCGTGACATAGGAAGCCACATCGCTAAAATTGAGTGAGCGGGCAAGTTCATAACCCGAGCAGCCGACAGTATCCGGGCAACCCACAGAGCCCACAGAAGTTATCTCGTCAACATTGCCGTCATCCTCACCATCGCCGTTCAGATCATCGCGCAGCCGCGCCAAGTCATCCAAAGTGCGAATTTCTATGAGGCGATTATTATTGTCATCCACATCCTCATCGTTATCCCGACAACCGTCACCGTCATTGTCCGTCCCCGCCAAAGAAGTCCAGCCAACCATACCGGTCGGGCAAGCATCCGCAATATCATCCACACCATCATTATCATTGTCATCATCACAGACATCGCCGAGTGCATCCTGATCATTATTGGACTGCCCCGGATTATTGATAAACTGGCAGTTATCCGCCGCCGTGGTCGCGTTTGCCACATCCGGCAAACCATCATTGTCATCATCCGGATCACAGGCATCGCCTAACCCATCCGTATCATTATCATCTTGCCCCGGATTATCCGTGAATTGGCAGTTATCCGCCGCCGTCGTCGCGTCTGCCACATCCGGCAAACCATCATTGTCATCATCCGGATCACAAACATCGCCTAACCTATCCGTATCATTATCATCCTGCCCCGGATTCCTAACTAGCGGACAATTATCTTCCATATTCGACAAACCATCAATATCAATGTCCCCATCCAAGCCTATGCCTTGATCCGCCCCGGTTGTGCCGGACACAGGAGATGACATCGCGGTATCGCCGTCCTTATAGAGTACCGTAATCGTGATCCGGTAAGCGGTGTTATTGGTTAGATCCATAATGTTGTAGATGACCCGAGCAAGCGGCGCAACATCCGCCATGGTAGAATTAAGTTCCGTTGTGTCGCCTTCACTCGTATCGTCATCAACATTGTGCCGGGTAATATTAAACCCGGTGATGTTCATCTGATCCGGATTGGTCCAACCGACAAAAATATGATCCTCGCCAACCAGAGTCTGGATATTGGAAACAGCCCGGGTGTTTTGGCCATTGTCAGTGCCGCCACTGCTACCGCCGCCGCTACCGCCGCCACAACCGGCCAGGGCCAAACCGAACATACCCGCCAGCAGCACACCATAAAAGCGAGCCGGCTTATCCGGCTGACGGCAAGCATTAGAGGCCGCTGTAGCGGCAATGTAACGGTGGTGTGTGTGGGGGGGGGTAAGCATTAGAGACCGCCGTAGCGACAATGTAACCCGCCCGCCAAACGACATCATAGTATTTGGCATATTATTAAGGCCCCGCACGAATGCCGGGCATGACAGCCAGCCGCGTATTGCTTTCGCCGACCGAACAGGAAAAAAGTATAACTTATTCATTGTGTTGTTATCGTGTTGTTATCCGTATTAATTATTCATTTAACTTTTATGCGGATGGAATGATTCCATACCCTGCCTTAATTATAACACCTATTTCCCAAATATGTCTGTGGCGGATCACCTCGTCCGCCAGAACCTCAAACCGCCGAGAACCGCCGGCTATTTAATGTGAGGATGCACAATGCCCAACTCAGCGTCCGGAACCTTTATGAGACTATGCACATCCACATCCCGGCAAGGTTTTAGAATCGGCGTTTGAGAGAATTCGCCCCAAGCCCCGGAAAATTCCGAAAACTAAAGTCCTGCCGGGAGACCTCTCAAGGTGCCGGGAAAGACACCGGGAAAGACACCGGGAAAAGTACCGCGCAAGAAACCGACAAGCAAGTTGCGCTACGCGGAAATAGAAATGAAACACGGAATGCGACTCCGTTCTATTGGTCACGCCTGCGCGGGTGAAACAAAATTGCAAGAACACCCCCCCTTACCAAACAAGTAAGTATTAAAATATAAATAAAAAATATATTATTATGTCTGTCCGCGTTATTGCCCCGGTTATTCCTACTGCCTTAATTCAAATAAGAGAGATGGCCGGCTACGACAGCCCGGAAAAAATTCATCCCGGGCGGGAAAAAGAAACAGAAAAACTGCGCGCATGGGAAGCGGGAAAGACAAAGCCGACTTTAAATCAAGCCAAGCAACTTGCCAAAAAATATCGGATATCGCATCTTCTGTTTTATTCCAAGGATTTACCCGATACTTTTCAAACAAAATTACCGCCGGACTTCAGGCGATATAAAAGGCGGCAGCCCTATTCGCCCAATTTACGCTTTGCCGTCAGAGAAGTGTTCTATCGCCAAGAGTGGTTGAAAGATTATTTAAGAGACACAGAACAACAAAACTTTTCCCCGCCGCAGTCCGTCCAAATTAGCGATAACCCGCGGACCCTTGCCACCAAAATCCGAAAATGGTTGGGTATCACAATGAACACCCAACAGCGTTGTCGCAAGACTGAAGATGCCTTTGATTTGTGGCGAAGTGCCATTGAAAAACAAGGAGTCACAGTATTCACCAATAATACGCATCGCTACTACAAAATTAACCCCGGCGAATACGACGGACTGGCTATCTCGGACAACCTCGCCCCGCTCATATTACTTAATCCGGGGCCCAACTTAAAAAATAGCCGCTCTATTTTCACACTGATACATGAACTGGCACATTTGCTCTTAGGCGAAGGCGCATTATCTCTTATCAATTTCCGCAGTCAAAACAATATCAATAACACGGATGCACGCGAACTGCAAATAGAATCTTGGTGCAATAAAGTGGCAGGCGAAGTCCTTGCCCCGAATGAATGGCTAACACAAAATTGGTCCGCCACCGAACCCAGCCGACAACAAATTGAGACACTCGCCGACAGCATAAAAGTCAGTCGACAAATGCTTGCCGTGCAAGTTAAAAATAATCATTTGATCGGCCAACAAAAACTGGAACAATTGCTCACCGAATACGAAGGGCAATTTCACTTGTCCCGCCAAAATAAACGCAGTTTTGGCATAACTCGTCCTGCCCCCGCAACCATCAAAAGATGCGGAAGTTACTTTTCCCGATGCGTTTTGGATGCCTATCAAAAAAACAGCATAGCCGCCACTGATATTTATGACCTAACGGATCTTAAGTTGAAATATCTTAAAGAATTCGCTCACAAAATAGACTTTCCCTTGCATCGTTGGCGATGACAGTATTTTTATTTGATACAAAATAAAAAAATGCCGAGCATCCGAGAGGGAAACAAAATGAATAACAACCCGCCCAAACGCCCGGCAAAATCATTACAACACCCGGCTAACGGGATCTTAACAATTAACGCCTCTCGTTCGTTGTTATGTTATATGTTAGTTAGTTATTTAAAAGACAAGTTCCCAAACTTTGCCGACAAGCATCAAGCCCCCGGAACGCACACTGCGAAACCGAAAAAACCGGAGATGCCAAAAAAGCTAAAAAGGCAGCCCATGCCGTGAAGACCTCAAAAACTTCGAAGACCACGAAGACCGCGAAGATCCCAAAAACACCCCCGCCCAAAACTTCATCCAATCGCAAGCAACCGCCCATTCAATCCCCCCGACAGGTCAGAGCGAGTTCCCGAATGCGTTGTTCGCGCGCACGCCAATCCGGCAGGTGGCCGGCAAGCATCCTATAAAACTCACGCCCGTGATTCCGATGACGCAAATGGCACAACTCATGCACCAACACATATTCAATACAACTCACCGGCCCCTTAATCAGTTGCATGTTCAGCGACATATTCCCCTTCACCGACAAACTACCCCAACGGCTCGTCATATCCTTCACACGCATCACAGGTCGCTCATAGCCCAAACCCACAAAGCGCGGCCAGACCCCATCATAAAGTTTGCCGAACACCTCCCACGCCTGTGCCAGATACCATGCCTTCAACACAATACGCATCCCGGCGGGACTCATATCCGGCCCCCGCAAAAACAACCAATCATGCCGAAGTTCCACCCCATAGTCGGCGGCGACTTCGGTCCGCAAACGGTATTGCCGTCCCAGGTACAAATGCGTCTCACCCTCGGCATAGGCACGCGGCGGCATCGCAATCGGCAAAAGACGAAACTGTTGTTGCTTCTTAAGAATCCATCGCTCCCGCTTGGCAAGAAGTTCCCGCAACCGAGCCGCCGATGTGCCAACCGGCGCACGCATCCCAACCCGCCCATCAGGCCGCACCGAAATCTCCACAGACAGCCGGCGCAGCGAATACACAATCGCCACATCCGTTTCCTTACCGCCCAACGACACACGCACAGAATCCGTGCCTGTGTTTTTATGCGTGATGCTTGTCCCTGTCTTCATTATTCAATCATTTAACTAACTGCCTAACCGCCTAATCGCCCAGCCGCCAAACCGCCCGACTTCCCTGCACAGTCACCGCCCGGCAAACTATTGAAGCGGGGACAAAAGATCCTCGGCATCAATCGGGACTTCCCGCACAGCCATCGCCCGGCACAAAGAATTGGCAATGACAGCACCGGTTCTCTCTTGCCGGTTCTCTTGCATCTCAACAGCCAAAGTGAGCACTTGGGTTTGATGACGAGTTCCCCGAACATCCGGCTCCGTCCCTTCAACTTGCTTTTGCATCGCTGTCTTTGTGATAGGGGCCCTCAAAAAGATAACTCAGAATTTTTATTCTGCTCATAAAAGTTAAAGTAATTTATGAGATATCCCGGTAACCACTTTAGAAATGAACCGAATTATTAATTGCCTAACTTCTTATGTGTTTCTTGAAATTTTTGTTCTATGTCGTCAACGAGTGTCTTGATATTTGTCATAGTCTCGGCACTTAATTTGACAGAGCTACCCTCCCGGCATTTTCTTAGGAATAGTAACGCAAGTAATACTTTATTGTTCTCTTTTTTCTTTGAGGAATCGGAATCATTTTTGTTCCGGTCTTCCGGCAAAACATACTTTCTAAAATCATCCGGTGTAAACATATCTTCAATGGAACCGCTAATAGGCAAATCCATTATAAATTCTTCCATACCTTCCCAATTCTTCGTAAGATTTCTTTTCCCGCTCTGTCCACCCGGATCATTATCAAAGAGATACGCCACCCTTGCTCCCCAACCCAGGAGTATGGTCCCCACTATCGGCATGTTTCCCGCACCGCCACCGGCAATAAAATTGACAGCATCTTTCTTATTATCCTTTTTTAATAGTATTTGAAAAGCTTGTAAGTAATAAGCATCCGAGGGACCTTCCACAACAACATTGTTTTGTTTATCCACACCAGATATTCCCAAACTCATATCCAAGCCGATTGCCGTTAAGATGGGTGTCAGTGTCTCTTTGTCCGCCTTGGGGGCGGCATGCACCTGATTTGTTATTGTAGTCCCTTCGTTTTCAGTTTTATGCACTAGCCTAATGCGATCTAATTTATTCGCTTGCAAAAGATAGGGGGAATGCGTTGAAAATATTATCTGTCTTTTTTTACTAACACTTTCTAATTTCTTTAATATATCTTTTTGAGCCTTCGCATGCAAGAACATACCGGGTTCATCAATCAGAATGATATTTGGAACCGTATCCTCCGAGCGCTCAGTCATCTTAATATAATTCGCATGCAGGAATAAACCGGGTTCATCAAACAGAATGATATTTGGAACCGTATCCTCCGAGCGGGCAGTCACTTTAATATAAAAAGCAAGATGCCACTGCTTTCCCTTACTTCTTATACTTGGCGAGAAAAACTCTCCGTGTTCTTTTATCCAAAAATGCAACATAGGATTTTCCCAACTAACATGCAACTTAGCTTCATCTTGTTTCCAAAATTCTTGGTAGCCCTTGTTTAGAGTTAGATTTATCTCATCTCTATGTGTTTCTTTTGCCGCCGAATCACTACCCGTTATAGTCTTTATATCCAAATCACTAATAGAAGACAAATCCTTAATCCATTCATTCTTCTCTAACTGATCAAACGGAATCTTATCCGGCAATATATCTTCAAAGGATTTAAAAAGTATGAAATTAGGGGCACGTGCATACAACTTCTTCAAAAATTTGTTCTTAAAAAAATATAAAAAGACGCCGTGAATATAATAAGTTTTTTTATACTCTTCTATTTCTTCAGGTAAGGAAGAAAATTTCTTTTTACTATCCTCCGTAAGACTTTCAATGTGAGAATGCATACTTTTAATGAACTCATCAGTTTGTGCGAGCATATCATTATAACTATCTATACTAAACCGAGTTCTTTTCACTTCTCTTAATGAATCTATTTCCTCTTCTGTTAAGATTTCTGGTAAGTCTTCTATTTTCTCTATCGTGTAAGCTATTCCCTTTGTTATATCTTCCGACCAGACTCCCATTTCCGCTTCCATCAATTTTATTTCATCCTTTGTCAAGGATCCTATTTTCTCTTCTATCAGTTTTATTTCCCTCTTGTTTAAAGTTCTTGTTTTCTTTTTGATTGATATTATTTTGCCCGCTGTTAAATCTTCTATGTGGTTACTGACATCTATAAGAATTTTTTCTGTATCCTTTATACTTTTTATAATTTCTCGGATCTCAGAGAACTGAGAGAGTATCCCATTCATAAGCGGACGCTCATTAGAAAATATTTTTACAAATTCAAATTCATGTTCATCCGTTGTGCTTTCAGAATTTGTGATCTTATCTATAATGCTATTCATAAGTCTTGCTTCTTCATCCGTAACACCCCAAAGATCAATGCCATATATACCTCCATCATTTACAGCCCCCGGCTTAATGACACCCATAGAATATTTTATTTCATCTAATATATAATCCGCATCATATTCCTCCAAGATGAAAGTCACAGATATCTCAGGTTTTGCCCCCTTATTATTCCCGACTACCGGTTAAGCTTCTTTTCTTATCTCTTTCTCGTCATTAAAATCTTCCAAAGCCTCAAGAATAGAGGTTTTACCGGATTCATTCTTACCGGCAAGAATGGTAACAAAATCATCCATATAACAGTCACCGCTGTCAATAATGGACTTGTAATTTTTAATTCTAAATTTTTTTATACGCATTTCATTTTTTAATATATCCTTTAAATTTTAATATTGGCGGTTCTATCTAAAACAAAACAGAAACTCATCTTTGGTAAATCAATTGGGGTTTTCCGCGACAAGTTCTATAACATCCAACATCAGGTCATCAATTTTCTTAAGCAACTCCTCCGATATCTGTTCTCCTTTCCAAACCTCCTTCACAAAATATTCAAGAATCTCTTTCTGCATCTTGTTTTGAATATCCCTGCTACCGGCAAAGCCAATCCGATTATGTTTACTTGCGATAGATCTGATTCTCATCGCAACCTCGGACATTAATCCTTCATTGTTATTCAGTTTCTTGCCAACACGCTCTGCAATAATATGGTAATAGGGCATCACCTCTTTATAGTTTCCCGCCTTCTCAAGTGCAGCCGGGACATGCAAATATTTTCTATTTTCTATATCTTTGACCATCCGGCAAGTATGGTTAAAATCTCCCGGGGTAAACAACTCACCATGTTGATACCGGTGAATCGTCTCGTCCACCATTTTCGAAAACTTGTCATACAAGATAGGATCCTCATGGCGTTTTGCCCGAATAGTACTTACCGCTTGATTCAACAGAATCTCCGCCCGCGACTTCGGACTCCGCCCCGCATATTTACCTTCCCCCGCTATCACCTTATTGATATCTACTTCGCCACCAACAAGAACACGCGGTATTTTCGTTTCCCCGTCCCCCTCATCGACTAACTCCGACCTACCCGCTATATCGGTATTCTTGCTCTCAATATCTCTCGCAGGTTCTCCCCGGTTTACCTCTTGCAGATACATAGCATTGCCATCCGCCACCACATCGCTTGCCCGAACATAGCGATGCAAAATCCCGCGAATATTTGCCTCCAGTGCCTTATCAACCGCCGAGGTATCAAATCGTTCATGTGCAAAACGCCGCACCCTGTCATAAAACTCCAACGCTTTTTTACATTCCTTCCTGATAGCATCATGCTTCTCATCTCCAAAATAGCCAATCGGCAAAACAATATCAACCAAGCGCGCCAACTCCGCATAGGCCTTATAAAATTCCTGTCGCCTCTCCTCATTAGCGAGGGATGTTTCATAGGCTTCTTGGTCGTCTTTCTTGATGCCACTAAACAGCGAATTCAATTTTTCCAAAGCAGCCGGAATTTTTTCTATCTGATCTTCCGCCGAATGAACGATCCCTTCCAGATCCTGCTCCTCATACCCCTTCAGTTCGTCATACATACTCAAAGACTGTTGCAAGTTACCTAACAATCCCAAATAATCCACTATGCGACCGTTTAGTTTACGCTCATAAACTCGATTCACTCGTGCAATCGCTTGCAGTAATGCATGATCTGTCAAGTGTTTACAAAGATAAAGCACCTTATTAAGCGGCGCATCAAAGCCGGTGAGAAGTTTATCCACAACTATTAAAAGACGCGTTTTGCCATCCTTCTGTTTGAAATCCTCAATAAACTTTTTGTCATAATTGCTCTCACCACCCTCTTGGTCCACCATTCTCGTAAAACCTGCGAACAGTTGTTTTTCCTCATCTGTGAATTCAGTATGGCTTTCATGTTCCCCCACCGTGGAAATGATCACCTTTGCATTCAATCTCTCTGTTTCAGCAACCTTCGCATCCAATGCATCCAATATTTGCTTAAACCGCAAAGCGGAAATTTTCTTTGGCAACACCAACTGCCCCTTAAACGGCGGGTCCATTGACCCCGTAAAGTCTTTAACAAGATTTTCCGCAATACAACGCTGCACATCCGGCGCACTGATAATCTCCGTAACACTGGCGTAGCGTGCTTTAAGTCTCTCACTTTTTTCCGGTGCCATCCCTTCCGTTTCTCTGTCCACATTCGCATCCATCTGTTGCTTATCCTTATTATGAATATTTACCTTTCTGCCCTCGTAATACAAAGGAACAATCACCTCATCATTCAAAGCCTCCCGCATCCGATACACCGGTTCAATGAAGGGGCCGAAACGCACCATTGTATTCTTCTCTTTTTTCAACAAGGGCGTGCCGGTGAACGCAATATAGCAAGCATTCGGTAAGAACTCAGCCATCGATGCCGTCAATTCACTGTATTGAGTGCGATGCCCTTCATCCACAAAAACAAAAATATCTTTGGAAGGATTACGATATTGGGTTCCCTTTCTCGCTTTGTCAAACTTATGCACCAAAGTAGTAATAACCTGCTCGCCCCCCTTTATGAGTTGCATTAAATTACGGGCACTGGTTGCTTGCACCGGCTCCAGCCCGCAAGATTTAAATGTCCCCTTAATCTGTTTATCCAAATCCTTCCTATCCGTCACCATCACAATACGCGCATTACGCATCTCCTTATCCTTTTTCAAGTGGTGTGCCAACATCACCATCGTCAGCGATTTACCGGAACCCTGCGTATGCCAAACCACACCGCCGCGTCTCCGTCCGTATTCATCTCGTTCACTCACACGCACCAAAGCATTCCGCACCAACTCATATTGATGGGTGCGCGCCACCTTCTTTTCCAACCTACCCTGCTTTTCCTCAAACACAATAAACCGATGCACAAGTTCCAACAACCGAGCCGGCCGACACAGCTCCCACAATGTCCAATCCGCCGTCTTGTTGTTTGCATCCATCCGTTCAAAATAAGAACGCTGATTCTCAAAAGGATCTTGAAACAACAGATCTTTTTCCTCTTTGGTTAGCCTTTTTTCCCCTATGTTGTTAAAGTCCCGGTCTTTGGCAGAGTCGCCCTTCCATTTACACCAAAATCCCTTCTCGCTTCCCACCGTTGCATACTTCACAAGATGATCCGCAATACATATCAAAATCTGCGCATAGTAAAACAATTGCGGAATCTCCTCGGGCTTTTGATAGTTTTGTAACTGTTGAATTCCGTTATCCAAATCGCCATGCTTATTCTTACATTCCAACACCACAAAAGGCATCCCATTTACAAACAACACAATATCCGGTCGGCGGGTGCCTCTGCCCGCCTCTGCTCTGTGAGTTGGCAAAGAATATTCCGCCGTAGCATGAAAAGCATTCTTTTCCCAATTCCGCCAATCAATAAAACGAACATTCTGACTCTGCGGTTGAACCCCCGCCGGTCGCGTAACGGAAGTCCCCAACAACAACAGATCCGTAACCGCCTGATTAACCGCCAACACATTCCCGCCCCGCTTCTCGGCAATGGTGCCTCGCAGTTTTTCAATCGCCCGGTTCACATCCTCTTTGGTGCATCCTTTTTTAGGATCCGTACCAACATCATTAATAAGATACAACTGCTCCAATAAGATATCTTCCAGCACCACCCCGCCGGCTATCTGCTCCCTCTTTTTATTCGCATCAGCCGGAGGCAGATAGGCATAACCCATTTTCATCAGTGCCCGCAGAGCCGGGATCTGGACGCGTTCTTGTTCGGTGAACTTGGGTCTGGTAATGGAGGCCGCTTGTTTATCCATCATTATTTTTGTACTTTGTCTTGACTATTCTCATCATCTGACTCGATAAACATTACCTTAACATCCACTCCTTTTGTCTTCAAATTTGTTAAGGTCTTTTTAATTGATATTTGAGAGAAAAACGGTAAGTCCGTCAATTTTTTTCTCTGCTTTATTCCTTTCTTAAAAATAATCAAGTAATACACCTCGCACTTACTGGGACCGATATCTATTTCCGAAGATTTCATATTTTCTTCTTTCAATAAATCTTTAATAAATTCTAACTTTAAAAACTTGTCCCTTGATTCTTTAACTTGGGATAATAAATCATACGCATTTTCTCCCTGAAAAAATAAGTGACTTAACCCATCCGAAGCTCTATATATTTTAATATGATAAAACCTATGTCTTTTTTCATCTAACATAGAGTAAACATCGCAAGGTTCAACTTGAGAAAGGTTTTCTGGAGCAATATTCTTTTTATCTAAACATCTACTTTTGTCTAAATAATTAGTAGCTAAATCTTCATTATAGGCATTCTCGTTTTCGTGAGAATATTTGGGTTCCTTATCTCTTGGAATGATCCAATCACCCTTATCTAAGAATTCTTGTAATTTTTTTATATAAGATTCTTCTACTTTATACCAGTCCCCGTTATACAAATAATATCGTTCATCCTCATATCGGACATCAAAAATAAAGCATTTACGAAATTTTAATTCCTTACCTATTTCATTGTCATCATTATCTACCCAGCACATACTGCTCTTATCTAATAAAATATCGTTATCCATTTCTTCCAACTGATCTCCAAAATACGCGTAGTAATTTTCCATACTTAAATCGTTATAAGGCGATGAATATTTTTTCTTTGACCTTTTAAATCGTGTTTTTAAGTTCCGCCAATGATTATCCCATAGATCAGGAAAGTTCAGATCCACTTGTTCATCGCGGCTTTTAACTGCCCTCACCAACAAATCATTTAGTTTAGAAATTGTTTGCCTATCCTTCTCTTTGACGAAGTTGTGCATAAAAGGAAATTTTTTCTTATATGTTTCATCCCGGTATAGGTCCAACAATTTAGAACATAAGTCATTAAGTTCTTTGGGACTGTATTTTGTTTGCATATGTAAACTATCGGAACCGGCAGGATGTTGAAAATACTTTTTATACTTATCTTGAACATAACCAACCAAAGAATTAAAAACTTCTTGCTCTTCTTCCAAGTCAAAAAAAGCAAGGTTATTTGATCGCAATAGTTTGGTTGTACGCTGTATTCGCTGACCGGGAGAATGAGTCGATGCCATTCTTAATTTTTGTTCATCCACCGCATTTAAAGTGACTCTCAACCCAAAATCATTTTCATAAGAATCATTATTCAACTTATGAAAAGCATGTCCATGCGAAAACACAAAATATCTGTCATTTGATTTCCAAAAGATCAAAGCACCCGACATGACTCTTCTTGATTCTTCTTTGTCCTCATTAATGTTGCCCTTGTCAATTTTCCAGTAAGCAACCCACCAAGGATCAAGAATAGATTTATCTTGAATATATATTTCAGTTCCCTCATACGGATGAGATGTATTAACTCTTTCCATCTCATGATCTTCAATTAATGAGTTCTCCGGTTCAAATCCCAATTTCAAAAGATAAATTGAAAAACCACTGCTTTTTTTCTCCATTGTTATTTCCTCTTAACCTTCCTTCACGACCACTTGCCATTTTCCCGTTAATAGTTTCTCCATAAGGGATTTCTTTTGCAAGTGGTATTTATCTTTAATTTTTCTAAGTAGTTCTATTTCTTTCTTACATTTATTTAATCCTTGCACTATCTCATTTTGCTCTATTACAGAGGGTATAAACATCTCAATAGAGCCAAGATCAGAAAACCGTAATACTTGCCGAACGCTGCCTTGAGTGCTATTTCTTATCCGCATACGTGCTTCATGCGAAGATAGCCAATGCAAAAAGAAATCGGAAACTACTTTTGTTTCATCCACAGAAAAAATAACATACATAGGACTAACAATACCTCGATCCCAATTATCTAATCGAGCAATAGATCCTACATTTATTCTTGCAGGATTGTAGCTGTACTGTCCCCTGCACACCATCTTATAATTGGTCAGATTTATGCTTGCCACCCGCCGTAAAAATTGCTCTTGTGCCAGGACAAATCCGTTTTTATTTGTTACACTTAATACTCTATCCACCTGATTGTCTTTATTACGAATAGAAATCTCGGTCAGAGCATCTTGTAGTTTTATCTTTTTTCTCTTAGGCGAGCCAGTGCCAGTTACCAACTTTTGCACAAGGTACTTGAAATATTTTTCCTTCGCTTCTATTAACTTCTCAGTCTTTTGAATGGCTTGATCCCAGGTGGATAGGATGGCAACTATTTTCTTTTGGTCCGATAGTGGTGGAAAAATTAACACAACTTTTTTAATGTCTTTGGCATACAAGTGAACGATGGTTATACCTTGTGCGTATATTGCAATTTCTTTCTTTTTTATGTGTGTAAGATAGAATGCCAAAAAAACAGGGTCATACTCAATTAAGTTTTTAGACCTAATAATATTTACATCTGCTCCCAATAACACATCATCTTCCAATAAGGCGGTAGCATTCGCCAAATCTAATGCAATAGTTGTGGTTGAGCCGGGCAATAAAACATCCCCCGTTTTGGAAGAAATACCCTTTTTGAGATTGGTATGACTCTGCACTGTTGAAATAACCTCAGAATACTTCGTATACAATTCACCGTAAAGAATACATTTATACTTACCCTCTTTATCGAGATGAGATTTTAATAATGTATTTCCGCGAAACACCTCTGCCACATCACCTACCGCTGCTTTTTTCCACTTTGATTGTAATTTAACTTTTTCCATTTTATTGGCCTTATCTTTTTTACTCATATTTCAATTGCAATAAACCATTTTTTCTAAATCATAAAAGGATGCGGAGGAAGCGAATGCTCCCGCCGAATCCTTTTCGGTTTTATCTTTCACCACAAGATGGCTTGAATACAGTCCGAGTTGATTGTTCCACAATATCTCTGTCCGCTTTGGAATCAACATAGTAGACATAGATATTATCCTCATTAGAGGACCAGCCATTTTGTTTCCAACAATCTTCACGATCGTGATCGCTCAAACGATCTGCGAGTGTTTCAGATTGACCAACATCTACAACTTTCGTACCTGCATTGTCATAGACAACATAGACACCCGGCTGATTTCCAATAGCACCACTATCCTTTTGAAAGGGTCCCTCAAAAGAATAGCCTAATATATTTTTTGTCATAATGATTATTATTAATGATTTGTTAATATAGGTTCGGCATAGGTCAAAGTCAAACATTGCCCATACCTATTATTCAAAGAAGTTCCCCTCTCCAAATTCGTTTTACTTTTCCGTAAGAGTACTTTCATTTCTTCGCCGAGTTTTGTTTCTCAAGTTCTACCAGATGCTCTTTCATTTCGGCACGGACGGTTGTCAGTTGCGTTTCCAATTCTTCTATCTCCAGTTGCAACTTATGCGGATCCTGCACTTCATCTTCTTTGTATGTATCCACATAGCGCGGGATGTTTAAGTTATAGTCATTAACCTCTATATCCTTCGGGCTGGCAAGGTAAGCATAGCCGGGAACACTTTTTCTCTTTTTACGGGTTTCAAGAATCTTGCCAATATGCTCGTCTGCGATACTGTTTTGGTTCTTCCCGGCATCAAAATCACGCGAGGCATCTATAAACAAAACATCTTTACGATCCGCATTAACACCGCCGGGTTGGCGCGACTTGTCAAATACAAGAATCGTCACAGGAATACCGGTACTTTGAAACAGGTTTGACGGCAAGCCAACGACAGTATCCAGCAGATTGTCCTCTATGACACTGCGGCGAATTCGCCCTTCCGATGCCCCGCGAAACAGAACACCATGCGGGACAATAACCGCCACTCGCCCTTTTTGCGGAGTGGCGGCCGCTATCATATGGGATAAAAACGCCCAGTCCCCTCTGCCATCTGATGGCACTCCTCGGTGAAAGCGACCATACCTGTCATCTTCTACCTGGCCGGCACCCCAATTTTTTAACGAAAACGGCGGGTTGGCAACAATGACCTCAAACTTTAACAAGTCGTCTCCGTCTTTTAACTGAGGGTCCGTAAGAGCATTGCATTTCTCCAGCCGGGCATCGTTTGTGTTTGGTAAGGCACTGAGCAGAAAGTTCATGCGTGCCATAGCCCAAGTATTGTTATTGATTTCCATACCGGCAAGTCTGTAATTTTTTGTGCCGAATTGTTTGTATAACACGCGGGCCGCCTCCAGCAGCAAGGAGCCGGAACCACATGCCGGGTCGCAAATTTTGTCACCTGCAACCGGCGCGGCAAGGCGGGCTACCAGTTCTGATATCTTGTGCGGGGTGTAAAATTCGCCCGCCTTCTTACCGGCATCCGAAGCAAAACGCTCTATAAGGTAAATGTAAGAATTGCCAATAATATCATCGGAGATTTCGTCCTTGCCAAAATCGGGTAAACGGTTAAATCCTTCCAAAAGTTTTCTCAGCCGGCTGTTGCGATCGCGGGTTTCGCCCAAGTTTTCGTCGCTATTGAAATTCACATTACTAAAAATACCTTCAAACTTGTCGCTGTTTGCCGTTTCTATCTTGCGAAGTTTTTTGTTGATTTGGTCACCGATATCGTCGTCGTTTCTGGCTTCATACAAAGAATGGAAATCACACTCTTCCGGTATGCGCCAATCTTCCAATTCCAACATCCTGGCGACAACTCCGGGTTTATCTCCGTGTTCGCTTTGAATCGTTTTTTTGTGCTTGGCGAATACATCCGAAATATATTTCCAAAACAAGGTGACCAGGATGTAGTCCTTGTATTGAGTCGGATCCATAGGACCGCGAAAAGTATCGCATGCCGACCAAACAATGCGATTGATGTCGGCGGAGGCGATTGTTTTTTTCTCTTGATTTTTATTGTTCATGATTTAATAGTTTTATTTCTGTTCCTCTAAATAATAATCGTGTCGGACAAAGTTCATTAACTTGCCTTGAATATACTCTTCCCGCTTGGCCGTCAATTGTTTGGTCAGTTGTTTTTGTTTGATAAGCAATTTATTGATTGCCCCGATATCGCGTTGCCTTCTAATTGAAGGAATAAGAACGCGCATCTTGCCCAATATTTTCAAAGTGACTTGTCGCAATAAAGTTCCTTCCGAATGTCTTATCAGAAATCTTTGCACCAAGGGACTGTTAATGAACCAATGAAGGTAATGCGGAATTAAAGATTCCATATCTCTAATGCGAATTCTGACAAGTGGCAGTGCAAATACGGTGTCTTCGGGAACATCGCCGCCGACCAAAACAGCCCGGTAGTTATTGCCTCTGGTTTTTAGCAGGATATCCCCCGAACGCAGTGCGTAGTTTTTTAAGATGTCTTGGCGACGCTTCCGCTTTTCTTCGGGTGTGTAAGTATCCCATTTGTGTTGAACAATGGTTCTTCTCGCCGTAGAACTATGTCGGTTGATGTTTCTGCCATATTCCAAATAATCTTTCTCACCCCCGCGATCGGACAAATAGCGGACACGATGCAGCATAATTTCCCCGATCCTTTTCATATCTATCGTGTCGTCTGTTGTGATATCTCGCATGAGTATCGTCCGCATATAGTCACCCGGCAATGGTGAACCCTCCTGTCGAAAACCTGCTCTAACAACACCGGGATATAACGACAACCCGCCCTTGATCTCAGCGACCTTCCCCAAAAAATCTTCCGAGAGTGCTTCTGTGCTACCAGTATCTATTTGTAACATACTCTTATTATAGTTAAGAAAATATAAATTATAACGATTTTCTTTACTTTTATACACTTTTATAAAAATAAAGTCATTACTATTATAATCTAAAAGCATCTTCTTTGTTCGCCTCTTCTGCAATTAAACTGAGAACAATAATCTCTCTGCTATAAAATACACTAATTACTATCAATCACTACAAATGAACGAAACTAAATCTCCCGATTGGGGGCCATTGCGGTCAAAGGCAGAAAAACTTCCCGCCTTGCCGGTATCGGAGCGGCAACCGCCCACTTTGATAGAGGTTACCGGCTATCAGGCCAAGGAGAATTTTTGTAGCAATATACTGGCATTCTTTTTTCAAACCGATGCGGAGCATGATATGGGCGACCTGGTGGTGTCTTCCCTGCTCGAGGCGGTCTCGGCAAAAGGTGACGGCACAGATATTGCAACCGATGACATCAAGGTTAACAATGTTGCAAGAGAATATCTCACAGATGACGGCAAACGCATAGACCTGTTAATTGAAACGCGCCGACATATCATCGGCATAGAAAACAAAATATACGCCTGGGCTTATAACGATTTTGAGGAATACGAAAAAACTATAAAAGATCTTGCCGCCAATGATTTTGGCAGTGCTGCCAAACGACAGCCAGTTTGTGTTTTACTCAGCCCTTATGAGCAGAAAAAACACAAAAGTTTTATTCCGATTACCTATGATGATTTTTTTGAAAGAATTGAGAAGAAACTGGGCAAGTATGCTACGGCTGCGAATCCGGAATATCTACAATTTTTATTACACTTTATAAGAACAATACAAAATATCACTATGAACGATAAAAAAAACAGCCAATTTAAAGAGGAAATGAAAGCGGTTCTCGAGAAAAAAGAGAACACCAAAGAAATCACAGATTTTTTTGAGAAATGCACAAGGTATAAAGGGATGTTGGATCAAAGTCTCTTGAGCACAGAACATCTAAAACACTTCGAGGAGAAGCAGCCGAACATCATTAACACTTGGATCCATCGAAAGCAGACTCTTGTTATAGATTGTAATTATGATAAACAGAGCCCTACTCTTGCCATAGACATATGGACTTGTTTTCCCGATCATGCGGATATGGCTATATTCTTCAGAAAGAATAATTGGGAGGAAAGGTTAAGGTCTTTTCTCAACAATTATGCGTTGGATAAAAAATTTGAGATGGATGAAAACATCGGCAGGTTTCGGATAAAGGAACCCATCCCCATCAATGAAATAACTGACGAGAACAATGCTTTGGGCGACCTGATAAAAGCCCTTTTCAAAGAACACGAAACAAAAGCGAAGCAGGCAAACGAATGACCTTTGGTTTGGTGCAATTCAAATATTCTGTTTCGCTATAAGTTATAAATCAAAATTATGGACGAAATTCTAATTGCCAGATGGACGGAATTGCTACGGAAGGCGGAAGCCGAAGGGATTCTTTCTTTGGGGACAGTGGAACAACCACCGACTTTTATAGAGATCACCCGCCACCAGAGAAAAGAGAATTTTTGTAGCAATATATTAGCATTCTTTTTTAAAACAGGCGCCCAACATCATCTCGGTGATCTGTTGGTATCTTCTTTGCTTGAAGTATATAAAGAAAAAAGCCCGGATGATAATTTTGCGACCGAGGGCATAGAAGTTGTCAATGTTAGCAGAGAGTACAGCACGGATGAAAGAAAACGCATAGACCTGCTGATAAAAACCAGAAGACATGTCATCGGCATAGAGAACAAAATATATGCCGATGCCTATAACAACGATTTTAAGAATTATGAGAAAACTATAAGAGAGGTTGCCTCAAACTATTTGGATGATTCTTCCAAACTAAAACCTGTTTATGTGATACTTAGCCTTAATAAGCAAGAACAACATGAAAATTTTATTCCGATTACTTACGATGAATTTTTTAAAAAAATTGAAAAGAACTTGGGTAAGTATGTGATGGATGCAAATCCAAAATACCTACCTTTTTTATTAGACTTTATAAAGACAATACAAAATCTAACTATGAACAACGAACTTAATCAAGAAATACAAGAATTTCTACAAAAAGAAAAAGACAATGTGGAAAAAATAGAACAACTTACCGATGCCATTCAAAAGTATAAGGAGCATCTCAGGGAACGACTGATAGGAGATAAAAAATTATTAGAACATTTCAATAAAAAATCTGACATCATCGGTGCAGATTGGAAGAACGGCACAGGAGGTAAGAAAAAATATATTTACATCGGTTTTAAGGAAAGGATTGATCAAGACCACACACACTTTGGGATAGATCTTTTTCATTGCTTACCTGCTAGCGTAACTATTGATGTATTTCTCCACAAAAAAGATTGGTCTTTGGAACATTCGGAATGGACAAAGAAACTCTTGCGTGATTCTTCTCTGGAAAAAGAATTTAAAGTGTCAGAAAAGGACGAAAATAAATTCCGAATAAAAGAATCAATTCCTATGGATAAAATAACAAATGAGGACAATGTTCTCGACAGGTTGATAAAAGCTATTCTCAAAGAATACGAAACAAAAGCGAAACAGGCCGGCGAATGACATTCGGTTTGGTGCAATTCAAATATTCTGTTTCGCTATAAGTTATAGATAAAAGAAATAATGAACGAAATTCTAATTGCCAGATGGGCGGAATTGCTGCGGAAGGCGGAGGCC
This sequence comes from Gammaproteobacteria bacterium, assembly GCA_965209035.1. Classification (GTDB taxonomy): domain Bacteria; phylum Pseudomonadota; class Gammaproteobacteria; order CBDBNL01; family JAAOII01; genus CBDBPY01. Next base: position 596,271 of record OZ242372.1, read on the forward strand.
GAAGGGATTCTTTCTTTGGAGACAGTGGAACAGTCACCAACTTTTATAGAGATCACCCACCACCAGAGAAAAGAGAATTTTTGTAGCAATATATTAGCATTCTTTTTTAAAACAGGCGCCCAACATCATCTCGGTGATCTGTTGATATCTTCTTTGCTTGAAGTATATAAAGAAAAAAGCCCGGATGATAATTTTGCGACCGAGGGCATAGAAGTTGTCAATGTTAGCAGAGAGTACAGCACGGATGAAAGAAAACGCATAGACCTACTGATAAAAACGAGAAGACATGTCATCGGCATAGAGAACAAAATATATGCCGATGCTTATAACAACGATTTTAAGAATTATGAGAAAACTATAAAAGAGGTTGCCTCAAACTATTTGGATGATTCTTCCAAACTAAAACCTGTTTATGTGATACTTAGCCTTAATAAGCAAGAACAACATGAAAATTTTATTCCGATTACTTACGATGAATTTTTTAAAAAAATTGAAAAGAACTTAGGCAAGTATGTGATGGATGCAAATCCAAAATACTTTCCATTTTTATTAGACTTTATAAAGACAATACAAAATTTAACTACAGACAATAAATTTATTCAAGAAATGCAAGACTTTCTACAAAAAGAAAAAAATAATGCGAAAAAAGCACAAAATTTTATTGATGTACTTCAAGAGTATAAAGAGCACCTCAGAGAACGACTTATAAGTGATAAAAACTTAAAATACTTCAACGATAAATCTGATATCATCAATGCCTCCCTATGGGGTACTGTCCCCCGTAAACGGAATAAGAGAAAATACATTTATATAGATTTTGAGGAAAAGTTTGATCAAAGCCGCCCTACTTTTGCCATAGACCTCTTGGATTGTTTACCGGACAATGTAATTATTGATGTGTTTTTTCGCGAAGAAAAAAGAGGGCCAGGATATCCGGAACGGACGAAAAATCTCTTGCACAAATTTTCTCTTTTGGAAGAATTTAAAATACCGGAACATGATAATAATAAATTCCGAATAAAAGAATCAATTCCTATGGATGAAATAACAAATGAGGACAATGTTCTCGGCAAGTTAATAAACGCCCTTCTCAAAGAATACGGAGAATAATAATAGTCCGGATAATTAAAATTTAGAAAGAAAAACGCGCAGATCGGTTAATTAAAAAAATTGAAAAGAACCTTGGCAAGTATGCCTCAGACGCACACCCGGAATATCTACAATTTTTATTATGCTTTATAAAGAATAAGGACAATACAAAGCCTGACTATGGACAATAAACTTAAAGAAACAATGAAGACATTCCTTCAACAAGAAGGTAATACAGAAAAATCACAACTTCTTTTTGAGAAATGCAAAAGGTATGAAGAATATCTCATTGAAAATCTTACGAAAGAAGAAAATTTAAACTACTTTCGGAATAAGTCAAATGATATTATTAAGATTGATGTCAGTAAATGGCAGGGAAATATCGGGATACATTGCAAGCCGAACAAAGGTATTATTCTTCCCACTTTTGTAATAGATATTATGGGCACCTTTTTTCCATATCATGCCCGGATCATCCAAATATATTCCAAGGGAAAAAATAACCCGATTGGTTGGATCCCAAATTTCTTGCATAGGCAAGAGAAAAGATTATCCAAAAAGTTTAAGTACCAGGATCATAATAAATGTTTTTGGGCAACCGAGCCAATTCCCATTAATAAAATAACACACAAAGACGAACTACCAACCAAGTTGATTAAAGCCTTTATCGCAGAATACGAATAAAAGAAATAACCCGGATAATCAAACTTGGAGTGAATAGTAAACAGACTCCAACAGTCCTCCTTTTCAGACCCCACCTCGCAATAACGACAAACAGCAGTTTGTCTTGCTTTGGCGTTTAACCGTTTCGTGTATTAAAGGACGAAGCGGTTCGATTTTGTTTTTGTTTGTCCGGTTCTTAACTCTTGCCGCCGTCTTTTAAGGACACGGTCAAGCTGGCGGCATATTCGGCAAAGCCGAGTGTGTCTATCAGGTTTAACTGGACATCCAGCCAATCCAGGTGCTTCTCTTCGTCGGCAAGAATATGCTCCAACATACGAGCGGTGATGAAATCACTCACCTTGTGGGCGGCGGTGATGCCTTCTTTATAGGAAGCGATTGCCGCGGTTTCCATCTTGCGTTGTTCCGCCAGGATTTCTTGCGGCTGTTGCACAAAATTGACCCCGCCCGGCAGGGACATTTCGGGTTTCCCGTCCAGGAACAGGATTCTGTCCATTAGGGTTTGGGCGTGGTGCATCTCGTCGATGGCTTGACGCTTGATTTCCTCCGCCAGGCGAACATATCCTGTGTGGTGCAGGACACGGGCATGGAGCATATAACTGTGCGTTGCGCCCAGTTCTTCGGAGAGAAGTTTGTTAAGGGTTTTGGTGAGTAAGTTGTTTTGCATGATGATTTGACCTCTATATAGTTGATATGTAATTGATATGTAACTTATGTGTAATTGATAAATGATTTTAGTAATTGCAACATCTTATAGTTAAATTATAACTCGAATCGCCCGGATGTTTGCACGGATCTGTAAGGTTTGGAAATGCCGAACAGCGGGATGTTAAACAGTCAAACAGCCCCATAGCCCGGCAGCCGCCGGATACCGGTCGCCCCTTGAGATTGAGATGCTTTATTCGCTTTGTTCGCCTTGCTTCGCCGAACCTCCCCTCCCCCGCCGATACTTTGTTCGCCTTGCTTCGCCGAGCCTCCTCCATCCGCCATCCGATTGCCCGTCCGCCACTCCCCTGCCGTGCCCCCGCCCGTCTCCTGCTGGAGTGGGCACTCGCCGGCAAAAAACCGACGCAGGACCGGTACAGAGCCGGTAAAAAAACCGGCACAGGACCTGCAAAGAGCAGCCACAGAATCGCCACAACGCAAAATCACAAAAAATACCCGCCGCACATATTGAAAGTGGGTTTGCGAATACTTATAATAAGAAGGGTATGCTAAATCTTTTGGCGGAGGTTTCCCGTCTCTCGTTGTTTTCTTAACCGAGGATTCGGCATATTATCTTTTTATATTTGTTTTATATTTAATTTGTGAGGACCTATGGAAGTGTTATCTGAATATTTGATCTTTTTACTAAAACTTGTAACCGTGATTGGCGGTTTTATGTTTGTCGTTATTTTTATTGCGAGTGTCGCCCGATCACGCAGTCGGTTTGGCAAGTCGCGCGAACCGGAACTTGAGGTGTCTAATCTCAATGATATGTTCGATCGGGTGTCTCTGCCGATTAAGTATCAACTGCTCTCTTCGAAAGAGCGCAAAGCCGAGAGCAAGCGCAGACAAAAGGAGCATAAGAAGAAACAAAAAAAGGTGACGGAGAAAAAGAAGATTGCCTATGTCATCGGGTTCACCGGTGATATACAAGCGTCTCAGGTGGACGATTTGGCGGTGACGATTTCTTCGCTAATCAATGTGGCAAAGGCGGGACAGGAGGTGATTTTGAAACTGGAAAGTGCCGGCGGCTTTGTGCATACCTATGGCTTGGCGGCGGCGCAGTTGTTGCGGTTGAAGGAGCATAAATTGAAACTGACGGTCTGCGTGGATCGGGTGGCCGCCAGCGGCGGCTATATGATGGCCGCGATGGGGGACAAAATCTGTGCGGCTCCTTTTGCCGTGGTGGGTTCTATCGGGGTGATCGGGCAGTTGCCGAACATTCACGAGTTTCTGCGGGAGCGGAATATAGACATAGAACAGCATACGGCCGGCGAGTATAAACGCACTTTGACGATGCTGGGAAAAAATACTCCCAAAGGACGCAAGAAGTTTGTGGATGATCTGAACAGGGTGCATGAACTCTTTAAGAATCTCATTAAGAAATATCGGCCCGATTTGCCCTTAAAAAAGGTGGCGACCGGTGAGGTTTGGTTTGGCGAGGAGGCCTTGAAGTTAAATCTCGTGGACGAGGTGCTCACCAGTGACGCCTATCTTTTGAAGCAAACCGAAAAGGCGACGCTTTATGAAGTCAAGGTGAAAAAGAAAAAGCATCTGGCGAGTCGTTTGGGAGAGATGAGCGAGAGCATCGCCGACAGAATGATTAATCTGCTATTAACCAAGGCGACCAAGTTGCGTTTGTTCCCCAACGCGTGATGCTGACGATAGCACATATATAACAGAAGCGAAGCATAAAAGATAAAAGCGAAGCGACACAGATCCCGCACATATATACACACTTCCATAAATGGCAAAGGCAAAGCGGCAATATAATCAATAACGGAAAGACGCCAGCGGCATTGTGCCCGGCTTGGTCGCAATACGAATGAAAGCAAACCAACAAAAAATCACAGACCTACCCGATATCACCCAGGACAGTGTGGCATCCGAACCGGGCAGACTGAACTGGGTGGGGATGGAGCATATTGTCCTTCCTTTGAAGATTGAGGACTCCGTTCTCGGCATTCAACCAACCACCGGTAAGATTAATTGCTATGTGGATCTGCAGGATCCGAAGGCGCGTGGCATTCATATGTCGCGGATATATATCCTTCTAACGGAATCGAGTGAGAAAGAGATACTGACTTACCCCACTTTGCAAGAACTGACCGAGCGGATGATCCGCAAGCAGGATAACATCAGTTCGGCAACCAAAATCGGGATTACATTTGACTTGTTTGTTCGCAAAAAATCATTGCTAAGCGACAATTCCGGCTGGTCCTGTTATCCGATACGGATTTGGATGCTAAATCGTCGCGGGAAAGTGTCTTGCCAGTTGGATATGCAGTTTATCTATTCTTCCACTTGCCCCTGCTCGGCGGCATTGGCGCGCCAACTGATTAGTCGCAAGTTTGCCGAACGCTTTCAAGAAACATCGACGCTGTCTGTGGAGGAAGGACAACAATGGTTGCAAGAGGCGGAAAAGGAAATCGCCACCCCGCACAGCCAAAGAAGTATCGCCAAGATTAGTTTAATGATTGAGCCGTGCGAGGCATTCCCTCTTTGGGAACTGATTCGGAAGGCGGAAGAATCTTTGAAGACAGCAGTGCAGTTAGTTGTGAAGCGGGAGGACGAGCAGCAGTTTGCCCGTCTGAACGGGGAAAATTTAATGTTTTGCGAGGATGCCGCCCGCTCTTTGCGGAATGCGTTTGCCGATTATACGGAGCGCGGTTTTTACATCAATGTCCGTCATTTGGAAAGTTTGCATCCGCACGATGCGGCGGCAATTGTGCGAAACGGACATTTAATTTCGCACAGTTAAGCACCGGGTTTTAGAACTCGTTACGCCACAGACGCAGGGCGGCAAACACCTCCACCGGATCGGATAACTTCAGATCCCGCAGTTCTTCCATCTTCTCGCGGACATCCGAGCGGTCGGCACGCAAGAAGGGATTGGTTGCCAATTCTTCCGCCAGGGTGATCGGGGCGGCGATGCCGTTATGTTCCGAGAGACGTTTTTGGGTTTCTTCCAATCGCTGTTTCAAGGCATCGTTATTCGGCTCTATCCGACTGGCAAACGCCAGGTTGGCGGTCGTGTATTCGTGTCCCCAGTATAGCAAGGTTTCCGGCGGCAACTGAGCGCACTTTTGCAAGGTTGCGTGCATTTGCTCCGCGGTCCCTTCAAACACTCTGCCGCAGCCGCAACCAAAGAGGACATCACCGCAAAAGAAATGTTTCTTATCGGCGATAAAACCAATATGGTCCAAAGTATGGCCGGGCAGCGAAAGCACCTCAAAATGAATACCCGCTCTGTCAAACGCATCACCTTCGGTGAAGGCCTGGGTGATGCTTTCAATCTTCTCGTTTTCGGGCCCCAGCACCGGGCAGTGATACTCGGCAATAATATCTTCAATCCCCGCCGTATGGTCGCCGTGATGATGGGTGATAAGAATGCTGTCCGGCCGCAGGTTGTTCTTTTGCAGATACTCCAATATGGGGCGACTCTTGCCGGGGTCAACCACCACCACATTCTTGTCGTCCGCCGAAGAGGCCAACAGCCAGAAGATGTTGGCGCCGCTCTCCTCTCTGTCTTTAATACCGATTACATTTGTCATTTCATTTGCTTTTATGTTTTTGTATATTTTTTATGTGTGTGTTTATTATACTCTATCCGTGAGTGGCATCCAAAATTTGTCGGGGTACTTCGGAAGTTTTTTCAATTCTCAGTTAAAACCTTGGCAAGATTTTGCCAAACTTGTGTCAAAGCCTTATCAAACCTCCGCCCAACTTTTATCAAATTTTGTCTCATCTAAAAAGTGCAAGGATAATTTGGGGGATGCCTTGCTTTTAATCATATTCTCAATTAAGTATAGCCCTGCCGTATTCGGGTTCGGGTTTTGCCCTGCCGGGTCCGCCATAGCGGCGAGACGCGGAAAGTCGTAACAGCGGGACACCCGATAAGTCTTGCGCAAAGGAGCAAAGTAATCCGCATCATTGGGTTTCCAGAGATTGGAAGCCACATAGATATCCGTACCGGGCGGGAATTTTTTGACAAGTTGCCGACACAGATCTTCGCCGGACAGAAAGTGCTTCAAAACAGGATAATACTTCGGGTTCCATTTTGCAATCATTCGCTCGGCATCGGCTTTGTCAAACTTTCTGTGATCGTCCCAAGGCAGCCGGCAACTCAAAAAGTGGTAGTGTCCGAGTTTGGCAATCGTTTCACGGGCAATAGTTACGAGAGGCGCGGCTGTTTGTAAATACAATTCCGTCCGGCGATAAAAGTCGCAAAAGAGCGGTTTGGTTTTGATTTGGTATGTTACCCGATCCGGCGGGTGCAAGTAGCGAACAATCAGAGGATGCTGTTTGTTTTGTTGGGCGGTGATCTCTTGTGTTTGAGGAACAAAATATGGCTGAAACGAGCCCGCCTTCGCCGGGAAATCTCGCATCGGGATGTAATCCAACTTTTTTCTTGCCGACTCGTTCTCGGTCAGATGGGATACCGGGAAAGAATAATTCCACCAGTCTTCCCGAACCGGTCCGGCGGCATTCGTGACCGCATAGGATGCCGACAGATCATAATAGTCGCTAACGGAAGGATTGTCAGCCTTGCCAAAGTTGTGGACGGGGTCCGGTTCCAACGGAAAAACCACCGCAGTGCGGCCGAGATAAAGAGCCTCTTTAAGCAGGCATTCCTCCCGAGAACCGCATGTGGTCCGCCAAGATTTCGGGACTTGGGCCGCGGCTCAAACTCCCGCCGAGATCGTAACGAAGTTTCCGCAGAGTATCTTTGACAAACAGACTCGGTTTGCCGCGGCGCAGTTGGCGCAGTGCCTCTCGCCAGGGCGGGACAAAAGATGCATAACAAAGATAGCCGTTAGTCATTGATCCGATAGTTTTGATAGTTGCGATAGTTCCGATAGTTTCAATGCCTTTTCCGGCATCCGCGTACTCGCGAACAAGCCACATCCAAAACGCATCCCAAACGCATGCAAGGTGCATCCAAGCCGCATGCAAGATACCCCCAAGATGCATCCAAGGCGCCGGGAATATTAATAGATTATGCCGATGCCCAATTCTTACTGCGTTCCACCGCCGCGTGCCATCGTTCCATCAGGGCGTCTCGCTCGGCGGCCGGCTGTCGCGGGCTGTAGGTCTTCTCGGTCCCGCCGAGGGCGGATAGCTCTTCGGTATCCTTCCACAGACCGCATGCCAACCCCGCCAAATAGGCGGCACCCAGCGCGGTGGTTTCCTTGATGCGGGGGATCTGAACCGGCAAGCCGAGAAGGTCGGCCTGGATTTGCATCAATAGCGCACTTGCCGTGGCGCCGCCGTCGGCACGCATGACAGTAATTTCCGTATCATCCGTATCGTCCGTATCGTCCGTATCGTCCGTATGATAGCCCCGCCGCATCGCGTCAACCAGATCCACGGATTGAAAGGCGATGCTCTCCAAAACGGCTCGTGCCAGATGTCCGGCGGTGGTGCCGCGGGTGATCCCGATCATCATCCCTCTTGCATTCGGATCCCAATGGGGCGCACCCAAACCGACAAAAGCCGGCACAAAATAAACGCCGCCGTTGTCTTTGGCGGCAAGTGTGTTAATTTCTTCGGCGGTTTTGATAAGACCCAGACCGTCACGCAGCCACTGAATGGCGGAGCCTGCCACAAAAACGCTCCCTTCCAGAGCATACACGGGCTTCTCGCCGGGCAACTGCCAGGCAATCGTTGTCAGCAGGTTGTGCGCGCTCAGTGCCGGCCGATGGCCCGTGTTCATCAGTGTGAAACAGCCAGTGCCGTAAGTGTTTTTGACCATCCCCTCTTCAAAACAGGTTTGACCGAAGAGGGCCGCGTGTTGGTCGCCGGCAATACCGGCAATCGGCACGGAGGTTGCCCCAAACAGACCTGATTTTGTTTTGCCGCAAACACCGGAGGAAGCAACAACCTGCGGTAGGATGCCGGCTGGAATGTCAAACAACTCCAGCAGTTCTTCGTCCCATTTAAGCGTGTGAATATTAAATAACAGGGTGCGCGCCGCATTGCCGATATCGGTGATATGTTCGCCGCCGGTGAGTTTGTAAATTAGCCAGGTATCTATGGTGCCGGCCGCCAGCCTGCCTTGTTTGGCAAGAGTGCGGGCATCGCGCACATTGTCAAGCAACCACTTCAATTTTGAGGCGGAGAAGTAAGGATCCGGTAACAGCCCGGTCTTTGCGGTAATCATCTCTTTTTGGCTCGCAAGACGGCGCATCAGATCCGAAGTGCGTTTGTCCTGCCAAACCAATGCCCGAGCCAAAGGTTCGCCGCTCTTTTTGTCCCAGATGGCAATGGTTTCGCGCTGATTGGTGATGCCGATGCCGGCGACATCTTGCATGCCCAATCCGGCGTCTTTTAATGCGGCCGCCACCGCGGCACATTGGCTGTCCCATATCTCGTTGAGGTCGTGCTCCACCAGACCCGGAGCGGGGAAGTATTGGGGAAACTCCAACTGCCCCTGTCCCGCGCAGTTCGCTTTGCGGTCAAACAGCATTGCGCGGCTACTTGTTGTTCCCTGGTCCAACGCCAGGATGTGTTTGGGATTCGTTGCCATAAATGAATTGTCGTTTGTGAATTGCGGGTTGGTCGTGTTGGTCCGGTTGGTTGCCCCCGTGACGACAACCGAATACCTGTGTGTTACAAGCCCAGAAGTTCCAGTCCGGGGTATTCCAAAAATTCTTTAATGGCTACCAGAAACTGCACCGCCGTTTTGCCGTCTATCATACGGTGGTCATACGAAAGTGCCAGATACATCATCGGCAGAATTTGCACTTCTCCGTCTTTGGCAACGGGGCGTTCCTGGATCTTGTGCATGCCGAGGATAGCTGTCTGTGGGGGATTGATAATCGGCGTGGACATCAGCGAGCCAAAAACACCGCCGTTGGAAATCGTAAAGGTCCCGCCTTGCAGTTCGTCCAGGGACAATTTTGCGTTTTTGGCTTTTTCGCCGAATTCGGCAATCTGTTTTTCCACGGCTGCCAGGTCCATCACATGGGCATCGCGTAAAACCGGCACCACTAGGCCGCGGGGGGAAGACACGGCAATGCCAATGTCGTTGTAATTGTGATAGACAATCTCTTCGCCTTCTATGTAGGCATTCACTTCCGGAAACCGCCGCAGCCCATATACGCAGGCACGCACGAAGAACGACATAAACCCGAGCCGGGCGCCGTGCTTGCTTTCAAACTCTTTTTTATGCGCGGCCCGCAGCTCCATTACGGGACGCATATTAACCTCGTTGAAAGTGGTCAGCATTGCGGCCGTCTGTTGGGATTGCACCAATCGCTTGGCGATGCTTGCGCGCAGGCGACTCATCGGCACTCGCTCTTGTTTGCGCTCGGCCGAGACTGTCTCGGCAGAGGCACCCAAACTTGCGACAAGATCCTGTTTGGTCACCGGGCGGTTGCCGACCTTGACGGAAGAGATATCCATACCGGTTTCCCGGGCAAGACGGCGCGCCGCGGGTCCGCTTTTTACCGGTGCTTTTTCCCGCCCCGCATCAGAGGCATCGGAAGTAGAAGCAGCGGCAGCGGCAGGTGCCGGTGCGGCCGGCTCGCTGTTGGTCTTTTTCTGTGTCGGTGATGTTGTTTCCTTAACTTCTCTAGCTTCTTTAGTTTCTTTAGCTTCCGAGGACTCTTTGGATTCTTTGGTTTCCCCGGCTTCTTTGCTTTCTTTTGCCCCCTTGCCGGCCTCGTAAGAGCCTATCACCTGATTAGCGGTGACCGTCTCGCCTTCTTTTATTTTGATTTCCGTAAGAACTCCGGCGGACGGGGCCGGCACTTCCATAACAACCTTGTCCGTTTCTATTTCCACCAGAAGTTCGTCCCGGGCAAAACTTTCGCCCTTGCTCTTGCGCCAGGAAAGAACCTGCCCCTGCTCGATGGATTCAGGGAAAGCGGGAACCTTAATATCCGGCATAGTTATTCGGTAAAAGCAGCCTCCACCAACTGCATCTGCTGTTTGTGGTGCAAACTGTTATAACCGGTTGCCGGCGAAGAGGATGCCTCTCTGCCCGCATATTGCAGTTCGGCATTTGGCACATAATCGCGCACGGCAATTTCCAGGTGATGCTTGCTGCTATACCATGCCCCCTGGTTTTTTGGTTCTTCCTGACACCAAACAATCTTATCCACATTCTTAAACGGTCTCAGCACCGCCTTCAATTCTTCGTGCGGGAAGGGATAAACTTGTTCAATGCGAACCACCTCGGCATCCGGGAAGTTATCTTCCCGCTTCTTTTGAATCAGTTCGTAGTAAACCTTGCCGCTACAAAGAACCACCCGGCGAACATCCTTGCGGTTTTTTGTTCGCTCGCAACCGATGACCGGCTTAAAACCTCCCCGTGTCAATTCCTCCAAGTCGGACGCCGCTTCTTCCTTGCGCAGAAGACTCTTCGGCATCATCACCACCAACGGCTTGCGCAAGGGGCGAACCACCTGACGCCGCAACATATGAAACACCTGGGCGGCGGTGGACGGGACACAGACCTGCATATTCATACCGGCACAGAGTTGTAAGAACCGTTCCAGCCGAGCCGAAGAATGTTCCGGTCCCTGGCCTTCGTATCCGTGTGGCAACAAAAGAACCAGACCGCAAAGTCGCATCCATTTGGACTCGCCGCTGGACAAAAACTGGTCTATCACCACCTGGGCGCCGTTGGCAAAATCGCCAAACTGTGCCTCCCAAACAACCAAGCCATCCGGTCTGGTTGTCGCATAGCCGTATTCAAACGCCATCGCCGCCTCTTCGGAAAGATAGGAGTCAAAAATCTGAAAGTTTCCCTGCTTCTTGGAAATATAACCCAGATTGCAATAGCCATCTCCGGTATCCTGCTCGTGAAGGACAGCGTGCCTGTGCGAGAAGGTCCCGCGCCGACTGTCCTGCCCGCTGATACGCACCGGAAAACCGGCATCCACCAGCGTGCCATAAGCCAGCAATTCGGCATAGCCCCAATCTATCTTTCTTTTACCCGCGCGCATTTCCTTCCGGTTTCCCAGAACCTTGCGAACCGTCCGATGCAGGTTCCAATCTTTGGGGGCAGTCTCCAACTTTTTGCCAATGCGGTTAAGCACGGCGGCATCAACGCCCGTATCAAATTGGTTCTCCCATTTGTGTCCCAGATAAGGATCCCAATCCACGAACATATTTTTATTCGGCGCCTTGGTCAAACTCATCAACGAAATCTCGTTGTTGTCCAATTTCTCCCGGTAAGATTCTTTTTCCATTTCCGCATCCTCTTCGCTTATCACAGACTCTGCGATCAACTTGTCGGCGTAAATTTTGACGGCACCCGGATGCCGCTTAATGTGCCGATACATCCTCGGCTGTGTGATGGCCGGCTCATCGGCTTCGTTATGGCCGTATTTGCGATAACAGATCAAATCAATCACCACATCGGAATGAAACTCCGCCCGATACTCCAACGCCAGTTTTCCTGCAAAAAGAAGCGCTTCCGGGTCGTCGCCATTCACATGAAATATCGGAGCGCCGATGAACTTGGCAATGTCGGTGGCATAAAAAGTGGAACGCGCATCACCCGCCAAACTGGTTGTGAAACCGATTTGATTATCCAGAATGATATGCACCGTACCTCCTATGTGAAAACCGCGCAGCTGCGACATTTGCAACGATTCCATCACCACACCTTGACCGGAAAAGGCCGCATCGCCGTGAATGGCAATCGGCAGCACCCGCTTGCCCTCGCTGTCTTTGCGTCTGTCCTGGCGTGCCCGCACCGAGCCCATCAACACCGGGATGACGATTTCCAAATGGGACGGATTAAACGCAAGAGCCATATGCACTGCGCCGCCTTCGGTGTTCAGATTGCTGGAAATCCCCTGATGATACTTGACATCACCGCCAAAATCCTCCGGAGCGCCGACGCCAATTTTACCCTCAAACTCGTCAAAAAGAGACTTGGGACTCTTGCCGAAGATATTCACCAGCATGTTCAAGCGGCCGCGGTGTGCCATGCCGATGACGATTTCCTTACAACCCGCCTCGCCCGCGGATTGCACCAGGTAATCCGTTAGCGGTATGAGTGCTTCGCCGCCCTCCAAACCGAAGCGCTTGGTGCCGGGATACTTGGCGGCGAGTGCGTGTTCCAAGCCGGCGGCGGCAATCAACTTGCCAAGAATTCTGCGTTTTTGTGGTTTTGCCCAGTTGTAATGGCCGGCGGCATTTTCCATCTTTTGTTTCAACCACTTTCTTTTCCGCCTGTCGTCAATATGTATGAACTCGGCGCCGATGGAACCGCAGTAGGTTTGTTTTAGCAGGCCGACATATTTGTTCAAAGGGATCTTGCCTTTGACCGGCAAGAAGGTGGAAGAAACATCGCAAGCAGCCGTGGGGTCGCCGTTGAGAAGTTTCTTATAGGCATTATCCAATTCGGCAGTATCCCGCCGTTGCCTGTATTCCAGAGGATTAATGCGGGCAGCCTTGTGCCCGTGAATGCGGTAGGCCTGTGCCAGATCGTAGGAACTGCCATGCAACCCCCGCGTTTCGTCCGCGGTGTCCGCGATGACCCCGATTTCGGCGGGGGTTCCGTTATGATGCCGCTGTGCCGGAACCTGTTGTTCCAATCGCCGCAGCAAAGTCGCATAGCCAACATCCGCCTCGGCAATTCCGTCGCCGTTTTTCAGTTGGCGAAAATAGTTTCTCCAGGTTTCGGGAACAGCAAGCGGATCCTTAAGATACTCGTCATACAGGATCTCCAAGTAAACCAGGTTATTGCCGGATGACTGCGAAGACGCAATGCCAAGATCCGCCGGATCGTTCTTATATTCGGGCAAAGAGCCGTGATCACTTGCCATCTCAGTCCGAGTTATCTCTTGTTTTCGTGATAACCGCTGATTGAGGTGACCTCGTCATTTTCAATCGTAATTGCAAAGGAGGTATCCAGATCTCGGGTGGAATAAGCCCAGATCCACTTTTCGCCGCCGATATACGGTTCTACCAGATAGGGGGTCCCCAATAATTCTTCTACCATCTCCTCGCTCATACCGATTTCAACCTTGTCGGCGTTTTCTTCGTCAAAGTAAACACCGCTGGTCGGGGTCGCACATGCCGCCAAAAGAGAGAAAGCAACCGCAAAAACAAAACTACCGAAACCAACGAACGGACTTCTGTTACGCACGATTGGCTGCCATCATCTTTTTGATATTACCGATTGCCTTGGTAGGATTTAATTCCTTGGGGCAAACACTGACGCAATTCATGATCCCGCGACAGCGAAACACGCTGTAAGCGTCTTCCAGTTCTTCGAGGCGTTCCGAGGTGGCTCGATCGCGACTGTCCGCAAGAAACCGATAGGATTGCAGCAAGCCGGCGGGGCCGATGAACTTGTCGGGGTTCCACCAGAAAGACGGGCATGATGTGGAACAGCAGGCACAAAGAATGCACTCATAAAGCCCGTCCAGTTTGGCGCGCTCCTCGGGGGACTGCAGCCGCTCGATGCCGGTCGTCGGCTCGTCATTCATTAAATAAGGCTTTATTTTTTCGTATTGACGATAAAACGGTTCCATATCCACGACCAGATCGCGCACCACAGGCAATCCCGGCAAAGGGCGAAGCACCAGTTTGTTACCGCGCGCCGCCTTGGACAAGGGGGTAACACAAGCCAGTGCGTTCTTGCCGTTAATGTTCATTCCGTCGGAACCGCAAACACCTTCGCGACAAGAACGGCGAAAGGCCAGGGACGGTATTTTCTTTTCTTTTACCAAATGAAGGATATCCAGCACCATCAAATCTTTGCCTTTCGGCAGATCGACTTCCACGGATTGCATATAGGGTTTGCGATCCTCGTCCGGATTGTATCTGTAAATGTCTACTTTTAGCATATTAATAAGTTCTTATTTGAGGTTTAAATGTATCCATACTCTCCGGCTGCATATTGACGGCGCGCTTGGTGATCTTGGCGGCACCCTTGTAATACACCGAATGCACCAACCAGTTTTTGTCGTCTCGGTCGGGGCAGTCGTCGCGCGAATGTGCGCCGCGACTTTCCGTACGCTGAAAGGCGGCAACGGCTGTCGCCATCGCAACTTCCATCAGGTTATCCAACTCCAGGGCTTCTATGCGTGCCGTATTGAAAACGCGACTCTTATCGGGCAAATGGGCTTTTTCAATCCGTGCTCGGATTTCATTCAGTTTCTTGATGCCGTGTTCCATCTTCTCGCCGGTTCTAAATACGCCAAAATATTGCTGCATAATCTCTTGTAAGTTAAAACGAATGGCGTCCGGAGTTTCCCCTCCTTCGGAAGCATCCCAACGGTTAAGACGGGCGGCTGCTTTTTCCAAATCGTCGTCCGCAGGGTCCGTGCCGGCATCTCCTTCCTTAAGAGCCCTTTCCAAGAACAGACCCGTGGCACGACCAAACACAATCAAGTCCAACAGCGAATTGCCACCGAGCCGGTTGGCACCATGCACCGAAACACAGGCACTTTCACCCACCGCATAAAGACCGTCAATCAACTCGTCCTTGCCGCCGGGTTTCGGATTCATCGCTTGGCCGTAAATGTTCGTCGGCACGCCGCCCATCATATAGTGGCATGTCGGGATGACGGGAATCGGCTCTTTCGCCGGGTCCACATGTGCGAAGGTTTTTGATAATTCCACGATACCGGGCAGTCTGCTGTTCAGGGTTTCCGCCCCCAGATGATCCAACTTAAGCAGGACATGGTCTTTTTTATCGCCGACCCCGCGCCCTTCCATAGTTTCCAGAGTCATCGAGCGTGCCACCACATCCCGTCCGGCAAGGTCCTTGGCGTTGGGTGCGTACCGCTCCATAAACCGTTCGCCTTCGCCGTTAATCAGATAACCGCCTTCGCCGCGACAGCCTTCGGTAACAAGGACGCCCGCCCCGTAAATGCCGGTGGGATGAAACTGCCACATTTCCATATCTTGCAGGGCAAAGCCCGCTCGCAATGTCATTCCCAAGCCGTCCCCCGTATTAATGTGCGCGTTGGTGGTGGATTGATAAATCCGCCCGGCACCGCCGGTCGCCAACACAACGGCTCGCGCCCGCACAAAAACCCGCTCGCCTGTCTCAATGCAGATTGCCAGGACACCGCAAACTTGCGACTTGTGGTTGGTCACCAAATCTATGGCAAACCACTCATTAAGGAAACTTGTGCCGTATTTGATGTTGGCTTGAAAAAGAGTATGCAACAGTGCGTGCCCCGTCCTGTCGGCGGCGGCGCATGTTCTGGCAGCCTGCCCGCCCTTGCCGAAGTCCTTGGATTGCCCGCCAAAAGGACGCTGATAGATTCGCCCGTTTTCCGTGCGCGAAAAAGGCAAACCCAGATGCTCCATCTCAAAAACGGCTTTGGGTCCCTCGCGGCACATATATTCAATTGCATTCTGATCGCCTATGTAATCCGAGCCTTTGACTGTGTCATACATATGCCAACGCCAATCGTCTTCCGGGTCGGCACTGGCAATCGCACAGGTAATTCCGCCCTGGGCGGAAACTGTGTGTGAGCGGGTTGGGAACACCTTGCTGAGAACGGCAGTGCGCAGACCGGAGCGCGCCAACTGCAAGGAAGTCCGTAGCCCGGAACCGCCGCCGCCAATGATGACGGCATCGTAAGATTCTTGATGAATTTTAGGCATCTTCTTTATTTGTTTTTATTTTATTAAAGTGACCGAGTGATTGATGCTGTCGTCGCCGCCCGATTACAGTTGCCAGAGGACAGTGACAACCCACGCCAACTGTGCGAAGACTCCCAATGCCAGTAATGCCAACAACAACAGACGCAACCCCGTAGCCCGAACATAGTCGGTCAAAATAGTCCATACGCCCACCCAGATATGACCGGTTAATGCCACCATAGCAATTAAGGTGAAAATCCGCACGGGGGTATTGCGAAATAAGCCGAACCACTCGTCATATGTCGGTTGGCCGCCGCAGACAGCAAAAAACCATACCAAAAACAACACATATGCCAGCAAAATAACCGCCGAAAAACGCTGCACCAGATAATCCGCCAAACCGCTGCGGGTAAGATTTGTCGCACTCATAAGAATAGCAGATAAAACACTACAAGAGAAAACACCAAGCCAAAAAGAATGACCAGGCGAGAAAGCAACTTGGCACTGCGCAGTTCCTCGCCCCAACCGAGGTCCATCAACAGATGCTTAACGCCGGCAAGCAAATGATAAAACAACAGACTGGCAAACAACCACAGGGCAACGGAAAAAGGAGGGAGTTGCAACACGGACGCCACTTGGCGATAGGCGGTTTCGCCGGTGAGCGAGTAGGACCAGCCCCATATGAGCGCCGGCAGACCGAACACCAACATCAGGCCGCTGATGCGATGCAAGATAGAAGCGATTGCCATTACGGGAAACCGAAAGGCAAACAAGTTCAAATTGACCGGTCGTGTTTGTTTACTCGTCATTTAATTAATAAATACAATATCTGTTGCTGTTAATTAGTATCAGTTAAATAGTATTGTATAACAAATCCATAGTAAAAATTACTTTTGGTGTTTGGTGTTTGGCTTTTGGCGGAGATTTCTTCGGTCGGAATGGGAATGATATGGCATTTGGGGATGGGGATGAGGATGAGGATGATGCTGGCGTGGCGGCGATGGCGATGATAGCGATAGCGGCGATGTTCGTGTTGATGTTGCCTATTGTAGTTAACTCCGGCTAAAAATGTATGCATCGGCAAACACGCAATGCAAGTTGTGCCGGATGATCGGTCTTATCTCCATAACTCATATTATAAGTGAATAAACAAACCGAGAAATTGGAGGTTTTAGAGAATGGAAACAACTTCCGCCGCCAGATCCCAAACTTCCCAAAATGCCCAAACTCACCTTATGTTTTTATTCTTGCGGCAGTGCGGCAGCCGAGCTCCCTTGCCCTCCTGTTTGCGGGTTCTTTAATAGCCGGGCTTATTTTCCGGGCGGTGACGATTCTGACGATTCTTTTGCGGGGCCCAGTTCGCGCCGGATCCCGTCCGTCAGTTCGGTGAGTGCGGCATTTGACATGATGACAATCCTGTCGCCGTTCTTTGCCCTTTTACCGAGTTGTGTGCACAGGGTTCGTATGTCCGTAAAGAAATTTGCCCGCAGGCTACCTCGCTCGTTGGCAAACAGAAGGGTCGGGTCCCAGTGCAACGGGCGCGGCGCAAACCAGAAAACCTCGTCCGCAACGGCAGTCGCAGCCGCCAGACTCTCTTTGTGAACTCCCAAACGCATACTATTGGAAGCCGGCACAACCACGGCAAGTAACCGTCGCTGATTCGCTTCCTTTAAAGCTTCCAAACTCGCGCGAATGGCGGTGGGATGATGGGCAAAGTCGCTGATCAATTCTATGCCCGGCTCGTTTCGGCCGAAAAACCCGAGCGACTGCAACCGCCTTTCTACCCCGCGAAAACCGGCGAGCGCATCGGTGGGATCCGCCTTGGTTAAAAGACGCAGGCACGCCAAGGCGGCGAGCGTATTGTCCGCATTATGTCTGCCCGTCAAACGCGATGTAAATTGAAGTTTAAACCCACTCCGATCATCGCCCGTCTCCTCTTGCGTCCGGGCAGCTGTGACGGCATCCTGTTTTACCGGGGCGGCTGCGCTGGCATTTTCTTTTTCACCGCCGAGAATGTACTGCTCGGCGAACCAAGCATTATCGCAGCCGTTGTCCTTATCGTGGCCATTGCCGGAGCCCTTGCGGCCGATTGTCCACAGAGTGGCGTCCTTGGCGGCTTGGGCGGCCGCAAGGGCTTCGGGTAACTCATCGGCATGGCAAAGGCGATGGCGATGGGCGCGGCATTCTTCCGCTAGTAATTTTTCCAATACCTTATTGCCGTGCCGATAAATGACATGACCGCGTTCCGGGACGGTGCGCAGCAGGTGACGGAACTCCCTGACCAATGCCTCCATATCCGGGAAGATGTCGGCATGATCGTATTCCAGATTATTAATAACAAGAATGTCCGGTCTGTAATGAATGAACTTTGCTCGTTTGTCGAAGAAGGCACTGTCGTATTCGTCCGCTTCCAGCACAAACAGATCCCCGCCGCCCGGGTCGGCCGGCAAGTTAAAGTTTTTGGAATGACCGCCGATTAGGTAGCCCGGTCGCAGGCCGCATTCGCGGCAAAGATGGGCAAGGAGCGCGGTTGTGGTTGTTTTACCGTGTGTTCCCGCAACCGCGCAGACTGTGCGCATTCCCGGTTGCCTTAGCAGATGCCGTGCCAACCATTCGGGGGCGGAAACATAGGGCAGATGTTCGTTGAGGATTTTTTCCACGGACGGCACCCCCCGCTGCATTGCATTGCCAATCACATACAGATCGGCGGACGGCAAGTTGTCCGCCGCGTAGTTTTCAATCACACGCACACCCGCTCCGGCAAGAATGTCGCTCATAGGCGGATAGATCCGCGCATCCGTGCCGCTAATTTTGTATCCCAAAGAGCGCGCCAACAAGGCAAGCCCTGTCATGAAGGTGCCGGCAATCCCCAGAAAATGGATGTGTGTTGTTTGATGCGATGTCGTCATTTTAGTTGTGAGCCGGGACGCAAAAGCGACCGCACTTTTAATCCGGTGAGAGCGAGGGCGGAAGAAGAAACGGGCTGGCTCGGTCCCGCCCGTCTGTTATTGATCCGATGTCCGTGATACGAAAGGAGGCCCGCTGCGCGGACGGCAAGATAACGCACACCAATAACGCGCGCCGATTCCCAGAGCAGCGTCATTAAAGTCATACTTCGGCGTATGCAGCGGTGAGGAGTTGCCGTTGCCCAGCCAAGCATAGCAGCCGGGAACCTCTTCCAGCATATAAGCAAAATCTTCGCCGCCGGTGCTCGGCAACAGATCTCGTCTGACGCGTCGGGACGAAACGGCACGGGCGGCGGATTCGCAAAAATCCGCCGACTCCTTTTCATTAATAGTAGCCACGGTCACCGTCTTTTCGGTGAAGTTGCCTTTCAGACCATAGGCACCGCATACGGAAGACAGCAGGCGGCGCATGCCGGTAACAAGAGTGCGCCGCGTCTGTTTGCGGAAGTAACGCAGCGTTCCTTTTAAGTGCACAGTTGCCGGCAGGACATTGTAATTCTCGCCGGCATGGCAGGCGGTAAAACTCACAACCGCGGTATCCGCAGGGTCCGTATCCCGACTAACCAATGTCTGGGCGAGGTTCATAAATTGCGCCGCCGCCAACAAGGCATCCTTGCCCTTGTGCGGTATGGCGGCATGCCCGCCCTGGCCGCGAATTTCTATGTCAAACAGATCCACCGCCGCCATCACTTCCGCATCAAAAACAGCAAACTGCCCAACAGGCAACCCCGGCCAATTATGCAAACCAAACACGCGCCGCATCGGAAACTTACGAAATAACCCGGCATTCATCATCTTGACGGCGCCGTCCCCCTCTTCTTCGGCAGGTTGAAAAATAAAGTAAACAGTGCCGGCAAGATGTTCGCGTCGTGCCGCCAAGAAGTCCGCCGCCGCGAGCAGCATCGCGGTATGCCCGTCGTGGCCGCAGGCATGCATCACGCCCGGGTTGGCGGAGCGATGCTTAAAAGTATTTTCCTCCCGGATGGGAAGCGCGTCCATATCCGCGCGCAAGCCAATCGCCGGCAGCTCCCTTTTCCCGTTCGGGTGATCCAAGCGCGCCACCACTCCGCCGGCAAGCATCTTATAAGGAACATTCGCCTCTTTCAAACGCTCACAAACAAACGCAGCCGTCCTCGCCTCTTCGCCGGAAAGTTCCGGCGCACGGTGCAGATGTCGTCGCCATTCGGTGTACTGCTTCTCGCGCCGGGCAAGATCGGCAAAGGGATATTTTTTGGCGTTTGGTTTCATTTTGCCTCTGCCGATGCGACCGATGCGCTCGCCGGAGCCGAGGCGACCGCCCCGCCCCCGTCATACCATTTTTTTAAACTCGGCAATCCCTGCGCGCAGCGCCCCACCCAGCGGCCAATCGGCGGTAACTCTGCGGGAATATTAACGCGCCCCGTTTGCACACAATATTGAATGTGCGACAGGACGATGATGTCGGCATAGTTCGGCATGTTGCCGCCGAAGAACTTCTCCGCCTCCAAGAAATCCGCAATGGTGTCAAATGCTTTTATCAGTTTGGCCGGATCCGCCCCCTTGGCGGCATCTTCCAGTCGGCATCCCAACCGTTTTTCGCGCGTGG
This sequence comes from Gammaproteobacteria bacterium, assembly GCA_965209035.1. Taxonomy (GTDB): domain Bacteria; phylum Pseudomonadota; class Gammaproteobacteria; order CBDBNL01; family JAAOII01; genus CBDBPY01. Next base: position 616,863 of record OZ242372.1, read on the forward strand.
CGCGAAAATACTCCCTGTCCTCATCGGCAAGAGCATTAAAGATATTAAACGCGGCAAGCCTAAAAGACAACATATAAAAACTGTGCATCGTATGTTGCATGTAAACACTCTGGGCCCGCTCCGCTTCGTTACGAAACAACTTGCCGCGGGCGGCATAGGACCGGTCCAGGTAGTTTGCAATTTCCCAAGAATCGTTCATCCCGATCATCTCATTGCAGAGAATGGGCACTGTCTTAAATTCTTCATCGTGCGGTCCTCTCACCGTCGGGATTTTTTTGTAATTGATCGGCACAGACTCAAACTCCAGCCCGCGCAATTCCAACAGCAACCGAATGCGCCAGCAGGGCGGGCTATACAGAACACCGTCCGGTGTTGCCAGTTCGTAAAGTTTCATAAAATTATTTTATATCGAAACCCGGCAAAAAAATTGTATTGTGTATGATCCCACCCGGTTTTGGACGCCGCGTGTTGTTGTCCGAAGCGAACTCAGCCGGCGAGAGTTGTTTGTGAGCATAACGGGGACGCTCGCGATGATACCAAGCCAGCCACTCGATGAGTTTGGCGTTGAATGCCGGCAGATCCTTAAACAGGAGATGCCGCATATGACAACCGAACTCTTCCCCCAAGGTATTTATTAAAGAAGTGCGATTAAACCGTTCGCAGTGTGCATTCATTTGCGGTTTCCCAAAAAACAACATAGTATAAGTATACCAGTGGGTGCTGCCGTTTGCGGTCACAACCCGGTGGAAGTCTTTGGCGAACTCACTGCCATTGTCGGTGAGGACTTTTTCGATCCGCACGCCGAGCATGTTTTGCATGGCGGTGAACAGCCGGGCGGAACGGGCCGAAGCAGCGGAGGTGTCGACACTGACCAGTGAGATGTGTATGATCCCACCCGGTTTTGGACGCCGCGTGTTGTTGTCCGAAGCGAACTCAGCCGGCGAGAGTTGTTTGTGAGCATAACGGGGACGGTTGAAATACTCTCGAGCAGTTTCTTAATGCCTAACGGCTACTTTTTGTTGGTTTTGGTTTTTGTTTTGCCGCCGCCTCTGAGTGGCACAAGGATTCTGTCCGGCTTCTCGAGGTTGGAATAATTCACTGTCATCTTGCCACCGCCATCCTTCAAGTGGCTTAAAAGAAAGAATCTTAAGAATATTCCCGGCCCCCGCAAAGATGTTCGGATGTTTGAGATGTATAGACGCTTAGATGCCTAAACGGCTACTTTTTGTTGGTTTTGGTTTTTGTTTTGCCGCCGCCTCTGAGTGGCACAAGGATTCTGTCCAGTTCCTCGAGGTTGGAATAATTCACTGTCATCTTGCCACCGCCGTCCTTCAAGTGGCTTAAAAGAAAGAATCTTAAGAATATTCCCGGCCCCCGCAAAGATGTTCGGATGTTTGAGATGTATAGACGCTTAGATGCCTAAACGGCTACTTTTTGTTGGTTTTGGTTTTTGTTTTGCCGCCGCCTCTGAGTGGCACAAGGATTCTGTCCAGTTCCTCGAGGTTGGAATAATTCACTGTCATCTTGCCACCGCCATCCTTGCGGTGGGCAAAAGACACCGAAACGCCCAGTTGATCGCTCAGTTCGTCTCCGAGAGCGCGGATATCCGGGTCCTGTCTGCCGCCGGGCTTCCCGCTGTCGGATCTTTTACCGGACAGACGCCTCACCAGTTGTTCCGCTTGACGGACATTTAACTTTTTGGCGGAGATAGCAGCCGCCGCCTGTTCTTGAGCCGGCGGCGGCAAACTCAAAATGACCTTGGCATGCCCCGGGTCCAAAAGACCATCGCGCAGAAGTTGCCGGGCGGCGGGTGCCAAGTTTAATAATCTTAAAAGGTTGGCGATGCTCGCCCGCGGCATCCCCAACCGCTCGCCCAGTGCCTGCTGGGTGTAAGAGTATGTTGTCATCAATTCTTTGAGCGCGACTGCCTGCTCGTAGGGACCCAGATCCTGTCGCTGGACATTTTCCATAAGCCCCAGCACCGCGGCCTGATTGTCATCCATCTTGCGGACAATACTCGGCACATTGGTTAAGCCGGCCGCCTGCGCCGCCCGCCAGCGTCTTTCGCCGGCGACCAACTCATACTCGTCCTCGCCGCCCGGTTTCGGTCGGACGATGATCGGTTGCAGCAGTCCGCTGGCGCGAATGGAATTGGCAAGTTCCGCGATCTTATCCGCATCAAACACCTGTCTGGATTGACGGGCCGCACGGGAAATTTTACGGATGTCAATGTCGGCGATGCCTTCGCCGCTATGCTCGGGCGTATCGGCCGTATCGGCAATGCCGTCTGTTACGGCAAGGTCGCCCAGTAGGGCGGACAAATCCTTGCCGAGTGCTTTTCTCTTGTTCATTATTGTTCGTGTCGTCTCATAAATTCGCCGGCAAGTGCCAGATAAGTGATACTGCCCGCGGAAGCCTTGTCATAACTTAGCACCGGCACACCGTGGCTTGGAGCTTCCGCCAACCGCACATTGCGCGGGATAATGACATTATATACTTTGTCGCCGAAGTTTTTAAGAAGTTGATCCGACACCTCGCGGGTTAACCGATTCCGCTTGTCGTAAAGAGTGCGGAGCATCCCTTCTATCACCAGTTTCTTGTTGACCGTGGCGCGAATGCCTTCCACCGTGCCGATGAGATCCGTGAGCCCCTCCAACGCAAAGTATTCGCACTGCACCGGCACCAACAGACCGTCGGCGGCACACATCGCGTTAACGGTCAAAATGTTAAGCGAAGGCGGGCAGTCTATAAAAATATAATCATAGTCATCGCGCACCCGGTCCAACGCCTTTTTGAGAACATTATGCTTATCTTTTTTGGAAAGCAACCCCACTTCCGCCGCCGTCAGATCTCGGTTGGCGGGCAGGAGGTCATAAAGGGCTTTGGTCTGTTTGATAATCGCTTTTTGTATCCGCACCTTGCCCGCAAAAACATCATAAACAGTCGGATCCGTGGCGCGCTTTTCATAGCCACTGCCGACAGTGGCGTTGCCTTGCGGGTCCATATCCACGACAAGGACACGCCGTCTGGTCACCACCAAACTCGCGCCCAAATTGATACAAGTGGTCGTTTTGGCAACGCCACCCTTTTGATTGGTTACAGCCGTAATATATGCCATCTTGCTTCTTTTATGATGCCGAACGCTTGCGCGAAGTATCCGGCTGAGCCTTGCCGGAAATACCCGGCTGAGCCTTGCGTGAAACATCCGATTGGTCCTTGCCAGAAATATTTGGTTGGTCCTTCCGTGAAATATCCGATTGGTCCTTGCCAGAAATATCCGGTTGGGCCTTGCCGGAAATATCCGGCTGAGCCTTGCGTGAAACATCCGATTGGTCCTTGCCAGAAATATTTGGTTGGTCCTTGCGCGAAGTGTCCGGCTGAGCCTTGCCGGAAATATCCCCCCGGTGCTTGCGCCAGATATCCCCCTGGCGTTTACGCCAGGTATCTAGGTGACGCTGCGCCCCCAAAAAGGGAACTTGCAACCTGTGTCTGCTCGGCGCATCCCAAAATTCGTCGCCCGCCGGCATCTCGGGTTGGCCGCGCCCGCGCATATGCAGGACAAGACCGCCCGGCTTAAGCAACGAATAAGCAATAGCGCAAAGATCTTCCGCGGTTGCCACGGAACGACCGATCACACAATCAAATGCCTCAAGGATTTCCAAGTTGCTCGCGGCCGGATCGCTTCCCGCCACCACCCGATGATGCAAAACGGAAACATTGTTGAGTTTAAGAACTCGCCTGACCTGCAACAAAAAGCCACATTTTTTACCGGTCTTCTCAATCAAAGTCCAACGGCGATCCGGTGCGATGATCGCCAAAGGAATTCCCGGCAAACCCGCCCCGCTGCCGATATCCGCCGCCTTTTCACCGGCGATGAAGGGAGCGACACTCAGACTATCCAAAATATGTCGCACATCCCAATGCTCGCGCGGGACAGCCGTGAGGTTAAACTTGCGATTAGCATCTTCCAAAAGTTCCAGGTATTGCATGATGAGTTCCAGTGCCCGCTGATCCGGAATCATGCCGAGTTTACGCGCACCCGCCGCGATTCTTTGCTCCGCCCTCGCCAAACCGGTTGTGCCGGCCTTGGTGTGCTCCGGCCTTAAATTAACTTCCTCCTTTTTCAACCAACCAACCTCATCGCGATCGCACTCGCGATGCCAAAAAGCGCACATCCGACTCCCGGCCTGCCGCCCCCTGTCCCCCTGTTAAAGCAACTTGCGTTGTGTTCGTCTCTAAAAAACTCATCCTTTAAAGAAGCGACTTAAGAGTATCTAAAAAGATCCGGTTTTCAGTCGGTGTGCCCATGGAAACGCGCAGGCATCCTTCCAAGGCGGGATCCGCACCCGTCAGGTTTTTAACTAATATCTGACGCCCCAGAAGATCTTTATGCAGATCGGCAGCCGGTCGTGAAAGAACCTCAAACAGGACGAAGTTCGTCGTGCTCGGATAGGGCCGGATACCGGGCAGTTGCCGCATTTCGGCAAGCATCCGCTCGCGCTCTTGCCGAATTTCCGATGCCCTGCGGATGATCGTTTGCATCCTGTCCGTCTCTGTCACAAAATCAAGGCTTGCCTCCGTCAAAACACCAATGTTATAGGGCAAGCGAATCTTACGCAGCTGCTCCGCCACTTCGGGCTGTGCGGCCGCAAACCCAAAACGCAGCCCCGCCATTCCAATCTTTGAAAGCGTCCAAATAACGACCAAATTCGGAAACTTGTGCATATCCGGTAATCGGGGCGGCTCATCAAAAAAACGATAGGCACAGTCCACCACCGTAAGTGCGCCCGAGGCGGCGGCAATTTCCGCCAATTCCGGCGGGAACATATTGCCGGTTGGGTTATTCGGCAAAGAAAGGAAAATGACATTCGGGCGATGCTTCCGAACCGCCTCCTCAAACTTTGACGGATCCGGCACAAAGTTGTCGTTTCGGTCCAGCGGAAAACCGACAAACTCGCCGCCGAGCAGTCGCGTGATCCGCTCGTACATCACAAAACTCGGTGTCGGGCTTAACACCTTCAAATTGGCACAGCCTCTCAAAATGAGTAGCATTTGAATCAACTCATCCGAGCCGTTGCCCGGAATCAGTTCCGCCCCATCCGGCACAGAGAACGGCCGCCGCAACCGCGGCAAGATTGCCGGCAACCGAACAGGATAACGATTCACCTCCGCCCGTTTGAGTGCCACCGCCCATTCATCCGCCCAGAGTTCAAACCCATAGGGACACTCCATCGCGTTAAGCCGGGCAAGACCCTCTCCCGGCTGTGTCGCCCGGTAATGATCCAACGCCCGCAGATGCTCGGCGAAAACAGGAGGGCTGTTACTGTGAGGTATCTTCATCCGTCCGCCTTAACTTGGCGGAAAGAGCATGGGCGGTCAGACCTTCCGCCGCCGCCAACTCCTCGGTTGTCCGCACCCACTCCGGATCCGCATTCCCTCGCACACCGAGAATGCCAACGCGCTTGACAAAATCATAAACACCCAGCGGCGACATAAATGCCGCAGCCGGCGATGTCGGCAGAGTGTGGTTCGGACCCGCACCATAATCGCCGAATGTCGTCGGACAGGCATTCCCCATGAAAACGGCCGCCGTCCGATGAATTTCCTCTTCCAACGGTTCCGGATCGGCAACCATTAATTGCAAATGCTCGGGAGCAAGGGAATCGGCGAGACGCGCCGCTTCCGCAACCGAACGGGTTTTCACCAGCAGTCCCCGGCGGCGAAGGGCTTCTTTAATGATTTCCCATCTCGGCAAAACATCCGTCGCATCCGTCGTATCGGCGGCATCGCGGGCATCCGCCATGCCCGTTATGCCTGTTAACTTCCCCAATTCCCGCACAGTTGCCAGCAGCAGGGGCTCGGACGGACTAAACAGAGAAACCCCCGCATCGGGATCGTGTTCCGCCTGGGCGCACAGATCCGCCGCCACCCATTCGGGCGGTGCGTTTTCGTCCGCCACTATTGCCACTTCCGAAGGGCCCGCCGTCATATCAATGCCCACCACACCGAACAGTTGCCGCTTGGCTTCGGTGACATACGCATTCCCCGGTCCGACGATCTTGTCCGTCGCCCGCACGGATTCCGTGCCGTAAGCCAGGGCCGCAATGGCCTGCGCGCCGCCTATGGTGTGCAGGCGATTCGCCTTGGCAATATGTGCCGCCGCCAACAAGGCGACCGCGTCTTCGTTCACAGGGCTGACAATCGTGATATCCTCAACCTCGGCAATCTGTGCCGGCAGGGCGCACATCAGCAGACTGGAAGGATAAACCGCAGTCCCGCCGGGGACATAGATGCCAACCCGCTCCAACGGAACTATTTTCTGCCCGCAAACGACAACCGAATCGCGCTTGGCACCAACTTTGGATTCCTGACGCCAACTGTATTGAATCTGGCTGCGATGATAGGCAATGATCCGGTCCTTCATAGAATGCATCGCATCGCGCAAAGCGGGAGAAATCGCCCGGTAGGCGGCCGCAAACTGTTCGGGGCCGAAGGTCAGTTGACGAATGCTTTGGGCGTCCCGCTTGTCATAACGCTTGGTTAATTCCAGCAGAGCATCATCTCCGCGGTCACGCACCTGCTTCAAAACGGCAGCCACTTGTTCGGCAATACCGCCCGCCCCGTTACTTAGACTGCTCTTTAAGTGCTTTCTTTGTTGTCGCAGTTCTTCAAATTTTTTTGCAAAATTCTTGTCGCTGCTGTCCCAAAAGGTAAAAAAAGGATGTGGATGTGGCTTCATAGAATTCCATTATAGGAAACACAGCCGGCGGGATTGCCTTGCCGGATCAGCCCCGCCCGATTGCGGGGTTTAAGTTGTCAAAAGATCAGTGCTTGTTAAAAATGCACTCTTGGCCGTGCACTCGTCTGCGTTTCCGGACACTTCACAACCGCTTCATCGCCGCTTCACAGCATCTTCACAGACGCTGCATCGATGCCAAAGCGATCTGTTTGGCTCGCCAAAGCAGCCAAACGAGCTCTCGGTCTGCTTTAGATTCCGCTTGTCCGCTGCTGACTGCCTACTGCCGTTGCTGTTGCTCTGCTACGCTGACAGGATGGCAGTTCAGAACGGGGTATTGTGTGCTGTTGCCCAGATCCCAGGCGCGGATGAAGGAGGCACCTGGCCCGTCATCGGTGGTATCTTCCATTTCCTCGCCGGTGTTCGGATCACACCAGAAGTCACCCCAGTCGGCATAGATTCCCGTGAAGTCGGTCGGCGATTGCAAGGCTGTCGTGCTATGACCCTCGCCCAAATTACCGGCACTCATAGACTGCATGGTGGTTTGATTGTCCCAATAGGTGGCAATGACATCGGTGTCATTATCGGTGAAGCCGATCAATCCACCGACAGCAGCCTTATCGGAACCTGAAACAAGCCCGGGGGCGGCATAAGAATAATTAATTTGAAATCCTACCCCCTGCCCAACCAGGCCGCCAACAGAAGTACTCTCCGCGTCCCCGGAAACACTTCCGCCGAGCACATAGGCATAGCGAATATCCGTATTAATCCCACTCCCAACCAAGCCGCCAGCAACACTCCCGGAAACATCCACACCGGACACGGACGTATAGCGAATATCCTGCTCATCACCAAACCCAACCAGGCCGCCAGCAGCATTACTCCCGATAACATTTCCGCCAGACACGGACGCATAGCGAATATCCTGCTCCTCACCAAACCCAACCAGGCCGCCAACAAAACTCCCGGCAACACTTCCGCCGGACACGGACGCATTGCGAATATCCGCATTAAGCCCCTCCCCAATCAGGCCGCCAACAAAAAAAGCCCCCGAAACATCCACACCGGACACGGACGCATTGCGAATATCCGCATACCTACCATCCCCAACCAAGCCGCCGGCAACAAACCCGGAAACATCCACACCGGACACGAACGCATTGTAAATATCCGCATCCTCACCATACCCAACCAGGCCACCGGCAATGCTCCCGGAAACACCCTCGGAAACATTTCCGAAAACACTTCCGCCGGACACGGACGCATTGCGAATATCCGCATCCTCACCATGCCCAACCAGGCCGCCCACAGCGCTGCCCACAGCAGTGGTGGTACCGCCACTGACACGCGCATTCCCGAGATGCAGATTTTGGATGCCACCGGTTAAGGCACCAAACAACCCCACTCCATAGGCAGTATCGCTCGCAGAGATGAACAGATCGGCAATACGATAACCGCCGCCGTCAAAGATTCCGGTATAAGAGGTGCAAACATCCAAAGCGGAACAAGAGCCGATCGGCTGCCAGCCGCTGCCGGTCGTCCAGCCAGCCCGATTGCCACTGCCCGCGGCATAGGAAGCATCATCACTAAAATTGAACGAGCGAGTTAATTCATAACCCAAACAGCCGCCGTCATCGTCATCCGGATCCGGGCAGCCCATAGAGCCCACAGAGGTAATCTCGGGGATACGGCCATCATCCGTCCCATCGCCGTTCAGATCATCGCGCAGCCGCGCCAAGTCATCCAAAGTGTGGATCTCTATCAAGCCATTATTATTGTCATCCACATCCTCATCGTTATCCCGACAGCCGTCACCATCATGGTCCGCGGACGCATTGGAAGTCCAGCCGATCACACCGCGCGGACAAGTATCCGCAAGATCATCCACATCGTCATTGTCATCGTCCAAGTCTTCTATTAAGGTGGTATTCACATCGGTCCTGCAGCCGGTAGCCAGCTCGTCCGGTTCGCCATCGCCATCCGTGTCAAGACTCGCACAGGCATCCGTCACAAACGCATCATCCGTATCCGCCACGCCATCATTGTCATCGTCCGGATCTTCATCTCTGTCGCGACAGCCATCACCGTCATGGTCCGCGGACGCATTGGAAGTCCAGCCGGTAGCGCCGATCGGACAAGTATCCGCAATATCCTCCACGCCATCATTGTCATCGTCATCATCACAGGCATCACCGCCGTCATCCGCATTGTCCGTGTTGGCTTGGTCCGCATTGGCAACCAACGGACAATTATCGTCCGTATCCGCCACTTCATCATTGTCATCGTCCGAATCTTCTGTTAAGGTAGTATTCACACCGGCCGTGCAACCCGGAACAAGGCTATCCGGATTGCCATCCTCATCCGTGTCGGCACTCGCACAGGCATCTATCCGGAACGCATCGTCCGCATCCGCCACGCCATCATTGTCATCGTCCTCGTCACAGGCATCACCCTCTCCGTCGGTATCGTTGTTATGCTGTTGCGGATTGCGGACGAGCCGGCAATTGTCTAACGGGGTCACACCGTCGTCGGCAAAGTCATTCACTCCGTCATTGTCATCGTCCGGATCTTCATCTGTGTCGCGACAGCCGTCACGGTCATGGTCCGCGGACGCATTGGAAGTCCAGCCGGTAACACCGATCGGACAAGTATCGGCCGTATCCGCCACGCCATCATTGTCATCGTCCGGATCTTCTGTTAAGGTAGTATTCACACCGGTCGTGCAACCGGCAGATAATCTGTCCGGATTGCCGTCATTATCCGTGTCGGTACTCGCACAGGCATCCGTCACAAACGCATCGGCCGTATCCGCCACGTCATCATTGTCATCGTCCGGATCTTCTGTTAAGGTAGTATTCACACCGGTCGTGCAGCCGGCAGCGAGTTTGTCCGGTGCTCCGTCTCCATCCGTATCGATGCTCGCACAGGCATCTGTCCGGAACGCATCGGCCGTATCCGCCACACCGTCATTGTCATCGTCATCATCACAGGCATCACCGCCGTCATCCGCATTGTCCGTGTTGGCTTGGTCCGCATTGGCAACCAACGGACAATTATCGTTATCATCATCCTCACCGTCACCATCAATATCTGTGCCTACACCCACTCTCGCTCCCGTTGTGATCGACACAGGATGTGAGGTCACGATAATGCCGTTCTCATAACGCACCGCAACTGTGATGTGATAAGTGATGTCATTGGTTAAGCCCGTAATGTTGTAGATGACCCGAACAAGCGGCGCAACATCTGCCGCGGTAGAATTAAGTTCTTCTGTTGTGCCACCATCGCTCGCATTGTCACGGCGTGTGGTAATAACGAGCCCGTCGATATTATCCGCGGCCGGATTAGTCCAACCCACGAGAATATGATCCTCACCGGCCAGAGCCCGGATATTGAAAACAGCCGGAAAATTCTGAGAAGCGGGATCGCCGACACCGCCGCTGCTGCCGCCGCTGCCGCCACAACCTGTCAGGACCAAACCGAACATACCCGCCAGCAGCACACCGTAAAAACGAGCCGGTATGCACATCCGTCGTGCCCTATTGGGTTCGGGAAAAGCCTTAAAGGCATTAAAAGCATTAAAAATATTAAGGAGACGCACAGATACCGTGCCTCTTTGTTCGCGGCACATTGCTTTCGCCGACCGCACAGGAAAAAAGTGGAACTGATTCATTATTTTCTATTGTTTTCTATCATGATTAATATTAATTTTTTTTGAGGCATTACTCAACTATTATTATAACTTTAATTTTCAAAATTATGTATGATCCGCCCATTTTCGAACTTTTTTGTTTTTGTAAAAACCGGATCGGCGAGAGTTGTTTGAGAGCATAATGGGGACGCTCGCGATGATGATACCAAGCCAACCACTCGATGAACTTGGCGTTGAATGCCGGCATATCCTTAACCAAGAGATGCCGCATATGACAACCGAACTCTTCCCCCAAGGTTATTTTTTAAGGAGCGCGATTGAATCGTTCACAGTGTGCATTCATTTGCGGTTTCCCAAAAAACAACATAGCATGAGCATGCCAGTGTCTGCTGCCGTTTGCTGTCACGACCCGATGGAAGTCTTCACAGACCAGCGCGATGCGGGGAAATAGGTCAATGCCGACGTGCCGGTAAATGCGCCGGCCACCGATGATGCTGCGGGCGATCGTTAACCGGCTGGGTGTCGGCAGCCGCCGGTTATATGTCACTGACACCATTCGGGTAACAAGCAGATCGGTTTATCGGGACCGATGTTCGGCCGCGCTTGTCGCCAAGACCGGATCTTGGCAACCAATGCCGGTGACCAGGTGTTGGACCGCTTGGGCTGATGCTGTATAATCCCACCCATTTCCGGACTTTTTTTGTTTGTGTCCGAATTGAACCGGCAAGAGTTGTTTGTGAACATGCCGGGAATAACTTGGGGCGATGCTATCTCTTTAAATCCTTTGTCAATTGATCAAACGCCTTTTTAACATCCGCCAAGCTTGTTATTTTTTCCATTTCGTTTAACTTGAAATCACACTTAAATCCTCTGCCCGTTTTTGCCGTGCCTCTGTCGTGTAACTTTTCCCAATCTATGTTTTTCTTTGCCCAAAACTTGATGTACAAATCATCCGGCGAGACACCCAAGAAAAAAATCGCAGCGTAATCGCCGTCTTTTTTAAGTCCTTCGTTTTGAAACCTATGATTAACATCCAATGAAGCGGTTTTAATTTCAAACTTACGTTCGTTTACTTTTAGATCCCAATCCCCCTGATCTCCGTCGGCATATTCAAATTTAATGCGGCGATGATATATTTGCTGCAGACACATCGCAAAAAATCTTTCACCAAAGCTGCCTCTCTTATCTATTGGCAAGCGTTTTATCTCTATGTATTTGTTTGTATTTTTCCATACGGACTTTTGCTTAACCTCCCGGACGATCTCTCTTAATGTCTCATCGGCTATATCGGCAACCGGTTTATTTAATCTATCCATGTTTCGCTTTTGTATCCGCCCTTAATAACAACCCCTTCTATTAAACTTCTTCGCAAATTGAGTGCCCCGTTTGTGGATGTAAATGCAATCTTATTTCAGTTGCACTCTGTCAGTATGTTTCCGATCTCTTGTTTGTTGCGGTGAATCTTAACACCATAGCCTCTTCTGTGCGGCAATTTTTCAAAATCCGTGTACGCCCGCATACCGCTAAAACAAGTGGAAGGCAAGTAAACATCACACGCATATAGCATGTTTTTGTTGCGGGTGCTACTCGGCGTGCCTCCGTCTGATAACGAATACACCGTAATGAACCCGGAACAGGTATGTTTAATTTCTTGTTTAATATAGTGCGTATTAATCTTTGTCCATACCTGGAAGCATACGGATACGCTAACTTCTTTGCCGTTCGGATATTGAAAAGAGTTGTCCGGTAAATTTTCCGTGTAGGCTCGTTTGTATTTTTTGATGATTCGTTTGGCCGGAACGCCCTTGCCATCGCTGTTGAACAATGGCGGCAATATGAAAGCGACCATATCCGCAAACACCGAAGAATGATTGATAAACTGTAAAGCGAGATGTCCTCTCAAACCAAAAGGAGGATTGCCGATGACCGCATATTTCCCCGCACGCTCGGGTCTCCAGGTGAGGTAATCCCGCACCAGAATCTCATTTGCATTTTTTACTTGCGGTTCTATGTCAATGCCTATTCGCCGGTTTTTTGGCAAGACATTGTAAAAACTGCCACAGCCGGCACCGGGCTCCACAAATGTATAAGGACTTAAAGAAACCTTGAGATTTTTTGCTACCATATGAAACTTCTTATAGCAATAGGCGGCAATCTCAGCTTTCGTATAAAACTGATCCTTGTCTCTTGCCCCGCCACGGCTATCGGTTTGTTTCCCCAGGATTCGCAAAAAATCCCCTCTGTAATGACTCGGCACCCCTGTCTGATACCAACGGGAAACAGTATTACTGTTTAATCCTAACTTCTTGGCAATAAAATTCGGATCATACTCGACAAGTATCTTATTAAATAATTGATGTGAATTAAAACGATCTTCCATACTACTCATTTTTACTGTGATCTTATTATAATCGCATCGTAAAAAAATACCTCAAAAGTTTCCGAAGTACGGCACAGCCGGCGAGATTATCTTAAAGCCATTGAACGCCCGCAAGATAATACACTCGGCGATTACGAATTCATTGGAAAAAAGTTATATAATATCAATATGAGTACTGAGGTTACAACTTATAGCGGTCGTGCAGTTGCCGGGTACTTTCTGCATAAGGCCAAACAAGAAAATAAAGCACCGGACAGGCTGCAAATGATGAAGTTAGCTTATCTGGCACATGGTTGGTGCTTGGGTATTTTTAACAAACCCTTGGTCAGTGAAGAAATCGAAGCCTGGCTCTATGGCCCCACTATCCGCGTTTTGTATAATGCGGTTCAGAATACAAAAACACACACAAACACACACACAAACACACACAATGTCCCGACGAACTTGTTTGACGATGCTTATCGGGAGACAAGTTGGTCGCAGGAGACGAAGGAGCTGCTGGACGCAGTCTGGGTGCGTTACAAAAAATATTCCGGCTTGGAACTTTCCGGCTTATGTCATGCAAAAGGGTCTCCTTGGTTTCAAGTAAACGAAAAAAAAGCGATTATTGCGAATGAAATAATCAAGGCCTATTACAAAGATCTTTGGGTCAAGATCTCCGGGCAAAGATCTCCCGGTATGGATTGATAATCAAATCGCCCACTGCAAGCGGTTTTGGCGGATATGCTGTCAGGCGGAGCCTTCTCTATTGAGATTACTTCTTGAACGCTCGCAAGATAATACACTCGGCGATTATGGATTCATTGGAAAAAAGTTATATAATATCAATATGAGTACTGAGGTTACAACTTATAGCGGTCGTGCAGTTGCCGGGTACTTTCTGCATAAGGCCAAACAAGAAAATAAAGCACTGGACAGGCTGCAAATGATGAAGTTAGTTTATCTGGCACATGGTTGGTGCTTGGGTATTTTCAACAAACCCTTAATCGACGAAGAGATCGAAGCCTGGCTCTATGGCCCCACTATCCGCGTTTTGTATTATGCGGTTCAGAATACAAAAACACACAATGTCCCGACGAACTTGTTTGACGATGCTTATCGGGAGACAAGTTGGTCGCAGGAGACGAAGGAGCTGCTGGACGCGGTCTGGGTGCGTTACAAAAAATATTCCGGCAGGGAACTTTCCGGTTTATGTCATGCAAAAGGGTCTCCTTGGTTTCAAGTAAACGAAAAAAAAGCGATTATTGCGAATGAAATAATCAAGGCCTATTACAAAGATCTTTGGGTCAAGATCTCCGGGTAAAGTTCTCCCGGTATGGATTGATAATCAAATCGCCCACTGCGAGCGGTTTTGGCGGATATGCTGTCAGGCGGAGCCTTCTCTATTGAGATTACTTCTTGAACGCTCGCAAGATAATACACTCGGCGATTATGGATTCATTGGAAAAAAAGTTATATAATATCAATATGAGTACTGAGGTTACAACTTATAGCGGTCGTGCGGTTGCCGGGTACTTTCTGCATAAGGCACAATCGGAAAATAAAGCACCGGACAGGCTGCAAATGATGAAGTTAGTTTATCTGGCACATGGTTGGTGCTTGGGTATTTTCAACAAACCCTTGGTCAGTGAAGAAATCGAAGCCTGGCTCTATGGCCCCACTATCCGCGTTTTGCATTATGCGGTTCAGAATACAAAAACACACAATGTCCCGACGAACTTGTTTGACGATTCTTATCGGGAGACAAGTTGGTCGCAGGAGACGAAGGAGCTGCTGGACGCGGTCTGGGTGCGTTACAAAAAATATTCCGGTTTGGAACTTTCCGGTTTATGTCATGCAAAAGGGTCTCCTTGGTTTCAAGTAAACGAAAAAAAAGCGATTATTGCGAATGAAATAATCAAGACCTATTACAAAGATATTTGGGTCAAGATCTCCGGGCAAAGATCTCCCGGTATGGATTGATAATCAAAGAACATTCCTAATTCGCAGTTGATTCTCTTGCTGACCGCAAAATAATCATATCACCTATTCGGCATACCAATAGATAAACAGATAAATGGATACAGATTCAAGTAAAAAAACGGATCTTGCGGCACTCACCAAAAACCTACCCAATAACAAGGGAGAACTAAAGCCCCCAAAAGATGAAGGCACGGATGCGGAGATTGACTCTTATTATCAAGATCAATTAAAAAGAGACTATTCTATTCAAAAGTGGACACATAGGTTCAGACTCGTTGTTGCCGTATCGTTTCATCTCACTGTAACCGGCTTTCTTGTTTTTTATTTTTTTACCCTGGTATACTTACTGATAAAGATGGGACTTATGTTTGCGGGCCATAAAGATATTATCACCGAGGATCTTACATCCGTAGTGAGTCTTTTTATTACTCCCACACTGCCATTTATTCTTTTGGCGGCAGCCTGGATTACTTTCAGATTTAGAATAGTCGACGCACTTAAGAATACCTCCCAAAGATTCTTACCAAACAATGGCTCATGATCATTTTTCAACACCGAAAATTTGCCAACTCCCCTACTTCTTAATGGCTTCTTATATGGCTTCTTAACGGTTTCTTAATGGTTTTCCGGTTGTCGGGTTGTTGGGTTGTTAATTGTTTCATTCCAACTTCTTTATCCGGAAAACTCGGCTCACCATCATCAAGCATCACTAAAAAAACCTAATTCCTTTCCGGGGTTTTTCGGGCTTCTTTATAGGCTTCTTTTCGGTTTGGGCGGAGCGAGTGCGAATGCCGAACCCGTTCTCCGCCAATATTGTGCGGGTATTCTTATAATCAAAGTAAGAGATGTCAATAAAAAACAAACGTTCCATTCTGGTCACCGCCGCTCTGCCCTATGCCAACGGCCCCATTCATCTGGGACACCTTTTGGAGCATATTCAAACGGACATCTGGGTTAGATTTCAACGCCTGTGCGGTCACGATTGCCTGTTCGTATGTGCGGACGATGCGCACGGCACCGCCACGATGCTATCCGCAGAACGCGCCAACACGGACATTCTTGTCTGGATTGAGAATATCCGCCGCGAGCACGAACGGCATCTGCGCGACTTCGGGATCAGTTACGATAATTTTTACAGCACACATTCCGAAGAAAACAAACAACTCAGCGAAATGATTTACAACAGGTTGCAGCGGAAAGGATATATCGGCAAGCGTGTCGTTCGCCAATTTTATGACGAAGAAAAAAAGATCTTTTTGGCGGACCGCTTCATCCGGGGCAGATGCCCAAAATGCGACACACCGGACCAATACGGAGACAACTGCGAGGTATGCAGCTGCACCTATGATGCCCTTTCGCTGAAAGATCCCAGATCCCGCCTGTCCGGGAGTGTGCCGAGCATTCGCGAGTCGGAGCATCTCTTTTTTGAACTGCCGCAATTCACCGATTTTCTGCAAAAATGGATGGCGGACAGCAACCTGCAAGACGAGGTGCGCAACAAACTGAAGGAATGGTTCGCCACCGGCCTGCTGGAATGGGATATCAGTCGGGATGCCCCCTACTTTGGTTTTGAAATTCCCGGCCATCCGGACAAGTATTTTTATGTTTGGCTGGATGCGCCGATCGGCTATATGGCGAGTTTGGCAAACCTGTATCAAAAACAAGGCAAAGCATCTAATCAGCCATTTGAACTATCTGAACTCTTTGAGATCTTTAAGGACGAATGGGAGAAACGGGAAGTGTTTCATTTTATTGGCAAGGACATTATGTATTTCCACTGTCTCTTTTGGCCGGCCCTACTGAAAGGATCCGGTTTTTCCCAGCCAAGCGGCGTATTCGCTCACGGATTCCTAACCGTCAACGGCGAAAAAATGTCAAAATCGCGCGGCACCTTTATTGCCGCCGGCGACTATCTTACACATCTGGATCCGGAGTATATAAGATACTACTTTGCCACCAAGTTGTCGAGCGGCCTGGAAGATATGGATTTCAACACCAAAGAGTTTGGCGAGCGGGTGAACAGCGACCTGGTCGGCAAGTTGGTGAACATCGCCAGTCGCAGTGCGCGCTTCGTCAACAACAATTTTGACAACCGATTGGCGCGGGAAACGACCGAAACCGAAAAGCAACTCTTGTGCCAACTGGCCGACGAGGGAGACGAAATAGCCAAGTTTTATGAGGGACGCCATTTTGCCAAGGCGGTCCGTCGCATTCTGGAGCATGCGGATTCGGTGAATCGTTATCTGGACCGCACCAAGCCATGGGACCTTGCCCGTGCAAACCCGACAGACGAGCGGGTTCAACAGATCGCCACAACCGGTCTCCTTGCCTACCGCACGCTGGCGATTTACCTCAAGCCGATCCTGCCGGGCCTGGCGAGTCGTTCGGAGCAGTTGTTTTTGGAAACAGATTGGCAGTGGGATGACCGCCGCATCACACCGCCGAGCGGACGCATCGCTCCGTTCACCGCCCTGCTGCAACGAGTCAAAGCCGAAGACACGGCAAAATTGACACAAACCCAAATTGGGTCGGAAAAATGAAAGTATCGTCCACAATGCGTCTCCTGCATCTGCTGCCGCCGGAAACCGCGCACAGATTAACTTTGCGATTATTGAATGCCCGCTGCCGTTTGCCCGGCGTTCGCAGTGATGCCCGTCCCGTTGCGCCGTGCCGCGTGATGGGGTTGGACTTTGCCAATCCGTGCGGAATTGCCGCCGGGTTGGATAAGGACGGCGAATGCATTGCCGGTCTGCGCGCACTCGGTTTGGGCTTCACAGAACTGGGGACAGTGACGCCGCAGCCGCAACGCGGTAATCCCAAACCGCGTCTGCGGCGTTTGCCTGAGGAAACGGGGCTGCTTAACAAGATGGGATTTAACAACAAGGGGGCGGATGCCCTTGTGCAAAAACTACGCAAAGCAAGCAAAACTAAAACCAACTGCCTGACGGGAATTAATATCGGCGTCAACCGGGACAAACTACAAGACGGGAATGAAAAAGCGGCACGACAAGACTATGTTGCCGGGTTTCGCCGCGTCTCTGCGGTTGCCGATTATGTGTGCATTAATGTCTCCTCGCCCAACACACCCGGTCTGCGAAAAATGCAACAGCAAGGATCTCTGGCAATTCTTTTAACTCTTTTGAAAAAAGAGCAAGATCTGCTTGCCGGTGAGCAGGGCAAGTACACACCCATCACCGTCAAGTTATCGCCGGACCCGGAGAAAACAGAGATCCGTGAGATCGCCCGCATCGTCTCGGACTGCGGCATGGACGGTATCACCGCCACCAACACCTCCGTAGAACATGCATGGCGGCAAGAATTCGGCGGCGGCATCAGCGGCAAACCCTTGGCGGCCAGATCACTGGCGGTTTTGGAAGTTCTGTCCGAACTGCGTCATCACTTGTCCCGGGGAATTGCCCTGACCTCGGTCGGTGGTATTCTCTCCGCCGAGGATATGCGTGTTCGCCTGAAAGTCGGCGCGGATCTTGTGCAGATTTACACCGGGCTGGTCTATCGGGGCATGCCGCTGATTCGAGAAATCCTGGCGGACCTTCATAATAGCCATCACAGCCATCATAACCGTCAAAACAGCCCAAGCAGCCAAAATCACCAAAACTGCCCAAGCCATACAAAACACCCAAACACACAAAACGCAAGAAACACAATAAACGACTTGCAAAGGGTATGAGGCGCGAGGAAGAACAGAAGAACGAGCCGGGGAACGGAACGGGAGTTGCCGGTCACAGTTTGAAAGCGATCAACCTTTCCGCCTCGCCCGCGGAAGTTTACGGACACATCGCCTCCCAACCGGGAGTTTACATCTTCTCGGCCGGCAAGAAAATCCTGTATGTCGGCAAGGCGCGTAACCTGCACAAGCGGGTTTCCTCTTATATGCGGCCGGCCGGCTTGGACAATAAATCGCGACACCTGATGGAAAGAGCGGATAACTTGCAGTTTTCACTCGCCGCCAACGAAAGCGAAGCCCTTCTCCTGGAACAAAACCTCATTAAAGAATACAAACCGCCCTACAACATTCTGCTGCGCGACGACAAATCCTATCCCTATATTTTTGTTTCCGATCATGCCGACTATCCGCTCATCACCTATCACAGGGGACCGCGCAAGCGCAAAGGACATTATTACGGCCCCTATCCGCATGCGCGTCTGGTGCATCAAAGTTTGGAACTCCTGCACAAGACCTTCCGAGTGCGCGGCTGCACCGACAGTTTTTTTTCCAATCGCAGCCGTCCCTGTCTGCAGCATCAAATCGGCAGATGCAGTGCCCCTTGCGTGGGTGCCGTTGACAAAGAAGAATACCAAAAGAATGTTCGCTATGTCCGACAATTTTTGATTGGCAAGGACAGTGAAATACTGAACGAATTGACGGAGTCCATGCAGCGTGCGTCCGCAGAACTCAAATACGAGGCGGCGGCGGGGCTGCGCGATAGTATCGCCGGTCTGCGCAGTTTGCAACGGCAGCAGAGTGCGGAAAAAACCGCCGGGAAGTTTGGGAAGTTCGGCAACTTTGACGCGCTGGGACTGCGCAGCCATGCCAATCTGGCCTGTGTTTATGTCTTGATAGTTCGCCGCGGCAAGGTGCTGGTCGGCACACACCACTTTTTTCGCGCGCCCGCCTTTGACGAAGAACGAAATCTCTTACCCGCGTTTGCGGAGCAGTACTACCTGAAGCATCGGCGCGAATTGCCGGACGAAATTTTAGCCCCCTTTGACTGGCCGGAGCGGGCGGGATTGGAACAGCAGTTAACCGGCTTGGCAAAAAAGAAACTGCGTATCGCTGTCGGGGTGCGCGGGGTACGCAAAGAATGGCTGGAGATGGCGCAAAAAAATTGCACCGCCATTCTTGATAATACTCTGAATCAAAAGTATAATGAAAAGCAAGTCCTCTCCGTCCTACAAAAAATGTTAAATATCACCGAACCCATTGAGCGTATTGAATGCTTTGATATCAGCCACAGCAGCGGTGAGGCGGCGCAGGCCGCTTGCGTTGTCCGGGGACCGGAAGGCGCACAAAAACAATTTTACCGTCGTTACAACCTGGACGACATTACCCCGGGAGACGACTATGCCGCAATGGAGCAGGCGATTGCCCGCCGTTACAAAAAAGTCGCCACCGCGGATCATGCGGACCTTGCCGAAGCGGATTTGCCGCCGCAGATTCTCCTGATAGACGGAGGGCGCGGACAACTGAATCGTGTTCTCAACAAAGCCGAAGATCTCGGTCTGCGCGATATGCTCGTGATTGCCGTTGCCAAGGGCAAACAACGCAAGTTCGGCCGAGAGACCTTTTATATTGACGACAGACTGACAGGTGGCAACCATGCGCGCGTGATTGAATATGCCAAGGAAAGTACCTCACCGGAATTAAGAGACGCGTTAAAAATTCTCTTGCGCATCCGCGATGAAGCGCACAGATTCGCTCTGCGGGGCCATACGCGCAAAAGAGACAAAAGTCGGATGGGATCCGTCTTGGACCGGGTGAAGGGGCTTGGCGAGGAACGCCAAAAAACGCTCTTGCGGCACTTCGGCGGGATAGAACAGGTGAAAAAAGCGGGAGTCGGCGATCTCGTCAAGGTGCCCGGTTTCGGTAAAACTCTGGCAACCGCAGTGTTTGAGAGGATGCACAAATGAAAATCGTCGTTCTCGGTGCCGGGCAAGTCGGTTCCAATGTCGCGGCACTCTTGACTAATGAAGGAATGGATGTCACTGTCATCGACAAAGCGGACGAGAAACTGCGCGCACTCCAAGAAAAACACGACATTCGCACGGTCCACGGACATGCCTCCTTGCCGAGTATTCTGACCGAGGCCGGTACGGCCGACGCCCAACTTCTGATTGCCACTACCAGCAGCGACGAGGTGAACATGATCGCCTGTCAAGTTGCCTATCATATGTTCGGCACGCCGACGCGCATCGCCCGTATTCGCGAACTCGACTATTCCGCAAACCAGCACCTGTTTTCCAACGACAAGATTTCCGTCAATGTGTTCATTAACCCGGAAAATCTCCTGACCGATTACATTCATTCGGCAATTTTGTTCCCTTCCGCTTTGGAGGTGATGGACTTCGCCGAAGGGAAAATTAAGTTGGTCGGCACCAAAGTAACCGCAGGCGGCCATCTGGCGCATCAAAAAATTTCATCCTTGAAAGAAATTATCCCGCACACGGATACCCGGGTGGCAGCCATTTACCGCCAAAAAGGGCCCGTGGTGCCCACCGGGGATACGACGCTGGAACCGGAAGATGAGGTATTCTTTCTTGCCGAAGCGAATGATATAACCCGCGTGATGCGAGAATTCGGCAGTGTCGAGAAAGACAACCGCAAGATTATCATTGCCGGCGGCGGCAATATCGGACAAAAATTGGCAACAAAACTGCAGAAAAAGCACCGGGTAAAATTGATCGAAACAAACCGGGACAGATGCGAACTTCTTTCCGCCGAATTGCAGTCTGTGGTGGTTCTGTTCGGATCCGCAACCGACAGGAGTCTGATGGTGGAAGAAGATGTTGGCAGCTGTCATGTTTTTTGTGCCTTAACCAATAACGACGAAGTGAACATCCTGTCTTGTCTGATGGCAAAAAATTGCGGGGCGGCAAGAACAATTTCTCTGGTTAACAATAACGACTATCGCCGTCTGCTGGAAGAAGACAATATCCAAATAGACAAACTGGTCACTCCGCAGCAGATTACGATCAGTCGGTTGTTATCCTATGTGCGCGGCGACGATGTGGTTCGGGTGCATTCTCTGCGCAGCGGTGCGGCCGAGGCATTGGAAGCCGTCGCCCATGGCGACGAGAGCACTTCCGGTCTGATCGGCAAAAAATTGGCAAACATTCCCCTGCCGCACGGCGTCACCCTGGGGGCTTTGGTGCGCGCAGACAAAGTGATGATGGCACACAGTTATTTGACAGTGGAACCGGAAGATCATCTGATTTTTTTCGTGGTGGACAAAAATAGCCTGGACTCCGTGGCAAAACTGGTGGAAAGCGAAGAAGCTTCCGATAACCCGGAAGCCGGGCACACCCGGCAATGAACCCTGTCCAAGTAAATCCGGTCCGATGAACCCCGTCCAAAGAATCCTGTCAAAAATGAATCGATAAAAAATGCAAGAGGCTATTAATAACAATAACAACGGGAGGAACTCGCACCCCCTGCAACTCATTCTGCCCAGGCCCGACGACTGGCATGTGCATCTGCGCGAAGGTGACTTCTTGCCGCTGACACTTGCTTGCGCTGCGGCAAAGAAGTTTGGCAGATGTGTCGCCATGCCCAACTTAAAAAAACCGCTGACTTCCGCCGAGCGTATCACCGAATATGCGGCCGCCGTCACAAGTAACATACCCAAAGACGCCGATATTCGGGTTCTATTGACTCTGTTTCTGACGGACGAAACAACCGCCGACCAAATAGATTCCGCAAAAAAGATCAACAATTTTTTTGCGGTTAAGTGGTACCCGGCAAACGCCACCACCAATTCGGCAAACGGCGTGCGAGATATCAAAAACGCCTACCCCGCACTGGCAAGAATGGAAGAGTTGGACATCCCGTTGTTGGTGCACGGCGAAACGGCGGGTGCCGGAGAGGATGTGTTTGATCGCGAATCTCTCTTCATAGAAAATACTTTGCCGCCGGTCAGATCCAAGTTTCCCGGATTGCGCATCACCATGGAACACATCAGCACCGCGGCCGCTGTTTCCTACATTCGGGATGCGGGGGCGAGAACCGCCGCCACCGTGACTCCCCAGCATTTAATGTTCAACCGAAACGATCTGCTGGGAGACGCAATTAACCCGCATCTTTACTGTAAGCCCATCCTAAAAAGAGAAGCGGATCGCACGGCACTGCGCGAACTCATTGCCGACGGATTGGAACGTGTTTTTCTTGGCAGCGACTCCGCCCCTCATCCGAGTGCAAAAAAAGAGTCCGCCTGCGGCTGTGCCGGTGTGTTTAGCGCGCCCTGTCTGTTGGAAGCATACGCACAGGTGTTTGACGAACTCGGCTGTTTGAATCGGTTGGAGAACTTTGCCTGTCGCAACGGCGCCGCTTTTTACGGTTATCCGATCTCCCGGGAGACCGTCCGTATGATAAAAGAAAGATGGCGGGTGCCCGAAGTTGTTCGGCACGGCAACATTGAATTGATCCCGATGGCGGCGGGACAGTATTTGGATTGGAAATTGGATCAGCATTAATTTGTTTTAAGGAATTATTTTTTTAATGAAGCATTTAAGGAGGTATCATCATAATGCGATATAAAAAAGCCCACCCGATATTTGGCAGGTTTCGCGGTTTTTTGCCGGTAGTCATTGATTTGGAAACCGGCGGCGTAGACGCGGAAAAGCATCCGATTTTGGAGATGGCCGCCGTTTTTTTAACGATGAATGAAAACGGCATCCTGCTGCCGGAAGCGGAATTCTGCGAGCATGTAACCCCGTTTGAAGGAGCCGAAATAGACAAGGAGGCTTTGGAAATTAACCGCATTGACCCGGGGCATCCTTTGCGCTTTGCCTTGACAGAGCAAGATGCGCTGGAAAGATTATTTAAGGCGACACGTACACACCTGGAAAAAAGCGATTGTAAACTCGCCTTTCTGGCCGGGCACAACGCCCATTTTGATTTGGGATTTCTACAAAAGGCGATTAAGCGATGCGACCTGCAAGAAGAAAGCCCCTTCCATCGTTTTTCCGTTTTGGATACTGTTTCGTTGTCCGCTCTGGCTTACGGGCAAACCATCCTTTCCATAGCCTGCGAGAAAAGCGGTCTGGGATTTAATGCCGAAGAAGCCCATTCGGCATTGTATGACGCCCATAAAACAGCCGAACTCATTTGTCATATTTGCAATCGTTGGCTGTATCTTGGCGGTTGGAACGAAAAAACGGGGATAACGGCGCCAAGACCTCCCGAAAAAGACAAAAAGAACCCGAATCCCGCCCGGAAAACTTAATCCCCGCGCTTTGCGTAGTCGCGCATAAAACGCACTAACTCCGCGACCGTCTCAACGGAAACGGCGTTATAGATGCTGGCGCGCATACCGCCGCGCACCCTGTGTCCCTTCAGATACAGAAATCCGGCCGCCCGGCTCTCCTCAAGAAAGCGCGTGCCCTCCTCCTCGCTCGGCAAATCAAAAACCGCGTTGGTCAGCGAGCGGCAGGATTTTGCAATCGGCGCGGTGTAAAACCCTTCGCTATTGTCTATGGCATCGTAAAGCATATCGGATTTTTGCCGACTCACCTCGCCGAGTGCGGCAACCCCGCCCTGTTCCAGCATCCAATCGCACATTAAATCGCACACATAAAAAGCAAAGGTCACGGGGGTATTCAATAAGGAACCCACTTTGTGCTGTGCGGCATAGTGCAGCACGGACGGGCAAGGGGTACAAGTGGCATCATGGGCCAGAGCGGAACGCTCCAACAGATCTGCACGAATGAACACCAAAGTCAGCCCGGCAATCCCCATGTTCTTTTGGGCACACGCATAGGCGAGATCCCAACACGAAAAATCAAGCGGGTAGGAGCCAATGCACGAAGAGATATCCGCAATCAAAGGCACACCGCCGACATCCGCTCGCTTCGGGATCTCGGGGAATGCCAAGCCGTCCACCGTCTCGTTATGGCAATAATGAAAATAAGCGGCGGCCGGATCCGTTCGCCATTCGGTCGGGGCGGCGATATCCCGGGGTTTCTTACCCGCATCATGCGCGCTATTCACCTTCACATAGTTCTCCGCCAGTTGGGCGGCCTTGCGACTCCAATGGCCGTTAATCAAATAACCGGCACTTTCATAGCCGCCCGCCAGGTTAAGCGGGATTGCCGAAAATTGGGCGGTGGCGCCGCCGCTCATTGCAATCACTTCATAATCATCGGGCAATTGAAACAGGGCACGCAATTTTGCAAACAGATTTTCCGTTAATCGGACAAACTCCTTGCCGCGGTGACTGACCTCCGCCACGGAACTGCCGATACCGTTCCAATCCGGCAGTTCGGCCGCCATTCTTGCGATGACCTCAGTCGGCAAGGCGGCCGGACCCGCCGAAAAATTATGCAGCCTCGGCATACGGGGTTAACTTCAGGACTTCAGGACTTCCGAACCTTCAGGTCGGCGAAATGGTTGGGGTCCGCAAGGATGCGCGCCAAAAAAGAAGTAAGCCGTGCGCCGTCCGCGCCATTAACCGCCCGATGATCATAAGACAATGCCAAAGGTAACAAAAAGCGACGCACCGGCATCTCCGTCTCATCCGGCCAAACAGGCCGCCAAACGGACTTGGATACTCCCAAGATCGCCACCTCCGGCGGGTTAATGATCGGCGTAAACTGAGTGCCACCCAAATTGCCCAGACTGGAAAGAGTGATGCAACCGCCTTGCATCTGCTCGCGCTTGAGTGTCTTTGCGCGCGCTTTCTTTGCCAGTTCCCCCGCCTCTTCGGCAAGTTCCCAAATACTCTTTTTATCCGCATCACGCAGTACCGGCACAACCAGGCCGTTCGGAGTATCCACCGCCATACCCACATGACAGTATTTTTTATGCACAATTTGGTTGCCCTTGCCACTGCCGTTATTAATGACGGATACATTAAACTGCGGTAATTCCATAAGACCCATCGCCAATGCCTTAATCAGAATAGGGACGGGTGTCAACTTCACACCGCGTTTTGTCGCCTCCGCCGCCAGGGACTTGCGCCGGACTTCCAGTTCCGTAATATCCGCATCCTCAAACTGGGTCACATGCGGAATATTCAACCAGGCACGCCGCATGTTTTCCGCGGTCAGTTTTTGGATGCGCGTCATCTCCTCCGATTTCACCTCGCCGAACTGTGAAAAATCCGTGGCGGGAATTGCCGGCAGTGCCGCATCGTCGGTGCCTCCCGTCTTCAAGGCATTGCGGACAAATGCTTGGACATCCCCTTTGAGAATACGTCCCCTGATGCCGCTGCCGGCAACCCGGGCAAGTTCCACGCCGAATTCGCGCGCCAGTTTGCGCACGGAAGGTCCCGCATAAAACTTCCCGCCGGACGAAACCCGCGGTGTTTCAAAATGCGCCGGCATCTGTGGCTGTGTTCCGCGTTGCGGTGTTGCGGTTGTCGGCGGCGGCGAAGCCGGGGCGACGGCTCCCGCCTGCGGAGACGCCCCGGATACAGAGGACACAGGAGACGCCGCGGCACTTACCACCGCGGCACGCATCATTGCAAACACATCGCCGCTTTTCACCTTATCCCCTTTTTTGCAGCGAACCTCCAAAATCTTGCCTCTGTGAGGAGCGGGGATTTCCATAGAAGCCTTGTCGCTTTCCAAAACAATTAACACATCTTCGGCTGCCACCTCGTCTCCCTTTTTGAGATGCACTTCTATGATCTCAACCGCATCGTCTGTGCCAAGATCCGGAATCGTCACCTCAATCGTTTTTTCTTTTTTCTCCTCTTGCTCCTGCCCCTCTTCGGGCCGGGCGGGTGTCGGAGCGGTTTGGGTCGTTTGGGTTGTTTCGGACTCTCTTTTTGCCGCCGCGCCGCCGGCATAGCCGGCCGGAGTTTCCGGTTCGGCGGTGTCGCCGGTCCCGCCGGTAACTTCCGCGGATTCAACCGACTGTGTCGCGCCTTCTTCGGTCAGTATTGCCCCGATGGTGTCGCCTTCCATTACCTTATCGCCCTGCTTCACTGTCAGTGCCTCCAGTTTTCCGGCAAACGGAGCCGGAATTTCCATTGAAGCCTTGTCGTTTTCCAACACAATAAGGGCTTGATCCGCTGTCACGGATTCTCCCGCGGTGACAAGAATCTCTATGATCTCCACCGCATCGTCTGTGCCCAGTGCGGGAATGATAATCGGTTGACTTTTTGCCAAGATAATTCCCTTAATTCCTTTGCTAATTATTGATAAAGCGGGAAGTTTGCTTTGTTATCTATTTTAAGTTTGCGTGCGGCCGCCTTCAAATCGGCACCCCCCAGTTTACCCTGTCGAAACAGCCCCAGGAGCGCATGATAAGCGATGTGGGCACTGTCCACCCCGTAAAATCGTCTGAGCGCGGCGCGCGAGTCACTGCGTCCAAAACCGTCCGTCCCCAAACAATAGTAAGGTGCCCGGACAAACTTGCGTATCTGCTCCGGGTATAAGCGCACATAATCGGTTGCCGCCACAATGGGCGTGTCCTCGTCGTTAAGACAGGTTTCCACATAAGATACCTTTTGTTTGGTATGCGGATTGCGGTTATTGTGGTGCGCCGTTTCCTGCGCCTCTCGCGCCAATTCGTTAAAACTCGTCGCACTCCAAACCTCCGCACGCACGCCAAACTCTCGTCGTAATAACTCCGCCGCCAAAATCGCCTCTGTTAAGATGCTGCCGCTGCCCAGCAGACGCACCGCAAGTTCTTTTCTGTTGCCTCCTTTTTGAGCGGGAACAGTCGACAGGGGCAGTCTGTATAATCCTTTAATAATTTTTTCTTCTATGTCTTTTTCCGGCGGCAGGGCGGGATGCAAGTAATTCTCATTCATCGTTGTTAAGTAATAAAAGACGCCGTCACCTTCCCCATACATTCGCCGAATACCGCGCAAGACGATGGCGGCAAGTTCGTAGGAAAAGGTCGGATCATAAGAAATACAATTTGGCACGGCGGAAGCGGCAAGTTGACTGTGTCCGTCCAGATGCTGCAGACCTTCGCCGGCAAGCGTTGTCCGCCCGGAGGTTGCCCCCACCAGAAAACCGCGCGCACGCATATCGCCGGCCGCCCAGATGAAATCACCCACACGCTGAAAACCGAACATAGAATAAAAAATATAAAAAGGAATTAACGGAAAGTTGTTGTTGTGAACCGAAGTTGCCGCAGCAATCCAGGCGGCAACGGAGCCGGCCTCGTTGATCCCTTCTTGCAGGATCTGACCTTTAATGTCTTCTTTGTAAAACATGATCTGGTCCGCATCCTGCGGCACATATTTCTGTCCCACGGAAGAATAGATCCCCAACTGACGAAAGAGCCCCTCCATACCAAAGGTGCGCGCCTCGTCCGGCACAATCGGCACCACCCGTTCTCCCACATCCTTGTCCCGACAAATCCCGGAAAGCATCCGCACAAATGCCATGGTTGTGGAGATCTCGCGGTCACCGCTGGACTCCGACTGAGCGGAAAAAATATCCGCTTTGGGAGGCGGCAATAACTTAATCTTGGTTCGGCGCTGCGGCACATAGCCGCCGAGCACTTTTCTGCGTTCATGCATATATTGCAAGAAATCGGTAGCCGCGGGCGGCTTGCAATAGGGCATCTTTTTGAGATCCTCATCCGGTACGGGGATGTTAAATCTGTCCCGGAACTTCTTGAGTCCTTCTATGTCCAACTTTTTCAGCGAGTGGGCGATGTTGTCCGCCTCGCCCGGAGTGCCGTATCCTTTAATCGTCTTTGCCAGGATGACCGTCGGCTGCCCTTTGTGCGCCGCCGCCTTGGCATAAGCGGAATAAACCTTATGAATGTCATGCCCGCCTCGGTTGAGGCGATAGATATCCTCATCGCTCATGTTTGCCACCAACTGCAACAATTCCGGATACTTGCCAAAAAAGTTGTCGCGCGTGTACTTGCCGCCCTTATTTTTGTAATTCTGGTACTCGCCGTCAACCACTTCTTCCATTCGGCGCACCAGCAGTCCCCGTTCATCCCGGGCAAACAGATCGTCCCATCGGCGTCCCCAAATGACTTTGATGACATTCCAGCCGGCACCGCGGAAAATACCTTCCAACTCCTGAATGATCAACCCGTTGCCGCGCACAGGACCGTCCAGCCTTTGCAAATTGCAGTTCACCACAAAGATCAGATTATCCAGTTTTTCGCGTCCCGCCAAAGAAAGACCGCCCAAAGATTCCGGTTCGTCGCTTTCGCCGTCTCCCATAAAGCACCAGACTTTTCTGTCTTTTGCCGGCAACATCTTGCGGTTATCCAGGTACTTCATCAACCTTGCCTGATACACCGCTTGCAGCGGCCCCAGCCCCATTGAAACCGTCGGGAACTCCCAATAGTCCGGCATCAACCAAGGATGCGGATACGAAGACAGACTATTCTTGTCCTTTAACAGTTTCGGTTTGTTGGCTTCCCGGCGAAAGTTATTCAGATGTGTTTCGCCGATGCGACCTTCCAAAAACGAACGCGCGTAAATACCGGGTGAAGAATGCCCTTGAAAGAAGATCATATCGCCGCCGCCTTCCGCATCGGGTCCCTTGAAGAAATGATTAAAGCCGACCTCGTAAAGAGTGGCGATGGAAGAAAAAGAGGAGATATGGCCGCCAATGCTCGCATCTTGAATATTGGCGCGATTTACCATGATCATCGCGTTCCAGCGGATAAACGAGCGAATCCGCTCTTCCATGCCCAGGTCTCCCGGATAGGGAGGCTCTTCCTCGCGCGGGATCGTATTCACATAGGGGGTGTTTTTGGAAAAAGGCAGTTCTATGCCTTCCACGCTGGCCTTGCCGGCGAGCGCACGCAAAATGACCGTCGCACGCTCCTTCCCCGCATGCGTATAAACATCCTCAAACGCCTCCAACCATTCGTTTAGTTCTTCGTCCGTTTGTCTCGGAGTCTGCTGTGTTTTGCTTTCACTCATATTTGTATTTATTTTATACTATCCAAAAGAAAACGAAAAGAAACCCAAAGAAAAAAAGATTAATAGCAGTCCCTTAATCCAAAACGCTCTCCCGGACGCTTCAATAATTTGTTAATGATTTGTTATTTTATTAAAGTTCGTCCAATACTTTTTTCAATTCATCTATCGCGCATACTTTGGTATCCGAAGTGCATATGCTTCTAAGATTATCCATTTGTGTCATTCCCGCCCGGACGTTATGACCCCGATAATAGGGGCCGTCCGCTATCACAATAAACCTCCTTTTCGGGTTTTTGTTTCCCGGACACTGCCTGATAAAGTCCCGAAGAACTTTACATTGATTATCCTGCGAACCACCGGATTGATCCGTGTATTTATGCTTCGCATAAATTTCAAAATTTTTATATCTCCAATAAAAATCAATTTTTAGGGCATCCGGATATCTTTTTGCCTCTTCTTGAGAAACCGGGTTTCCTCTCATCAAGTATAACTTCGTAGCCGGCAGATTACGAAAATCTCTGACGCCTTCCAATTTACAAATATAAGCGGCCGCAACCTTTTCGTGAATGCGTTGTTTGATCGGATTAATGGCAAAACATGCCGCCGCGACCTTATTGCTCCGGATAGAATCCCGGATTTCCGCCTCGGGTATGTTCCATTGCTGCGCAGCCTGCTCAATCTTAAAAAGAAGATCCTTATCTTTGGCATCCAATAAGTCGCGCACTGCCCGGATATTTTCCCGCCAACGCTTGGAAACTGCCTCCCGATAAATATTCTTTACAGGCATTCGGCAAGCAAATCCCTTGCGATGCGATATTCCATACGCCGACGATATCTCCCGTCTTTGCGCAATCCCTTAAACACCGTAAGAAAAATATCGTGCGTATTGTGCCTTAGTTCGTGAATGCGCTCGTTTAGACGCCGAATTAACTGGTCGGAAACATCCGTTCCGCCGATACGCGTGATAGCGCGAGAAGATGATTTAATCGGGTAACGCTCAAGTGCCTCTCCTCTGTGAAAGGCAATGGAAGCCTTGGCGGAATTGTCAATACCCACAAATCCCAAGTCGCCGTCCGGGACATTAAAACGAAAACGAAAACGAACGCTTTCCGCCCGGGCATCTGTCGTGCCGGGCATGTGGGTTTCCAACTCCTTCAGGTTGCCGATGAACATATCGTCCATCTCCACCCGAGTATCCGCAACAGGCCCTTCGCCGAACAAGCCCAGACAGACAGGATTATCCGTATAAGAAAATAACTTCTTATGGATAAAGATAACGGACTCCAGTCTGTCGCGAAACAAGCCGGACTGAATAAACGATGCCGGCATCAACGCTGCCACATAAGGGGAATGCCGCAAACACGACGCCAGACAATGTTTGTAAAGATCATCATATGTCGTCTCCGGGAAAGAAAGCCCCAACCTGGTGGCTCGGCTTTTGTAAAGCCACGGCGGATTGGTGACGCATACTTCGTATCCTTGCGGATAATCCAAGAGAGTGTCCCGTTGACGAACATCCGCCGATTGCGGATGCAGATCATAAGAATCGTAAGAATTACAATAGCCAAGCGATTGTAGCATTTCAATCAGGTTGTTGGACCCGGCAAAAGGCTCCAGAATTTTTCGCTTGCATATGCGATGTTTGTGCGCCCAGGCAGCAAACCCGCGACAAGAAAAAGGATTATGTAACGCGGTATAGTAAATGCCGTAACTGCGCGTATGCGAACGCGAATGCACAGTGAGTTTGCGCGCCGACGACGCATCATTGGCTGTTTTTTTTGCTGTTCTTTTAAAAGTCCTAAAAGCCCAAAGTGTTCCCGGTTGTAACCCCATAGTGTTA
Organism: Gammaproteobacteria bacterium; assembly: GCA_965209035.1. Lineage (GTDB taxonomy): Bacteria > Pseudomonadota > Gammaproteobacteria > CBDBNL01 > JAAOII01 > CBDBPY01. Next base: position 648,021 of record OZ242372.1, read on the forward strand.
ATTTTTATTATACTTTTATTTACTTATTTATTCATTCCACATTCCAAGACCCAAGACCCAAGACCCAAGACCCAAGCCCCAACCGGTTGTTTTCTTGGCGTGTGTCCGCGGGTTCGGTTGCCTGCGGAAGGTTATCTTCTCCCGGCAAGCAGTTCTTCCAGGTGTTGCAGATCTTCGGGTCTGTCCACCCCGCCGGGTGATTCCTCGCGCGCAATCGCCACGCGCACGCAAGCACCGTGATGCAGGGCCCGCAGCTGCTCCAACCTCTCTGTCTTTTCCGCGAATGTCTCTTGCCAACGCACATACTTGTTTAGAAAGTCGAAACGATAGGCATAAATTCCAAGATGTCGCAGCCAGGCCCGGTCATCCCGGCCGGATCGATTGCTCTGTTCCGCCGCCTCAGGCAAGTTCGTCTCGCGATCTGCGGCACTGGGAATCGGTGAGCGGCTGAAATACATCGCATGCTCTTTTTGATTGCAAACCACCTTCACACAGTTTGGATCCGCCAATTCTCGCGCAGCGGCAATCGGCATCGCCAGGGTTGCCATGTCCGCTTCGCTGTCGCTTGCCAGTACCTCCGCCACCTGGCGAATATTTGCCGGCGGCAGCAGCGGCTCATCCCCTTGTACATTGATTAAAATCTCATTGGCATCCAACTTGAATGCTTTTGCCGCCGCATGCACCCTTTCGGTACCGGAACGCAACCCGGCAGAAGTCATCGCAACCGCCGCCCCCGCCCGACTTGCGAGTTCGGCAATACGTTCGTCATCCGTCGCGATCACTACCCGCCCGGCGCGACTTGCCACAGCCGCCTCATATACCCATAACAGGATGGACTTGCCACGCAGACTTGCCAACATCTTGCCGGGGAAACGAGACGAAGCATATCTGGCGGGAATAATGACCGTAAAAGCGGGAGCATCGTGCATCTTCTTATTCTTTTCGCTCATGCTTAAAATTGCCAATTAGACATGTCGCAAATGGCGGAGAATGGCCCGAATCAGGCGAGCGTCTATCCGGACTTCGCGACACAGGACCCACAGATCCGAAATGCCGAAATGCTCGCATTTCACCGCATCCTTTTCCGTAATGATAATCGGTGCGGGCTTGGACCCGACGGTCGCAAAGTTAAGGTCTTCCCGCCGAAACCGGTGATGATTGGGAAAACTGTGCGTTTCACACACAATATTCTTTTTCTTTAAGGTGTCAAAAAAATTCCACGGTTGGGCGATGCCGCAAACCGCCCGCACCTTCTTGCCCGCATACAGCTTTTTCCATTGGGCGATGGTTTTAACTTCCTTTGTGCCGGCTCGTCTGAGGTAAATCTTCTTAAGTGTCATTCGGTATGTCTTATCTTTGTTGGACGCCAACAAACGCAATAACCTTGGATTGATGCCATTATCTCCCAAGTTCAAACAGTTTAGCAAGATATAATCCACTTTTTTCAGACGGGAAAGCGGTTCGCGCAGCGGACCGGCCGGCAGACAGTGCCCGTTACCAACACCCCCGACCGCATCCAGCACGGCAATTTCCAAACTGCGATGCATCGCATAGTGTTGCAAGCCGTCGTCACTGATCACCAGATCCGGATTGCATTCCCTTGCCAGATTGGCTGCCGCCACCGCCCGCAGCGGATGCACATACACCGGGCAGTCGGTTCGCCGTGCCAGCAGCAACGGCTCGTCGCCGACTGCCACCGCCTTGCTGTTCCGATTGACAAGCATCCCGTTTTTCCGAGTCGCTCCTCCCTTATAGCCGCGGCTGATAATGCCCGTCTTCAGACCGCGTTTCACCAGAACTTCGGCTAAACCGATCACCGCGGGTGTCTTGCCGGCACCGCCGACCGTCAGCCCTCCCACAACAATAATCGGCGGGTTAACTCGTCGGCTCGGCGGCCGCAACGCGTAGAACGCCCGCAGAGCTCCCATCGCGAGCCTGTATAAAAGTTCAAAAGGGAGTAAAAATAATGGAAAGATTCCGGAACCGGACCAGAGAGTCCGAAGAATACGAGGCATCAACAACAACAACAATTAAAAACGCAAGACGGATCGGACAGACCCCGAATAGCCATAATAGCCATAATAGCCATTCGGAAAATGTCGTTATTTAGTCGCTGAACTGGCGGCGATACAAAGAAGCATAATGTCCTTTCTTGCTCAGCAATTCTTTGTGTGATCCTTCCTCCAGGACCCGCCCCTTGTCCAAAACAATGATCTTGTCCATTTTTCTGACCGTAGAAAGACGATGGGCGATCACCAAGACCGTTCTACCCCGCATACTCTCTTCCAGCGCAAGTTGAATCTTATGCTCCGTATCCGTGTCCAAAGAGGAAGTTGCCTCGTCCAAAATTAGGATCGGCGAGTTTCTAATCAAGGCACGTGCCAAAACAATCCGTTGTTTTTGGCCGCCGGAAAGAAGAACTCCTTTTTCACCTATCACCGCATTCAATTGGTTTGGCATTTTTTCGACAAACTCCCAGGCCTGCGCTCTTTCCAAAGCGATTTTTAGTTCTTTGTCTGTCGGGTTTCTTTGCAAGCCATAAGTCAAGTTGTAACGCAAGGTATCGTCAAACAAAAAAATGTCCTGACTGACATAAGCGATACCGGCACGCCAAGCATACAACTCCAATTCCCGCAGATCCGTATCGCCGATGCAAATCGCCCCTTTTTCTGGCTGGTAAAAACGAAACAACAGGCTAACAATTGTGCTCTTACCGCTGCCGGATTTGCCGACCAACGCATTTTTGGCGCCGCCGATAATTTTTAAGTTAAATTCTCAAAAACAGGCAACCCCTTCTTGTAAGCAAAAGAAAGATTTTTGATATGAACATCCCGATGCTGCTCTTTCGGAGTGATTAAGCCCTTGCCCGCATTTGGTTCGTAACTTAACTTGAGGTACTCGATATAATCGCGCGCCGCCTCCTCGCCCGACACCATCTTGCCTTGAATACCGGACAGACTGCGGATATGCGGACCCAACAAAAAAATGGCGGTGATGTAACCCATGAATTCACCGAATGTCGAAAAACCGACGGATTGGACATTCATTGCAACCCAAATGATGGTCGCAAAGGCGATGGAAACAACAACGGACAACAAGGGCGATAATGTTGCGGAGACCACCACCATTTTAAGAGATTGCCTCTTGTTACGAGCAATCAGTTTTTTGTATTTTTTGAATTCGTAATCTTCGGCTGCGGATGCCTTGATTAGAGACAAGGCGCCGAAGGCATCAATCATCCGGCGCGATAACAAGACGGCCAGTTTCCGCAAGCGACCGGCAAGAACCTTAATTCTCTTTTTAAAGAAGTACATCATCACCAACAAAACGGGGACAGTTGCAAAAATGATCAGCGTCAACAACCAATTAAAGTAAAACAGGTAGCCCAAAAGAAAAATAAAGGAGATACCATCCCGTAACAGCACCGTCAAACCGGAATTCAAGGCACCCACAATTAAACCGACATTGTAATTCAATTTGTTCAGGACTTCGCCGACGGATGTTTTGTCATAAAAATTGCGGGGAAGCCACATCAGATGTCGATACATACGCACCGAGAGTTTTGCGGACACATTCACGGAAACATAGGATGCCGTTAGTCCCCCCAAAATGAGCCCTATACCGCGCATCAAAGTAACCCCAACGATACCGAGCGGGATATACCATCGCCACAAAGAATCGGGTTGCGTATAAGCATCTTCCATTTTGTGCACCAATTCCGCCATACCCACATTGCCCAGGGAAGCAAGGGCAAAAAAGATGACGGCGAAAAAATACAACGACAGGTCTTTTTTTACATAACGGCCCAGCCCGATCAGGCCACGATAGGACTTAAACATCTTAGTTAAGATAACGGATCAGAATTCGGTTGCTTCGCGCGTGGTAATTCGGATATTGAAAAAACCAAGTTGCCCGGCGACATCCATTAACAACACCACCTTGCCATGGACAACCCTGGCATCCGCGGTGACTTGCAGTTCCCGCAAGTCCGACGCATCGCGCGCCCGCCTCAATGCGAGCGTCAATGTGTCGCGCCGGTTATTCGCCAACTTCTTGTCGTTCACAATATAGTTGCCGCCGGCGTCCACAATCACAGTAATTAATTCCGCCTCGCTTGCCGGATAACGCGATTGCGCCTCCGGCAGAACAACGGACAACCGATTTTCTTTAATAAAGTTCGTCGTCAGAATAAAAAACACCAGCATCATAAACACCACATCTATGAGAGGTGTCAGATTAATTTGAATATTATTTTGTTCCGGCAGTCGCGGGAATTTCACTTGTACTTGTTATTTCGTTATTTCGATCTTTTGTGCGGACGGAACATCATACTCAGTAACACGGAAGCCTGTCGCTCCATCTCCACACTGATGTCTTCCAGCCGTCTGATAAACATTCTGTGAAACACCACCGCCGGAATGGCGATGATCAAACCATAAGCAGTCGTTAGCAGTGCCTGCGAAATACCGCGCGCCATAAAGGACGGTGAGGCGGTTTCCTGAAACGAGAAAAAAACTTCTATCATTCCGAGAACCGTGCCGAGAAGACCCAACAAAGGAGAAACAACCGCCACTGTTCCAAGTGCGTTAAGAAATCGTTTCAGTTTGTTTACCTGTTGCGCCGCTTCTTCTTCCATACGCAAACTCATCTCATCGCGCCCGTATTTGGAATGATTCAACCCCGCCATCAAAATTCTGCCGAGTGGGTATCTTTGACTCATCTTATCCATTTGTTCCGAGGACAGTTGCTTACTTTCCACAAGATCCCACAGTCTGTAAACCAGCTCCGGCGGCGCCACATTTCTTTTGCGCAGAACCCAGAGTCTCTCCAAAATAACGGCACAGCCGACCACGGAGAATAAAGTTAAAAAGTACATTACCGGACCGCCGGCAAGAAAAATTTCAAGCATAAGTGTCAAACATAATTTTCAAATGGCGATGAAACACATCGCTTTATATAATTTAATGATCATAATTGAGATGCCAATAGCGTTTATTGATCACTCGATAACCCCTATTATAAGTTATTTTTTCTCCGCCCAATTCAAAAGTTGCCGCCCCCGTTTGCCAAAGAATTAATGGCACAGAGCCAATGCTTGCGTATCGGCGCACAATGTCCGCATGCGGGTGACCGTAAGGATTAAGATATCCGGCGGCAAAGACCGCATACAGAGGACGCACCGCCAGCACAAGCCTTTCGCCCGAGGCACCCGCACTGCCGTGGTGTGGCACCTGCAACAGATCCGCCGTTGCGTTTGCCACGGCTGCCAAAAATTGCTCTTCCGCTTTTTGCGTGAGATCTCCCGTCAACAGAAGGCGATGCTCCCCCGCCGTCACTCTGAGCACGCAAGAATTATCATTCCGGTTTTTGCTTCTTTTACCCGGCACGGGATAGAGCAGCTCAAACAGCACCCCGTCCCATCTCCAGGATTGTCCGGCCTGACAGGGCAGGATCGGAAACCGGGAATTTGGCAGAGGGAAATTCAGCATCAGTTCGGTCCGGCGGGTGCGCTCCAACAGATCCTCCAGGCCGCCGCTGTGATCCCGATCCCGATGGCTGACAATGATCCTGTCCGGGTCCGCCCCGCCCAGATAGCTGAGATAAGGGGCTATCACCAGACTGCCGGCCGAACTGCGCGCAGAAAAAGAAGCCCCGGTATCATAAATTAACCGATGATTGGCGGTGCGAAGATACGTCGCCAACCCCTGACCGACATCCAAAAAAGTCACTTCCAGTTTGCCGGGGGCGAGTGACTTGTCCGCGGGAAAGAACAACGGCAAAAAGAACAATATTGCCAAAAGCGCATCCGCGGCGGAACGGCGGCATAGCCAAAAGATGACCCCGACAACGGCACAAACTATGGCAAGAGCACTCGGCCGAGGGAGATGCACATAACTGCGGGGGAGACTCGCCGCCGCCGCCAAACCGTCATAACAAACATCAATGAGCCAAACAAGAGGGACCAGCGAAAGTTCGCCAAGAACCGGCAAAACAAATAACAAAAAGGTTGTAAGAAAAATCCACGGCATCAAGACAAAAGTTGTCAGAGGAATTGCTATGAGGTTAACAAAAATTCCTGCGATGGAAAACTCGTAAAAGAAAAACAAAATAAACGGCGCCAAACAAAATACCAAACTCACCTGTAAAAACAACAACGAGCGAAAAAAAGCGAGCGGGCCGGCAGCTGGGCCGGCGGACGCACCGCCAAGCCGCCGGCTTGCCAAGAGGATAAAACCGGCGGCCGCAAAAGACAACCAGAAACCGGCACCAAGTGCCGCCAAAGGATTAATCATCAACACCGCCGCCATCGCCAAGACATAAATATTCAACAGGCGATAAAAACGCCCGCAGAGCAGCAGCAACAAAAAAATACCCAGCATGATCAACGCGCGCTGTGTCGGCAACGAGAAGCCGGCAATAACGGCATAGCACCCTATCAAAGGCAAGGTCATAAGTGCCGCCCATCCAAGCGGCGAACCGGCTGCGGAGAAAAGCGAGCCGCCGCTCAGTCGATGCAGTCTGCCAAACAAAAACATCAGGACGCCAAAAATGAAGCCACCCACCATGCTCAGATGCAAGCCGGATATGGCGATTAGATGCGAAATACCGTTGCGCCGCAACGCCAGCCTGTCCTCGGCGGATATTTCGCCACGGTCGCCGATCATCAGGGCATTCAGCAACCCGAGCGCATGCGACGAAGCACTCTGTTGCGAAAACTTGCGTTTGATTTTCCAACGTAATTGGGCAATCGGATACCGATGGCTTTCCCCGAGGAGCCGGGGAGCCGGTTTCGGGCGAACATAGCCCTGTCCTTTAATACCGGATTGCAGCATATAACTCTCGTAATCAAAACCACCCGGGTTGCGAAACGAGTGGGGCCGGCGGATACGCATCGTTAGCCGCCATTTCTGTCCGGGAGCAATTTCCGTTCCTTCCGGCGGATCATACCAACTGAGTTGCACCCTGCGAAACGGCAAGGGCCTTGTGCCGGCTGCGGACAACAGGTTGCCGGCCGGATCCCGTAGCTCCCGGATGACGAACACGAACCGAATGCGTCTTGCGCCCGGTGTCGGCAGGTCCGCAACATAACCGACGGCCTCCAGATCTTTCTTCTGCCAGTCCGCCGGCAGAACTGTGTGTGTCCGCCACAGACCCCAGCCGCAGGACCAAACGCCGCCGCAGATCAGTGCCAGGCATACCAGCCGGATCATATGAAGACGCGGCGGACAAGACGGCAGAGGAGAAAAGGCCGCCAGGAACGCGACTAGTAAAATAACCGCGATGGTCCCGGGAGCGGGCAGTTCCGGGATCAGGCTTGCCGCAATGATCCCCATATTGAAAAAAAGCAACAACAACGCAAAAGGCACTTGCCTTAATTGCCGCGCTTGGCAGTTGTTTACCGGTCTAAAAGCGCGCATACCGCTTCCCCTTGCCACCTTGCCGTCCGCTGCTTTTGATGCCTTTGAAGTATTTGAAGTATTTGAAGCCTCCGCAGGTTTCGTCAATTTCGTTATCTTGTTACTGTGCCATATTGCCGGGCGGGGCTACCGCGCGACATCACCGGGTTGCAACCTTTGGTCGCGGGCCGAACAGAGCACTGCCAATCCGCAGCATGGTCGCCCTGTGCCGAATGGCAATTTCCAAATCCGCACTCATCCCCATTGAAAGAGTGTCCCAATCCGCGGGCATCTTCTCGCCGATGGTCTCAAACAGACGGCGCATACGTTCGTAGTCTTTGCCGAGCAACTCCGTATTTTCAGTCTGCCGGGGGATCGTCATCAGCCCGCGCAAGCGCAACCATTCCATTTCGCTGATTTGGTCGCACAAAGACATGGCATCTTCGGCGGCACAACCTCCTTTTGTTTCCTCGCCGCTGATGTTCACCTGCACGCAAACATTGAGTTTGCCTTTTTCCGGCGGGCGTTGACGGTTGAGACGCCGGGCAATCTTCAAAGAGGTCACAGTTTGTGCCCAATCAAAGTGTTCGGCAATTGGTTTGGTCTTGTTGGACTGGATGCGTCCTATGTAGTGCCGACATATATCGCCAGCCGTTGTTTCCGTATTCTCCGGCTTTTCCATCTTGCTTATCTTGCTTAATGCCTCTTGCAGATAATTCTCGCCAAAATCCCGTTGCCCGAGAATACGCACGGCGGCAACCGCCTCGGCCGATTGTCCTTTGGAAACGGCAACCAACCGGATTTCCTTTTGTGTTGCGGCTGAAATACGCCGGCGCAGTTGCTCCATCCGTTCTTTAATAACCGTTACGGCGGCCGAAGAATTCGCGGAAGAATTTGCCGGAAAATTTAAAGACATTTTAGAAACACCGCTCCCCCGCAATGCTTTTTCTCATCCACCCGGTCATTGGTTTGATTTTTGTTATTGTTATTATTAATGTCATCTTGCTCATATTTCGCGCTCTTTTTTGTCTATCTGTTTTTTGTTTTTTGTTTTTAATGCTTTCCTTTATTTTATAAGACGCAGCCGCATAACCGCGCAACCGCAGAAGAAACTCAAGAACATCGGCATGATCTCGCGGGCTATCTGTGATAATCTATATCTGTGCGCGGAAATGAAAAAACGAATGTCTGACAAAGAAATTAAAAAGTTCAATGCTCTGGCTGCGGATTGGTGGCAACCAACCGGCAGTATGGAACCGTTACACAGAATTAACCCTTTGCGCTGCCTGTTTTTAGATACCTATGTGTCCGTGGCCGGCAAGCGTGTTCTCGACATTGGCTGCGGCGGCGGGCTGTTTGCCGAAAGTATGGCGGAAAGAGGGGCAAGAGTCACCGCCATAGATCCGGCGCCGGACCTCATAGAAGCAGCCCGTCGGCATAGTACCCAGTCGGTGCCTTCCGCCAATATTTCTTATCGGGTTGCCGAAGTGCAGGACCTAATCGCCGAAGGCGATGGGCCCTACGATATGGTCAGTTGTCTGGAGGTGTTGGAGCATACGGAGGAACCGGAAGAATTAATGAAGAGATCTGTTCAACTAATCAAGCCGGGCGGTTGGGGCTACTTCTCCACGATTAATCGCACCCCGCTTGCCTTTGCCAAGATGATTGTGGCGGCGGAATATGCGCTCGGCTGGCTGCCGCGCGGAACGCACAGCTATCGGCAGTTCATTCGCCCGTCCGAAATGGCAAGTTGTCTGCTATCTCATAAAATGGAATTAATCGATATGAAAGGAATTACCTATGATGTTTTGCGGCGCAAGTTCGTGCTGTCTTCCAAGACAGACACGAATTATCTTCTTTTAACTCGCAAATCAGCCTCCTAACCAAACAGGTCCCGGTGCGTCGTCTGTCTGTCTTTTTGTTTTGTGCCTTTGCCATCCTGGTAGCGGATCAATGGAGCAAACAGGCGGTGACCGTGGCACTCAACCAAGGAGAGCGTATCGCCGTTTTTTCTTGGCTGGACATTACACTGGCGTATAATCGCGGGGCCGCCTTCGGTTTTCTGGCAAACACCCCCTGGGCCAACCATATTTTTACCCTGGTGGCATCCGCAGCCTCCATCCTGATTCTTTATTATTTGTTTAGAAACCGAAACGCGGCTATTTTTCTGCAACAAAGTGCCTTGTCTCTCATCCTCGCCGGAGCACTCGGCAATCTTGCTGACAGGTTCAAACATGGCTATGTGACCGACTTTGTCTCCCTGCATTACGGCAATTGGTATTATCCGAGTTTTAATGTTGCCGATGCCGCCATTAGTATCGGCGCCTGCTTTCTGCTGGCGGATGTTTTTTGGGAAACGTTCCGGTCGGTGCGAAAGAATCGTTAATTCTTATTAACTCTTTAAGGCATCAACAAATGGAGATCATTCTGGCAAATCCGCGCGGGTTTTGCGCGGGCGTGGATCGGGCAATTTTATTAGTGGAAAGGGCTCTGATATTGTTTGGCAAGCCCGTTTATGTCCGGCATGAAATTGTGCATAACAAGTATGTTGTTGCGGAGTTGGAAAAGCGCGGTGTCATCTTCGCGGAAGATATCCGCGAGATCCCGCCGAAAAGCACGGTGATTTTCAGCGCGCACGGCAGTTCCAAAAAAATTCGCCGGGAGGCGGAAGAACGCAGCCTCCGTATTTTTGATGCCATCTGTCCGTTGGTGACCAAAGTGCATATGGAAGTCCAAAGATTTGAACTGGAAGGCTACGAATGCATCTTAATCGGACATGCCGGACATCCCGAAGTAGAGGGGACACTGGGGCAGTTCGGGCAGCTGCGGCAGTCCGGTGAAAAGCGAACCTCAGAACAAGCCCCCAAACAAACAGAAGCACTAACCGAGGCATCACCGGCCAAAGGCATCTATCTGGTGGGCGACTGTTGCCAAGCCGAAACAGTGCAAGTCCGCAACCCGGCAAAACTTGCTTATGTCACTCAGACCACTCTGTCCGTGGACGATACAAAAGAAATCATCGGTGTCCTCAAACGCCGCTTCCCGCAGATCAAAGAGCCGGCAAAAGACGACATCTGCTACGCAACACAAAACAGACAGGACGCGGTCAAGTCGCTGGCCGCCAAATGCGATTTAATTCTGGTCATCGGCTCGGAGAACAGTTCCAATTCCAACAGGCTCTGTGAAATTGCCAAGAGTTACGGCAGTGTTTCTTACCTGATCAATGATGTCTCTCATATTAAAAAGAAATGGCTGGATGATGTTCGGGTTGTCGGCATTACCGCCGGGGCATCCGCACCGGAGAAACTGGTGCAAAACACTTTAGATTTTTTTCGTGCAAACTATCCGCGCTGCGTGATTCGCAATGCGCCCGGCAAGCCGGAAAATGTCATCTTTAACTTGCCCGCGGAAATTCGCGCGCTGCCGATTAAGAATATTCCCGTTTGGGAATCCTTGTCCGAGTTCGGCGCGAACGGGGCAAAATAGCGCGCACCTCGTTTGCCGATGACGCGTTTTTTATTTTTACTTTTATTTTTACTTTTTTTACTTTTAATGCTTAGTTAATGAATAGATCATGCAAAAAAATATTTTTCTAACACTTACGATCCTACTCTGCTGGGGCAGTGTTGCGATCGCCTACTTTTACTTTCAGTTGTTCGTCGGTCTGCCCCCCTGCCCTTTGTGTATCCTGGACAGGATGGTCTTGATCTTCATCGGCGTCTGTGTCGCCGGGATGCTGTTTCTGCCGGGCCTCGCCAAACGCATCGCCTATGCTCTCGCACTGCTCGGCCTGGTTGCCGGTCTTGCCGTCGGCATCCGACATGTTTTGTTGGAACGCTTGCCACACGACAGCGGCAGTTCGGGCGGCTGTATTCCACAAAAACAGGCGCAGGGTCTGTTGGAATTTTTGACTTCCGCGTTTATTGGCACGGGAGACTGCGGGGTGGTTTATTGGACTCTGTGGGGGTTCAGCCTGGCGGACTTCACCCTCGTCCTGTATGCGGTTATTGCCTTTTTTTTATTGTTTTTGTTTCCGGCCCGTCCCGGTCGGTCCTCAAAAGGGGGGGGAATAGAGAGGGAGAAATAAGGATACTAAAAATTCGGAACTAAAAGTGATAGACAAGGCCGTATTGCATCCTCAGGCGCGGATACTCGGCATTGTTGCGTCCGTTAAAGGTTTCGTGATACAAGTAGCCGATCTCATAGATAAAGTTTAGTCCTTCCCGCACCTCGTGCAGATAGTTGAAATGCAACGAGTGCAAAGACTTTGTGGCACCGCCGCCCAATGCCAGTTCGTGTTCCTCGTCTGTCAGGGTGCCACTGAGAATTAAATTGTATCTTTTGCCGAAGTCCGCGCCAAACACATAGGAATGACTCGTAACCTCCGCCAGTTTGTAATCCGTCGCCCCCCGTTGAAACACCTTGGTCGGTACCACTATATAAGACGGGTTGGGGTTGTCGCGCAGGTAGGTGCCACCGTTGTAGATGTATGCCAACTGAATGGCACTGTCGCGTAAAAAGTGCCATCGCCCGCCCAGGTGAAAGCCGGGGCTTAACACACTCAACCCGCCGGAAAGGGCCTCGTTGAGAGCCAGTTCTTCTTTCAATGCCGGCACTGGCACGGTAGAACCGCCATCGTCGGCATCGCTCCTCAGTTGTAGCAGCCCTTCGTCTTCTTCAAACAACAGCGGCGCGTTATTGTCCAAACGGACATAACGCATTACCAGGGATACGAACCAATCCTGATCCGGCCGTTTTCGGTAATAAGTAAAAACAAAATCCGGTAACACACCGCGGGTTCGGAGACGTCGCCCAACCTTATAAATCCTCTTGTCCTCTCCATTAAGATCAACAACGTGTACGCGCGGATCGGTAAACACCGTATGCGAGTTCAAATTATCCGCAGGCACATTCTCCGTATCAGTCAGCCCAAAGCCGCGATACACCGGATTGTTCGCCTCTTCAAAACCCAAGTAGTAATCTTCACCGAGCCTCAGTCGGATCAGGAACTGCCGCTTGTAGGGAACACCGACGGGGCCGTTGTATTCAATGAAGTGCGGATAAAAATCCTGTTGAAAATCGGTAAAAGTGGACCAGCCATAACCGAAACTCACGCTCTTGTATTCCGCCCACAATCTGTATAGGCGCGGCACAAAGGGATCTTCCCTGTCGCCTTCCATAATGCCCTCGGCGAACACATCATGATGCTCCCCGCGGTGCCCGATACGCACCCGCGAGCCACTTAGGGTCCCGCCAAATACGGGCGTATCCGAAAGAAGAGGGCGGCAGTTTAATACATTTCCATCCTCGTCCAGATCCGTAGGAATGCAGGTATTGTCGGCATCCGGGTCACCGCCGCCGTAATCACCGAACACCGGGGTGCGGGCGGCACGCAGATATGGATCCGCATAAATACTGTCGGCAAAAACACCCACTTGCAGTTGCCCGCTTACATACCAATCGTCTTCCGATGCTTTCGGTTCGGATTCTTGTGCCGCAAGAACCGGAGGCAACAACAGAACGCAAAAAAACAGGACCGTGCAGTCACGGTAAATGCGGTATCCCAAAATCTTTTATTAAAACGGATTAAAGTAAGGGTCCAATGTCGTGTACCTGTTAGCCGCGCATGCGGGTGCGTTAGCCACTTGTCTTGTATCGCCGGGAATCCCAAGGCCAAGATAGAGAGTTTCCCCCTCACGCAAGTAAACACTGCAAACTCTTGCTCTGCCCTGTCTCGCTGCATCTCCCGCATAGACATAATTGATGGCAGTTGTAGTTCGATTCATACCGCCCAGTGTGGCTATGATTGATCCGGCGGAAAATACGGTGCCGGCGGCGGCCGCTATATGAGATCTAATACGGGAACGGTCCAATGGAATAATCCGTGCCTGTTGAATAATAGTATTCCTGTCGGCTTCCGACAGCTGCTCGGCATAGCTGCCGTCTTCCAAATTACATTTAGCGGGATTACTGCCGGATTGCTGAACATAACCCGAAACGGCCTTGCTACCCTCAAAATAAAAAAAACAACGGGTGGGTGTGTTGCCGACCAGGTCAAATACGGTGCAACCGCAAGCATTGGCTTGGATCCAAAGTCCTTGCAGAGCCTCAATACCGTCGCCGGAGGAGCCGCTGTTGCCACCGCCGCCGCAGCCTGAAAGAACAAGCAGCGGAAACAGAGGCAGCAGGCATTTTCTAAAAAACCCCTTGCGAAAAGACGCCGGTTTTGTCAATTTTGTAAGATAATTCATTTCCTTATTATACAATTCTTTACTGTCGTTTTTTTCACGGAATGACCCCGCAATACATCTAATGCGACAACAGAAGCACACCAAAACAATACGCAACGGACTTCGCAAACGCAAATAGCAGCCGTTATCCCGGGATCTATTGCCGCACGATCGCAAGGCAACGGAATAAACCTATGCAGTTTTTTCACAGAACCACCAAGTTATCGCGATGAATCAATTCGGGTTCGTATTCATAGCCCAAAATCTTGCCTATCTCACCGCTGGCCTTACCGCAAAGTTTTTGACAGTCCGCCGTCCCGTAATTAACCAGACCGCGCACAACTTCTTTCCCTTTACTGTCATAGCAACCGACCGGATCGCCACGCTCAAACAGCCCTTCAGCACGCACAACCCCCACAGGCAGCAAACTGACACCGCTATGGAACACCGCTCGGATGGCGCCGTCGTCCAGATAGAGTTTACCGCGCGGCCGCAACTGGCCGACAAGCCAACGCTTGCGGGCTGCGGAAGGGGCCCGTCCCGCTCTAAACAGGCTGCCGATATCTTCTCCCAGATGAAGACGACACAACACATTTCGCTCGCCGCCGTGTGCGACCCGGGTGGGTGTGCCGGAATGCGCCGCCAGACGCGCCGCCCGAATTTTTGTCAGCATACCGCCGCGCCCCAATTCGCCCTTACCGCCGGCAAGGGCCGCCGTTTTTTCGTCTTCCGCATTCGCTTCTTTGATTAATTTTGCATTCGGAAACAGGCGCGGGTCCGCATCATACAGACCGTCGCAATCCGTCAAAATAACGAGAAGATCCGCATTCAACAGATTGGCCGTCATGGCGGCAAGTTCGTCATTATTGCCGAAACAGACTTCCTCATCCAGCAGGGTATCGTTTTCGTTAACAATCGGCACAAGCCCCAAGTCCAGCAACCTAATCAGAGTGGCGCGCGCATTCAGATAACTTTTGCGTCTTTCCAGGTCATAGTGCGTGAGTAACACCTGCGCGACACGAAGCCCGTAGGTATCGGCAATGTGTCGCCAGGTACTCATCACAGTCGGCTGTCCCACCGCGGCAGCGGCCTGGAGACTCCGCAACGAAACATCCTTTTCTTTCCAACCCAACACTTGTCTGCCGGCTGCCACAGCCCCGGAAGAAACCAACACCAACCGCAGGCCGCGGTCGCGCAGCTCCGCCAACTGACGACAAAGGGAATTAATCAGTTGATCGTTGAGCCCCTCTTCTGTCTGACCCTGTTGTGCCAATAAGGAACTGCCGATCTTAACAATCCACAAGGGCGTCTCGGCGGTCTTTTTTGCTATGTTCATCGTCTTTTAATTTTAGGATACCGGACCGCAAATTTGGGCCGCAGATTTGATGCGACAGCCCGCAACAGCCGATAAAAGTCCGAATTCCCGGAACTCTGGCCAATCTCCCCCAATCTCCCGGTGGCGTGACACAAGATGAACACCAAGTGTCCGCCACAGGAATCTGTAAGTGCATCCGTCAGTCGTCGGACAGCCGTCAATGCGAACCCGGAGGATATGGTCGTCGCGGTCCCGACACATTCCTTGCCGTAATTGTGTAAAAGAACTTGTCTTTGTTACGGATGCGGAGTTGCAAATGCGGAAAATACCGTTCAATATTCAAAGGGCGTATCTTGTTGTACCTTTTGGGAAAATTTTCATTCCTTTGGCAGACTAAGGCTTTCAATTGTTGCGTATGTTTCGTATATTTCATGTGTTGCATACCGGAATCGCAAAAAATACTCGTTGATGATGACTGATGATTAATGCCTTAATCGGAGACGGGCTTGGCGGCGGGAGCAGCTGGATTCTCGAGAAGCGAAGAGTCGCCGGTGTTGCGGGCGGTATCGGCGGCCAGGAATGTTCGCACCTTCCGGCAAACCGCATCCACCCCCTCACCTCGCAGAGAGGATACCTTGTAAACCGGCAGACCAAATTGTTTGAGTTGGTTGAGTCGCAAACTAAGGCACTTCGCATCCGGCAGATCGGCCTTGGAACCGAGAATCCACCTGGGTATCCTTAGCAGGTTTTTGTCAAAGGCACTCAACTCTCTTTCAAAAATGCGGACATCTTCCGCGGGGTCTGCACCCGACAAGTCCGTCAGATGAAACAGCAGACGCGCCCTGCGGATATGCCTTAAAAATTCCAAACCCAGTCCTTTGCCGGCGGCGGCTCCCTTTATGATACCGGGTAAATCCGCCAGGATTAGACCCCGTTCCGCCCCGGACACAGCCTCCGCAAAAACACCGCATGCCGGATCCAGCGTGGTGAACGGATAGTTGGCAACCTTTGGTTTGGCGGCCGTCGCGGCGGCAAGAAACGAAGACTTGCCCGCATTCGGCAGACCGACCAGCCCGACATCCGACAGAATTCGCAATTCCAATTTTAGTTTTCGCTTCTCGCCCGGGAATCCCGAAGTGGCTTTAACCGGCGCCCGTCGGACGGAGCTCTTGAAATGCCTGTTGCCGTATCCGCCCTTGCCGCCGTAGGCGACCGCCAACCGTTCGCCGTCTGTCATAACTTCTCCAATCCGTTCGTCGCTGTCGGCGTCATATACCAGAGTCCCAATCGGCACGGGTAACACAAGCTCTTTGCCGTCCGCTCCCCGCCTGTTTGTTTTGCCTCCGGATTTGCCGGACGGCGCCGCATAGGCATCGGTGTACTTGTAATCCAACAGACTGTGCAGTTTGTCATCGCCCAACAAGAACACATCGCCCCCCTTGCCGCCGTCGCCGCCGTCCGGTCCGCCGCGGGCGACATTTTTTTCTCGCCGGAAGGAAACAATTCCTTTGCCGCCATCGCCGGCCTTCACCGTGATTAAGGCACCGTCAACAAACCGCATGATCAATGAAAAACATCACCTTACCGGTATCAAGGGGAACCCCTGCCGATGAGAGTGTTTTGAGGATGTATCCCAAAATACGAATGCCTCCCGCACAGCATAACCGAAAAAGAGCGGGGGAACGCATGCCGATGCAAATTGTTTTTGGGAAGCCGGCAGGAAGCAACCGGAATGCAGCCGGGAATAGGGATGCTGTCCGCATAGCCGCGGGGACCGAGGTCGCGTTGGAATTGATCTTGTTGTGAGCGATTTGAGGAACTCACAACTCACCCCGGAGGACTGTTTGGGCCCTAAGTTTTTTGCGTGTTCGGGCTGTTTAAGCATCTAAATTTCTAAAAAGCCCAAATCGTCCGGGGTGTCCGAACCGTCCGAACTGTCCAAACCTTATAAGATTTGTAATCTGTCTTATCTGACTTACCCGCCTTATTTTTTTACCCTACCCCAACTCGTAGGATTGGATTGGATTGGATTGACCCTCACATTGCGCCCGGTGAGGTTTCCGAATCAGACGGGCGGCAGAATATCTATGTACTTGCGTCTGTGCGGGCCGCGCACCGAAAAGGATACAACTCCGTCCGCCTTGGCAAAAAGAGTCCAATCGCCGCCACAGCCGACATTGTCACCCGCGTGAAACCCTGTACCGCGCTGGCGGACAATAATGTTGCCGGAACGCACCTTTTGGCCGCCGAAACGCTTGACACCAAGTCGTTTGGAATGCGAATCTCGACCGTTGCGAGTGCTACCCGCCGCTTTTTTATGTGCCATAACTTCTAACTTTTATTGATTTATCAATCTATTGGTCTATTAATTTATGAATGTTCCTCAATGTATTTATTTTGAACCCTTTTTCTGAGCCGACCTGCGTCCGAAAAGTTTGCCGACTACGGAGCGACCCGGCTTCTTGGCTGCCATCTTGGGGTCAATAGCGGGCGAAGCGGGTTTGGCTGCCGGACTCGCTTTCTCCGACTTGGATGGTTGAACAGTCGGGGAAGATTTTTTTGTGTCTTTTTGTTTCTCTTTTAATAACAATTCCACTCCCGCCCCTGTGTCCGTCCGGGTCTGTTTTGCCGCCGGCTCGGATGCAACGGAACTCCCTTTCGCCAGTTTTGAACCCTTTGCCGGCGACGATGTCCCGGATGTTTCGGCCGGCGTGACAGCGGCACTCTTTGCGGTTCCTTTGACGGAAAGGGCCGCGGCCTTACCGCTCGGCGGCGGGAGGCGAACAGGGCGGTTAAGAGATGCTCTGAGTTTTGTTACTTTATCGGAATCGGGTTTTTCGTCCGCCCCCAAAATTAATACTTCCGTGAACCACTGGCGATGTCCCTGTCGCTTCAAACTGTGCTTGCGCCGCTTAAACTTGATGATCCTTATCTTGTCGCTTCTCGCATGGCGGATCACGACCGCACGCACTGTTTGGTTGGCAAGGTATGGTGTGCCGAATTCAGTTTTAGTATTCATGCCGTTGCCCTTGCTACTGCTGTCGGCACCGCCATTATTACCATGACCTTCGCCTTGAGGGCTGCCGGCGGCATCATCGGATTTGGCGGCGGAATCACCCTGTGCGGCAAAAAGGACCTTGTCAAAAAGAACCTCTTCGCCCTCTCGCTGGTTTAGTTTTTCCAAACGGACAAGCGAACCGACGGCAACTCGGTATTGCTTGCCACCGCTTTCAAAAATTTTGTAAGACACAGAAGACATAATGTTTTTATTTTATAACAAACCACACATTAATAGGGCAAAAACCGCACTATTTTCCAAACCCGAATAAAAATAATCCCCGTATCGCCCTGCTCGGTTTGGAAAATAGTGCGGTTTTTGCCCGCGCCGAACCCGCGAGAATTGTTTAGTAAGCATAATAGCGCAGTTTGAAGGTTCTCAAAAAAGCCCGTCAATGCGTTTGGGCGTTTGGCGTTGAACGCCCAAAGATTTTAAACAGAATATGTCGCGACTATTCCGCCGGGGTTCGGTAAAATTTGCACGTTTCGGTACCGTATGCTTGCAAAGAAGGGATGTTATTTCATATAAAAGCATATAAAAGCAAGGATGACTAAACCGCCCGATTCGGGTAAATTGGCAAGAGTTTGTCCGGCGAACAGAATTGTGGTTTGGGTATGTTGCCGAGCCACTCCAGCAGGTCGACAGCCAACGGGTGAGATTCCGGGAAAAGAACGATCCGTTTTTTTATGGAGCGGTTTCCGGATGCACCAAAAATCTTCCAAGCGTCTCCCGGCACCACCAAAGGGTGTTTTGTTTTGGGCAGAAGGTCGGCGGTGATTTCGGCGGGGCTGCTTAAAGATGCCGTTCCGTATTCACCGGGATTGGCGGGTTGAACCGCATCCGGCACAGGGGCGACGGCATCTTTTGCGAGAGAAGGCCCTTTTTGTTTTTGTTTTTCTTTTTGTTTTGATGACGACTGATAACATGCCCAATATATCCGACCAAAACGGGCGTCTGTCATCGGCAAGATGACGCAGTTTGCAATGCCGGCTTTGCGGGCGAGATTCTGTCCGCGGAGGGCAAGGGATTGCATGGAAGAGACTCCGAACACGGGGATGTCGGCGGCATAAGCAAGCGATTGGGTTGCGGCGACTCCGAGCCGCACTCCCATGAGAGATCCGGGACCGATATCACAGACAATGGTATGCAATTGCCGAATGCGGATTTGAGATTCCGCCAGAAGTCTGTCGATCATGGGCAGTAATAAGCGATTATGCACCCGGGGCTTGACACGCAACAGTTGCCGAACGGGACCCTTGCCACCCAACTGCAAGGCAACCGAGCAGGCGGATGAACCGCAACTAATTGCAAGTCGGTAGTCGTGCGGCATGCATTAATACATTAATGAATGATGATGCGGTTTTTATTTTTTGTGTTTTTGCATTGGAAGGAGAAATCACCTGTACCGAAACACTCGGGCGGACGCTCTTTCTTTTAAGGGAGCAGAGTTTAGCGGGCAGTCTAACTAAAACAGGTCTTTCAGTTGTTGGGTTAGGACATCCGCGGACAGAGTCGCATCCGGACGATGATAGCGGCAATCGGTTTCGGCGGAAAGTTTTTGGTAGTAGGAGCAGACTTTCAAGGTGGTGTTGGCATAGTCTTCTATGCGTTTTTGGACCGATTCGCGGGTGTCGTCCGCCCGTTGTTCCAAAGGTTCGCCGGTAATGTCGTCCTTGCCTTCGGATTTGGGCGGGTTAAACAAAAGATTGTAGATACGGCCGGATGCCGCATGCACTCGGCGGCTGCTGAGCCGTTTGATGAGATCCTCGGTCGGGCAGTAAAATTCCACAACATGATCTATGCGGATGTTGTGTTGTTTGAGGTATTCGGCTTGGTTGACAGTGCGCGGGATACCGTCAAGAATAAAGCCGGCGGCACAATCGGGCTGTTGCAAACGATTAACAACCAATTCCCCGATGATTGCATCTTCTATCAGTTCGCCTTTGTTCATTTTCTGTTTTACCCGACGCCCCAGTTCGCTGTTGCGGCGCGTTTCGTCGCGCAGCATGTCGCCCGTGCTGATATGAGCAATGCCGAAATGCCGGGATAGGACCGCGGACTGAGTTCCTTTGCCGCTGCCGGGCGGACCGAGAAAAACAATATTCATTCTTGTCTTATGTTTGTTTAGGGTTGGTTAGGTTTGCCAAAGTTTGGAAGCGCGGCGGTATGCGTATACCTGCGAATGCGGGTATGCCGTTATACGGTCGCACAGACACGCCTTGGCAGCAACCTGCCGTCTTTCAATTCCGCCAGACCCAAAAAAACAGGCCGTTCGTCGGCGGGGGATTTTATTTGCGTGTTTTTTGTAAAAAAGACGCCCACTCGCGGGGGACTTTCGGTATGTCGAAGGGAACTGTCTTTTAAGGATGCTTCTTTTAAGGACGCAGGTAAGGGCGACGATAAGGGCGGCGGGGCGTAAGGAAAGTCCATACCCCGAACAAACAATTCTCTCTCTTGCGGGGAAAGAAATATATTGGGCATCAGATGCGAAAAATCCTCGGGGGGCAAAAGGAAATGAGAGAGATCCAACGCCTCTTCCAGTGCGGCGAAGGTGTGCATCCGTTCGGCGGAAAATCTGTCTATGCCGGTGCGTCTTAGCCGACTGACATGAGCGCCGCAACCGAGTGCCTCCCCCAAGTCGGTTGCCATGCTTCTTATATAGACGCCTTTGGAGCATTTAATTTTTAAGGAAATACGGGGGAGGTCAAAATCTGTTAAGAGCAAGGAATGAATGAAGACCCGGCGTGCCGATGGCAGGACGGGATGGCCGCTGCGCGCATACTTATACAGGGGCTTGCCTTTGTATTTGATAGCCGAGTAAACGGGCGGACATTGCATAATCTCGCCGCGAAATCGGACCAGGGCATCGCGAACATCTTGCTCGGACAGATCGTCGGGGTCGGCGCGTCGGGTAATCTTACCTTCGCGGTCGCCGGTATCCGTAGTAACGCCGAGTATCCATTGCGTTTCATATTCTTTGACGGCACCAAGGAACATGTCCGCCAGTTTTGTATAGCCGCCGAGAAGGATGGGCAGCATCCCTTCTGCAAGCGGATCCAGACTGCCGCCGTGTCCCGCTTTGGGCCCCGCCTTGGGACCCGCTTCGGCACCGAATTGGCGTTGTCGGAACAATCGCTTAACCATACTGAGTGCCCGATTGGAGGTAATGCCCGCGGGCTTATCCAACAACAGAATGCCGTCGGATACCGGGGTGTTCGCTTTTATGGTTGTCTCCATATGACAGGGCTTGGGATTGGAAGTTCTAACTTTCCTGAACTCGGTTCAGAAGATGTTGCACATAGGACTCTTCTTCCGGCGTGCGGTCGTAATGAAATACAAGGTTGGGGAGGAACTTAAGCGACAATAAAGGCGCCAGGTTGTGCCGAATAAACTGACTTTTTTCGTTCAGATCCCGGATGAGATCCGCAGGCTTAATCTTTGGGTCATCCGCAACACACCGGCAGTACACATTTGCAATCCGCAGATCATTGGTCATATTAATGAAACTCACGGTGATGCTTTGAGATTGAAAGTAAGAACTTTTGCGGTGGAGAATCTGTGTCAATGCCCGGATAAGAACATTTGCCACGCGGTCTTTGCGATGGGGGTCTTTTTTCACGGGCATCTCGAGCATTTTATGCTTCTTTCCATCTTTCCAAAACCAAAAAAATTTTTAAGGAGAAGTCGGTAAGTTCTTGTCGTAGACCTCTATTTGATCGCCGGCACGCACATCTTTGTAGTCTTTAATGCCTATGCCGCATTCCACTTCTTTTTGGACTTCTTTGACATCTTCTTTAAATCTGCGCAGCGATTCGAGAACTCCTTGGTAAATGACTTTGTTATCACGCAGGACACGAATGGGTTTTTCTTTCAGGATCTTGCCTTCGATTACCATGCAGCCGGCTATCTGACCGTAAGTTTTTGCGCGAAATACTTCCTTCACTTCGGCAATGCCCAGTATCTTCTCCGTCCCGCGCAGCATGGATTTTTCTTTAATGACGCGTTGCAATTCATTCCCCAGTTCGTAAATGACGCTGAAATACTGCACTCTTTCCACAAGATTGCGTTGCTTGATCAATTTCTTGGCCGCACTGTCCGGACGGACATTAAATCCGAGAATTAAGGCGTCGGTTGCTTCGGCAAGACTGACATCCGTGACATTGATCGCACCCGCGGACTTGGAAACAATATTCACTTCCAAGGAATTTTGGTCGTCCGCTTCGGCAATTACGGTATCCATCAAAGAGCCGATGGCTTCCAACGAACCCGAGACATCGGTTTTAAGAATTAAGTTGATCTTGGTAATGTGCGTTTGCTTGTCTTGCATAAACGCCACGGCGTCCGGCGCTCTCGGTCCGGATTGTGTGGTCTTTTTGGCAAGGTTTTGTTTTATTTCGGCAAGTTTGCGCGCTTCTTTCTCGGTCGCACAAACCAGGAAGGCATCGCCGGCGGACGGAACGCCGCTGAGACCGAAAATCTCCGCGGCTTCGGCCGGGCTGGCTTGCCCAATCGGTTTGCCTTGGTCGTCTCGCATAATTTTTATCCGTCCGTAGTGGGAGCCGCTGCTGATAATATCTCCTTTGTTGAGAACACCGTGACGCACCAGCAAGGTGGCGACGGTTCCCATGTTTTTGTCCAGACGGGATTCAAGCACTCTCCCTCTTGCGGGAATGTCCGTTGCGGCTTTTAAGTCCATGACTTCGGCTTGCACCAAAACGGACTGTAACAATTTGTCTATGTTGGTTCCTTCCTTGGCGGATATCTCCACGAACTGAACATCTCCGCCCCATTCCTCGGACTTAAGCCCGCGGGAGGCAAGTTCTTTGCGTATTTGCTCGGTATTCAAATCGGGTTTGTCTGTTTTTGTGAGCGCGACAACTATCGGCTTTTCGGCAAGGGTGGCGTGCTTAATGGCTTCTTCTGTTTGCGGTTTGATGCCTTCGTCGGCCGCCACAACCAAAATGACGATATCGGTTACACCGGCACCGCGCGCCCGCATGGCACTAAACGCGGCGTGGCCGGGCGTATCCATGAAAGTAATCTTTTGACCTTTTAGGTTGACCGTGTAGGCACCCAAGTGCTGGGTGAT
The DNA here is from genome assembly GCA_965209035.1 of Gammaproteobacteria bacterium. Taxonomy (GTDB): domain Bacteria; phylum Pseudomonadota; class Gammaproteobacteria; order CBDBNL01; family JAAOII01; genus CBDBPY01. The sequence continues at coordinate 671,110 of OZ242372.1, forward strand.
ATTGCCCGCTTCGTTTTCCGCAAGTTTCGTTTTGCGGAGGTAGTCTAACAGGGTTGTCTTGCCGTGATCCACATGCCCCATCACTGTTACTATGGGGGGGCGGGAGATCATCTTTGCATCGGCGGGAGGAGCATCAATGCGGCGTTCGGATATCTCTTCTTCGGTTTCCACCAATAACACCTTGTGTCCGAGTTCTTCCACCAAAAGCGATGCCGTATCCCGGTCCAGAAACCGTTCTTCCCCGACAGTATCCAGTTCGTCTTGCTTAATTTTTGCTTCAATTTTTTCGACCTTTACCGCCAGTTGGGCGGCAAGATCTTCAAGGGCAATTTTGTCGCCCAAACGAATTTCTTTTTGTTTTTGAACGGCCGGTTTTACAAAGCCGTGCCTGGGAGCCACTTTAACACCATTGGCCTTGAACATCTCGCGCCGCAGGGATTGGGAGCCGGTGCGCGCACCGCCTTGTTTGTTCATCATTTCTTCTATCTCCGCGATATCGTCACTGGTGACACGAATGCCGTAACGCTGCACGGATTTGTCTATGATGGTTTGGATCTCTTGCGAGCGGGTGCGCTTGTTCTTTTTTTCTTTACTTTGGGCCTGGGCTGCGTCACTCGCACCGGTCTTGACAGGATATTTTCGGACAGGTTTGGTTGCCGCTTTGGACGATATCGGGTAGGCGGGTCTGCCACTTTTATTTGCTTCAAAAGAACTTCTATTTTTAAGGGGGTTTTTATTATTAAAGGATGTTTCCGGCCCTTTTGCGGAACGCATCGGTTTTTGGCCGACTCTTTGATATTCGCCGCTCTGGCGTCTTTGGGCATCCGCCGGGTTTTTGGCTGGAGTTTTTCCTCTGTTTTGACCGTGCGGTCCCGCCGAGGGCCGTGCCCCCCTTTGGAAACCGGGGCGTCCCTTATGCGGCGCGTTCTTATCGGGTGTTCTTCTTTTTAATTTTTGCTTGGGGCGGCTGAGTGCGCGGATAATTTTTTCCTTGTCTTTGTAATCCAAAAGGCTATCAACCGTATATTTGGTTAATCCGCCTTTGTGGATTCTTGCCAACAGGGAATTCGGATCCACTCTAACGCTCTCGGCAAATTCCTTGAGCGTTATCTTATCGGACATCGGCTGGCCTTCAGTCGGCATCTATTTGGCGCGCGGCGAGAATGATTTTTTCTCCCAATTCTGTTTCAAAACTTTCACCGAGCATTTTGTTCAACTCATCCAATGAACATTCCGCCAATGCCTTGCGTGTGAAAACTTTGTTGTCAATCAGGCAATTGGCAATATCATTATTAATTCCTTCTATTTCTATCAATTCCTTCGTCGCCTCATAACGAAAAGCCTCGGACATCAGGTAATCGCTCGCTCTTTGGCAAAGTTCTTCCACCAATTCTTCGTCAAAATCTTTGATGCGCAGCAACTTTTCCGTGGGAGCATATGCGATCTGTTGGATACTGGTGAACCCGCTTTCTATGAGATCCATGGCAATATCGTCTTCCAAATCAAGAACCCGGATGTAAAAACTCTTGAGGGCTTCCAATGCTTGTTCGTGCTTTTCCTTGGCTTCGTCGGCACGCATCACATTAATGTCCCAGCCGATCAGCCGAACGGCCAAACGGACATTTTGACCGTTACGACCGAGAATTTCACCGATGTTATCCGCATCGGCGGCAACGTCTATGTTGCGGTTGGCGGTGTTAATGGTAACCGCAATAATGTTGCGGTTGGCAAGAACATTTCGCACAAGTTGTTCGGGCGAATCACTCCATTCCAGAATATCCACTTTTTCGCCGCGCAGTTCTTCTTCCACCGCTTGGACGCGTTTTCCTTGCATGCCGATACACGCACTCATCGGGTCAATCCGTTTGTCTTTGGCACGCACCGCCACCTTGCATCTGAGGCCGGGAAGACGCGCAATTGCACGAATTTCAACAATTTGCTGGGCAACTTCGGGCACCTCGCGGACAAAGAGACCGCGGATCATGTTATCGCTGGTGCGGCTGAGATAGAGTTGATGCATGCTTTTTTCGGCGTCAACAAGTTCCAGTACCGCGCTAATGTCGTCATCGGGATAATACTTGTCCTGTGGCAGCATGGCATCTTGCGGCAAAATGGCTTCCACTCGCTCGTTGAGAAGAACGATGATGTCGCCCGTTCTTGTGATGCGTTTGACCACCCCGGAAAGGACCTTGCCGAGTTTGGGGCGGTAGTCTTCCACCAGTTGTTTTCTTTCGGCTTCGCGCACCTTTTGCATAATTAAATGCTTGGCGGTTTGAATGGCGATTCTGTCAAACTCTATGCCGGGAATTTCTTTGAATTCAAGGTTTGGATTTGGTGAGGTCTCAGCATTGTCAGGGTTGGGGTCAGGGTTGGGGTCAAGGTCGGGTTCCGTATCGGAAGTTTCGGTTTCCGGTGCGGGCACTTTTTCTTCCCTCGCCGGTTCCTCCGCATCCTCTTCGATCACCGCTTGCCATATGGTGTAATAGCCGTTTTCTTTGTCAATACTCACTTTTATTGTTTCGTGGGGACAATGCAGCTGTTTGCTAACGGCTCCGGCAATGGCGTACTCAAGCGCACCGGCAATAGCTTCTTTGTCCAATCCCTTTTGTTGTGAGAGGACATTAATCATTGAGATCACTTCTTTTGGATTCATCATTTTTCTTATTTCTTAAAAAGACCGGTGTAATCCGGTTCAAGTTGTCCTTTTTCAATATGAACATGCATTAATTGATATAGTTTTTGCTCCCGTTGAAGCGCATCGGATTCGCGCAGGCTCAGAGTATTCTCGTCACTGGCGATCAAACAACCCAGAAAGTTGCGTTGTCCGTCAATCGGCACTCTGGTGCGAACTCGGATTTGTTTGCCGATATAGTCCGTGTATTGCTGCGGTTGAAAAAATTTACGCGCAAGGCCGGGCGAAGAGACTTCCAGCACATAATTTTCTTCTCTGAGACACAAACTCAGTTGGCGGTTAACTCGGGCACAGTCTTCAACACTGATGCCGATGTTTGACTTTTTGGCGTCCAAGATGTCTATATACACCCGGACCAGACAAGAAAATCTGCCGGGAATGACTTCCATACCCCACAGAATATAACCCAGAGAGCGAACTTCGTCCGCCACCAAATTATTTAACTCCATATTTACTTTGTTTATCATATAAAAAAGACACATTTATCTAAAATATCTGTCATAGAATGACCGAGTAATAGTTTATCACAATTATGATTCCAAAATCACTTTCCGGGTTATGAATCGGAGAATATGCGAACCTCCGCGGCGATGCTCTCAATGAATCGGGTAAGAATCGGGGGAAATGACGACGAAGCGCGCGGATCCCTTTCGTAAAAAAGCGATAATTGAAGGTTATCGTTCCCGGGCTGCCTATAAATTGATGCAAATAGACGATAAATACCATGTTCTTGCCGGGTGTCGGGGTATTGTGGAACTGGGTGCCTATCCGGGAGGATGGACACAGGTGATTTTGCGGCGCGCATCTACGGCATTGACGGTGACATGCGATAAGATTGCGACCGGACCGGAACATATGGCGGAATTGAGGCAGATGACAGACAAGACGCGCCTTGTCACGATTTGCGGTGATTTTAGAAGAGCAGAAGTCCGAAAGGAAATTACCGGGCATATCGGCTCTGTTCCGATTGATCTTGTTTTATCCGATATGTCGCCCAACATCAGCGGTAACCGTTTGAGAGATCAGGCCGGAATACGCGAACTGGCAACGGATGCTCTGACATACGCAACGAGCATTCTGGCCGGCGAGCGCGGCGCGTTTTTGATCAAATTTTTTCAGGGCGAAGAGATGAATGATTTTGTCGCACAAGTGCGCGCGCATTTTCGAGTTCTGAAGATCATCAAGCCCGGCGCGTCCAAAAAAGAATCAGCGGAAGTTTATGTGCTGGGTAATCGTTTTGTTGGCGGAAATCACGGCAAGGTGAGTGAATAGTCGGTGTCGAGTTGCACAGAGGAGCCGTTATGTGTTAAAATAAATGTATGATGAGAAACATTCTTTTGTGGCTGATGATTGCCACTTTTTTGGCGGCGGTGTTTGGAAACGGATTGCAACTGACCCGGATGACCAATAATAATAAGGTTACATATTCCACTTTTATTAGAGAAGTCAATCAAGGGGCTGTGGCAACCGTTACAATAGACGGCTATACGATTCGCGGTGAGTATACCAACGGCGATGCTTTTATCACGACGCGGCCGGCGGCTCAGGACGGGCAGTTAATGGAAGACTTATTTCGCAATAATGTCGAAATTAAGGGAGTGGAACCGCAAAGACAAGGGTTTTTACGCCAGTTGCTATTGGCGGCATTTCCCGTTCTTCTTCTTTTTGGTATCCTGTTTTTGGCGATGCGCAGCTTGCAGGGACGCGGCGGCATGATGGGAGGGAATAACCCGACCTCTTTTGGACGAAGTCGCGCGCGGATGCTCAACAAAGAAGATGTGAAAACAACCTTTAAAGATGTGGCGGGAATAGAAGAAGCCAAGGAAGAGGTCAGCGAATTGGTGGACTTTTTACGGGATCCGGGGAAGTTTAGTCGGTTGGGCGCGCGCATTCCGAGAGGCGTTTTGATGTGCGGGCCGCCGGGGACCGGCAAGACTTTGTTGGCACGCGCCATTGCGGGAGAGGCGGATGTTCCCTTTTTTAGTATTTCCGGTTCGGACTTTGTGGAGATGTTCGTCGGGGTGGGGGCATCGCGCGTTCGGGATATGTTTGCTCAGGCAAAAAAACAATCTCCTTGTATTATCTTCATAGACGAAATTGATGCGGTGGGACGGCACAGGGGTGCCGGGCTAGGCGGCGGACATGACGAACGGGAGCAAACTCTCAATCAACTGTTGGTGGAGATGGACGGTTTTGAGGGTAAGGAGGGAATCATTATCATTGCCGCCACCAACCGACCGGATGTTTTGGACCCGGCACTTTTGCGTCCCGGACGGTTTGACCGACAGGTCATTGTGCCGCTGCCGGATGTGGCGGGGCGAACGGAGATCCTTAAGGTGCATCTGGAAAAAATTAAAAAAGAAACCGATTTGGATCCGGCCATGATTGCCCGCGGGACACCCGGGTTTTCCGGGGCGGATTTGGCCAATCTGGTCAATGAGGCGGCATTGTTGTGCGCGCGCGCAAAAAAGAATAAGGTGGGAATATCCGAATTGGATCAGGCCAAGGATAAGATCATGATGGGCAGGGAGCGGCGTTCTATGGTTATGAGCGAAGATGAAAAAAAATTGACCGCTTATCACGAGGCAGGCCATGCAATTGTCGGGCTGAGTGTGCCGGAGCATGACCCAATTTACAAGGTGACCATTATTCCGCGCGGGAGAGCCCTGGGGGTGACGATGTTCTTGCCGGAGCGAGACAAATACAGTATGAGCAAGAACGCACTTTTAAGCCAACTGTGCAGCCTTTACGGCGGTCGGGTTGCCGAAGAATTGGTTTTTGGGAAAGAGCAAATTACGACCGGGGCATCCAATGACATAGAGCGTGCCACAGATATGGCGCGGTCGATGGTTACAAAATGGGGACTCTCCGAGGAATTGGGACCGCAGAAATATGACGAGGATAACGATTCGGTGTTTCTGGGAAGGCGAGCCGCGGTTCAATCGCAACTGCAAATTTCGCAGGAGACTAGCAAGAAGATAGACGCCGAAATTCATAAAATTCTTTCGCAATCCTATCAAAGGGCAAAAACAATATTGCAAGATAAAATCAATATCTTGCACTTAATGGCACGGAGTTTGATGAAATACGAGACGATCAATCACGAACAGATTCAGGTGATCATGACGGGCAAGAACCCACCACCGCCACCAAGTTGGAATGATCGCGGGACGGGAACAGGCAAGAAAAAGACCCGCAAAAAGAAAAAAAGCGAAACCGGTCCGACTTCTTTGGCGGGAGGCTCTTCTTTGGCGACAGGAAATACGCCATGAAGGATCTCACCTACTTTTCTTACTCTTAATAAAATTTTTTAAGGTTTCACCGGGCGGGCGGCTACCCGTATGCTATCAGCTGCTCGTTTATTCCCCTTCCCGTACCGGTCGGGGGTTATTTTGTTGACGACTTAAACAGAAGGACCTCTTGCCTTGAGAGGTTAAATCATTTATTTTTTGCGGTTTACTTACGGTTGCTTGCGGTTTGTTTGTGGCTTTTGATGAGATCATCCACAACGGAGGCGTCGGCAAGAGTGGATGTGTCTCCCAGTTCTTCGTGTTCGCCCGTTGCAATTTTGCGGAGAATGCGGCGCATGATTTTACCCGAGCGGGTTTTGGGCAGTGCGGGTGTCAACAGCAGAATATCCGGTTTGGCAATCGGGCCAATTTGCTCGCGCACAGTTTGAATTAATTCTTCTCGCAGAGAATTGGTGGGTTCCGCTCCCAATACCGGAGTAACATACGCATAAATACCCTGCCCCTTTATCTCGTGCGGAAAGCCGACCACGGCTGCTTCCGCCACCGCCGGATGGGCCACCAAGGCACTTTCTATTTCGGCTGTCCCCAGTCTGTGGCCGGAAACATTAATGACATCGTCCATACGCCCGGTAATCCAATAGTAACCGTCTTTGTCGCGTCTTGCCATATCACCGCTAAAATAGTAGTTTTCAAAAGTACTGAAATAGGTTGTCACAAAGCGTTCGTGATTGCCGTATATGGAGCGGGCCTGACCGGGCCAGGAGTCGCTGATCACCAGAGCGCCGTTCGCTTCGCCGGTCTGTTCCTCTCCTTTTTCATTCAATAATGCGGGCCGGACGCCGAAAAACGGCAGGGTCGCCGAGCCGGGCTTTAAGGGGGTGGCTCCGGGCAAGGGTGTTATCATATGACCGCCGGTTTCGGTTTGCCACCAGGTGTCCACTATGGGAAGTGTGTTGTTGCCCAATACTTTGCGATACCAACGCCAGGCTTCCGGGTTGATTGGCTCGCCCACTGTTCCGAGGACCTTAAGACTCTTGAGAGAACATTTTTCATATATTTTGTCCCCTTCGCGCATCAAGGCGCGGATCGCCGTCGGTGCCGTATAAAACGATGCGACCTTGTGTTTGTCGATGATCTCGCCCCAGCGTGCGGAAGTCGGATAGTTGGGCAGGCCTTCATACATTAAAGTGATCGCGCCGTTGGCAAGTGGTCCGTAGACAATGTAACTGTGGCCGGTAACCCATCCCACATCGGCACCACACCAATAGACATCGCCGTCATGATAGTCAAAAGTATATTGATGCGTGATGGAACACCATACCAGGTAGCCGCCAATGGTATGCATTAATCCCTTGGGCTTGCCGGTAGAGCCGGATGTATAAAGAATAAAAAGAGGGTCTTCCGCATTTAGAGGCTCCGGTGGGCAGTCCGCACTTTGTTCGGCAATCAGCTCGTGATACCAAACATCATTAATAGTATGGCCCGCGCGAAAAGGAATGTCGGCGTTTGTTGCCCGGACGACCAGGGTGTGCTTCACTGTTTTGGTTTTTTCCAGAGCCCTGTCCACATTTTGTTTGAGCGGAATACGTTTGCCACCGCGCACACCTTCGTCCGCGGTAATCACCAGGTTGCTGTCGGAATCATTGATGCGTCCGGCCAGGGCTTCGGGCGAGAACCCGCCAAAAACAACCGAATGGATGATCCCCAGTCTGGCACAGGCAAGCATGGCGACAGCGGCTTCGGGGATCATTGGCATGTAAATGGTGGCAACATCTCCTTTTTTGTAGTTAAGCGATTTTAGACCGTTCGCCAGTTTGCATACCTCTGCGTGCAATTCTTTGTATGTGAGAGTCGCGTCTTTGTCGGGTGTGTCTCCCTCCCAAATGATGGCGACCTGATCGCCGCGTTTTGCCAGATGTCGGTCCAAACAATTATGGCATGCGTTAAGGACGCCGTCTTCAAACCATCGGATGTCTACCTTGTCGCGTTGAAACGATGTGTTCTTAACCTTGCCGTAAGGTTTAAACCAGTCCAATCGTCTGCCTTGCTCGGCCCAAAATTTTTCCGGGTCCGCCAAGGAAGCGGCGTACATCTCTTTATATTTCTTTGCGTCTATCCAGGCCTTTTTTGCCAAAAGGGCATCCGGTAAGTAAATGTTTTGACTCATAAATAATCTCCTTTTTTGTTTTGTTTATTAGTATCAATTTATTTCGGTTATTTTACCAAAATTTTTTTGGTTTTGCCCTATTTTTGAATATGGTCTTGCTGTCTCTTTTTGATGCATAGTCTCATAAAGGTTCTGGACTCTGAGTTTGGTATTGTGCGTCCTCAGATCAAGCAGCCGGAGGTTCTGTCGGACGGGTCGAAAATAGATCCGGCAACGGGTCTTCGGTATGTGGAGCTAGATGAATGAAACGGGCAAGAAGGACGGATAGCTGTTTTGCTCTCACCGCCGCAGACAGCGGAGGCTTGTTGTTGATAAAACTGTCTAGGTGTATCCGCTGGCGAGACGGTACGGTTTGTGAGGGCAGCCGGACTGCACATTGGAAATGAGAGGAACACGTTTACGCTACATTGGTTATCGCGTGCGCGGTTTCAATAAAATGGTGGTTTTAGCAAACAAATATTCAAACATGTCTAAAACCACCAAAATCAAACTGGACACCTTAGCGTTCGCGCGCAAACATGGTGTCGCGGCGGCGCTGGATCATGCCGGGATCAGTCGTGCTACATTCTACGAGTGGCAGCGGCGTTTCCGTGAAGGCGGGGTCGATGAACTGGCGAACAACTATGGGTATCAGCCCAAGCGGTCCAACACCTGGCCACCGGCACTGATTGACAAGATCCGGTCTTGGCGACAAGAGCGACCGAATATCGGTCCCAATAAACTGGTCTGCTTGTTACCCGAATGGTGCCAGCAGCAGGGGCTGCCGGCACCCAGCCGGTCAACCATTGCCCGCATCATCGCTGATGCACCGGGTAAGATGCGGCACCAGTCATCGCTGACCGAGCAGAAGAACCCGCGGCAAGGTGCTCCTCGCGAGCGCAAGGACATCTGCTTTGTTGCGGGCCGGAGAGGTGAATGTGTTGCCTTTGATACGCTCGTCCGCATCGTCGATGGCCGGCGCTTTTATTGGCATGTCGGCATTGACCTATTTTCCCGCTTCTCACTGGTCAGTGTCGACACCTCCGCTGCTTCGGCCAGTTCCGCCCGGCTCTTTACCGCCATGCAAAACATACTCGGCACTCGGATCGAAAAAGTCCTCACCGATAATGGCAGTGAGTTCGCCAAAGACTTTCACCGGATCGTGACCGCAAACGGCAGCACCCACTGGTATACTTATCCAAGGAAACCGCAAATGAATGCACACTGCGAACGGTTTAATCGCACTCTCTGGGAAGAGTTCGGTTGTCATATGCGGCATCTCTTGGTTAAGGATATGCCGGCATTCAACGCCAAACTCATCGAGTGGTTGGCTTGGTATAATCTTGAACGTCCCCATTATGCTCTCAAACAACTCTCGCCGATCCAATTTTTGCAAAAACAACAAAAGTCCAGAAATGGGTGGGACCATACAATTTGTGCATGATCTCATAAAGGTTCTGGACTCTGAGTTCGGCATTGTGCGTCCTCAGATCAAGCGGCCGGAGGTTCTGTCGGACGGGTCGAAAATAGATCCGGCAACGGGCCTTCGGTATGTGGAGCTAGATGAATGAAACGGGCAAGAAGGACGGATAGCTGTTTTGCTCTCACCGCCGCAGACAGCGGAGGCTTGTTGTTGATAAAACTGTCTAGGTGTATCCGCTGGCGAGACGGTACGGTTTGTGAGGGCAGCCGGACTGCACATTGGAAATGAGAGGGACACGTTTACGCTACATTGGTTATCGCGTGCGCGGTTTCAATAAAATGGTGGTTTTAGCAAATCAATATTTAAACATGTCTAAAACCACCAAAATAAAACTGGACACCTTGGCGTTCGCGCGCAAACATGGTGTCGCGGCCGCGTTGGATCATACCAGGATCAGTCGTGCTACATTCTACGAGTGGCAGCGGCGTTTCCGTGAAGGCGGGGTCGATGAACTGGCGAACAACTATGGGTATCAGCCCAAGCGGTCCAACACCTGGCCACCGGCACTGATTACCAAGATCCGATCTTGGCGACAACAGCGTCCGAACATCGGTGCCGGTAAACTGGTCTGCTTGTTACCCGAATGGTGTCAGCAGCGCGGGCTGCCGCTGCCCAGCCAATCAACGCTCTCTCGCATCATTGCCGATGACCCGGATAAGATGCGGTGCAAACCATCGCGGTCCGTGCCGAAACGCCCGCGGCATGGTGCTCCGCGCGAGCGCAAGGACACCCGCTTTGTTGCGGGCCGGAGAGGTGAATGTGTTGCCTTTGATACGCTCGTCCGCATCGTCGATGGCCGGCGCTTTTATTGGCATGTCGGCATTGACCTATTTTCCCGCTTCTCACTGGTCAGTGTCGACACCTCCGCTGCTTCGGCCAGTTCCGCCCGGCTCTTTACCGCCATGCAAAACATACTCGGCACTCGGATCGAAAAAGTCCTCACCGATAATGGCAGTGAGTTCGCCAAAGACTTTCACCGGGTCGTGACCGCAAACGGCAGCACCCACTGGTATACCTATCCAAGGAAACCGCAAATGAATGCACACTGCGAACGGTTTAATCGCACTCTCTGGGAAGAGTTCGGTTGTCATATGCGGCATCTCTTGGTTAAGGATATGCCGGCATTCAACGCCAAACTCATCGAGTGGTTGGCTTGGTATAATCTGGAACGTCCCCATTATGCTCTCAAACAACTCTCGCCAATCCAGTTTTTGCAAAAACAACAAAAGTCCAGAAATGGGTGGGATCATACAATTTGACCTCATCCCGGTATTTTTGACTTATAATACAAGAAATATTATTATATTTAATTAACAACAAAGGAGTAATTATTATGCAAGCTGCAGTTCTTTGGCTGTGGGTTTTAGTTGTCCTGTATTGGGCATATTGCATCTACTGGGGTATCCGGTGTATGCGTATGTCCAAGACAGCGGGAGATTACATGATTGCGGGGAGAAGTCTTCCAATCTGGGTATATGTCCTGGCAGCAACTGCCACATCCTTTTCCGGCTGGACTTTTGTCGGCCACCCCGGTCTGTTATACACATCCGGGTTTCAATATGCTTACGCATCTTTTTATGCTATTACTATTCCGCTTACCGGTCTTCTGTTCCTTAAAAGGCAATGGCTGCTCGGCAAACGTTTCGGTTATGTAACACCGGGCGAAATGTTCGGTGATTATTTCCGTTCCAATGCCATTCGTGTGTTGATCGTAATAGTTGCGTTTATATTTTCCGTGCCTTATCTGGGCATTCAGTTACGTGCCTCCGGCTTTTTGTTTCATGTATTGACAAACGAGGCCGTAGGTATTAACGCAGGGATGATCCTTCTTTCCGCGGTGGTGATACTTTATGTAGCATCCGGTGGTCTGAGGGCTGTTGCCTATGTGGATACATTGCAAGCAGTTTTGCTGGCATTCGGTATTCTACTCATTGGCTTTATCTCTCTGACTGCAATAGGCGGGATAGAAAGCTTTTCACGAGGGATTTTCCAGTTATCTCAAATTGATCAAAACCGAACACCGGCGGGTTATAGCCATTACATCGCCATTCCGGGAGTCATTCAGTTTGTATCCGCGGGTGCCAAGGCACAAGGCGGAGCATGGACCGGGGCAATGAATCTGACTTATATGTTCGCTCTTATGGGTATTCAATCCTCGCCGGCATTTTCTATGTGGGCATTTGCCAATCAAACACCGCGTTCCTTCGCACCTCAACAGGTATGGGCGTCTTCTTTTGGTATTGGTTTCATTCTGATCGTCTTTACCGCGATTCAAGGTATGGGCGGACATCTGCTTGGAGCGGATACGGCTTTCAACGCCGCATACCCAAACAGTGTGAATAATATCCTGGGAGATGGCCTTGGCGGCTTGGATCTGCTTCAAGTTGCCGGCGCCCAAGGGCAGTTGGTTCCGCGCTTGATTCAGTCTCTGGGCGATACTGCTCCGTTTCTGGTGGGTCTGCTGGCAGTCTGTGCGCTTGCCGCAATGCAATCCACAGGTGCGGCTTATATGTCCACGGCCGGTACCATGCTGACACGCGATGTCCTCTTACATTTCTTCAATCCGAAAATGTCGGACGGCACACAAAAATTTTGGGCGCGTCTCAGTGTGTTAGTTATTGTTGGCTTGGCATTGGTTGTTGCGATCACTTCCACGGATGCTCTGGTTCTGCTCGGCGGGCTGGCAGTCGCATTTGGTTTTCAAATGTGGACAGCTCTCATGGCGATATGCTACTTTCCTTGGCTTACCAGAACCGGTGTTGTCGTTGGCTTGGTTTTGGGACTGATTGCCGTGATGATGACGGAAAGCATCGGCGTATCCTGGTTTGGCATAGAAGCCTGGGGTCGCTGGCCTCTGACATTGCATTCCGCTTTCTGGGGTATGCTGTTTAACCTGCCTGTGGCAATTGCCATTTCGTTCTTCACGCAGAACGCGGAAGATGCCGCACACAAAAATAAGTTCCACGACTTTTTGCGCGCCCACAGCGGCGTTCCGCAAGAGAAGAGAAGTTTGGTGCCGGTGGCATGGATCTTCGCTTTGGTGTGGTTCTTCTTTGGCGTAGGACCCGGTGCGGTCATTGGCAATACTCTGTTTGGCAATCCCAACGATATTAACACCTGGCTTTTTGGCATCCCTTCCATTTGGACATGGCAAATCATCTGGTGGGCTATCGGGGTTTGCATGATGTGGTTTCTTGCTTATAAGATGGAATTTTCCACCTTTGGCGAGAAAGCGGACAGCATCAAGACCCTAAAAGAATAAGGGGATTGCAAACCTAATAACCATCCCGACCATTTATGCTTCTCGGCGTAGTCATTTTGGCGGCACTGCTTTATTATCCGGTGTATCGGTTAATTCTTGTGTTAAGTGTCGGTCGCCTGCAGAAAAAACTCGGCAAACCTCTGTCCGAAGAGGAAATCAACGGACAGAAACGCCGGGCACTTTTTATTTCTATTCTGCTGGTGCCCGTGTTTTCGTACATTTACAATGTGGGGATAAACGCTTGAATGAAGCAAGACAGCCAATATGCGGCTCTTAAGTATGTCGCCTTTGGACTGGGAGCGGTATGGTTAATATGGATCTTTTATGACGGCGTCCTGCAGGACGCCGGAGATCCATTAAAATCCGCTTACAATCGCGCATCGCGCGATTTTAAAGACGGTCATTACGACAAAGCACTCGCAAGTTATGATGCCGTGCTTTCCATTGAGCCAAACCACGAGGGGGCTCTTGGCGGCAAGGCCGCTTCTTTTTCAATGCTTGGACGATACCAAGAATCTTTGGAAACTTACAATTTTTTAATTCGCGAATATCCGGGAGACGGCATTCATTATGCCAATCGCGGCATACTGCACGACAGGATGGGCTCTTATCGCCCGGCAATAGCCGACTATGACAAGGCTTATCAGCTGGATAAGGATCTGAACAAGGGACCGGGTTGGTTGACGCGGTTTTTACGCAATCAACAAAAAACTCCCGCTACCATAGTTGCCAGATCACATTACCTGAAAGAGCAACTGAAGTTGCCACCGCAGGAAAGAGTTTTGACTAACCCGCCGGAAGACAAAAAACAAAGACCCTATATCAGAAGATAGCGGGTCTATGCCATGCGGGGCTGTGCGGGGCCGTGCGGGGTTATTACCGGCTGATCCTTTTTTGAGTGCGCGGAGAAAACAGATGGAATTCTTTAACACTGAGACGAATTTTTTCGCCGACGCCAAAGTTTTGCCGTCGATGAAACAGGACAATTAATGGGTCTCCGGGCGGCGACAGACAATGCAGCACAGTTTGTGAACCCGTGTGTTCCGCCAATGTAACCCGCACTTCCGTTCCTTCTCTCGTGCTCGCTTCTTTGTCTTTTTTAATGCTCTTTTTTTCCGAAGCAGATAAATGAAAATGTTCGGGGCGAACACCGAGGATCACTTCTTTCTCCCTATTATCATTGTTATCATTACCTTTTACACTTGCGACATCCGTATTGGGTAACTCGAGTGACCAGTTGTTTTTATGAAATACAAGTGCGCCCTTCTCTCTTCGCACAGTTCCCCGGATAAAATTCATTGCCGGCGAGCCAATGAAACCCGCCACAAACAGGTTGTTCGGTTTGTCATACAACTCCATCGGTTTTCCCTGCCGAACAATGCGACCGCGATCCAAAATGACGACTTGATCGGCAAGGGTCATGGCTTCCACCTGGTCGTGGGTTACATAAATAATGGTGTTCTTAAATTTTTGATGCAGTCTTTTGATTTCGGAACGCATGTGCATACGCAATTTGGCGTCCAAGTTAGACAGAGGTTCGTCAAACAAAAATAAATCGGGATTACGCACCAGAGCGCGACCCATCGCAACGCGTTGCCTTTGGCCGCCGGATAATTGGGCGGGGCGATAACTGAGTTGCTCGCGAAGATTGAGCGTATCGGCGACCTCCCCCACCCTTCTTTTTATTTCTTTGGCGGATACCTTGCGAATTTTTAAGCCGTAAGAAATATTGTCGTAAACATTCATATGGGGAAAGAGCGCGTAGCTCTGAAAAACCATTGAAGTGTTTCTTTGTTGGGGAGCGAGACGGGTGTAGTCCCGGTTATTGACTAGAACCCGTCCCCGGGTGGGCTCTTCCAGACCGGCAATGATCCGCAGAAGAGTTGTTTTGCCGCAACCGGAAGGGCCGATCAGGACGACAAATTCTTTATCGGCAATTTTCATGTTGATGTTTTCAAGGACAGCTTTGTCGCCAAATGATTTGTCAATGTTTTTGATTTCAAGTTTTGCCATGGTGTTACTGTTTGTGTTTGTTTGTTATTGTTAGAAACTGTTTGTGTTGCTGTCGGTGATCTCGGCTGCCATGCCAATATTGCCGACACTCAGTCCGCAATCTACGGGTAGCAGAACGCCGCTAATGGCGGCTGCCTTGTCCGAGAGTAAGAATTCGGCCGCATCGGCAATATCCTGCGGACAGACCAAGCGGCCGAGCGGATAATATTTGCGGAGAGTTTGCATTAGTTGCGGTCGCTTGGCCAGACGCTGTTCCCAGGCGACTGTCTTGACAGAACCGGGACAGATGGCATTAATCCGCAGTCCGTGACGGCCGTATTCGGCCGCCAGGGAAAAGACCATATTATGAAGAGCCGCTTTGGCCGCACTGTAGGCCGGATTCCCGTAATACCGGAAACCGTTGACACTACCGATGAACAACATCACTCCCGCCCTTTTTATGAAGGCCGGCATCAGCGCATGGCAACAATAATAGGCGGAATTCATATTTAAGTTCATCTCCGTTTGCCATTGGGTCGGGTCTAAGGCCGCGTATGTTTCCGCTCGGGTCTCGCCGACATTGTTGATAAACCTTGTAATGCCAGAATTCTCCGCGGGCAACCGAGAAAAAACCTTCGCCACTTCGGCGGCGGAAGTAACATCCAAGCAGACAAACCGTACTCTGCCATCGCATTCGGTGAGAGTGTTGTTAATGCGTTCGGCGGATTTTTGCCCCGCCTTCTCGTCCCGGTCTATGGCGAACACTTGCATACCCAAGCGGGCAAAATGAGCGGTCAGTGCTTCGCCTATGCCTTTGGCAGATCCGGTAATGATGATCCCTGCGGCTTTCATATGGCGTTCCGGCCTCTTTTGTGCAAAATTTGTTTAAGGGTTTTCAAATTATCGGTTGTTAGGAGACCGTAGTTATAAAAAGCAATTTGAGGAATTTCGTGCTTTGCCAATTCCGGAAGTATTTGATTGAGTTCTTCGGTCTGCATATCCGGTAAGCCGGGACGCAGAATGCAGTTGATGTCTGCCTTTGCCGCGGCCGAGCGATTGCGAACCATTAGGAAATTGGCAAGAATTTTTGTGAAGTTGTCGCCATAAAGCGGAAGTTCCAAATAATCCGACGCTTTGGCAAGGGCGGCATAATCCGTTCCTTCGGTCCAAGCAAGGCCGAGCGGTTGTCGAACACTCGGGATACAACCCAGGGATACCGCCGAAGGAATACTTTGTTTTATCTCGCCGACCAAAGATGTCACTTGTTGGCTGCGCCAATTAATGAAATCACCGAGGCCTTCGCCTTGTTTGTCTTGCAGAAAATCATAGAGCATCCAGCTTTCGGCACTGTCGGCGAGATCCGGCGCGTAGTTTAGTTGAAAATCCAATTGCTTTTTGACTTTGTCACGGACGGAAACAAAGTCTATGCCGGCCGCCTCGGCTCGCTTTTGGCAGGCCTCGCAAAAACACAATCCCAGCAGAGTTTCAACAAAAGCATTGAGCGGAAATTGCGAAAATTCATGGTGGTAACCGTGCGCGTAAGGCATAAAGCCGGGCGTTTCAACAACGATGCTTTGGATGGGATAATTCTCGGCCAGGTCTTTGCAGAGAGTGACGGCGTATTCTCGGACAGAATCTTGAGACAAGCATAAGTTGTACACATATCCGTCGCCATAGACATTCTTGACTGTGAGGTGCGGGTGTTTGCCACCCAGTCGGCTGTTGTGAAAGAGCACTGTCCAAGCGCGAACATCGGCTTGAGTGGCAATCTTTTTATAAAGATCCGTATCGTTTACGATGGAACTCATTTGGGGTTTGACTTCGCCGTAAACCGCCCGCGGACGAAAGTAAACCGTGCCGTCTTCGGGAAAGTAAACGCGAGATTTTTGGTTGCGCGGCTGCAAGAACTTGCCGGCATGATAGGATGCCGCCAGAGTGATGCTGTCGCAGCCGAGGGATTTTAAGTCAGTTAATGCGTCCCGCAGTGGTCTGTCGGCCAGGTCCCATAAGTATACATAAGCGGAAAATTTCATTTTACCGCTCCCATGGACAGACCTTCTATGAGGTACTTTTGCAGCCAAGCAAAAGCGATCGCCACGGGAAGAATTGCAAGCAGACTGGCGCCCATCACATGATGCCATTCTATTGAGTATCGGCCGCCGACCAGAGAATGAACTTGCAAAGTGAGGGTGAACTTCTCTTGCGAACGCAGCACGGACAGGGCTATGACGAATTCATTCCATGCCATGACGAAAGTGAAAATGGCGGCTACAACCAGGGCCGGAAGTGCAAGGGGTAAAAATACGCCGATGACGCCGCGCAGCCTTCCGCAGCCTTCCAGCCAGGCCGCTTCTTCCAGATCCTTGGGGATCGTCGCAAAGTAATTTTGCAGCATCCAAACACAAAACGCAAGATTGAAAGCGGTATAACATAAAACCAGAGAATTCAGTTGGTCTATGAGACCCAGATAAGCAATGAGTTTAAACAGCCCGACGACAAGAACAATCGGCGAGAGCATTTGAGTTACCAGTAAGAAGTAACTGACAAAATTTTTGGCGCGAAATTTGTAACGTGCCAGCGCGTAAGCCATCGGGACGGCAATGAACAGAGTGCAGATGGTGCTGGCACCCGCCACATACAAACTGTTAACCAGGGCTCTGCCGAAGCCGGTCGCTTGCCACATGTCCGCATAGTTCCGCCAATTGAACATTTCGGGCAGCCAGCGAGTCGGATAGGCGAATACTTCCGCCTGGGACTTGAGCGAGGTGAGCAGCATGACAGCCATCGGGAACAAAATAAAAAATAGAACCGGAAGCATGAACGACCAGCAGATTAAAGTCTTATATAGTTTGTTTTGCACTTTTTTGTATCAGTCGGATATATAAAACAATAAAAATCATTAGGATGGCGAACATAATCAGCGAAAGAGCGGCGGCATCATCCAAACGCCCGAAACGAAATGCCAACTTGTATAAATAAGTTACCAGAATGTCCGTGGCATTTGCGGGACCTCCCTGAGTGGTGACCCAAATGATCGGGAAAGAATTAAAGACATAAATCATGTTCAACACAATTGCCATGTTCAAAAAAGGACGCATCATTGGCAAGGTGAGGGTGTAAAATCTGCGCACATAGTCGGCGCCTTCCACTCTGGCCGCATCATAAATCTCCGCGGAAATAGACGCCAAACCGCCAAGAAAAATTGCAACTGTGAACGGAATAGAAACAATGATGCCGATGACTATTTGCCAGGCAAATGCGGTGATTGCCGTCCCAAACCAAAATATAGGTTCGTTGATTAACCCGGCCTGACGTAACAGATGGTTCATTAACCCGTATTCTCCGTTTAGAACCCAACGCCAAACAATGCCCATCATGGCAAGAGAGATTGCCCAGGGTAACATGATCAAAACACGGGCGATGTTTCTGCCGTAAAAATTTTCTCGCAGAATTAATGCCAGGGGCATAGACAAAACAATGGTCCCCGTAACCACAAGGATCATCCATATCAGGGTGCGCGCAAGAGCGCCAAAAAATAAAGGGTCGGTAAGAACAGTGCCGAAGTTTTCCAGACCGACAAAACCGCGCAGGCTGCCAAAACGACTTACATTATGCGATGCCAGAATAATGAGCTCCGTTAGCGGGTAAAGAATGACAAATCCCGCAAACAATAATCCGGGAAGGACCATCATATAAGGGAAGTATCCGCCTCTTTGGCGCAAGTTTTCCTTGGGCCTCACTTTTTCTTCTTGCCGCCGCACTATTATTGCACTCTTATATCACCAAAAAGATGAACGGGGTTCTCTCTTTTTGTTAAATTCAAAACCGCTGTAAACCGCCATGGCACCGTATAAAACGGTGCCATAACGAGAAATAATTGACTTATTTAATTTTTAATGATGCGATTAACTTGCTTGGCCGCCCGTCTGAGGTTGGTGCGCGCGTTGCCCTTGCCTTGGTAAGTTTTTTGCAAGGCACTGCCGGTCGCATCCGCAGCTTCTTCCCAACCCTTCAGAGTCGGCGCAAAGTGCGCATAGGGTAACATGCCGGAAAATGCTTGCAGGTTTGGATCATTGGCAAAGTAAGGATCCGCCGCCACCTTCACGTGCACAGGCATAAATCCCTCTCCTTTGGTGAACTTGCTGCGCCACTTCTCTTGGAAAATAAAGTCCAGGAATTTAAATGCCGCATCCTTGTTTTTGGAATTTTTGAAAAGAACAATGGAGTCTGTCACGCCGTATGTTGCATACCTTTTGGCCTTGGGAATGAGAGCAATACCAAAATCAACATTTGGCGCTTCCGCTTTCATTTGACCCGTCAGCCAGGGACCGGTAAACATCATACCGAGCCTTCCCTGCTTGAACAGATTCTGAAGGTCTTCGCGCGCATAATCGGTTACACCGGGCTGTGTCAAACCTTTGTCAATCATCTTTTTATAGAAGTTTGCCGCTTGTATGGCTTCGGGAGAAGCAATGCCACTCTTACCGTCAACGACAATATCACCGCCAAAGGCCCAGAGTGCGTAATACCAATAAGCATCCGTTTCAATTTCCTTGCCCTGTAAGCCGAATCCATAGGCATCCGGTAAGGCGGAAATTTTTTCGGCAGCTGCGTAAAGTTGATCCCAAGTTTCGGGAACGGAAGTTACGCCGGCCTTTGCAAAAAGTTCTTTATTGTAATACATGGCACGGGCCGAGGCGGCTACGGGCAAGCCGTAGGTTTTGCCGTTCAGAACGGACGGTGCCAGGAAGTTACCAATGAACCTGCTTTTTAACTCGGGCGTCATATGACCGTCCAAGGGTTCAATCACATCTTGGTCGACAAAATCCAACAGCCATCTGGTGCCGATAATGGCGATGTCCGCGTTGGCATTGGCGGTAATGTCGGTAGTCAGTTTTTGTAACAGGTTATCCCAGTTAACAACTTCCACTTTGACCTTAATGTTTTTGTTCTGTCTTTCAAATGCACGGGCGGCCTCTTCAAAGATGGGGCCGGATTTGGCACTATAGTATGCCACCGTGAATCTGACTTCATCGGCTGCTTGAACATTGATGCTCAAGAACCCGAAAGATAAAAGAAAGATATAAAAAAGAGTTTTGATTTTTTTCATACTAATTATGTTCTCCTTAATGAATGATTTGATTAAAAGTAATATGCCGGATGTTATGGCAAGAGAACATCGCCCTGTTCAATCCACGGACTGAATGCGGCGACCTTCTCTTTTTGTATAACATCTGTCATTTGTTTATTATATACACAAAATTGGATTTTTGTCACTTAAAAGAAAAAACGGACTTCGGGACCGAGAGCTCGCCCCCCGGAAAATCTCCCCGGAAGAGATAATATCAACAACAAAGTTCCAAATAATTCTCCCGTTGTTTATAATGGAAAGCATGAAAGGACTTATCCTTAACCAAGATACGGAGGGAAAAACTCTCGCTCAGGTGACAGCAATTGACGAAGCACAATTGCCCGAAGGAGATATCACTATTAATGTGGGTTATTCCGCCATTAACTATAAAGATGCACTCGCTATTACCGGTAAAGGCAAAATTGTCCGGTCGTTTCCGTTTGTGCCGGGTATTGACTTATGCGGCGAGGTTTGTGCTTCTGCAAATGCCTCCTTCCCGGTAGGGATGAAAGTCGTTGCTACCGGTTGGGGCATAGGAGAACGCCATTGGGGCGGGCTTGCGGAAAAAGCGCGTCTAAAAGCAAAATGGGTTACCCCCCTGCCGGAGGAATTGGATGAGATTTCAGCAATGTCACTCGGTACCGCGGGGATTACGGCAATGTTGTGTGTTGATGCATTGAGATCAACAGATCCCGGGAAAGGCCCCATGATCGTCAGCGGCGCGAGCGGCGGCGTCGGGAGTTTGGCGGTGAAGTTACTTGCCGAACTCGGTTATGAGGTGACCGCGGTCACTTCGGAGGCCGGTAAGGATTGGGTGCGAGAATTGGGCGCAAAACAATGTGTGATGCGAGAAGAAATGGCAAAAGAATGCCGACCTTTGGAAGGAGCAAAATGGGCCGGGGGCGCGGACACGGTCGGTGGCACAGTGTTGTCCCGTATTCTGGCAGAATCTATGCCGGGTAGTTCGGTCGCAGCCTGCGGTTTGGCGGGCGGAGTTTCCTTAAAGACGACTGTGATGCCGTTTATTTTACGCGGCGTCAAACTAATCGGTATAGACAGTGTTTATATAGAACCCGCAAAACGCGTTGAATTGTGGCAGTTTTTGGCAAAAACATTGAAAAGGGATTTTCTACACAAAATGGCAACCGTCATATCATTGGATGAGGCAGCCACATACGGCGAACAGATATTGAAAGGTGAAACTACGGGCCGTATTGTTGTTGATGTAAAAAAAAATAAAGATTGACCGTATATCCTTACCTAATGACTAATTTAACCCTATAATGACATTGTGGAGGTACCAAAGAAACAACTATTATGAAAAACAACGAAGCGATTTATCTTGATTATTCGGCAACTACGCCGGTGGATCCCCGTGTTGCCAAAAAGATGATACATTATCTTGACCCAAACGGCGTTTACGGTAATCCGGCTTCCCGTTCGCATTCATTTGGGTGGAAAGCCGAAGAGGCGGTGGAACATGCCCGCCAACAAATTGCGGATTTACTAAACTGTGACCCGCGGGAAATTGTTTGGACTTCCGGTGCAACCGAAAGCGACAATTTGTGCATCAAGGGGGCCGCTCACTTTTACGCAAAAAAGGGGAAGCATCTCATTACTTCAAAAATAGAGCATAAGGCTGTGCTGGATACCTGCAGACAATTGGAAAGAGAAGGCTACGAGGTGACTTATTTGGATCCGGACAGTGACGGAATGATAAGCCCACAACAGGTGGCGGATGCTATCCGAGAAGATACGACTTTAGTAAGTCTAATGCATGTTAATAATGAAATTGGCGTTATTAACGACATCAAAGCGATTGGCGAAGTTACGAGAAGTAAAGGCGTTTTGTTTCATACGGATGCGGCGCAAAGTCCGGGGAAGGTTCCCATAGATCTGCAAGAAATGAAAGTGGATTTGATGAGCCTTTCGGCACACAAGGTATACGGGCCAAAAGGCATAGGCGCAGCCTTTGTGCGGCGCAAGCCCAGAGCACGAATAGAAGCACAAATGCACGGCGGCGGACATGAACGCGGGATGCGCTCCGGCACTTTGCCAACACATCAAATCGTCGGCATGGGAGAAGCATTTGCTATCGCCAAGCAGGATCTGCGGAAAGATTACAAAAAAATCGAGCAACTTCATCAAAGATTTTGGCGACAAATAAAGGATATGGAAGAAGTTTATGTTAACGGTTCCGTTACGCAACGCGTCCCTCATAATCTCAATGTTAGTTTTAATTACATAGAAGGTGAGTCTTTGATGATGGCACTTAAGGACTTGGCGGTTTCTTCCGGGTCTGCCTGCACTTCCGCCAGTTTGGAACCGTCTTATGTTTTACGCGCTTTGGGAAGAAACGACGAACTCGCACACAGTTCCATTCGGTTTTCTTTTGGAAGGTTCACCACAGAAGAACAGGTGGACAGAGCCGCCGCGGGGCTCCGGCATGCCGTCACAAAATTGAGAGGACTTTCTCCGCTGTGGGATCTTTACAAAGACGGTGTCGATCTAAATACGATTGAATGGGCGACACATTAATCATTAATTAGAATTAGGAATCCGATTTAATTTAACTATACTATATTTTTAAGAGGTAATCATAATGGCATATAGCGATAAAGTAATCAATCATTACGAGAATCCGCGTAATGTGGGCACATTGGACAGTAAGTCGTCCGAAGTAGGAACGGGTATGGTGGGTGCACCGGCTTGCGGTGATGTAATGCGTCTGCAAATCAAGGTGAACAAAGAAGGTGTGATAGAAGACGCCAAGTTTAAGACCTATGGTTGCGGTTCTGCAATTGCTTCCAGTTCTCTTGCTACCGAATGGATGAAAGGTAAGACAATCGAAGAGGCCGGTAAAATTAAGAATACTGAGATCGTGGAAGAACTTGCTTTGCCTCCTGTCAAGATACATTGTTCGGTTTTGGCCGAAGATGCTATCAAGGCGGCAGTGGAAGACTACAAAAAGAAACAAACAAAAGATTCAGAGCCACAATCCACACAAGCAGTTGCATCCTCTTAAGGGGAGCGAAGCATTGCCGGGGAATCGTAAGAACGAAGCCGATGGTGGTTGTATTTCTTTGTCGGAAAATGCAGTCGAACACATTCGCAAGCAACTTAGTCAGCGCGGTAGCGGTTTGGGCATTCGGGTTGGTGTTCGCACAACCGGATGCTCCGGTCTTTCTTATGTACTGGAATTCGTTGATAAAAAAAACGAAAAAGATGAGGTTTTTGAAAGCGGGGGTGTGCACATCTTTATAGACCCCGAAAGTTTTCCTTTTTTACGCGGAATCACGATGGATTATACAAAAGAAGGTCTAAACGAGGGATTTTGCTTTGTTAATCCGAACTCCAAAGGAGAATGCGGCTGCGGAGAAAGCTTTCATACTTAATGATTTGATCCCCAAACAGCGGGATGATATGATAAACCTTTCTTTTGAAAGGTTTTTTTATGTTTGTCGGATTACTTCCTTTTTGTTCCCCCGGGGCTTAGCTTATATTGGGGTATTTGTTGTATTGCGAGAGTTAGAGTTACTTCCTCTTTACTTCCCTTCTCCCCGGTTCTTGCTTATAGGACCGCGTCATCGGCGGAAACCTGAGCATCATCCGATTTGGAAGCGGGTTCTTCGCCGTTTATATCTTCTGTTACTGAGTTCTCACCGGCTTCGGCTTGCTGCTGTTGAATACTCTTATAATACGAAAAACCCGTGCCCGCGGGTATCAGGCGACCCACAATTACATTTTCTTTCAATCCTTTTAGCGTATCTTCCTTGGCATGGATAGCCGCTTCTGTGAGGACACGCGTTGTCTCTTGAAAGGATGCCGCGGAAATAAATGACTCGGTGGACAAGGAAGCACGAGTGATACCCAGTAAGATGTGTTTATATTGTGCCGGCTTTTTCTTATCTTCTTTGAGTTGGTGATTCATCTCCAGCAAGCGATTATACCCTATTTGATCGCCTGTAATTAAGTCGGAATCACCCGGATTGGTGATGCTTACTTTACGCAACATCTGTGAGATAATCACTTCTATGTGCTTATCGTCAATATGAACACCCTGTGATCTGTAGATGTTTTGAACCTCGCGCACCATATATTCAACCAGACTCCCTACCCCTTTGAGAGCAAGAATGTCATGCGGATTATAGATACCTTCACAAAGCATATCTCCTACCGCAACCGGATTACCGTCAAACACGCTGATGTGACGACGCTTGGGAATCGCGATCTCATTCAATAGTTCTTCCCGGGCTGAAAGAATCCGGACCTTTATCTTATCTTTGGTCTCCTTGCCGAACTTGACTGTTCCGGCAACGGGGGCAAGGATTGCGGCATCTTTGGGGACACGTGCTTCAAAAATATCCGCAACACGCGGTAAGCCACCGGTAATGTCGCTGGACTTTTGCTCTTCTATGGCAATTCTGGCGATAGCATCTCCTTCGCTAACTTTTGCTCCTTCCTCAAGAGAAACTACCGACCGGGCGGGAAGAACATAAACCAAGAGTCTTTCCGTGCCGGGTTCATGAATTTGTTTTTTATTTTTATCTACCAGGTAGATCGCCGGCTTTAAATCCCTGCCAGTTGTGGGTCTTTCAAGGGGATTGATCACCTCAATAGAAGTTGTCCCGGTCATCTTGTCTGTCTGACGACGAATACTCATGTTTTCTTCAAAATCGGCAAAAAGCAAATATCCGTTCACCTCGGCAATAATGGGCATGTTGTGTGGTTCCCATACTGCTATTGTTTGACCGCCCGTTACTTTTTCGCCATTTTTTACCGAGATAATGGCACCATAGATAATCTTGTAATTTTCACATTCGCGATCATTGACATCCAGAATAGACAAACTACCGGAACGGGAAGTGACGACATAACAATCGTCTTTGTTTTTCACATAGGTAATGTTATTAAAACGCACCGTACCACCTATCTTAACAGTCACATTGCTGTCGCGAGTTTGCCGACTTGCCGCACCTCCCACATGAAAGGTTCGCATGGTTAATTGGGTGCCGGGTTCGCCGATAGACTGGGCGGCGATGATACCAACCGCTTCGCCTATATTTACAAGTGCTCCGCGTGCCAAGTCAATACCATAGCATTTTTTACATATCCCGTGCTTGGTTTGACATGTAATGGAGGATCGCACATAAACTTGATTAATATGATACTCTTCAAGGACTTTCAGTTTCTCTTCATCTACATATGTCCCTTTCGGCAATATCACCTTATTATTTGCCGCGACGATATCCTTGGCAAGTATCCGACCAAATACCCGTTCCGATAAAGAAATCGTTGTGGTTCCTCCTTCAATAACAGCACTCATACTGACACCCCGCTCGGTTTCGCAATCTTCTTCCGTGATGATGACATCTTGTGAAATATCAACCAACCGGCGCGTCAAGTAACCGGAGTTAGCAGTCTTCAACGCCGTATCCGCCAGCCCTTTGCGTGCTCCGTGTGTGGATATAAAGTATTGCAGAACCGAAAGGCCCTCGCGAAAGTTGGCGGTGATTGCGGTTTCAATGATAGAGCCATCGGGTTTGGCCATCAGACCGCGCATGGCCGCCAGTTGCCGAATTTGCTGTTCGGAACCTCTTGCGCCGGAATCGGCCATCATGTATACGGAGTTAAAAGATTCTTCTTCCACCGGGTCTTCCGTCTTATCCTTACTTGGCACAACCTCTTTGCTCATTCCAATCATCATTTCTTTGGAAACTCTGTCACCGGCATTTGACCAGAGATCAACGACCTTGTTATACTTCTCACCTTGCGTGATAAGACCTTCAGAAAATTGCTTTTCTATAAATACCACTTCTTTTTCCACCCCTTGCAATATGGTTTTCTTTGTCTTCGGAATCTGAAGATCTTCCACCGCGATAGATGTCCCGGAAGATGTCGCATATTGAAATCCAAGATACATTAACTGATCCGCAAAAACAACCGTATCTTTCAAACCCAAACGACGATAGCTGATATCCACCAGATTTGAGATATTCCCTTTTTTCATGGTTGTATTCACCGGATAAAAATCTATCCCGCGCGGAACAATCCCAAACAAAATGACTCTTCCCGTTGTTGTGGTGTAAATCCTTTCTTCCATAATCTCATGGCCGTTCTCGTCAATGGAATAGGACTTAATTCTGGCACGAATACGAGCATGCAGGGCAACTTCTCCGTTATGATAGGCACGCTCCACTTCGGCGGCATCGGCGAATAACATATTTTCGCCCTTGGAATTCAGTTTTTCACGCGTTAAATAATACAAGCCAAGAACAATATCCTGCGAGGGGACAATGATCGGGGCTCCGTTTGCCGGCGACAAGATGTTGTTGGTTGACATCATAAGAACACGTGCCTCTTCCTGCGCCTCGTAACTCAACGGAACATATACCCCCATCTGATCTCCGTCAAAATCGGCGTTATAGGCGGCACATACCAAAGGATGGAGCTGAATTGCCTTGCCTTCTATGAGGACCGGTTCAAATGCTTGAATTCCCAAGCGATGCAAAGTGGGTGCCCGATTGAGCAAAACAGGATGCTGCTTGATAACTTCCGCCAGTATATCCCACAGACTTGCATCTTCCCTTTCCACAATTTGCTTGGCCTCTTTGATGCTGCTCGCTTCACCGCGATTAATTAATTTGGAAAATACAAACGGCTTAAACAATTCTATTGCCATTTTTTTTGGCAAGCCACATTCATGCAGTTTAAGATCCGGTCCCACCGCAATAACCGAACGGCCGGAATAGTCCACTCGCTTTCCAAGCAAGTTTTGTCGAAACCGTCCCTGTTTGCCCTTGATCATGTCCACCAAGGATTTAAGCGGCCGCTTATTATGGTCCACCAGAGGTTGGTTGTCCCGACTATTGTCCAGTAACCGATCTACGGATTCTTGCAGCATGCGTTTTTCATTGTTTATGATAATTTCCGGGGCATGCAAATCCAACAGTTTCTTAAGGCGGCCGTTACGATTAATGACCCGGCGATAGCAGTCATTTAGATCGGAAGCGGCAAAGCGACCGCCCTCCAACGGAACCAAGGGGCGTAATTCCGGCGGCAACACGGGGAGAACCTTAAATATCATCCAAGAAGGTTTGTTCTTGCCGGCATCAAACGCCTCCAACACTTTTAACCTGGCAGAAAGTTTTCTTTCAGTGAGTTCGGAACGACGACGTGCCGCCGTCAATTGAAGACGAACCGCCTTAATTTGTTCGGGAATGTCCACTTTTTCGATCATCTCCAATATGGCTTCGGCCCCCATTCCAACTCGGAATGCGTTCGGGTCGGGATACTCCTCGCGCAGATGATGATATTCTTCCTCCGTGAGAATTTGCCCGACTTTGACTTGCTTGGTTTCCGATTCGTCTTTGTCTTTTTTATCTTTTTTACCTTTCTTATCTTTTGTCTCTTTCTTATCTTTTGTCTCTTTCTTACCCGTTTCGCTTTTATCGGTCTTTTCGGCAGCGACATCCAAAATGACATGGGATTCAAAGTAAAGAATTCGCTCCAAACTCCTCAAAGGAAGTCCCAAAAATAAAGCAAGGCGAGAAGGCAATGACTTGAGAAACCAGATATGTGCCACGGGGCTGGCAAGTTCAATATGTCCCATACGCGTTCGCCGAACTTTGGAAAGTGTGACCTCCACACCGCATTTTTCGCAAACAACACCGCGATGTCGCTGCCTTTTATACTTGCCGCAAAGACATTCGTAATCTTTGATGGGGCCGAAAATTCTGGCACAAAAGAGCCCGTCTCTCTCGGGCTTAAAAGTGCGATAATTGATGGTCTCGGATTTCTTAACTTCTCCGTAAGACCAAGAACGAATAGTTTCCGGAGATGCCAGGCGAATAAAAACCGAGCGGATTTCTTTGCGAGCCTCTGTGCCGATCTCCTTATTATTGTTTATCATTTCATCAATCATATATTTACTCCGTGAAAAATTGAAAAAAAATTAATTCTTGTAATCCTAGTTTTTGTAATCCTAATTCTTGTAATCGATGTTTAATCCGAGTGAACGAATTTCATTAATCAATACATGAAATGACTCGGGGATGTAGTGGACGGAATAAGAAGAACCGGCAATGATATTCTTATAAACTTCGTTTCTTCCTCTTTCGTCATCGGATTTCACTGTCAACATTTCTTGCAGAGTGTATGCGGCACCATAAGATTCCAACGCCCATACTTCCATTTCACCAAAACGTTGTCCTCCCATTTGCGCCTTACCGCCAAGAGGCTGCCGAGTAACCAGACCATAAGAGCCGATGGAACGCGCGTGAATCTTATCTTCTACCAAATGATTTAACTTGAGCATGTATACCTGCCCGACAGTCACAGGACGATCAAATTGCTCGCCGGTACGCCCGTCAAAGAGCACCTTGCGTTCGGACGGAGAGGCACCGGCAATATTCAGCATCTCTTTTATATCCTCTTCTTTTGCGCCGTAAAAAACCGGGGTGGCAAAAGGAACGCCGTCTTTGTAATTTTGACATACTTCCAGTAATTGTTCATCGGTCAAGTCACCAAAAAACTTTTTGGCACGCCCGTTATCCATACTTGCGTAAACTTTATCAAGTAACTTACGCAATGCGGTAAGTTTTTTTTCATTGGACATCAAGGCAGTAATTTTTCTTCCCAATTCTTTGGCAGCATCTCCAAGATGTGCTTCCAAAAGTTGACCAATATTCATACGAGAAGGTAGCCCCAAAGGACTGAGAACAATATCAAGGGCGTTTCCCTCTTCGTCATGGGGCATGTCCTCCGTTGGCATCACCGCGGACACCACACCTTTGTTACCATGGCGACCCGCCAGCTTGTCTCCCGATTGTATCGGTCTTTTGGCCGCAACATAAACCTTGACAATTTTTAGAACACCGGGGGCAAGACCTTCGGCACCGGATCTGATGCCTTTTTCTTGTTTCTTTAATTGCTTGTTAAGATTAACTTCCACTTCTTCCAAATTCTCTCTTGCCTTTTCCAAAAGATCGTTTAGGGCCGCACTGCGCATACTCAGCCCGAAAATGTCTTCGAGTTCACATTTTGCCAGATAGGCGGCGGTTATGTTTTGCCCCGCCTTCAGTCCCTTGCCTTTCGCCGCCGCTTTACCTTTTAACTTTTCTTTAAGATTGGTTTCGGTAATCTTACGAACCATCTGATAGCGGATTTTACTCTCTTTGCGGATTTCCGCAAGCTGTTCTTTGTCAATCTCTTTTGCCCGGCTGTCCTTATTTTCTTTGCCCTTGGTAAATACTTCCACATCTATGACCTTGCCCTTTACTCCCGAAGGCAACCGCAAAGAACTGTCTTTAACATCGGCCGCTTTTTCACCAAAGACCGCTCGCAGTAAACTTTCTTCGGCGGTCAGTGTGTCCTCGCTTTTGGGGGTAATCATACCAACCAAAATATCTCCGCTTTTTACCTGAGCACCGACGCGAATGATGCCGGATGTATCCAGGTTGGCAAGAGCCGCTTCGCCGATGTTTGGTATTTCTCTGGTAATCTCTTCGTCTCCCAGTTTTGTATTGCGCACGGTACAGACAAACTCCATAATATGAATACTGGTTAAAACATCGTCGGCTACCAGACGCTCGGAAATCAAAATAGAGTCTTCAAAATTGTAGCCCTTCCAACACATGAAGCCCACACGCAGATTTGTGCCGAGCGCAAGTTCCCCCATATCGGTTGCCGCCCCGTCCGCGAGAACATCCATTGGTTCCACTTTGTCTCCCAACTTGACAACAGGCCTCTGACTAATCACAGTGTTTTGATTGGAGCGACGAAATCTTGCCAAAGAATAGATGTCCACGGGTAGCTCATCATCATCTTCGGTAACACGCACAACAATTCGCTTGGCATCTATTTCTTCAACAATACCCTTGCGGCGAGCAAGGATACAACTGCCGGCATCCCTGGCAACATAGCTTTCCATTCCGGTCCCAACCAACGGCTTTTGTTTTTTTAGCAACGGGACCGCCTGTCTTTGCATGTTGGAACCCATTAAGGCCCTGTTCGCATCATCATGCTCCAAAAAAGGAATCAGGGACGCGGCAACGGATATTAATTGTTTGGCATCCACATCCATCAGGGTAATCTCTTCGCGCGGCATAAAAATCACATCGCCTTTATGTCTGACCATGAGCATTTTCTCAACAAACTTGTTTTGGGAGTCCAGCAAATTGTTGCCGGATGCAATTGTATGTTCTTTTTCGTCCATAGCCGAAAGCCAGACTACTGCATCGGTTGCCTTGCCGTTGCTAACCTTACGATAAGGAGTTTCCAGAAAACCAAACTCATTAATTTTGGTGTGAATTGCCATAGAATTAATGAGGCCGATGTTTGCTCCTTCAGGGGTTTCTATGGGACATAAGCGGCCATAATGGGTGGGATGTACATCACGAACCTCAAATCCTGCCCGGTCACGCGACAGACCACCGGGTCCCAAAGCCGATATACGCCTTTTATGCGTAATTTCAGCCAACGGGTTAATTTGATCCGTTAATTGAGACAACTGGCTGCTTGTAAAAAAATCACGTATTGCCCCGGAAACCGCTTTTGCACTCACCAAATCCTTTGGGGTGTAAGTATCTATATCCGGCAAACTGAGTCTTTCGCGTACCGCGCGTTCTATACGCAAAAGGCCCAAACGAAGTTGGTTGAACATCATTTCACCGACTTGACGGACGCGGCGATTGCTGAGGCTGTCTATATCATCTACCTCGCTAACACCCTTACGAATATCCAAAAGAATTTTGACCGTATCAATAATATCTTTCCTTTGTAAGACCATCACATCTTCACCATCTTTACTGTCCCTACCCAGCCGCTTATTTAATTTCATACGACCGACATGCGATAAACTATACCGGTCATCGCTAAAGAACAGATTATTGAAAAATTGAACGGCTACATCAAGATTTTCCATTTCACCCGGGCGCATAATTCGATAAAGTTCGAGAACCGCCTCATTCTTATCCGGCACAGGATAATCGCGAACCGTGTCAGCAATAAATGCGCCTTTGGTTAGTTCGTTTGTATAGATTGTATGAAACTCGGCAACACTTTCTTCGCGAAACTTGTCCAGCATTTCTTTGGTAATATGCATGTTGGATGTAAAAGTCGCATCCCGAAGAGAAAAATCTCCCGACAAGGGCTTGCCGATCAAGTATTCATCGGGGACTTCTATTTCTTCTACTCCCGCTTCTTCCAGTAATCGGATATGCTCGGGCGTGATCCGCTGATCTTTGGCAATCAAGACCTTGCCGGCACCGGTTTCTATGCTTTGCATTGCGGTTTCGCCTCTCAAATGTTCGGGAATGACCCTGAGCATCCATTTGTCACCCAGAAGCCGAACAGTATCCTTGTCATAAAACTCTTCCAAAATTTGATCCACACTCATACCAAGAGCGGTCAATAAAACATTGATCGGAACTCTGTAACGGCGGTCAATTCTTGCGAACAGTCTGTCGCGCGAATCAAATTCAAAATCCAGCCAGGAGCCGTGATAAGGAATGATACGCGCACTGTAGGATTTGCCCGATATATAAGCACTTGTCTTTTCTTGGCTGAAAAAAACACCCGGCGAGCGATGTAATTGAGAAACAACCACGCGCTCGGTACCATTGACAATAAACGAACCTTCCGGGGTCATCAAATTAATATCGCCAATGTAAACTTCTTTCTGCTCAATGCGCTTTTTGATGCTTTTATACTTGTCCGCTCTGTCTCTTACAATCAAACACAATGTCGCATATAAAGGAACGGCATAGTTGGCACCGTGCATCCTGCTCTCCCTTTCATTGTAATGAGGGGGACCAAGATGGCATGAGAGAAATTCTATACTCGCCCGATTGTTGCGTCCTTTTATCGGAAAAACAGACTCCATTGCTTTTTGAATGCCCGACTCTTTGCCGTCCAATCCGTGTAAAAAGTCGTTATAGGAATCTTTCTGACTTTGCAGTAAAGAACGAATGTCTATTAGATCCTCAGATTTTCCAAATTTTTTGCGCAATCGTTTGCGCGCCATTAAATTATAGCTCATAAAAATCGAACAAGTATTACCCTAAGAAAGCTACTTAATTTCTACCGTTGCGCCTGCTTCTTCCAATTGTTTCTTGATTTTTTCCGAATCTTCTTTTGAAACATCCGTCTTAACAGAAACAGGAGCACTTTCGACCAAATCTTTGGCTTCCTTAAGTCCCAGTTCGGTAACGGCTCGAACGGCCTTGATTACATTTATTTTGTTTGCGCCAAACTCTTTGAGAACCACCTCAAACTCGGTTTGCTCTTCCGCGGTTTCTTCCGGACCGCCGCCCGCAGGGGTCGCAGCCGCCGGTGCCGCAACTGCGGCAGCCGAAACGCCAAACTCTTCCTCTATTGCCTTAATAAGTTCTACCAATTCCATGACGCTCATTTCGCCAATAGATTTCAGAATATCTTCTTTTGATACTTTTGCCATAATGTCTTTTTTATATTATTTATTGATATATAGTTTTCTAAGAAGACTTGCTCTGTTGGACTTCCCGCAGAACGCGAGCAAGTCCGGTGGGTACTTGATTAAGTAGGACAGCAAAGTTACCAAGCGGTGCCTGAAGGATCCCTGCCAGCATTGACAATGCCTGTTCTCGCGTCGGCAAACTTGCCAAAGTATCTATCTCGTCTGCGGGCAAAAAACGCCCGTTGACAGCCAAACACTTTACGCGAAAAGAAGGATTCTTTTTTGCAAAATCCTTAAACAGGCGCGCGACGGAACCGGCTTCCTCAAGTGAGAACCCAAGCAAAGTGGGGCCTTCCAGTTCGGATTCCATACAGGAAAATTGCGTTCCGGTAAGCCCTCTTTTAATCAGGGTGTTTCGGGTAATCTTTAAGAACACCCGATTTTCACGCGCCAGATTTCTGAGTTCTGTCATATTGGTAACATCTGTTCCGGTATAGTCCGCAACCGCACCATCATGAGCACGACTTGCCTGATCATTTACCAAAGCAATTATCTTCTCTTTGTCTTTTTTAGTTAACATTGCATGTAGATTGTGTAAACGGGAAACACCAAAAGAGATGGTCCCGGATTAACCGTCTGCGCGGGGTATTAAGCAAAATGCTCCCGCGGTCTTCAACAATGAAATTAAAAATCGTACGCATCTTCTTCGGGCTAGGACCTGTCTTCCGGGAGAATTTCCAAAGACGGTCCCATAGTGGATGATAAAAAAATACGCTTCAAATAGACTCCCTTACTTGTTTTGGGCTTTAATTTGCGAATTTCGTTTAAAACAGCATAAAAATTCTTTGTCAAATCTTCGGTGTTTGCGTTTAATTTTCCTATGCCACAATGCACTATACCGCCCTTTTCATTGCGAAATCTTACCTGTCCCGATTTTGCAGCCTTAACAGTTGCCGCAACTTCGTTTGTAACCGTTCCGTCTTTCGGATTTGGCATGAGCCCTTTGGGACCTAACACTCTCCCCAAACGACTTGCAATCTTCATTGTGGCGGGAGTAGCAATCACCACATCATAATCCATCCGCCCCTTTTGCATGGATTCGGCCAAATCGTCCATACCCACGGCATCCGCGCCGGCGTCTTTGGCTTCCTTCGCGGTGTCCCCTTCCGCAAACACAGCTATGCGCACCTTTTTGCCGGAACCACCCGGCAAGGAGGCAAGACCGCGTACCATTTGATCTCCCTTGCGAGCATCAATTCCCAGTTTAACCGCCAGATCCAAGCCTTGGTCAAACTTACAGGGAGGAAGATTCTTAAGAAAGTTAATGGCATCCAAAGGCGAGTAGGCTGAGGCTCCTTTTTTATCGTTCAGCCCGGCTTGAATCTGTTTTGCCCGTTTTGTTGTTTTATTCATCGCTATTTATCCTTCCACCTCCAATCCCATGCTACGCGCCGTTCCTTCTATAATGCGCGCAGCGGCATCCATATTCGCCGCATTAAGATCCGGCTTTTTCTTTTCCGCAATCTCTTTTAACTGATCTCTCGTGACCTTGCCCACTTTATTTTTGTTTGGCTCACCGCTTCCTTTTTGAATATTTGCCGCTTTGCGTAACAAAAATGAGGCCGGCGGGGTCTTAACAATAAAAGTAAAACTGCGATCCTTGTAGACTGTCACAATGACAGGTAACGGCATCCCCTGCTCTTCTTTGGAGGTCTTATCATTAAATGACTTACAGAATTCCTGGATGTTCGCCCCGTGTTGACCCAACGCGGGCCCAACCGCAGTACCGGGGTTAGCTTGCCCGGCGGGAAGTTGTAACTTAATGATCGCCGCAATCTTATCCTTGGAAATGCCTTGTTTTGCTTTCTTGTTCATCCTTTTTCTACCTTTTTAAATTCTATCTCTACGGGGGCCGTTCTGCCAAATATGGAAACCAGAACATTTAACCTTTGTTTTGCACTATCTACCTTCTCCACTGTTCCGCTAAATCCGGAAAAAGGACCGTCTGTAATACGCACAATTTCGCCCACACTAAATAATTGTGTTTCCACCTTTCCTTCCAATCTGCGCTGAATTGCATCTATTTCTTTTTTCCGTATAGGGGCGGGATTTTTTGCTGTCCCGCCAATGAAACCCATGACCCAGGGAGTGGAACGCACCAGATGCCAACTCTTGTCGTTCATATCCATTCTAACCAGCAAACATCCCGGGAAAAACTTTTTTTCGGTAGAACGCCGCTGATTACCGTGAAGTTCGACAATTTTTTCCGACGGCACTAAAATATCCGGCTCATCACCGAAATCTTTCGCCGCGGCACCTTCTTCTTCTTGCTCTTCTCTTATACGCTCTTCCAAAAACCGTTTAACTTGGTTTTCATATCCGGAATATGCTTGAACCACATACCAATCCATCATTTCCTAACCCAATATAGCGGCAGCCGCCCAAGCAAATATCGAATCCAATCCCCACAAAAGGAGCATCACCAAGATAACCATCAAAATAACGGAAATAAAGGTTTGCATCATTTCCGACCTGGTCGGCCAAATCACTCTTCCTATTTCCAATCTCGCTTGCAACATTAACGCAACTGTTTTCTTTCCTCGCTCGGTCGTGTAAAATATTCCGCCAGCCACTGCCAACAATATCAACCCCAGTACTACTCTGTAAAAAACAGAGTAATTGGCATAGTAATAATTTCCGGCGACTATCGCAACCATTATGATACAAATAGCAACCCACTTAACAGAGGCGGAAAAAGAGCTACCGAGAATTACCTTGTTCGCGTCACTCATTTTATTTCTCTTTTTAAGTTCAATTTGACTAACACAACAGGTCAGGAGGGACTTGAACCCCCAACCTGCGGTTTTGGAGACCGCTGCTCTGCCACTTGAGCTACTGACCTAAAAAAATAGACTGTGAACTCTATTATTTTATGACTTTGGCCACCACGCCCGCACCAACAGTCCGACCGCCTTCCCGTATGGCAAAGCGCAACCCTTCTTCCATGGCAATAGGAGCGATCAATTTAACCAACATCTTGATGTTATCTCCCGGCATGACCATTTCTACCTTGTCCGGTAACTCGACCTCGCCGGTAACATCAGTGGTCCGAAAATAAAACTGCGGCTTATAACCCTTTATAAACGGCGTATGTCTTCCGCCTTCGTCTTTGGTCAGAATGTAAACCTCGGCTTCAAACTCAGTATGCGGAGTGATACTGCCGGGTTTGGCAAGCACCTGTCCGCGCTCCACGTCTTCGCGCTTTGTCCCTCTCAACAAGACGCCCACATTCTCGCCGGCTCTGCCTTCATCCAAAAGTTTTCTAAACATTTCAACGCCGGTGCAGGTCGTCTTTGTTGTATCCTTGATACCGATAATTGCCACTTCCTCATGAACCTTAACGATCCCGCGCTCAATTCGCCCGGTGACCACGGTCCCACGGCCTGAGATGCTGAAGATATCTTCTATGGGCATCAAAAACGGCTTGTCTATGTCTCTCTTAGGTTCCGGAAAATACTCGTCAAGCGTTTCCACCAGTTTAATGACAGAACCCGCCCCCATCTCACTCGTATCTCCCTCCAGAGACTTGAGTGCGGAGCCCACAATAATCGGAGTATCGTCACCGGGGAACTCGTATTTTGTCAGAAGTTCTCTGATTTCTACTTCCACCAGTTCCAATAGTTCTTTGTCGTCGACCTGATCGGCTTTGTTAAGATAAACCACAATTCGGGGGACCCCTACCTGGCGTGCCAGAAGGATGTGCTCCCGAGTCTGCGGCATAGGACCGTCGGCGGCGGAAACCACCAAAATAGCGCCGTCCATTTGGGCCGCACCGGTAATCATGTTTTTGATGTAGTCCGCGTGTCCCGGACAATCCACATGCGCATAATGTCTCTTGTCACTTTGGTATTCCACATGCGAGGTTGCTATGGTAATACCGCGTTCTTTTTCTTCCGGAGCATTGTCAATACCCGCAAAAGTCAGAGCATCTCCGCCCCATTTGTCGGCACAAACTTTTGTAAGAGCGGCCGTCAAAGTAGTTTTCCCATGATCCACATGACCGATGGTTCCCACATTAATATGGGGTTTTGTTCTTTCGTATTTTTCTTTTGCCATTTTTTATCTTCTAAAATAAAATTTAATTTTTATAAAATCCAATCGTCAAACTCAAAGCTCATAACCGGACTTGAACCGGTGACCTCTTCCTTACCAAGGAAGTGCTCTACCGCCTGAGCTATATGAGCAACCTCATTCTTATTTGCCGTTACTTTAACTTAAGCGGGTAGCGGGGATCGAACCCGCATTCTCAGCTTGGAAGGCTGATGTGCTACCATTATACCATACCCGCAAGAATTGCATAAAACATAAGACTCGCACAGCACATGATACAAAAGCATTAATAAAATAATACCCGACAGAGAATGACTCGCACCAACGCAACACAAGAATTATAACAAAAAAAACTAAAAAAACACGCTTTTTAATGATTTTTTATCAAATCTTTGTTAAAAATGGAGAGGGCAGGATTCGAACCTACGAAGCACGAGGCGGCAGGTTTACAGCCTGCTGGGTTTGACCGCTCCCCAACCTCTCCCCAATAATATGCCGGCACCAAGATTTGAACTCGGGACCTACTGATTACAAGTCAGTTGCTCTACCAGCTGAGCTATGCCGGCCAGAGATGTTATTTTAACCTTCAATGATTGAATGTGTAACAGATTTTTCCAAATTTTTGCCCCATAAAACAGATTTGCACTCTTAATTAAGATAATCAATGTTACTATTCATTAATCAATAATCTCACACAAACACCGTGAACAGAATTCTTAATAATATGTGGATTCCAGTTCGGTGAATATCTCTATCTGGGTTTTTCGTTCGTCTCTTCTGGTTCGGTCCAGTTCAAGCAAATAATCCGGCGTGATCCCGCCTGTAACATATTTGCCGTCAAACATAGAACAATCAAAGTTTTTAATTTTTGTAGTGTCTCCGCCAACCGCTTCCACCAAAGAAGGCAGATCTTGGTAAACCAAACCGTCTGCACCGATGGAAGCACAAATATCTTCCGCATCGCAGCCATGTGCAATGAACTCGCTCTGAGAAGGCATGTCTATGCCGTAAACATTGGGGTAGCGCACAGGAGGCGCGGCAGATGCATAATAAACATGTTTTGCCCCGGCCTGACGTGCCATAGCGATAATCTGTCGGCAGGTTGTTCCGCGCACAATCGAATCATCCACCAATAGGACATTCTTATTACGAAATTCAAAATCTATGATGCTCAGTTTACGACGAACCGAAGCATCTCTTAGGTGTTGATGTGGCATGATAAAAGTTCGACCGATGTAACGATTTTTGACGAGTCCCTCTCTGTAGTTGATGCCAAGATTCAATGCCACTTCAACCGCGGATACGCGACTACTGTCCGGAACAGGAATGACCACATCTATGCGGTCTTTGGGGATCTTTTGGCGAATTCGCTTGCTGAGAGAAACACCCATTCGCTGCCTCGCCTGATGAACGGAGATCCCGTCAAGAACAGAATCCGGACGCGCAAAGTAAACATACTCAAAAATACAGGGCGATTTTTTGCCGCCATAAACATGACGAAACAAGTCACCTGTCTCGGTGATTAACAACGCCTCACCGGCTTCCAGATCACGCACAACGGAAAAGCCTTGAGACTGCAAAGCAACCGATTCGGAAGCAACCATGTATTCTGTTTTTGCCAAGCGGCGCCCTCGGCGTTCTCCCAAAATCAGAGGACGAATGCCATGTTTGTCGCGAAATGCCAATACGCCTATCCCCAGCAGCAAGCAAACAGCCGCATAACCGCCTTCGCAGTTTTGGTACAACTGTTCAAGTGCCTTAAAAATTTGTGACGGCTCCGAAATATTGGAAGCAACGGGTTCCAAACAATATGCCAAATAATTGAGCATTAGTTCCGAATCGGAATTTGTATTGATATGCCGACGAGCATTAAGACGTAATTCTTCGCGAAGTTCGTGCGTATTGTTAATTGTCCCGTTATGGGCCAAGGAAATTCCATAGGGGCTGTTAACATAAAAAGGTTGACACTCGTTCGGATGCTCACCGCCGGCTGTCGGGTAACGCACATGTCCGATGCCCATATTGCCTCGCAATTGCAAAAGATGTTTCGATTCGTCAAATACTTCACTAACCAACCCCTTCTGACGACGCAGATAAATAGAGTTTTTTTGGGCAGTTGCAATCCCGGCACCGTCTTGCCCGCGGTGTTGAAGCATAGTCAAGGCATCAAAAATACTCTGATTGACATCAGTTTGGGCATATATACCCACCAGCCCGCACATTTTTATTTACTCGTGTTTTTTGAAAAAGAAGTCGTCAAGATTTCCCAACCCGACATGCCCGACGAGAAGACCGGGCATCCTTTGGCAGATTTACAAGTTTACAAAACACATAGCCCGCCCCAAAGAACATCACATATTTTTTGTAAAACAGAGTTTGCCCAATACAACTCCCATTGTTCCAAATAGGGAGTCAGACGAGAATTTTGCCAATAAGCACTTTCGTCCAAAGTTAAAAGGCGAACGATCTGGACAATAAAAATGCTTTGAACGGCCAACAAAGGCAAACTCAGAATCCCGCCAATCGCCCTTGTCAGAGGGACGGTGGTAACATTTGGATAACTTAACATCACAAAAGATACGATGATCCTAAGAAAAACGAACAGAAAGAAAAATATCAGGGCAAAGGGTAATAACAGCAAAAGTTCCGGGTCGGTAACATAGCGGCCCAATGGCTTTTGCAAAATACCCGCAATCACTTGCGAAGAAGTCAAAACAGCTAACCAGAGAATGAGTGCAATCAAAGCCTTCACAAAGCCGCGAGATATGCCCACGCCGATTAAAATAACCGCCAAGGCGACAAGTATCCAGTCCGTCTCATTAAATGAGGTAATGTTTATTAGTTCCACTTTCTTATTATGCTATCCATTTGAAATAATCTGTCAACTTCTCCTTTATTATGAAGGGCTTTATCTTTTTGTAGGGTTGGTCCCACATAAACCGCGTATATTATATCATTTTCGGATTGTTTATGACTATGTGTAAAAGAAATAAATCCTTTGTCCGCCAATTCTTGCTTCAATTTTTGTGCGGATTCTTTGCTTTTTAATGAAGCCACCTGAACTACCCAGCGCACCGGAATTCCATTATCATCAAAAGAAAAAGCATCCAGGCCGGCCTCACCGGCTTTGGGTTTGACGGTTTTCTTGGCATCTTTGCCGGAATTTTTTGCTTGAGTTTGAACATTTTCTTTGATTTCGGATAATTTTTCTTTGATCTCCAAAGAGTCAGAGACGGGCGGCGGCGGTTTTAACTCAAGCTCAACAAATCCCGGCGGCACTTCAATATCCCGATAGGAATGCGGCGGGATGTTGCGTAAAAGTTGTAAAAAAACAATCACCGCAATCACCAAAACAATGACCCCGCCTAAGATGCGAGAGCGAATCTTGTCATCCATTTTGTTAATTCAATTTCAACATCAATCAAAAACAACCCGAATGCCTATGACGGAAGATTTGTGATGCAAAGGGGCCTTTGCATAATAACTATAATACGCGCTTAATGGACCGGGAAGGCGATAGTTTCCTCCTTTAACTATGGCCTTAAGAGTCGCACCTTCCGGGGTAAAAGAACTTGTCCATTCCGAAATATTACCCGCCATTGACACCACCCCTGTGTTTGTTTTATCCGCTAACTCTTTGCGAACAGGAATCGGCACATCCGGCGTATATTGATTTTCAAGATCTCGCACATGCGCCGCTTCTTTTTGATACGCATTTCCCCAGGGGTAAGGCTTACGAGAGTCACCGCCGAAAGCATAAAGCCATTCGCGTTCGGTAGGCAGCCTGCCCCCGGCCCATTTCGCAAATGCATAAGCACTCCACCAATCAATACCAACCACAGGCAGATCCAATTGACCGGTCTGTTCTTGCCAATTCGTTGGTCGATAAGAATGTTTACGCGGTTGGTTTTTGTTCGCATAAAAGCCGAGACCGGCAAAAGGGTCACGCAAAAAACTTCGATATTGTGCCCGACTCACTTCATACTTACCAAACCTAATGTCCCCGTTCTGCGGAGAAACTGCCGAGAGAAAGTTTCTAAAAGAAGACGGTTTGATTTCTTCGGATCGCGACAGTAACTTGGGCGCATAATGCCGAGCAGCAATGCCGATAAAATAAGAACCACCCGAAACACGAACGACCTTACTTTTTGCATTCCACGGTATTTCTCGCACGGAGTTTTTCAAGTCTTTGTCCCGGTTGTTCGGCGGGTAAACACAACGAAACCCGGTGTACTT
This sequence comes from Gammaproteobacteria bacterium, assembly GCA_965209035.1. Taxonomy (GTDB): domain Bacteria; phylum Pseudomonadota; class Gammaproteobacteria; order CBDBNL01; family JAAOII01; genus CBDBPY01. Next base: position 711,849 of record OZ242372.1, read on the forward strand.
GGAACGAAAAGAAAAAGGTGCCGGCCGTGCAATAAAATTGAGAGCATGGATCTGATGCGGGCGATTATAACTGTTACCGCCGCGTAGCACAGATCTTTTGTCTTCCGTGATCTCCAAAGTCCATTCCGAAAGACCGCTCCCCAAATCATAAACACCTTCGGGACTGGCATTTGGCTGACGCTGTTTATCCGAGGCCGCCAAATTCAACAGAGGATCACTATAACGCCATGCCGAGGCAACAAACTTCTCTCCCCAAGGATAGGATCTGTTTTCTTTGCCGCCGGCAGCGGCAATCCATTGTTCTCGATTTGGGAGAGAGCCACCGACTGCGGAACAATAAGCATAGGCCTCGTAAAAGCTCACCCCGGCTGCCGGAAGTGCCAGTTTTCCTAAAATAGGATGTCGGGCATGCGGGTTTTGAAAACGATAGTCCGCTGGCTGAGAAACATGCACATGCCGTTGCCCGGATGCTCCTTGTAAAACATACCAGTTCAGAAATTGGCGGTAATCACTTTGACGAACTTCGTATTTATCAATATAAAAAGCGTCGATCCGCAACATCTCACCCGAAGCCATGATTTGATCCCTTAGTTCCCCGTTACCCAAAACATAACCGGCGTGTTCGGCAATTGCCCGGTCCAAACCGCTCAGCGGAGTTTCTTGAGCGGGAACATCCAACGCGACGCGTTCTATGAAACGTGCCTGTACTCGTAAAAAAATAAGATAAACCGCCAGTGCGAAAACCGGCAATATCCATAAAACAAGGTAAGTGAATCGTCTCAGCATTTTATTATCATATGATTATAATGCAACACCTATCTGCGGAACTTACGAAGTCAGGCGAGTACGGGTAATGCCGCTACCAAGTGCCCAAAGAACCATCACAATTAAAATAAAGGTCCCGCCGTAAACCAGACTCAACACGATCTCACGCCGAGAAGAAAAAACCGGTAACTTGGTAAAAATGGACTGACTTCCCAAGTAAACTTTGTTCAGTTCCCCCAAAACTCCAAAATCAAACCCTTCAATAATTTCACCTCCGTAAACATATCCGATGACCACATCGGAGATGTTCGGATCCAAAACAGCGACGGGATACCACCGCTCAAAATCCAAAATATCACTCGGTATCAGAAGCGTATCTCCGCGAAAAATCTCGGTTGTCTTGCCCGTATCCGGATAAGGAAAAAGGCGCATGTCAGCATTGACCCATTCCGCCAGGCGAGGTGTACTTTGAAATAAATTCATTGAAAAAAGGTGTATGCTATCCAAGGGACCATTAATCGGCATCAATAAACGACTTAAACAAAAAGAACAAAGGCGATATTCAACTTCCAAGGGACCCTCTTTTGTTTCAAAAGCAGTCCGCATGTTTTCCCGTAAACTCTCCGCCAATTGCATCTCTTCCGTGCTGACACCGGAAAAGCCGCTTGTCAAAAACTCCGTAAAAAATTGATCCGGGTTTATGCTGTCAATTCCGTTTTTATCCGCACGACGCAAATATTCGTTCAAGAACAGAATCATAAAAGTATGATAATCCACCGGCTCACCCTCTTGTCCCGGCGGAAAGGCGTTTTCAAAAAGTTGTTGAAACAACAAGGTTCCTTCTTCGCCCTCTCCTCCGAAAGGAACGCGAATCTTCACAGAAGAAGGCCTGCCAAAAGAATCACCCTCGGTGCCGCGTTCCTCCGTTATGGCTCTTGCCAATTCTTCGGCCAGAGTATCTCCGTAGCCGCCGTCATTATTTGCCTCAAACTCCGACAAACTTTCGGCTCGCTCTCGCCTTTCCAGACCGCCGCGCGCCAGTCCCACTGTCTCACTCGGTGGCAATAATTCTTCAATCAACTCGGCATCCCTCAAAGATCCCCCTTCAGGAATATCCTCCGGAATGATGGCAGCCGCATCTTCCGTATCCGTATTACCGCCTTGCTCTCGCACTTCGGGAGATTCCGGATCTTCTTCCAAACCCTCTCCGTTACCTTCGTCTTCTTCACCGTCCGATGCGGAACCATTTGACGATGTCTCGTCACTCTCACTCAGAGTATCTCCTTCGCCACCAGGAGGCAGGGGCACAGATTCACCGACAAAATGCCAATGGCTCGGCTCCACTCCGTTCTCGCGCAAAATAGAAAGTCCGAGATAGTAAAGATCCGCGGAATAAATGTCCAATCTGGCCCGTTGTTTTTCCACCGGGTTTAAAAGACTTAAATACACATCCAAGGCGTTATTTTCACGCAGCAGTTCCCCCCGATTAAAGATGCGTCCCGAGTTGCGCTCGCGTATATAACCCGCATGCAGTTCAAAAATTGGATAAAGCCATAACAAGCAATCATGCCGTTCGTATTCGTTTCTCCAAGGGCCACGCGGCGAAGCACAATGATAGTTATGCAAAACGGCCGGCGGGCTGCTCGGTAAATCGTTGAATACCAAACTGCCGGCAATATCGCGAGCAAGAATGGCATCAATTTCAACACTTTGTTCTGTCTCCTGTTCCGCTTGAATCTTTCTTTGATTAATCGTAATGATAATCACTACCAACAGAACAACCACGCCGTTGGCCAAAATATCCGCCAAAGCAACACCGCCAAAACTGCCAATAATCTTTTTCTTCTTGCCCGCGAAACGATGCATTTTGTTTATCTGCTTTTTTCCAGACTGCGGCGGATACGCGGTGGCAGATCTTCCAAGCGCACCGCTTGCAGAAAATCGTCATTTGCAATAATCCAACCGATGGAAATTCTTCGGTTTGGCCACATGTTCTTTAAACAATCGCGCGCCAACCGCATAGTGGAAACACTGCCTGTGGTGATTGCAAAAATTAATTGGGTATTTTTTTTATCGTATACTTCGCGCGCATAGTTGGCAAAGTTTGTTTGCGCGCAGTCTTTGCGTAAGTCCGCTCTGTTCGTTGCTTCCTTTTTTTCTATGACATGCACTCTGTCCGGAAAAGTGAGCACAATATAGCCTTCGGCACCCTGTTCCCAATTAATCTTGTAAATGCTGTCTTCCAGAGAGTTTTCCACCTGAGCCCGCAATTCCGATTCGGCAAAGATATTGATCAGCAGGAACAAAATTAATAGCAAGGCAAATGCCGCGCCAAAGATTTCTACCATAGGGGTATTGCCGCCGGCCAGATCCTGGCGCGTTCTACGGGGCACGGGCTATACTTTTTGTGCTAGTTGGTTTTCAAGAAACAAAAATTTCTGCTCTTCCCACTTTTGCAAGGCAGTGTACAGAAAAACCAAAAATACACTCAATGACAGAGCGATCAAGGTGGTATCAAATGCAATACTTAAAGGTTCCATTGCCCGGTTAATTCCTTCTCCCACATTAACACTTGTTGTGCCAACAATGTTTCCTATTTCACCGGCCGCCAACGAAATTCCAAGAACTGTGCCAATAAACCCCAAAATGGGAATCGCCCAATTAATGTAACGCGGCACAAAGTAAAAGTTTTCGTTGATCTGCCAAACTGTTTCCAAAAAATCTCCGGACACAGACTTGGCAAGTTTGTCTTTTTTCCTGTTGTCCGAATACTCCCGCCATAATGAGGATATGGCAGAATCGGCCGAGGCAACCCTTAGATGACGAAAACTTAAATAATATTTACCCGCCAAAAGAACCAATTCCCAGTAAAAGAGTGTCAAACACAAGGGAGGAATGAGACCGCGTTGCAAGAATTTTTCTCTTAAGAAAACAAGCCCGCCGTCGCCAAACAAGTAAAACAAAACCATCGTCAAAGAGGTTAATATTGCGGCAACACAAAAACTGACATACAAAGAAGGTCCGCCAAGCAAGCCGTGCAGCCGCTGTTGCAATGAAATTGTTGGCATCATCTCCGAATAAAGAAAACGGAGCAAAATTCCGACACAACCGAGGCCCAAAAGGAAAAACAACATCACAGTATGTCCGGCAATATCCGGCGGTTTTTCTCGAAGCAAACCATCCCACAAAAAGTAACTGCTTAGCAACACCGTAATTAACAACACGATTGCATTAACGGCAATCGCCACACGCATCGCCATCCGAATACCCGCACCTTGTGTGTCTTTGACATAGATAAACCGAACCGCATAAAGCAAAACATCCGCCAACAACCCGATCACCAATCCGACAACAAGTGTCAATCCCATCAAAGAGGTGAGTGCGCTCAAAGAAACGGGTAAAAATAACAGGTTGAGCCACCAAACAATTCTGCCAAACTTGCCGGCAAGTTTATTTTTTTTATTTTGGCCCTTTTTGCCAAGGTCTGCCGTTCTCTTTTTCATTTTTTATTTGTTCGTTGTTTTTTATCTTGCCCATCCCGGTTATCTTTTATCTCCTTGTAAAACGAGCCGTCGTGCGGCTTGTTTTCAACGGATCCTTCCTCTTTGTTCTGTGTCCCGTTACCCGCGGAGTTGCCCACTGACGTACCCGATGCGTGTGCATCGTCTCTTTTTGTATGCTTCCCGGGTGGCTTTCCTTTTGTATGGTGAAAGCGACCACTCATGGATACGCCGTGGCGCATGTCTATATCCCGGTAATAAATATCGCCGCGCACACTTGCCCCGGGCATCAAACTGATCACGCCTTTGGAGTAGATACTGCCGGTTACTTTTCCAAAAATAATGACTCTGTCCGCACGAATATCACCAATGATTTGGGCATTTTTACCAAGTATTAACTTGTTTTTCCCTTCTTCTTCGGCAACCAAATCGCCGCGCACGGAACCGTCAAAATAGAAACTACCGCTAAATAACAGGTCCCCGCGAATCTTAACAACCGCATTAACATAGGTATCCGATCCCTTAACATCTATACCCGATTCCGGTCTGTTTTTCCCAAACATCAAAGAAAGATCCGAATTACCCGCCGGTGTTTATAAAAGTATTTGCATTCACGCTGGATGACACTTCCAAGGACAAACTTTCACTTTTAATCTCACCTGTGATGCGACCTCCTGCCAGTACACTGCAACTTTGGGCAATAACTCCGCCCTCCACAAGACCCTTGACATAAACATTGACCGCATGGATTTTCCCTTTAACAGAACCATTTTTCCCTATGGACACATCATCGGTACTTACAAGACTTCCTTCCAAATGACCATCCAAATGCAGAGTCCCTGCCAAATTGATGTCGCCGGTCAAAGTAGTCCCTGAAGTGATAACCGTAGTCCCTCTTTGTCCTGTTGTTGTAATATTGCCGCTATTATCGGTTCCCACTTAACTGATTTTATGGTTAAAAAAATCTTATTATAATTTACAAGATTCCAATTATAAAACAAATACGGATTAATTGGCTTGTCCAGATAGCGGACCTCATAATGCACATGCGGACCGGTTGATATCCCGGTGTTGCCACCCAAAGCAATTTGTTCTCCCTTTTGCACCACATCTCCTTTGCTCACCAAGTATTCATCCAAATGTCCGTATACGGTGGAAAATCCGTATGCGTGTTCCAATATCACAACCTTGCCATAACCTCCTTTATAGCCGGTAAAAGTTACAGTGCCGGGAGAGGTTGCCACCACACTGTCTCTCATTCGTATGGGAAGATCTATGCCGTGGTGAAACTGACGGTAATTACGCAAGGGATGAATGCGGACACCATAACTGCTACTAATGTAAGTATCTTTTGCCAAAGGAGTACCGCTGGGAAGAGCATATAGCACGCGGGCACGACGATGAATCTCATTATCTAACACACCAAATACCTCTTTATATTCATACGATGACGCGGAATTAAAACCTACAAATTGCGGCGATGCAAAAATATCGTTCGTTTTTTTCTGCTCCAATACATTCGCAAGAACATTCAATCTTGTCATAATAGCGGATTGAATATTTTCGTTGTGTAACAGTTCTTCCGACAGCGTATTGCTGTATACCCGCTGATTATTATATTTGGTTGTCATGCTCTTATATTTAATGTGCATGTCAGCATACTGTCTTTGAATATAATCCTTTTGTTCTTGCAAGTAATCCACCAAAAATGTGCCTCCAATCAAGCCGACCATCATAGAAAATAACAGGCCCACACCGAGAAATACAACGAACCGATGCGTCCGGATCACCCGAGTTCCGTGAATACTACTGATTGTAATTGTTGATCTTTTATGAAGCATTCTATTTATATCATTATCCGGTAGTTACCTTTATCTATAGCATAAGTCATTCATTCCATATATACTATCAATATTATACATCTTACAGGCAAAAACTATGCATACCTTGTATGATCCCACCCATTTCCGGACTTTTTTTGTTTTTGTAAAAATTGGATCGGCGAGAGTTGTTGAGGGAAAAACGCGTATCAGCCGGCATAAAAGACCCGGGTGCTTGCCAATAGATTTCGAATAACAGATGAAAGGCAGAGACTAAGAATAAGTTAGAAGTTGGAAGTTGAACGAGCAGTCGTCTTATTTGTCGTGCTCTGTCCTGCCTCGTCCTGTCCCGCCCCGATCTGCCGGTCCGTTCCGGGGCTTCCCTCTTGCCGAACTCTCTTGCCGGCCTCTCTTACCGGCCTTGTGTCGAGAGGCCGCCCGGCAGGCAATTCAGGGCCGGGTATTGGCTGCTCGTGCCGAGATCCCAGACGCGGATGAAGGAGGCACCTGGCCCGTCATCGGTGGCATCTTCCATTTCCTCGCCGGTGTCCGGATCACACCAGAAGCTGCCCCAGACCTCATAGATGCTCCCGGCAAACTCGGTCGGCGATTGCAAGGCTGTCGTGCTATGACCATCGCCCAAATTACCGGCACTCATAGACTGCATGGTGGTTTGATTGTCCCAGTAGGAAGCAATGACATCGGTGTCACTATTGTTGCTGCCGATCAATCCGCCGACATCACTGAGACCTGAAACAAGCCCGGGGGCGGCATAAGAATAATTAATTTGAGCTCCTGCCCCCGTCCCAACTAGGCCGCCAACACGCGGTCCGGTTGTTCCCTTAACACTTCCGCCGGACACATAAACATGGCGAATATTCGCGCTATCCCCTTCCCCTATCAGGCCGCCAACAGCATTACTCCCGGCAACATTCACACCGGACACGGGCGCATAGCGAATATCCGCATCCTGACCAAACCCAACCAGGCCGCCAACAGCATTACTCCCGGCAACATTCACACCGGACACGGGCGCATAGCGAATATCCGCATCCTGACCAAACCCAACCAGGCCGCCAACATTGCTCCTCCCGGAAATATTCACACCGAACACGGACGCATAGCGAATATCCGCATTAAACCCCTGCCCAACCAGGCCGCCAACATTATTAATCCCGGAAATATTCACACCGGACACGGACGCATAGCGAATATCCGCATTCTCGCCCTTCCCAACCAGGCCGCCAGCAAAAGAATCCGCCCCGGAAACAACTCCGCCGGATACGACGGCATAGCGAATATCCGCATCCTCGCCATTCCCAACTAGGCCGCCAACATTACTACTCCCGAAAACATTCACACCGGATACGGACGCATTGCGAATATCCGCATTCCTACCATACCCAACCAGGCCGCCAACATTAGTGGCACCGCTACTGACATTTGCATTCCGGAGATGCAGATTTTGGATATCGCCGGTTAAGGCACCAAACAACCCCACTCCATTGGCAGTATTGTTCGCAGAGATGAACAGATCTGCAATACGATAACCCCCGCCGTCAAAGATTCCGGTATAAGACGTGCAAACAGTCGATGATGAACAAGAGCCGATCGGCTGCCAACCGCTGCCGGTCGTCCAGACAGACCGGTTGCCACTGCCCGCGGCATAGGAATCCGCATCGCTAAAATTCAACGAGCGAGTTAATTCGTAGCCATTACAGCCGGAACTCGGGCAACCCACAGAACCCATAGCGGTAATATTGGGAAACATCCCATCATCCGTTCCATTGCCATTGAGATTATCGCGCAGCCGTGCCAAGTCATCCAAAGTGCTGATTTCTATGAGGCTGTTATTATTGTCGTCCACATCTGTCTCATCCAAGATCTCGTCATTGTCATCGTCCGGGTCCTCCCTCAGGGTTGTTTGACATCCGGTAACCAAACTATCCGGCAGCTCATCGCTATCCGTGTCCACACTCGCACAGGCATCTGTCCGGAACGCATCGTTCGTATCCGCCACGCCATCATTGTCATCGTCCAAATCCTCGCCCGCATCGCGACAGCCGTCACGGTCATTGTCCGTAGATGCATTGGAAGTCCAGTCGGTATCGCCGCTCGGACAGGCGTCCGCAGTATCCGCAATGCCGTCCCCATCCAAGTCTGTGTTCGTTCCCCCGCCGGAACCGCCGCCACCGGAACCGCCACCGCCACAGGCGGCGAGTAGGACAACCGATAGAGTGATTGTCAATAATAAAATGATGCCGCTGCGTGCCGTTTGCCCGGCCGCGGCAATACATGCAATGCAGTTGCTACTGATAGTTTGTATATTAAATATGTTCATAATTTATTTTTGTAATTGTGAATTAATAAAGTTCCCTAAATAAGGAATAGTAATAATATACCATATTTCGCCGGATCTTCCTTTGAATTGTATGATCCCACCCATTTCCGGACTTTTGTTGTTTTTGCAAAAACCGGATCGGCGAGAGTTGTTGAGGGAAAACGCGTATCAGCCGGCATAAAAGACCCGGGTGTTTGCCAATAGATTTCGAATAACAGATGAGAGGCAGAGGCTAAGAAGTGGGAAGTTGAACGAGCAGTCGTCTTATTTGTCGTGCTCTGCCTTGCCTCGCCCTGTCCCGCCCCGATCTGCCGGTCCGTTCCGGGGCTTCCCTCTTGCCGGCCTCTCTTGCCGGACTCTCTTGCCGGACTCTCTTGCCGGCCCCTCTTACCGGTCTTGTGCCGAGAGGCCGCCCGGCAGGCAATTCAGAGCCGGGTATTGGCTGCTCGTGCCGAGATCCCAGACGCGGATGAAGGGGGCGGGCAACTCGGTGGTGCTTTCCGCACCAGTGTTCGGGTTGCACCAAGCATTGCCCCAGTCGGCATAAATATTGTCCATCCCCGTGAAGTCGGTCGGCGATTGTAATTCCAGCGTGGTCTTACCTCCACCGGGATGACCGGCATCGATTGGCTGTTCGGTGGTTACAGTATCCCAGTAGGAAGCAGTGACGACGGTGTCACTATTGTTGCCGATCAATCCACCGACAGCATTCTCACCTGAAACAAGCCCGGGGGCGGCATAAGAATAATTAATTTGAGCTTCTTCCCCATTCCCAACCAGGCCGCCGGCAACACCCCCGGAAACACTTCCGCCGAGCACATAGGCATAGCGAATATCCGCATCCTCACCATACCCAACCAGGCCGCCAACAGCAACACTCACCCCGGAAACATTCACACCGGACACGGACGCATAGCCAATACCCGCATTCTCACCATCCCCAATCAGGCCGCCAACAGAAATACCTCCGAAAACACTTCCGCCGGACACGGACGCATAGCGAATATCCGCATCCTCACCATCCCCAACCAGGCCGCCAACAGAAAAAGGCCCGGAAACATCCACACCGGACACGGACGCATAGCCAATATCCGCATTAAGCCCCTGCCCAACCAGGCCGCCAGCAGCAGTATTCCCGATAACATTTCCGCCGGACACGGACGCATTGCGAATATCCGCATTCTCACCATTCCCAACCAGGCCACCGGCAACCCTTCCGATAACACTTCCACCGGACACGGACGCATTGCGAATATCCGCATTCCCACCATTCCCAACCAGGCCACCGGCAACACTCCCGAAAACATCCACACCGGACACGGACGCATTGCGAATATTCGCATTCCTACCATCCCCAACCAGGCCACCGGCAACCTTCCCGGCAACACTTCCGCCGGACACGGGCGCATTGCGAATATCCGCATTCCTACCATACCCAACCAGGCCGCCAGCAACAGTGGTGGCACCGCCACTGACATTTGCATTCAAGAGATGCAAATTTTGGATACCGCCGGTTAAGGCACCAAACAACCCCACTCCATAGGCAGTATTGCTCGCAGAGATGAACAGATCTGCAATACGATAACCGCCGCCGTCAAAGATTCCGGTATAAGAGGTGCAATCATTCACAGCGGAACAAGAGCCGATCGGCTGCCAACCGCTGCCGGTCGTCCAGACAGTCGGGTTGCCACTGCCCGCGGCATAGGAATCCGCATCACCAAAATTCAACGAGCGAGTCAGCTCATAACCCACACAGCCGCCGTCATCGTCATCCGGGCAGCCCATAGAACCCACAGAGGTGATCTCGGGGATACGGTCATCATCCGCCCCATCGCCGTTCAGATCATCGCGCAGCCGTGCCAAGTCATCCAAAGTGTGGATCTCGATCAAGCCATTATTATTGTCATCCACATCCTCTGTCAAGGTAGTATTCACACCGGTCGTGCAACCGGCAGCGAGTTTGTCCGGTGCTCCGTCTCCATCCGTGTCGATGCTCGCACAGGCATCCGTCACAAACGCATCGTCCGGATCCGCCACGCCATCATTGTCATCGTCCGAATCTTCATCTGTGTCGCGACAGCCGTCACCGTCATGGTCCGCGGACGCATTGGAAGTCCAGCCAGTAACACCGGTCGGACAAGTATCGGCCGTATCCGCCACGCCATCATTGTCATCGTCCGAATCTTCATCTGTGTCGCGACAGCCGTCACCGTCATGATCCGCGGACGCATTGGAAGTCCAGCCGGTAACACCGATCGGACAAGTATCGGCCGTATCCGCCACGCCATCATTGTCATCGTCATCATCACAGGCATCACCGCCGTCATCCGCATTGTCCGTGTTGGCTTGGTCCGCATTGGCAACCAACGGACAATTATCGTTATCATCATCCTCACCGTCACCGTCAATATCTGTGCCTACACCCGCTCCCGTTGTGCTTGACACAGGAGGTGAGGTCACGATAATGCCGTTCTTATAACGCACCGCAACTGTGATGCTGTAGGTGATGTTATTGGTTAAATCCGTAATATTGTAGCTGACCCAAGCACGCGGCGAAACATCCGCCACGGTAGAACTAAATTCTTTTGTTGTGCCACCATCGCTCGCATCGTCACGGCGTGTGGTAATAACGAACCCGTCGATATTATCCAAGGCCGGATTAGTCCAATCCACGAGAATATAATCCTCACCGGCCAGAGCCTGCATATTGAAAACAGCCAGGAAATTCTGAGAAGCAGGATCGCCGCCGCCACCGATGCCATCGCTGCCGCCACAACCTGTCAGGACCAAACCGAACATACCCGCCAGCAGTACACCGTAAAAACGAGCCAGTATGCACATCCGTCGTGCCCTATTGGGTTCGGGAAAAGCCTTAAAGGCATTAAAAGCATTAAAAATATTAAGGAGACGCACAGATACCGTGCCTCTTTGTTCGCGGCGCATTGCTTTCGCCGACCGCACAGGAAAAAAGTGTAACTGATTCATTATTTTCTATTGTTTATTATTGTTTTCTATTATGATTAATATTAATATTTTTTTATAGTTCATATTTTTTGTGTGAAATGTTTCCTTGAATTTTACAAAATTCAAAGAAACATCTCACGATGCTGCACTAGTTACTTGAATTTAAGCATTATTATAACTTTAATTTTCAAAATCATGTGTATTCCCGCCTATTTTCGGACTTTTTTTATTTTTGTAAAAACCGGATCGGCGAGAGTTGTTTGAGAGCATAATGGGGACGTTCGCGATGAGCTTGGCGTTGAATGCCGGCATATCCTTGTAAAAACGAACCGGTATGCACATCCGTCGTGCCCCTTTGTTCGCGCACCCACCGCACAGGAAAAAAGTGTAACTGATTCATTATTTTCTATTGTTTATTATTGTTTTCTGTCATTATTAATATTAATTTTTGAGAATTATATGCTTTGTGACCCATAAAAAAGTAAGTGTCATTATTATTCCATTAAATGAGAGTTGAGGAGTAAAATATGAGCATAAATACTGGTAAATACAAGAAAAAAGAGGGTTATTTTCTGTTCGAGACATTCAGAATGGAAGTTTTGGCAGATCCCCGGGCTGTTTGCAATGGATCTTGAGGCAAATGGCAAATTTTTTGAAGTGCATAGGTTGTCAAGTGTATAATTCCCCTTTTTTGAGACATCACTCAACCATTATTATAACTTTAATTTTCAAAATCATGCTGTATGTATGATCCCACCCATTTCCGGACTTTTTTTGTTTTTGCAAAAACCGGATTGGCGAGAGTTGTTTGTGGGCATCGCGGGGATCTGCTAAATGATATCAACGCATCCCTCTCATTTCAAATCCGCAGGGCAGCCGCACCCGCACCCGCACCCGTATAGCGCACTGTGTCGCAAGCGAGAGTGCCGCGACAGGTTTTGAACAACACGCCGCCGCTCGCACCGCGGAGACCGGAGTAGTTGGCAGTCCGGCTTACACGCCTTATATTTTTATTCTTGCGGCACTTGAACCCGGCACCCTCCTGTTTGCGGGTTCCTTAATAGACGGACTTATTTTTGCAAAAACCGGATCGGCGAGAGCTGTTGAGGGAAAAACGTGTATCAGCCGGCATAAAAGACCCGGGTGCCTGCCAATAGATTTCGAATAACAGAGATGAGAGGCAGAGGCTAAGAAGTTGGAAGTTGGAAGTTGAACGAGCAGTCGTCTTATTTGTCGTGCTCTGCCTTGCCTCGTCCTGTCCCACCCCGAACTGCCGGTCCGTTCCGGAGCTTCCCGCTTGCCGGCCTCTCTTACCGGCCCCTCTTACCGGTCTTGTGCCGAAAGGCCACCCGGCAGGCAGTTCAGAGCCGGGTATTGGCTGCTCGTGCCGAGATCCCAGACGCGGATGAAACCGAGCGGTTGGGAAGAACTTTCCCTTTCCTCGCCGGTGTTCGGGTTGCACCAGAAGTTGCCCCAGTCGGCATAAATATTGTCCGTCCCCGTGAAGTCGGTCGGCGATTGTAATTCCAGCATGGTCTTACCTCCACCGGGATGACCGGCACCGATTGGCTGTCCGGTGGTTTCAGTATCCCAGTAGGAAGCAATGACATCGGTGCCACTATTGGTACGGCCGATCAATCCACCGACAGCATTTTCACCTGAAACAAGCCCGGGGGCGGCATAAGAATAATTAATTTGAGCTCCTATCCCACTCCCAACCAGGCCGCCAATCCCAACCAGGTCGCGAGCAGAAAGACTCCCCGCGCCCCCGGAAACACTTCCGCCGAGCACATAGGCATGGCGAATATCCGCATCCTCACCATACCCAACCAGGCCGCCAACATAATTATTTCCGGCAACATAATTACTTCCGGAAACATCTCCGCCGGACACGGACGCATAGCCAATATCCGCATTCTCACCATCCCCAACCAGGCCGCCAACAGCAGTACTCCCGATAACACTCACACCGGACACGGACGCATAGCCAATATCCGCATTCTCACCATCCCCAACCAGGCCGCCAGCAGCAGTACTCCCGGAAACACTTCCGCCGGACACGGACGCATTGTGAATATCCGCATTAAGCCCCTGCCCAACCAGGCCGCCAGCAGCAATAGTCCCGATAACATTTCCGCCGGACACGGACGCATTGCGAATATCCGCATTAAGCCCCTGCCCAACCAGGCCGCCAGCAACATTCCCGAAAACACTTCCGCCGGACATGAACGCATTGCGAATATCCGCATTAAGCCCCTGCCCAACCAGGCCGCCGGCAATATTCCCGGAAACACTTCCGCCGGACATGGACGCATTGCGAATATCCGCATTCCTACCATACCCAACCAGGCCGCCGGCAATATTCCCGAAAAGACTTCCGCCGGACACGGACGCATTGCGAATATCCGCATGCTCACCATACCCAACCAGGCCGCCCACAGCGCCGCCCACAGCAGTGGCACCGCCAATGACATCCGCATTCAAGAGATGCAAATTTTGGATCTCACCGGTTAAGGCACCAAACAACCCCACTCCATAGGCAGTATTGCTCGCAGAGATGAACAGATCGACAATACGATAACCGCCGCCGTCAAAGATTCCGGTATAAGAGGTGCAATCATTCACAGAGGAACAAGAGCCGATCGGCTGCCAGCCGCTGCCGGTCGTCCAGACAGTCGGGTTGCCACTGCCCGCGGCATAGGAATCCGCATCACCAAAATTCAACGAGCGAGTCAGCTCATAACCCACACAGCCGCCGTCATCGTCATCCGGGCAACCCATAGAACCCACAGAGGTGATCTCGGGGATACGGTCATCATCCGCCCCATCGCCGTTCAGATCATCGCGCAGCCGTGCCAAGTCATCCAAAGTGTGGATCTCTATCAAGCCATTATTATCGTCATCCACATCCTCTGTCAAGATAGTATTCACACCGGTCGTGCAACCGGCAGATAATCTATCCGGCATGCCGTCCTCATCCGTATCGGTGCTCGCACAGGCATCCGTCACAAACGCATCGCCCGTATCCGCCACGCCATCATTGTCATCGTCCGAATCTTCATCTGTGTCGCGACAGCCGTCACCGTCATGGTCCGCGGACGCATTGGAAGTCCAGCCGATAACACCGGTCGGACAAGTATCGTCCGTATCCGCCACGCCATCATTGTCATCGTCCGAATCTTCATCTGTGTCGCGACAGCCGTCACCGTCATGGTCCGCGGACGCATTGGAAGTCCAGCCGGTAACACCGGTCGGGCAAGTATCGGCCGTATCCGCCACGCCATCATTGTCATCGTCCGAATCTTCATCTGTGTCGCGACAGCCGTCACCGTCATGGTCCGCGGACGCATTGGAAGTCCAGCCGGTAACACCGGCCGGGCAAGTATCCGCAAGATCCGCCACATCGTCATTGTCATCGTCCGGATCTTCATCTGTGTCGCGACAGCCGTCACCGTCATGGTCCGCGGACGCATTGGAAGTCCAGCCGATAACACCGATCGGACAAGTATCGGCCGTATCCGCCACGCCATCATTGTCATCGTCCGGATCTTCTGTTAAGGTAGTATTCACACCGGTCGTGCAACCGGCAGATAATCTGTCCGGATTGCCGTCCTCATCCGTGTCGATGCTCGCACAGGCATCCGTCACAAACGCATCGTCCGGATCCGCCACGCCATCATTATCATCGTCCGAATCTTCATCTGTATCGCGACAGCCGTCACCGTCATGGTCCGCGGACGCATTGGAAGTCCAGCCGGTAACACCGGCCGGGCAAGTATCCGCAAGATCCGCCACATCGTCATTGTCATCGTCCGAATCTTCATCTGTGTCGCGACAGCCGTCACCGTCATGGTCCGCGGACGCATTGGAAGTCCAGCCGGTAACACCAATCGGACAAGTATCCGCAAGATCCTCCACATCGTCATTGTCATCGTCCGAATCTTCATCTGTGTCGCGACAGCCGTCACCGTCATGGTCCGCGGACGCATTGGAAGTCCAGCCGGTAACACCGGTCGGACAAGTATCCGCAAGATCCTCCACATCGTCATTGTCATCGTCCGAATCTTCATCTGTGTCGCGACAACCGTCACCGTCATGGTCCGCGGACGCATTGGAAGTCCAGCCGGTAACACCGGCCGGACAAGTATCATCCGTATCCGCCACGCCATCATTGTCATCGTCCGAATCTTCATCTGTGTCGCGACAGCCGTCACCGTCATGGTCCGCGGACGCATTGGAAGTCCAGCCGGTAACACCAATCGGACAAGTATCCGCAAGATCCTCCACATCGTCATTGTCATCGTCCGAATCTTCATCTGTGTCGCGACAGCCGTCACCGTCATGGTCCGCGGACGCATTGGAAGCCCAGCCGGTAACACCGGCCGGGCAAGTATCCGCAAGATCCGCCACATCGTCATTGTCATCGTCCGAATCTTCATCTGTGTCGCGACAGCCGTCACCGTCATGGTCCGCGGACACATTGGAAGTCCAGCCGGTAACACCGATCGGGCAAGTATCGGCCGTATCCGCCACGCCATCATTGTCATCGTCCGAATCTTCATCTGTGTCGCGACAGCCGTCACCATCATGGTCCGCGGACACATTGGAAGTCCAGCCGGTAACACCGATCGGGCAAGTATCGGCCGTATCCGCCACGCCATCATTGTCATCGTCCGAATCTTCATCTGTGTCGCGACAGCCGTCACCATCATGGTCCGCGGACGCATTGGAAGTCCAGCCAGTAACACCGGTCGGACAAGTATCCGCAAGATCATCCACATCGTCATTGTCATCGTCCGAATCTTCATCTGTGTCGCGACAGCCGTCACCGTCATGGTCCGCGGACGCATTGGAAGTCCAGCCAGTAACACCGGTCGGACAAGTATCCGCAAGATCCTTCACATCGTCATTATCATCGTCCGAATCTTCATCTGTGTCGCGACAGCCGTCACCGTCATGGTCCGCGGACGCATTGGAAGTCCAGCCGGTAACACCGGCCGGGCAAGTATCCGCAAGATCCTCCACATCGTCATTGTCATCGTCCGAATCTTCATCTGTGTCGCGACAGCCGTCACCATCATGGTCCGCGGACACATTGGAAGTCCAGCCGATAACACCGGTCGGACAAGTATCCGCAAGATCCTCCACACCGTCATTGTCATCGTCCGAATCTTCATCTGTGTCGCGACAGCCGTCACCGTCATGGTCCGCGGACGCATTGGAAGTCCAGCCGGTAACACCGGCCGGACAAGTATCCGCAAGATCCTCCACATCGTCATTGTCATCGTCCGAATCTTCATCTGTGTCGCGACAGCCGTCACCGTCATGGTCCGCGGACGCATTGGAAGTCCAGCCGGTAACACCGGTCGGGCAAGTATCCGCAAGATCCTCCACATCGTCATTGTCATCGTCCGGATCTTCATCTGTGTCGCGACAGCCGTCACCGTCATGGTCCGCGGACACATTGGAAGTCCAGCCAATCACACCGGTCGGGCAAGTATCCGCAAGATCCTCCACATCGTCATTGTCATCGTCCGAATCTTCATCTGTGTCGCGACAGCCGTCACCATCATGGTCCGCGGACGCATTGGAAGTCCAGCCGGTAACACCGGCCGGACAAGTATCCGTACTGTCTCCCAGACCATCATTGTCATCGTCCGGATCTTCATCTGTGTCGCGACAGCCGTCCCCGTCATGGTCCGCGGACACATTGGAAGTCCAGCCGGTAACACCGGTCGGGCAAGTATCCGCAAGATCCTCCACATCGTCATTGTCATCGTCCGGATCTTCATCTGTGTCGCGACAGCCGTCACCGTCATGGTCCGCGGACGCATTGGAAGTCCAGCCAATCACACCGGTCGGGCAAGTATCGGCCGTATCCGCCACGCCATCATTGTCATCGTCCGAATCTTCATCTGTGTCGCGACAGCCGTCACCATCATGGTCCGCGGACACATTGGAAGTCCAGCCGGTAACACCGGTCGGACAAGTATCGGCCGTATCCGCCACGCCATCATTGTCATCGTCCGGATCTTCATCTGTGTCGCGACAGCCATCACCGTCATGGTCCGCGGACGCATTGGAAGTCCAGCCGGTAACACCGGTCGGGCAAGTATCGGCCGTATCCGCCACGCCATCATTGTCATCGTCCGAATCTTCATCTGTGTCGCGACAGCCGTCACCGTCATGGTCCGCGGACGCATTGGAAGTCCAGCCGGTAACACCAGTCGGGCAAGTATCGGCCGTATCCGCCACATCGTCATTGTCATCGTCCGGATCTTCATCTGTGTCGCGACAGCCGTCACCGTCATGATCCGCGGACACATTGGAAGTCCAGCCGGTAACACCGGTCGGACAAGTATCGGCCGTATCCGCCACGCCATCATTGTCATCGTCCGAATCTTCATCTGTGTCGCGACAGCCGTCACCGTCATGGTCCGCGGACGCATTGGAAGTCCAGCCGGTAACACCGGTCGGACAAGTATCCGTACTGTCTCCCAGACCATCATTGTCATCGTCCGAATCTTCATCTGTGTCGCGACAACCGTCACCGTCATGGTCCGCGGACGCATTGGAAGTCCAGCCGGTAACACCGGTTGGGCAAGTATCCGCAAGATCATCCACATCGTCATTGTCATCGTCCGAATCTTCATCTGTGTCGCGACAGCCGTCACCGTCATGGTCCGCGGACGCATTGGAAGTCCAGCCAATCACACCGGTCGGGCAAGTATCCGCAAGATCATCCACATCGTCATTGTCATCGTCCGAATCTTCATCTGTGTCGCGACAGCCGTCACCATCATGGTCCGCGGACACATTGGAAGTCCAGCCGGTAACACCGGTCGGGCAAGTATCCGCAAGATCATCCACATCGTCATTGTCATCGTCCGGATCTTCATCTGTGTCGCGACAGCCGTCACCATCATGGTCCGCGGACGCATTGGAAGTCCAGCCGGTAACACCGGTCGGACAAGTATCCGCAAGATCATCCACGCCATCATTGTCATCGTCCGGATCTTCATCTGTGTCGCGACAGCCGTCACCATCATGGTCCGCGGACGCATTGGAAGTCCAGCCGGTAACACCGGTCGGACAAGTATCCGCAAGATCCTCCACATCGTCATTGTCATCGTCCGGATCTTCATCTGTGTCGCGACAGCCATCACTGTCATGGTCCGCGGACGCATTGGAAGTCCAGCCAATCACACCGGTCGGGCAAGTATCCGTACTGTCTCCCAGACCATCATTGTCATCGTCCGAATCTTCATCTGTGTCGCGACAGCCGTCACCGTCATGGTCCGCGGACGCATTGGAAGTCCAGCCGGTAACACCGATCGGGCAAGTATCCGCAAGATCATCCACATCGTCATTGTCATCGTCCGAATCTTCATCTGTGTCGCGACAGCCGTCACCGTCATGGTCCGCGGACGCATTGGAAGTCCAGCCGGTAACACCGGCCGGGCAAGTATCCGCAAGATCCTCCACATCGTCATTGTCATCGTCCGAATCTTCATCTGTGTCGCGACAGCCGTCACCGTCATGGTCCGCGGACGCATTGGAAGTCCAGCCGGTAACACCGGCCGGGCAAGTATCCGCAAGATCCTCCACATCGTCATTGTCATCGTCCGAATCTTCATCTGTGTCGCGACAGCCGTCACCGTCATGGTCCGCGGACGCATTGGAAGTCCAGCCGGTAACACCGGCCGGGCAAGTATCCGCAAGATCCTCCACATCGTCATTGTCATCGTCCGAATCTTCATCTGTGTCGCGACAGCCGTCACCGTCATGGTCCGCGGACGCATTGGAAGTCCAGCCGGTAACACCGGTCGGGCAAGTATCCGCAAGATCCTCCACACCGTCATTGTCATCGTCCGGATCTTCATCTGTGTCGCGACAGCCGTCACCGTCATGGTCCGCGGACACATTGGAAGTCCAGCCAATCACACCGGTCGGGCAAGTATCCGCAAGATCCTCCACATCGTCATTGTCATCGTCCGAATCTTCATCTGTGTCGCGACAGCCGTCACCGTCATGGTCCGCGGACACATTGGAAGTCCAGCCGGTAACACCGGCCGGGCAAGTATCCGCAAGATCCTCCACATCGTCATTGTCATCGTCCAAGTCTTCTATTAAGGTAGTATTTGTGCAACCGACAATCAAACTATCCGGCATGCCATCCTGATCCGTATCAAGGCTCGCACAGGCATCCGTCACAAACGCATCGTCCGCATCCGCCACGCCATCATTGTCATCGTCCGGATCTTCATCTGTGTCGCGACAGCCGTCACCGTCATGGTCCGCGGACACATTGGAAGTCCAGCCGGTAACACCGGCCGGACAAGTATCGACCGTATCCGCCACGCCATCATTGTCATCGTCCAAGTCTTCTATTAAAGTAGTATTTGTGCAACCGACAATCAAACTATCCGGCATACCATCCTGATCCGTATCGGTACTCGCACAGACATCCGTCACAAACGCATCGTCCGGATCCGCCACGCCATCATCGTCATCGCCCGAATCTTCACCTGTGTCGCGACAGCCATCACCGTCATGGTCCGCGGACGCATTGGAAGTCCAGCCGGTAACACCGGCCGGACAAGTATCGTCCGTATCCGGCACGCCATCATTGTCATCGTCCGGATCTTCTGTTAAGGTAGTATTCACACCGGTCGTGCAGCCGGCAGATAATCTGTCCGGATTGCCGTCCTCATCCGTATCGGTGCTCGCACAGGCATCCGTCACAAACGCATCGCCCGTATCCGGCACGCCATCATTGTCATCATCCGGATCTTTCGTCAAGTCTGTTTGACAACCCGCAACCACACTATCCGGCTTGCCGTCATTATCCGTGTCGGTACTCGCACATGCATCCGTCGGAAACGCATCTACGTCATTCAAGGTATCATCATCGTCAATATCTGTGCCTACACCCGCATCCGCTCCCGTTGTACTTGACACAGGAGGTGAGGTCACGATAGTGCCGCTCTCATAACGCACCGCAATCGTGATGTTGTAGGCGATGTTATTGGTTAAGCTCGTAATGTTGTAGATGACCCGAGCAAGCGGCGAAACATCCGCCATGGTAGAATTAAGTTCTTTTCTGCCGCCATCGCTCGCATCGTCACTGCGTGTGGTAATAACGAACCTGTCGATATTATCCGGAGCCGGATTAGTCCAACCCACAAGAATATAATCCGCACCGGCCAGAGTCTGGATATTGGAAACAGCCGGGGAATTCTGCGGAGCGGGATCGCCACCGCCACCGATGCTGCCGCCGCCACCGATGCTGCCGCTGCCGCCGCTGCCACAACCTGTCAGGACCAAACTGAACATACCCGCCAGCAGCACACCGTAAAAACTAGCCGGTATGCACATCCGTCGTGCCCTATTGGGTTCGGGGAAAGCCTTTTTAAAGGCATTAAGAGTATTAAGGAGACGCACAGATACCGCCCCTCTTTGTTCGCGGCGCATTGCTTTCGCCGACCGCACAGGAAAAAAGTGTAACTGATTCATTACTTTCTATTGTTTAGGGGCTAGACTAATTGAGGGGTCTTTTTCTTAACAATTTTAACATGACTTGATAGAAGTTTTCGTTCCGGTGATTGAAACGGAACTCGCATTCTTTCAAGTGCAACAAACCAGACACGTCTTGGTATAACTCCAAAAGATTTCTATCCCATTGATGTAATTCGTTCCCACAGCAAACTCCTTGTCTCCATGACGAACCAGATAATGTTTCTTATAAACCATATCGATCAATCCATTATAACCCTTCCGGCTATCCGTGCGGATGATACTATCCTCACCGACACGACCACGAATCACGCGTAATAACCGGCTTTTTGAGCAGTCCGGCACAATCTCCGCAGACACTTTGCCACCGCGTTTGAGCACACCAACGACAATGGTCTTGCTGCCGGCACCGCGACCACGAGGAGCGGGAATACGTTTTCGTCCAAAATAACTCTCATCCACTTCAAATTCACCACAGGATGTTTTTTGACAGCGACAGGCCCCCGCCAGCCGTTGCCGGAACATCATCAAATATTTGTTCACCGCATTACGATTCAATCCGGTCAGTATTGCTATCTTATTGGCCTCAAGATCCGGGGCAAATAGCTTGATCATCTGCCAAAATTTCCGCTCCAAGATTCTGAAACGGAAAACATACCGGTTTTTCCTTGTATTTACTGGCATTTATGCTCATATTTTACCTCTCAATTAGTCTAGCCCCTTATTTTTTGAGCATCACTCAACCATTATTATAACTTTAATTTCCAAAATCATGTGTATCATGCATATCATTCCACCCATTTCCGGACTTTTGTTGTTTTTGTAAAAATTGGATCGGCGAGAGTTGTTTGTGAGCATCGCGGGGATCTGCTAAATGATATCAACGCATCCCTCTCATTTCAAATCCGCAGGGCAGCCGCACCCGCACCCGTATAGCGCACTGTGTCGCAAGCGAGAGTGCCGCGACAGATTTTGAACAACAGGCCGCCGCCCGCACCGCGGAGACCGGAGTAGTTGGCAGTCCGGCTTACTCGCCTTATATTTTTATTCTTGCGGCACTTGAACCCGGCACCCTCCTGTTTGCGGGTTCCTTAATAAGTTGAGGGAAAAACGCGTATCAGCCAGCATAAAAGACCCGGGTGCCCGCCAATAGATTTCGAATAATAGATGATGAGAGGCAGAGGCTAAGAAGAAGTTGGAAGTTGGGCGAGCAGTCGTCTTATTTGTCGTGCTCTGCCCTGCCTCGTCCTGTCCCGCCCCGATCTGCCGGTCCGTTCCGGGGCTTCCCTCTTGCCGGCCTCTCTTACCGGTCTTGTGCCGAGAGGCCGCCCGGCAGGCAATTCAGAGCCGGGTATTGGCTGCTCATGCCGAGATCCCAGACGCGGATGAAACCGGGCGGTTGGGAAGAACTTGTCATTTCCTCGCCGGTGTCCGGATCACACCAGAAGTTACCCCAGTCGGCATAGATGCTCCCGGCAAAATCGGTCGGCGATTGCAAGTCTGTCGTGTTATGACCCTCGCCAAAATTACCGGCACTCATAGGCCGCTTGGTGGTTTGATTGTCCCAATAGGTGGCAGTGACGACGGTGTCACCATCGGTGCTGCCGATCAATCCACCGACAGTACCGGAACCTGAAACAGGCCCGGGGGCGGCATAAGAATAATTAATTTGAGCTCTTGCCCCCTTCCCAACCAGGCCGCCAGCAGCAGCACGATTCCCGCTGCCCCCGGAAACAATTCCGCCGCGCACATAGGCATGGCGAATATCCGCATCCTCACCATTCCCAACCAGGCCACCAACAGAAGAACCAAAGGAAACATCCACACCGAACACGAACGCATAGCGAATATCCACATCCTCACCATTCCCAACCAGGCCGCCGGCAACATTCCCGGAAACACTTCCACCGGACACGGACGCATAGCGAATATCCGCATTCCCACCATCCCCAACCAGGCCGCCGGCAACATTCCCGGAAACACTTCCGCCGGACACGGACGCATTGCGAATATCCGCATCCTCACCATTCCCAACCAGGCCACCGGCAACATCCCCGATAACACTTCCGCCGGACACGGACGCATGGCGAATATCCGCATCCTCACCATACCCAACCAGGCCACCGGCAACATTCCCGAAAACACTTCCGCCGGACACGGACGCATTGCGAATATCCGCATTCCTACCATCCCCAACCAGGCCGCCCACAGCGCCGCCCACAACAGCGGTATCGCCACTGACATCCGCATTCAAGAGATGCAGATTTTGGATCTCACCGGTTAAGGCACCAAACAACCCCACTCCATAGGCAGTATTGTTCGCAGAGATGAACAGATCGGCAATACGATAACCGACGCCGTCAAAGATTCCGGTATAAGAGGTGCAAACATCCACAGCGGAACAAGAGCCGATCGGCTGCCAGCCGCTGCCACTGAGATTCGTCCAAACAACTTGGTTGCCACTGCCCTCGGCATAGAAATCCGCATCACCAAAATTCAACGAGCGAGTCAGCTCATAACCCACACAGCCGCCGTCATCGTCATCCGGATCCGGGCAGCCCATAGAGCCCACAGAGGTGATCTCGGGGATACGGTCATCATCCTCACCATCGCCGTTCAGATCATCGCGCAGCCGCGCCAAGTCATCCAAAGTGTGGATCTCTATCAAGCCATTATTATTGTCATCCACATCCTCATCGTCATCCCGACAACCGTCACGATCATCGTCCGTCCCCGCCGAAGAAGTCCAGCCAATCACACCGCGCGGACAAGTATCCGCAAGATCCTCCACACCGTCATTGTCATCATCTTCATCACAGGCATCACCGTCGTCATCCGCATTGTCCGTGTTGGCTTGGTCCGCATTGGCAACCAACGGGCAATTATCGTTATCATCATCCTCACCGTCACCGTCATCGTCCATATCTTCCGTCAAGGGCGATGTCGTGCAACCCGGAACAAGGCTATCCGGATTGCCGTCATTATCCGTGTCGGTACTGGCACAGGCATCTGTCCGGAACGCATCTGCGCCATTCACAGTATCATCATCGTCAATATCTGTGCCTACACCCGCTCCCGCTCCCGTTGTGCTTGACACAGGAGGTGAGGTCCCGATAGTGCGGCTCTTATAACTTGACTTCGGAAACTTCTTAAAAAACCTTGATTTTATAAGGGTTTGCGGGCCGTTTTTATACCCTGCCAGCCTTTGCCTTGCCCCTTAGTGCCGGTTATTGAACAAAGCGGGTTGTTTGGGTTTTAGTTGCACGGCTTGTAAAATGCGTTGCTGTCCCGGGGTGAGTGGGTGCGGGTTGTGGTAATAGTTGCCGATGGGATCGCGTTGGATAGTTGCTTTGAAGTTGCGCAGTTCTTTGAGGATCTTCTTGGTGGTGACGATTTCCTCGGTCTTGTTTTTTTGCGGCGGCTGCGGTCGGGCATCTAGATCGGTGAACGGCAGCATTTCGGTGGTCCACACGGTGGTGGGTGCGGGCTTTTGTTGGCGGAGGACATACCGCAAGCGGCGGATGGCGGCAAACGCCAGATAGCAGAGGGCGAAATGGGCGCGGATGCGCTCGGGTTTCCAATGGAAGGTCGGGCGGATTTGCAGATCACTTTTAAGATCCCGGAAGCCGTGTTCAATGGCATACAGTTGTTTGTAGTAAGTGTAGGCGGTTTGGTAGTCAATATTGGGCGAGGCCTGCACGCCATAGAGACCGATTTCTTGCATCGCCTGCTTGATGGCGGCGGTGTTCAGTGTGGTGATGCCGTTGTTGGATAAGAACTTACGGATATCGGGATTGGTAATCCCCTGCAGGGCTTGGCGGTTGCCGCCGGTACTGTTTTGGGCCCGCTTCAAGGCCAGATCCAGCTGATGGAGATCGCGGCGGGCGCGCTTGAAGGATAAGTTGGCATAATAATTGCGTGCCACGGTGCGCCGGTCATCGTCGGCACGTGGGCTGCGCGCCCGCGGTAGCAAGCCGAGCTCAAAGATACGGGCCCCGCCTTCAAAATCAAAGCTGTAGACCGCCGTGCGGATCTCTTTGGGTAACTTGCGTGGCGAACAGGCCATGACAAACTCATGCCCGGCCGCGGTAATCGCCGCCAAGTTGTCTTCACTGAGGAGGCCGTTGTCAGCAATCACCACCGTCTTTTGGGCCCCCAGCCGCTGCTGCATCTCGTCCAAAGCCGGCAACAAGGTCGACACATCCGCCGTATTGCCGGTAAATAGTTTGTAGCCCAACGGCAAGCCACAAGGCGTCATCCACATCCCAAAGACCACTTGCGTCCGATGGGCTTTGCCGTCTTTGGACCAACCCCTGCAGCGGAAGTCATCGGCCTGCACCGATTCAAAGTAAAAGGTCGTCGTGTCATACAGCAACAGCTGCACCGTCTTTTGGTTGAGCAATGCCAAGTTGGAACGTGCCACCCGCATCTGAATGCGCTCAATCGCGGCATCATCCAAATGATCCATCGCTTTATACATGCTGTCCTCAGACCAGCGGATCCCATATTCTTCTTCCAACAGCTGCGACAATTGCCGTTTACTAATCCGCTCGGCCGTCAGCCGCCCCCAACTGAGCACCCGCAAACAGGCATTCAGCCGTTGGCGCCGCGGTGCCACCAACGTATCCAAGCCCATGGACGCAAATAATTTCTCCATGACATAGGGCAGACCGTAACTGCGCGCACCCAGAGCCTGAACAAATAGTGTGGCACCCGCATTGTCTGCGCGCGTACTTTGCCGTTTTGCATGGCCACGACCACAACCGACAAACTTTTGATGCTGTGCCAAAAACACATTCACCGACTCGCTTTGTTTGAACTCCTTCTCCAAACGCACGCGCCGTTGCTCAACATCAGCACGCACCGTATCATACGCCGCACTACCGGCTTTGACCGCCGGGCTGGTATAGAGGGTCATATTCGTTGCGTTTTTGCTGCCGGATGGCTGAAAACAAAACACCACGGACAGAACCTGTCCCTTTTTTCGGGTAATTTCACGGATACGCATAATATACCCTATAATTATACCCTGTAAAAACTCTAAAAAACCCTTATAAATACAAGAGTTTTTAAAAATCTAAAAATTTCTTTCCGAAGTCAAGATCGTTATCATCATCCTCACCGTCACCGTCATCGTCCATATCTTCCGTCAAGGGCGATGTCGTGCAACCCGGAACAAGGCTATCCGGATTGCCGTCATTATCCGTGTCGGTACTGGCACAGGCATCTGTCCGGAACGCATCTGCGCCATTCACAGTATCATCATCGTCAATATCTGTGCCTACACCCGCTCCCGCTCCCGTTGTGCTTGACACAGGAGGTGAGGTCCCGATAGTGCGGCTCTTATAACGCACCGCAATCGTGATGTGATAGGTGATGTCATTGGTTAAGCCCGTAATGTTGTAGATGACCCGAGCAAGCGGCGCAACATCCGCCACGGTAGAATTAAGTTCTGTTGTGCCACCATCGCTCGCATTGTCACGGCGTGCGGTAATAACGAACCCCGTGATATTATCCGAAGCCGGATTGGTCCAACCCACGAGAATATAATCCTCACCGACCAGAGTCTGGATATTGGAAACAGCCGGGGAATTCTGAGCAGCGGGATCGCCACCACCACCGCTGCCGCCACCGCCACAACCTGTCAGAACCAAACCGAACATACCCGCCAGCAGCACACCGTAAAAACGAGCCGGTATGCGCATCCGTCGCGCCCTATTGGGTTCGGGAAAATTCTTAAAGGCATTAAAAGCATTAAAAGTATTAAAGAGACGCACAGATACCGTGCCTCTTTGTTCGCGGCGCATTGCTTTCACCGACCGCACAGGAAAAAAGTGTAACTGATTCATTATTTTCTATTGTTTATTATTGTTTTCTGTTATGATTAATGGGGATTAGATACTTTGTGACCCATAAAAAAGTAAGTGCCATTATTATTACATTAAAAAGGAGAGTTGAGGAGTAAAATATGAGCATAAATACTGGTAAATACAAGAAAAAAGAGGGTTATTTTCTGTTCGAGACTCGAGACCTTCAGAATGGAAGTTTTGGCAGATCCCCAGGCTGTTTGCAATGGATCTTGAGGCAAATGGCAAATTTTTTGAAGTGCAGGGGAAGAGTTCGGTTGTCATATGCGGCATCTCTTGTTTAAGGATATGCCGGCATTCAACGCCAAACTCATCGAGTGGTTGGCTTGGTATCATCTGGAACGTCTCCATTATGCCCACAAACAACTCTCGCCGATCCAATTTTTACAAAAACAACAAAAGTCCGGGAATGGGTGGGATCATACAAGCATTTTCAAAACTGAGCGGAGTCGAGTATAATGATTTAGCAACAGGTGTTGCGTTAGTGAGTTGAATTCAGCCTTATAATTATAGGTAAATGTTGGAACTAAAGAATTTGGAAGCCGGTTATGGTCGTATTAAGATCTTAAACAACATTAATATGTCGATTCCCGGGGGCAGTATCGTGGCATTATTAGGCGGAAACGGGACTGGCAAATCCACCTTGCTAAAAACTATTTCCGGACTGCTAAAAATTCAAGGCGGGACAATGATATTCAACAACGAACGCATAGACAATTTGCGACCGGACAAAATTGTCAAGAAGGGATTGGTACAAGTCACTCAAGCAAAAGAAGCATTCGTCAATATGACCGTAGAAGAAAACTTAAAGGTCGGCGCTTTTGTCAAATCATCGGCAAAGGATCTTGCCCGCAACTTGGAAATTGTTTACGGCTATTTTCCGGACTTGAAAAACAAACGGCGACAGTTGTCCGGCAGTTTATCCGGCGGCCAATTGCAAATGCTCTGCATCGGGCGCGGGTTGATGAGCGAGCCCAAGATGCTGATGTTGGATGAGCCCAGTGCGGCATTGGCACCGCGCGTGGTCTTGGATATCTTTCGCATCATCAACCGAATTCGCAAAAGCGGAATGACTGTGTTATTGGTGGAGCAAAATGTTCGGATGGCGTTATTATTGTCCTCTTACGGATATGTCATTAAGGACGGCATGATCCATCTGGAGGGGGCTGCGGACAAACTCATCTCGGATGACAATTTACGATTGTCATACCTTGGCGGAGGCACGGTGACGCGCCATCAAGAAGATAGCCAGCCGGATCAAAACTCTCCATAATCTCTTCATACAAACAAACAAAAATGGAATTTTTTATTGATCTCTTGATTGTCGGCATATCCGTAGGGATGATCTACGCACTGGTCGCTTTGGGGATCTCTTTAATTTATTCCGGCTTGGATATCGTTCATTTTGCCCACGGTGAAATATATATGTTCGGAGCTTTCTTTGGTTTGGTTGCATACAGAGATTTGACTTTCATCTACCCTCTGGCGTTAGTGGCTGCCATGATCATAACCGCCCTGTTTGGAATGTTAGTTGAACGCTTGTTTTACAGACGTCTTACGCGCACCGGCGGCGGCTATACGGTTGCCGGCATGGGAATGATCATCTGCGGCTTCGGCATGTCCGTGGTCCTCCAAAATATTGCTTATTTGATCTGGTCGCCCAAGACATTTCCTTTCTTTGTTGATTTTGGTCTGCCGATGGAAGTCGGCAATCTGATTTTACCGAAAAGTTACTTATGGATCCTTTTAATCTCCTTGGGCCTAATGGTCAGTCTGCACCTTTTCTTAAAGTACACCAAATGGGGGCGCGCTATTCGGGCTGTTGCCAATAACAAGGATATTGCTTTTTTGATGGGGATCAATGTTCCCGTCACTATTTCTCTTATTTTTGGGTTGGCATGTGCTCTGGCGGCGGCGGCGGGTGTCTTGGTAGGACCGATCAATACCGTCCAGGTTCAAATGGGGTATCTTATTCTCATTAAATCTTTTGCCGCCGCCGTAGTAGGCGGTTTTGGCAGCTTGCCGGGCGCTATTGTGGGCGGCTTAACCGTCGGTATTGCGGAAACACTTGGCGCCGGCTATATTTCCGGCAGCCATAAAGATATCTATGCATTCCTACTTCTAATTCTTGTCCTAATGTTTCGACCGGGCGGCTTTTTGGGGCAACACTTTAAATCCAAAGCATAAAGGTTGCCCCGGCCGGTTTAACCGGTTTTTTCTATCTTTTCTTTTCTTTTCTTTTAATAACTCCCTCCCCCCCCTTCTCTATCCCTATCCCTATCCCCTAATGTCATACAGAGACGAGTTAACAGGACAAACGGCACTCATCACCGGCGGTAGCAAGGGGATTGGCAAAGCAATCGCGGATATTTTATACAGAGACGGCGCGGACATTTTATTGGTTGCTTCCCAAGAACGGGGGTTACAAAAAGCAAGGGAAGAGCTCTTACAACATCATCCTCAAAAAGGCAACATAGAGATCCTGGCAACGGACTTGCGTCGGGCGGATAATTGCCGCAGACTCTATGAGGATGTGATCGCAAAGAGTAACACAAAACCCGCAATCCTTATTAATTCGGCGGGTGCCACCCGCGGCGGGGA
Source organism: Gammaproteobacteria bacterium (assembly GCA_965209035.1). Classification (GTDB taxonomy): domain Bacteria; phylum Pseudomonadota; class Gammaproteobacteria; order CBDBNL01; family JAAOII01; genus CBDBPY01. Next base: position 741,223 of record OZ242372.1, read on the forward strand.
TTTTTTGGAATTAACAGACGATGACTGGCAGGACGGCTTTGCCCTCAAGTTTTATGCTTGTGTGCGTCTCTGCCGTCTGTTTTGGCAAGATCTGGCCGCCAATAACGGGCGGGTCGTCAATATTGTCGGGGGGTTTGCCCGCACACCGCATCCGGATTTTATGATAGGAGGATCAGTCAATGCCGCCATGACAAACTTTAGTAAGTCCTTGGCCGCCCGCGGAATTCGCGACGGTGTCAGAGTGAATGTTGTACATCCGGGCTCTACGCAATCGGATCGGCTGCTCAATGTTTTGAGGGACATTGCATCCGCATCCGACAAGACACCGGAACAAGTTCAAGAAGAGCGGTTTAAAGAAGAGGGAGTCCGTCGATTAGGTCAGCCGGAAGATGTTGCAAATCTTGTCCGATTTCTTGTCAGCCGGGAAGCCGAACATATTCAAGGAATATCCGTCTCGGTGGACGGCGGTGCGACCAAGAGTATCTTTTAGAACCGACCCCGCCCCCCTTATTTTTTGGCGTTGTTCATCTTCCGTATTTTTTTCATCAGATCCACCTGTCTTTTCGCCCCGGCAAAAATCGGATAATCCACAAAGTTGCCGCGCACCTTGATCGCGGCGATTCCCTGTTTTTCCGCTTTACGAAACTCTCTCACAATCGCAAGAGACAAATCATATTCTTCGGCGGAAGGAGAAAAGCCGGCATTAATGTCGGGTAACTGGCAGGGATGAATACAGGCCTTTCCTTGAAAACCGATTTTACGCGCGACGGCGGCTGATCGTCGCAGACCTTCGGTGTCCTCTAAAATCGGGTAGGATGTATCAATCGGGGCTTCCAAACCATGCGCCCGAGCGGCCGTTACCAACTGATGGCGTGCCGTAACAATTGCCTCTTCGGACGCATCCCAGATTCTGTCCGTATCCGCACAAAAGTCCCAAGAACCAAAAGAAAGTTTTTTTATTCTGCCGGCGGCCGCGCAAATTGCATTCAAGGCAATGAACCCCTTCGCTGTTTCAATCACCGGGATAATCTCGGTCCCGGTACGGGAGTACTCGCGTTCCAAAGCGTTGACAAGCCAATTCAATATGTGGCAGTCCGCCGCGGTTTCAATTTTTGGGACAATAAACCCTTTAATGAACCCTTTAATCTCCGCCCGCATTAATTGACACATATCGCCATAGGTTCTGTCAGCCGCCAAAGTATTCAAGCGGACATAAAAGCGGCGCGTCGGATTTTTGGCAACTCGGATGATTGTCTTTAAAGCCCTGTCCTTCTCGCCGGGCGGTACCGCGTCTTCAAGGTCAACCGCCACCTGGTCCGCATCGCTCAGCAAGGCCTTACGCATCTTCGCCTCCTCGTGGCCCGGCGCAAAGAGGACGCTACGAAAGAGTTCAGTCATTCTCGGAGGCAGTACAGTCTTTGATCAGGTAGTCTTTAATGACCTCTTCGTCCGGGTCCGCTCCCAATCCGGGCAAGTCACTCGGCTGATAAAACCCTTCTGTCGGTGCAATCAATCCGTTAAACAGATCCGCTTCCGGTTCAATAAAAAATCTCTCCACCATCGGCGGGTGTTTCTCGGCGGCACACAAATGAATCGTTGCCAATAAGCCGGGGCCAAAATAAGCGGAATGTGGCGCGAGATGAACAGCCCGATGTTGCCGCACCAACCGGGCAATCTTAACAAACTCGGTAATACCGCCGACCTTGGTGACACTCGGTTGAACAAAATCAACGGCACCGCAACCAAGAAGTTGCCGAAAGGCATGCAAAGTACTTGCATTCTCTCCGGCCGCTATCGCAACAGGCTTCCCGGTTTGTCTTCCGACTTGTCTTCCGGTTTGTCTTAATGCCGCCAAAGATTCGTAATCATCCGGCGGAAAGATGGGTTCTTCCAACCACATGAGATCATAGGGTTGAAAGCGAGAGACGGCAGTACGCGCCTCCGGCAAACTCCAACAACAGTTAACATCGGTTGCCAACGGAATATCGTCGCCAATTTCTTTGCGCGCCGCCTCTATTTCCCTCTCGTTATTCTCGTGGAGTTTAATCGCCTTGTAACCCAACTCCAAGGCACGCCGACAGTTTGCCCGCACCGTCTCCGAGTCTCCGTACTTAAACAAACTGGCATAGGCGGTCAACTTCGGGACGGGGACGGTGACACTCCGCGCACCCTCATGCTCCGTTTCGCACAAAAGAGCGAACAAAGGTTTGCCCGCAAGTTTTCCTTTCAGATCCCAAAGAGCGATGTCCGCACCCGCAAGAGCAAACATCCCGATACCGGAATGCCCGTATGTATGCATTTGTTGTCGCACGCTGTGCATCAGATCGTCGATCTTGTCGACTGACTTTCCCACCAAAAGAGGAACAAACATATCACGCAACGCAAACACCACGGCTCTCCAACAAGAGTAACCGAAAGATTCCCCCCAGCCTACCGCCCCCTCGTCTGTCTCAATTCTTACCAAGACCACACAAATACTCTTCCAATCCGCCCCCTTGAAGCCGCCGGCACCGAGAGTATCCACAGGCAATCGCAAGGGAAAAATTTGAATGTCTTTAATAATCATCCATGATCATCCATAATCATCCCGGTATGGCACCCCAGTCCATTTGAACTAGCTGTTTCCATTATAGATTCTTGCGGAATCTGCGAAAATTGGGCTTGCGTTTTTCCAAGAACGCCTTGGCGCCTTCTTCCTGCTCCCCCGTTGCAAAGTAACCCGGTGCAATTTGCCGGACCATCTCGTCTTGCCGCAAAGACAAAACGGATGCCATCTGATGTCTAAAAGTTTCTTTAAGAATTTTTAAACAAGTGGGCGATAAAGACAACATATCCGCGGCCCATGCGGACACCTCCGCGTCCAGATCCTCATAAGGAACGACCGCGTTAACCAGCCCCCAATCCAGCATTTTTGCCGCCGAATATCGGCGGCATGTCAGCCACATTTCTCTGGCGCGCTTGTGTCCCAGAATATTTGCCAAATGGGCGACAGTGGCACCCGCCGCCGGCGAACCCACCCTCGGCCCGTTTTGGCCAAAGACCGCGTGCTCGGCTGCGATGGTCAAGTCACAATAGTATGCCATGTGGTTTCCCCCGCCGATGGCGTAACCATTGACACGTGCAATCACCGGTTTGGGACACTCCGTCAAATGCCGGTGTAATTCATACTCATGCTTCTTAAATTCTTTCGTTGCCTCCCAATTGACATCGCCACCGGAACAAAAGGCGCGTTCCCCGGCCCCCGTAAGAACAATGACGCCAACTTGCGGGTCTTCGGCTGCAATTTTTAAAGCACTTTGAATTTCATTCAAAGTAACGGGAGTAAACGCATTAAGAACCTGCGGGCGATTAATGGTGATGCGAGCAACTTCATCTCGCACCTCATAAATAATATCCTTAAACGAAGCCACTTTTAATACCGCGTTTAATGCCACTTTCAATATTCTTCAATGTTTTCAATGCGTCTTAGCCGACAACCGTTGAAACAGATACTCTTTTTGTAAACTGCGAACCGCCGCCGGATTCATCACAGACGACACATCCTTTATTTCTTCTCCCATCAAAGCCGACCTTATGGTTTTACGCATAATTTTCATCGTTCGCGTTTTGGGAAGATCCGCCACTTGCAAGATATGCTTGGGGCAAAAAGAACGCCCCAGATCCTTTGTGATTCTACGGGTTAAAAGCTCTTCAAGTTCCGCGGCCGAAACATCTTCTTGCCCTTCGGTATCCTTCGGGACATACAAACACAAAATCATATTCCCGGTGTGCTCATCCGGCAGCCCTATAGCCGCGCATTCCAACACGCGCCCGCTGTGCATCATAGAATTCTCAATTTCAGCCGGGCCGACCCGCTTACCGGAAATCTTGATCACATCATCGGACCTCCCGTGAATGAACCAAAAGCCATCCTCGTCACGGGAAACAAGATCGCCGTGCGCCCAATAACCCGGTATTTTATTCCAATAATTTTCCAAGTAGCCTTTCGGATTCTTCCACAACCCGGCGGTTAACCCGACAGACGAGTGCGTCATGACCAGCTCGCCGATCTCTCCCGTTGCAACCGGACTCCCGTCCGAGTGTCGAATTTCCGCCCCCATACCGGGTATGGCAATAGAAAAGCCGCCGCGTTTTAGCGGGTGATGCAGGTCGCACAAAAGTATGGAGCCGCTGACTTCGGTACCGCCGGCCGAATTGAGAATAGGCACCCGCCCTCCGCAAAGATCAAACAACCTGTTCCAGGCGGTTTCGGTCCAGGGTTCGCCGCCGCTAACGATGATACGCAAACTGCTCAGATCGTATTTGTCCGGCTCGGCTGCCGGATAACGCATCATATTGCGTATCAAAGCGGGACTCAGTTCAACCCAACTGGCGCGATAATCTTGAATCAGCCGCCAAAATCTTCCGTGCTGCGGATAGTCCGGCAAGCCCTCCGCCAGGATCATACTGCCGCCGTTAACCGCCGCAATGGTAGCGGACTTAGAGCCGACCATCCATCCCATATCCGCCATGCAAAAATGCCGGTCTCGGGAACGAAAATCCGTTAAGATACCGTGATCAAACAGCATCTTGGTCACAAGTCCTATGTGCGTATAAACACAGCCTTTCGGACTGCCGGTCGTCCCGGATGTGTAGTGAATGACTGCGGGGGCCATGGCATCCATCGGGACTGTGGCGGTATTCTTATCTCCGCGAGAAAGAAGTTCTCCCCATTCTATGCTGTTATTCTTATTCTTATTCTTATTCTTATTCTTCCCCGCAATGTCGCGGGTCTCTTCACAAGCATCTCCGCGAGCCTCTCCGGAAGTATCAACATAAATGAGAGACTTTAAGTCGGTAAGATCACGCCGGGCTTCTTCCAGCAACTTCTTCATAGGTATTTTTTTACCCCGCCGCCAAGCATGTGTCACCGTTACAACCGCCTTCGCATTGGCCGGCCTTAACCGGTCCGCGCAAGCCCGAGGTCCGAAGCCGGAAAAAAGCGGCATCACTATGGCACCTATTTTTGCTATGCCGTAATACGCGATATAGGTTTCCGCCACATTGGGCATATACAACGCAACCACATCCCCCTGCTTAATGCCAAGTTCCAACAAGCCGCCGGCAAACTTGCACACCTCCGCATCAAACTGCGCGTAGGTTAGGGTTTTTCTGTCGCCGTTTTCACGCTCTTCAAAAATGAAAGTCTTGTGATAGATATCGGATTGGCGATATCTGTCAAGACAGTTCAAAACAAGGTTTGTTTTTCCGCCGACACACCATTGCGTCCAAGGTTTGCCGCGAGAATCGTCCATGATCTTCGCGTAAGGTTGATAAAACTTCAGATCCCCAAAACGGATCACCGCATCCCACAACCATCCCGGATCCTGCCGAGCCCGGTCTTCCATCTCTTCAAAAGAATGCAATCCCTCGGCTTTCAAAAACTCACTTTGCCCGGAAGAAGCGATCAGTGCCTCGGAGGGCGACCAGGCATAAGCCGACATTTTATTTGTCCTTCGCTTTCTTATCGTTAATCATTTTGCCGCGCAAAGAAGGGGCAACATAAATATTATTAATTCTGTGAACACCTCCCGCCGGATAAAAGACCCCCTCATAATGTGCTTCCTCCGGAGTGATATCATAATGATAATGTCCGCCTTGTTGTTTATCTTCCATGTGATAAAAGTGGGTATGCTCGTGCGAAGGTCGCAGATGCAACCTACCGCCCGTTGGATCGCCGCTCCAAAGGACACTGAAGTTGACAAGATTCGGACCCATCGTCTCATAAAACTGCAGAAAGTCCCGAAACACTTCATCTTTTTCCTCGTCATAATATTGATGCGCGATGCATTCAAAGTTCGGCATGATATGCGAACGCACCTTGCCCCCCTTCATTTCAAACACACCGCCCATACCCAATTGCTCACCCTTACCTCTCTCGCGACACAGGTTCACCAACCCCTTGCGAATGTTTAGAGGAAAAGAGCCACTCTTGCCAATTCGCTTTTTGACTTTAATATGCATCACATCGCCGGGATTGCCTTCACAAAGAAAGAAGTTTGCCAAGCCACCGTGCAAATAAGAATCATAAGGTTCCAGAACCGCCCGCTCATCCTCGCCGACGCGCGCCGCTTTGGAACGATTGACGGCATCGCCCAAATGCGCGGAGGCTATTAATTCGCCGCAATTCCCGCCAAGGACATCCCGGTGGGCGATGCCCGCACCCAGAATATGACCGCCCGGCAAGCCGCAGGCTGCCGCCAGTCCATCCATATGAAAGCAAATATCCCGGTATGCGGTATGATGCGCATAGGGCTCACCGCCCAACTCTATGAGTCGTGCGGAACCGCATAATCCGGCAGACGCCGAACCCAAATCGGACAGATCCGGACAGGGTGCGATTCCCACATCCACAAACGCGTAATCCTCGCGCAGACTCTGTTCCACGGCTGCCGCGAGCATCTCCAACGGCAGCAATGCAAAATCAGCGGAATCCGCCCACAAGGTCGGATTCTTTAAGGTCCCCTCTTCAACCCGCATCGGTGTACTTGCTTTCCAATGCCTTAACATAAGCGGTCAGGATATCGTTGACCGGGGTCGGGATGCCGTGCTTTCGCCCCAGTTTTGCAACCATACCGTTGATGTAATCAATCTCTGTCGGTCTGGAATTGAGAATATCCACACACAGGCTGGACTTGTTCCCCGGGGTGCCGCCGTGAGGATCGGTGATTTGGTTGAATACCTTAACAGATTCTTCGCGACCAAACTCAAGTCCCTCGGCTGCGGCAACACGCACTGCTTCTTCTATGGCGGCATAGGACACTTTTCTAAGCGAAGGATCTTCGCTTAATTTTTTTAAAGCAACATCCAAAATACCGCTCGGCGCGCTGACCCCTATGTTCGCAAAAAGTTTTGCCCAGATGCTGCGACGAATATCGGCAACCGCCTGCGTGGGTAACCCGTTTTGGCTGAGAAAATCCGCAATCTTTTGACTCCTTTCAGACAGATCACCGGACAGATCATCGGACATCTCGCCGATATAAGTAGGTAACTCGGCATGATTACGAACACAACCCGGGCCTTCCATATTCGCTCCTTGCGCGGTCAAGCCACCCAGGACGCGATCAGTCCCAAGATGTTCGGCAATCTTCTCTTCGTTACCCAAACCGTTTTGAAAACTAATGGCTATTGTTTGTGTCTCGGCGGAAAAAAGATATCGCACCGAATCTGCGGCCGCATCGTTGTAAATCGCCTTGCATTGAAAAAATACCAGATCCGTCTCACCAATCTCCTTTGCATCCGTGAGTGCGCGCAGTTTGATCATTCTGTCACCGCCGTGACCTATCATTTTGAGACCATCGCGCCTAACGGCATCCATATGCTCTTGCCAAGGATCGAGTAAAGTGACATCCGCCCCTCCTTCCGCCAATAGGCCGCCAAACAAAGAGCCCATGGCACCGGCACCCGCAATTGTGATTTTTAGTTTGTTCGTCATAATAAGTAGTAAGTAGTATTAATAAATAAATCTTTAAGGCACTCGCAGCATTAATGCAAGATAACCGAGATATGAGCGGAACCTTTTTCGGTGGAAAAATAAGCGGCCGCCAGATCACCCGATGTCACCGGCACCGGCTGCGTCAGAGAGCCTGTCAAAATTAAATCGTCTTTCTTAAGAGGCAACCCGCATGCCTTGGCATGACAAAAAATCCACTGTAACGGCGGCATCAAATAATCTGCAACCGACATTTGATTTTTGGCATCGGCAACCGGTCTTCCGTTTAGAATCAGCCGGACTTCCCAAAAATTTGCATCATCCGGAACAACCGGAACAACAGACAGCGGTTCGGAATCCAAAACAACAAACCCGCCGTTACCGTTGTCCGCCAACTGTGCCAGCATCCGTTCGCGGGCGCTCGCCCTGTTCATCCAGTCCGCGGCATAGCGACCGGCGGTAATATCAAAAGATAAAAAGATGTCCGCCAACTCACCGAGTTCCAAGGAAGTTGGCGAGCCCTCGCAGCCCCAATCCGCGGGTGTTTCTTTCAGACGCACCGCCAATTCACATTCAATCTTGGGTTGGCTCTTTGCCGACAGAGAGACACAGGAGCCGCTTTCAAAAACATAATCGGCAAGCAGACGACCGGGAATTGGACCGTCATAACCTTCCGCTTTTTGAACTTCCGGTGAAAGTGCGCCAAGTTTCCAACCACAAGTGGACAACCCAAGCCGTTGAATGACCGCGTCGCGGACCCGATAAGCATCCTCGCGATGACGCGGCAACATCTGCGGCGATGGCGACAAGGCGGCCCTATGCGGATTACGAGCCGCGACCAGAGCGACGGTTAAACTCGACGGAGCGGACACAAAGCAATCTTTGCGAAGATTGGAGATATCGGTTCCGGCAATTATGTTGGGCGTGGCGGGCGAGGTGAATATGGCGGGCGCGGTAAATATGACGGCGACGATTAGGTGGCAAAAAACTCGCGCACCTTGTCATCCTCCATTTCCTGTCCCAGGTAGGCTTCAACCACCCCGTGATCGTTCTTTATTTCCTCGGGACTCCCCTCGGCTATTTTGACGCCATAATCCAAAACAGTGACAATGCGACAAGTGTTCATAATCACCTTGAGTATATGCTCCACCAAGATTAAAGTAATATCCATGGCCTTATTCATACGCCGAATAATTTCCATGATATTATCCACATTGGCGGGACTCAACCCCGCACCCGGCTCATCCAGCATGAGAAGTTTGGGTTTCATCGCCATCGCGCGCGCCATAGAAATTAATCTTCGCTGACCGATGGAAGTTTCACTCGCCGGCATGTCGGCAAAATCCGCCATACCGACAAAATCCAAAAGATCCTTCATTTCTTTTTTTACCCGCTGCTCGGTCTTGCGAGAGGCGGGGGAGTTAAGCATCAGATCCCAAAAGTTTCTTTTAATATGGCAGTGATGCCCCACCAACACATTTTCAAGAACACTCATCTCCGGCCAAATCCGCAACATCTGAAACGAACGAGCCAGCCCCCGTCTCGCAATTTGATGCGGCGGCATACCGGCGATTTTTTCTCCGCAAAATTCAATCTTACCGGAATCCGGTTTATAGATACCGGATACCACATTAAACAAAGTACTCTTGCCGGAGCCGTTCGGACCAATCACACCGTGAATGTCATGCTCCTTTACCGAAAAACTCACATCGTTCAATGCCACAAGACCGCCAAAACTTTTGTTAAGGCGATCAATAACGAGAATGTCCGTCTTCAAGCCCGGGCGCGGTCTCGCTGGGCCGCGATGAATTTTCGGCGACTCGTATATCGCGTGATGAAGCCGCCAATGCCTTTTGGCATAAACAAAACAGTAAAGACAATGCCGAGACCGAATATGAGCAATTGATATTGATAATACTCGCGAGTGAGATCATAAAAAATTGTAATGATGATCGCGCCGATAATGCCGCCCCATATATTGCCGACACCGCCCAAAATCACCATCAACAACAGAGTGACCATTTCTATGATTGTGAAGTTATTCGGATGAATATAGCCCGGCTCCAAATGCGCATACAAACTTCCGGCCGCCCCCGCATAAAAGGCGCTGATTAAAAATGCCAGTGACTTGTATGTGCGCACAGGGATGCCGGACGTTGCCGCCGCCAAGGAGTCATCTCTGACGGCCTTAAAGCCGCGTCCGAGAGACGAGTTTAAAATATTAAAAGAAAAATAGATGCCCATCAAGGTAATCGGCATTAACAAAAAATAATACTTGTTCGGTGTGTCAAGATGAAAACCGAATAAGTTGGGTGCCGGGATGTTACCAATACCAAGTGTTGTCCCGAAGTAGTCAGTCACCGATATCAAAATTCGCACAGTTTCGGCAAAACCGAGAGTGGCAAGCGCCAAGTAGGCCCCTTCCAACTTGAAGGAAGGAACGGCGACCAAAAGCCCGACAGCGCCCGTAATAGCGATCGCGGACAAAAAAGCGAGAAAAAACGGAAAATCAAAATTAATGGAAAGAATGGCGGAACTGTATGCTCCGATGGCATACAAGGCAATATGTCCGACCGTAACCTGCCCCGCAAAACCCTTGACCACATTCAGCCCGACCGCCAGCAAGATATTAATCATCACAATACAGATCAAATGATCCACATAAAGATTGGGAGTGATTAATGGCACCGGCAGCAAAAGAGCCAACGCAACCAGCCAGCCATAGCGCGGATTAATCTTATTAAAAAAAGAAAACTGCATTACTCGTTTTTTGTTACGATTGCGGTTATTTCCGTATCTCTCTTAATTAAAAGCGGACACAAAAACAGAAACACCTCCCAAGCACGAATGCGGCGGAGGTGTTTTCTGTGAACTTACAAACTGATCTTATAAACCAAAATCAGCATCAAATGTTATAGTATCCAGCACTCTGGTTTGAAAGTTTTTACCGCCTTGGGTATACTCAATCAAAACAGGTGTCCTGTTACCGTCTCGACACTGCGGAGTGGGTGCCCGACAAAAACTGATAGGACCCGAAGCCAGACCCTGATAGTTCTTTATGTTTGCCAAAGCATCGCGCAAAGCCGCTCTGTCCGCAGCCAGCGTCGCCGGCTGATTCTTAATATCGGCATTCTCCAATGCAATCTTCATAATTTGCACCATATCCCACGCCTGAGAAAAGTCATGATCGGGCGAAGTGCCATAACGCTCATTGACCGTCTTGGTAAACTTTTTCGCAATAGGACGCTCGTCGGCATGCGAAAAGGCAGCCGCATAGAAAACGCCCTTAACCGCCTTGCCCGCCAAGATAGGAACATCCTGCTTGGACGCCACCGAAGGAGCGACTCTTTTCACCTTTTTGGAAATACCCACTTCATAGGACTGGATAAGCATTCGGGCAACATCGTCCTGCAGACCGGAAAGAATTAACGCATCCGGTTTGGCCGCCTTGGCCTTAAGAAGAACCGAACGATAGTCCACTTCTTTTTCTTGCACCTGCGCTTCGTACACCGGATCCACATTGTATTTTTCTTTCATATAGGCAATGGTATCTTTGGACTGCTTCAAACCGGCGGCATCGGTCGCGTAAATATAAGCAATTTTCTTGCCCACATTGTTGGCGACATATTCCGCCTGAACCGCATTATAAAAGCGGCCGGAAACAGGAACACGAAATATCCAATCGCTTCCTTTCATCGTGATGCCCGGATTAGTGGAATGCGGCGTAATCTGCGGCACCCCGGCTTTTGCGGTTACATCCACTATGGGAAGAGTGACCGAACTGCAACTTGAACCTATCACAGCAAGAACCTTGTGTTGATAGATCAACTTGTTCGCGTTGGCGACTCCTTTTTCGGACTTGCATTCGTCATTGAGAAAAACGAGTTCTATGTCGCGACCGTTAATACCGCCCGCATCATTGATTGCTTTAAACTCATCTTCGATCATTTGACCGATTTTGAAGCCCGCATCGCTAATCATCCTAATGGTCACACCAAGTTTCAAAGTATCCGCGGATACGGAAACAGAGGCGGTCGCCAAAAAGGCAATTAACAAGACATATAATAATTTAATTGATTTCATAAGTATTACCTCTAATTGATTTTTATATAAATAATCTTACTCATATTTTACTCTATTCAACGCCGGGAAACACATTAAATGACAAAAAACATCATTTTTCAACGGGCGATTTTTTGGAGAATGAACGCAGCATCTAAATAAAGCATTGCAAGCACGGAAAGCATAAAAAACATGGAAAACATGGAGCACATTGGAAGCACCGGTGAGACTGCCCGGTTCGCTTATTTAAAGAGTTCCGGCAAGCACACCCTCTTTCTCTGCGGTGAAACCGGCACGGGTGTGATGAAGTTATAATAACCCATATGGCAATACGCAACATCCTTGTTTTTCCGGAACCCCAATTACGCGCAGTCTCAAAAGAGGTCACGGAATTCAACGCAGCACTTCAATCTCTGGAAGCGGAACTTTATGAAACGATGGAAAGTGTTTCCGGCATCGGGCTGGCGGCAATTCAAGTTGGCATCCCGCTCAGGATTGCGGTCACCCATGTGGAGGAACCTCTGACTATTGTGAACCCGCAAATTGAGTCTTTGGATGCAACAACCTTAACACACGAGGAGGGTTGCCTGTCCTTGCCCGGTATTCGCGGCGAGATCACACGCCCCAAGAACATTCGCCTGACTGCCCAAGATATGAAAGGCGAACCTTTTAAAATGCCCGTTCAAGGATTATTGGCCGTCTGTTTACAACACGAGGCGGATCACATGGATGGGAAGTTACTCATAGACAGAATATCGCCTTTGAAGCGCGCCGCACTCAACACCGAACTGAGAAATCTAATCGCACTGCAAAGAAAACAAACGGCAAGTTAATTCAGAAGTTGATTAAATATGCTCTTGTCGGCACGCCGCAGTTTGCGGCCGATATCGGCGAACGACTTCTGGCAAGCGGGGACAAGCCCGCGTTCATTTTAACCAGAGCGGATAAGCCGGCGGGGCGCGGGCAAAAGGTCGTGCCCTCGCCTATGCGTTCTTTGGCATTGCGACATTCCGTTCCCTGTATTGTTGCCGAACAACCCGGCGAACTTCACCCGGATCGCATTTGTAACTATGATGTCCGCTTGTTAATTGTCATCGCCTTTGGATTGTTCCTGCCGGTGAGTCTTTTGAAACAAGTGCGCTGCGTCAATCTGCATCCTTCTTTATTGCCGCGTTGGCGCGGCGCTGCGCCGATTGAACGGGCGATAGAAGCCGGTGATGCGGAAAGCGGGATCACGCTAATGCGCGTGAGCAACCGGCTGGATGCCGGTCCTATCCTCATGCAAAAAAAGTGTGTCTTGGAAGACGAGACAGAGACGGCCGCAAGTTTGGCAGACAAATTAAAAGATATGGCGGTAACCGCTTTGAAGGAATATCTCGCTGCGCCCGACCAATACAAAGAAGAACCGCAAGACGATTCTCTGGCATCCTACGCCGCCAAGATTGAAAAAACCGAAACCCGTATCAACTGGACGGAGGCGGCACAGACCATCGCGCGACGGATTCGCGCTTTTAATCCGAGCCCCGGATGTTGGACCGAGTATCACGGTCAAAGATTAAAGATTTGGATGGCCACCGCGGCGACCGACCCGACAAACCGGCCGGAACAAACAACAAAACATCCGCCGGGCACGGTTGTAAAAAGTGACCGGAACAGTTTGTCCGTTGCCGGCGGTGACGGCTGCTTGGAAGTGACGCAGTTGCAGTTTGCCGGCAGCACAAAAACGGATGTGGCGGCGGCAACCAACCTGCCCCGACCGGGTGAGGTTCTTGGGACAACGCGCTAAGCACTCTGCGCGCAGGGGGACTCCCGCCCCGCGGGCACAGGCCGCCCCGCGGGCACAAGCCTCCCCCCGGGCACAAGCCTTGTCCGTTCTGACAAGCATCCTGCAAAAAAAATCCAACTTGGACAAACTCTTGAAAGAAAGAACGGTTGGGCTGAGCGCGCGCGATGCCGCTTTAACCGCCGAAATATCCTACGGGGTTTGCCGATTTTATCAGCGTCTTAAACGAAAACTGGACCGGGTCTCGGATCGCCCGCCGCGCGATACCGAAGTGGCGGTTGCCATTTTAATGGGAATTTATGAGTTGGAGTACACCCGCATACCCGCATATGCAACTCTGAACGAAATGACAACACTCATCGGAACACGCAAACGCCACGCCAAAGGAATGGTCAATGCGTGCCTGAGGAAACATCTGTCTTTTTTGGACAATTTTTTGGACCCTCTTTTGGACAATGACGACTTGCGGTTGTCGGATGATCCGGAAGAACTGTACGCGCATCCGCAATGGCAGATTGAAAAATTCCGTCGCAACTTCCCGCAACATTGGCAAGAAATTCTAAAGTGCGGCAACGAGAAACCGCCGCTTGCTGTGCGGGTGAACCCGCACAGGTCCGGCATGCCGGACTATGCGGAACTTCTGAACAAACATTCCGTTGCCTGCCATCCTCAGGGCCGGGACCCGGATGCGCCGCACGGTTTGATATTGAAAAACAGCATTGCAACAAGCCGCTTGCCGGGATACTCGGACGGGACAGCCCGGGTGCAGGACATAGGTTCCCAAAAAGCGGCGAGATTGCCCAAGTTGCGGCAAGGGATGCGTTTGCTGGATGCTTGCTGTGCGCCGGGAAACAAAGTATCTTATATACTGAGCATAGCGAAGGCGGCGGGAATGGATTCCATTGCCGTTGATTGCTTGGATAAGAACCCTGTCCGGTTGGAAAGCGCGCGCCGCAACCTTGCCGAACAGGGTTTTTGTGCGGGGGATCTTCTTGCGTTCTTTTGCCAAGATCTCGCGGACTATGCAATGTCGCCGACACGGAATGCCCAATACGATTGTGTCCTTTTGGATGTGCCTTGCTCGGGCAGCGGTGTGATTCGGCGACATCCGGAACTGAAAATTTTGGCGGCGGAGGCGGACATTAAAAAACTGAGTCGGGAACAACGCAACTTGCTCTCGCATGCTTGGAAATGTCTTAAACCGGGCGGAGAGTTAATTTACATCACTTGTTCTTTGTTTGCCGAAGAAAACGAGGAAGTCATACGGGACTTTTTGGCAAAGCAAAAGGATGCCGTTTTTATTCCTCCCAAGTTAACCGCAACCGAAACAAGTCTCTTAGTCCCCCGACCGGGAGCGGGACTCTGTTTGCTGCCCGGCGAAACAAACGACGGTTTCTTTTTTGCCTGTCTAATGAAAAAAGATTCCTCTAAAAGCGGCTGATAATTAATGCCCGCCAAAAGCGGGCTGATAATTGACGCCCGCTAAAAGCGGCTGATTAAGGATCCCCGCTGAAAGCGGCTGATAATTGACGCCCGCTAAAAGCGGCCTATTAAGAGAATTAAATCGTTTGTAGCAGATCTTTGGTGTATTGGGATTGCGGGTTGCGAAAAACTTTTGCCGTCTCGCCAAACTCCACCGCAGTGCCGCCGTGCAAAACCAAAGTTTTATGCCCCAAAGATCTTGCCAAACGCATATCGTGCGTAATGAACACATAGGCCAGTTTGTGCTCTTTTTGCAGTTGACGCAAAAGAGCAATGATCTCCGTCTGCACTGTCACATCCAAAGAAGAAGTCGGTTCATCCAGAACAAGAAGACGCGGTTGCATGATCAAAGCGCGGGCAATGGCAATGCGTTGTTTTTGACCGCCGGAGAACTTGCTCGGCGGTTCAAACAGCCTGTCAGGGTCCAGTTGCACTTCTGTCATCGCCGCCTTGCATTGCTTTTGCAGATCTTCCGGGTTGCCCTCTTCTTTTTTGCGGCTGCGCATCAGTCCTTCCGTAATGATGCGAAACACACCAAACCGCGGGTTAATACTGGCGGCGGGATCTTGGAATATCATCTGCATTGTGGGACGCAGTGCGCGCAGTTGGCGCGAGGTCAACAGCCGCAGATCCTGCCCCGCAAAACGCACACTGCCATTCCAGTCTTCGTCCTTAAGTAGCCTGAGCAGGGCCAGGGCAAGAGATGTTTTACCGCTGCCGCTGCCGCCGATGACCGCCAGGGTCTCGCCGGCAAACAGATCAAAACTGACACCGGTCAATGCCACGTGATAACCTTTGATGCGACGCAGAATTCCCTTGCGCTGCGGATAACGAATACGCAGGTCGCGCACGGCAAGCAGCGGCGCTTCATTGCTGCGCGCGGGCGCGCGTCGCGTCGGTCGGCCCACACGGTATGCCCCAAGAAGTTTCTTGGTGTAAGGATGTTTCGGTCTCTTCATCAGTTCCGATAGTTTCGTTAGTTTCGATGCTTTTCCCGTTTCTATGATCCGCCCGTCTTTCATTACACAGACATCGTCGCCGAAATGCCGAACCAGCGGGAGATCATGAGTAATTAACAGAAGACTTGTTTTCTGTTCGGAACAAAGAGCGCACATCAGGGTCATCATTTGCAATCTCAAAGAAGCATCCAAAGCAGTCGTCGGCTCGTCCGCTATCAACAGATCCGGTTTACGCATCATCATCATCGCCAATAGGACTCTTTGTCTTTGACCGCCGGACAATTGGTGCGGATAACGCTGCCCCAGTTCCTCGGGTAAATGCACTCGCGCAAGCGCTGCGCTCACTTCGGTGCGGCACAAGTTTGGATTTCTTTTTGAAAAAGGATGCGCCATCTCACTCAATTGCCGGGAAACCTTATGCAACGGGTTGAGAGCGGCAAGACTGTCTTGAAAAATCATGGCAATCTTAGTCCCGCGCAGCCGACTATTTTGCTTTTCGTTTGGCGGTAACAACTCGGTTCCCCGAAAGCGGATACTGCCGCGAACTTTTGCCCCGGCAGGCAACAATCCCATGATCGCCATAGCAGTCATGCTTTTACCGCTGCCACTTTCGCCGACCAGGGCGCAAACACGCCCTTTGCCAATATCCATACTGACATTGTGCAAAATCTCAGATTGCAGTGACAGATGCAGATTTCGGATGCTCAGCATCCTAACAGCCCCGCGGCGGATAACCTCCGCAATTGGACGCCGACCCGTCCGTTACAAAATACGCGGATCAAAAGAATCGCGCAGACCTTCGCCGACAAACACCAGCAGGGATAACATGACTGTGATCACAACAAACGCCGTAATGCCGATCCAAGGCGCGGTGAGATTGGTTTTTGCCTGAGCAATTAACTCCCCCAAAGAGGGTGTTCCCAAAGGCAGTCCGTAACCCAGAAAATCCAAAGATGCCAAGACCGAAACGGCCGAAGTGAAAATCAAAGGAACAAATGTAAACACGGACACGGCGGCATTCGGCAAAATATGTGTGAACATAATACCCGTATCGCGGACACCCAGATTGCGCGCCGCCAACACATAGGTCATATTCCGGCCGCGCAGGAATTCCGCACGCACCAGATCGGCCAAACCCATCCAACTAAACAGCAGCGTAATAAATAACAGCCACCAAAGATTCGGTTGAACCAGACTGGCAAGGATAATCAAAATGAACAGGACAGGCATACCGCTCCATACTTCAATCACTCGCTGCCCGAGTAAATCCGGCAAGCCACCGTAATATCCTTGGACGGCACCGAACAACACGCCCAATACAACGGTGAACACAGTTAACAGAAATGCAAAAACAATGGAAATGCGGTAACCATACAGAACACGCGCCAGAAGATCCCTGCCCTGATCATCGGTGCCGAGCCAATGAATCGCATCCGGCGGGCTCGGTGTCGGCTTTGAAAGTTCGTAATCTATACCGGTCCCGCTGAACGGGATTGGCGGCCAAACTTGGCGGGCATTTTTCTCCGCAAAAAATGCGCGCATATAATCATCGCGATAATTGACATGCCAGTCCAACTCGCCGCCAAAATCGCGCTCCGTATAGTCGGTAAAAATCGGCACATAAACCCGGTCATCCATTAAGATTAACCAAGGTCTGTCGTTCGCCAAAAACTCGGCAAACAAGGACAGGAGCGCCAAGATAGCAAATATCCAAAGCGAATAGTAGGAACGCCTCCTGGCTCTGAACTTAGACCAAACAGAGCGGAGGGCCGCGGAATGCATTTAGAACTTAAATCTGTATAAAAAAGGAGACCAGTCCGGTGATTTAATATTGCCGCCGCCAAGGGGCAGGTAAACCGGATTGCCGAGATCAACCGAAGCAATTGCCAATCTGTAACTGCCGCCGCGGCGCGTAGAATAAATAACCCTGTTGCCGTCCGGCGATACGCTCGGACTGTCGTCCAGTTGATTTTTTGTCACCAACTGCAATTCTCCCTTCGCCAGGTCCATCTTGGTGACTCTGTAACCGCCGGCCGCTCGGGATATTAAAACAAGAGCACTGTCGCCGTGTGTGTACTCGGCACTTGATGTATAAACATTGTCAAATGTCAGACGCTTAATTGCATTATCGTTCAGGTCGTATTGAAAGATTTGCGGTCTGTTGTTTATTCGGTCGGAAGTAAATACCAGTTTTGTCCCTTCCCGGGACCAGGCGGGTTCGGTGTCTATCCCGGGGTGCCGAGTCAATCGCCGTGCCTTCAAGCTATCCAGGTCTATCAAGTAGATATCGGCGTTGGCTCCTTGCGATAAAACCACCGCCAGTTGTCTGCCATCCGGCGACCAGGCGGGCGCGCTGTTAATTCCCCTAAAAGCGGTCACCAACCAACGTTTGCCGCTGAGGATATCCTGGACATAGATGTTGGAGCGACCGTTCTCAAAAGAAACATATGCAACTTTTTTGGCATCCGGCGACCAGGCGGGAGAAGTGATTGGCTCATCCGAACGCAAAATTAATCGTTCACGTTTCCCGTCCGCATCGGCGATATTTAAACTAAACTCTTTTTTACCTCTTCGGTCAGATTCGCGCACAAAAACGATTTTTGTTGAAAAAGAACCTTGAATGCCGAGCATCTTTTCATAAATATAATCGCTAACATAATGTGCGAAATCTTGCGTATATTTTGAGGGAAAAGTAAATGCATTGTTGGAAAGCACCTCCTCCGCAAAAACATCCATAATCGTAATGTTCAAACTGTAGGTGCGCCCGCCTGTTTTCGCTAGCTCGCCAAATATTAAATATTCAACATCCTTGTCGCGCCACTCCTTGTAAAGAATTTGATTTACACGAAAGGGAGAAGAAGGCAAGTCGTTTTCGGCAATTCCAGTTAAGTGACCGCTAAAACGAAAGTCATTTCTTATCAGACGAACAATTTGAGTGCGCGTATCGGCACCGGCCCCCGATACGCGAAAAGGCACCAACGCCAAAGTAATGGGGCGAGTCACACCGCGACGAATCTTAATGATTAACTCGTCTTCTTGTGCCGCCAATTGTTGGTCGGGGGTGCCGGGGGTGCTGTCCGCTGCCATCGCATTGCCGGCAAGAGCAAACAGGCAACAGCAACAAAAAATAATTAATCTGTACATCCTTTCATTATAAAAACTCGGTGAGAACTTTTTGACGCAAATTCTGTGTCGGTTACCGTTGTCTCTTTTTTTTACCCCAAATAATAACATCTCTAACTCTTTTAAGGACCCAGTTGAAACTCCATGGTAATTTCTTTAAAGTATTTTTCCACCAGCAAAGGATCCGACGGCAAAATAAATCGTTTCACCCGGCGCACCGCCCTTTCGGCTTCGGCGTCAAATACGCGATTACCGCTGGACTTAAGAATTCGCATATCGGTTAGCCTCCCTTCCGCATCCAAGAAAATTTTTATACGCACGACAAGCCCCTCAAAAAGTTTGCGTTGTGCGGCCGTCCCCGTATTAAAATTACGCTCTACCAAAGCCTGATTGCGTTGATAGTATGCCAAGGCCTGATTAATTCTTGCCTCTTGCTTCTCTCGTATTTCTGCCGTTTCTTGTTCTGAGGCACTTTGCCCGGTCGTTTCTTTCTTTTCCACATACAACGGGAGTTCGTCGGCAAGCGCCTCATCCGTGCGCTTTTTGTCGTCCGCGAGAACAGGCTGATTTAAATGCTCCACAAGGCTTTCCAAAGGGTTCTTTTGTGGCTGCGACGCGGATTTTTTAATCTTTTTGGGCGGGGTCGGGCGCACAGGTGCGACAAGCGTTACCAAGCTCGCTTTGACGGAAAGGCCGGGATCCGGTTGTAAGGCAAATGTTTCTTCATCAATGTGCGTCCAGTTGCTTAGCATGATGACCAATACAATATGAACAAAACACGCGCCAAAACAAGGAAGCAAGAATGGCGGAGTATCATCCGCAAAATAACCGCCGGACATGTTTTTTGTTTCGCTTTCTTTCGCGACAACTCACTTGGACGGCGGTTGGGACACCAATCCCACATCCGAAATCCCGGCATTTTGCATCACTTGCATGAGTTCCATAATCTTGCCATATACAACCCTTGCATCCCCTTTAATAAACACATCCGGCACATCTTTATCCTTAAAAGTATCCGACAAATACCCGCGCAATTCGGGCAAAGATACCTGTTTACTGCCGCTGCCGCTATCATAGTAGTATTTTCCATCGGCGGTAATACTAACCACCAGTTGATCTTTTTTGTTAATTTTAATCGGTTTGGCGGCAACCGAAGGCAACTTCACCGGATAACCCTGGGAAAGCAACGGGGCTGTGACAATAAAAACCACAAGAAGGACCAACATCACATCAATATAGGGAACAACATTGATATCGGATATCAAACGATTTTTGCGCCGTCTTGCCATGTGCTATGTGTGCTATGCGGATAGGACAAAAAACTTGCCCGCGTCCCTTTTCAAAAAGACCCTTCTGTCCATTTCATCCTTTTCATCCTTTTCATCCTTTTCATAAGGTGGAATAAAGACGGCGATGCAGAATACTGACAAACTCTTCACTAAATAACTCATAACGAGAAAGCAAAAAATCCGCCTTGCCGCCGTAATAATTGTAAGAAAGAACAGCCGGGATCGCGGCAATTAATCCCATGGCGGTTGCTATCAGGGCTTCGGCAATACCCGGCGCAACCACATTAATGGTGATCGCCTCGGTGGATGCGGCAAGTCCCAGGAACGCATTCATAATTCCCCAAACCGTACCAAAAAGACCGATATAGGGGCTCACCGAGCCAACGGATGCCAGAAAGCCCAGGCCGGATATCAGAGATTCTTCCTCCCGGTTGATCGCCACCCGCATCAACCTTTGCACCCCTTCCATGGTCGCATCGGCGGAGGCTCTTTTCTTAAGAAGGCGATTAAATTCTTCGTATCCGTCCACAAAGACATTGTTAATACCGCGAATATTGCCTTTATTGTCGCGCAGTTCATAAAACAGGGTGTTCAAATCCATGCCGGACCAAAACTTGCGTTCAAACACATCCAAAGCGGCGCGACTGCCGCCGATGATCAGGTAACGCTGAATAATAACAATCCAGGAGAAGATCGAAGCTACGACAAGAACAGACATCGCCGCTTGGACCACCGGCGATGCTTCTTTTACCAGTTGCCAAAATGCTGTTTCGGTTAAAAATTCCATTATTCTCTTGCTTGCTTGCGTCCTATTGTATCCGCTTGTCTTGCTCTGTCCCGGAGTCGGCAATCCCGGCAAGGATTTCTTTGGGTAAGAGGCGGGGACATAACTTTTGGGTATTAACACATACCACCTGAACTTGCGCTCGGCACAATAAGGCCTTGTCATGCACCCGACTAATGTCCTGGATAAAGGTTATCGCACACTTGCTTTTTTGCGCGGCATCCGCCCGCACCCGAAGAATGTCATCCAAGTAAGCGGGGGCAAGATATCTAATTTGCACTTGTCGCACTACAAACAAAATATTTCGCAGCCGCATGCTCTTTTTGTCCATGCCGATCCTGCGAATGAACTCGGTGCGCGCCCGCTCCATGAACTTAAGATAATTGGCGTAGTAAACAACACCGCCGGCATCCGTATCTTCCATGTAAACGCGCTGATGAAATGGCGAAAGAGCTGAGTGATTAACGCCGTGTATGGCCATAAATTCTTAAGGTCGCCGAGCCGGAAGAACCTTGCCCGCCACCCGTAACCCTTAGTTCCCAGGCCCCATTGGGGTTCTCGCCAAGATGGGCCGCCGTGCCAAAAGTGAATGTGTTGCTAAGATCCGCACAATCCGTCACCCGTGTTGGCATCTCTCGATTCGGAAAAAAGTTCAAACAAGAATGCGGGTTGGCAAGACGACTTTGCACCCCGTTTGGAGAAACCAAAGTAATCGTCATATCTCCAAAATTGGGGTAATTCCCTTGCATTTCTACCTGAGCAGACTCAATAAAATTAATTGCGTCACTAATAGTGAAACTAAATCCACCGGCGTCGGCAGTTCCGGGAACGAACACTTGCTCTTCATTCGGTAAAAGTTCCCAATTTCTTGCTAAATTAACCGCGGCACCGGCATTCACCAAACCAAATCCATAGTCATGATGATGTGTATAGCGAGTTGAGCCATTATGCAAGGTAAACCCCGAATCTTGCCACCCGATGTCGAAAGTTTCGTTCCGGTTCACATCCACCTGCTCGGCGGTTTCTGCCAGGATGAGTTTGACATCTCTCCATGTCAATTCCTCATTTGCATCCCTCATAAGGGCAATAATCCCGCTGACTGTCGGTGTGGCCGCCGAAGTGCCGGTAAAAAATCTGTGGTAATTAAAGGATTCAAAATTAAAACAATCCCGAATAATAAATGTTTGGCCCAGAACTCCCGTCGGGGTGCAGGCAATCACTACCGATGGATCAGGCATTTTGTTATAACCGGCATTGCCGCTGAGATCCGTTGTAGATATACCCACGTGCTCAATAGTAAGCCGCATCAGCTCCTCATTCGAAAGACCTCTACGTTCTTCCTCACCGGGAGATCTGCCCGAACTTGACGCACCGCAAACCCACAGGTTGGCACCCGGGTTGGAATAGGAGGCAACCTTATCATCCCTTCCTACCGAACAAACCGGTATGACCCCGCGGTGATTCAGCAGCCCTTCGTATGTTGCCAGATCTTCATATGCTTCCCCGCCGTTCCGAGGCGGAACCATAAGTCCCTCAAACGGTATATTGTCGGATATTGTTCGAGCATTGCCGGCGGCAAAAACATAACTGATGCCTTTGCCGCCAAATCCAGTGGTTAATCCGCTACTAATGGCCATCTCGCGCACACCACTCAACCTGGCTCTCAGCCTGGTATAAGATTGTGCCCCCCAACTGTTACTGGAAATTGCCGTTTCGTTCAACTCGCGTGTCAGAGATTGAAATAAATTACCTTCCGTAGAAGCACCGAGATAGTTAACACCAAATATCTTTGCCCCGTGGGCTATCCCCTTAATTCCCAATCCATTGTTCGCCGTAGCTGCGATGATTCCCGCCACAGATGTGCCATGGCCGCTTTCGCAATCCTCGGGACGCGGGTCATTGCGAGGTATATTCTGATAACTGACCACATTTAAACTCTTATTCGACGCAATATTATCTTTCAGATCCTCGTGTGCAATTTCCAAGCCATCGTCCACTATCCCGATTTGAATGCCTTTTCCGTTGAATCCGGATGTCCAAACTTCAGGAACCGACAGCCTACTCAGATACCACTGTGTATCACTCAACGGATCCCCACCCCCGGCGGTGCCTGCGGCGGACCCGGAATCAAGATCACAATGAGTACCGAAACCTCCCCTTGACCCCGAAAGTTCTTCGGGCACCACTTCAATTCCACAACCGGTGAGTGTGAGAAGTAAAACAATGAGACCGCATAAATAAATTCTTTGCATGCTTAATCTTTATTCTTTAAACCGTAGGTTATTCTCTTTTCCATCCGGTTCCTACTTACCGAACAGGCCGTTTTGCCCGGCAGTCATGTGCTCCGGGACCACGAGAGAAAAATGTTCATACGCGCGCGGCAGAGCGAGTCGACCGCGCGCCGTGCGCTTAATAAATCCTTCGCGAATGAGATAAGGTTCCACCACATCTTCCAAGGTCCCGCGTTCCTCTTGCATGGCCGTGGCCAGATTATCTATGCCGACGGGACCGCCGTTAAATCGTTCCATAATCGTGGTCAACAGTTTGCGATCCGTTTCATCCAAGCCGGAAACATCCACCCCCAACAGTTGCAATGCCTTCGCAACGACCTGCTCGTTAATTTTTTTGACTCCTTCCACCTCGGCATAGTCGCGCACCCGCCGCAACAAGCGATTGACGATCCGCGGTGTGCCGCGCGCACCGGCCGCAATCTTCAGGGCGGCGCCATCTGTGAGAGAAATTTTGAGCAGTTGCGCCGAGCGCAACACGATGGATTTAAGTTCCTCTTGTTCGTAAAAATCCAACCGAAGAACAATGCCAAATCTGTCTCGCAGAGGAGAAGTTAGCAGGCCGCTGCGTGTGGTTGCACCGATCAAGGTGAACGGCGACACATCCAATCGCAACGGGCGGGATGCGCTGCCGTCGCCAAACACAATATCAATCTTGTAGTCTTCCATTGCCGGATACAAAATTTCTTCCACATGAGGCGAAAGGCGATGCAGTTCATCAACAAACAGAACATCCCGACGCTCCAAGTTGGACAGCAGCGCGGCAATATCCCGTCCTTTTTCCAGAACAGGGCCGGAACTAACGGAAATGTTCGCTCCAATTTCATTTGCAATGATGCGGGCCAAGGTGGTCTTACCAAGACCGGGCGGCCCAAACAAGAGAATGTGATCCAAGGGTTCGGACCGTTGTTTCGCGGCACGCACGGCAACATCCAGTTGCCGGCGAATATTATCTTGACCGATGTACTCGCCCAGACTGCGCGGCCGCAGTGCGTTATCAAATACCCCCTCCTCCGCCACCGAGGCAATACGAACGGTTCTGTCCTCTTTAATCGCGGGCATCATTTTACCGACCACTCCCCAAATACGGAAAACGATTGATTAATAAAGGATTTGGAAATGACATTCGGTATCCGCGGCCTCTTCACCCGCATCACTCGGTTCGCAACAACGAACGGATACCACCTCGGCAAGATGCGGTCCTCTGTGGCACAATTTCAAGCACCTTTCAATTTTTTGTTTATCGCCGCGCAGTTCGGCCTCAACTCTGCCGTTGGGCAAATTGCGCACCCAGCCGGACAAAGCCAACTCACTCGCTCTGCTTCTTAACCAATCCCTGTAGCCGACACCCTGAACGCGACCACAAACTTCCAAACGCATCCTTGTCACGGCCGCGAGAACGCCGATACCTAAGATAAGGCGGAAAGAACAGACCGGGTGGCATCTCCCAATTCCACAACATTGCGCACAGTGCGAACACCGGCTTCTTCCAAAACTCTGAACTTATCTTCCGCCGTTCCCTTGCCACCGGCAATGATCGCTCCGGCATGCCCCATCCGTTTCCCCGGCGGGGCTGTAACACCGGCAATATAAGCAAGAACGGGGGTACGCATTTCCCGTTTGATAAAATCGGCCGCTTCCTCTTCGGCACTCCCTCCTATTTCGCCGACCATAATGATCATCTCGGTGGCCGCATCCTCTTCAAACAGTTGCAAAATATCCGTGAACGAACTGCCGGCAATCGGGTCGCCGCCTATTCCCACACAGGTGCTTTGCCCTTCTCCCAGATCGGAAACCTGTTTAACCGCCTCATAGGTGAGCGTGCCGGATCTTGAGACAATGCCGACACGACCCGGACGATGAATGTCTCCCGGCATAATTCCTATTTTGCATTCGCCCGGCGTAATGACCCCCGGACAATTCGGACCAATCAAACGAGCCCCGCGATCCGCGCAGAATATCTTAGCGCGCAACATATCCAAAACGGGAATGCCTTCTGTGATACATACGATCAATTTCACGCCGCTCACGGCTGCCTCGGCAATAGAGTCCAAACAAAAAGGCGCCGGAACATAAATGACGGAAGCGTCCGCCCGGGTTTTCTCAACAGCTTCTCGCATGGTATCAAACACGGGCAAGTTGAGATGCGTTTGCCCGCCCTTGCCGGGCGTCACCCCGCCAACCATCCGGGTGCCGTAGGCAATCGCTTGTTCGGAATGAAATGTGCCTTGGGAACCGGTAAATCCTTGGGTGATGACACGCGTGTTCTTGTTTATCAGAATGCTCATGCGGAAGACTGTATGAGGATAGGCTTAGCGAGGGCCCAAACTATTATGCCACCAGTTAGGCGAAGCAAGAAGAACGAATTCTTTGTCATCGGCAATACGATTTGCGATGTTTAAGGAAGCCAGCCCCGGTGCTGTCTTAACAATATAACCGCTCGGATGCCAACTCAAGGGTTCAAGATGAATTCTTTGACCCGTAAGTTTCTCTAGAATCTTCTTCGCATTCGCCGGGTCCGCAAGGTCTGCGGCGTCCTTAAAAATAACGGTAACATCTCCCGGCAAGGCCTTGAGACCGCCGGAGTCCTCAAACACCGGCGACAGCATACGGGAATTGACAAACAACTCGGCTTCCGCCGATGGCGACAGATCCGGGTCCAGCCGGTAAACGGTTGCCCCGCCCTTTTTGTCCGCCACGGACATCAACCGTTCTTTTTCTTCCGCAGTCATTTGATCGGCATGATCGCCAAATCCGGCCGCCAGCAGAGGAACGATTTGCAACGAACGCCTCAGGTCGCCGTCCATCCAATAATAGTTTTCCGCCAGGATCGTCGGGCTGGAAAAAATTAACAGCAGCAATAATACGAGCGTGCCGGTTAGTCTTTTTTTCCTTGTTAGTTTCCTTGTTAGTATCATTGTTAGTTTCATTGTTAGTTTCATTGTTAGTATCATTGTTAGTATCATTGTTAGTTTCCTTTTTGTGTTGCCCGCACGGCGGCCATGGCGGCCTCGGCCAGACCGGCTTTGGCAAGGGTCCCCGCCGCCCGCTCTTGTAAAATTTGCATACCCGCCTCGGCACGATTGCCTTCCAGGCGGACAATGATCGGCACATTTAAGCCTCCCTCTAATTCTTTGCCCAAACCGCTCCCTAAACCGTTTTCCGCCCGGAGTTCGGCAATGGCATCCGATATACCCGTGGCGATCAGATCACAGCGCACGATGCCGCCAAATATGTTTACCAAAACAGCCTTGACTTTTTTGTCGGAAAGAATAATCTTGAATGCTTCGCTGACTCTTTCTTTGGTGGCGCCGCCGCCGACATCCAAAAAGTTTGCGGGCACACCGCCATAGGTCTTAATGATATCCATCGTAGCCATTGCCAGACCCGCGCCGTTGACCATACAACCGATGTTGCCATCAAGAGCAACATAACTCAATCCGTGTTCGGCTGCTTCGTTTTCGCGCGCATCTTCTTGCAGCGGATCCCGCAATGCAACAAGATCCTTATGGCGATATAAGGCATTATCATCCAAATTAACCTTCGCATCCAAACACAACAGGTTGCCGGTTTTGGTGATGACCAAAGGATTGACCTCCAACAGGGACACATCTTTTTCAATGAACAGACGCATCAAGTTGGCAAACAGAGGAACAAACTGTTTTATTTGCGCCGCGTTCATACCACAATGAAAGCCCAGTTCGCGCGCCTGAAACGCCAGCGGTCCCAACAAAGGATCAACGGACACACGGCGAATTTTATCGGGTGTTTCCCGGGCAACTTTTTCTATATCCATACCGCCCGCCGGCGATGCCAACGCCACGGGTAACCCGATCTTGCGATCCACAAGGATACTCAAGTACAATTCGGTTTCTATATCCGTGCAGTGCTCCACAAGAATATGATGAATCGGTTGACCCTTGGCATCTGTCTGCACAGTGACAAGATTCGTCCCCAAAAATTTGCGGGCAAAGTCCGCAACTTCCTTGGGACTGTCGGCAAGAATCACACCACCCGCTTTGCCTCTGCCGCCCGCATGCACCTGCGCCTTTGCCACCCATTTGGTTCCGCCAATTTCCGCCGCCGCCGATTCGGCCTCTTCCGGGGTCTGTGCAACTTTCCCGCGCGCCACGGGCAATGCGTAATCGGCAAAAAGTTTCTTTGCCTGATATTCGTGCAGATTCATTTTACTGTGATTTTACTGTGAACGCCGGGGAGGCATTATATGAATTGGTCGACCATCCGCCGCCAGAGAAGCCTCGTGCACCGCTTCGGAAAGAGTCGGATGGGCGAACATCGTTAACTGCAAATCTTCCGCGGAAGCCATAAACTCCATTGCAATGACCGCCTGGGCTATCAACTCGCCCGCTTGATTGCCGATCACATGCACGCCGATAATGCTGTCGCTTTCCTTATCCGCGAGTATTTTTACCATCCCCCGGGTGTCGTTGTTTGCCATGGCCCTGCCGCTGGCTGCAAACGGAAAAACACCCGTCTTAAAATCTTTGCCGGCGGCCTTTGCTTCTTCCTCGTTTAGACCGACCCAGGCAATTTCCGGCGAAGTATAAATGACATTCGGCACCAGATCATAATTCACCTCGGCCTTCTTGTTATGAATGATTTCCGCAACCATAATTCCCTCTTCCGAGCCCTTATGCGCCAACATTGGTCCACGCACCAGATCTCCCACCGCGTAAACTCCCTGCACAGAGGTGCGGCAATATTCATCCACCGGAATGAACCCGCGCGCATCCGGGGCAATCCCGCAATCCGCGGATAACAGTTCTTCCGTATAGGGCTTGCGACCTATGGCAACAACGACCTTATCCGCTTTCAAAAGCATCTTCTTGCCGTCCTCCTCATATGCAACTTCCGCAATCTGTTTTTTGGCGTCAGTCTTTATGCCTGTGACCTTGGAATTCAATTTAATATCCAATTTTTGATCTTTTTTAAAGTGACGCAGAGCATCCTTCGCAATTTGTCGGTCCGTCATCGGCAAAAAGTCCGGCAGTGCCTCCAACAGGGTCACCTGGCTGCCCAGCCTTCCCCAAACACTCCCAAGTTCCAAACCGATAATACCCGCGCCTATGATACAAAGATTTTTCGGCGGCTTGGTAAAACTCAAAGCCCCGGTAGAATCTGTCACCACTTTGTTGTCAAACGGCACACCGGGCAGTGGCATCGGCACAGAACCGCTTGCCAAAATAATATGTTCTCCCCGATAAACCTTCTTACCGCCGTTGGTCTTGCCACCGGCAACCGGAGTCACTTCCACACACTTGTCCTTAAGAAGTTTGCCATGACCATAAACCGAACTGATACCATTGGCCTTGAACAGGGCCGCAATACCGCCGGTGAGTTTTTTAACAATGCCATCCTTTCTCCGCATCATCACGGGAATATCCGCCGTCAGGCTCTTAACTCGGATGCCCTCGCCTTCAAAATGCTCCCGGGCAAACTCGTACCTGTGGGAAACTTCCAACAATGCTTTGGAGGGAATGCAACCGACATTCAAACAGGTCCCGCCCAAAGACTGTTGTTTGACATCATTTTGCCACTTTTCTATGCAAAGAGTCTTTGCTCCCAATTGGGCACACTTAATGGCGGCCACATAACCCGCCGGGCCCGCACCTATAACAATAACATCAAATTTATCCATAATTTTTTATCGGTAACACTCAAACTTTTTTAGCAAATTTTTTTGGCAAACTTTTTTAGCAATTTTTTTTTGGCAAATCTTTTTTGGCAAGTATTTGTTGTGAACTCTTTGTTATTATAATCTAACGAGCACTTCGTCACAAACAACAGACAATCCGTATTAGGATGAAAAGATTGGCAAACTAATCACCGGTGCCAAAGAGGCATCGCTGTTTTCAATTTTAGTGAGTGCGTTCCTCATATTCTTATAAGATGTCGTGTGAGTCAAAATGATAATCGGGACGGGGCTCTTGTCTTCTCTGGCATGTTCGCGTTGGTGCAATGCCTCTATACTAATCCCCGCTTCGCTGAGAATACCGGTAAGGTGCGCCATGACCCCCGGCTTCTCGGCCGCACTGATACGCAAGTAAAACTCACTCTCCAGGGATTCAACCGGAGTAAAACGTATTTGTCTTTTTCTTCTCATCACGGTCGGAGCGGCAGTCGTTGCAACATGGGCAAGATCGGAAAGCACCGCGGACGCGGTTGCCGGGCCGCCGGCACCGGGGCCGCTGAAAAATGTTTGACCCAGAGGATCGCTTTCTATCATCAGGGCATTCGTCACACCGGTTACCCGTGCCAAGGACGAGTCCGTTTTCACAAGAACCGGCTGAACACGCATACTGACACTTTCATCATCCAAAATCTCGGCTATGGCAAGATGCTTGATGACATAGTTCAATTGTTCCGCATAACAAACATCCTCTTTGGTCAGATGCTCAATGCCCACTCTGTAGACCTTGTCCGGCGACAAGGGGATATCAAACGCCAGACCGGCAAGAATTGTTATTTTATGCAGACTATCCGTTCCGTCAATATCAAATGTGGGATCTCTTTCGGCATAACCCAGTTCTTGTGCTTCTTTCAAGGTGTCGGCAAATGTTCCGGCCGACATTTGGGACAAGATGTAATTACAGGTCCCGTTGACGATACCGGTAATGCGATGAATACGATTGGCAACCAATCCATCCCGTAAAACTTTGATAATCGGAATACCGCCGGCGACCGCCGCCTCATACAAATAATGTACCCCGTTTGCGTGTGCCAGGCGGATGAGTTCTTCGCCTTTTTCCGCCACCAGAGCCTTATTCGCTGTAACGACACTCTTACCGGAAGTCAATGCCTGTTTGGTTAGTTTGTATGCATGGTCGGTTCCGCCGATTAACTCTATGAGAACAGACGCTTCGGGATGCCCGGCGGCAACAAAAATATCATTGACTCGGATCGCATCATCCAAGCCCGATTTGGAATTGGGACGCCGCGCACCGACCTGTGCCAAGTGAAAGGAATGTCCGAGGCGTGCACTCAGCGTCTCTTGATTTTGTGCCAAAAGGCGGACCACAGAACCGCCTACTTCGCCAAGCCCGCAGATCACCATGGACAATGGCGGTGAGGTATTTGCTTTAATAGCTACTTGTTTGGATTGTTGCAATTGTGTTTGGAAAGTAGGCTTTAATGATCATTAATAAATAAAATTCCCCAAAAACCGAAAAAATTCTTAACTCAGCCGCGCTCTGTCTTTTAAATTCTCAGTGTTTCCGCCAGTTTGATAGAAGGAATATAACCCGGCACGACCTTGCCGTTACTAAGAAACATCGTCGGTGTCCCCCGCACACCCGCGCGCTTGCCCAAATTATATTGCTCCGTCACGGGATGATCACAAGGTGCGGCTGTGATTTTTTTTCCCTGTTTGGCAAGAGTCATAGCCTGCTGTTTGTTGGCGGAGCACCACACATTGATTGCTTTTTTAAATGAACCCGTCCCCGGGCCTGTCCGCGGAAACGCGGCATAACGAACCTCTATACCCAATTTTGTAATCTCATTAATTTCACGATGGAGTTTCCGACAGTAACCGCAATCTATATCCGTGAAGACCAACACCCAGGCTTTGGTCTTTCCTTTGGCAGGAAAAATAATTGTCTTGTTGCCGGGAATATCTCGAACCAGGGCGAA
This sequence comes from Gammaproteobacteria bacterium, assembly GCA_965209035.1. Classification (GTDB taxonomy): domain Bacteria; phylum Pseudomonadota; class Gammaproteobacteria; order CBDBNL01; family JAAOII01; genus CBDBPY01. The sequence continues at coordinate 772,114 of OZ242372.1, forward strand.
CTGTTTCTTTTGACGATTAATGCGGCTGAGGTTACGCGGTTTCCCCTTCGCATCAAACTCATACTGTTCTCCGGCGATAAAATGACGACCGTCCGGCGTCACATACAGTTCTTCAAAGTCATCGGTAACAACAAGAAACATGTTCAATTCTTTCATCTTGCGTATCTCAACGATGTTTAAATTGGGCAAGTTGGCGGTTAGTTTTTTTTTCAATTGTGCTTTTGTCAACTCGGGGGTCAACTTAGGGGTCAACTCGGCAGCCGCAAGTCCGACCGAAAACATCAGAGCAATGCAAGTCAGAATGCGCAACAACGGCACAGATTACTTCCTAAGTTCTTCCTTAATACGGGCCGCCTTACCGGTCCGACCGCGCATGTAATACAGTTTTGCTTTGCGGACGCGACCGTGCCTTTTTACGGCAATAGATTCAATTTGCGGGCTGTGCAACTGAAAGGTTCGCTCCACCCCGACTCCGTGCGAGATTTTGCGCAAAATAAACGAAGAATTGAGGCCGCGATTTCTTCTGGCAATCACTACGCCTTCAAATGCTTGGACTCTTTCTCTTTCTCCTTCGCGCACCCGAACCTTAACGACAAGCGTATCACCTGCCGAAAAATCGGGAAAAGACCTTTTTATTCTTTCCGCCTCAATCTTTGTGATCAACGAATAATCAATTTTCATTGGATATTAAACAATCATTAAATAAATATAAATATAAAAACATTAAGCATTGGACTCCGTCCGATCCTCAATAAACTCTCTTAGCAACTTTTTATCGTCCGATGACAAGCTTGCTCTCGCCAGCAAATCCGGGCGACGCAACCAGGTTCGCCCCAGCGACTGCCGGCGACGCCAACGCTTTATTTCAGCGTGGTTTCCGCTCAACAAAACCGCGGGAACTCGCATACCGTCAATACTTTCCGGTCGCGTATAATGAGGGGCTTCCAAAAGACCGCCACCTCCGTCGCCATCACCGGAAAAAGAGTCCGAATTGGCACTTGCCACATTACCCAATACTCCGTCTCTTAGACGCATCAACGCATTTACAAAAGTCATTATAGGTAACTCGCCGCCACTTAAGACATAATCACCCGCGGATATTTCATCATCCGCATAACGAGATATGATGCGTTCATCCATTCCTTCATAACAACCGCTCACTAACACCAAAGATTCCATACGAGAATAAGATCTTACCACATTCTGTGTCAATAAACGCCCTTGCGGCGAAAAAAACAAGCATCGCGGATTCAAATGACCTTGTTTAATTGCAGATTCTTTTCCCGCCTCAATTGCCATTTGTAAGGGCCGAAAAGACATCAGCATGCCGCCGCCGCCGCCGTAAGGATGATCGTCCGTTTGTCTGTGTTTGCCTTCGGCGTGTTCGCGCGGATTAAACAATTCAACCGCAGCACGTCCCTCACGAATACCTCTGCCGACTACTCCGTATTCGTCAAGAACCCGAAACATTTCCGGGAAAATACTAACAATCCCTAACCACATTTTAATTCAATCCGGTGACTGCCAAGACACACAGACCCGCTTGCTCCGCAGATCCACGCGATAAACCGGTTCGGGCAGCACAAAAGGAATATAGGTTGTTCGCTTTGTGCCTTCTCGATCTGCCTCCTCTATCTCCATCACATCGGCACCGCCACAACGCCGCATTGCCAGAATTCGCCCAACGGGTGCTTCCGTGCCTGTGCCGGCGGAATTGAAAACTTGCATGCCAATCAGATCGTGCCAATAGTAACTTCCTTCGTCCGGGTGTGGCAAGTGTTCGCGCCGAACGCCCAATAACTTATTACAATAACTGTGCGCCTCTTCTTTGGTACTCACTTCTTTTATCTTGATGATGAACTTGTCGCTGTGTCGGTTAATTTGCGGCGGTTCCGAAATTTCGTACCAACCTTCGCCGGAGTTTTCTATCAACAAAGAATGATAATTGGTGACAGAAAGAGGGTCTTCCATATAGTGCGTAAAAAACTGCCAGCCTTTCAGCCCGTAGGGCCTGCCGAGTTTTCCCAGGACGACAACATCCATCCTATGTTTTTTTATGTTTTTGCTTGTCTTGTCTTTTATTCTCTTCCCTTCCCTTCCCTTCCCCGCCCATCCACAAGCGGCATCCATCCGTTTTTCGGAGAAAAACGGCTATTTTGTTTTCTCTTTTTCGTCGGCGGGCGATGATGTTGCCGGTTTTTCCGTTTTCTCTTTTTGTTGACCCGCTTCCGCATCCTCTGCAGGAGCCGAGTCTTTTACAGGTTCGGTTTCGGCAACTTTGGGTTTCTCGGAAGCCTTTATTTCCTCTTTTTGTTGACCCGCTTCCGCATCCACATCCCCTGCAGGAGCCGAGTCTTTTACAGGTTCGGTTTTGGCAACTTCGGGTTTCTCGGAAGCCTTTATTTCCTCTTTTTGTTGACCCGCTTCCGCATCCACATCCCCTGCAGGAGCCGAGTCTTTTACAGGTTCGGTTTTGGCAACTTCGGGTTTCTCGGAAGCGGCGGCAGTGGGTTCTACTTTTTCTTCCGACTCGGGCTTTTTGTCGGAAGAAGTTACGGGTTCGGAGGTTGTCGGTGCTTCTTCATTTGCCTCCCCCTCACTTGCGGGTGTTTCTCCCGTGTCCGAACCTGCGGCAGAATCCGTCTTAGCGTTTTCGGCCGCTATCTCACCCTGTTCTTTTTGTTCTTTCTCTTTTTTCTTGGTGCGACGATGTTTTTTCTCTCTCCCCAAGAGTTCGTCCGACTCACCGGTTTTTTTGAGTTTTTTAATCAGATTATCGACGGTTTCGGAAGGGAGGGCACCTCTGTCAACCCAATAATCCACTCTCTCACGATTCACCCTGATATACACTTCTTCCCCTTTGGCAAGGGGGTTATAAAAACCTAACTTCTCAATAAAACGCCCGGCACATGCCCGGCGCCTATCCGCCAAATTAATATGGTAAAAAGGAACCTTATGTGCTCCTTGACGCGTCAAACGAATAACTAACATTTGTTCATTATAAATAGAAAACCAATCATTTTTAGATTTTGAATAATGTTTTTTATCCTTACCCGTTACAAAAACCGGTAAGGAATTAAAAAACGTAAAATAACCAAGATATTTTTATCTCTTTGTGGTTAATTATAGATATGGCGGATACCAAAAAGCACTTATATTGTGCCAAATTCCGTAAAAATAGAACTTTTGCAAAAAAATTGTTCTAAAATGACTTTATGGCACCAAAAGCGGACTTTTCCGGAATTTTGAAGAGAGATCGCCCAAATAGTTTCAAGATTTCAAGATAGTAAAATACTTCTTTCGATAAAAATGAAAATTAAGCAAGAAGCCTATACTTTTGACGATCTGCTGTTGTTACCGCGCTACTCGCAGGTGTTACCCAGGGATGTGGATACCAGATCCCGTTTGACTTCTCAAATAGAACTCGGTATCCCCGTTCTTTCCGCGGCCATGGACACGGTGACCGAAGCAAACATGGCCATTGCACTTGCAAAGGCCGGCGGTATCGGTGTCATTCATAAAAATATGAACATTGAAAAACAAACGGACGAAGCGCGCAAAGTTAAAAAACACGAAAGCGGGGTAGTGCGCAACCCCATTACCATCTCGCGGGATGCCACAATTGGTCAACTTCGTGAACTCACCGAAAAGCACGGTATTTCCGGTGTTCCCGTTGTGGAAAAAATGAATTCGAAAAGTTTGGCGGGGATTGTGACCGCCCGCGACACACGCTGCGAGGAAGACGATAACAAACCGGTTAAATCCGTCATGACCCCTCTAAAAAAATTGGTAACCGCACCCAAAGGAATTGGCACCGAAGAGGCTCAAAAACTCATGCATCAAAACAGAATTGAAAAACTTCTGTTGGTCACGGACAACTCCACCCTGTGCGGAATGATGACATTAAAGGATATTCAATATGAAGAAAAATACCCGAATGCTTGTAAGGACGAAGACGGACGATTGCGCGTTGCCGCATCTATCGGCACAGATCCCAAATCCATGGATCGCGCCCGGGCCCTGGCGGCGGTGGGGACGGATTTTCTTGTTCTGGACACGGCGCACGGTCATTCGCGCAAAGTAATCGACATGATCAAATACTGCCGAAAGAACTTTCCTTCCACGGCCGTTATTGGCGGCAATATCGCCACAGGCGAGGCGGCCACGGATCTGGCAAAAGCCGGGGTTTCCGCGATCAAGGTTGGCATAGGCCCCGGCACCATTTGCACCACGCGAATCGTCACCGGTGTGGGTGTGCCTCAACTCACCGCGATTGCCGAAGCCCGGAGTGCCTTACGGAAAAAATTTCCGGAGGTGGGTATCATCGCCGACGGTGGCATTCGTTTTTCGGGAGACATGGTCAAGGCTCTTGCAGCCGGGGCACATGCTGTGATGTTGGGTAGCATCTTTGCCGGGACCAACGAAGCCCCCGGAGAGGTTGTTCTTTATCAAGGCAGATCCTATAAAAAGTATCGCGGTATGGGCTCCTTGGAAGCACTCAAAAAAGGATCGCGTGACCGATATTTTCAACAGCATCCGGAAAAACTTGTGCCGGAAGGTGTGGAAGGGATGGTGCCAAATCGCGGTGCCGTCAACCTGGTGATAGATCAGATTGTCGGAGGTCTCTGTTCGGCTATGGGTTATCTTGGTTGTAAGACGGTAAAAGAATTAACGGAAAATGCCGAGTTTGTCCGCGTCACCAAGGCGGGTATGCTGGAAAGCCATGTGCATGATGTTCGCATCACCAGCGAAGCGCCGAATTATCATCGCGAATGACCCGCCATCCACACATACTTGTGACTTTCCTCGCCGAGAAACATCACTTCCTCTTCGGTTGATTCTCGGCCCAATACCGTGTTGCGGTGCGGGAAACGACCAAAACGCTTAACAATATCACGATGTTCGCGTGCCATACTCAGACTTGATCTCACAAACTCGTATTGGTCCGCACCCGCGGCTGCGAGGAGTTTTTTAAAAAGAACCACCGACTTTTCTTGCGAAGATATATTCTCACTGTGCATGAAGGGCAAATAACAAAAAACTCTTTCCGCCGTGTGCATTCTGACATCATAACTTTTTTCAAGGACATAGCCGGCAACTTCTTCGGCATGTGCCGTATATGCGAAAGCTCTCTCTTCACCCCTGAACATATTGCGCGGAAACTGATCAAATAACAGAATCAGCACCAAGCAGCCCTGGGCACTGTGTCGCCACTGCGGAAATTTTCCCGCAGCCGCGCTCTCCAACGCATGTGCATACTTATCGGCAATTTCCCCGTCCGTCTCGGGCGAATAATTGAACCATTTGTCCGTTATTTCCTGCGGCGGCATCTCCGCTTTCAGAGAGCCGAACCAAAAATGATGAACGGACTTCATCAAGGCCGTATCATTATTATTTTGCATCGCTTTATTTTATTTTTTGGCAACAGGTCTCTATTTCACCGCACATCTTTCTAATTGTAGGATATGCCGCGTTTGTTTGAAATGCGTGTATTTGTATTGCGTCTAATCGTTAAGAATTCAGTTGCAAGGCAATCACTTCAATCCAACCATCGTCCGGCCTTGGAAAAACGGACCCGTCCGAACCGAACATTTTTTCCAATTGATGCAAACTCAGATGCTCGGTAACCTCGCCGGGCAACAACGCAGTAATCCGCTCTTTGTTAAGGCACGTCGGTTGCCCCAGACCGGTGCTACGTGAGATGATGTGAAACACTTCTGTTGGAATCGCACGCCTTGAAGGGTGAATATCCCGCCCGGGTAACAAATATTCCAGCAGGACTTGTTTCTTACCTTGGCCGAGAGAACAAAACCTATGCAGAACTTTTTGAATCTCGGCTTCTTTTAGATAGTAACTGATCCCTTCCATCACAAGAACGGAAGGGAGTTTTGCATCCCATCCTGCTTTTTTAATATCGGCAAAAGTTTTTTCCAAAGTAATATCGCCGGCGACAAACCGAATGGAGTCCGCCGCCTTGGCATCCAAACTGCGGATCAATTTTTCTTTTTCCGGCAGATAACGAATATCCGTTTCAAAAATACGCAAGTCCTTATCACGATGCTTGTAATACAGATCAAGCCCCAACGGCGAGAAACCGGCGGCAAGAATGAGTATCTGGCAACCGGATGACTCGTTCAGCATTCTGTCCAAGCATGCCCCAATTCCAAGTTTACGATATTCAATCACCTTATGGTAGTGCGGCCAGACGGCATTACATTTTTTGTAAAGGAACTTGCCTTCGTCAAGTCGGACTTCGGCAAGGTAGTTACGACTGCCGACCGAGGAGTAAACCCGATTATCCCGTATCCAAAGAAGAACCAAGGCCGAACTGGCGGAGATATGTATCATATTCCAAGCCCCGGATCCAAACGAAAACGCGGCTGCCGGTAAGGCGGTACATAAAGATCCGCAAACACCCAATAGGAAAGAAAGTTAGTGCAAAGAACAAACATCTTGATAAGATTTTACCCAATTGATTAAAAAATTCACCGGTAACCGCGGGCGTCCAAATGCAAGTAGCGATAAAAACACCTACTTTGCTCCCTTCTCTTTGGAAGTATTTTTTTAATGTGATATAATGAAATTCTTGTTATAAAACTTAATCCATTATTACATTATTTGAATATTATGAAAACAAATCTATTAACAGTATGGTGTGTTGCGTTAGCAGCCGCCCTGGCAATGCTTGTCACAGGGTGTGCCGGCAAACAAGTCAAGGAGCAGACTTTGGAAGAAGTCAGCCACATAGACGAATGCTTTTACCCGGATGTGCCCGATAAAAAAGCCCCTCTGTGGGTATGCGGTGCGCCAATAGAAGGCCTGGCAATGCACGCGGTGGGTATAGCGGAACATTCACAGGCAGGTTTTGGCTTCATGCGTCAACTTGCCGCAACCGATGCCAGAACTCAGATGGCACAACAGATGCAAGTGCAGGTACAAAACATGATTAAGTCCTTCGTGGAAACTACGGGACAGGGCGACACAGAAACAGTCGACAGGGTAAATACTCTGGTGACAAAACAGATTACGGACGAAAGTCTTGTGGGCAGCCGAGTCATTCGCTACATTTCAAGTCCGAATGAAACTTTGTATGTTTTGGTCGGCATGGATGAAGCGTCTGTTCGTCAATCCGCCCAAGATGCAGTAAGCAGCAGTGTGCGCGACGATAGCGCGGCCTGGCAGCAATTCCAAGCCGACAGAGGGCAGGAAGATCTGGCAAACAGTATTGCCAATCAACCCCTTAACTAAACATTGCATTGATTGTATGATGCAAGCAAGGAAGGCATGTTGCGCAGCGGTATTAATGAAACTCTGCCCGATTCTTCTTCCTTTTTAATAATAATTAGCCTTGCTTAAGGAACCGAAACAAACATATATCGGCACGGACCAAGTCATTCAAAGACAAAGAGTGCCGGAACATCTTGCGGGCCTGCGAGTTACACCTCCCTTATCGCAAGAAAGAAAAACTCTTTTGCAAAAAGAAATTAAACGGGTTATTAAAAAGAAAAATGCCGTCCTGATCGCACACTACTATGTGGATGAGGATTTACAGAAATTATCCGAAGAAACGGGCGGTTTTGTCGGCGATTCTTTGGAAATGGCTCGCTTTGGCAAAAATCACCCTGCGGACATTCTTATCATTGCCGGGGTTAAGTTCATGGGCGAAACGGCGCAAATTCTCAGCCCGGACAAGACGGTCCTGATGCCCACTTTGGATGCCACCTGCTCTTTGGATTTGGGGTGTCCGGCCGAAGAGTTCAACGCTTTTTGTGAAGAGCATCCGGACAGAACCGTCATCGTCTATGCCAACACCTCGGCAGCCGTCAAAGCAAGAGCGGACTGGGTGGCGACTTCGTCAATTGCCATCAGTCTGGCAGAGCATCTGCACGACCGCGGCGAAAAAATTCTGTGGGCACCGGATAAGTATCTGGGCAACTATATCGCACGCACAACGGGTGCCGATCTGCTATGCTGGAACAGTGCCTGCATTGTTCACGAAGAATTCAAAGCACAGGGAATCAAGCGTCTTCTCAATGTGTATCCGCAAGCCGCTGTTTTGGTGCATCCCGAATCACCTCCGCCTGTCATTGAAATGGCGGACAGGGTGGGTTCCACTTCTCAGCTGATTGCCGCAGTCAACGAACTGCCAAACGATACTTTTATCGTCGCCACAGATCGCGGGATATTCTACAAGATGCGGCAACAGGCGCCGAATAAACAACTGATCGCCGCACCGACAGCCGGCAAGGGTGCCACATGCCGAAGTTGCGCCCATTGCCCCTGGATGGCAATGAACGATTTGGAACGACTGGCGCAGTCTATCGAGGAAGAAACCAACAGAATTGACGTTCCCAAAGCACTTGCCCAAAAAGCGATCCTGCCGCTGCAACGCATGCTGCGATTTCGCCAAAAATACCACTAAAAGCGCACATCTCACCCACGCACATAACAGACTGCGATGTCTGAAATAGCAATTATTCTGCTCAGCACTGTTTTAGTGAACAATTTTGTTTTAACACAGTTTCTGGGTTTATGCCCCTTCATGGGGGTTTCGTCCAAGTTTGCAAACACCCTGAGTATGTCCGCGGCTACTTCGTTTGTTCTGACGCTCTCCGCAGCCGCCGCTTATCTTATTTATCATTACATTCTCGTCCCTCTCAATGCCGAGTTCATGCGAACAGTCGTCTTAATTATGGTCATTGCCGCCCTGGTTCAACTGACGGAGATGATTATCCGGCGAGTGAGCCCATTAATGTACCGAGTTCTGGGAATTTTCTTGCCTCTCATCACTTCCAATTGTGCCGTGCTGGGTGTCGCCCTGCTCACCTTAACTCGCACGGATTCATTTACCGATGCTTTGTTTTATGGCTTTGGCGCCTCTCTCGGCTTCTCTTTGGTTCTCATTCTTTTTTCCGCATTGCGCGAAAAAATGGCACTGGCGGATATCCCCAAGCCGCTGCGAGGCACCGCGATTGCCATGATCACGGCCGGGCTGATCAGTATGATCTTCATGGGATTTGACGGACTGGTCAAATCTTAAAAGATCCCGGGCGAGGTTAAAAAGCCTCTCTAAGAAATAACATTAAACCGCAGGGTCCCTTCCGCGCCGGCTAAACGCTCGGTTAACCGTTTGCCGTAATTTTTGTCAATGTCGGAAATAACATAGCCCAGCAACTCGTTTGTTTTAAGATGCTGAGCAAGAATATTACAGTTGTTCTCGGCAAAGATGCCGTTAATCCGTGCTAGCATGCCGGGCACATTTTTATGAATATGGAGCATCCTGTGTGTACCGCGCACAGGCGTCAATCGGACATTTGGCAGGTTGACGCTGCCAAAACTGCTCCCGGTAGACAAATAGTCTATTAAGATATCGGGCACATACTCGCCAATGGCTTGTTGTGCCTGCTCCGTGCTACCGCCTATATGAGGTGTCAGTAAAACATTTGACAGGTTTCGCAAGGGCGATTTGAAAGAGCCGAGGCTCTTGGACGGCTCATCCGGAAAAGCATCCATGGCCGCACCCGCCAAATGTTCGGCAGCAAGAGCCGCTACAAGCGCAGCCGTATCCACAAGCATCCCCCTTGAGATGTTCAATAACAGAGATCCTTTTTTCATCATCGCGATTTCTTTTTTGCCAATGATCCGAATATTGTCTTTGCCTCCGTCCACATGCAGGGTAACAACATCCGCCAGTCGCAGCAATTCGGTCAAACTGCGACATTTGCGGGCATTGCCATGGGCAAGCCTTTCCGCCAGGTCATAGTAAACCACGCGCATCCCCAGGGCTTCCGCCAATATGGAAAGTTGCGAGCCCACATTGCCGTAACCGACAATACCGAGCGTCTTGCCGCGCACTTCCTGTGCCCCCGCACTCTTTTTATTCCATTTGCCGTTATGCATTTCACGATTGCGATCTCCACTCTGACGCATCAAAGCAAAAATCTGCCCCAAGGTCAGTTCCACCACGCTTCGGGTATTGGCATAGGGGGCATTAAAAACGGCGACCCCCATTTCTGAGGCGGCCGAAATGTCTATTTGATTCACCCCGACACCAAAGGCACCGATTGCTTGTAAGCACGGAGCCTGCCGCAACAACTCGGCCGTCAGTTTCGTTTTGGAGCGAATTCCCAAAACGGTCGTATCCGCCAGCATGGAAGCCGGGTTCTTGATAGGCAAGTTATCGGCTGTGCTGACTTGAAGACCCGCCGCCTCAAAGCGAGTTTTTGCAACCGGATGAATCTTATCCAGCAACAACACTTTTTCTTTTTTTATCTTATGCATTTTCGTTTTGCATTTGCATTATTAAGTTTTAAATTTTATGGTATCTCTTATCCGCCCGACTTACCCCGCTTACCTCGATTCCCCCGCTTACCCGGTATTGTTTCGGTTATCCGCGGATGCGGGGCATTGCATTGTTCAATAAAGTGAAAAAATTCCTCCATAAATTCTTCAATGCTGCTTACCTCAACATCCGCAGATGCCACAACTTCCGGCCGGCGAACATTTTCCGTGAATACACAAAAAAAATCCGCCAGACCCTCCGCGCGAATCTCGTAATCCGTAAACCCATCTCCAAGCACCACCGTCCGGGAGTCTTTATGTTGTTTCAAATCCGGCAAACTCCGCATCAATTCCGGCTTGCCACCCACCCGCGACAGCGGGTTATCTTTGTCATAACCGGTTACCTTGCCGGCACGGTCAAAAAGAAACCGGTTTGCATAGGTCCGACAGCGCATTAAACCGCAGGTTTCCAATACAGGCCCCATGTAATCAATAAACCCGCCGGAAACAACAACAATTCGTTTTGCGTTTTGACGAAAAAAATTGAGATTACGTCGGACGGAAGTACTTAAAAGAGAAGGCAATCGTCCCGCCAATTCGTTGATATGCGCGCGTTCAATGCTAAGCAGCGACAAACGCTCGGCAAGTGCTTTGCCGAAATCCAGTTCACCCGCCATAGATTTTTGAGTGACAGATTCTATGCGTTGTAAAGTCCTATTCCGAACTGTAGCGGACGCATCTTGCAAAGAAATCTCGGCAAGAAGTTCCAAACTTTCAACCTTCACCAAAGTGCTGTCAAAATCCAGAACAATAACAGGGATATTTTTATCCGTCACCGGATATTAATAAAAAGAACTCTTACTCAGTATCGCAAGCAAACCGTTACATTAACAGAGAATCCGTCATAACTTCCACCAAAGCAAATCCTTTGTGGTTCATTGCTTTCTCAAAAGCCGCATCCAATTCCTCTTGCTTTTCCACCCGCAAGCCCAAGCCGCCGCAATTGGTCGTGAATTCGGAAAAGTTCGGATTGTGCAAACTCGTTTGCCACACATCGAAGTTTGCCACTCTCTGTTCCTTACTAATCTTACCCAACTCCTTATTATGCAAAAGAATGTGTGTGATATTCATATCATACTTAACGGCTGTGGTAATCTCCGCCAAAAACTGTCCCAGACCGCCGTCGCCGGAAACAGAAACCACCTTGCGTCCCTTAAAAGCCGGATCCTCTTCGCCGGTCGCCACCCATGCCCCCATGGCGGCAGGCAAGGCAAAACCGATGGAACCCAGGTAACCGGACATCAGCACCGCCTGCTGATCGCATTCAAAATACCGACCAAAAGAGTAGGTGTTGTTTCCAACATCTACGGCGATAATGGCATCCGCGGGTGTCCGCCGCGCCAATCTGTCAAACAGAACGGCGGAATTAATGCCTTTGCCGGCATCGTCTTGCATACGCTTCTCTTTTTCGGCACGCCATAGTCTCCACCGTTCTTTAATCTGTTCTTGCCGATCCTCCTTGACAACTCCCGCAAGTTCCTTGGCAAGAATGTCGGCGGTGATTTCTATTTCTCCCCAGACGGGAATATCTACGGGATGGAACTTACCAAGTGCCATCACATCATAGTCCACCTGAATGAGTTTCTTTTTGGTCGTGATCCCCGTATGATTGCTAAAACTTGCTCCGAAAACTAAAATAGTGTCGCACTCGTTCATAAACCAACTGGCAATGGGAGTCCCGCTGCGCCCAAGCACCCCGCAAGCCAGAGGATGCGCATCGGAAATAACTCCTTTGCCCTTAAAGGTTGTCAATACCGGGACATTCAATTGCTCCGCCAGATTCAAGATACTATTCATCGCAAAGCGCGCCCCATGCCCGCATATGATCACCGGCCTTTTGGACTGCTTCAATGTGGCCACGGCCTGCCGCACCGAATCCGCCGCCGGTGTGATAGCACGGTTGCCCAGCCTCCCGACCGGCGAGCCCGCCTTCGCGTTCTCATCCGCTGCGAGAGTTTGCACCTGATCCGGAAAAATCAGGTGGGAAACATTACGATTCAAGATGGCACTTTTACATGCCAAGTTCACCAATTCGGCGTGCTTACTTGAAGGAAGAACTTGCTGACTAAACCCCGCCACCTGACCGAATGCGGCTTGCAAATCGATCTCTTGAAAAGCACCGGGGCCGAGAAACTGTGTTTCCACTTGCCCGGACAATGCGATCACGGGGGCCCTGTCCACATGCGCATCCCAAAGTCCTGTGAGAAGATTAGTAGAGCCGGGGCCCGCAATCGCCAAACAGGCAATCGGACGCCCGGTTAATTTTGCATAACCGGAACAGGCAAAAGCGGCCGCCCCCTCGTGCCGGATACCGAAGTAGCGCATGTCGCCTTCTTCGCATTTGCGCCGCACCGCATCCGCCAATCCCAAATTGGAGTGCCCCACCATACCGAACACCGCTTTGATACCCCAGTTCACCAAAGTATCCGCCATCACATCGCTCACGGTCACCGGACGGGCTTCTTCCTCTTCCAAACAAACATAAACCCCGTCTGCGCGATCTTCCACCGTATAGGTCGGAACGCCGTCATCATGCGAACCGGGCGAGCGGCCCGTGTGCGGATGAAAATCCCAGCCGTGCCAGGGACAACGCAACCAGCCATCTTCGATGGAACCTTCTCCCAAGGGACCTCCCTGGTGCGGGCATTTATTATCCATAGCCCCGTACTTACCCGCATACTTTGTCAGGCAAAGTGTTTTTCTGCCGCAGGCAACGGATGTCACACGGTTTTCACCAAGTTCGTCCTTGGCAAGAACCTTATACCATTTTTTGTTCTTGTTCATATTGATTCGGCTTCAACGCCGCCGTAGTTGATCCCGGTTAAGCGGACCATATCGTAATTAAATGTTGTGAGATCCTCGGTACAAAACTGACTTAAATGATCATGCCCGCAAGCCCGAGCCAACACTTGCATCAACTTGACGGAAGCATCAAAAAAGGTGGCAAGTCGCTTCGCCGATTCTTTAATAATTAACCTTGCCCGCAAATCCTTTTGCTGAGTTGCTATGCCGACCGGACAATTATTGGTATGGCACGCACGCATACCCAAACAGCCGATGGCTTGAATGGCTGCGTTTGAAACGGCAATCCCATCCGCGCCCAATGCGAGTGCCTTGGCAAAGTCTGCGGGAACACGCAAACCGCCCGTAATGATGAGAGTGACATCCGGTCGTGCCATTTTATTCAAGTGTCGGCGTGCCCTGGCCAATGCGGGTATGGTCGGTACGGAAATATGATCGCGAAAAATAACCGGTGCCGCGCCGGTGCCGCCGCCGCGCCCATCCAAAATAATGTAATTGACGCCTATGTCCAACGCGGCATCTATGTCCTTTTCTATGTTTTGTGCCGAAAGCTTATAGCCGATGGGGATCCCGCCTGTCTCTTCTTTAACCATATCCGCAAAGTCACGCATCCGGCTGATGTCTTCCCAGTCCGGAAAACTGGCCGGTGATATGGCGGGAGTGCCGGGTTTGAGACCGCGCACCTTGGCAATCTTGCCGGCAACCTTACTGCCGGAAAGATGTCCGCCCGTACCGGTCTTTGCCGCCTGACCGCCTTTGAAATGAAATGCTTGACACTTTTTCACTTTATCCATACCATAACCAAACCGCGCCGAAGCCAATTCGTAAAAATAACGCCGACATGCCTGTTGCTCCTCCGCCAGCATACCACCCTCGCCGCTGCATATGCCGGTACCCGACATTTCGGCCCCTTGAGCCAATGCCAGTTTCGCCTCCTCGGAAAGAGCGCCAAAACTCATATCCGAAACAAAAAGCGGGATTTTTAATTTCAACGGTTTTTTGGCCGTAGCCCCTATCACCAGATCCGTCCCTACGGTAGAATCGTCCAACAGAGGAAACTTATGCAGTTGCGCGGTGACAAACTGTATGTCATCCCACCGAGGCAACTGATCATAGGGGACGCCCATCGCCGCCATAGGGCCATGATGACCGGCATCCAGTCCGTGTTTTGCAAGGTGTTGTATCTCCTTGTTATGCGGTTCGGCGGCTCTGAACTTCTCATCACTATGATCGGCATACTGACCGAGATAGGTATTGCGAGCGTAGGGTTGCGGATTATCTTTCTCCCATGCGGAAATTTGATCTTCGTCCACCCAAACCTTATCATCTTCCACCCAAGCATTGAACTTGGCCAACCTTTCCGTCGGGTTATAAGAACTGATACCCGTGTCATAACGAAAATCCCAGCCATGCAATCCGCAGATGAGGTTATCGCCTTCAATTGCTCCGTCCGCAAGCAATCCGCCGCGATGCAAGCAACGCCCGTAAAGAACCGAAATTTTGTCGTCATAACGGACGACTACCAGATCCACATTGGCAACCAGAGCGGCTGTCGGCTGACGATCCTTAAGCAGACTCCAAGAACAAATACTCTTTTTTCTCATTGCGATTATTATACACTCTACTCGTGATATTTTCTATAAAAGTGATGCAACGGGCCGTTTCCCTTGCCAATTTTTAAATCTTTACCCGCCGTTATGGCTCCGGTAACATATTTTTTAGAATGCTCTACGGCCGCCGGCAAGGAGTGCCCGCGTGCCAAGTAAGCACAAATAGCCGAAGACAGGGTGCAGCCGCTGCCGTGTGTGTGTGTTGTATCCTGCCTCGGGGCGGAAAACTTGCGAATAGGGGACCCAATAGAGGAGGACCCATCCAGTAACCAGTCGTCCGAAGTGACACCGGACGAATGACCTCCCTTAATCAAGACCGCGGGAGCACCCAGTTTTCTCAAGGATGCGGCCGCTTCGGGGATGTTTGAAATCACCTCTTCCGGCCTGATGCCCAGAAGTGCCGCAGACTCGGGGATATTTGGTGTCACGATGCAAGACAACGGAAAGATTTCACCTATTAGCGAAGAAATTGCATCACCGGCAAGAAGTTTTGCACCGCCTTGGGAAAGAAGCACAGGATCCAACACAATGTTTTTCCAATTCGTCCGCCTCAACTCTTTGGCAACTTCCGAGATAATTCGCTTATTCGCCAGCATCCCAATCTTAACCGAATGGATATGCATATCCTTGGCAACCGTTTGCATCTGAAGACGGACAAATTGTGGCGCAACCTCGGCGACGCCCGCCACCTCGCAAGTATTTTGCGCGGTCAAAGCGGTAATCACGGAAGCGGCATATACTCCCAAAGCGGAAAATGTCTTAATGTCGGCCTGAATTCCGGCACCGCCTCCCGAATCCGAACCCGCAATCGTCACGGCTACGGGAATCCCCGCTACCATGACCGAAGTTCTTCGCACATTTGCTCGGCGATTGATCGCGGATCTTTTGCAAACGCGAGACCTTCAAACAAAACAATGCCGTCCGGCCGAAGCGGGCGCAATGACCGAAGATTCCGTGCATTGATACCGCCTATACAAAATATAGGCACGGCACTTCGTTTGCGTACTTCGGCTATCACCCGCCTTGCTCCCACAACACCCAAAATTGGCAGGCCCGGTTTTGTGCGGCTGGGAAACATACAACCGAGAGAAACATAATCCAATTCCGCATACGGGGCCATTTGGGCATGCAATTCGGAATGCAAAGTCTGGCCGATTACGGCGGAACTTCCGAGCAGTCGTCGCGCCCTGCCGACCGGCATATCGGTTTGTCCCAGATGGACACCGTCCGCTTGGATCTTCCGACAAAGAGCAACATCGTCATTAATAAGAAACAGGGCTGCGCGCCTGGCACAGATTTTTTTTAATTCCAAAAGAACCTCCGTATCTTCGGCAGTTTCGGCAGGCTCGTCCGCCACAGCGCGCCATTGAACAATTCCGACACCTCCCGCCAGAACCGAAGGAACCAAAGATGCCAAATCATCGCGAGACGCGCGAGACGCATTCGCCAAAAAGTAAATGCACGGTATCTTATCCTTTAAGGAAGACTGCTTAGGGAACATATCCCCCGCCCATTTGCCGAACATATAACCCTATCCCCAGCAAAAATCTGTAAGATCTGCGCATCCCGTTATACAAGAACGGTAACTTACCATTCAACCACTCTTTCCAGGAGGCTCTTCTATAGCCAGCCGGTCGCCCGGTGATCGTGGAGTTTTGAAAAAAATATGCCGTCGTTTGTACCACCTTTGGATTGACACCGGCAATACCGTATCTTTTATCATAAACACCCAAGGTTAATAACAAATCCAAGGGCAGACGCATGGGCATAGACAGTTCCAATAATTTTTTTACCCCCCTCAATGTGATCAAATATCCATGGCTACCCAAGGGAACCACTACAAAATGACCCAACTCATAAGGATGATTTAATTTAACCCGCCCCCACAAAGACAAGGGAGTTTCCTCATCCTTAAGAGAGCGGGCACCCCAATACAAATGACCCAGGAAGATTAATTCATACCTGAGATCTTGCTTTACCAAGTGTAAAATGAATTCGCCAAAGCCTGGCATGAGTTGTGCGTCATCTTCCAAAATAACGGCAAAAGGGTTATTCTCATGAATCATATGGCTATATATTTTCATATGGCTCAAAAAGCAACCCACCTCACCGGCCGTCAAAGGGCGCGGCAACATCGCTTTTTCAACTTTAATTTTCTTTCGCTTTTTGGGGACCACAAAATGATGGAGACGCACCATCATGTCTTGCTCGGAACTCGCATATTCCCGCTTAATTTCATTATAGTTATCTGTGACCTCTTCTCCCAACTTGACACCGTCCACGGCATCCACAAAACCGTAAAAAACTTTTTCTCTCGTTAACTGGTTTTCTATACTACGCCGCCTTTCCTCACTTTGTCGCATATTAACGACATACACAGGCGGATAACCCGCCCTTTTGTCCGTCCTCTTGTACTGTGTATTGCGATACTCTATCGTCATGACCGGCGATGATTCTTTCAGTCCCGGCGCATTTGTGCGTCCCCGGATAAATCCGGATAAGGATCCTCCAGTTCCGCAAGAGCGGCGCGTAGTTCCGGGCGCAAAAAATACACATGTTCCGACTTGGCAAAGACCCGGGCAAAATGATTCCTACCCCAAGTATTATCACCGTGATAGGTGTAAATATACAATTCCGGAAAATCCAAAATCACAACGCGTTTGCGTTTGGCAAGCCGATGAACCGCCCAATAGTCCTCACCGCGCCGCATACGCGGGTACCGGGACAGGGCACTCTTGCGCGCCAACATCGTCCCCTCCCACAGACGGCTGCCGGAAATCGCCAAAGCAAGCGGCTTTCGACTATAAAGGATTTCACGCAACAAAAAGCACGCATCGGCATCACAGGACTGACAGGCGGATAACTGATAAGATATTTTTTGCGGATGATACAGATCATCGTCATCCCATTGGCAAACATATTCGCCGTTTGCCAAAGTGATGGCGCGGTTACGCAGGGCCCCCAACGAAGTCGCCTTTTCATTGCGAAAATACTTAATTTCCGGACTGTTAATTTTTTTCAATTCCAGATAAAATCTGTCATCTCCTTCGTCTATGACGATCAACTCTTTTGGAAAATAGTCTTGCCGTAAAAAACATCGGACCGCCCGCATCGCCAACCCGGGACGCTCTTTGGTGATCAACAAGGCGGAAACCAGCGGTTTTAATTTTCCTTGGGCTAATTTCCGCGCGGCATCCGAACAAGAAAAATCTTTTATATCCCGGACAATACGCCCGCGATCCAAAATCAGAACACGGCTCAGAACAGGGCTCAGAATACGGTATTGCTTCTCTCTTTTTGGGATGTTCACCCGGACATCATCCGTCGGATGCTTGGCAAGATATGCGCGCAACTGAAAGTTTGGCAAGAATAAGGGCAAAAAAATCTTCGCCAGTTTTTTCAACAAACGGACGGCAGCCTCCTTATACCAAGGGCGGATCCACCAGCTGCCGTGCCAGTGATGCACGGCATATGCCGTTTGCCCCGCATTAATTGTCTTGCTCGGGTTCAATTCAAAATGATCGTGTTTTTCCAAAGGCAAGATTGGCCGAAACTCCGTGTGCGCCCTCGTCAACATAAAGGGACCCGTAGCATCCAAGGGATCCCAGTCATCCTTGGCAATCTGCAAATGCTCTGTGACCCGCTTCCAAAAGGGATGTCCGGCCGCCGAAGCCATCAAAGCATTGGAAACCACATAAGAGAAACCTCGGCACTTTGATTTCCCGGTCCGCACACGCTCCAAGGGTTCCGGCACCAATAAAATGCTCTTTTGTTGCAATAACGCATCAAGCGGACAAAGACTCTCGTAATCCAAATCCGCATAAACGCCGCCGTAATGATAAAGAAGATAGTAACGAAACGCGTCCACTCGCATAATTGCTTTCGGATAAGCATCAAAAGTGGCAAGAAATGCCGGATAGTACCGAACAAAAAAATCCCGTATATCCGCGTCTGTCCAGAATCGGTGTTCCCAATCCGGATGGTTCCTTAACCACCCCTTCCGCAACCCTGCCAAGTACCTCGGCAAACGCCGAGTGGAATAGGTCTGATGTAAGATCTTGGGTATTTCGGATGACATAAAAGCCTTAGTCTCCAAGAAGTTGTCTCCTAAGGCGCCCCAGTTTTCTGCGAGTGACGCTGATCGGAAATTCCACCGCATAATAAAGATACTTATTGAGCCTTGGAAACGGACCAAAATCTTGAGCCGTATCACTAAACAAATAACCGCTACTAAAAGTCCCTTGCCAGCCGATGTGTTGAACTACGGAAGGTTTGGCGGCTAATATTCGGTAACCGCGTTGCGACATCCGCCAAACCACGAGTTCATCCCAACTGTTCTGTAAGGGTAGGAATAATTTTTTGTACAAAGCGACAGAAAAAAAGAGACTAACCCCGCCGATGTCCGCCTTTTGACAGTAATTGGCAGTTTCTTTCAAATTTTTCTTTCTTAAAGAATTAAATCCCGAGAGCAGGATGTTTGGTTTATCTGTCTGTTTTTCATACAAAGAACGCAAGACAAGTAGCCAGTTTTTTTTGACAATCGTATCCGAATCCAGCACCGCCAGATAAGAGCATTCAAAATGGGACAAGGCGTAATTGAAAGCAAACATTAAGTTATGATGCAGCGTATCGAACAACCCGGCCTGCGGCATTCTATTTCTGCGTGTTATCCGCAAACAGTCCGCTTGCGGATGACGAAATTTTTTGATCAATTGCAGTGTCTCGGCGTCGTCGCTGCCGTCATCAAAAAAAATAAGCAAAGTCGCCGACAATTGGGAAGCACGCACAGACTCCAAGCAACGTTTCAAGTATTTCGGTCTGTTGAATACAGGTATCACCACGCAAACTCGATAAGAAGAAGCAAGCAGATCTCCGTTCCAAGAGATCAGATAATCGTGTTTCATTTAAAGAATTTTCCCGACAGCCCGACAGAATGCCCAATTCTTGGAAAAGCGACGAGATACGTGCCTAATTCCGGGGGCACAGAATGGTCATCCCGATTTGCTGCGCGCATACCGCCCAAGCGACGGGGATGCTTGGCACACCGTATTTCCTGCCGCTTCAATTTCCAAGAAGGTGTCTCTTAATGCGTCCCAGTTTTCCGCGAATAAATCTGATCGGAAAATCCGTCGCATAATAAAGAAACTTGTTGAACCTTGGAAACGGACCAAAATCCGCCGCCCTTTCGCTAAAAAAATAGCCGCCGCTGAAGGTTCCTCGTTTTCCTATGTGCTGAATCACGGAAGGTCTGGATGCCAACATCCGGTAACCGCGTTCGGACATCCTGCGCGACAGGCAATCGTCCCAATAGGGCTCCATAGGAACAAATATCTTTGTATAAAAAGCAACGGAAAAAAAGAGACCCACTCCGTTTAAGAGATTGACTTGATAGTAATCTGCGGTCTCTTTCAAAATTTTCTTCCGTAATGAACTTAAGGATGTAAACCCCGAAAGGATCATGTTTGGTTTATCGACTTGCTTTTCATATAAAGAACGCAAGACAAGCAACCAATTCTTTTTGACAATCGTATCCGAATCCAGAACCGCCAGATAAGAGCATTCAAAGTGAGACAGTGCATAATTGAAAGCAAACATTAAGTTATGATGCAGCGTATCCAACAACCCGGACTGTGGCAGTCTATTTCTGCGTTTTATCCGCAAGCAGTCCGCTTGGGGATGACGAAATTTTGTTAGCAATTGCAGTGTCTCGGCATCGTCGCTGCCGTCATCAAAAAAAATAAGCAAAGTCGCCGGTAATTGGGAAGCGCACACAGATTCCAAGCAACGTTTCAAGTATTCCGGTCTGTTGAATACCGGGATCACCACGCAGAATCTATAAGAATGTGCGAGAAGATCTTCGTTCCCGGAAATCAGATAATCATGTTTCACTTTTTACCGAACTTTTTAATCGACCAACACGCAAAAAATACAATGGCAATAGCATCACCAACAGAATAAAACGGACATAGGGTTTCCAATTTTTAAAGCCCGCTTATAAATGAAACAAAAACCAATACTCGCCACTTCTATCTTGTCCCTCCGTGAGTTCCGGCAGAACTGATCTTTTTTCGTTTAATCACAAAAAAAGATTGCAGCAGATCCGCAGATTCCTCCTTACAAACACCCGAGCGAGACATGGGTTTCCATGAGAGCATCTGTGTGTCGGTCAAACACCCCCGGCTGACCACTGCGCCGGTTTTCGGCTCCGGCAAAGCATAAACAATCGCGACAATGCGCGCATGTGATGCCGCCGCCAGACACATCGCACAGGGTTCCAGAGTAACATAAAGAATACAATCCGTCAAACGATAGTTTCCCTCAAAAGCACCGGCTTGGCGCATAGCCAGGATCTCGGCATGCCCGGTGGGGTCCGATGTTGCAATCATCCGGTTGTGCCCCCTCCCTATTATCTTGTTCTGTTTAACAATCACAGCACCCACGGGCACCTCATCAACAGACATTGCCAACCGGGCCTCCCGTATGGCAGCCTGCATCCAGTGGGTGTCTTCTTTTTCAGAACGCGTATTTGGTCTCGGTGAGCTGCCTTTCATATTCGGATGTCCGCCCGGCTCATTCCCACTCTATGGTTGCCGGCGGTTTGGAAGAGCAATCATAAACAACCCGACCGACATCTTTGACCTCATTGATGATGCGCGTTGCCGTCCGGTGCAAAAAAGGACCGGGCAGATCCGCCACAGCCGCTGTCATGAAATCCTCGGTCACTACGGCTCGCAAAGCAATCACATATCCGTAAGAGCGTTCATCCCCGCCCACGCCCACGGAACGTATCGGCAAAAACACACAAAATGCCTGACTCACCTTGCGATCATAGCCGGCCGCCCGCAATTCCTCCAGGTAAATACGATCGGCGGAACGCAAAATCTCCGCATGCTTGCGGTTAACCCGCCCCATAATTCGCACCGCCAACCCGGGGCCCGGGAAAGGATGCCGCATCAACAAAGAATCCGGTATCCCCAATTCTTTGCCCAGGCGACGCACCTCGTCTTTGAACAGCATTCTAAGCGGCTCCAACAATCGTAACTTCATCTTAGCCGGCAAGCCGCCGACATTATGATGCGATTTAATCACCCGAGCGTCCGCAACGGCCGCGGATTCAATCACATCCGGATAAATGGTCCCTTGGACTAACCAGTCGGCTCCCCCCACCTTCCGCACCTCTTTTTCAAAAACGCGAATAAAATTCTTACCGATGATCATCCTCTTTTTTTCGGGGTCCTGTGCGGTCCGCAAAGCATCAAAAAATAACCGCACGGCATTCACCTTGCGCACCTTAATATTCATCAGGGTCTTCAGTTCCCGCACAACTTGATCCGCTTCGCCGCAGCGAAGCAGACCCGTATCCACCAAAATGGGCCTAATTCTGTTGCCCAGGGCGCGTGCCGCCAGAACACAGGCAACGGTCGAATCCACGCCACCGGAAAGTGCGATAATGGCGTTCTCCTTTTCACCCACTTTGTCTTGCATATCGGTTAGGATCTCATCAATAATGTGTCCTTCCGTCCAAGAAGGACGGCAACCGCATATGCGGGCAAAATTGACAAGAATTTTTGTTCCGCCGACAGTATGTGAAACCTCCGGGTGAAACTGAACCGCATAGATTTTTTGGGCGGAGGATTCAAACGCCGCGATCTGTCCGTCCGCATTACGGGCTGTGCATACAAATCCCGCCGGCAAGGATTGCACTTCGTCACCGTGGCTCATCCAAACTTTGCGCGTGCCGGGCGATTGCATTCCGCGCCAAAGAAGCCCCCCTTTTTCAAGAGAGACCTCGCTCGCACCATACTCACCGCCCTGCCCCTCGCCGACAGTGCCCCGATAAAAGTTTGCCAACAGGTGCATCCCATAGCATATGCCCAACACCGGCGGATGCTCGCGCCCGCCCAACACGAATTCCCGGACGGCGACATCCGCATCGTCCGCCGCGGATCTGTAACTGCCGGCAAGAATAATGCCCGCCCCCTTAAAAGAATGCAAGGTATTTTCTTTGAGAGCGGACCGCGGTGTAACAGTCGCATAATAACCGGCCTGCCGCAACCTTCTGGCGATTAATTGCGTGTATTGCGAACCAAAATCAACGATTAACAATTCGTCATTATTATTATGATTCATTGCACTCGCAACCTATTCTCGTTCTCCTTAAACCACTCATATGCCATGCGAATCCCTTCCTTTAAGTTAATGCGATGCTTCCAGCCCAGTTTGTGCAGTCTGGTCACATCCAAAACCTTCTTCGGTGTCCCGTCCGGCATAGAAGTATCCCAAGTCATCTTCCCGTCATAATCCACAATTTCCTTGATCAGTTCGGCAAGTTCGCGCACCGATATGTCTTCGCCGCAACCGACATTAATATGCTCGTTCGTCCGATCCCCGGTGTGCAACTTGGCGGCGGGAACATGCATAACAAAAAGAGAGCCTTCGGCCAGATCTTCGGCATGAATAAATTCCCGCCGCGGCTTTCCGCTCCCCCACAAAACAATCTCCGGCAATCTTTCTTCCTTGGCGCGATGAAACCTCGCCAACAAGGCGGCCATCACATGGCTGTTTTGCGGATGATAGTTGTCGCGCGGCCCGTAGACATTGGTCGGCATCACGGACCGAAAATCCGTTCCGTATTGGCAGTTGTAGGCTTCGCACAACCCTAGCCCCGCTATCTTTGCCAGAGCGTACGGTTTGTTGGTGGGCTCCAAAAAACCGCCAAGCAAGGCGTCTTCCGTAATCGGTTGCTCGGCGAACTTGGGATAAACGCAAGAACTGCCAAAAAATAGCAAGCGTTTCACATGACTGCGGCGAGATGCCTCTATGACATTCGCCGCAATCATCAGGTTATCATAAATAAACTCCGCGGGATAAGTGTGATTGGCATAAATACCTCCCACCTTGGCGGCGGACAAAAACACATACTCCGGTTCGGTTTCGCGAAAGAATGCGTTTGTTTGTGCTTGATTGCGTAAATCTGTGGTCCGTCTGTCAACAATTATGATATTGGTATGCCCGCGTTTTTTTAGCAGATCACAAACCGCACCGCCCACCATGCCGGTGGCTCCCGTAACCAAAACTCGGGATTTTCCTTCCACGATCGCAATTAAAAATTAAAAGAAGCGAATTTACGCAAGACTGCGCAACTCGCTCTCAACCATTTCTTCTATCAATTCCTCCAAACTTACCGCGGGTTCCCAACCCAGCTCCCGCTTCGCCTTGGAATAGTCGCCGCGCAGATTCTCCACCTCTGTCGGGCGGAAATAACGCTCGTCAATGCGGACAACCGTCTTGCCGTTGCTCTTGTTTATACCGATTTCCCGCAGACCTTCTCCCTCCCAAATGATTTCCATACCGGCACAGGCAAACGCCTGTTCCATGAAAAAACGCACCGTCGCCGAACACCCCGTTGCCAACACAAAATCATCCGGCGTATGATGCTGTAACATCAGATACATGCCGCGCACATAGTCGCGCGCATGCCCCCAATCGCGCACGGCACCCAAGTTTCCCATATAAACGCAATCTTTAGACCCTTTTTTGATACGCGCGACGGCCATGGCAATTTTGCGGGTAACAAAGGTTTCACCGCGCCAAGGAGATTCGTGATTAAATAAAATCCCGCTGGCAACAAACATATCGTATGCCTCGCGATAATTAATGGCTATCCAATGGGCAAAACATTTTGACACGGCATAAGGAGAACGCGGGTAAAATGCGGTGCCTTCATTCTGCGGCGGCGGCGCCGCACCAAACATCTCGCTGGAAGATGCCTGATAAAAACGAACTTCTTTTCCCATTCCGCATGAACGCAACGCAGCCAGCAGTCTGAGCGTCCCCATACCCACCGTATCCGCGGTATATTCCGGCACATCAAAGGATACGCGCACATGACTCTGGGCGGCCAGGTTGTAGATTTCGGAAGGCTTAACCCGATGCAAGATATTCACCGTGGCCATCCCATCGGTGGCATCGCCGTAATGCAAAAACAGTTGTGCGCCCTTCAGATGCGGATCCTTATAAAGTTCGTCTATGCGGGTGGTATTAATTAACGATGTTCGCCGTTTTATGCCATGCACCTCATAGCCTTTTTCCAGCAAGAGTTTTGCAAGATAATAACCATCCTGACCGGTAATGCCCGTAATAAGCGCCTTTTTTATTCCCATGCCTGCAAAAGATATGAATACACTGAGTATGCGTTAAGCGGAAAGATGGTTAATTGAAATTGCATCACCTCCCGCGATGAATTCGGGAGAACGCAAAATAGAACGATGCAACTCCGAGTTACTTTCTATGCCGGCAATGTAAATCTCTTCCAAAGCAGAGCACATCCGCGCGATAGCCGTCTTGCGCGTGTCGCCGTGAGCTATAATTTTTGCCACCAACGAATCGTAATAAGGCGGGATTGTATAACCGTCATACAAATGCGAATCTACGCGCACACCGGGCCCTCCCGGCGCGTGGAAATGCGAAACCTTGCCGGGGCTCGGAATAAAATTTTTGTAGTCCTCGGCATTGATGCGGCATTCAATCGCATGGCCGCGCATGGTAATGTCTTTTTGTCGAAAAGACAAAGGCTGGCCGCTCGCCACCAGAATCTGCTCTTTCACCAGGTCATATCCCGTCACCATTTCCGTGACCGGATGCTCCACTTGGATGCGCGTGTTCATTTCTATGAAGTAAAACTGTCCGTTTTCATAAAGAAATTCAAAGGTCCCCGCCCCCAAATACTTAATCCGTTTACAGGCATCCGCACAGGTCTGTGTGATCTGTTGATAGGCATCCGCATCTATCCCCGGTGCGGGCGCTTCTTCTATCAGTTTTTGATGCCGTCTCTGAATGGAACAATCGCGTGTCCCAAGATGCACCGCATTTCCGTGTCCATCCGCCATCACCTGAATTTCCACATGACGGGGAGATTGCAAAAATTTTTCCATATAAACGGCGGCATTGCCAAACGCCGCTTTCGCTTCGCTTTGTGTCAGCTCTATGGCCTCGGGTAATTCATCCGCCGCACGGACAACTCGCATCCCTCGGCCACCGCCACCGGCGACCGCTTTAATAATCACCGGATAACCGATACGATTCGCAATATCCGCATGCTCTTTGTGGTTACCACTCAATTCACCGTCCGAACCCGGCACAGTCGGCACGCCCGCTTCTTTCATCGTCGCTATGGCGGAAACCTTGTCGCCCATCGTGCGAATCACATCGGGCGAAGGACCCACAAAAGTATAACCGCTGCGCTCCAATTGCTCCGCAAAATCGGCGTTCTCCGCCAAAAACCCGTAGCCGGGATGCACCGCCTCGGCGCCCGTAACCTCACAGGCACTGATGATCGCCGCCGTATTTAAGTAACTTTCCGTCGCACTGTTGGGACCAATGCATACGGATTGGTCCGCCATACGCACATGCATCAGTTCTTTATCCGCTTGCGAGTACACCGCAACGGCGAACACATCAAGTTCTCTGCAGGCGCGCAACACTCTGAGTGCTATTTCACCGCGATTTGCAATCAGCAATCGGTTAAACACGAACACACCCCGGACAAGATCGCATCCGCTTCTTTACTGCAAAATGCAAAGAATCTGATTATATTCCACAGGCGCCGCATTGTCCACCGGTAATTCTTTGACAATTCCCGCGCGATCGCTCTTGATCTTATTCAAGGTTTTCATCGCTTCCACAATACAGATTGTATCCCCTTCCTTAATCTGACTGCCGACCTTGACAAACGGAGCACTGCCGGGAGAGGATGCATTGTAAAAAGTGCCGACCATGGGTGAACGCACGGCATGTCCTTGCATCTCTTCGGGCGATACCTTCCCTGTTTCCGGTGAGGCCGGTTCCTTCGCAACATGCGCAGGCGGCGGTGTTGCCGCCGCTGCCATAATTGCGCCCCTGCTTTTTCGTTTTACCAGCCTAACGGAAGAGTCCTTTTCCGTTACTTCCAGTTCATCCAAATCGGATTCTTCAAGAATCAGAATGAGTTGCTTAATTTTTTTTATCTCCATTTTTATTTTGTCGTATTATTATCCGTTACATTCATTGCATTACATTAATTATTTAACTGAATTTCCTTTATGGCAAAACGCAAAGCATACATATAACCGTCAACCCCAAAACCGCAGATCACTCCTCTGGCAATGTCACTCAAATAAGAGTGATGCCGAAAAGATTCCCGGGCATAGATATTGCTAATATGCACTTCAACGAAAGGCACACCGACTAATTTTAACGCATCACGCAAACCGATACTTGTGTGCGTCAATGCGGCCGCATTAATGATGATAAATGCCCAATCCGGCGACGATACCGATTGAATACGGTCTATCAGATTTCCTTCACTATTGGACTGAAATACTTCCAGACTGTGTCCCGCGGCCGTCGCAATTCGCCGCAGTTCGCTATTTAAAGCATCCGGCGTTGTCGCGCCATAAATTTCGGGCTCTCTCTTTCCCAGAAGGTTCAAGTTTGGTCCGTTAATCACAAGAATTTTTGCCATCTGTCAATTATTATTACACTCTTTCTATTGTATATCATTTTGAATATGCGTTTGACACGCCTTACCCGATTATCCCGCCCCCCTGGCCTTTTAGCCTTTTAGCCTTTTGCCCGTTGCATCCCGCCACTCAAAGAAGAAGCCAAAGAAGAAGCCACATAGCGCGCCAACAGATCCGCTTCCAAATTAACGCCTGTGCCCCGGCAATAATGTTTGGCGATCGTGCGTTTCAAAGTCATGGGTATCAAACCAACCGAGAACTCGGATGCTGTCACTCTGTTAACCGTCAAACTGATACCATCCACCGCCACACTGCCTTTGACAGCTAACAGACCGCCTATTTCCGACGGATATTCAATTTCTAGCAGTCTATTCATACCATCCTCTGTCATTTTTTTTATGATGCCCACCCCATCCGCATGGCCGGTAAGATAATGACCGCCAAGAGCATCACCCACCCTGAGGGAACCTTCAAGGTTCACTTCGTCACCTTCGGACCATCGCCGGGCGGTGGTAACCGCCAGCGTCTCTGTTCCAAGTTCAAACAAAATATTTTTCCCTCTCAAATCCAAATCACTCACCGTAAGGCAGATACCGTTGACTGCAATACTGTCACCGGGAACCGGGCTATTTTTTTGTGCAAACAATACTTCACAATTAATCCCCAATGCCAAACCGCCGGACACAGGCCGCAGCCTCTCCACTCTACCGGTCCCCGCAATCAGACCGCTAAACATGATGCTTTGGATGTTCCGGGTGTTCGGGGTATCCCGGGATGCGCGACAAATTCATCTGTATCTGTAATTGATATCACGCATGGAGTGGTGCAAAGAGACCGTCTCTACTTTACCCAAGCGCCATTCAAAAATAACCCAAGAATACAAAACTCTGCGAACATACTTGCGAGTCTCGCCGTAGGGGATGGTCTCAATCCATTCAATCGCGGGCTTGGAACCCCGTTCCGGTAGCCAAGACTTCACAGCCGTAGGACCCGCATTGTAAGAGGCTATGGTCAGAACCAGATGGCCTTGATATGTATCAAAAAGTTGGCGCAGATACAGACCGCCAATATCTAAAGAAACCTTGGGGTTTATCAAGCGCAGAGGCTGCGCATAATTATAGCGACGCTTAACCTCTCTGGCTGTTGAGGGCAGGACCTGCAGCAATCCTACGGCACCCGCCCTGGAACGCACTTCCGGACGATAAGAACTTTCCGTCCGCATAATGGCGTATAACAAAGCGGGGTTTAAGTTATTGGCACGAGCCGTATTTTTTACCAACGAAGAATACGGCAAAGGATAACGCCGCTGTAAGTCATCCCAATATTCCGCTTCGCTAAAGGCCCTTATGGCAAGATAATAATTATGTTGCTCATGGGCAAATCCCGCCAGTGCCAAGATTTGATTCTTTGATGCATGATCCAGCATGTTACTCCATTCTTTGTAAGCGTTGCCTCGCTGCCCCAGATAAACAAACTCCATAAAACGCAAAAACGGACGGGATTGCATAATACTCACTCCGATTTGCGTATTGGCCGGCCTATGTTCAATCTTTTTGTTTTTACCGCGTATCTCCGCTGCCAAAAATCCGTAAAAATCGCGACTATCCGACGCCGACTCATAGTACATCGCCGCCTCCTGTTGTTTACCGAGTTTACTCAACGCATAGCCCTTCCAAAAAAGCCACGCGGATTCTTGTGCCAAGTCCGGCGGAAAAGAATCCATGATTTTTAGCAAGTTTTTCCAATCAGAAAACTTAATTGCACTGCGGACACGCCATTCGTGTTGTTTGTCATCCAACAAAAACTGCGGCTCAAGAGAAAGCATGGCTGCCAGCCCTTCGCTCTCACCGTTCAAAGTTAAATGCAATCCAAGGTAATAGCGGATCTGTGTGTGCTGTAAAGGGCTCAGTTTACATTTTCGGGCATATGTTTTATAATCCTTATAGCCTTCGACGACATGCGCATCCGGATAGTGAGTCAGCGCATAGGTAATCAGATCGCAATGATGCGGCAAGTTTTTCAACAAAGAAGCGTATCGTTTAATCTGCCGCGTATTGTGCCGAATTTTGAGTAAAATATCCAAAGTCGCTTTTTGTGAATCACTTAAATAATGCCGCAAAGATCTTGCCAATCCCCATTTTCTGTTTTCCAACGCCAATACCACCCGTTGCCAAACCAAGGTTGGGTCCGAATAAAAATCAAACCCGTTCTCACGCAAGATTTTCACACATCTGCCATCCAATTCCTTACCGCTATTCCAAATTTGCAACGCCCGTTTCCGCAGTTCCTCCCGATCACTTTGCTTTAATTTTGCCACAGAAGCGAAATGCAAACAAGGCATAAAAGCAGGATCCGTCCGAGACAACACTTCTTGCCAATTTTCCAGGCGGTGCAATTCTTCCGCCAGCATCCTTCGCACCTTCGCCAAATAGGGAAAATAAGGATAACTTTCAATAAAAGAGCGAAGTTTTGGTGCGGAACGACGCACCGCATCCTCTTTCAAAATTTCTTCGTATTCCAAATAAGCAAATAACGGATAATGGCGCAGTTGCTGCTTGTGATTCAAATATTGTCGCCACTGCTTTTTACGCAAATGATCCCGGGTTTCTTTGTAGATACGGCGTTCTTTTTCAAAATCCTTCTCTGCCGCCATTACCTTCTCGGTCGCCATTAAGTGTCCGATGAACAAAAAAAATAGCGTAAGGAAAATAAAGATACACCGCAGGGGGGTTTGTTTAAATAGCATAACAAGTAACAGAATATTTTTATTATACCGACCAAACCCCGACACAGAGCAAGTCATCTGTGCCCGTCTATAAAATAATATTTCTTCTGTGTTTGTTTAATGAACGATATGCAATACGAGATACAATAAAAGTACAATACATTATTAACCTTGAAGGACTATAAAAAAATTAAAATCTGTCTCTTTTTCCGTTTGGTTATTGGTTAAGTGTGTTCCCGCGAACCGCCCAATCATCTTGACTTCGGAAAGAAATTATTATATTTTTAAAAAACCTTGTATTTTCAAGGTTTTTTTAGGATCTTTAATAGTGTATAATTAAAAGCATAATATGTATATTCGCGAATTCACTCGAAAAAACGGGCAGGTTCTGTCCGTGGTTTTTTCTTTTTATCGGTCCAAGCACAAGCAGCCGAACAATATGACTCTGTATACCAGCCAACCGGTGGAAGCCGACAGTGCGGAATATGCGGTGGTGCGGGCCGAGATGGAGCAACGCTGCCGCCGCTTGGAGAAGGAATTAAGACAAAGCACCTCACTGAATGCGTTTTTAACAAAACATCAAAAGGTGGTGGGCTGTGGTCGTGGCCATGCTATCCGGCGCAACGACCGGGTGGATGACGATGGACCGGGGGCACTTTCGGCCTTAAGAACTTTAGGTGCGCGCAGTTACGGTCTGCCCTATGTCATGGAGAAATTATTTGCGTCCATGGGCTTGGATACGTTGGTGGCACCGCGGCGCCAACGGCTGAATGCCTGTTTGCGGGTGCTCAGTTGGGGGCGGCTGACGGCCGAGCGGATTAGTAAACGGCAATTGTCGCAGCTGTTGGAAGAAGAATATGGGATCCACTGGTCTGAGGACAGCATGTACAAAGCGATGGATCATTTGGATGATGCCGAGATTGAGCGCATTCAGATGCGGGTGGCACGTTCCAATTTGGCATTACTTAACCAAAAGACGGTGCAGCTGTTGCTGTATGACACGACGACCTTTTATTTTGAATCGGTGCAGGCGGATGACTTCCGCTGCAGAGGTTGGTCCAAAGACGGCAAAGCCCATCGGACGCAGGTGGTCTTTGGGATGTGGATGACGCCTTGTGGCTTGCCGTTGGGCTACAAACTATTTACCGGTAAGACCGCGGATGTGTCGACCTTGTTGCCGGCTTTGGACGAGATGCAGCGGCGGCTGGGGGCCCAAAAGACGGTGGTGATTGCTGACAACGGCCTCCTCAGTGAAGACAACTTGGCGGCGATTACGGCGGCCGGGCATGCGTTTGTCATGGCCTGTTCGCCACGCAAGTTACCCAAAGAGATCCGCACGGCGGTCTACAACTATGATTTTGAAGGCGGGGCCCGCATCTTTGAGATCGGCTTGCTACCACCCGCGCGCACCCAACTTGCCGACAACGACCGCCCTCTGGTGGCACGCAATTATTATGCCAACTTCTCCTCCAAGCGCGCCCGCCGCGATCTCCATCAGCTGCATCTGGCCTTGAAGCGGGCCAAAAACAGTACCGGCCGCAACCACCAAGCTCTGCGGGGGATTGCCTGTCCCGATATCCGTAAGTTCTTATCCAACAACGGCATCACCACACTGAACCCCACAGCCATCAACCGGGCGATGCAAGAAATCGGTCTCTATGGCGTGCAGGCCTCGCCCAATATTGACTACCAAACCGCCTACACTTACTACAAACAACTGTATGCCATTGAACACGGCTTCCGGGATCTTAAAAGTGATCTGCAAATCCGCCCGACCTTCCATTGGAAACCCGAGCGCATCCGCGCCCATTTCGCCCTCTGCTATCTGGCGTTTGCCGCCATCCGCCGCTTGCGGTATGTCCTCCGCCAACAAAAGCCCGCACCCACCACCGTGTGGACCACCGAAATGCTGCCGTTCACCGATCTAGATGCCCGACCGCAGCCGCCGCAAAAAAACAAGACCGAGGAAATCGTCACCACCAAGAAGATCCTCAAAGAACTGCGCAACTTCAAAGCAACTATCCAACGCAATCCCGTTGGCAACTATTACAGCAGCCCACACCAACTCACCCCGGGACAGCAACGCATTTTACAAGCCGTTCAACTAAAACCCAAACAACCTGCTCTGTTGGATCACAAACACTAAGCGCAAGAAGCAAAGTCGCAAGGGCTCATAGTGTATAAAAACGGCCCGCAAACCCTTATAAAAACAGGGTTTTTTAAGAAGTTTCCGAAGTCAAGTTATACCGACCAAACCCCGACACAGAGCAAGTCATCTGTGCCCGTCTATAAAATAATATTTCTTCTGTGTTTGTTTAATGAACGATATGCAATACGAGATACAATAAAAGTACAATACATTATTAACCTTGAAGGACTATAAAAAAATTAAAATCTGTCTCTTTTTCCGTTTGGTTATTGGTTAAGTGTGTTCCCGCGAACCGCCCAATCATTACATCTGCCGTTTTGAGATTTTGTCGCTATCTTCTGTCCGGGGTCTTGCCACCTGTCTTTTTATTCAATGCAAATAAAACCGCAAATGAAACCGTTGATCCTAATAGATAAAAACCTTGCCGAAGCCGGCGGCAGGGATCTTTTTTCACCTCACGGGGCTACAATGGAGGCGGTGGAAGCGATGGAAACGGTAGAAACGGTGGAAACCGCCGATTTCCCGCCGCATCTTCTTGCCAAAGCCGACGCTCTCATCATCCGCACCCAAACAAAGATTGATGCCGCATTGTTAAGGCACGCACCTCGCCTGTCATTTGTTGGCTCGGCCAGTGCCGGCTTCGATCATGTTAATATCCCCGCCCTGCGCGCACGCTCGGTTCGGTTCGCCTATGCTCCCGGCAGCAACGCCTTTGCCGTAGTTGACTATGTTCTATCCGCACTTGCGGCGACCGACAAACTTGCCGAACTGTTACAGGGTCGTCTTTCTCTGGGAGTGATCGGCTTCGGGCACATCGGCCGTCACCTTGTCGTCCGGCTCCGCTCTCTGGCGGATATTTTGCAATGGCACCCGCGTATTCTCGTTTATGATCCGATCTTAAAACCGGCAGAAGCAAAAAAATATCGGACAACATTCGGCATAGAACTCGCTCCGCTCAACCGGATACTTTCCGCCGATTGTATCTCTCTGCATTGCTCGCTGACACGCGACCATCTTGGCAGTGCGGGGATGATCGACACGGACATTCTCCGTTCTCTAAAAAAACATCAGATGCTCATCAACACTGCCAGAGGATCCGTTCTGGCGGACAGTATCGGGATAACCGCCGATAGCGATGCCGACAAAAAGCACAAAAAGGACAAAAATCACCGGGAACAAACCACAAAAGCGACGCTGATTTTTGATGTATGGCATAAGCAAACCTCGCCGAGTTGGGTCCGTCTGTGCTTTGCGGCAACGCCGCATATTGCCGGCTATTCCCTTGAAGCCAAACAACGGGCCTTGCGGACTGTTTATGAGGATTTCTGTCAACATTTTCATTTGGCCGCCAAAGAAAAGAAACAGCCCGCCGACAACCCGCGAGTGCCACCGCCAAGATGCCCCAAACCGCTGACCGACGAAACCGTGATGTCCTATATCAAAAGACTCCTTTTGATAAACTACGATATTGTCCGAGACAGCTTAAATGCCAAAAGAGCGGTCAACCGGGACAGCCGGCAACCGCCCGGTAAAACCCTGACCCGCTTAAGAAACATCTATACTTTGCGGCAACGCATTGCTGTTCCGCCCGAACGAAACGGCGACACCTCACCGCACTCGGCTTGTGCAAAAGCCCTGTTTGAATACTGAGTCGCATCCCAAAAAGCATACCCCAAAAAACATAAACATACCCCCCCCCCCCCCCAAAAAAAAAGCAACCCTATGGCAAGCAACAAGTGATCCGGGATGGATGCCTTATACTAAATTAAACTAATGCCTGATATCTCTATAATCAAAAACAGATGACTCGCCAAACAACTCAAAAAGCCGGCAACCGTTGTAATTGCTTAATTGCGCCGTCTGTTTTAACCGCCGACTTCACAAACCTGGGCGAGCAAATCCGTGCGCTGGAACAAGGAGGAGCGGATTGGTTGCACTTGGATGTGATGGACGGGCACTTTGTCCCGGAAATCTCTTTTGGCGCATCCCTTGTTGCCGCTATGGACAGGATCACCAATCTGTTTTTGGATGTTCATTTAATGATCATGAGACCGGAAGACGCCATCAACAAGATGCTTGAGGCGGGGGCGGACCAAATTACTTTTCATATTGAAGCCACGCAACATCCTCACAAACTACTGGAACAAATCCGCCGGGCAGGCAAACTGGCCGGCATTGCCCTGAATCCCGGCACCCCGCCGCAGGCGGTGCAAGAGCTGACCGAACTGGCGGACACGCTGGTGGTGATGACCGTCAATCCCGGCTATGGCGGCCAAAAACTGATTCCAACCCAACTCAACAAGATTGCCCGCCTGCGGGAGCTGTTAGAAAAAACAAAGAATCGGCGGACACGCATTATGGCGGACGGCGGGGTTAATCAAAAAACCGTGGCGGACTGTGTCCGGGCCGGCGCGGACACCCTGGTGGTCGGCTCGGCAATCCTGGGAACGACCGACTACAAAAAAGCCATCGACGAGATTCGCTCGCTGACCCAAAGTATCTAATAACTGCTGCCAATATCTGCCAACTGCTGCCAACCGCCGGCAATCGCTGCCAACCTCCGCCAGCCCCCGCAGGTCTCGCGAACGGGCGTATCAATCAAAAACAATCCAAAAATAACCCGGAAACAATCCAAACATCATCCGT
This sequence comes from Gammaproteobacteria bacterium, assembly GCA_965209035.1. GTDB lineage: Bacteria > Pseudomonadota > Gammaproteobacteria > CBDBNL01 > JAAOII01 > CBDBPY01. The sequence goes on from OZ242372.1 coordinate 806,887, forward strand.
TGATTGACAACGATATCAACAATGACAACAGTGTCAATGATGTCAATCATGCCACCGACGCCGCTTTGCTCTGTCCAAAAAGTTCAATCAGAGACCTGCGGAAGTTTTCGCAAAAATTTCCGAAGCCACGTTAGAGGTCCGGTTAGAAGCCAAGTGACCGGAAACACAGCCGGCGGGCTTGCCTTGCCGGATCAACCTCGCCCGATTGCAGGGTTTAACTTGTAGAAAAATCGGGCTTGTCCATACCCGCCGCATCGAGGGATGCCAAAACGATCTGTTTGGCTCGCCGAAGCAGCCAAACGAGATTTCAGTCTGCTTTAATTATGGGAATTAGATACTTGACAACCCATCCGAAAATAAGGGACGGCTATAATGGGATTATGAGTAAAAAAAGAATAGAAAAAACGATCTCGGTGTTTGACTTCGTTAGGATGTTTCCAACGGAAGAGAAAGCCCGGGCATTTGTCGAGAAGGAGTTATGGCCGGAAGGAGCACAGTGTCCGCATTGTAATAGTCGTCGTGTCAGCGAGAAAGTGAGTATTGCGGGTTATCGGTGTAAGGATTGTCGGAAGAATTTTACAGTTCGGATTGGGACAGTCTTTGAAGATTCTCATCTGCCACTGAAGACCTGGTTATATGCGATGTATTTGATTCAGCCAAGTCGTAAAAGTATCTCGTCGTTACAATTATCCAAAGAGCTGGGCGTGACCCAGAAGACGGCTTGGTTTTTAGGTCATCGCATCCGGGCGGCGAGTCACCAAAGCCATCGTTTATTAAGCGGTCTGGTTGAGATGGATGAATCCTGTGAAATCAAGTAATTAGTGCAACACCGTGAAATGTTTCCTTGAATTTTGTAAAATTCAAGGAAACATTTCACAAAAATACCGGTTCTGTTCCGTGCCATCGAACGTAAACTTCCCAGCCCGTCTATTAACCCCAATTCCAACGCTCGCTCGCCGTTATAGATGTAGCCGGAAAAAATATCCGGGTCATCGCTGAGCCTATCACCCCGCCCTCGCTTGACATCCGCGACAAAGTTGTCATAAAGTGCATCCGGCACCTGTTGCCGGAAAGCTTCTTGGTCGAGTTTTACCGGCGCAAAGGGATCCAAAAATGCTTTATTTTCACCTCTGGTGTAGAATCTTCTCTCCAACCCGAGTTTTTCAACCGCCTCTTCAAGCCCGAACCCGCCGGAAATGATGCCGATAGAACCAATCAGACTGCTGTCATCCGCATAAATCTCATCCGTGGCGGATGCGATATGATAAGCGGCCGATGCCGCCAACTCATCAACCACCGCATAAACCTTCTTCGCCGGATGTTCATACAAAAAACATTGCAAAAAACATTAAAGACCTGTTACTTTTTAATATGTGGTTTAAGTTTTACCACTGCAAAACCAAAAGACTTTTTAATCCTTTACCGGATTAGGAATCAGCCAATTCTTTGGCGGAAGTATTGAGGGCCGGGGAATCAAAAAGTGTCCCTTCAATAAAAGAACTTTTTGACTTCTTTGACTCTTCCGGATCCATTTTGATGTTTTTAAAACCGGGCTTCGTATTTGTTTGCATATGACGAATTCGCATTCTTGCCAACCGACAATATTTCTCACTGATATCCATCCCAATATATTGCCTATCCAATAAAGAAGCCATTATTGCGGTAGAACCACTGCCTACCATAGGGTCCAACACCAGATCATTTTTATTGGTAAATACGCTGATAAAATCATAAGGAATTTTGTCGGGATAAACGGCCGGGTGTTGGCGTTTAAGATGCACCTTGTCGCCGCCGTTACTATAATCCCATATGGTCCCGGGGCACTTGGTCGCATTAATTTTAATGCGACGTGAATTGACAGTCAGTCCGTCTTTGTTGCGATTAGCCCCCCCGTTCATCGTTTTTCCCGCATGTTTGCACGGCACTTTAACCGGTTCTTTATTAAAGGCTTTGGGTTTTTTACCCTTCAAAAAAATTGGCATATACTCATGGTCCACTCTGAATCGTTTGGACCACCAGGCACCGTCTTTACTTTGCTTCTTATAAATGTTGCATTCAAAAAGACTAAAACCAATGTTTTCACACCAATCAACAATTGTTTTGAAGGAAGTGAGACTCTTATGCCCATTAATAGTTTGATCTTGAATCACCATAACAACCATACCGCCATCCTTTGTTGTCCTATATAGTTCCAGACCCAGAGTATGCAGATCCAGTTGATAGCCGTTGTAATCCCGCAAGCCGTCATAAGGCGGAGAAAATACTGTCAGGTCAAAAAAATTCTCGTCAAACGCCGATAACAGAGTGAGGCAATCACCTTGAAGTATTTTATTGGGTTTCATTTTTTCTTATAGTTGTCGGGGTTTCTTTGATCTTGCCGGGACATGTTACAGTTGCCACATCTCCAATCCAAAAATTGATGCGTATCCGGGTCATGATGCCGATGCCCGGCACCTTTCAGGTACCTTCCCAAACACGATTGCAAACGGAACATTTGTCACCGGAGCTCGGGCGGGGAGGCATTTTGTCTTTGTCTCGATCAAAAACTTTTTGTCTAATCTTGTCCGTTTGTTTTTGGCAACTTTTGCATAAAGCATTGGAGCGCATTAGGTAACCCTTGCTCTCAACTCTTGTCTGATAATAAGAAAATTAATTCGCGGGAAGCATTTTTCCGCACTCGCGGCACTCTAATGGCTTTTGTGGGATTCCATGCGTTAATATAAAACTGATGGCGTTTGGTTTCTTCTTTTTGTAATTTTCCAACACAGTATTGTGCGTCTTAGAATTGGTAAGTAATTTACTTTTTATTAACTTCTCTATAAATATTAATACGTCCTTCCTCTTTATTTTTGGGAATTATATACAATACTCCCCAATTTGATCCATACTTTATTTCACTAAATCACAATACTTGATCCGTTTGCCCCGAAGGGCAATACAAAGGGATTTCAATCGATCTAAGGTATCAATCGCACAATTTGTTTTTTCTTCTTGTCTTCATAGTGGTATGAATACCATTATTATACTGTGAAATATTTACTTTTTAAGGTTGGGGAGTATTGTATATAATTCCCTTATTTTTTCATATTAACGCATTAATAAGTTCGCCGCATACGGTGTTTTCTTTTACCGAAAGGCAGGGCGCAAAATGCGGTCGTAGAAGCTGTGAGTCAGTTGTTGTGCCGTCCCATCCAAAAGACGATTCAGGTAATCCACTTTAGGCGAATAGTCAATAAAATTGTCCATACCGGTTCTGTCCCGCGCCACCGAACGCAAACTCCCCAGCCCGTCTATTAACCCCAAGTCCAGCGCGCGCTCGCCGTTATAGATGTAGCCGGAAAAAATATCCGGGTCATCGCTGAGCCTATCACCCCGCCCTCGCTTGACATCCGCGACAAAGTTGTCATAAAGTGCATCCAGCACCTGCTGCCAGAAAACTTCTTGGTCGGGTTTTACCGGCGCAAAGGGATCCAAAAATGCCTTGTTTTCGCCGCTGGTGTAGAGTCTTCTTTCCAACCCGAGTTTTTCAATCGCCTCTTCAAACCCGAACCCGCCGGAAATGATGCCGATAGAACCGACCAGACTGCTGTCATCCGCATAAATCTCATCCGTGGCGGATGCGATATGATAAGCGGCCGATGCCGCCAACTCGTCAACTACCGCATAAACTTTCTTCGCCGGATATTCCGCACGCAGACGCATCAGTTCGTCATAAATACGACCGGAATGCACCGGACTGCCGCCGGGGCTGCTGATGGACAGAAATATTGCCTTACTGTTCTTATTTTCAAAAGCACGCCGCAGGCTGTCGTTCATGAGGCCGGAACTAATGAACCCGGCGGAACCTCCTCCGCTCGCGACAATACCTTTCATTTGAATCAATGCCAAATGCTCTCCTTGTTTTGGATAGAACTCCTTGTAAACATTGAACTCCAATTGCTGGCACCGGGCAATCAGAACCAGAACAGATAAAAAAATGAGTAAGTAAACCAAGCGAAAAAAGATCTTCCAGCGGCGTTCGCGCGCGCGTTCTCGCAGAGAATAGGTCAGAGTTTTTTCGATAACATCCCAAACATCACCGGTCTTCGCCGACGAACGGCCAAAACCGAATAACTTTCTTTTGGAAGAAGAATCGCGCGGCGTTGTTTTTCTCTTCTCCCAAGGTCGCACCTTGGTCCCCTTGGCGGGGTTAGCGGACAAACCTTCTTTTGAATTCTCTTCTTTCATTTATATAACCAAAAATTTACGACAGATACAAAAATCAAGCGGCAAGACGAGACAGCACATAAGATAATATACCGCCGTGCTTGTAATATTGAACTTCCTGCGGCGTGTCTATGCGCACCCGGGCATGAAAAGAGACGGTCGTGCCGTCCGGCGCAACCGCAAGCACCTCAACTTCTTTTGCCATGCCACCGTCAATTCCGCGAATGGTATAGACTTCTTTGCCGGAAAGTTTCAGGGTCTCGGCACTTTCGCCGTCCCGGAATTGCAATGGCAAAATACCCATACCCACCAAATTGGTGCGATGAATACGCTCAAAACTTTCGGCAATCACCGCGCGCACACCGAGTAGTTTCGGCCCTTTTGCCGCCCAGTCTCGGGAAGAGCCGGTGCCATATTCCTTACCCGCAATAATCAAACAGGGAACCTTCTCTTTTTGATAGAGCATGGCGGCATCGTAAATACTCGTATCCTTGCCATCGGGCAGATGCACCGTGACCCCGCCTTCGCTGCCGGGCAAAAGTTTGTTGCGCAATCGGATATTGGCAAAAGTGCCGCGCATCATCACCTCGTGATTGCCGCGCCGCGAACCGTAAGAATTAAATTCTTCGAGCGGGACTCCCAGTGATTTCAGATAATCGCCGGCGGGACTTTCCTCTTTAATAGAGCCGGCGGGGGATATGTGATCTGTCGTCACCGAATCGCCCACAAAAGCGAGCACTCTGGCGTTCTCCACCGTTTCGCGCCTCGCGTTCTCATTTTCCCCGCCCGCGAAAAAAGGCGGCTTGCGCACATAACCGGATGCGTCATCCCACTGATAGTTCGCCGATTTCGCCACATCTAACTTCGCCCAGTTTTCTTCGCCGTCAAAAATCGTGCCGTAGGTTCTTGTAAATTGGTCGCGCATCACCGATTGACGAATCAACTCGTCCAACTCTTTGTTGGATGGCCAGATGTCTTTTAAGAAAACATCCTCGCCTGTCTTGCTCTTACCCAGCGGTTCGGTATACAGATCTATGTCCATTCGGCCGGCAAGCGCATATGCCACCACCAACGGCGGCGATGCCAGATAGTTCATTTTTACTTCCGGATGCACTCGTCCTTCAAAGTTACGGTTTCCCGACAAAACGGCACAGGCGGCCAGGTCTTGCTCTTTTATTCCCCGGGATATTTCGGATGGCAAAGGGCCGGAATTGCCGATGCAGGTAGTACAACCATAGCCCACCAAATTAAAACCGAGTTCTTTTAGGTATGTGTCCAGACCGGATTTTGCAAGATACTCGGTTACGACCCGAGAACCCGGCGCCAAGGATGTCTTGACCCAGGGGCAACTCTTCAAACCGAGTTCCGCCGCTTTCTTTGCCAGCAATCCGGCACCGAGCATCACGGACGGATTGGATGTGTTCGTACAAGAAGTGATGGCGGCAATCACCACGGAGCCGTCGCGCAGTTCAAATTCCTTGCCGCTATTCTTGTCCGTGATACGCGCAACCCCGTCGGATGCAAACTCTTTCAATGCCGTCAAAAAACTTTGCTTGGATTCGCGCAGCGGCACCCGATCCTGCGGGCGTTTGGGACCCGCCAAACTGGGTTCCACATCTGCCAGGTTCAGTTTCAAGTGCTCGCTGTAGTTTGTATGATTGTCCCGCTCCCCGTCACTACCGTGAAACATCCCCTGTGCCTTGTAGTATGCTTTGGTCAACTTGACCAGTTCTTCGCTGCGGTTACTGATCCGCATATAATTCAATGTTTCTTCGTCTATCGGAAAGATGCCGCAGGTGGCTCCGTATTCCGGCGCCATATTGCCAATCGTTGCCCGGTCCGCCGGCGACATATTCGCAAGCCCGCTGCCGTAAAACTCAACAAACTTACCAACCACACCGTGGTTGCGGAGCATCTCCACCACAGTCAACACAATATCCGTGGCGGTAACACCTTCGGCCGGTGCGCCGCTGATTTCAAACCCAACTACCTTGGGCACCAGCATAGATATCGGCTGACCGAGCATCGCCGCCTCGGCCTCAATGCCACCGACCCCCCAACCCAGGACACCCAGGCCGTTAATCATCGTGGTGTGCGAATCCGTGCCCACCAAAGTATCCGGATAAACATATCCGTCCTTAACAAACGCAATCCGAGCCAGATACTCCAAGTTAACTTGATGCACTATGCCGGCTCCGGGCGGCACAACCTTAAAGTTGTTGAACGCTTCCTGCCCCCACTTAAGAAACTGATAACGCTCGCCGTTGCGCATATATTCCAATTTGGTATTAAACGCAAGGGCTTCGGCACTGCCAAACTTATCCACCTGCACCGAGTGATCCACAACCAACTCAACCGGTTGCAGCGGATTAATCTTTTGCGGGTCCTTTCCTTTGTCTTTCATCGCATCGCGCATGGCCGCCAGATCGACGATAGCGGGAACGCCTGTAAAATCTTGCAAGAGAACACGCGCCGGTCTGTAAGCGATTTCCACGCTCGGCTCCGCCAGCGCATCCCAGTTGCTGAGTTTTTCAATGTCGTCCTTGGTCACTGTCTCCCCGTCTTCAAAACGCAAAAGATTTTCCAAAAGAATTTTCAACGAAAAAGGAAGTTTCTCCGCACCCGGAACCTTATTAAGATCATAATATTTATAGGACTTTCCATCCGAATGCACTTCGCTCAATGCATCGTAGCTGTTTTTATTTTTATGGTTCATAGTTTTATATTTGTATCACTTTTATCTTACAATATTTTTTACCACTTTGGATATAAAGGATATAAAAATCGTTCTTTGTTCCACTTTTTGTCTTGACTTTTTAACCTCACAGTAGGCATACCCGACAGAGCGCATATTAATTTAATTGGACGGCTAAAAAGCATTTAATCGGCTAATCGGTCGCATCTTGCCGGATGGATCCCCGCACTTCTTTTAGATATTCCAGTCGCGCCGCACGGATGCGTTTGGCGATCGTTTTTTTGTCGCCCTGGCGGGCAATCTCCGTTACCGAAAACTGCCGAAGTTTTTCGGCAGTTTCTAGGAGTATTTCATCCTTGCCGTAAACAAAATCGGTACTCCTTCCCTCTATGCCGAGAGCATCCGCCTTTGCCACCATCGCAAATTCTTTGATTCTGTTCGGGCGCCGCCACAGATCGAAGGCTTCGCATAACTTAAGCAGCGTTGTGTCCCGCAACTCGTTCACCCTATGACAATGTGTGTGATATCGACAACTTAGCATCGCCAGATCGCGCATCTCTGTGGGGACACGCAGGCGTTCACACAGTTTCTCCGCCAACCGAACGCCGCGCTCCTCGTGTCCGTGGTGACTCGGCAAAATGTCTTTCGGTGTTGTGCCCTTGCCCAGATCATGACACAAAGCGGCGAACCGCACCGTCGCGCGCGCGCTGAGTTTTGCCGCCTGCTCCAAGACCATCATCGTATGTAGCCCGCAATCCACTTCCGGATGCCATTTTTCCGGTTGCGGCACACCGAACAGAGCGGCAATCTCCGGATACCAGGCATCCAGACCGCCGACTTCTTGCAGTGCGGTAAAAAAGATCCAAGGCGAATCGGTCTTCAATGCCTGTTCCGTCTCTCGCCATACTCGTTCGGCACTTAAGGTTGTCAGTTCATCGCCGGCTGTCATCTGCTTTAGCAAAGTTTCGGTTTCCTCCGCCAGACGGAATCCAAGCGAATGAAACCTTGCCAAAAAGCGCGCCGCCCGCAAGATCCTGAGCGGGTCCTCGGTAAATGCCGGCGATGTGTGTCGCAGCACCCTGTTATTCAAATCGCTTTGCCCGCCGTAAGGATCTATGAGATTTCCGTTTTCGTCGGTTGCCATCGCATTGATCGTCAGATCGCGCCGCCTGAGATCTTCCTCCAGACTAACATCCGGTTGGGCATAAAATACAAATCCTTTGTAGCCCTGTCCGTGTTTGCGTTCGGTACGCGCCAGCGCGTGCTCTTCTTTGGTTTTCGGATGCAAGAATACCGGAAAATCTTTGCCTACGGGTTGAAACCCTTCGGCAAGGAGGTCTTCCGGCTTGGCACCCACCACCACCCAATCTCTGTCTTTGACCTCCAGGCCGAGGAGTTTGTCTCGCACCGCACCGCCGACAATGTAACGCTTTGCTTTCATTATGGTAACCGAATTAATCTATGACAATTAGGGCAACCTATGGCGGCGCCTCCCTTTCTTACAATGAAACGGACAGAACGGTATGAACGAGAAAAAACGGGAGAAGCAAGCGATAACATCCTTATAAATTATAACCATATGGCAAACCGGACAAAACATCGCTTACATTACCCGGGCACACTGGGGCGGGATGCCGTCTTGACCCCGGATGCCGGACAGGGGCATTACCTGACAAGAGTTCTGCGGCTCGGAGCGGGCGACCGTCTGTGTCTGTTCAATGCAAAAGACGGGGAATGGTTGGCGGAAGTAATCGAAGCGGACCCGACGGGTTGCAAACTGTGTGTCCCGGAAAAGGTTGCAAACTATACAAGAAGCCCGTTACGGGTTTCTCCGGGTCAGGTGATCGCCCGTGGCAACCGGGCAGATTGGGCCATTGGCAAAGCCACCGAATTGGGAGTGAACGAAGTTTGGCCGCTGTTCAGCGAGAGATGTCAGGTGCATATCGCCCCACAATCCATCGGCGGCAAGCAACGCAGATGGCAAGAGATCGCCAACGAAAGTGCCTGCCGGTGTTTGCGGACGGATCCGCCGAAGGTGAGGCCGCCGCAGACACTTGGCACGTTTCTGACACAAGACGGTTGCGATGCCAAAATTGTGATGCATGAAAGTGCCGATGATTCGGCGCGGAGAATTAGCAAATTGCTTAACCCGGTTGCCCGGCAAAACCCGGCCGGGTTTTCATTGGCATTGCTTGTGGGACCGGAAGGGGGGTTTAGCGAAGGTGAAATTGAATCCGCCGCGGGTCTCGGTTTCCGTCCCTGGCAACTCGGTCCCCGTCTGTTCAGAACCGAAACCGCCGCGCCGACGGCTCTGGCGGTGTTGCAGTATTTATACGGAGATCTCGGCGAACAATAAGGGGCATCTATGTTTTTGGGTTTTTAGGTTTTTGGGTTTTTGGGTTTTTGGGTTTTTAGGCAACTTGCTGTTAAGGTAAAAGTCGCCCGCTATCCCCGCCCGCAAGAAGCGGAGCGATAACCGGGAGCCTGTGATGACGCAGCCGCGGTTTGTTTTTTATGCTTCCTATCAGTAAGAAGGAAAAGAAAGACGGGGGCTTTTGATTTTCAGGGAATAAGATGTCGCACCGAGTCGCGCTCTTCCAATAATTCGGTCTGTGATTTCTCCATTCCGGCGCGACTGAACTCATTAATTTCCAGATCTTTAACGATCCTGTATTCGCCGTTGGCACATGTCACCGGATAGGAATAAAAAATGCCCTTACCCAGGTCATACTCGCCGTTGCCAAAAATTGCCATACTGGTCCAATCATCGGCACTATGATCTGCTAGGATGGCAGACATTTCGCCGCAGCTCCCATCATCAGTGGAGGTACCGAGTTGCCAGTCGCGCATAGCACAAAGTGCGGCATTGGCGGCACTGGCGGCACTGGATGCGCCGCGCGTTTGAATAACCTCTGTGCCGCGTTTTTGCACACGCGGGATCATCTCCTGTTGATACCAGGTGTTGTCAATCAATCCCAAAGCCGGTTTGTAGTCGATTGTCGCATGATGAATGTCGGGGAACTGCGTAACCGAGTGATTACCCCAAACAATGACACGCCGAACATCGGCGTTGAGATGTTCGCTCTTCATCGCAAGTTGGGCTTGAGTCCTATTATGGTCAAGACGCATCATCGCGCTGAACCGGTTCGATGCCAGGTCCGGCGCATTGGACATAGCGATCAGCGCGTTGGTATTGGCGGGATTGCCAACTACCAAAACTCGCACATCGCGGGCGGCCACTGCATTGATCGCCTTCCCCTGAACGGAAAAAATCTCGGCATTGGCGCCGAGTAAGTCTTTGCGCTCCATCCCGGCACTTCTGGGTCTGGCGCCGACCAAAAAAGCAAAATTGGCATCCGCAAATGCCACATTCGGGTCGGCGGTGCAGACCGTTTTATGCAATAGAGGGAACGCACAGTCGTCCAACTCCATCGCAACTCCCTTAAGCCCGTCAAGGGCTGCCGGAACTTCCAACAGATGCAAAATAACCGGCTGGTCCTTGCCTAACAATTGCCCGCTGGCAATCCGAAAAATAAGCGCATAACCGATCTGTCCGGCTCCGCCGGTGACCGTCACAATTTGAGGTTGTTTCATAATGCTTCTATTATACTTTTATGCTTTTACTTTAACCCGATGACGCTTAAGAAAAAAGAAGTTTCCTCATAATTGAAAACCGCGAAGGACCGGATACCGCGCCTGGCCCGCCCCGGATCGCGCACTTCCATTTCACTTATATTCCCCTTTATCTTCTCTCAGATTGGGGGCATTGATGAGCAAGCGGAGAAGTGGCCTATGAACATAATAATAAGATCTGGCATGATATTTGTTTTCTTCTACCATGCCTATTTCTTTTAGAATACCGATATACTTGATCGCAGTTAGAGGTGAAATCCTCAGCTCGGTTGTCAAGAGTTTGCGGGTGATGATCGGATATTGAAAGAGTGCATTGAGTAGATCCTGGCTGTAAATTTTCGTTTCGTTTCGCAATCGGTCTTTTTGCTCCCGCATCAGTTCCTTTATCTTGGATATGGTTTCCAGGGTTCCGCGCGCGGTGGTATCCGCCGCACGCAGGATGTATGCAATCCACTCGCGCCAGGTTTCGGCATCTTGTCGCAACCTCACTTTCTGCAAAAGTTCATAGTATTTGGCTTTGTTGTGCGTAATGTAGCGACTGAGATATAGGATAGGGCTATCCAGCAGACCGGCCATGATGAGATAAAGAATGCAGATCATCCGCCCTGTTCTGCCTTTGCCATCGTAAAAAGGGTGAACGCTCTCAAATTGATGATGAATCAACGCCATTCGGACCAAGGGATGCAGGTCGTCCAATTCGCCCTGCTTGGTATTAATGTATTCCAACAGGTTGTTGAGCAGGGAAAGAATTTCTTGCTCATCTTGCGGCGGTGTGTAAACGATCTCGCCGCCGCTGTTCTTAAGCACCGTGCCGGGAAGTTTGCGAATGCCCGCATTATTGGCAAGCAGTTTTTCTTGTATGGCACAAAGGAGATCCAACCTGAAATGCCCTTCTTCCTTTATTGTTTCGTATCCGTGAAGCATGGCGGGGATATAGTTGTGAACTTCCTTGGCGGCGGGATTTTGAGAACCCATTTTTGCTCGTGCCATAAACAGATCGTCGTGGGTCGTGATGATGTTTTCTATTTCGGAACTGTCCTTTGCCTCCTGTATGGGTAAAGTGGAAAGCAGTATACTTTTGTTGGGTATGGACTCGGCCATGCCCTTTAGTTCGGCAAGGCTACTGCGAGCGTCCCCCAATAACAGAGCCAGCCGTATATCCATTAATTTTAATGATAACGGAAGGCACTCTATTTGGGCAACTTGAGTATTGATCGTCATAAGAGGTAATTGGTGTTGTTATACCAATAAGTATACATAAAAAATGGTAAAAAGTATATAACCTTCCAAAAGATTATATAAAAAATAGTAAAAAGTATATAAACCTTCAAAGGAATGTATAAAAAATAGCAAAAAGTATATAACCTTCTAAAAGATTATATAAAAAATAGTAAAAAATATATAAACCTTCAAAGGAATGTATAAAAAATAGCAAAAAGTATATAACCTTCCAAAAGATTATATAAAAAATGGTAAAAAGTATATAACCTTCCAAAAGATTATATAAAAAATGGTAAAAAGTATATAACCTTCCAAAAGATTATATAAAAAATAGCAAAAAGTATATAACCTTCTAAAAGATTATATAAAAAATAGCAAAAAGTATATAACCTTCCAAAAGATTATATAAAAAATGGTAAAAAATTTATAGATATAGTATGAACTACAAACAAATAGCATAAAAGTTTATAGATATAGTATGAACTACAAACAAATAGCATAAAAGTTTATAGATAAAGGACTATCTATAAAGAAATACCAAAAAAGTTTATAGATGAAGGACTATCTATAAAGAAATGCCGAAAAAGTTTATAGATGAAGGACTATCTATAAAGAAATGCCGAAAAAGTTTATAGATGAAGGACTATCTATAAAGAAATGCCGAAAAAGTTTATAGATGAAGGACTATCTATAAAGAAATGCCGAAAAAGTTTATAGACAAAAAAGCCTTTTCCGGTTCGGTAAACGCATGCATCCCGTCAATTGCAGACGGGTCTCCTATTTGTCGGGGACGGGCGAAAGTAACCCTGTCAGTTTGTTGACCGTTCGCCAATTTCTGGTAGTGGCGGACATCTTAAGTTTGGACTCAAAGAATGTATTGGATAGTCTGGTGCGCGCATAACCGGCCGGCAGGTAAAAGAACAGTTCGCGCCCGCACAGTCGCACCTCTTCGCCGGATATCTTGACACGCTCAATTGCCGGCAGCGGCAGGGAAGCGGGTTCTTCGGACAGAAAGGTAACATAAATGATGTTGGTGCCATCCGTTGAGTTCACAAAGGGACAAGCGGCAATTGTCTGTTGCCATTGTGCCGCCGTGCGAACAAACACTTTAATTTGCAACCCAAATGCCTTCTCTATTGTTCTTTCCAAAGAACCTTCCAATTGCTCGGCCGGCTGCCTGTGTGCGGTGAACACCACATTCCCGCTTTGAATATAGGTACTCACTTTTTTAAGCCCTGTCTCTTCGTAAACGGCCGCCAATTCCTTCATACGGATAGGATTTCGCCCCGCCATATTGACACCGCGCAACAGAGAAACATAGGTTTCCATTTCTCAAATTATACACAGAACAGCAATAGAGTAACCCGCTGCACTTCACACAAAAAAGAAAAGGTTGCCCGTATGATCGGCACACCACAGAATTTGTGGTATGAAAATGTATAAAATAAACCTATGAACATACGGGAAGAACTCAACTTCCTCGCAGACATTCTCGAACAACACTACGGACGGGACGGCCTGGCAACCCAACGCACAGAGCCTGTCGTGCGTATGGAGAGTATTCGCCAAATTATCCGGGAACTTGGCTCCGAAAAATGGATCCGCGAGGGCGGCTTGCACGGCAAGGCCATGGCGGATTTTTTACCTCTTTATCTTAAGTATTGCACCAAGATGCCGCATCCCGGCAATATGAACCATCAGGTGAGTGTGCCCAATCCGCTGAGCGGCATTGCCGGACTGATCGCGGGCACTGTTTCCAATCCGATGAATATCTATGAGATGGGGCCGGCCGCGGCAGCCTTGGAGTTTTTTCTTATCAATCATTTTCTCACCAAGGTTGGCTGGACGCCACAGCCCTATCCGGATGCACCACAACACATACCGTCCGGCGGCGGTCTTCTAACCCACGGCGGCACCTTGGCAACTCTTAACGCGATAGTGGCATCACGCAGCCGTGCCTTGCGGGAGAATCGTCTCAAAAATAAAACACCCGTTATTGTGTCTTCGGACACGGGGCATTTCGCTGTCGCACAGGCGGCACTCGTGATGGCCGCCGAAAACATCACGGTTGTCACCGACGAAAACGGATCAATGATCCCGGCAGCATTAAGACAGACACTGCAAAAACACCGGGACAAGGGTGTGATTACCGTTGTTGCCAATTCCTGCAATACGCCGGTTGGGGCTTTTGACGATCTGCACTCTCTCGTCGCAATCTGTCGCGAATACGCGGTCCCGTTACATGTTGACGCGGCACACGGAGGCAGTCTGCTGATGAGCAAAAAACTGCGCCACAGACTAAACGGCATAGAACTGGCGGATACGGTAGTCTGGGATGCGCACAAACTGATGCGCACAAACGGGATATGCACGCTACTCTTGGCACGGGATCGCAAGGACTTGGATTTGGCTTTGCAACGCAACGCCAGTTACATTTTTCACGCAAAGGAGCAACCGGGATTTGACTTCATGGGACGCACTCTGGAATGCACCAAAACATCTCTTGCGTTTAATCTTTTTCATTCGCTCGCCTATGCGGGCGAAGATGCCATTGGCAATTATGTGGAGCAGGTCTGCGAACTAACCGAGACCGCATCGGAAATTCTGCGTCATGCCGGTCAAGTCTGCGCGGTGCCTCCCCAATGTAACATCTTGTGCTTTCGCCCGCCGCAATTGCATGACGACGCCATTACCCCATTAAGAGACAAACTGCGTAATGACCACAATTTTTTCCTCAGTTCCACCCTATTCAAAGGCAAACGCTGGCTTAGATTGGTCATCATGAGCCCGCATACGCAGCAACAGGATATAGAAAAATTGGCATCTTGTTTGCGCGATACCTATTCAAAATCCCCTCAAAGATCGACGTAAGTTCTCGTAAAATAATCTTATCGGGCCGAGGTGGCGGAATAGGTAGACGCGCCGGTCTCAAAAACCGGTTCCTTTTGGGAGTGCGAGTTCAAGTCTCGCCCTCGGTATTGATAAAGTAACAAAAAGAACGCAACCGATCAACTGGCGCCGCAAGTGGCATTAAACAAAAAAATACCCCAAGAAAATATAAAAATGACTCCGACCGGGCCATCCGAACTACCGGGCGTATCCCGAGCAAGCGATTTTCATGTCCCGATATGTAGCGGTGAGCCGGCCGGGATCGGGCCCGACCTGTGTCTGACATTGCCGGAAAGCGAAAGGAGGGACGCCTTGATTGTCGGAGATCGCAACCTGCTGGAACAACGTGCCCGCCAATTGGGATTAACCCTAAAAATAACCGACGAATTCGCATCTCCGGCCAAAAATAAACTGCGCGTATTGCATGTTGGCATAAGGACCCCCGTTCATCCCGGCAAACCGAACCCGCAAAATGTCACTTATTTAACAGAAATCATTCGTAAAAGCGCGGACCTCGCACGCGCACATGGCACGGGCCTGGTAACATGCCCGACTGACAAAGCACTCATTGCCGGCACAGGGATTCCTTTCACAGGTCTGACCTCCTATCTGCGCGAACTATGCGGGGCTGCCGCCACTTTGAGTATGTTCGTCGGCAAGGTTTCCGCCAAGGAGACCCTACGCGTCTCTTTTGCAAGTATGCACATCCCCTTGGCAAAGGTGCCGACCAGCCTGAATGCCAATCTCATAAAAGAAACTGTGCGACAAACCCGCGGGGTTCTCCGCCAACACTTCGGTATCCGCCAACCGAAGTTGGCGTTGTGCGGTCTCAATCCGCATGCGGGCGAAAACGGACTGCTCGGCAATGAAGAAGCCGAGTATCTAAACAACTGTGCGGATGAACTCAAAAAAGAAGGAGTTCGGCTGTCGGGGCCGCTGCCCGCGGATTCGCTGTTTGCCTCCGTCAATCGTTGCAAGTACGATTGCATTATTGCCCTGTTCCACGACCAGGGACTGACACCTTTCAAGGCTCTTACCTTTGGCAAAGGAGCCCAAATCACATTTGGGTTGCCGTTCATCCGAATCTCGCCGGATCACGGCACCGCCTACGCCTTGGCGGGAACAGGAAAGGCGGACTGCGGAAGTTTTGCATTTGCCTGTCGTCTTCTGCGTGAAATCCGGTCGCCGCAATAATTCACTCGGCAAAGGCAAGCCGCCGGCACGCAAGCATCTGGGGCAGCATTTTCTGACAAACCCGTTCTTCCTTGAAGCAATGTTGGAAAAAATTAATCCGCAAGATCACGAGTCTTTCGGCGAAATTGGCGCGGGGGACGGCATCCTAACCGTTCCTTTGGCAAGATCCTGTGCAAAATTGGTTGCCATAGAAGTGGACCCGCGTCTGTTCGCGCTCCTCAAAAAAAATACCGCTCAGCATGCCAATGTCACATTAATATTCGGCGATGCTCTCACCGCGGACACGCGGTCGGTGCTGCCAACAAATGCCCGCCTTGTCGGTAATCTGCCTTATAATAGAAGCGTAGCAATTATAGAAAAATACCTTCAACGAGCGCAACGAGCGGATACCGCCAACACAGAGGACATGCACTTTTTAGTTCAACGAGAAATCGCCCAACGACTATTTGCCGAACCGGGCACCAAAGATTATGGCAGACTCAGTTTGTTGCGTCATTGGCATGCGACGGGAGAAACCCTGTTTGAGGTCCCGCCCGAGGCATTTAGCCCGCCGCCCAAAGTATGGTCCGGCTTCATTCGCCTAAAAACGCATCACCGGGGGCCCGAACTGAAAAATGATCCGGAATTAAAAAAATTAATCCGTGCCGTGTTTCATCGCAAGCATCGCAAACTGGCAAATAACCTGGACGCCTATGCAAACGCAAAGGGTCTTTTGGACGAAATGGGCATCGCCGACAAACGCGCTTTGGATGTAACTCCGTCCGAAATCATAGAACTATTTAAAAAAATAAAAAAGCAAAACACAAACTAAAAACAATGAAACAAACCCTTTCCAAAGGAAATAAATTTGAGATCCGAGTGGATGCCTATTTTGACGAAGAGCATTCGCAAGTGGAGCAAGAGAAGTATGTGTACATCTACTCCATCCGCATCAAAAACCTCGGCAGGAAAAGTGCGCAGCTGCTTAAGCGCAAATGGCTCATCACAAACGAAGACGGCGAATCCCTGATCGTGCGCGGGGACGGCGTGGTTGGAGAACAACCGGTGATTCTGCCCAACAATTCTTACCGGTATACCAGCGGTGTTGTCTTGGAAACGGAAATAGGGACCATGGAAGGGGAATACACAATGCGGGATGAACGTGGCAAAGAATTCAAAATACCAATTAAAAAATTTACCCTGTCCGTCCCCCGCCTGCTGCATTAATATTAATACGACTCGGGAAGTCCGGGAGTTTGGAAGCTTAGCCGGGAAATCGGACTTCTGTTAACAAAAACATGGCCACCTACGCCATAGGAGACATTCACGGCTGTTACCGCTCTTTGCGAGCATTACTGGAAAAAATAAACTACCGTCCGCAGACGGACATCCTTTGGTTCACCGGCGACCTGGTCGGCAAGGGCCCCGAACCCTTACGGGTCTTGCGACAAATAAAAAGCATGCACGAGGAGAATCCGCGCCTGCAAATTGTTTTGGGGAATCACGATCTGCATCTGATAGCGACGGCTCTTGCCGTTTTTGAACCGGCGGCGGAAGCAAAGCAGGACCCAACGCTTGCCGAGACGCTCGCCGCGGATGCGAAGGACCCGACCCTGCTGGACTGGCTGAGGTGCCAGCCGCTGCTCTGTCATAGCCGCGAACATCACACGGTATTGACCCATGCCGGCATCCCGCACATTTGGACATTGAACACTGCGAAGCAACAGGCACGCACCATCGAAAAATTGCTGCGGCTCCCCCGACCGGAATTAAAAAAAGCCCTGCCTCTGCTCTATGGCAACCGCCCGAACGGTTGGTCGCAATGTGCCGATTTTTGGGACAGAGCGCGTTTGAGCGTGAACTATCTCACACGCATGCGGTTTTGTGACAACCGCGGCAGCTTGGATTTGGAACAAACGGGAAAAACACACCCGAATTCGGACTATGCCCCCTGGTTTTCCTACGAACCGCTTGTCACACAACGGCAAGTCTTTGGTCACTGGGCGGCATTACGCGGCAAAACCGGCAAGCCGGGTATTTGGGGGATGGATTACGGCTGTGTGTGGGGCGATACTCTGGCCGCTCGCAGCCCGGAGGACGGCAGGTGTTATTTCGCCCCCTATGCCGAAAAAATATCATCCGAAAAAACATCACCAAAAAAAATGCCGCCCGACAAAGTAACCCCTCAATAATCCCAACAATCCCAACAACCCCAACAATCCCAATAATCCCAACAACCCCAATAATCCCAACAACCCCAACAATCTCTCAAAGAACTTTAATCTTTTTTAATGCTCCCGGATTTTTTGAGTGTTTGCCGTGGCAACGGATGACCGCCAAATAGCGGAAATACGGAAAGTAGTTACAAGAACCGCCGACGGCTTGAATCGTTTTTAGAACAACTTTAAAATAACCCCCGGTCCCCGCAAAGACTATGCACTGTTTATCGCCGCTCGTCGCTTTGCGCGGTGCTTACCCGCTTTTAAGACACTTCCATACCGGTCATAATCATTGCAACCGCGCGCGCAATTTAAGGCATCAAACTCGCCTGCTGCAGACCGGTTGTTTCCTTGAGACCGAAAAGAATATTCATATTCTGCACCGCTTGACCGGCGGCACCCTTCACCAGGTTATCCAACACCGAGCAAACGATCACATAGTCCGACTGCGGCGGCGCAAAAACAGCCAGTTGGCAATGATTACTGCCGCGCACCGACTTGACACGCGGTGCTATGCCCGCCGGGAGTATCCGCACAAACGGCTCTTCGGCATAAAACTCCGCATAGACGCGGCGAATCCTGTCCGCGTTCTTCTCTTTTTTACCAAGTGGTAAATACACAGTCGCAAAAATACCGCGGGCGATCGGCAACAAATGCGGAACAAACCGCAACCTCAGCGGGTGCTGCCAGCTGCCGCCGTAAAGTTCCAAAAGATGATTTTCCATTTCCGGTTGGTGGCGATGGCCTGCGGCCGCATAACAAGTAAAATCCTCACTCGCTTCGCTGAGCGACAGATGGACTGCGCCTTTGCGCCCGGCACCGCTGGTACCGGACTTGGCATCCGCCACAAGTTCGCAGCCGTCAAAGACGGCATTGTATTCTTTTGATGCGAGCAGCGGCAAAAGAGCCAGTTGAATTGCGGTCGCATAACAACCCGGATTGGCGACAAGTCGGGCCCGGACAATCTCCTTTCGGCCGGCTTCCGGCAAACCATAGACCGCTTCCTTCAACAGATGCTGACTCTCGTGCCGCATTGCATACTGTGTTTCCCAAAGAGCGGGATCTTTAATACGAAAATCCGGCGACAAATCTATGACCTTAATGTTTTGTTCCAACATACCCGCCGCCGCGCGCATGGCAATACCGGCGGGAGTGGCAAAGAATACGCAATCGCATTCGCTCCAATCGGGAGTATCCGTTGAACTTAAAACAAGATCGCCCGCCTTTGTCATTAAAAAAGATTCGAGATGCGGATGCAGTTCCCGTAAATGTTTGCCGCTGTGAGCATGCGAGACGATACGCGTAACACGCACCCGCGGATGTGCCAAAAGAATTCTGAGCAGCTCGCCGGCCGTATAGCCGCTTGCCCCGTAAACTCCCGCCTTAATTTGATCTGTCATTTTTCGTTGGTTTTATTTGTTGTTAATATTTTATAGTGCCAACAAGAAACGACACAAATATTAAAAAATGATCCTGCGGAAGTTGCCTCCTACCGACCCTGACCGGAACCGACTATACCACCGGGAACACAGGCAAGTGCCGGGTACTGGTCGACACCGCCCAGATCCCAGACAGGGACAAAGGGGGCACCGGGGCCGCCGGCCGTCCTGTTTTCCCGGATCTCGAGACTATCCGGATCACACCAGAAGTTGCCCCAATCGGCATAGATACTGTCGGCAAAAGTGGTCGGGTCTTGCAATTCCGGCATCGTTTTGCCTTCGCCGCGGCTGCCGGGAGTGCCGGCACTGGTTGACTGTCCCGTGATTTCATTATCCCAATAGGAGGCGATAACCGTTGGTGTGAGAGTGCTACGTAACACATTGGAGCCAAGTAACCCGCCGACGGCCCTGCCGCCCGAGACAGGAGTAGCCACATAGGAATAACGAATATCGGGCCCGCCACCGCCAACCAGACCACCGACCCGATTATTACCGAAAACGCGGCCGCCGACCACATAGGAATGATGAATAGTACTAATATCTCCGCTGCCAATCAAACCGCCGACTTGATTATTACCGGAAACATCTACGCCGGACACATAGGAATGATGAATCTCAACAGGCTGCACATTTGAAGTACTGGGATCCAGACTTTCACCAGTCAGTCTTTCACCGACCATGCCACCGATATTGTTAGTACCGGTAACAGTGCCACCGAATACGGACACAGCACGAATCATAGCATCATTCATCACTCCGACCAGGCCACCGACCCCCCGGCCGGTACCGGCAACAGTGACATTGAACACGGATACAGCACGAATCGTAGCCTCGTCCGCTTGACCAATCAGACCGCCTACGGATGCATCACCGGAAACAACAATATCGGATACATGGGAATCACGAATCTCAACGTGCGACCCGCTCGCGCTTTCCGCGTAACCGATCATCCCGCCCACTCGATTCCGCCCCGGACTCGTTATCGTTCCCCCAATCACCGACAGATTTTCATAACGAGCCGACCCCGACCCGGTAAAGCCCACGAGCAGGCCCACATTAGCGGCACCACCGCTAACATTCGCATTCAAGAGACGCAAATTTTGAATGCTACCATCTTGTAAAGAGGCAAATAACCCCACTCCACTGACGGTATCCGCCGCCGCAATGAACAGATCGGCAATATGATAACCGCCGCCGTCAAAGGTTGCCGTATAACGGGCGTTGCAAGTATTCTCATTAGAACAGGAGCCAATCGGCACCCAGCCACTGCCGGCAGGATCCGTCCAGTCGTCCATATTAACGCTGCTCGCGTTATAGGAATCCGCATCGCTAAAATTCAACGAGCGTGCCAGTTCGTAACCGGCACAGCCGGAACTCGGACAGCCCACAGAACCCACGGCGGTAATCCCGGTAATACGGCCATCATCCGCCCCATCGCCATCCAGATCATCGCGTAGCCGCGCCAAGTCATCCAAAGTGTGAATCTCTATCAAGCCATTGTTATCATCGTCCGCATCATTTAAGCCAATCACATTGTCACCGTCGGTATCCTCGCAAACATCCCCTATATTGTTTCTATTCTTATCGGTCTGCAGCGGATTAAACAGCATGGGACAATTATCCGTATCATCATTCACATCATCATTGTCATCGTCCGGGTCCAAAAAGTCCGGCAACAAATCACCGTCCGTATTCCGACCTGTAATCACACTTGTATTTGTGGGTCCATATCTCCTTCCATCCGCGGCGATCACAAACAAGGAAATATTATATTCGGTCTCATCCGCCAGATTCTCGAGCCGATAAAATGCCCGAACCGAAGAACGCAGTTCGTCCGTGCTCAGAACCGTCCTTGTCACCCCCGCACCCTGCCAGTTAATCTCAATGGCACGGGTCTCACCGCTCGGATTCATCCAACTCAGTAGCACGCCGCCGGCCAAAGGTGCCGCAACCAGATCCCGAACAGGTCCCTTTGCCACCGGCCGCCCCTGACCGCGACTCATCACTCCACCGGGAACACAGGTCAGTGCCGGGTACTGGTCGACATCGCCCAGATCCCAGGCGCGGTAAGCATCCGTCGTCAATTCAGTCGCATCGTCCGTTTCCGCAAAGGTCCCGGTGGACGGATCACACCAAAAGTTGCCCCAAGCCGCATAAATGCCGGTAAAGTTCGTCGGTTGTTGCAAGGCGGTGCCACTCAAACCCAGTGCACCGCTCGGCTGATCGCTCGGCAAAGCCCGCGTCAGTCCCGTCGCATCCGAATTCCAATAAGAATTTTCCGCAAAATTGGGTGCGGAGAGACTAGTCCCCAGAAAAGTACCGATTTGACCCCCATTACTCGTTTCTACAATCGGGCCGTTTAACGCATAAGAAGAAACGACTTCAATCGATGAACTCACATCGCCAAATTGCGGGTCACCTACAAAACCGCCCACTCGCGAATCACCAATCACCGCACCACCCAAAGTATAAGAAGCGACTATCCGTGGCGTCATCCTATTCCCGTTCAAAATACTGTCCCGCGATGCCCCCAATAAACCGCCGACAGCCGTAGCCACCGAATTCACAGCCGGCACGGATACGTTCACATCACTCGTATAAGAAGCAACAATCTTAACACCTTGTGTCTCACCGCCGAAACCGCCCAGGCGACCATAACTGTTAAGGTTACCGCGCACATTCGCATCAGCCACATAGGAAAAATTAATTGCCGTTCTTATGCCAAAACCCAGCAGACCGCCCAGAACTCCGCGCCCGGACACCCGACCATCTGTAAAAAACGACGAACGAATCACCGAGCCATCCGCATCCGTCCCCAGCAGACCGCCAACCCGGCTTTCGCCCAGCACACTTCCGCCGGTTACGGACGAGAAAAGAATCTCCGTGCCCGAACCATCACCCACCAAACCGCCAACCGAAGTCGCGTCCGGGCTCGCAATATCCGTCCCCACAACAGACACATTGTCCGCCACAAGTCCGCGACCATAGCCCGCCAGAGTGCCTATATCTCCTTCGCCACCCGCAATGGTCACATTTTTCAAGCGCAGATTACGCACAGTGCCACTCGCCGCACCAAACAACCCAACACCATACCTGTTGGCCGCAGCACGAATAGGCAAATTGGATAACTCGTTCCCGCCGCCGTCAAAGATCCCGGAATAAGGCACACAGTCGTCCGCCGCGGCGCAAAAGCCAATCGGTCGCCAGTCACCGCCGCTCCAATCGGCATAGTAGGTTACCGGACTCCGATAGGCTGCCGGGTTCCGATAAGATGCCCTGTCTTGAAAGTCCAATGAGTGCACCAGTTCATAGCCGAAGCAACCACCGATCGGACAGCCGTTATCCCCCAATGCCTCAAAAGTGTCGGCCTGAGAGTTATCCTGGCCATCGCCGTCCCAATCGGCATTCAAGCTCTCCAGATCGTCCAAAAAGTAAATCTCTATCAGACCGTTGTTATCATCGTCTCTGTCCACTAAGTTTTCTTCAAAGTCCCCGTCACTGTCCTCACAAGCATCTCCCAGACCATTTCTATCCTCATCGGTCTGCAACGGATTAGGTACAAACTGACAACTATCGAGCGTATCATTCACACCATCATTATCATCATCCGGGTCCAAAAAGTTCGGCAGCAGATCGGAGTCAAAGTTGATACCTGTGACGACACTTCTACTGACAGGACCATATCGCCGCCCATCAACGCCAACCAAAATAACCGACACATTATAACGCACGCGGTTCTGCAAACGCCGAATAGCATAAGCAGCCGTGCCATCGGAATCAAGTTGGGTTCTTTTGGTAGCCATCCTTTCCCGTCCGCCACCGCTCCAATGAATTTCAAATGCCTTGATCGCACCAAACGGATTAACCCAGTTCAACTCAATATTGGTACTACCCGGTTGCGCCCTCAGATTAAAGACGGAGCCTATCGCACTTTCGCGGCGGCCTTGTCCTCGACTCAATAACTTTTCGAAAACACAGGTGAGTGCCGGATACTGAGCGATATCGCCCAGATCCCAAGCACGCCGAATATCCTCCGTCAAGTCCGTAGCATCGTCCGTATCCGTAAAGGCTCCCGTGGCCGAATCACACCAAAAGTCTGCCCAATTGCCGTAAACTCCTTGAAAAAGAATCTCCCTTTGCAACGCCCCGGTTGTGAGACCCTCGCCGGGGGCCGCAGGATTACTGTCCTCTTGCCCCGTTCGTTGTACATCCCAATAAGAATTTTCAGCGGTAAAATCATCGGTCCCCGCAAGACCACCGACAAAAGAAGAACCCGTTACGGGTCCGTTGGCCGCATAAGAAGAAACAATCCGCGCGGAAGGACTTGCCACAATGTAACCCACCAGGCCGCCCACATAACTCTCGCCACTGACCGGACCGCCGACCGCATAAGAAGCAATAATGGAAGACGAACCCCCGCGCCCGAGCAAGCCACCCACAGCTTCGCCCCCGGCACCGCCGCCAACCCTTTGGCCGGCCGCATAGGAGCCTCTGATCATCGCATTCGTCCCGTCTCCAATCAAGCCGCCAATATTTTGTGTCCTATCGCCACCGCGGATATCTCCGCCGGACATATAAGAATTGGTGATCATCGCATCTACTCCTTTGCCTATCAGTCCGCCAAGATCACGCGAGTTGTCACCGCCACTGACATTTGTGTCCGCCACATAGGACACATCAACCTCCGCATCGCGGCCGTTGCCGATCAAGCCGCCGACAGACGTCGCCTCTCCGGACGAGCCGACAGTACCCTCCGTAAAAGACGAAAACTGAACTCTTGCATCCTGACCCGATCCCGCCAGACCACCCACGGAATAGGCATTTTGACTCAATACATGGCCTTCAATGACCACATGTTCCGCAACAATGCCGTTGCCAAATCCCACAAGAACCCCGATATGTCCTTTGCCACCGGTGATGTTGGCGTCTATCAGCCGCAAATTCCGGACAGAACCGGAAGCGGCGCCAAACAAACCGACACCATAGTCATCGGCAGCGGCGCGAATACGGAGGTTGGCAATGGTATGATCGTTTCCTTCAAATACCCCCGCGTATGGAACACACGCAGAACCGGAAGAGCAAAAACCAATAGACACCCAATTAGCCGACAGAACCGCCATACTGCTGTTCGCATCCGCATAGGAATCTGCCAAATTAAAATCCAAAGAACGCGCGAGTTCGTAACCAATGCACCCGTCCGAATGGCAGCCAATGCTTCCCGCCGCAGTCACATTATCACCGGCATCGTCAAAACGATTGTCATCGTTTCCGTCACCATTGAGATCATCGCGCATACCGACAAGATCTTCAATCGCATCAATTTCTATTAGCCTATTATTGTCCCTGTCACTATCCAAAAGATCTATAATGCCGTCTCCGTCCAAATCTTCCCGATCACAAACATCACCAATTTCATCGTCATCCAGATCTCTTTGCATCGGGTTGAAATCCAACGGACAATTATCATCCGCATCCGCAACTCCGTCATCATCCGCATCCGCAATTCCGTCACCATCCGCATCCGCGTGATTGTCGTCATTGTCATCCAAAGAATCCGGCAAACTGTCATTATCCGCATTCGGACCGGGCCGACGGATAATAGCAACGGAAGAATACGCTTGACCGTCCGTGGCAACCACAACAACCGAAATTGTATAATTGCGCGCGTTATCCAAGTTCTCTACTGCGTATGCGGCCAACGCGTGCGAAGCACGCTCGGTTCGCTTAACAACACTTCCGCGCGAACCCAAAGTCTGCCAGGTAATGTTAAACAATTCTGTTTCACCATGCGGATTTTGCCAACTCAATCGGATACTATTATTCGCCGGAATACCCGCAAGATCGCGCACGGGCGCCGCAGCCGGAAAATACTGCACGGCACGCGCATTGGAAATACAATTCAAATACGGATAACGATGCGCCTCACCGGCACGCCAGGCAATGTTAGCCGATTGGGCAATCGCATGACTCGCATCCGTCGTGAATATGCCGGCAGTCGCATCACACCAAGCATTACTCCAGTTCGAATAAATGCTACTGCCGATTTGAGCGGTTTGTAATTCCTCACCGAATTGACCCAAACCACCGCCCGAACTCTCGCTTTGATTCGTCGTGCGATTATCCCAGTAAGAACCCCCAATTGTCGCGGCGTCCCCAACGCCAGCCAATCCGCCCACCAAACGAGTGCCACTTACCAAACCACCGGCAACATAAGACTGACGCACCCGCGCCCGCGGCGCATGACCCAACAAACCGCCAACCGCAACATCACCGCTAACGGACTCCCGCCGCGCATAAGTGGCAACAAAATCGGCAGCCGAACCATCACCGGCCAAACCCCCTACCGCATAGTGACCCAACACCGCAGCACCGCTTGCAAAAGACGCGGCAACAGCCGACATACTGCCGTTACCTACCAGACCGCCAACAGCTCTTTCGCCTCGCACCGGACCATCAAATGCAAACGAAGCAACCATGCCGGCCCCGCGCCCGTCACCAACCAAGCCGCCAACCCGATTCCTTCCGTTAATCAGAGTTAAAGCGGAAAATGAAAAGTTAATCTGCGCATCCCGGCCATCGCCAATCAAACCGCCAACAGCATCCCCACCGCGCACCGAACCGGCAGCCGCGGATGCAAAGCGAACCGTCGCATTTTGTGCATCGCCCAACAAGCCGCCAACACCCACGGAACCCACGGCCCCAAATACGCTCCCTTGCACCGAAACATTGGCAACGAATGCCCCCCGAGCATAACCGGCAAAAATACCAACCGCCGACAAACCTTCGCGAATTTCGGCATCCGGCACCCGCAGATTTTTCAACTCACCCGAAACCGCACCAAACAAACCCACACCAATCTGTTGGACACCGGCATTTACGAACAAACCACTAAGCCGATGACCATTACCATCAAAAACAGCCGCATAAGGACTACAAGTATCCGCAGACGAACAAAAACCAATCGGCACCCAGTCGCCACCACTCCAGCCGGCATAATTGGTAGCCGGATCCCGATAGGATGTCCTGTTTTTAAAATCCAAAGAACGCACCAATTCATAGCCAACGCAGCCCGCGGGCAGACAACCTTCGCTCCCCAAGGTCACCACATTATCCGCAGGACCATTAAAACGATTATCGTCCTCGCCATCCCCGTCAAGATCATCGCGCAACGATGCCAGATCTTCCAAAGTGTAAATCTCTATGAGAGCATTGCCGTCCCGATCACGGTCATCAATGTCCGTCACATTATCATCATCCGCATCACCGCAAGCATCGCCGAGCGCATCCGTCTCACTGTTAAAGTTCGCCTGATCCGGGTTGGATACCAACCGGCAGTTATCATCCGCATCCGCAATTCCGTCACCATCCGCATCCGCAATTCCGTCATCATCCGCAATTCCGTCATCATCCGCATCCGTGTGATTGTCATCATTGTCATCCAAAGAATCCGGCAAACTGTCATTATCCGCATTCGAACCGGGCCGACGGATAATAGCAACGGAAGGATACGCTTGACCGTCCGAAGTCTGCAGCAATACGACAATGGTGTAATTGAAAGCATTATCCAGATTAATGATGTTATAAGATGCCGACAGCTGAGATGAAATTTCGTCCGTCTTCATGGCAGAACTTGAGCCACCGCCGCCCATTCCCTGCCAAGTGATATTAAAAAAGGCTATACGGCCGAACGGATTACGCCACATCAGTCGTATCGACTTGTCCGCGGGAATACCACTAAGATTGGATACAGCTTCGCTGGCCGCCAACTGTTGTCGGATGCCGAATGTAGTACCTCGGTTACTCGCATTCTCGCAAGCGACGAGAAGTAAAACAAACACTAAGAGAGTAGGAAAAAACCCGCAGGCTTTTTTAATAATCATCATGAGTATAGTTATATGATCACCGGACCTTCCTCTCTAATCTAACTCAGAAGAGCAATGACCACCTCCCGATGATCTTCTGATAAGTCAAGCACATCCCGCGCACATTCGCCGGCAAGCAACTGATCCGAGCCATCTTATCCGTCTCACAATTGCCCTCATTCAAACGAAATGTAAACTCGCTCAGATAGAGAGCCGGATGCTGCTTAGAAAAATGGTGAAACGTGCCATGATACCCGAGCTTCAACACCGCCTTAACCGCACCCCCGCGCTCGCGCAGCCCAACCACCGCAACCTTCGTCTGCGCACTACGTCCCGGTACACCGGCTACGCGCTGATCGCGATGCTTATTCTTTTGCAAACCACCGATATAGGTCTTATCCGCCTCTACCAGACCGCTTAATAAACGACGACTTTGGTCACTCGCCGCCCGGATGCGATGACCTAAAAACCAAGCCGTCTTTTGGGTCCCTCCGGTTCCTTGGATAATTGTAACGACGAGATACTTTTGCGACTCGTCTGAATCAAATACATCGCATACAGCCGGGTCTTAAATGGCAGATGGGTATCTTCAAAAACCGTCCCAATCCGAACTGTAAAGTTCTTCCGACAATCCTTACACCGATAACCCGCCATACTCGCTGACACGACGACTAGCACAATGAGGACACTGTGCACCTCCCGGCCATAACTCCTTCGCGACAAAGGCCGGACATTTTCCTCCGTTGAAAACATCTGAACGAGGTCAAACATCGAGATCGTTTTTGCTAACCTTTTTTCTCTCATAACTCCATTATAACACCCAATATTGCCGGATGAGTTGACAAGTGTGTAATTCCCATTTTTATTTGTTTAGAGTTTAAATGACAAATCTGTGAGAATACGAAACGATACGCGTAACACGAGCCTGCGGGTGGTGCCCCCCATCCGGGCCGGCGTCGATTGTGAGAGAAATTGTTTGAGCACACTTTTTTATACTAAAATTCAATCTCGCATAATCTCAGCAAGGTGTTGGATTCTAAGTTTGGTATAATTTCGAACACCCCTATCATGCTCACAAACAACTCTCGCCGATCCAATTCTGACAAAAACACGAAGAGTCCAAGACCGGATGGGATGATACAAATCTTTACGGACACACAAAAAAGTGCTGTTACTATCCCGTCCCGCAAGATGAACGACTTTTTTATTATTGAAGGGAAGTCTCTAAACAATTCCCCCCGGCTTTCGCAACTACTCAAGAGACTTAAACAGTCGGAAGAAACGGAGTTCGTCTTGAATGCCCGGGAAATTTTCTTATCGCAGTTTGCAACATCCGCCTTATCACGAAAAAAATTGGCAAGTATCCCGGGCGCAGACGAACAACTTTCAAAAAAACGAAACTCACCCATCCGAAGATTCTACGTCTTGCCGCGGCGCGGCACCCGATCTCCTTGGTCCAGCAAGACCGGCGATATACTCAAAGATGTCCTTCTGCCGGATGCTCGCCCGACACATATTGAAAAAGGAGTTCTTTATGCAACGAACCTCCCGCCCTCTCTGTTCCGCCTTGTCCGACAAGAATTGTGTGACAAGATGACCCAAGAGATTTTCGAAGAAAAAGAATTGCCATCTTACTTTGCGGAGAGCGGGCAACGCAGTAAGCTGCTTTTTGCCGAAGCGCGCGAAATACGAATCCTGAAAAGAATGAATCTTGAACGGGGATGGGCACTCGATGAATCGGAACTTGTATATATTAACTGCCTTTACAAAAAACTCGACAGGAAGGCGACCGAGGCCGAACTGACTGTGTTTGCCCAGTTAAACTCGGAGCATTGTCGCCATAAAATTTTTAATGCCTCCCTGATGACGGAGAAAAAAGAGCGTCTCACCGGACTCTTTGAAATGATCCAACAAACTTCCAAGGCAGCTCTCGCGTCGCATGACATTTTGTCCGCTTATAAGGACAATGCCACTGTTTTCTCTCGGCGGACTTCCTCGCATTTTTTTGCCCCCGGCCGCACTTATGGTTACCAAAAGAAGGTGCGACATTTAATACTTAAGGCCGAAACCCACAATCATCCCACATTTGTTTCTCCCTATCCGGGGGCGGCTACGGGAGTGGGCGGTGAGATTCGCGACGAACTGGCAAGCGGGCGAGGCGGGGAAACGAAAGCGGGATTTACGGGGTATGCGGTTTCCGATCTGTTGCTGCCCGAAATGCAATTACCTTGGGAACAAAATTTTGGCAAAAATAATCGCAATGCCGACAGCAAACAGGTGATGCTACGGGCACCAATGGGAGGAACCAACTATGGCAATGAGTTTGGCAGACCCGGACTGGCGGGATTTTTTCGCACACTTTCCTGTGAAAAAGACGGCATCCGTTACGGCTACCACAAACCTATCATGCTTGCCGGTGGTTGGGGAGAAATTCATACAAAACAAGTGCACAAAATAACCGACCTGCCCGCTGCCGGCGGCACTCGTCTTATGTTATTGGGCGAGCCGGCTCTGCGGATTGGGCTGGGCGGCAGTGCTATGTCTTCGCAATCTTCGTCTCACGCGGAAAGCAAACACGAACTGGACTTTGCCTCGGTGCAGAGAGATAACGCCGAGATGGAAAGACGCTGCGCCGATGTTATCGTAACTTGCGCCCAACTCGGCACCAAAAACCCGATTCTGTTTGTGCATGATCTGGGTGCCGGCGGACTGGGCAACGCTCTGGCCGAGTTACTTAAGGACTGCGATTGCGGCGGGGTCATTAATATGAACAACATCCCCGTTGCCGACAACACGATGTCGCCGACCGAAGTTCTCGTCAACGAATCCCAAGAACGGTTTTTGTTGGCCGTAGATGCCAAAAAGTTAAAAACTTTCAAAGAAATCTGCCGAAGAGAAAATGTCCGTTACGCCGATATCGGTACAACAAACCGCTCAAAGAAGATCTGTGTCAGAACCGATGACAACACAGCCGCCATCGATCTGCCGGTAGCCGCTCTTTTTCCCAAACAAAAAAAATCCGTCACCGTCGCCGCGGAACGAGTTCAACACAAAACCGAAAAAGAAATCTTGCCCCCCAAGACAGACCTGAAAAAACATGCGACCGATGTTCTGCGTTTACCCTCCGTAGCATGCAAATCTTTTCTCATCACCATCGGCGACAGATCTGTCGGCGGGTTAACTGTGCGCGAGCAGATGATTGGTCGCCGCCAAATACCGGTCGGCGACTACGCCGCCACCCTGTCGGATTATCGCGGCCATAGCGGCGAGGTTTTTGCTCTGGGCGAGCGCATGCCGGTCGCCGTCGTCGATGCGGAAGCATCCGTTTCCCTGGCATTGGGCGAAGTGATTTCCAATCTGGCGGCAAGCGGTGTCCAAAACATACGCGACATCAAACTTTGTGCCAACTGGATGGCGGCCGTCAACGCGGACGGGCAGATGTCCGCGTTACAAAAAGCCGTCCGGCATCTCACACAGGATCTGTGCATACGATTGGGGATGGCAATACCCGTGGGAAAAGATTCGCTGTTTATGCGCGCGTCACTTCACAAGAACAACAAACAAACCGAAACCATTGCGCCCGTATCCTTGGTGCTTGCCGGATTGGCACCGGTCAAGGATCTGCGGCTCGGACGCACCCCCGAGCCGGCGACCGCCGGGGACATTTGGTGGATACACCCGCACCGCGAACATGAGATCCGTTTGGGAGGATCCGCATTGACTCATATTACAAACGCCCGATCTGTTAAGCCCCCCGTCCTATCGGCCGAGCAGATTGGCACTTTTTTTAACGGAGTCAGTGCGGCAGTCCGCATGGGGAAAATTTTAGCCTACCACGATCTGTCAGACGGCGGTCTCTGGACAACAGTTTGCGAAATGGCATTTGCGGGTAATCGCGGTCTTAACCTAAACCTGGATGCCACCCGGCCGGAGGACATCCGACGGGTTCTCTTCGGCGAAGAGATCGGCGCGGTCATTCAGGTCGCGCAAGAGGACGAAGAGTTTGTTCAAAAACTGACGGAACAGCATCGTCTTAGGATGGTGCGCCTCGGCAGTTTCTCCGACGAGGATTGGATTTCGGTCCGTCGTTCGGACGGAGTTTGCCTGGAAGAGAAAATGACGACATTACGCGGTATCTGGGGAGAAGTCAGTTGGCGAATGAGCCGGCGCAGAGATCACCCGGACTGTGCCGACGCCGAACACCGGCATCTTTGCTCCTTTAAAGCGGGCGGACTGTTTGAAAAACCTGTTTTTGATTCGCACAAACTCACCCCCGTTGTGTCTGCCGGAACGCGACCGCGCGTGGCAATTTTGCGTTGCCAAGGGACAAACGGGGCGCGCGAAATGGCGGCGGCATTTGATGCGGCCGGATTTGAGGCAACAGATGTCGCCATGCAAGATTTTAAAACAGCCGAACGGACTATTAACATGCAAGACTTTAAAGGGGTGGCATTTTGCGGAGGCTTCAGTTACGGTGATGCCTTGGGCGCGGGCGCGGGTTGGGCGACAGTGATTATGCAAGACAACCGATTGCGTGATCTGTTCGCCGAGTTCTTCGCCCGAACGGATACCTTCGCCCTGGGCGTATGCAACGGATGCCAGGTATTGGCAAGAATCTCCGAACTGATCCCGGATGCCGACTGGGATTGCCGCTTTCTTCCCAACAGGTCGCAACGCTACGAGGCGCGCACCGTCATGACACGGATCTGCGATTCGCCAAGCATCTTCTACCGCGGCATGGCGGGGAGTTTGCTGCCGATTGTTTCCGCACATGCCGAAGGCAGAACCGCTTTTGGCAAAAAGGAAACCGCCAAACGAATGGAGCGGGAAAACAAGGTGGCGATGGTATATGCGGACGATATCGGTCGGGCAACCATGACCTACCCGTTAAATCCAAGCGGTGCGGAAAATGCGATTGCCGCCCTGACTTCCGCAAGCGGCAGGGTGACCATCACGATGCCACATCCGGAACGCATATTTAGAGGTCTTACCCAAACTTGGAAACACCCTGCGGGCAATACCGAAGCGACCGAATACAGTCCATGGCTGGCAATGTTTTGCAACGCACGCAACTGGGTTAATTAAGGAAACGACTTTTACTTTTTTGCAATGAGCTCCCTTACAACCCGAAGAGAATTCTTTCTGTTTTCCGGCTTTCTGGCAGCTATGTTCTTTCTTTTCGTTGCCGTAGGGGCCACACAAACCAACCGGGAGATCTTTCTCATCACCAACCGCCTTGCTTCCGCCCTGCCGTCCGGGGTTTGGGCGCATCTGAGTCTCCTCGCCGATGCGACCGCGGCCATAGCTGTTCTGAGTTTGTTTGTCTTTAAATACCCTAACTTTGCGGTTATTTCAATTTGGGGAGGGGCTCTGTTGGGAATTTTTGGACAGATCATCAAGAGGACAGCGGATATCAAACGCCCGGCGGCAATCTTGCCCGACACGGATTTTCAAATCATTGGTGATCCCTTGTTTGCGCATGCTTTTCCTTCGGGACATTCTTTGACCGCACTTCTGTTTGCATCCTGTGTGATTTTTTATTTTCGCCCCCGACTCGCATTTTCCGTTGCAATTGCGACAGCCGGTATGCTGATTGCAAGTTCGCGCATCGCGGTTGGAGCACACTGGCCGCTGGATGTCCTTGCCGGCGGTATGATCGGCTGGACGGGCGGTTACTTATTGATGACTCTCCTGCGTCAAAAAGAATTTGGAATATTTGCCAAAGGAATCACGCTGGCCCTTTGCTGCGCCGCTGTTCTAATTCTTCCGTTTACGGACACCAACCTGCCGCAAACCGGGTTCTTTGTTTACATCGCTTCCGCCTTATTAGGTATCTCGGCTTTCTTCAAGATCTGCAAGATCTGTGCCACTTGGCGGCGAAAACAAAAAATGAACCGGAAAAAAACGCCGCAACCGCCAAAATAAGATCGTCGCCGCCACGCGCGATATCCGGCACGGAAGTTGCATAATAAATACTCGATAAATACTTGGTGGGGCGACAGCAAAAGCCTGTTTAATGCGATGTCGGTTGTTTGAGTTGTGTTTGGGTTGTGTTTAATTGGGGCAAGAAATTGGGCCCGGTAGGATTTGAACCTACGACCAAAAGATTATGAGTCTTCTGCTCTAACCCCTGAGCTACAGGCCCTTCTCGGATTCGGCCTCCTTCTCCTTCTCCTTCTCCTTAACCAAACCCAGTAATTCCCGCCATTGGTCGACATTTTCGTTCGCCTTTAACTTACGCAAGGCGCGTTGTTCCGCTTGGCGCACCTGGGCTTTGGTTAAATTAAGGCGCGTGCCGATTTCTTCCGGACTATATTCACGCAACTCGCCTATGCCGAAACGCATTTGCAAAATTTCCGCGTCCAGGCGCGGCAAATTTTGCAACATTTTCAACACATTTTGGGAGACATTGACTTTGAATGCTTCGTCATAAGGAGACACGGCATTTGTATCTTCGATAAAATCCTTCAAACTCACATCTTCCTCTTCACCGAGTGATGTCTCAGTGGAAATAGTTTCCTTGCCAATTTTGAGCATACGTTGAATCTTCTCCTCCGGCAATTCCATCGCATCCGCCAGTTCGTCGGTCTGCACCTCACGGCCGTGTTTTTGCATCATTGACCGTTGCGTCTTGCTAAGACGGTTCATGCTCTCTATCATATGAACCGGTATGCGAATGGTGCGCGCCTGATCCGCAATAGAACGGGTGACTGCCTGCCTCACCCACCAGGTTGCATAGGTGGAAAACTTAAAGCCGCGCTTAT
Organism: Gammaproteobacteria bacterium; assembly: GCA_965209035.1. Lineage (GTDB taxonomy): Bacteria > Pseudomonadota > Gammaproteobacteria > CBDBNL01 > JAAOII01 > CBDBPY01. The sequence goes on from OZ242372.1 coordinate 840,988, forward strand.
ATTCAAACTTGTCCACCGCCTTCATTAGTCCCATATTCCCTTCCTGAATCAAATCCAGCAGTTGCAAACCGCGATTGGCATATTTTTTTGCAATAGAGATCACCAATCTTAAATTGGCCTCCACCATACGCCTCTTGGCAAGCTTGGCCTCGATATCGCATCGCTTGATATTTTTTGCCAAATCCGCTATCTTTTCAAAAGACAAGCCGTGGAGTTCGCGGTTCTCTCTTAGAACCTTAACCGCTTTCAAAATCTTGGGCATCCGGTTCTTAATAACACGCCCCTTGTCATCCCGACGCGCGACAAGACTGTGATAGTATTCTTCCTCAAAAAGATGCTTTTCTATGGTCGCCGCCCGGTAACCCGCCTCTTTGACAGCGAACTTATAAATTGTTGATTTGGCGGCAATAATATCCGAATTCACTCCCAGCACATATTCAACCAGATGATCATAATACTGCGGCTGCAGTTTCATCAACGAAAATTGTTTGCTGAGATTTCTTTGTTTTGCCTGCGTTTTCTTATCGCCTCTTCCGTGCTTCTCGATGGATTTGTGAACACTCGTAAGTGCACGGTGCAACTCCTCAATCCAGCCGTCCATCTCTTTTCGCAGTTTGGTCATGCGCTCGCTAATATTACTGCGTTTTTTTCTTTGAGTGGCGCCCGTATTAATACTTTGTTTGACCTTGGCGATTTGTCTTTCCATGTCCACCTCACCTTCCATATACAACGCAACGCACACCTCGTTGACCTTGTTCTTTTCCCGGCGTGCTATAAGATGAGACACAATAATCTGTTGGACTGCCGGATGAAACAGAGAAACATTGCGCATCACTTTCCGCATATTGTTTTCAATCGATCTTGCCAACTGAATTTCCACACTGCGCTCCAAAAGTTTATGGCTACCCATCTGACGCATATACATCTTAATTGGAACCTTAAATAAATTCCGCATTCCCGCTTCGCCGACCCCGGATAACAGGATACGCCCGTCATCCCCGCTATAGTCGCCGTCTCGATCGGCCGGTGCGTTCGGATCTCTTCCCGCTGCAAAAGAGCTTTCATCGTCCCTGGCATCTCCGTAGGCGGAGGAATTTCCTTCCACTACTTCTATCCCCTTTTTTTCGATGAGCACCATAATATTTGGCAGCTCATCAATCGCATCCGGGGTGTCTTCCAAACATTCGCTGATCTCCTCGTAGGTTAATGAACCTCCTTTCTTGCCTTTCTTAATCAGGCGTTCCAATTTTGTCTTATTGACAGACTCTTTGCAATAGTCGCTCATTTTTCTATCTTTCTTACCGAGAAATAATAATCAATACTTTTAATAATATGCATGCATTTTATAAACATTACCGCGGCCGAGTGATCTGCTCGCCCTCCATACGATGCATTATACGAGACATTTTTTGCTTCACCGCGGGAATGTAGTCTTTCTTGAGCCGTTCCAACTTGTCTTTTTCGCTCTTTTTTGTGGCTACGACAAGTTCGCTCTTATAGGTTTCTAACAGGAGACTGCCAACATCCTTAAAAATCCAGTCTCTGCCGAGCGGCGGTTTTCCTTGCCAGGGTCCCAAATAAGCATCACACCCCTTTAACCAACCGTAAAGATAATCACCGCCATGATCGGCCGCCTCAAAAAGACGCATCACCTTATGCAGCATCTCCGTATCCGAGCAAGAAGCCGCTGTTTTCAATTCCTTTGCCCAATATAATTGCGTCTCTTTTGCCAACTTCCTATCCGCCAGAAATAACAATGCCATTCTGTGCAGTCTGTGTGGCATCGGCTCCGCGGAGACGGACTTTGGAGACCGCCCGGCGGAAAATTTTCGTTTAACCGGTTTTGCCTCGGACAGCAGGATGGAAATACCCGCCAGTTCTTCGGCATCCTTGTGAATAAGCGTCTTACGATAGGACACGGGCATCAGAGCCAAACGCTCCGCCAACATCTTAATGGCGCGTGTTTTTGCATCTGTCCCGGCGGCGGACCGTAATTCTTGCAGCAAAAACTCCTCCAAAGAAACTGATTTTAATTGCTCCCAACCTTGTATGCCGTCTTTAAGCAACAGGCTATTCGGGTCATCACCGGGCGGCAAAAAAAGAAGCGAAAGATTTCTGTCGTCGTCAACAAAAGGTAAACACCGAACAACCGCTTTCAGGGCGGCCGCCGAGCCGGCATCGTCTCCGTCAAACGCAACCACAATATTTGCGGTATAACGAAATAACTTTTGAGCATGCTCTGCGGTAAACGCCGTTCCCAGACATGCCAGGACCCGTTTTTGCATCCCAAATGCCAAGACATCCGTATAGCCTTCCACCAAAATCATCTCATCCTTGGGGTCTTTAATTTCCAATGCCTGCGGCTGCCCGTAAAACTCTTTGCTCTTGCTAAAAATGATGCTCTCCGCGGAATTGATGTATTTTGGCCCTTCGTCACCCAACCGACGACCGCCAAATCCGATGGGTCGGTTTCTTTGATCATGGATGGGAAACATCACTCTGTTGCGAAAAAAATCATACACATCACCCCCCTCGTTCTGTCTGACAAGTTCCAGTTTCAAAGCCACCTTGCGTATTCGATCCTTGTCCAAGGATCTTAAGAGTGCCGCTTTGCCGGTCGGGGAAAGTTTCGCCGCCAAGGCGGCCGCTCGTATTTTGTCTTCGGTCAAGGACTGCCAGAGTGCCGTACCGCTTGCCGGGGCCACACCCAATTCATAAAAGCGGGCTGTTTCCTCGGCAATACCCCGTTCCCGCAAGTCATCCGCCAGACCGCTCTTGTCGGCGCGCAATTGCTCCTTGTAAAAGTCCGTGGTGTGACGCAACAAGGCATAGGCGACATCCGTATCTGACAGCCGCTTTTGCCCTTGGGTACTTTCCTCCCCCGCGGCATAGACAATCGGCACCCCCTGTATTTCCGCCAAACGCTCCACAGCCGGTAAAAAATCTAACAACTCCGTCCGCCGTAAAAAATGAACGGCATTTCCGCTCTCTTGACACCCAAAACAATAAAACAAATTCTTCTCGGGGTCAACCGTAAAAGAAGGCGTTTTTTCTTGATGAAAGGGACAAAGACCGACATAACTTCTGCCGGCTCGTTTGAGTTTTACCTTGGTGCCGACAATACTCACCAGATCGGCGTTTGCCACCAACCCTTCCACAAACCCTTGGTCAATGGGCCTGTTTGAACTTTGCGAAGAAGACACCGATATATGTATGTTTGTTTATTTTGTCGCCGGGATATCTCCCGCAACTTGCTCCGAGTCCCGCCCGGAATCCTGCCCGGAAACTTGCCTAGAAGTTTGCATAGCCTCTTTTATCTGATCGTAAGAAAACCCGCGCCCCGCCAAAAAACGCTGTTGGCCGGCTCTGGCGGCCGGGTCCGGCGCCACCTTGCCGTATTTTTTTTGAAACAATTCGTATGCCCGGTCGTTCCAAAATCTCTCATCATACGCTTCCAAACAGTTTTGAATATGTGTGTCCGCAACACCTTTGCTTCTCAGATAATGAACGATTTTGACCTTCCCCCATCCTTTTTCCAAACTCAGGCGAATGTAAGATTTTGTAAAACGCACTTCATCCAGAAACCCCTCACGCGTCAGTTTGTCCAATACCGCATCTATGCGCGACGCCGCCCGATTCGTTCCGCGCACCCGCAAGAGAAGTTTGTTCTTTAATTCACCCCCGGAATGCTCTCTGCGCGCCAGCAACCGCAACGCGGCATTCCATAAAAAATTGTCCGTTGCCGAATTGTCGCTGTCGTCAAACATTTCTCCTTCCGCCGCCGCGACACAGGTCATGTTCTTGCCATGCGGTCTTTATGTTCCGGCTTCCGGCAGGATTGGGGCATTTGTTTTCTCGGCTTTGTCCGTTTTCTCCATGATCGCCGCTTTCTTTGCCGGCACACTGTCGGGCATCAGTATCTCCCGCAATTTTTGTTCCAGTATTTGTGCAACTTCCGGCGTCTCTTTAAGGAAAGTAATGGCACTTGCCTTGCCCTGGCCGATCTTTCGTCCTTCGTAACTATACCAGGCACCGGCTTTTTCTACCAGATTATTCTGAACTCCCAGATCAACCAATTCGCCAAGACGATTGATCCCCGCGCCATATATAATTTCAAACTCCACCTGGCGAAACGGCGGCGCAAGTTTGTTCTTAACAACCTTGACGCGCGTTGCATTCCCTTTAATGGTGTCGCCTTCCTTAATTGCGCCTATGCGCCGGATATCCAAACGCACCGAAGCGTAAAACTTGAGCGCGTTTCCGCCGGATGTTGTTTCGGGATTACCGAACATGACGCCAATCTTCATTCGTATTTGATTAATGAAAATAATCAGCGTATTGGAGCGTTTGACATTGCCGGTGATCTTACGCAACGCCTGACTCATCAAGCGGGCTTGCAACCCCATATGCGCGTCTCCCATGTCGCCCTCTATTTCGGCGCGGGGAGTGAGTGCGGCAACCGAATCCACTACCAACAGATCCACCCCGCCGGAACGCACCAACATATCGCAAATCTCCAATGCTTGCTCGCCCGTATCCGGTTGAGAAATAATGAGGTCGTCCACATTGACCCCCAGTTTCTTGGCATATGAGACATCCAAGGCATGCTCGGCATCAACAAAGGCCGCACTGCCGCCCTGCTTATGGCACTCGGCAATCGCTTGCAGGGAAAGTGTTGTCTTACCGGAAGCCTCGGGGCCGTAAATCTCAACGATTCGGCCGCGCGGCAAGCCGCCGATACCAAGGGCGATATCCAAACCGAGTGAACCGGTCGGAATCACCGGCACATTCATCTGTTTTTCAGAATCTCCCATTTGCATAATTGAGCCCTTGCCAAACTGTTTCTCAATTTGAGCCATTGCGGCTTCCAGTGCTTTTTCTTTTTCTTTTGTCATGTTTTGTTGTTCCTCCTTTAATTAATAAATAAATAAAAAAATAAAAATCATTAAACTGTTAATTCTCTCCTTGCCGGCCCCGCCGGCCCGCGTTCTTTTTCAACAGGACATACAAAGCACCGGTTCCGCCGTCTTGCGGTTTGGCACTGACATATGCCAAAACTTCCGGCACTTCCTTTAACCATGCGGTAATCCTATTTTTCAGTAACACCGGCTGCGAAGAATTTTTTCCCTTACCGTGAATAATCAACACGGCTTCCGCCCGCCCGCCCGCAAGCACTTCGGATAAAAATTCTTGCAGTTTTTGCCGAGCTCCGACCCCGGTTTCACCGTGAATATCCAAGCAAAAGTCCGTATTCATTTTACCGCGTCTTAGCGATTCCAGTTTGCCAACCTGCAACCCCGGCCTCCGATATTCAACCGCATCTGTGCCGGCATCACCGTCCGCTTGCCCGCGATCCTCTATACGAACCTCTGTCTGCTTGCCGGTGACCCGTACGGAATCTGTCCCCGGCAGCGGCATGTATTTCGTTTTTTTCATCGCATCCTTAAATTCCGCAACTTCCGATTCGGTGATGTATGATTTATGTTCTTTCACTTTTTGCAACTTTAATCAAGCAATCATCAATCAATCATTAAAAGGATAAAAGGGTGTCCTAAAGGATGTACTTGCTCAGATCCTTGTCCTGTTGAATACCTCTCAGCCGAGATTCCACCATTTTATCGTCCACAACAAGCGGGTTATCCTTGGAATGTTTGGTGGCGAGTTTCTCGGCTTTAAAGGATATATCTTCCAGCAATTTTTCCATCAGGGTGTATAACCGTCTGGCACCAATATTCTCGGTATTTTCATTAACTTGCCAGGCAATGTTGGCGATGCTTACGATCGCGGAATCGGAAAACTTCAGACACAGCCCCTCTGTCGCCAGCAATTCTTGATACTGCAAAATCAAAGAGTTATCCGGCTCTCTGAGGATGCGCTCCAGATCATTCGGTTGCAGAGAACTCAAGTTCACTCGCACCGGCAATCTTCCTTGCAGCTCCGGGATCATATCGGCGGGAGTGCTCAGATGAAATGCCCCGGAAGCGACGAACAGGATATGATCGGTTTTGATCATGCCGTAACGAGTTTTCACCGAAGACCCTTCAATGATTGGCAAGAGATCACGTTGCACTCCTTCGCGCGAAATACCGCCGGCACTTAATCGCCCGTCGCCGGATTGCGTGATCTTGTCCACTTCGTCCAAAAAGACAATACCGTTTTCTTCAACAGAACGCACCGTGAGTGTTCTTATTTCTTCCTCGTTGATGTTCTCATCGATGATCTCTTCGGTCAGGACACGCCTTGCTTCGCTAATTTTGAGTTTCCGTTTGGTCTCCTTGCCGCCGCGCGAATTTTTGAACAGGGATTGCAGTTGATTGGAAATCTCTTCCATACCCGGCGGGCCCATAATTTCCACCCCGACGGCCGGAGTATTTGCGCTGATCTCAATCACCTTGTCTTCCAGTTCTTTTTTACGCAGTTTGGCGCGAAACCTTTTACGTGCCGGTGAATCACCGTCCGGGGAAAAAGAAGGTTCTTCCGCCGAACTATCCAATTCGCCCAATTCGCCCATACCGGCGTGAGGGTTCTCTTTTGAAGACGGCACCAGCGCATTCAAAAGGCGTTCTTCCACTTCTTCCCGGACCGCTTCTTTAATCTCCGCCCGCATCTCATCGCGCAGCATGTTGGCCGCCACATTGGCGAGATCCCGAATGATGGACTCCACATCGCGCCCCACATAACCCACTTCGGTGAACTTGGTTGCTTCAACCTTAATAAACGGCGCGGACACCATATCCGCCAAACGCCTGGCGATTTCTGTCTTACCCACCCCGGTCGGCCCAATCATTAAGATGTTTTTGGGTGTCACCTCGCGTTGCATCTTCGGTGAAAGCTGCATACGCCGCCAACGACTGCGTAACGCCAGGGCTACCGAACGCTTGGCATCGTTTTGACCGATAATATATTTATCCAATTGTCGGATAATCTCTTTCGCCGACAGTTCTTTTTTTTCAATCATACTTCAATATCTCCATAGTAAACCTGTGATTTGTATAGATACAAATATCCGCGGCAATCGCCATCGCCTTCTTGCCAATTTCTTTGACGGACAAATCGGTTTCGTTCAGCAGGGCCCGGGCCGCCGCCTTGGCATAGGTGCCGCCGGATCCGATGGCAATCAGATCATCCTGTGCTTCTATCACATCCCCGCTACCCGTAATGACGAGAGAATTTTTGTTATCCGCCACTATGAGAAGTGCTTCCAGACGGCGCAGATATCGGTCTGTTCGCCAGTCTTTCGCCAATTCCACCGCAGAGCGGACAAGCATTCCCTGATGTTTGGAAAGTTTGCCCTCAAATCGTTCAAACAGAGTAAACGCATCGGCGGTGCCGCCGGCAAAGCCGGCAAGAACCTTGTCATCATATAGTCGCCGCACCTTGCGCGCATTGGGCTTCATAACGGTATGCCCCATAGAAACCTGGCCATCGCCGATCATGATGACTTCGTTTTTCTTCCGAACGGACAAGATAGTCGTTCCCCTGAGCCCGGTGAGATTGGAAGCGGAATATTCTGTCATTGTCTTACTTATTGTATGTCATGTTCTAAAATTGCTTTGGATACTCGGATACAAGTGTCCCGTCAAAATACAAGTAATCGTTTTGAATTGATACATAGCCTTAAACACTATAATAAGAAACAAAAGACACTTTTTCAAGGTTACCGGACGGGTTTTGAGAGTAAAGCATTAAAATTTATGAAAACTTGCGGTTATGCATTAAAAATCTTAAAAACCCTTGCAATCGTCGCTTACCTTGTTTATAATTGAATTATATTTGCTGTCGCCTCGTTCTGTTTTATTATTTTTAAGGCGATGGCTGTAAGTCCAAAAAAAACGAAATATTAAAAAGTATGGAAAAAAGACACTATGAAGTTTTGTTGATTCTTCGCCCGACCGAAGACGAAAAGATCGCCGGGCTGGTTGACGAGTATGTGCGTATTCTTAAAGAAGACGGCGAAATAGAGCGTATGGAGCAATGGGGGTTACGCCGGCTTGCCTATGCCATCAAAGATCACCGGCGCGGCTTTTATGTTCTGATAAACACCTGTTGCCGGTCTTCCGCCATAGAAAAATTGGAAGAACGGTTCCGATTTGAAGACAATATTTTGCGTTTTATGATCATGCGGCAACGAAAAGCACAAACCGGAGAATCACCGGTTGTCCTATCCGCAAAAAATTCAAGGGACAGAGACGGGGACAGGGACAGAGACGGGGACAGAAACAGAGACGGGGACAGGAACAGAAACAGAAACAGGAACAGAGATACCGGTTATCAAAAAACCGATACAAGTCCTCCCAAAGAATTGCCGAAAGCCGCAGAACGCGCGGAAGATTGGAGCGGCGAAAATGTGGACCCGGACGCAACGGACATAACACAACCCAAGTCGGACGATACCGATACTACGCCGGAGAATCCCAAAAAAGAATCCGAGTCGAACCCCGTCCGGCAAGACAGCGATCCCGAATCGCCCACACCCGAAATAACGGGCGAAGCATCGGATGCTTCTCTTAAGGGTAAAGAAGAAACAAGCGAGCAATCGGACAAGCCCGGCAACCCCGACAACGACAATCAAGATAATACCGAAGAAGATAACACCAAAGAAGAAAAGAAAAAATAATGAAACAAACCAAAAGAGCCTTTACACCTTTCCGAAAGAAGAAATGTTTCTTCACCGAAAAAGGCTATACCGACATTGACTATAAAGATACGGACCTGTTGAAAAAGTACATTGAAGCCGGCGGCAAAATTGTGCCCTCTTATTTCACCGGCACCAGAACCTTTTATCAGCGCAAACTGACCGCGGCAATCAAACGTGCCCGGTATATGGCACTTTTACCCTACACGGATAATCATAAAAAGAAATAATCATGCAAATTATTTTGTTAGACAATATTGACAATCTGGGCAAACTCGGCGAACTTCGCAATGTTCGTCCCGGTTATGCCCGCAACTACCTCTTCCCGCAGGGAAAAGCCTTGCCGGCAACGGAAGAGAGTAAAAGAATTTATGAAGCACGACGGGAAGAACTGGAAAAAGAAGTGCTTGCCAATATGGAAAAAACCGCACAACAGGCGGAAAAAGTAAAGGAATTGGTTATTCGGTTTAGCAGGCGCGCAAGTGACGAAGGCAAACTTTACGGATCCGTTAGTCTGGACGATGTTGTCAATGAATTAGCCCGGGCGGACATCGCTGTGGAAAAGCGTCAAATTATCATGCCAAACGGCACCTTGCGCCACACCGGCGAATACGCAATTCAGTTGCGGTTCGATGCGGAAAATGTGGCGGATATCCCGCTTGAGATCAACCCGGAAACAGGAGGATAACCCATGCCGAATATTCAATCCGCAAAAAAACGAGCCCGTCAAAATATTAAACTGCGTTTGGCGAAAGGAAGTCAAAGAAATCAAGTCATTACAGCCGTTAAGAAAGTGATTCGCCAAACAACCGAAAACAAACAAACAGAATCTCGTGAAAGTTTTGTTAAAGCACAAAAACTGATGGACGGCTCCGTCAACAAAAAACTATTTCACAAGAATAAGATCTCGCGTCTCAAAGCGCGTCTCAATCGTCGCATCAAAGCAATTACGGGGAATGCCCCCGCATCCCCGGAATCCGAAAGCCGCAACAAAGAGGCATCTCCGGCACCATCCCCCGAATCCCAAACAGAAAGCAGTACGGATACAAAAAACGAGAATACCTCGTAAAACACTTTTGGGATTGTCCTGAGAATTATTTGGAGATGGCTTGAAAATACCGCGTAGCGGATCTTCAATCACATCGGCTCACCCAAACGATAACCCGCCGAGGATCCTCCAAAAAAGGATCCTCGCGCAAAGAATATTCGAAAAAATATTCTTGCCCCATTATTGCCCCGCCTCTGTCACAAGTATGTGACAGGAGGACGCTCAAAGCAAGGCCTTAAGCCGCCCGATTAAAACGGAATATCGTCGTCCGGATTTTCGGCCTGCTCGGCGGAACTCGCCGACTGCTGACCGCCGCCTGTCTTTTGTTCTCCGCGGGCACCCTGTTCGGAACGCTCGGAACGAGGAGCATTGCCCGTATTATCCTTCTGTGCTTCGGGATACCCGTCCTCATAAGGAGGAGCACTGTCATCCCCTCCTCTGCCGCCGAGCATCTGCATCTCCTGGGCAATGATATCGGTGGAATATCTTTTCACGCCGTCCTTTTCCCAACTGTTGGTTCGTAACTCGCCTTCAACATAAAGTTGCGAGCCCCTTTTCAAATATTGGGACGCGACATCCGCCAAACGATTAAAAAAGACAACCTTGTGCCAATCGGTCCTCCGTTGTTCTTCACCGTTGCTATCTTTCCATATTTTGTTTGTGGCAATGCTGCATCTTGTCACACCGATTCCGTTAGCGGACTGACGATACTCCGGATCGGAGCCCAAATGTCCAACAAGAATCACTTTGTTTACGCCTCTGTTAGCCATAATGATATAAATGTTATGATGTTTATTTTTAATAATAATTATCCGTTCATTATACTTTAATCACTTGCATAAATTCGTCAAAATAAACGGATATTTTCACAAAACCGGTCCAATCTCTCATCGCCGGATATTGGACGCCCCCCTTTTTGCAGATCCAAATGTTTGACGACTTCTATTGGCAACCAATCAATGATTCAATACAGGCCCGGACGGCACCTCCGCAATTCCCTAAAATATCTGGCATAATGTTTCGCATAAAGTTTCTCCGCTTCCTTTCATCTCTTGCCGGTTTTTTAACAGATTGCAAACAGCCGGCGATCAAGAACCTTCTCATTCGTCTTTTCGTGTTTCTCTATAAACCCAATTTATCCGAAGCCCTCTATAAGAATCCGAAAGACTATGCGACATTTAACGAGTTTTTTACGCGTCCGTTAAAAAGCGGTTTGCGCCCTTTGGCAAGCACCGACCTGATTTCTCCCGCGGACAGCAGATTAATCAATTCGGGAGCACTGACAAACGGAAAAATACCAACCATTAAAGGACACCATTACGGTCTTGACACATTACTGGGGGTCACCGGCAAAGATGCCGAGGGCATCCGCCAAACATTTGCATCCGGTTTTTTTGCTCTGTTTTACCTGTCGCCAAAGGACTACCATCGCGTCCACTGCCCCTGCGCGGGCCAACTCACACATATTCGGTTTATACCCGGGAAACTTTTACCGGTGAATGATTTTGTTGCCCGGCGCAGGCCTCTTCTTTATGCCGAAAATCAGCGAGCCGTCTTCTCGTTTGACACTGAAAAAGGAAAAATGATTCTGGTGATGGTAGCCGCCCTGTTTGTTTCATCCGTTGAAACCGTTTGGTCGGGGCGGCACTCCGCTCTTTCGCCGAAACTGGAACAGACACCGAATGTCCGCTTAAAAAAAGGAGAGCAGCTCGGAAAGTTTTTAATGGGTTCCTCGGTACTCCTGATAACCGAGAGACCGGCAGATTCCCGGGCAGTGGCCCCGCCTGCCGGCACACCGGTTCGTGTCGGTCAGCCTCTCATTAATCTGTAACTATGGAACTACATTCTCCAAATGCGGCGGCAGCCCGGATCCCGGAAAAATGCGACACTCTTTTTTTCGCGTCGGCATCCGGCAGGGACGGAAGGAATGACACCGGGAAACAGGTGCGAACCAAAAATGCCAAACCGAGTGCATACAGGCACCGAAGACGCCCTTGCTTCATACTATAATAATTAATACACGAAAATGAGAATGTATCACAAACTGGTCATGGAAGAAAACATCCGGCTACGGAGGCAGCCTCTCGCATGCTAAACAGAGAATTACGTCGCTCTCTTAAGGAAGCGGAAAAAATTGCCAACGACCACAGACACTCCTATGTGACTCTGGAGCATCTTTTATACACTCTTTGTTTGACCGAAGATGTGCGCGCCACCCTGGTCAGTTGCGGTGTCCGGACAGAAGTTCTCCGCAGAGAACTATTCGTCATCATGAACAGTCATCGCTCCGCGGCGGATATCATTGCAGACGGACAATCGGCAAAACCGAATAATTCCGTCCGCCGTGTCCTCAGACGCGCGGCCGTCCTCTCCCAAGCGGAAGACGAAAGCGGGCAGCCCGATGTCTGCGGCAACGATGTGCTTCTTTGTCTTTTTAATGAAGAGGACAGTCATGCGGTTTATCTGCTGCACAAACAAGGGCTGTTTCGTTCGGATGTCCTGTCCTATCTGTCGCAGAACTCGGGCAAAGTCAATCCGAATCCTTCGTCGCCCGAAGAAGAATTCGGTGAAAGAGAAATACGCATCAGACCGCGCCCTAAAAAGAGTGCGCTGCAACGATTTACTCTAAATCTTAATACCATGGCGGAAAACAACCTCCTGGACCCCTTGATAGAACGCGAACAAGAATTGGAATCCGTAATGCACGTTCTTGCCAGACACCGAAAAAATAATCCGCTGCTCCTCGGCGACCCCGGCACCGGCAAGACGGCAATCGTACACGGTCTAACCAATGCTCTCCGCAAGGATGCGCCGGAATGGATACGGGGCTTTCACATGTTCGCCCTGGATGTGGGCGGACTCCTGGCCGGCACCCGTTATCGGGGTGATTTTGAAAAGCGAATGAAAGCATTAATTGACGAATTGGAAAGCATCGAGAACAGTATCCTGTTCATAGACGAAATTCACACACTGGTAGGGGCCGGTGCCACGAGTTATAACAAAATAGACGCTTCCAATCTGCTCAAGCCCGCCTTTGCCGGCGGCAATATTCGTTTCATCGGAGCCACCACCTACGAGGAATATCGCACATCCTTCGAGAATGACAAGGCCCTCAATCGCCGATTTCAGCCGATTCACATCAAAGAACTGGACACCGAAAAAACCGTCAAAGTTCTGGAAGGACTCAAAGGCCAAATTGAAAAATTTCATTCGGTCTCTTTTACCGGGGCCGCCATCCGGGCCGCCGCAGATCTTTCCGAAGTCCATATCAAAGAAAGACACCAGCCGGACAAGGCTTTGGATGTTCTCGACGAGGCGGGTGCATCATACAAAATGCGTCTCAAAAATAAGAAAAATCGCCCCATCGATGTTAAGGACATTCATGCCACTGTAGCCCGAATAACCTCTCTGCCGGTGGAAACGCTCGGCAGAGACACGCGCACTGTTCTGCGCACCCTGGAACAAAAACTGCGGGCGGAGTTGTTCGGTCAAGAAAATGCCGTCGAACAATTAGTGGCATCCTTAAAACTGGCAAGATCCGGCCTAACCCCGCCGACACGCCCCCAAGGATCTTATCTTCTGACAGGTCCCACCGGAGTCGGAAAAACCGAAATGTGTCGGCAGCTATCCGCTCTGACCGGCATCCCCCTCACCAGATTTGACATGTCCGAATATGCCGAAGGACACAGTATCTCGCGTCTTGTCGGCGCGCCGCCGGGCTATATCGGTTTTGACAAAGGCGGGCTGCTCACCAACGCGGTCCGCAAATCCCCGCACTGTATTGTCTTGTTTGACGAAATAGAAAAAGCACACCCCGACCTCAGTAATATCCTGCTTCAGGTAATGGATTACGGCAACCTGACGGACAGTAACGGGGTGCGGACAGACTTCTGCCATAGCATCCTGATTGCAACCACAAATGTCGGCGCCGAAGCACTCGCAAAAAATAAGGTCGGATTCTCCCGAGCATCCGCCATAGGCGAAGATCGGGCATCCATTAAACAGGCATTCCGACCGGAATTCTTAAATCGTCTGGACGCCATCATTGACTTTTCACCCTTGTCGTTTGAAGCAATGCTCGGCATTGTTCGCAAGAAAATTAATGTTTTGAGCGAGACCGCCGCAAAACAAAACATTTGTCTTAAATTCACACCGGGCGTCATAAAATGGCTGGCACGCCGGGGCCACGATAACGCCAACGGAGCCAGGCCATTGGCGCGCCTGATCACAACTAAAATTGAAGTCCCTCTTGCCGATATGATCCTATTTGGCGCATTAAAAAACAACAAAGGCGGAACAATTTGGATTGAACTAAAGCAAGATGATATTCGCTTGAGAGCCGGGGCTGACTAATTAACCACACCGAATCTCCGAACGGCACTATTTCTTTTAACTTCTTTTTCACCCTTTCTTTTTCTTCACCTGTCTTTCATGCCTGATATCAAAATCAAATTCATGGCACAGGCTTTGGAACTGGCGAAGCGCGGTCTCTTTTCCGCGGACCCTAATCCGCGTGTCGGCTGCATCATTGTTAAAGAGGATCAAGTCATCGGCAAGGGATATCATCCGCGAGCCGGCGCGCAGCACGCGGAACAGATGGCATTGGCGGCAGCCGGGGCGGGGGCTAAAAACTCCGATGTTTATATCACTCTGGAACCCTGTGCCCACCAAGGGCGCACAGAATCTTGCACAAAACTTCTGATCCAAGCCGGGGTGCGAACAGTCTGTGTGGCCACCGCGGATCCGAATCCTTTGGTGGCGGGAAAAGGACTGGCTATGTTACGGCAAGCGGGCATTAAAGTGGAAACCGGTATTATGGATAAGCCGGCGCGCGAACTGAATATTGGTTTCATCAACCGCCATCAATTCGGGCGTCCCTGGGTCCGATGCAAAATAGCCATGAGCCTGGACGGAGCCACCTCTCATCCGCATACCGCCAATACAAAAAAAGATACACAAAAAGATGCAAGAAAAGACACAAGAAAAGAGAAATGGATCACCGCGCAAGAAGCGCGTTTGAATGTGCATTTTTGGCGTGCCCGCAGTTCGGCTGTGATTAGTTCCGCCAAAAGTGTGGCGGCGGATCACTCGCGCCTCAATGCGCGACTGCCGTTAACCGATTCCGAACGGCTGCATCAGCCGCTAAGAATCGTCTTGGACAGCCGGTTTGAACTGCCTCCCAATGCGCTTTTTTTTAAAACTCCCGGCGCAAAACTTTGGGTCGGCGCGGAAGACACACCGCTACCGCCTCGGGTTCCGGCGGAAACCGAGATGATTCGCCTCCCGACCGAAACAAGCAAAACACAACATATTTCCCTGTCGGCCCTGCTCAAAGAATTAACCGCGCGCGAAATCAACGAAGTGCTTGTCGAATCCGGGAAAACACTCATTGCTTCTTTTTTCCGGCAGAATTTGGCGGACGAGTTCATCCTTTATATGGCACCTCATTTTTGGGGTCTGGAGGGTTTTGGAGGGACAGAACAACAAAATATAAACGGGCAATCGTCGCACTCCTCGTCCGGATTCCCGATATTTGAATGGAACGACATTCGTTTTTGGGGAAAAGATCTCCGTTTGACCTTGCGTCCCCGGCGCGCAGAAATAACAACGGCAACATGATACCCGGCCCGCACCGCCGCAGACACTCCGTCTGTTTTCTCGCGATTCTCTTTGTTCTTCTGACCCTTGCCGGTTGTGCGACAAAGCCCAAGCAGCCGGATACCGACAAGCCGGTTATCACCAAAGAACAAAGAAAGAAGCAGGACAGTCTGTTGGTTCAGTTGGAAACTTCTCTGGCGGAAGAGAACACCGCCCGTGCCAAGAGGTTGATTGCACAATTGAAAACGAATATCCTCAATAACGAGCAAAAAATTCGCCGTCAGATTGCCATTGCCCAATATTATATTCTTACGAACAATCCACGGATGGCTATTCCCATTATGCAAGCGGTGGACGATCCCTTCTTGGCAACAATAAAACGCGAACTCCAAATAAAATGGTTTTTTACCTATGCGGATGTCCTTGATGCCAACGACGACCGACGCGGCGCAATCAGAATGCGTCTTCTCACGGATGAGAGATTAAGCCTCGGCGAAAGCGCACCAAATCACCGGCAACTCCGGGCTCTTGCGGAAAACATCGACATCCGGGAACTGCTAAAAGAAGCCGGCAGGGCCCCGGATTTATACATGCGCGGCTGGTATGATTTTTTTATACTCAAGCACCTGGCACCCCGATACGGCAGAGATAATGTAAGAGAATTATGGCAAAAAACATATCACCGCCATCCGGCAAATCGTTACTTGGCAAGAACACCAAAACAACTACCCGGAAATCCAAAAGAACAGATCACACGGGTAGCATTTCTGCTCCCGTTTAGCGGCATCCTCGCCCCCTATTCCGAGGCAGTATTGCGCGGCTATTCGGACGCCGCCGCTGAAAATGACCCAACTATTCTCGCCAACCGGTACGACACGGAAAGCGAAGTCAGCATCAACACACTGGCCCGACAGATTCGCGGAGACAACAATCAAGCGATTATCGGTCCGCTAAGGCCGCAAATGATCGACCGATTCGCCGCCGCGAATATTGACGAAACATCGCCCGTGTTTCTTCTAAACGAACTGCCGGTCCGAATGAGGCACCGCAAAAACATACATAGCCTGGCATCGACAGTTGAAAAGAGCATTGCCTTTGCGGCCGGGATGGCTTATGATGACGGCTGTCGGCATAATCTGCTCATTGCCGAAGATACAATTCTTGGCGACAGAATGCGAGCCGCCTTGCAAGATGAATGGAGTCTGCAACCGGATGTCACCCGAGTGAAAGATATCACCCTAAGCGAAGACACACCGATTAATCAACAAATATCCGATTTTCTTGAAGTGAACAATGCGGAAGTCGCCGCGACAAAAGATATTTACCGACGTTACCTGTTAATTTTGAGCAGGATCGGAGAAAACGAACAAAAACTTGACAACGCTATTCCGGAACACAGGGGAGACGTTGTGCGTATTCCAAACATACTGCCGGTTGAAAGCAAAAAACTTCTTTTAAGTAAAACGGAGATTGCCTTCCTCGCCCGGGAATATTACGCAAAAAATGAACTTGCCCTTAAAAAAGAAAATAAAAATGCCAAGAACGCAGATACCGCCGAGATCGAAAAAACGGATGAATATTACAGTAAGTTGACACCGGCAGAACTACTGAATGAGTTTACACACAAAATGGAAAATTCTTACGATCGCGTCGCCGCCGAATGCATCTTTTTGGCAACGGACAGAGCCACGGCGACAAAAATTCGCCCCTATCTTTCGTTTTACCTGGCAAACGACATGCGTGTTTACGGAACTTTTTTGTTGTATGACAGCCGACCGGGCAGCAGCCTTTATGAAGATCTAAATCAGGTGTATTACGGAGAAATGCCGGGAGTGACGGAAGCATTGGACGAAATCAAAACAAAAGGCGGGGACACTTCCAAACTTCCCGCAAAAGATGCTTATGGCTTGCGTTTTTATGCCCTTGGTCGCGATCTTTTTTCAATTGTCAAAGCACAAAATCAACTTTCCTCTCAAAAACCGGCGGATCAACAGCCTATCCACATTATGGGGGAAAGCGGCATCTTGACTTTGGACGGTCAAAATATTAATTTTCTCGTTCGCCCTTCCGTCTTTGTCCATGGCACGCCTGTCGCACGGCCCGGCAAGAGTGTTTTTCAATAATTAAGAGATTATCCGGGCATCTTATGAAACTTGCTTTCAATCCCGTAAGAGCCGGTCACCTGGCCGAAGAAACAGCTTCTAATCGCCTTCAAAAAACGGGTCTGCGTCTTCTCGCGCGCAATTACCGTTGCAGATACGGTGAAACGGATTTGATTATGCGGGACGGGGAAACGCTTGTCTTCATAGAAGTGCGTAAAAGAAGTTCCGATGCCTACGGCAGTGCGGCCGCCAGTATTGACAAAGCAAAAATGAAAAAACTGGTTCGCTGTGCCGGCCATTATCTTTCCGTCCATTACGGCGACAACCAGCCGTTCTGTCGCTTTGATGCGGTCGTTTTGGACGGAAGCGATTTCAACTGGATCAAGAACATCTGCCCGGAAACAGGGGAATTTATTTGACTGCCGGATGACCGTTACCACCAATATTGCCGCCAATTTCTCCGTCTTGTTGCGAAAAAACAGTGGGCTCGCGCTTTGCATTCTCTTGATCGGATGTGCGGGCGTTAGCAATCTGCAAGATCCCGCGGTGCGCTCCGGCGGGGTCACTGTTGACGACCGGGCATCCGAATCTCTCTTACGGCGTCATATCATCGCCGAAGGCGACAAACACCCCTTGCGCGTGAAAGTCAAGGTGTTTAATCGTTATATTCTCCTTGTCGGCGAAACGGAAACCCTTGCCGTATCGGAAAGTTTGGAAGTCAAAGCGGCCCAGTTAAAAGGAGTGCGCCGTATTTTTAACCGATTAAAAGTGGAAAATCCGCTACCGAATTACAAAGGCTTTGAAGATCTTATTCTCAATACTCGGGTAGGCTTCTCCATCAAGAGTATTCAAGAACTGGACGGAGTTCAAATTGAATACATCACGGATCGGAACAGAATTTACCTCATGGGTTTGGTGACGCCCGAGCAAGCGAACATCACAACAAATGCTCTTAGTAAAATAAAAGGCGTCCAAGAAGTGATCACCCTGTTTGAATATCTGTGAGATCGGCAATCGCCGACAGACCGATTGTTTATCCTTGCTTTAGAATTTCCATTTAATATTGCAGCCACCGGAAGGTTTTTGCTCCTTCGCCGGCTGCCGACCGCATAACAATGCGTCCAAAGATGCCCGCAGATCGCGACCGGTCACCGGGATATGATTGCCGGGACGAGAATCATCCAACTGCCCGCGATAAGCGCACTTAAGATCACCGGCAAAAACATAAAAACCCGGCGTGCATGCCACCGGATAGGCGCGTGCCACCTCTTGGGTTTCGTCATACAAATAAGGGAAAGAATAGCCCCGTTCTTTGGCTCGCTCCCTCATTTTTTCCGGCGCGTCTTCGGGAGACTTGCTCACATCATTCGCGCTAATTGCTATGCATGCCACTCCCCTTTTTTGATAAGGAAGACAGCACCTATTGCAAGTCTTGTAAAAGGGTCTTGAGGGTTTTGGATGAGAAATGGCCAACCAGGGTCATTTCCGGCCTGTACATACCTTGTTTGTCTATGAAGTAAACGCTCGGCGGCCCCAGGACATCAAAGTGTGCCATGAGTTGTCGGCTGTCGGCATTATTTTTTGTTACATCCGCTTTGATCAAGTTTAACGCATTGAGATCTTCGGCCAGTTGCCGATTGCCAAATACCCTCTTTTCCAATCTCTTGCAAGTAACACACCACTTGGCTGAGTAGTAAACGAGAGTCGGTTTGCCATTTTTCCGAGATCCTTGCAGTGTGTTCCGGAAGGTTGCATAGTCGCTGACTTCGGTAAACATCGACAGAGAATCCGCTTTCGCCAAATGGTAATAACCGAAACCCACCGTCAGAGCAAGACAACAGGCGGCGACAAGGGTTGGTCTGAGTCGCATTAACACACTCTTTGCGTCCTTATTATTAACCCATTAAATAGCCGCAAGAATAACATACGGGCCGCTGTCAGTGCGAATAAACGATACACAACCGATTGTTTATCCTTGCTTTAGAATTTCCATTTAATATTGCAGCCACCGGAAGGTTTTTGCTCCTTCGCCGGCTGCCGACCGCTTAACAATGCGTCCAAAGATGCCCGCAGATCGCGACCGGTCACCGGGATATGATTGCCGGGACGAGAATCATCCAACTGCCCGCGATAAGCGCACTTAAGATCACCATCAAAAACATAAAAATCCGGCGTGCATGCCGCCAGATAGGCGCGTGCCACCTCTTGGGTTTCGTCATATAAATAAGGGAACGCATAGCCCCGTTCTTTGGCTCGCTCCCGCATCTTTTCCGGCGCGTCTTCGGGATGACTGCTCACATCATTCGCACTAATTGCTATGAATGCCACTCCCTGTTTTTGATATTGTTTGGCAATGTTGACCAATTCCTCTTCAATATGAATCACAAAAGGACAGTGATTACAAATAAACATCATCACCGTCGCCTGCGGCGAACAAAGTTCTGCCAGGCTCTTCGTCTCGCCGGTGACCGTATCCGGCAAAGTGAATGCGGGTGCCTTTGTCTCAAGTGGCATCATTGCGGAAAGTGTCAAACTCATACTATGTATTTTACTTTATTTTGTTTTGCTTTGCCTTGTTTTGCTTTGTTTTATAGCTTAATAAAGCAAGCCCGACTTCGGATACTTTTAGTTAAACAGAATTTCTGCGGGTACACTTACTCTTGCAAAAACCGAAACATTGCGCACCGGACCGCATGCATACCCGGCAACCAAGTATGCAGATGCACATGCCTGCTCCAAGAAATCGGTAACAGATTAAGAACACGCGCCACGAACTCGCTTTTTTCAAAGTCTCGGGCGGAAACGGTTAACAACTCGGTTCCTTCTTTTTCAATTAAAAAGTCCGGCTGCGCGCCGGCACGGATCACATAGCCATCGCCCTCTTTTGTCCAATCGGAAAAATCAAAACTTATTGCGTCCCGTTGTCCCTGCTCGCTTAATTGCTTCTTTAATAAAATCCGCTGACGCGTTCTTTCGCCCACACCCGCAACAGCCAACCAGGGGGTTTTGTTTTCACGCAGAAGTTGCAATTTCTGTCTGTATTCAAATCCCTGCCGCAAAAAAATATCCAACAGATCCGATTTCAAGCCAACGCTATTTTGCCAGCCAACGCGATCTTGCCAGCCAACGCGATCTTGCCAGCCAACGCGATCTTGATAGTCTCGCAGCATTCTTAAAACCTCCGACGACCAGTTATCTCGCCGCCAAAGGTCCGTTTCACAAATCGTCTGATCCGGCAACAGATGATACGCCGCCGGGACTAATTGCAACGGCCGGCGATGCGCATGCAATCCGCACAGCATCTGCCAAACAATTTCGGAGCTGCCCGCAAAGGGTGAGCCAAGCGTGACGACCTTATTAATATTGCCGGCACATTGCGGTCGCCAACCTTCCTTTCTTCTCGCGGATGCAAGATAGCCGGCGGCAAGCAGCCCGCCCATGGAATGACCGACAAGATTCACCCGATCGGCAACCGAATTCGGGCGAGTTGGAGTTGCATCCTTGTTTCCATTGGCACGCATGTCGTCGCGATGCACGCCGCCGCCGCCCAACCGAGTATCTTGCAAAACCGCCTTTATAAAGTCATCCAGTTTGCGCTCTGTCTGTTCCAACGGCATACGCCAATCATAGGGAAACGGATAAACACCCGTGAGATACCGCAAGTTTACAAACAACTTTCGGTAAACAGCCGGGATAACGGAAAGTGGCAGGATCCTCCCGTCATGCCCGTCGTTCCCATTATTGCCCCGCAAGTTTAAATACTCGCCCGGATGCGGAATAATCGCCTCCATTTCCGCCGGCTTTGGCTTGAAAAAACTGCGCAGTTCCCAAATCACTTTTGGCGGCACCTCGTATCTTTGTGCCAAGACAGATGTGGGAAAGCCCGGCAAAATGATCGTAGGGAACATTAGGCCGGGTTTAATCTTAGGTTTGTCAAACCGGGTTCTCGGACCTTAAGAGACCAAAATGTGTCTGTCCGTGTCGCCCGGTTTTGAGTGAACAAAGAGAATGACCCGCTTGGTCGGTTAGCCGGGAGATATCCGGCGGCTCGGCCGCTTCATAGTAAACAAGTCCGCCATCTCTTAAAAGACTCTTGTCCCAAAGAAGTTTCAATGCCGGCTCCAAAAGATGATCGGCATAAGGGGGATCCAAAAAAATCAGATCATAATGATGGTTGTGCCGACTGTTCGGTCTCGCTCTACTTAGCCAAGCACGAACATCCGCACAAAAAACCGATGTGACACGAGAGACGGACAAAACATCCGCCTGCCGCCGCAGCCCGGCACAAAAAGCCGGCGATTTCTCCACCAGCACAAGTTTTTCCGCACCGCGCGACAATGCCTCCCAGGATAAAGCACCGCTGCCGGCAAACAGATCAAGACAGTGAAACCCGCTTACATCATTGTGTAGCCAATTAAAAAGAGTTTCCCGCACAATGCTCTGCGTCGGTCGGACAGCATAACGTGCCTTAACCGCCAGCAAACGGCGACCCTTGTGTGAACCACCGGTCAACCGAATGACGGCATCATTGGGCATTAAAAAACCGGTATCCGCCCGAAGGGCGCCTCAAAAGACGCCTCAACTCAAAAGTGCCTCAAAGGTTGCCTCAAAAGCACCTCAAAGGCCCGGGGATACAAGTATTGCACAACCGCACTCAACAAAGAGTGCGGATGTACAAATCAATGCTCAATAAGAAAGAACAACCGAACGGCGATTCTTCGCCCAGGCATCCTCATTGGAAGCGGGATCAGCGGGTCTTAGTTCACCGTAACTTACGGTGGCAAGATTTTCCGCAGGGACACCGCGGACACGCAAATAACGACTGACCGCTTCGGCCCGTCTGTTACCCAACGCCTGGTTATAGTCTTCCGAGCCACGTTCATCGCAATGACCTTCTACTGTGACCAGCAGGCTCGAGTCTTCTCCTATTTTGGCTTGAATTGCTTCGGCATGCTGATCCAATGTTGCGAAGTCCGCAGGATCAATATCCGACTTATCAAACTCAAAATAAAAAGTATCTGTCTCCGGACCGATCGGTTCTTCTTCCTCCACAGCAACAGGCGAACTTGTGCTGGCACAAGATGCAAGAAAAGCTGCCAAGACCAAAAGTATGAACGGCGCGATAGATTTAATGTTTTTCATTGTAGTTACCTCTGTTTTTGATAAAAATAATATTAAAAATTGTTACTGATTGGTATATTTTATTTCCACTCTTCTGTTTTCCGCCCACCTAATCTCACCGCTCCCGGAGGAAATTGGGCGCGACTCGCCATAACTGACGGTCTGCAGGGTTCTCCTTGCAATCCCTTTTGTACTAAAATATCTGGAAACCGCACTGGCACGCCGCTGCCCGAGTGCCAAATTATAAGCATCACTGCCGCGCTCATCCGTATGCCCTTCCACGCGAACCACGATATTTTGATTGCCTTTTTTCTCCAATTCTTCTTTAATCTTCTCTATCGTATTGTCCAAAGCCGTCCGACCGTCCAATGCAAGATAAGCACTGTTATAATCAAAGTAAATGGTCGTATCCGCATTGCTTTTCTTGCCAACATACCTACCAACCACGCTATTTTGTGCGGCATCGCCGAAAACATCTTCAAAACCTTCAAAGTCCTCCAATTCCTTGGTCTCCGCATCCGAAACAAGTCCTTCCGGCCCGCCCGCCTGACGACTGGCACAAGACACCAAAAAAAGTGATGCCGTCAACGCCAATGCAATGCCAAGAGAGCCGAGACCTTTAACAGGGCTAGCAGGGCAACAAGGCAACGAGGCATCCCCCCGCGTATCTTTAGTTGAAAACAAACAAAAACGCATTTAATCAATAATTCTTTCGTATTATTATATGGATAATCAATATTAAGAAATAACATACATATCTTTTATTTTATGGCATCCGCTTTCAAAATCAACAGCATTGCAAGCATTCACATCCAAACAAACGCGGATATGCATTCTTTTAGCACACCAAAATTAGGGAATTGCATACTTTGTAACCCATAAAGAAATAAGTGTCATTATTATTACATTAAATGAGAGTTGAGGAGTAATGTATGAGCATGAATACCGGTAAAGGCAAGAAAAAAGAGGGTTATTTTCTGTTCGCGGCCTTCAGAATGGAAGTTTTGGCAGATCAGATCCCCGGGCTGTTTGCCATGGATCTTGAGGCAAATGGCAAATTTTTTGAAGCGCATAGATTGTCAAGTGTATAATTCCCGGATTAAAAAGGTGTTTAATATAAGCACCGGGGACAGTTTCAAACTGTTTCATTCATTAATGCCAAATGGCTAATGCTCAACCCCCCACTCCAGCCCCAACCTTTAATGTCCTAATACTTACGGGACAATTTTCGGTCGTTCGGGGCGGTTTGAGGTTCGGTGCGAACACGGACACCGACACACAGAGTCCAAAACCGGGTGAGATCGGACACGTCGGCATTGACCTATTTTCTCGCTTCTCGCTGGTCTGTGTCGAACCTTCCGCTGCTTCGGCCCGTTCCGCCCGGCTGTTTACCGCCATGCAAAATATACTCGGCGTGCGGATCGAAAAAGTCCTCACCGATAATGGCAGTGATTTCGCCAAAGACTTTCACCGGGTCGTGACAGCAAACGACAGCACCCACTGGCATACCCATACTATATTGTTTTTTGGGGAAACCGCAAATGAATGCACACTGCGAACGGTTTAATCGCACTCCCTAAAAATACCTTGGGGGAAGAGTTCGGTTGTCATATGCGGCATCTCCTGTTTAAGGAGATGTCGGCATTCAACGCCAAGTTCATCGCATGGCTGGCTTGGTATCATCGCGAACGTCCCCACTATGCTCACAAACAACTCTCACCGAATCCGGTTTTTACAAAGACAACAAAAGTCCGAAAATGGGTGGGAATATGCATGATTTTGAAAATTAAAGTTATAATATTTGAAAATTAAAGTTATAGTAATAGTTGAGTGATGTCTCAAAAAAATTAATATTAATCATAATAGAAAACAATAGAAAATAATGAATAATCTACACTTTTTTCCTGCGCGGCCGGCGAAAGAAATGTGCCGCGAACAAAGAGGCACGATATCTGTGCGTCTTCTTAATAATACCTTTAATGTCTTTAAGGCTTTTCCCGAACCCAATAGGGCACGACGGATGCGCATACCGGCTCGTTTTTACGGTCTGCTGCTAGCGGGTATGTTCGGTTTGGTCCTGACAGGTTGTGGCGGCAGCGGCGGAGGTGGCGATGACCGCACGCCTCAGAATCCCCTGGCTGCTTCCAATATCAAAGCCGCGGCATCCGGCAATAATATCACCGTGAGTTGGACGAATCCCAACCTGGAGAATATCACCGGTTTCAATATCAAGTGGGTCAATGTTGATAATAATGCCGATAACGGCACAGAGGAACTTGATTCTGACGAAGCGAATGTTACGGCGGGTGCCAGTAATACGGACACCATTACGGGTCTTAACTATGACGCCACCTATGAGATCACAGTTGCGGTGCTTTATCGGAATGGCACATCCGTGATATCCGTGGATTCGGTTCCGGTTAGAGAAACGATCGGGATGGATCCTGCCACCAATCCGCCAGACGGCAGCACCCCCACTCTGCCGGCTGTTTCCAATATCCAAACCGCAGTTAGCGGGAATAATATTACCGTGAGTTGGACCAATCCAAACCGGGATAATATCGATGGGTTCAACATTGCTTGGTTCAATGTTGATGATGATGCCGATGACGGCACAGAGGAATTCAATCCTCCGGAAGCGAATGTTTCTGCCGGTGCCAAGGATAATACATACCTCATTACGGGTCTCACCTATTCTGCGACCTATAGCATCACAGTTGCGGTGCGTTCTGCGGATCAAGAACCCGTGGTTTCGGATCCGGTTCAAGACACAATCGGACCGGATCCGGAGGGCGATGATGATAACGATGGTGTGGTGAATAGGGAAGATTTGGACTATGACGGTGACGGCTTAATCGAGATTCACAATTTGGATCAACTGGCCCTGCTGCGCGATGACCTAAATGGCGATGGGACAGATGATGATCGTATTGACGCGATTGACGCCGTAGGTTCTATGGGCTGCCCGGTTGAAGGTGACGGCGGCTGTATGGGTTATGAACTGAGCCGCTCGTTGAATTTTAGCGATGCGGCTTCCTATGCCGAGGGCGGCGGCAACCAAACTATCTGGACAACCGGCAGCGGCTGGACACCGATCGGCTCCTGCAGTAGTGGAACGGATTGTACAAGATATACGGGGATTTTTGAAGGGAACAACCACAACATCGTCGGACTGTTGATTGGGCGTAGATCAGAAGTCGGAGTCGGGTTCGGCGGGTTGTTCGCTGCCCTCAATGGCACAATTCGCAATCTGCGCTTGTTGGATGCAAGTGTCACCGGTGATGACAATACCGGTTTGTTAGTTGGGGCTGCCGACAACGCCAGGCTGGAAAACATTTTGGTTTCAGGAAGAGTTAGTAGCAGCGACAGCACAGGAGCTCTCGCCGGCCGTGCCCCGAATGCCATGGTCAGCCAAGTGATCGTTAAAGATAGCACAATAAATGGAGGGA
Source organism: Gammaproteobacteria bacterium (assembly GCA_965209035.1). Classification (GTDB taxonomy): domain Bacteria; phylum Pseudomonadota; class Gammaproteobacteria; order CBDBNL01; family JAAOII01; genus CBDBPY01. Next base: position 866,941 of record OZ242372.1, read on the forward strand.
GCGGTATAGGCGGATTAATAGGATCCGGCGACAATGTCACTATTAGTCGCTCTTATATAACCGGCAGCAACCTAGTAAGCAACGGTGTTAGTGCCGGCGGATTAATAGGAACGGGCCAGAGGGTCATTATTGTGCAGTCTTATGTAACCGGCAGCCGCATATCCAGCGATGGTTCCGGCGTGGGCGGATTAATAGGAATGGGCATCGCATCGATCATTGAGCGCTCTTATGTGGCTGATACGAGTGTAACATCTCTCGATGTCTCCGTAGGCGGATTAATAGGATTCGGCAGATCTGCAACTATTAGTTTCTCTTATGTGGTCGGTGGCAGCGTATCCGGTTCTGGAGAAGTAGGCGGATTAAGAGGCTTTGGCATTTCTTCGGTAAATGCGTCTTATTGGAACACGACCACCACAGGCCGGGCGGGCAGCGGCGAAAGCAAAACCGCAGAGGAATTGCAAATGCCCACCGACTTCACGGGGGCAGACAATATCTACAATCTCTGGGGTAACTTCTGGTGCAACCCGGACACCGGTGAGGAAATAGAAAGTCCTTCCCAGCCGCCTGGCGATTTCGTCCGTGTCTGGAATCTTGGCACTGACGAGGAATACCCGGTCTTGAATTGTGTAGTCGGCGGCCTGGAACCCCAAGGCAGGGCACCAACACCCTAAGGCGGAACACCTTAAGGCAGAAGGTCTTAAGGCGGCCTGCAGGGACGGGCTGGATGCCCTTTCCCTACCGCAACAATTTAAGCAGGTTGGGCAATTTGAGCAATTAAAATAACGGGAGCCCTGCGGATGCTCTCCCTTGCTTTCGCCTGCTCTACACCTGCTCTACACCTGCTCTACACCTGCTATAGATGCTGCGTTCATTCGCTAAAAATACATCCGTTTGAGGTTGCATTTGTTGTCATTTAATGAATGTGTGGGATCTCCAAAGAACTTTGGAGTGCGGGTGATCGCCCGGCTGCGCAGATGCGAAAGATACGCAAGATTCGGAAACTTCTTTATCCCTTATCCTTTAAAGGAAGCAATATGGCCCCACCTGTTTTTTTAGAATATGCCCGGCAAGTACTTGGAAAGCACTTGGAATATTATCCGCCCGCAGATCCAACCGCGGGAATCACCGGAACTGCCGAGTCTTCTTTATAAATCTTGCCGAAGTTAAATGATGAAGCCAAGTGATACGGGCAATGATGATTAAGAATTAACATCCGCATTTTTCGTTTCTTTTATGTGATGACACCCGCTTTCAACATCAACAACCTTCGTATCCAAACCAACGCGGATATGCGTTCTTTTAGCACGCTCAGATTAAAAAGCACGGGCGCGGCTGTTTTGTCTGTCACAGATCTGCGTCAGATCCCGCCGGCAATTCAATATGCCCGCGCCCGGAAACTCAAGGTGGTGCCTCTTGGCGAAGGCAGCAATGTGGTCCTGCCCGTTTTTTGGAAGGTTCTCTGCCTGCGTATTCAACTTCGGGGAATCAAAAAAATACGAGAAACCGCCGACGCGGTGCATATCCGGGTGGCGGCCGGCGAAAAATGGCATGACCTGGTGAGATACTGCACCGACAAAGAATGGTTCGGTTTGGAGAACCTGGCATTAATTCCGGGTTCTTGCGGGGCCGCCCCCATCCAAAATATCGGCGCCTACGGCAGCGAGATTAAAGAATTTCTGACACGCGTGCATCTGATCAAAAGACAGGACGGGACAAGCAAAATTGTCCGGGCGGCCGAATGCGATCTGCAATACCGGACAAGTTGCTTCAAAAGATCCCGGGCGGAAGCATACATCGTTACAGCCATTGAACTGAAACTCAGCAAAACCCCCAACATCAATCTTGGTTACCAAGAACTGCAAAAGAGATTACAGGATCTGGGAATTGACAGCCCCCGACCGCGCGATCTGTTCAATGCCGTCTGCCACTTAAGAACAGCCAAACTGCCTTCAACCGAGGTACTCGGCAATGTCGGCAGTTTTTTTCAGAATCCAACGGTGTCGACAAGCCGCTTTCGTGAAATAGCGGCCGTCTATCCGAGCGTTAAGGGATACCAAGTATCTCCCGCCCGAACTCGCATCGCGGCCGCATCCTTGCTTGAAGTGTGCGGTTGGAAAGGGTTTCGCGCGGGAGACATCGGCGTTTACGAAAAACATGCCCTGTGCCTGGTGAACTACGGGAATGCCGACCAAAAAATGATCACAGACCTTGCCGAAAAAATGCGCGCCGATGTTCGCAACAGATTCGCGATCCCTCTGGAGATTGAACCGCGCGTGTATGCTTAAAAATGACCGCCACGATAAGAAAGAGATACGGATGACAGAGATCCGCTCAATGATTAAATGATTAAACGATTAATTGTCACAAGGTCAAGAGTGCTATAATATAAGCATGACAGAAAATAAAAAAGAACTTTGGCAAAAAGAAGTAGACAAAAACTACAGTGTATTTTTGAAAGAGCTACCCGGATTACTAAGATCGCATCCGGATAAGTATTTGATTATGCACAAAGGGAAGCAAGTTGGCATCTTTGATACCGCGGAGGATGCTTATCAGACTGCGGAACTTCTTTATAAAAATAATGAGCCGTATTCTATCCAAAAAATTACGGGTGAACATATAAGCTTAGGGTGGCAGGGTCATGCCCTCTTTTAGTGTAACTCTAAATGTCAGAAGTGAATTTCTTTGTCAAGTTCAATTAGTAAAAGAAGATAAATCTGTTTCCAATTCACCCGAGCACTTAAATATTGACCTAAATCGGTTACAGACTTACACTGCTTTAATAGACACAGGAGCAAGTATAACATCTGTTTCGGCAAAAGTGGCTCAAGATCTGTCTTTAATTCCGATCTCAAGAATTCCGATAAATGGTGCCGGCGGACAAGTTCTTACCAATGCTTATATCATTCATTTGTGTCTACCCATAGCCGTTCATAAAAATAACAAAAATCAAGTTGTAGTTAATCGCAATTTTTTCATAAGTACCCGAGTTTGTGAATTTGTAGGACCTTCACACTTTGATGTGATCCTTGGCATGGATATTTTGAAACAAGGAGTTTTTCAATATGCCAATGGCATATTTACTTTCAGTTTATAGCTACGATTTATCTAATTTAGAGAATGCATTACAGACGAACTGATAGCATTTTTCTTAATCGCTAAGTCTATCAGACTCCGAGCAGCCGCGCCGCAGCACAGTATCTCGGTGTCCCAATCATTCATTAATGCATCACAATAAAAAGATGTTGATAGGCCGAACCGCATCCCCGATTAAACAAAATCACGCAACTCCCGGACGATGAATGAACGCATCGCGATCGGAGTCCTGACCGGGCGGGAGAGCGGCGCGCCTTCCTCTGGCACAAAAGACACGAACAGTGCCGGACAAAAGCCGGGAGGAGATGTATTAGTCTGTTGCCGGGCATCTCACCAAAAATGGGCGGGCTATTGGGAGTTCCCGGGCGGCAAGGTGCGGGCGAATGAGACCGTGTTCCAAGGGCTAAAACGCGAACTGACGGAAGAAATCGGCATTCATTGTCTTGAGGCCGAGTCCCTGGTGCGGCATACCTATCGCGGCGCGCATCAAGACCCGAATGAAAACCCAAATCCGGATCACCGGCAAAAGACTCTACTGCTTGAATTCTGGCATGTGACAAGATGGACGGGCGAACCTGTTGGAATGGAAGGGCAAGAAGTTCGGTGGCAGCCTGCGGACGAATTGGCTTCCTTGAAGTTTCTTCCCGGCAACAGACACATCATCCCCTTTTTGCGTCAATACCTGCAAAGACCGCGCACCGGGAAAACGCCGGAACCTAACTCGGCAGGATCCTAACAAATAAAAAATGTCTTCCAAAGATTCCACAGCTTCCGCCTCGCCTCAAAGACCCAAAACTTCCCCGGCTTCCCCGGCTTCCAAAAATCCCCAAATGCATGCCGGCAGGGTGGCGGGGGAAAAACGCCGGCACCTAACTCAGTCGGATCCTAACAAATAAAAAATGTCTTCCACAGATTCCACAGCTTCCGCCTCGCCACAAAGCCCCAAAACTCTCAAAAATTCCCCGGCTTCCTCGGCTTCTAAAAAGCCCCAAATGCATACCGGCAGGATGGCGGATGTGCTTGCCGGCCGTCGACCGGACCGCACCCCTGTCTGGATCATGCGTCAAGCCGGACGCTACCTGCCGGAATACCGAAAACTGCGCGCCAAAGTCGGCAGTTTTCAAAAACTCTATCGGCAGCATGCCGCCGAAGTCACCCTGATGCCGCTCAAACGCTATGGCTTGGACGCGGCAATTATCTTCAGCGATATTCTGATCCTGCCGGACGCGCTGGGAATGGAGGTGGAGTTCACCGAAGGTTTGGGTCCCGTCTTGCAAAAACCCGTGCGGGGCGAAAAATCCTTGGCGGATCTCCGAAGTCCGCATCCGCAGGAAGCCTACCAATATCTGGCGGAAGGAATCAAAGAAACAAAAGCGGAACTGGCGGCGGATACCTCACTCATCGGTTTTGTCGGCAGCCCTTGGACTCTTGCGGTATATGGCACCCAGGGAAGCGGTTCCAAAAACTTCGCAATTACGCGGCGCATGCTTTACGAGCAACCGAAACTCTTGCATTCCTTACTGGAACGCCTCACCCGGGAAGTCATTCAACTCGCCTTGTTACAGATTCGCGCCGGCGCCGATGTGATACAAATTTTTGATTCATGGGCGGGGCTACTCCCCCGTCATCTCTATGCCGACTTTTCCCTGACATACACGGAGCAGATCGTCCGGGAAATACAAGATAAAGCACCCAACACGCCGACGATCCTGTTCGCCAGAGAATGCGCGCTTCCCGTATCGGAACTTGCCAAAATCGGCATCGCAGCCCTCAGCCTGGATTGGAAAAGCGATATGGGACTGTCTTTTGCCGAAACAAAAGGAAGCGTTGTTTTACAAGGCAATTTGGACCCGGCCGCCCTGTATGCCGACGATGCCACTTTGGAAAAAGAGGTGCGGCGGATTCTGGATGCCAAGCCGGCAAATGCCGGGCATATTTTCAACTTGGGACACGGCGTCCCGCCGGATGTCTCACCCGACAAGATCGCGCTTCTTACGGATCTCGTGCATCGCCTCGGCGAATCTTAATCACACCAAGCCGGCAAATGCCGGGGATACTTTTAACTTGGGACACGGGATATAAGCCCCGCCGAATGTCTTATGTCTCGCCCGACAAGATGATGCTTCTTACGGATCTCGTGCATCGCCTCGGCGAATCTTAATCACACCAAAGACGGCTCGGCAAATCCCGCTTACGCCAAATCCTGCCAATGCTTGCGGATACGCTTTTCCAAGCCGGTAAATGCCGGGAATGTTTTTAACTTTAACTTGGGACACGGGATACAAGACCCGCCGGATGTCTTATGTCTCACCCGACAAGATTGCGTTTCTTACGGATCTCGTGCATCGCCTCGGCGAATCTTAATCACACCAAAGACGGCTCGGCGAATCCCACTTACGCCAAATCCTGCCAATGCTTGCGGATACGCTTTTCCAAGCCGGCGGCATCCAACTTAGGGAATGTTTTTAGCTTTAACTTGGGACACGGGATATAAGCCCCGCCGAATGTCTTATGTCTCGCCCGACAAGATGATGCTTCTTACGGATCTCGTGCATCGCCTCGGCGAATCTTAATCACACCAAAGACGGCTCGGCAAATCCCGCTTACGCCAAATCCTGCCAATGCTTGCGGATACGCTTTTCCAAGCCGGTAAATGCCGGGAATGTTTTTAACTTTAACTTGGGACACGGGATACAAGACCCGCCGGATGTCTTATGTCTCGCCCGACAAGATTGCGCTTCTTACGGATCTTGTGCATCGCCTCGGCGAATCTTAATCACACCAAAGACGGCTCGGCAAATCTCGCTTACGCCAAGTCCTGCCAATGCTTGCGGATACGCTTTTCCAAGCCGGCGGCATCCAACTCAGGGGATGTTTTTAACTTTAACTTAGGACACGGGATACAAGCCCCGCCGGATGTCTTATGTCTCGCCCGACAAGATGATGCTTCTTACGGATCCTACGGATCTTGCACATCGCCTCGGCGAATCTTAATCACACCAAAGCCAAAGACGGCTCGGCGAATCCCGCTTACGCCAAATCCTGCCAATGCTTGCGGATACGCTTTTCCAAGCCGGCGGCATCCAGCCCACAGGATGCCCGCATTTGAGATTGGGTGGCATGCGCGACAAACCGATCATCAATCCCCAGCATCAGAAGATCCGCGGAGGACCGAATGCCCGCCAAGTAGCCCGCCACAATACTGCCGGCACCGCCATTAATCACATTTTCTTCCACAGTAACCAGCCTGGTATGCCCGACAAGCAAGCGATCTATTAACTTGGTATCAAGCGGTTTCACCAGACACATATCCGCCAGAGTCCAATCGTATTTCTCCGCCAGTTTGCGCGCTTCGCTCATCGGCGCGCCAAACACCAGCAGAGCGGGCTTGTGCTTCTTGTCTTTTTTTCCTTCCCGCAAAATTGCGCCGCCGGTCACCGGCCGCTCATCGCGCATCAGCGCGACACCTGTGGCGGCACCGCGCGGATACCGCACCGCGACGGGACCCGGCCCGGCCGGCCGCCCCGGCCCCGCCGCCCCGGCATCCCCGGCCGCCGCCTTATAGCCGCTTGTCAACATTCGGTAGGTCAAATTCTCATCGGAGGGCGTCATAATCGTCATATTGGGGATACACGCAAGATAACTTAAATCATAGGCACCGTTGTGTGTGGGCCCGTCCTCTCCCACCAGACCCGCCCGGTCAATCGCCAACAACACCGGCAGATTCTGCAAACAGATATCGTGAATCAACTGATCATAGCCGCGCTGTAAAAAAGTGGAGTAGATCGCCACCACAGGACGCATGCCGCCGCACGCCAAGCCGGCCGCCAGAGTCAGCGCATGCTGTTCGCATATGCCCACATCATAGTATCTGTCGGGAAAGGAACGGGCGAACTCAACCAACCCGGAGCCCTCGCACATAGCCGGTGTAATCGCCACTAACCGCGGATCCTTCTCCGCCATATCGCAGATCCAGCGGCCAAATACCTGCGAATAGGTCAGCGGTTTGGGGGCGCTCTTTTCACTCTTGGCAGCCTTTGTGTTCACCGGCACAATCTTCGTCAGCGCATGATAGCCAATAGGATCCTGTTCCGCCGGCGCATACCCCTTCCCCTTCCGGGTTTTGATATGCAGTAACTGCGGCCCCGAAGTTTCTTTAAGGCGTTCCAACACCTCCGTCAACTCCGGCAAGTTATGCCCGTCCAGTATCCCCGTATAGTTAAACCCCAAAGTTTCAAAAAAAGAACTCGGCGGCAAAAACAGATGCTTAATTCCTTCTTCGGTCTGATGCATCAACTCATGGACAAACGGCAACCCCTTAAATCCTTCCTTGAAAAATTGCTTAAGTGTCATATAGGTTTTACCGGCAATGAACTTGGAAAAAAATTGAGACAAGGCGCCGACATTGCCGGAAATAGACATCGCATTATCATTGAGGACCACCAACAGATCCGATTTCATCGCGCCGGCATGATTGAGCGCTTCAAAAGCCATGCCGGCCGTCATAGCACCGTCGCCTATGATCGCCACATGTCTTCGCTGCCGGTTTGAAAGATGAAATGCCGCTCTTTCCATTCCAAGCGCGGCACTGACAGAAGTGCTGGAATGCCCCGTCCCAAAGGTGTCATACTCGCTCTCCGTCCGACACGGGAAGGGCGCCAAACCGTGCCGCTTCCTGATGCTCTCCATTTGCCCCCGCCGCCCGCAAAGAATCTTATGGGGATAGGTCTGATGGCCGACATCCCAAACCAGTTTATCCTCCGGCGTATCAAACACATAGTGCAATGCCACGGTCAATTCCACCACCCCGAGACCCGCGCCAAAATGGCCGCCGGTCTGCCCGACCGTCCAAAGCAAAAACAGACGCAGTTCTTCGGCCAGGGTAACCAAACTTGTCCGGGGTAACCGGCGCAGATCCGCCGGCTTCGCGATGGCATCCAACAAAGGAGTGACCGGTCTTTCTGTCGGAATGAAAGTTGACACGGCGCGGGTTACGAAAGGTGCGGCCTGCGTCCGTGCCATCTATGGGTCGCGCCAACTAACACGCCCGCGTTGCAAATCATAAGGACTGACTTCCACTTGCACACTGTCGCCGATAAGATGGCATCCAACAAAGGAGTGACCGGTCTTTCTGTCGGAATGAAAGTTGACACTGCGCGGGTTACGAAAGGTGCGGCCTGCGTCCGTGCCATCTATGGGTCGCGCCAAGTAACACGACCGCGTTGCAAATCATAAGGACTGATCTCCGCTTGTGCACTGTCGCCGATAAGAATGCGAATGTCCTTCTTACGCATCTGCCGGGCAAGATGGAGATGGCAATAATCTCTCGTCCGTTCTCCAACCGAATGCGGAACATCGCTTTTATTTTTACTGTTATAGAGGAGTTTATTAACAACCTTGCTCGTAACAAAAACAGACGCAGTTCTTTGGCCGGGGTAACCCAACTTGTCCGGGGTGGCCAAGGCAGTCGACGCAGATCCGCCGGCTTCGCGATGGCATCCGGCAAAGGAGTGACCGGTCTTTCTGCCGGAATGAAAGTTGACACGGCGCGGGTTACAAAAGATGCAGCATGCGTCCGTGCCATCTATGGGTCGCGCCAAGTAATAGGGCCGCGTTGCAAATCATAAGGACTGACTTCCACTTGCACACTGTCGCCGATAAGAATGCGAATGTCCTTCTTACGCATCTGCCGGGCAAGATGGAGATGGCAATAATCTCTCGCCCGTTCTCCAACCGAATACGAAACATCGCTTTTACTTTTACTGTTGTAGAGGAGTTTATTAACAACCTTGCCCGTAACAAAAACAGACGCAGTTCTTTGGCCGGGGTAACCCAACTTGTCCGGGGTGGCCAAGGTAGCCGACGCAGATCCGCCGGTTTCTCTATGGCATCCGACAAAGGAGTGACCGGTCTTTCTGCCGGAATGAAAGTTGACACGGCGCGGGTTACGAAAGGTGCGGCGTTCGCCCGCACTTTCTACGGGTCGCGCCAAGTAACACGCCCGCGTTGCAAATCATAAGGACTGATCTCCGCTTGCACACTGCCTCCGATAAGAATGCGAATGTCCTTCTTACGCATCTGCCGGGCAAGATGGAGATGGCAATAATCTCTCGTCCGTTCTCCAACCGAATGCGAAACATCGCTTTTACTTTTACTGTTATAGAGGAGTTTATTAACAACCTTGCCCGTAACAAAAACAGACGCAGTTCTTCAGCCAGGGTAACCCAACTTGTCCGGGGTGGCCAAGGTAGCCGACGCAGATCCGCCGGTTTCGCGATGGCATCCAACAAAGGAGTGACCGGTCTTTCTGCCGGAATGAAAGTTGACACGGCGCGGGTTACGAAAGGTGCGGCGTTCGCCCGCACTTTCTATGGGTCGCGCCAAGTAACACGCCCGCGTTGCAAATCATAAGGACTGATCTCCGCTTGCACACTGTCGCCGATAAGAATGCGAATGTCCTTCTTACGCATCTGCCGGGCAAGATGGAGATGGCAATAATCTCTCGCCCGTTCTCCAACCGAATGCGAAACATCGCTTTTACTTTTACTGTTATAGAGGAGTTTATTAACAACCTTGCCCGTAACAAAAACAGACGCAGTTCTTCAGCCAGGGTAACCCAACTTGTCCGGGGTGGCCAAGGTAGCCGACGCAGATCCGCCGGTTTCGCGATGGCATCCAACAAAGGAGTGACCGGTCTTTCTGTCGGAATGAAATTTGACACTGTGCGGGTTACAAAAGGTGCGGCGTTCGTCCGCGGCGTTTATTTGTCGCGATAAGTAATACGACCGCGTTGCAAATCATAAGGACTGACTTCCACTTGCACACTGTCGCCGATAAGAATGCGAATGTAGTTCTTACGCATCTTACCGGACAAGGTGGCAATGACCTCTCGCCCGTTCTCCAACCGAATGCGGAACATCGCATTGGGGAGTTTATTAACAACTTTGCCCGTAACTTGAATCATTTCTTCTTTTTTTGGCATCAAACTATACGCACTAAGCGGCGCGCACCTGTAAATTTTGCGTTAAATTATCTATACCCGCCGCCTTTGGTTTTACCAGCCAAAAGCGATTGATCCGATCATCAAAATTCAACAGAATCTCTTTACCGCACAGACTTCCGGTAGCCCGCACAAATGCATCCAACAGCCCCCGCAAATGATTGCGATACACTTCGGTTTCTTCATTCACAATTCTGTCTATCTCTATCAACTCGTCATTATACCGATCAATAAAACTTCTTTGCGGATCCCAAACATAGGCAAACCCGCCGGTCATGCCCGCGCCAAAGTTCTTGCCGGTCTGCCCCAACACCGCCACAACGCCGCCCGTCATATACTCGCAGCAGTGGTCTCCCGCGCCTTCAATCACGGCGACCGCACCGGAATTGCGAACGGCAAAGCGTTGCCCCACAGTCCCGGCAATCATCACTTCGCCGCCGGTTGCCCCGTAAAGACAGGTATTCCCCGCCAGAGGAAGCGAGCGGGTATTCGGCGGCGGCGGCTTGATCACCACCCGGCCGCCGGCCATCCCCTTGCCGACATAATCGTTGGCAAACCCGCTAAGAGAAAGATTGAGGCCGCTGATATTCCAAGCGGCAAAACTTTGACCGGCGGTGCCGTCAAACTCCAAGCGAATCGGCGACTGCCCGATACCGGCGGGGCCGAACTTGCGCGCAATGTAACCGGAAAGCGCACCGCCGATGGTTCTGTCTCTGTTGGTAATGGCGTAATGCAGTTCCGCCGATTTTCCCGCAGCAATGGTCGGCCGCACTTCTTTGTCTATGCGCTCCGCCAGATCACCGCTGCGAAAAACCTTATTCCGCTTAACCCGGCAATAACGCGCCAAGCCGGTCCCCGGCTCCGCCAAAATAGGCGAAAGATCCAACTTTTGCATCTTCGCGCTTTGGGAAATTTTGTGTTCGGCAACTCGCAGCAAACTCTTGTGCCCGATCACCTCTTGCATGGAACGATAGCCCAGTCCGGCAAGAACACTCCGCACCTCTTCGGCAACAAAATTGAAATAGTTCACAACCATATCCGCTTCGCCGACAAAGTGTTCGCGCCGCAGCCGGCTGTCCTGGGTCGCAACCCCCGTCGGACAGTTGTTTAAATGACACAAACGCAAGTACTTGCAACCCATCGCCACCATCGGCGCCGTGCCGAAACCAAAAGACTCGGCACCCAGGATCGCGGCTTTGATCACATCCGTGCCGCTCTTCAAACCGCCGTCCGTTTGTACCCGAACGCGCGAGCGCAACCCGTTTAATTGCAACGCCTGTTGTGTTTCGGTAAGACCGAGTTCCCAGGGAGTTCCCGCATAGCGAATAGAACCGAGCGGACTGGCGGCCGTGCCGCCGTCATAGCCGGAAATGGTAATTAAGTCCGCCCCGCTTTTGGCAACCCCCGCGGCGATCACCCCCACGCCAAAAGACGAGACCAGTTTAACAGAGACCAACGCCTTGTGATTCACCTCCTTGAGGTCATAAATTAACTGCGCCAGATCCTCAATAGAGTAAATATCGTGATGCGGCGGCGGTGAAATCAGCGTAACACCCTGCGCGGAATGGCGCAAACGGGCAATCAACCGGTTCACCTTGCTGCCGGGCAACTGCCCGCCCTCGCCCGGCTTGGCTCCCTGGGCAACTTTGATTTGCAATACTTCGGCATTCACCAAATAGTGCGGCGTCACGCCGAATCGGCCGGAAGCGATTTGCTTAATCTTGGAATTCTTGGTTGTGCCAAAGCGCGCCGCATCCTCCCCGCCCTCGCCGGAATTGGACCTGCCGCCCAAACGGCTCATCGCCTCGGCAAGCGTCTCGTGCGCCTCGGGGGACAATGCCCCCAGGCTCATCGCCGCCGTATCAAACCGACGCAGAATATTCTCCCGCGGCTCAACCTCATCCAACGGCACGGGTTTTTGGTCCGAATGAAACTCCAACAGATCCCGCAAGTATGCGGGCGGTCGCTCGTTGATCAATCGCATATGCCGGGCATAATTCTTGGCGGCTGTTGCGGCCTCGTCGCGCACCAAAAGACGCAGGTTCTCCGTCAGTTCCGGATGAAACGCATGATATTCGCCGCCGTGTACATACTTAATATGTCCGCCCGGTAAAACGGGCTTGTGCCGCACCCATGCCCGGCGCGCCCGTTTTCTGATATCCTCTTCAAAATCGGCAAAGCCGGCACCGCCAATCCGACTCGGAATACCGGGGAAACACAGATCCGGCACTTCCCGATGTAGCCCGATTGCTTCAAACAACTGAGCGCCGCGATAAGAAGAAAGCGTGGAAATTCCCATCTTGGAAAGGATCTTCAAAAGCCCCTTGTCTATGCCGCGCCGATAATTCTTATGGACGGACTGCGGGGAAGCAAATACCAAATTGCGCGCCACGCTGTCCTCCAACAAGGCATAAGCAAAATACGGATAAACCGCCGTAGCACCCACCCCAAACAAAACGGCAAAATGGTGCGGTTCGCGTGCCATGGCCGTCTCCGCAATAATACTCGTATCGCAGCGCAGATGTTTTTTAACCAGATGTGTATGGACCGCGCCCGCCGCCATCGGCATCGGCACGGGAAACCGATTCACATCCGTCTTCCTGTCGGACAAAATTAAAATACTCGCCCCTTCCGCACGCACCGCGCGCTCCGCCGCGCGACAGATTTCCGCGATCCCCGCCGCCAGAGAAGAACCCGCATCAAAAAGAGCCGGGATTTCAGCGACCCGCATACCGGCATCGTTCTTGCATAAAGCGGAAAATTTGTAAGGAGACAATAACGGCGAGGTCAGGACAATCCGCTCGGCACTCTCTTCGTTGTCTTCAAAGATGCTGACTTCTTTGCCGATCACCGTCTCCAAAGACATCACCAAACTTTCGCGAATGGGATCAATTGCCGGATTGGTCACCTGGGCAAAACTCTGTCGCAAGTAATCGGTTACAGAGCGCGGCCGCTGCGAAAGCACCGCCATAGGCGTATCGTCTCCCATCGCGGCAACCGCCTCCTGCGCCCCTTCGCCCAAAGGACGCAACACATACTCGCGTTCTTCCTCGTAAAAATTAAACAGTTTACAAAACATCTTTAGTCTTTCCGGCGGCATGTCCTCAAAAACATACTCCGGGCTGTCCAGGGTGGATTCCAACCGATGCGCGTTATCGCGCATCCATTCTTTATAAGGGCGACGGCGACTCAGATACGCATCTATTTCCTCGGTGCGCATCATCTTTCCTTTGTGCGTATCCGCCACAATCAATCCGCCCGGCTCCACCCGCCCTTTGTCCCGGATTTTGTCCGCGGCCACCTCCGCAACGCCCGTCTCCGAGGCAACCGTAAGAACCCCGTCGGTTCCCAGAATCCAGCGTGCCGGACGCAAGCCGTTGCGATCCAAGGCACAGACCACATATCTGCCGTCCGTCATCACCACGCCGGCGGGACCGTCCCAGGGTTCCATTTTGAGCGAATTGTACTCGTGAAAGGCGCGCACCTGCTGTTCCAAGGCATCGTCATTCTGCCAAGCCGGCGGTATGAGCATACGAATCGCGCGCAGCAACGGCATTCCGCCCACCAGCAGCAACTCCAACATATTGTCCAGAGTCATAGAATCCGAGCCTTCCATATTGACCGGCTCCATATCGTCCGTCAAAAAACTCAGATGCTTGTTCTTAAATTTGGATATGCGCGCCCGCACCCAGTTCCGATTGCCGACAATGGTATTCACCTCGCCGTTATGCGCGATGTACTGATAAGGATGCGCCAGCCGCCACTTGGGTGCCGTATTGGTTGCAAATCGCTGATGAAAGACCACAATCGCCGTTTTCATCAGCGGGTCCGAAATATCCGGGTAAAAATCGGTGAAGTCCGCGGAAAGCATAATACCCTTATAGGACAATACCTCGGACGACAAACTGCAAATATAAAAATTGTCGTCCCCCTTGTATTCCCGGCACATCTTCTGCTTGACACGATAAAGAGAAGTCATCGTCCGCCTTTGTGTTTTGCCGGAAATGTTAATGAACGCCTGCCAGAAAGAAGGAGCCGTATCCCTTGCCATCTTCCCCAAGCAGGCCGGATTGGTCGGCACCTCGCGCCAACCCGCCAGTTGCAAGGCGGGCTCGGCTGCCAACAACTCGGCAAACTTTTCTCGCTGCTTAAGAGACGCCACCGGCTCCGGTGCCATGAAAAAACAACCCACCGCATAATGCTCACCCAACGCAATGTCCCGTTCCCGACACTTTTGAGCGACAAACTCCTCGGGCATCTTAATGAGAATACCGCAGCCGTCGCCGGTCTTGCCGTCCGCATTCACGCCGGTGCGGTGTGACATTCGGTGAAGGGATCGCAGAGCCTGTTGCAACAGGTCATGGCTGGCATTCCCGTCCAATTGGGCAGTCAAACCGAAACCGCAGTTATCGCGAAAATCACCGGGACCGGCAAGTCCGCGGAATTCGTTAAATTGATGATGCATTTGTTTTATTTTAACAGATTATGCCTTGGTTTTTCCTTTTGGAGGCAAGCAACCTTTAAAGGAGAGGGAAAGGCGAGGTAAAGAAACTTCCAAAGGAGGGGGAAGAAGCAAAAAAAGAAACTTCCAAAGGCGAGGAAACGACTCAAAACTTCCGCCCCGCCCCAATACGAACGAACAAACAGCGGCTTTTAACTAACCCAAGATGTTGTGCCCTTCTTTCTTAAGAGGCAAGCAACTTTTAAAGGAACTTCCAAAGAAGGGGGAAGGGTAGAGAAAGGGGCTTCCAAAGGAGGGGAAGAAGCAAAAAAAGAAACTTCCAAAGGAGGAGAAACGACTCAATTCAAAACTTCCGCCCCGCCCCAATACGAACGAACAAACAGCGGCTTTTAACTAACCCAAGATGTTGTGCCCTTCTTGCTTAAACCGACTAAACTCTTTTAAGTCGCTTTTTTGGATCCTTAACTTAAAACTGGCGTTGGAGCCTTGCGTCTCTTTCCAATACGCCAAGCCCGCTCTGCCCAATGCCTGTCTGACTGAGTGCATTCCAATATGCCGGCAATGGTTGGTTGCCCGAGAACTGAAAATGAAGATGGTGCATCCTGTCTTGTCCTATCCTATATCAGCGATTGATTTTTTTAATGAATAAAGCGATTCCATACTGTTAATGATAAGACCGATTTCCAATGCGGTGTGTCGTTTCTCCCAATGCCGAGCTCTTGTTTTTTGTTGGTCTCGTTTCGCTCGATGCACGGATCTTGTTTTTTTGTTTGTCCGGTCTCACTCGATGCACGGCTCTTGTTTTTTTGTTGGTCTCATTTCGCTCGATGCACGGATCTTGTTTTCTTGTTTGTGTCGTTTCTCACGATGCCGGGCTCTTGTTTTTTATTGGTCTCATTTCGCTCGATGCACGGTTCTTGTTTGTCCGGTCTCGCTCGATGCACGGATCTTGTTTTTTTGTTTGTCCGGTCTCGCTCGATGCACGGATCTTGTTTTCTTGTTTGTCCGATCTCACTCGATGCACGGATCTTGTTTGTCCAGTCTCACTCGATGCACGGTTCTTGTTTGTCCGGTCTCACTCGATGCACGGTTCTTGTTTTTTGTTTGTGTCGTTTCTCCCGATTCCGGACTCTTGTTTCTTGTTTGTCTCATCTCGGCCGCCAGTGTTAGCGGCAATCTAATCCGGCCGCCCGGCTTCCTCTCTACTCGCCCTGCTACCTGCCTTGTGCCGAGAGGCCGCCCGGCACGCAATTCAGAGCCGGGTATTGGGAACTCGTTCCTAGATCCCACCGGCGAACGAAGCCGGGAGGCTGGGAAGGATTTTCTATTTCTTCGCCCGTATTCGGATCACACCAGAAGTTATCCCAGTCGGCATAGATATTGGCCAAACCATCCGCGCCGACGGTAGTAAAATCGGTTGGCGATTGTAATTCCAGCGTGGTCTTACCCTCACCCAAATTACGGGCACTCGCAGACTGCCCGGTGGTTTCATTATCCCAATAGGAAGCAGTGACAGTGGTGGTACTATTGGCAACACCCAGCAAGCCGCCAACTTGAAGAACGCCACCTGAAATTTGCCCGCCGGCGGCATAAGAATAGCGGATTTGACTGCCCGGCCCATTTCCTACCAGGCCGCCAACGCGAGCTCCCGCTAAGGAAGTGATACTTCCGCCGGACACATAAGCATTGCGAATATTGGACTGCTGACCATTCCCAGCCAGTCCGCCAAGAATTGACCCGCCGACAATACTTCCGCCGGACACACCGGCATTACTAATATTGGACTGCTGACCGTTCCCAACCAGCCCACCAAGGGGATGGGGGACACCTACTCTCGGCACTAAACCATTTATGTCGGTTACACTGACAGAGCGCATATTAGACTGTTGAGCATTCCCAACCAGGCCGCCTAATAATGATAGGGTGGTCCCGGCGTTGTGGGGCAGGAGTCGCAGACTGACAGCCGTAACCGACAGATTCTCATAGCGGGCATTGTTGCCATAGCCGACCATACCACCCCCATAGCCGAATATGCCACTGATGTTCACATTCAAGAGATGCAGATTTTGAAGATTGCCACTGAATGCACCAAACAAGCCCACTCCGTCCGCCTTATCATTCACCGAGACAAACAGATCGGCAAGAGTGTGATTCCGACCATCAAAGATTGTCGTATAAGCGGTGCAATCATCCGTGCCAACACAGGAGCCGATCGGTGTCCAACCGCCGCCAGTGCGATCCGTCCAAATAGCCCGGTTGCCGCTGCCCTCGCCATAAGAATCCGCATCGCTAAAATTCAACGCGCGAGTCAATTCGTAACCATTGCAGCCGCCGTTATCGGGACAGCCGGTATTTCCCATAGCGGTAATCCCGGCAATCGGCCGATCAGCCGTCCCATTGCCATCCAGATCGACGCGCAGCCGCGCCAAGTCATCCAAAGTGTGAATTTCTATGAGACCGTTATCATCGTCATCCACATCCGCCGCCGTCGTCGCGTTTGCCTCATCCGGAAAACCATCATCGTCATCATCCAAGTCACAGGCATCGCCGCCATCGTTCGCTCCATCCGTGTTCGTCTGGCTTGGGTTGTGCACGAGTTGGCAGTTATCCAACGGCTGACCGTCGGGGCCGACATCGTTCACACCATCATTGTCATCGTCCAAATCCTCATCGCTATCCCGACAGCCGTCATTGTCATTATCCGTGTCTGTGTCGGAAGTCCAGCCCGTGTCGCCGCGCGCACAAGCATCCGCCAGATCCTCCAGGCCGTCATTGTCATCGTCCAGATCCTCGGGGCTGTCATCGCGGCAACCGTCGCCGTCATGGTCCGTAGACGCATCGGAAGTCCAACTCGTATCGCCGCGCGCACAAGCATCCAATTGCGTGATCCCGTCGGCGGCAAAATCATTCACGCCATCATTGTCATCGTCATCATCACAGGCATCGCCGCCGTCGGTTGCATTCATATCCGTATTATTTTGATCCGCATTCGCTAACCGCGGACAGTTATCCGCCGCATCCGCAATGCCGTCCCCATCCGTGTCTGCTTGACTACCGCCGCCGTCACCACCACTGCCACCATCGCCACCATTGCTACAACCGGCGAGCAGCACCGCCGACAGGGTGATTGTCAATAAGAGTCTTAATAACATTAATAACTTTGCGCCGCTGCGCGCCGTTTGTCCGGACGCGACGGTGAAGTTGCTACTGAGAGCGTGTCCTTTAAATGTGTGCATAATCATTATTTGCTAATAGTTTACCATATTTCTGTATGATCCCACTTGTATTGTATGGTCCCACCCATTTCTGGACTTTTGTTGTTTTTGCAAAAATTGGATCGGCGAGAGTTGTTTGAGAGCATAATGGGGACGTTCCAGATTATACCAAGCCAACCACTCGATGAGTTTGGCGTTGAATGCCGGCATATCCTTAACCAAGAGATGCCGCATATGACAACCGAACTCTTCCCAGAGAGTGCGATTAAACCGTTCGCAGTGTGCATTCATTTGCGGTTTCCTTGGATAAGTATACCAGTGGGTGCTGCCGTTTGCGGTCACGATCCGGTGAAAGTCTTTGGCGAACTCACTGCCATTATCGGTGAGGACTTTTTCGATCCGAGTGCCGAGTATGTTTTGCATGGCGGTAAAGAGCCGGGCGGAACTGGCCGAAGCAGCCGAGGTATCGACATGGACTAGCGCGATGCGGGAAAATAGATCAATGCCGACATGCCAATAAAAGCGCCGGCCATCGACGATGCGGACGAGCGTATCAAAGGCAACACATTCACCTCTCCGGCCCGCAACAAAGCAGATGTCCTTGCGCTCGCGAGGAGCACCTTGCCGCGGGTTCTTCTGCTCGGTCAGCGATGACTGGTGCCGCATCTTACCCGGTGCATCAGCGATGATGCGGGCAATGGTTGACCGGCTGGGTGCCGGCAGCCCCTGCTGCTGGCACCATTCGGGTAACAAGCAGACCAGTTTATTGGGACCGATATTCGGTCGCTCTTGTCGCCAAGACCGGATCTTGTCAATCAGTGCCGGTGGCCAGGTGTTGGACCGCTTGGGCTGATACCCATAGTTGTTCGCCAGTTCATCGACCCCGCCTTCACGGAAACGCCGCTGCCACTCGTAGAATGTAGCACGACTGATCCCGGCATGATCCAGCGCCGCCGCGACACCATGTTTGCGCGCGAACGCTAAGGTGTCCAGTTTGATTTTGGTGGTTTTAGACATGTTTGAATATTTGTTTGCTAAAACCACCATTTTATTGAAACCGCGCACGCGATAACCAATGTAGCGTAAACGTGTTCCTCTCATTTCCAATGTGCAGTCCGGCTGCCCTCACAAACCGTACCGTCTCGCCAGCGGATACACCTAGACAGTTTTATCAACAACAAGCCTCCGCTGTCTGCGGCGGTGAGAGCAAAACAGCTATCCGTCCTTCTTGCCCGTTTCATTCATCTAGCTCCACATACCGAAGACCCGTTGCCGGATCTATTTTCGACCCGTCCGACAGAACCTCCGGCTGCTTGATCTGAGGACGCACAATACCAAACTCAGAGTCCAGAACCTTTATGAGACTATGCATTGTATGATCCCACCCATTTCCGGACTTTTGTTGTTTTTGTAAACGCGTTATTTTGGGCAACAGCCGGATGGGGCGGTCTTTGTTTCGGCTTGTTTGTCATCCTCATCCTATTTGATGCCGAGTCCGGCAAGACAAAAGGGGCGATAGCATCCGGTTCGGCACTTTCGGTGTTTGCACAAAAACCGATTGGAATCATATCATCAAGATCCTTTACTTTCACATACCATAGACTTGTTTTCGGATTGATGTGCTCCGACCCGAGATCGGTTAGGAAAAAATGTGCCGAATCTTGCCGACAGGATGCGGGCAGAAACAGGGATATGAGTATAATGCCGTATATGGTAAAGGATCTCTTTGGCGGCCCATCGGATCATCCCGAGAATCAAACTTCAACCGGCAGCAGGAACAATACTTTGAGTTGCAGTGCCGCTGAGATCTTAAATCTCAGTGCCGAGTTACTGAAATTAAAAGCCCCGGCTGCTCGCGATGATTTGGATAATAAAGTGATATGCCAAGACTTTTTTGATGCCGTTTCTTATTTACCCGCGGCGTTTGTCGATCTGCTGATTTTAGATCCGCCATATAATTTGACGAAGAATTATAATGGGAATGTTTTTTCGGCTAAAAAATATTCGGAGTATGAGAGTTGGTTTGAAAAAATGATTGTCCCGCTTAAACCGCTGCTTAAAAAAACCGCATCTGTGTATGTCTGTGCGGATTGGCGCACATCCGTCATTATAGCCCCGATACTGAGCAAGCATTTTAAGGTGCAGAACCGCATTACTTGGGAAAGGGAAAAGGGGCGAGGAGCGGAAAGAAATTGGAAAAATAACCTGGAAGATATTTGGTTTTGCACTGTCGATAGCAAGGATTATTATTACAATGCCGCAGCGGTAAAAATTAAGAAAAGAGTGGTCGCCCCTTATAAGAAAAATGGTCAACCCAGAGATTGGCAAGAACAAAACGGAAAAAATTTTAGGTTGACATATCATTCAAATATATGGACCGATATCACCATTCCTTTCTTCTCTATGCGGGAGAACACACCACACCCAACGCAAAAGTCTGAAAAATTGTTTGCGAAATTAATGCTGGCGAGTAGTAAAGAAAATGATATGGTTTTTGATCCCTTTGGCGGCAGCGGCACCGCCGCTGTGGTGGCAAAAAAATTAAACCGCAGGTATTTATTAATAGAAAATAATCGAGAATATTGTTGTTGGGGATTAAAAAGACTAAGGCTTTCCACCATGAATAAAAGAATACAAGGGTTTACAGGCGGAGTTTTTTGGGAGAGGAATACCTTATCCGAACAAACTAAAATGCTTAAATCAGTCGTATGAAGCCTGCATTTTTTTATGAAAAGAAAAGTGCTACCGTTGCCAAGAGAATTAAAGATTCTATTAATAAGCACGAAGCATTTTTAACGAAAGACCCCCCCATAGTCCCGGGGCAGTCGGGGACTCTGTGCAAGGCCTTATTGAAACAGAATTTTCAACTCTTGCCAAAGAATGGATTGCATCCTATGGCATCAAGTTTTGCCGGGAGATTTCTTTGGGTTGTTAACCTAAAACTGGCGTTGGCTCCTTGCGCCTCTTTCCAATACGCCAAAGCCCGCTTTGCCCAAGGCCTGTCTGACCGAGTGCATTCTAATATGCCGGCAATGATTGGTTGCCCGAGAACTGAACTTGAGCCAATTCGTGTTGCCCAGTGTTTTTAGGATTTTTTGTTTGTCTTTTTTTAAGATTAATCCGTAGCCGGAACCATACTTAACCTCTTCAAAGTCGGTAACGATGGTGATATCGTCGTTGTAAAAAGAAGAGGAGATATAACAATCGTAAGTGCCTAGCTTATCCAGCCCGCATAGCCTGGCGGGAGACGAACAAACGGTAAATATTTCCGCATACTCGCTGACATCGTAATCTTCAAAATTGTGTTTGCCATACCCTCGCTTCCAAACTTGAAAAACCGTATTGATACTGACTCTTTTATTGACATCCGGGATATAAAAACAATCTCCCTTCAACTCCTTGGTGTGCAAAAGTTGCCCGTTTAATACTCTCAGCATATTGGTTCCTTTGCCGTTGGTATAAAAAGACATCGGCAAAATAAAGCCCACATATTCGCTAAACAATAAGGCTCTGTTGATAAACGCCAAAGCATAAGCGCCTCTTATTCCAAACGGAGGATTGCCTATCGTGATGTACTTTTTTGAAGGATCTGCCGGATACCACTTCAAAAAGTCCGCCTTATTAACATAATCTTTTCGGGGCAAAATGTCTATTGCCACCCTCCTTCCTTCGGGGAGTAAATCATAAAAACAACCGTCGCCGGCACTGGGGTCTATAAAAGTAAAGCCATGCAGGTCTGCCGGGACGGATTTTGTAAACAACTCAAAGCATTCCTCGGCAATCATCTTGTCCGTAAAAAAACTATCTTCCGGCAGTTTTTTGTTTACCGCATAAAAAGGAAGTTCCGTTATTTCTTGCGTGTTCCGCAATCCCTTCCAAGCGCTACTCATTACTTAAGCAATTTGTTCCGCGTTTTTTTGCTTTGTTAAGGCGCCACCGCGATCAATCGCATCCGGTAATGGTCGGGGTTGCCGAGCGGTTTGCGGACTTCCAGCAAAATATCCGCATCGCCTCCCCCCTTCACCGAAGTGTCGCTGACAACACTGTCCGCCAAATATTGATCCGGCGAAAATCTGCCGGAAGCCAAGCGGGTGTTATGAACATCAAAAAAGACAACTTCCACCCAAGGAAACGCCCGCGAGAACTTGGCACGATTACGGATATTGCCCCGGATGACATAGACGGCATCTTCGCGCAGATTGACCCGCAGCTCGCCCAAAACCAGATCGCTCGGCTCAACAAATGCCGGCAGTTGGCAATTCAAGTTACGCACCGCACACAAAAAAGCATACACGGGCCGCAAGTTTTCTTTGGACGCCCAGTCATCAAAACGCACCCATGCCAACTGAAACAAAAACACCGCCAGCAAGGCGCCATTCAAAAGCAGACCGCCCCAAATCCTTAGTCTTTTCTTTCTTCTGTAACTTGCATAACCGGTATTATCCGAGGTCAAAATATCTTCCATAGGGTCTATTTTACTTGCATTCTCGTTGTGTGCTTCGGCAACCGACTTGTTTTTCGGCTTGCTGCCCGTCCGGGAAGAGAAAAATCCTTTCAACAGATGATCCGGGGCGTGAAAACGCAGATCGCAATGACCGCAGATTACATCGCCGTCGGCCTTCTCCATATCTTTTTGAGTCAGGTCCATCTCCGAATTGCACGAAGGACAAAGTGCCGTATAAGGAGTCATCATATATTAATAATTTTATGGCAAGAACCCAAATTCGGTATGATCCGCCCCGCCCGGTTTTGGGTTCTGCGTGCTTGTGTCCGAAGCGAGACGGTGATATCGCCCGGGCGGGCGGATGGTGATAGTGCTTCGGTTACCGAAGCGCCATTAAGTATTGGGCGTTAACAAAGAATAGAGAATAGAGCAGTTTGACATTTGACAAGATTCCCAATGTCTCCAATGTCCCCCGGCATGATCAAAATCTAAATCGGGTTGCAAGATGACCTTGCCGGTTACCCGGGGCGTTCGCGCGCATCGCGCACTTATGCCCTGCGCTGTGCCGCCAGATCCTTGAGTGCCGCCCGCACCAGTTCTTCGGTGCTCATATCTGACCCTGACCCCGTCCCCGTCCCCGACCGCTGAATCCTTTCCAATACTGCCGCCGCTTCCGGCCGCTTATAACCCAAAGAGACTAACGCATTTTCCGCTTCGCGCCGGCCGGGACTTGCGTCCGCGGAACCTGCCGCGATCGCATCCCCCAATTCATTAATCAATCGCCGTGCCATCTTGTTGCCCACACTCGGCACACGCAGCAGTTGCCGGACCTGTCCTTCCCGGACAATGTCGCCGAGTTCGCCGACGGACAGGGTGCCGAGGATGTTCATCGCCAGTTTCGGTCCCACCGAGCTGATGCCAATCAGCGAACGAAACACTTGCCGCTCTTCGTCATCCAAAAATCCGTAAAGGGTGTGACTGTCCTCGCGCAGGACGGAATGAATGTAAAGTCGGGCATTGTCGCCCACTTTCAATTTTTCGCCGGCGGACAGCGATATTTCAATCCGGTAACCGACGCCGCCGACATCCGCAACCGCATAGCGAATATGCTTTGCGGTTATCTTGCCTTGGATATACTCAAACAATATTTGGTCCCGGTACTTTCAAAACCTTCTCTTATATAAACCAAATGATTGAGCGTATAAACCAAGCGATTGAACGTATAAACTAAATGATTGAGCTACGATTGAACGGCACTCTGTCCCATCCCGACGCACAAACAACAGAGCCGAAGGCGCAATCAATGCTCAATGCCGAGGGCCGAGGGCTCCGGGCTATCGGTTATCTTGCCCGCCTCACTTTTCTTGCTTTTTGGGCTTCTTGGTCTTTTTGGCTTCGGACTCTGTGTCTGCCGTGTCCGCCGCATCCGCCGGGTCGTCTTGAACCTCTTCAAAAGAGGCATCCTTAACACCGGCGTCCGAATTTTGGGCATCCGTGTCCTCGCCGGACTCGGATCGGGAAGCCGCATCGGAAGCCGCATCGGAAGCCGCCCCGGAAGCTGAATTGTCTCCCTGATTGGCACTGTCGCTTTCGGCCTGCTTGGCGGCCAGCTCGGTCAAAGGAGCGGACTTCTCGCTCAGTTCCTTGATCTTTTGCTCAAGCGCATCCTTGTCGTCGCCGGCAATCGCTTCCTCCAGATCTTTGATTGCCCCTTCCGTCTCCTTGCGCTGCTCTTCGGTCAGTTCGTCTTTGTGTTTTTCAAATGCCTTGCGTGTCGCGTTGAGTAAGATATCACCCGTATTTCGCACTGCCACCAATTTTTCAAACTCGGCATCGTCGTCCGCATGCGCTTCGGCTTCTTTCACCATGCGATCTATCTCAGTTTCTTCCAAACCGCCGGAAGCCTGAATGCGAATAGACTGTTCCTTCCCGCTCTTTTTGTCCGTTGCCGATACATGCAAAATACCGTTGGCATCTATATCAAAACTGACATCTATCTGCGGGATACCGCGCGGTGCCAACGGCAGATCGGTCAAATCAAACTTGCCGAGAGACTTGTTGTCCATCGCGCGCTTGCGTTCTCCTTGCAGCACATGGATGGTGACCGCCGGCTGGTTATCATCCGCCGTGGAAAAGATCTGATTCTTTTTCACCGGGATCGTGGTGTTTCGCTCAATCAAATTGGTTGTCATACCGCCGAGCGTTTCGATACCCAAAGACAAGGGGGTAACATCCAAGAGGAGGACATCCTTAACATCGCCGGAAAGAACCGCCGCTTGAATGGCCGCACCCATCGCCACAGCCTCGTCCGGGTTGATGTCGCGGCGCGGCTCCTTCTTGAAGAATTCCTGCACTTTTTTCTGCACCAACGGCATGCGTGTCTGACCGCCGACCAAAATGACCTCGTCAATCTCCCCGACATTCAGTTTGGCATCCTTCACCGCCTGACGACAAGGCTCTATGGTTTTGTCAATCATCTCTTCGGCCAACCCTTCCAGTTTTGCCCGCGTCAATTTGATATTGAGATGCTTGGGACCGCCGCTGTCGGCGGTAATGTAGGGAAGATTAACATCCGTTTGCTGCGCCGAGGACAATTCTATTTTTGTCTTTTCAGCCGCTTCTTTTAATCTTTGCATTGCAAGCGGGTCCTTGGTTAAATCCAATCCCGTGTCCTTCTTAAACTCGGCTGTCAGGTAATCAATCAAAAGATTATCCAGATCTTCACCGCCGAGGAAAGTATTGCCGTTGGTTGCCAGCACCTGAAACTGCTGCTCGCCGTCCACGCTTGCCACTTCTATGACAGAAATATCAAATGTGCCACCGCCCAGGTCGTAAACCGCTATCTTTGATTCTTTGTTTTTCTTGTCCATCCCGTAAGCGAGTGCCGCAGCCGTCGGCTCGTTGATGATGCGTTTGACTTCCAGCCCGGCAATGCGGCCGGCGTCTTTGGTTGCCTGGCGCTGGGCGTCATTAAAATACGCCGGCACCGTGATCACCGCTTGGGTCACCTTGGTATCAAAGTAATCTTCCGCCGCTTTTTTCATCTTCTTCAGAATCTCCGCGGAAATTTGCGGCGGTGCCAGTTCTTTGTCGTTCACTTTAATCCAAGCGTCGCCGTTCTTGGCCTTAACGATTTTGAAAGGAGCCCTTTTTGCCTCTTCCGGCACTGTTTTGTCTTCAAACTTACGACCCAGCAATCGCTTAATCCCGTATAGGGTGCGTTCCGGGTTTGTCACACTTTGACGCTTGGCGGGTTGGCCGACCAAGATGCCGTCATCGTCCGTATAGGCGACCACCGAGGGGGTGGTGCGCGCTCCTTCCGCATTTTCAATAATTTTGGGTGTTCCCCCTTCCACTACCGCAAGGCAGGAATTGGTGGTTCCCAGATCAATACCGATGATTTTTGTCATTTGTTTGTTCTCTTTGTACTAACTTTACTTATCATTAAATTAAATTAAAATCTTTGCGCTTATCTGCCGGTGCTGTGTAAAAATCCTCGGACAAGAATTCTTAGGCAAGAATCCTCGGGCGGGAATATTCGGGTAAGAAGCCATAGTAAAAATATAGGGGACATTTTTGGTATTTCAACAGATACACTCCGCGGAGATGTATTGCGTGCCTCGGAGTGGCGCACTCAAAAATTGGCGGCGGATTATGATTTGGCAACGGGTGTTGCCCCGGAAGATTGGATTTACCTTCCAAACAGGGCAGAATTAATAAGCTATCTTCTTGAAGATGATTTTTTGTTCCGATTCGTTAACTGCGTATTCTAAAAATACCGGCGGGCGCGTTTCCAAGGGGAATCCCTTTGCTTCTTGTAAAAACTTTTTTGGAAATTGATGACCGATTAAGATCGGCTGCACTTTCTTTCTGTTATTCTTTTTGTCGTTGCCAAAAATTAACTGAGAGATCCATTTTGTATAATCGGACACTTGTTTTAATGCTTTGATGTCCACCTTTCCCTTTTTGAGCTCGATCACATTGACTTTCGTTCTGGCTGTGGGGTCTTTGTGAATTGTCAAAATATCCACTTTTTCACCGCCTATCCCGTAAAGCATGTTGTTTGCAAAGTATTCCAGATCATGACTGCCGACATCATCTTTTAAAACAGGCAGATCCTTATCGATATTTTGCATTAACCATGCCTCAAGAAATGCTTCTACTTGCAACTCGCCGTTTGGATGGGTTAAAAGCGGGACAATTATTTCCTTGGCGGTGTCCGGTCTTGCATAAGGAGTAAAACAAACGCCGGTCAGTTCTTCATACAGGTCGTTAAGCATAAATCCCAATTTATGGCTTTCTTCGGGCAAAATCGGGTTTATACTGCGGGCTCTGCCCGCTCCGTAGGTTTTTCTAAACAACATAGTCCATAAGACGGGCAGGTTATCCTTAATGTAGTTTCTATCGATATAAGCGGTGTTGTCATCTATGACGGCTTCTTTGTCTTCCGTTTCGTTGTAAAAAAGTTTGACGGGTTGAATTAATATCCTGTTCGGCAAAATACTTGCTGCGAGAATAGCACCGCACTTTACACATCGTTTTTTTGTTCTATCGTCCGGGTGACTTTTTTCCGATAGATTGCAGGAGCATTTGGGGCAAGACCCAAAGATTTTTTTACCCCGCGAAGATAAACCGAGCGCGGAATTTTCCGAGACGCCGTCTATGTCAGTTGTATCGAAAAAAGGCTCACTTTTTATTTGGTAAATACCTCTAAATCCGCATTCCTTTTTTTCTTCATCCACTCGCATTTGATAAAAAAAGACAAAGTCGCCGGGGCGGACACTGAGCATATCCGCGTATAAACCGTATCGGCTGGTATTGAAAAAGCCTCTTCTGTTTTTTTCGACGGGGTTCTTCACACCGCAGAATAGTCGGTCTCTGTGAACCGGATAACTGTTTTTGTCAACTACGAAAACGAATGTTTTTCTATGCATACTAAAATAAGTTGAGTGCATCATTAATCGTATTGTTACGCTTTATTTTTTCGTTCAGAGCGGGTCGGTATTTGATGGAAGCATTTTTCTTGAACACTTCTTCCCCGGTCGGTTTGTAAAAAATGAGAACATACGAATGAATGTTCATAGATTGGAACGGTCTTTTACCGAAAGGGCGAAATCCGCCACTTCTGTAATAACGCCAAATTAATAAATCAAACAGGTGCATTTTCTTGTTTCTGAAATAGTTGATAACATCCACATGAATCGGGACAATTCGGCGAGACGCTCCTATGCGGTTATCGGCAACAAAGATAACCAGGTATTTGCCTTTCTTTAGGACCCGCCACATTTCTTCAAATGCCTTGTTTATTTCTGTTAAGAAGTCATCATAGTTTTCCAAAGCACTCAGGTCGTCTTGTTGATCCGAGTAGCGAATCATATCGCCGTATGGTATGTCGGTTATGATGGCATCAAAAGACTCGCTGTCCCATTTTAGTGAGCGAGCATCCGCCACCGCCGCTTGGTGAAGCGTTTTTATTAATCCGTCATCTTTAACTTTTATTTTTTCTATGGTATCCGTGTAATCTTTAATCGCCTTGTCAATCTTTACCAGACCGTAGCGGTGGTTATTATTAAGTGAGAAGCGTTCTTTTTCCAAATCGCCGATCAGTGTTCGATAACTTGCAATCATCTCTTGGGGGCCCAAAAGACGCAACTTTTCTTTTACGATCCCAATAGCATTTTGATTGATATCCAAACTAACGGAATTTCTGCCCTGTAATTTTGCTTCCACGGCCAGAGTACCGGATCCGCTAAACGGGTCCAGTATCATATCTTGTTCTTTTGAAAAACGCTTGACCAGATGGTGAAAAACAATAGGGCGAATTTTACTCGGATATTCTCCAACTCCATGTACCGAATAATTCACGGTTCCTTGTCGTCCAAAGTCCCATATAGATTTGTAACTCATAATTTTCTAAGCCTCATATCCTTATTATTATAGAAAGAAACGGAAAGATTTGTATTCCATATAAAACGAATCGGATGATGTTTACGAACAATTCTCGCCGGCCCGGTTCTCAACAGAAAAAATCCAAAGCCGGGTGGGGTAGGATTGGGCAAGTGCATCATCTCGGCAAGACTCGGAAAGATTTTGAGTATAATAAGGGATGATGATTTTTAAGTTTGTTTTCTTATTAGTGGTAAAAATGAGAGATATGGGTATCAATAAAAAGGAATGTCTCGCTTCGCACCGGATAGCACATTGAATGCATTGAATAACAACACAACTCGCAAGAACACGCCGCAGCCGGACAGATCCGGCAATCGCTCCGCCGGTGCGTTAGTGTTTATTCTCTTTTTGTAAGCTTGTCCGGCAAATGGCACAGCCTCGCATAACCGATTACGAAGACAACACAAAATGTTGTCTTTTGTATGCGCGCCTACTCTTGGAACTTTTGGAGTTGAAACTTTTGGACAAGAAAACGGAGCCCGTGTATAGGCCGGCTTTGTTGTCGGCCGCGACCGCACAACTTAACTTCGCCTATGAGGCGTTCATAGAAGAAATTCAAGTGCGATTAAATATGGCCCCGCTTGCCACGCACAACCCGAACGAAATTGCCCGTCATTTGTTGACGGCGGATATCCGCTCCGCCGAGCTAAATCAACTCGCCAAACTGGAGCAGGAAGAAACATCCTGGCTGTTTGCAATGCGCACCGCTCGCCCCGACCGCTCCGCTCGCCCCGCCCTCTCCCATAACAATATCAAAAAAACACCGCGGACCGCAGACATCCGTCTGATTGGCCGTTCCGGCGACCGGACCCCACAACCGCAAGAATCTCCCTGCGTATGGCTGCAACATATGGAAGACCTGTGCCAACAGATGCGCGAGATGGCGACAGAATATTGAAGGCTACATCGCAGAACGAAGAAGCGAAGACATTGAATACCGGGAGGTTTTCCGTTCGCGAACATCGGTTGGATGCGGCAACATACTATCCCAGCCGGCACTGCCAGCCAAGGTCGGGGGGAAATGCGCCGACATTAATTGTTCTGCATTCTATCAGTTTGCCGGCGGGGAAATACGACACCGATTATGTTCGGCAATTGTTTCTCGGTGAGTTGGACTGCGATGCGCATCCTTCCTTTAAGGACCTGCGAGAGCTCAGAGTATCCGCCCATTTGTTTGTTCGCCGCGATGCGGAAATTCTGCAGTTTGTTCCCTTTAATGTTGCCGCCTGGCATGCGGGAATCTCCTCTTATATGGGCAGCGAAAATTGCAATGATTTTTCCGTTGGCATTGAACTGGAAGGATCGCCAAAAGATACCTATACCGAAGAGCAATACGAATGTCTTGCCGGGATCTGCAACTGCCTGTTCGCGCAGTACCCGGGATTAAGCCCGGAGCGGCTGGTCGGACACAAGGATATCGCAGCCGGCAGAAAGGACGATCCGTGGAATATGGATTGGGAAAAACTAAAAAGACAGCTCGGCAAAAACGCCCAATCTTTGACGGGGGGCGGCAGAAAGCTTATTTAAAGGATATAAAAAAAATTAGGGGTCGCCGGGGGCATAGGTGCGATAGTCGGCACGCAGATGTCTGCCCCACCAAAAGTTGTAGGGATGCACTTCATGCACACGCTTGTCGCCGCGGTATACCGGGTAATCCAGGTCCACCCATTCAAACAAGGATCCTTTTAGGTTGCGGACATTGTCGTAGCCGGCGTCCCGTAATCGGCGGGCCATATCCGCCGAACGATATCCCAAAGAGCAATAGACGACAATTAATGTGTCCCGGGGAACATTCGCATCCGCAAGAAACGCGAATGCCGTGTCCTCGTTCGGCACATTTTGTGCGCCGATTATTTGGCTGACCCGATATTCTTTCTCGGCGCGAACATCCAACAAGAGCGGCGATTGCTCCGCTGCCAGCATGGTATGCAGGTCTGTGACGCCGATCATCCGCACATCGGGGTATTGAAGTTCAAGTTTCTCTTTGACCGCCCGGAAATCGTCCGCCTTGCCGATGAGCGGCACACAAATAAAACAAGCCAAACATCCCAATAACAGGAGCGGACGCAAGGTCATCCGCACGGCTCCGCCCGTTTTCCGTGTCCGGCGGGATGTTTTTACAACTTCACGATTCACAATAAAAAAAGCATGAAATTTTCCTTCCGGGACAACAAAACAACCTCATATGATATAATACTATCTTATTATTATTATTAACAAATAGGAGGTAAAAAATGAAAAAAATACTATCTGTTATTTCTCTGGCTGCTCTGTTCTTGGTCTCTGTTTACGGGACACAAGCATTTGCCGCTGAGAAAAAATTTATCACCGTTGGCACCGGCGGCACAACCGGCGTTTACTACCAAGTGGGTCGCAATATCTGTCGTTTGGTTAACAAGGACACGGCGACACACGGTATCAGCTGCAAGGCCGAAAGCACCGGTGGTTCCATTTACAACCTGAACACCATTCGTTCCAACGATCTGGATATGGGGGTTGCCCAATCGGACTGGCAATATCATGCTTACAAAGGAAGCAGCCGTTTTACCGACAAGGGTCCCTTTACCAAACTGCGGGCGGTGTTTTCTGTGCATCCAGAACCGTTTACGGTTGTGGCGCGCGGCGATGCCGACATCAAGACCTTTTATGATCTGAGAGGGAAGCGTGTCAATATTGGCAATCCTGGCTCGGGTCAACGCGGCACTATGGAAAGTGTCATGGAAGGGTACAAATGGACCAAGAAAACTTTCAAAGCCGTGTCGGAACTTAAAGCCGACGAGCAGGCCCAAGCAATGTGCGACAACAAAGTGGACGCCATTGTCTATACGGTCGGACATCCGAACGCCAATATCAAGCAGGCAACCACTCTGTGTGATGCCGTGCTTGTGCGTGTGGACGGCAATCCGATTAAACGGCTGGTGGACGGAAACGACTATTATCGTTGGGCGACCATTCCGGGCGGTCTTTACAAAGGAAACGAAAAAGATGTCCGCACCTTCGGGGTGGGCGCAACCTTTGTGAGTTCCTCGGATGTGGACGACGATGTGATCTATCAGGTTGTGAAGACCGTGTTTGAAAACTTTGACGAGTTCCGTCGTTTTCATCCCGCCTTTGCCAACCTGGACAAAAAAGCAATGGTCAAGGACGGTCTTTCCGCACCCTTGCATGCCGGCGCACTCAAATACTACAAAGAAGCAAAGTTAGTGACCAATTAATCGGTAACTAGCCTACGCTTTTTTAAGCAATGTGGTTAAGAAGTCGCGAGGAAACTTGCGGCTTCTTTTTTAAAGTTGCACGTTTCACTGCAACTTCTTTTTTAAGGTTGCACGTTTTACGGCAACTTCTTCTTTTAAATCCTACGGGAAACTTGCGGCTTCTTTTTTATTCTTCTTTAAAAGAGGAACTAACGGCAATGACATTGATGCACCGGGCAGCCTTTTGGATAGCCCTTTTTTGCTTTTTGGTGATTCTGCCGGAGACCTCTCATGCCACCGAATATAAAGTAACCGTTCTGGCAAAAAATCTGCCGCAGTCCTGGTCTTTAGTGATTCTGCCGGACCGCCGTATTTTAATTGCCGCTAAAAATGGCAACATTGTTTTATTGGAAACGGACGGGCAAACAAAAAAGGCGGGCAAAATATCGGATTCCTTTTCTCACGGGCAAGGCGGGCTAATGGACTTGACGCTGAGTCCCAATTTTGCCAAGGACTCTCTTGTCTACTATTCTTATACATACAGGGGTGCGGGCGAAAATTTTGGCAAACACGGGACGGCATTAGGCAGTTTTCAATGGGAAGGCGCCGGCAACAGGATTCGCAACCAACAAACGCTTCTACGAGCCGCCAACCTCGGCTACACCGGCCGGCATTTTGGATCCCGCATCATTTTTGACGAGCGCGGTTTTTTGTATCTGGCTTTGGGCGATCGCGGCGAGCCGGCTGAGGCACAAAAACTCAACACACACAAAGGAAAGGTTTTGCGTCTTACCCGGGCAGGCAAGGTGCCGCCGGATAATCCGTTTGTCCATCGCAAGGGGGCGCGTGCCGAGATATACTCCTACGGCCATCGCAACCCGCAAGGAATGATTTTTGACCCAGGCGCGGACGGCAGCATCTGGCTGCACGAACACGGCCCCAAGGGCGGCGACGAACTGAATCTTATCTTGCCGGGTGCGAACTATGGCTGGCCGGTCATTTCTTACGGCATCAATTACGACGGCAGTCGGGTCGGCAAGGGAATCACCGCCAAGCCGGGTATGGAACAGCCGCTCGTGTACTGGGTGCCGTCCATCGCGCCGTCCGGGATGATTCGTTACAAAGGCGATAAGTTTCCGCAATGGAAAGGCGATTTCTTCGCGGGGGCACTCGCAGGGCGGCATCTGCGGCGCATCATCATGCAAGGCGGCAAACCGAGCGGGCAAGAAGAATTACTGGCGGGCGAAGGCCGAATTCGCGCAGTGGCACAGGACAAAGACGGCTATATATATGTCCTGACCGATGCAAGAAACAGCAAACTGCTGCGTTTGGAACCGGTCAGCCGGCGTCATTAAACAAACAAGGTCTATTTTAAGTTTGGCGGGCGAAGGCCGAGTTCGCGCAGTGGCACAGGACAAAGACGGCTATATATATGTCCTGACCGATGCAAGCAACAGCAAACTGCTGCGTTTGGAACCGGTCAGCCGGCGTAATTAAACAAGGTGTATTTTAGATAAAGATATTCGTCAATCCCGTATTTGGAGCCTTCGCGGCCGAAGCCGGATTCTTTAACACCGCCAAACGGAGCAACTTCCGCGGAAACCAGCCCGCAGTTGACTCCCACCTGACCGGATTCCAACGCCTGTGCCACCCGATAGGCACGCCCGATATGTTCCGTAAAAAAGAAGGCGGCCAGTCCGTGCCGACTGTCGTTGGCTCTTTTGATCACTTCCTCCTCGGTAGAAAACCGGAACAGCGGAACAACGGGGCCAAAGATCTCTTCCTGTGCCGGCGGCGCGTCCGGCGGGACATCCGTAAGAATGGTCGGCTCAAAGAAGGTTCCGCCCAGCGAGTGCCTCTTGCCGCCACAGATCACTTTTGCCCCCTTCTCAACGGAAAGCCGAATATGCCGCTCTGTCTTCGCGACCGCCGCTGCGTTAATCAAGGGACCCTGATGAACGCCTTCAGTCATGCCGTCGCCGACGCGTAACTTTTGCACTTCGGCTTTAAGCAGCTCGGCGAACTCCGCGTAAATGTCCGTATGAACATACACTCTGTTGGCACAGACACATGTCTGCCCCGAATTGCGAAACTTGCTCGTCATCAGTTCCCGCACCGCCACGGGCAGGTCCGCATCTCCGAATACGATAAAAGGAGCGTTGCCACCCAATTCCAGGGAAATCTTTTTCACCCCGTCGGCACACTGCCGCATCAAAAGTTTGCCGATACGCGTGGAGCCGGTAAAACTGATTTTCTTTACCCGCGGGTCCCCGGTTAAGGTTTCGCCGATCGGCGCGGCATCACCGGTCACAATATTGAGGAGGCCGGGCGGGAAACCCGCCCGGTCGGCCAGAACCGCCAACGCCAATGCCGTGTAAGGAGTGAGTGCGGCCGGTTTTATCACCATAGGACAGCCGGCCGCCAAAGCGGCGGCACACTTGCGCGTGATCATGCCGGCGGGAAAATTCCACGGGGTGATCGCGGCGGATACGCCCAACGGTTGTTTTGTCACTCTCACTTCGGTGCCGGCTCTGACAGCCGGTATCACATCGCCGTAAACTCTTTTACCTTCCTCGGCAAACCAATGCACAAAAGAAGCACTGTAGTCTATCTCCGCCTTGGCTTCCGCAAGCGGCTTGCCGTTCTCCAAAACCAGAATATGCGCAAGTTCGTCCCGATGTTTCAATATCAAAGCGTGCCACGCCATCATCAAGGCCGCCCGCTGTTTTGCCAGCATATCGCCGCCGCCCCATTGCACGAACACCGCTTCCGCGGACTCTATCGCCCTTAGGGTTTCGGCCGCACCCATATTCGGCACAGTGCCCAGGATCTGACCCGTTGCCGGATTTGTGACTTCCAATGTGTTGCCGGAATCGGCGGGACAAAATTGACCGCCTATATAAGCATGTTCTCTTAGCAAACTTAATTTCATATTAAGCATTTAAACCTTTATGCTTTTAAAGTAGGAAACGCAAGGCAAACATTGTAATGGCAATTGCTCCGCTCACCACGGATGTCAAGAGCACACCGAGATGTATGCTCTGCAAAATGATTAACAATCTGCGAGTGGCGAGAAATGCCTTAATATCTCCTTGCAGCGAAGAAAATGATTGATTCATCTTGCTACGCATTTATTCATCTTGCTTCGCAAGGAAGAAGAGATGGATTGATCCAAAGCATGATAATAGATGTCCGTTTTGGCCAATTCGGCGGCGACACGTTGGGCATGTTCTGCCGGGATACCGGCGGCACGCAACGCGTGATACATTTCACTGTTTGGTTCACTGTTTAGCATATTCCCTTTTTTCTTCCCATTTTTCATATGATTGCCTCTTGGTTATCCTGTTTCCAAAATAACCGCCAAGGTCTCATCTGCCCGAGTAAAAACCCAAACAGACAAAGATATTATAGCACCAATAATCCGGCCGGATGATCACTGTCTCATAGACACTTTTAATTAGGGAATGACAGCGTTATAATGGAGTTATGAGAAAAAAAGAAGAGCAAAGAAGAACAAAAACGATCTCTATGTTTGACTTCGTTCGGATGTTTTCAACGGAGGAAAAGGCCCGGGCCTTTGTCGAGAATAAGTTATGGCCGGAAGGTGCACAGTGTCCTCATTGTGCTAGTCGTCGTGTCAGCGAGAAGGCGAGTATGGCGGGTTATCGGTGCAAGGATTGTCGGAAGGACTTTACAGTTCGGCTTGGGACGGTCTTTGAAGATACTCATCTGCCATTTAAGACCTGGCTGTATGCGATGTATTTGATTCAGACGAGTCGCGAAAGGATCTCGTCGGTACAATTATCCAAAGAACTGGGCGTAACTCAAAATACGGCTTGGTTTTTAGGTCGGCGCATCCGGGCGGCGGGTCAGCAAAGTCGTCGTTTATTAAGAGGTCTGGTCGAGATGGATGAGACCTATAGCGGTGGTTTGGAAAAGAATAAGCATCGCGGACAGTGCGGGGGTGCGGTCAAGGCCGGTTGCGATGGAGCAAGTGAATAGTCAGAACATCCAATCTTCCTCAACCCAAATAAGTCCATCCTCTCACCAGTTTCCTCGCAGCAATATATTGAAACTCTCAATATCTTTCACCATACTCCCAAGCCCCTTTATACAGGCTGCGACAACCGCCGGAGCCGACTCTTTCATCGCGACAAGAAATCACAACATCAAGCGGTCGGCGCGCCCGAACGAACGGCGGCGCAAACACAAAGGACCTGCGTGCCGACAGATCCGGTGCGGCATAGCCGTTTACATCTGTCACAGACAAAGTATAGTATCCCCAAAGCGAAAGAGGGATTTCGGTTTCTCGCCGATAAATGACTCTTTTCCACGCGGAATAATCGATATTGCCGGCGACATTGGATGCGGTTTCCGGCGTCCGATCTATGGTTTCTACCGAACGGATAATTAAGTATTCTCCCGCCGGAATACGATAGTAACCGCTGCTCGTCCGAATTGCATCCGTGGCCTCGTTTTGACGATTGACCGTTTGCACCCGGTAAACGGAAGCAAACCCGGCTGTTACCCTTGCCGGACTGCGATAAGATACTTTGGGGAACCCGGCTTCCGTTTGATAATGCGGGGAGGGGATGGCCGGGAGAGAACCCGAGCCATGATGTTCACATCTGGAATGGGTTACCTGACTGTCGGGAACATGCCCGGGATAGCCGTTGCCGTGCGGAGACGGCGTGGCACGATGCACATTACGATAATAATTTGCCAAATAGTCATAACGATAAAATCTTCTGTGTCTGACTCTTGTGAAGGGCCAACTGCCCGTCCGCCCGCAACTTGTGTCGTTTCTCCGGCGAACATAGGTTTGGGTGACATAATTGCGGCGATAGGAATTCACCTTGCGGTATTCCGAAGAATAGAATGTCACTTCCGTTCTTGCCGGCGGCTCAAAACGCACCCAAACCGGATAATCCGAAAAGGTGTTGCGTATCCTCCAGATGCGCACGGACTGTTGCCTCAGCGTTAGTCCGTAGTTTTCCGCACGCCTCAGGTTATTCGCAAACGCGGGCCCGACTTCCGCTTCAAAGAGCGGCTCCTCCGCCAACACCCGAACGCGAAAACGCGTTTTACGCCGGATACAGTTACCTACTTCGTCGCAAACTTTTAATTCTATGCGATGGATGATTTCCGCTCCTTCCGCATACCAAAGCGGCTGCCCCGGTGCATTTAAAAACTCGTCCGTGAACGCCACCGTCGCAAGAGCAAAGCCGCCCGGTTCATTCATACCGACAAACGGCAGCGGTCGGTGCGTAAAACGGGGGATAAAATTCTCCCGGGCGCATTCCGCGTAAGGACGCCGAGTTCCTTCGGTATCTCGCCGGCAACGAATCTGCGTGTAAGAATATGTAATATTCAGATTCTCCGGAAAGGTATGGTAGCCCCCGGGAGCCGCGGCGGAGTCGCGCACACTGATGCGCAAGTAGGCAACTCCCCGTGCGTTCATATCCGCAATATGGACCGGGTCGGCGGCGGAGGCATTCAGCCGCGTTGCCGATTGCGGCAGAAGCATCAGAATGGGCTCCGTTATTTGGTTGCCGCCGTGCGCGGCATCGGCATCTTCCCACACATAATAATCGGCCGTGTTGGCACTCAGCCGCGGGCAATCGGCGGGGACATTACGATAGTAGGGCTCCGCGGATGTGGACCGCCGGCCGCCGCA
This sequence comes from Gammaproteobacteria bacterium, assembly GCA_965209035.1. Lineage (GTDB taxonomy): Bacteria > Pseudomonadota > Gammaproteobacteria > CBDBNL01 > JAAOII01 > CBDBPY01. The sequence goes on from OZ242372.1 coordinate 903,978, forward strand.
TCTCGGATCATTGCGGTTATACGCCAAAGTCCGCTCCGATGTGACCGCCAGATTTCTAATCTCATTCGGGCGGTTGCCGTCATGACTGATATGAGTCACATAGTCGCCGCAGTTACCATAGATGTCGCATGCCCGGACGCGAACGGATCTGTGATTCGCTTGCCGCACATCGTAATCGCGACAAGAAAATTCTTGTACTTGTCTGTCAATTGTCGCTCTCACCGCCGATACGAAATTTCCGTCTTGGTCCGAACAAACAACCGAAGCAAGAGACGCCTGCGGCATCGCAATAGAATAGGTGCCGGTAATTGCGGTGCGCTCGCTTTGAACAAGTACCGGATGCGTAAAGTCAATGCGCGGCGGTTGCTTGATGATGAGAATTCTGACGGAAGTCGCCGCGGCATTTTCCAAGGTGTCCGCCGCCACAACCCGCAATGTATGTTCGCCGCCGGGCAGATCCGCGAGATGGAGCACAATTTCCCAAATGTTTGCGGACACCGGCGTTGCCGGATGTTCGGCAATATCGCTGACCGAATAAACGACACCGGCCAACGGGCTGTGCGCGTCCGTCACCCGGTAACGCAGGGTGATGTTCCCGCTGCCGCCGGCTATCAGATCATACTCGTCCGAATGCGGGTGCGCCGAGATCGGATGCGGGTCGGGCGGGGTTCTGTCTTTAATCACATTCAGGATCCGCGTATAAGAACGACCATAACTTGCAACAAGTTGAATTCGGATATCTGTCCCGCCGTCCCTTTGTTGCGTAATATCAACAAGGCATCTCAGTAACCGCTGCCCGCCCGATCCCCTAACGATAGTCGCGCGCACGACTTCGCTGAGAGGCGCCTTACAAGTGGCATCGTAGTTTCCCGCATAGGTTCCCGAGTCCAGGCGAGCAACCAGCGAGTAAGTATGTTCGTTGGTTCGCCCGGCACTAACACGCGTAAGGGCGGGCTCATCGCGCAGCACCAAAAACGCATGCTGAAATGTCCGGGTATGTCCCAGCGTGTCTGACGCCCTCAGCGTCAATATGTGCGTGCCTGTGGCAAGAAGATGGGTCGACAAACTGATCTCCCGCTCCGCGCCTGTGCCGGGAATTGGCAACTCCTCGCCGTCATCGATTTGCCGGGTCATGGCAACCACTGCCGATTCGGCATCCGTGATGCGAAACGAAATAGTAACCGGCCCGTCCGTATATTCGTCCGCCAATCCCGCCAGTGCGCGAATCTCCGGTGCGACGGTATCCTTAATCACCGTAATCTCTCTTCGATAAAAACGACGATAGTCGTGGCCGTAATCCGCAGTCAATAGGATCCGAACCGCGTGTGTGCCGTCGCGCGCCGAGCGCATGTCCAACGGGCATACAAGAACATTGTTGCGGATGCTCGCGATGACCGATGAGCCACCCAAAGAGCAAACTGCCGTATAGCCGCCCGCCCAACTGCCGGCATCTATTTCCGCCGTCAGTTGATAGTGTTCCTCATTGGTGTGTTCGGCACTCGTCCGCGTAAGAGACGGCTCGTCGCGCAGCACCAAAAATGCATGCCGAAATGTCCGCGTATGTCCCAATGTGTCCGACGCTCTCAACACCAATTCGTGCGCGCCTGTGGCGAGAATATGCGTTGGCAAACTGATCTCCCGCTCCGCACCTGTGCCGGGAATTGGCAATTCCTCGCCATCGTCTGTTTGACGGGTCATGGAAATCACTGCCGAGACGGCATCCGTGATACGCAACGCAATAGTGACCGGCCCGCCCGTATATTCGTCCGCCAAGCCATTCACAGCGCGAATCTCCGGCGCGGTAGTGTCCTTAATGACCGTGATCTCTCTTTCATAGAAACGCTGATAGCCGTGGCCGTAATCCGCAGTCAGCATCACCCGAACCGCGTGTGTACCGTCTCTCACTTCGCCCATATCCAACGGACAAGTCAGAATACCGTTGCGGATACGCGCGGTAACTTGCGAGCCACCCAAAGAACAGAAGGCCGTATAGCCGCCCGCCCAACTGCCGGCATCAATTGCCGCCGTCAGTTGATAGTATTCCTCTCTTGTGCGTTCGGCACTCGTCCGCACAAGAGACGGCTCGTCGCGCAGCACCAAAAACACATGCCGGAAAACCTTTGTATGCCCCAATGTATCCGCCGCCCGCAACACCAATTCGTGTGTGCCTGTCGCGAGCAGATGTGTCGGCAAACTGAACTCCCGTTCCGCACCCGAACCGGCAAGCGGCAATGCCTCCTCATCGTCCGTCTGCCGGGTCACGGCAACCACTGCCGAGACGGCATCCGCGATGCGAAACGAAACTGCGACAGGTCCCGTCGTGTATTCGTCCTCCAATTCCGTAATCGCGCGGATCTCCGGCGCGGTTGTATCTTTAATGACAGTGACCTCGTTTTCGTATGTATGCTCGTATGAAATTCCATCGTCTCCTCTGCCGTAGTCGGCGGTCAACAGAATCCGAATTCTGTGTGTGCCGTCTTGCCGGGAACTCATATCCAACTGACAAGAAAGAAGATTGCCGCCAATCAACGCGGCCGTGATTCTGTTGTTGATCTGACAGGTTGCGGTGTAAAGTCCCGTATAGGTTCCGGGATCTATGCGCGCCCGCAGCCCGTAGAGTTCCGCTTCGGTCAGTTCATCCGAAACAAGTGTTACGGACGGACGGTCGCGCAGAACCGCGAACGAACGGGATCTTGTCAGCAGATTACCGGCCGCATCCCGAATGCGAAAAACAACACTGTGGCGGCCCGTTGCCAGTTGTCCCACATCTATTGCGAGTTCCGCCGCCGGGTCACTCTCGCCGGCAGCCCAAATCATTTTTAAGTGTGTTTCCGCGCCGCCGTCAATTGCATAGGTGGCAAGTGTGATGTTTGACAGATCCCGAATCCTAATCCGCAACAAATGCACATCTCCCGTTGTGAAAAAAGACGGAAAGCCGGCAAGATCCGCCACGGGCGGCGAAGTATCCTTGTAAACCGGAAACGCCGCAAGAGTGCACAGGTTGTAGTCGCCGCAAACGCGGATTTCCAATGTGTGTTCTCCTTCCGGCAGGTTGCTGAACACCAGCGGGCAGCCGCCCGCACCGGCAAGATAATCGCCGGTGACAAACCCGGTCCGACCGACCAAACGACAATGTGCTCTCAGATTGGAATAGGAGTTTTCCAGGATGTCAAAAACAGCCGCATAGGCATCGCGGGCAAAGAGTGGCGATGAGTTCAAAGTAACAGTCGGCGGCCGATTAAACACAAAAAGTGTTTTTTGATATACACCCTCGTTGCCGATATTGTCGGCGACCCTGAGAGTGAAATCCGTATCACCGGAACCAAAACGCGCGGAATCAAAAAAGACCGCATACTCGTCGGCGGACCCGGCAATCGGCATTGCCTCGCCGCTAATCGCTTCCCCGTTGCCGGTGACAGTCCAAACAGGCAAGCCTGTTAAAAAACTCCGAGTATCGGAGATGCGAAAGCGCAACGACACATTACCGGAATGAACCGCATCCGAGTCTGTCGACAGGATCATCGGCGGCGTCCTGTCAAAAACGATACGTTTCGCCCGGCGGGCGCAGATGTCCGACGAAAATTCACTATCGCACAGACGCATGCGAATCAGGTATTCGCCTTCCCGGGGAAGAACCGGCAGACAACGGACACGCTCGCCGACTATGGTCACCGGATAGGATTCCAAGTCATCCGTGGCATTGGCAAGAATGCATTCGCCGCTGTCAACCTGCTGTCGGGTATGCGCCGGGGTCACTTCCGCGTCCAGTTGGTAATTCGCAGACCTTGTGTGATCGGCACTTAGAAAACGAATGCTCGGCGGGTCATTGACGGCAATCGCTTGAAAATGATAGGTTTGATTATTGCCAAGTACATCTCGCACCCGCACAAGATAGTTTGCTTCTCCGCTGCCGTCACCCGCGGTATCAAGCGAGACAAGATATCTCTTGCGAGGGCTGCCCGCCGACAGGTCGTCCGTCTCTTCCAGAATAACACCCGGCGCGCTCGGTCCCCAAACTTCCAAGGACTCTGTCCCCGTCAGGTCCTCCGCGAGAATGCTAATGTTAACCAGGCCGCTGAGAATACGCGGCACAGGTTCCAGCCAGGTCACGCGCGGTGCGGTCGCATCCAGGGACGGCGAACCGCCTTGCTCGCGAAAGACCGCCGCGTTTGTGTTGCCGTTCATGTTGTCCGCCAACCGATACACCTTGCCGCGGCCACTGCGGTTACGTATTTGGTTGTGTTCGCTTTTGTCGTAAAAATCCAACAGGGCGCGCGGAATGTCCGTCCGATAGGTTTGGGCGGACAGCCGGCGAGGCGAGCGATCGCCACCGACAAAAAACAACGCGCCTTGGTGTCCCTTGCCGTCCAGAACACCGTCATTATAGATATCCTCGTAAAAATGCTTGGCGGCATGAACGGAAGTCAGAGAAAGATGCTCGCTGTTTTCCAGATGCAATGACATCTTGCGCGTCCATTCGCTCAAGGCCGCATTCAAAAATCCCAGTTGCATGCCGTCGTCAAGCGGAACATCCAACCGGGCGTTACTTGCATCGGTCGGGTCGCGATAGCCGACATAACGAGGATCAAAATGCAACCACTCGCGGATAAAAGCCGCGGCGGCCGCATCCGCCCGAGGCGGGCTCAACCCGACACTTTCAATCAGTCGACAAAAAAGCCCGGTCTGCAAGTGCGACCAGGGTGTGATCGCGAAATTGCGCGGTGCGGCGGCCGAGTAAGAAGAAACCGTTCGCAGTTCTTGCTGTGGGGTCAAGGCAACACTTTTGCCGGTTGCCTCTTCGGTGTAGATTCCCCCTTTTAGAACATACAGCACATAGCCACTTTCATAATTGATGATAAAGTTGAATTGTCCCGTTTCATCCGTTTTACCCGTACCGATTTTTTGCAAGCCGCCGACAGCACAATGAGGGCTATTAGCGGAGATTGCATAAGCGGTGACATCGGCATTGGCAACCAAGCCCAATGCGGCTGTGCCGGCAGTCGCGCCGAACACGGGGTCTTTTGGAGTGGGACCGTTGCGTTCTCCGCAGGCCGTTAGAGCCGCACAAAGTACGCAAACGATTACAGTTTGTTTTGTTTTCATTTCATAGCCTCCCAACTTTTGTGATGATAAACTTGCAGTAATTATAATAAAGAGATTTCCAATTAAACACAAATCGGATAAAAAAATAAGGATTTTTAAAAATATTTTTGTTTCGGCGGCCGGCGGAAGTTGTCGAGAGTTACCGGGAGTTGTTGGAAGCCGTCGAGAGTTGTAAGGTTGCAAGGTTGCAAGATTGCAAGATTGCAAGAAAGCGTAAAAAGCCGCAAAACGATTCAACTGAAAAATGACCGCCCAAGGATCCCTATGCACAAAATGAAGGCGTATGTCTTAAAATAACGGAACTATGAAAATAACTTCTATCAAACATCGCTCGGCGATGTTACTGCCCAACTTGCTGACCACCACAGCGTTGCTAACCGCTTTCTACAGCCTGGTCGCCACTTGGGAACAAAATTATGTGTATGCCGCTATCGCCATCATCATTGCCGCCTTCTTGGATGCCTTTGACGGTCGCGTCGCCCGCTTCACCCGAAGTACTTCTTCCTTCGGCGAGCATTATGATTCTTTGGCGGATGTGATCGCTTTTGGTGTGGCACCGGCGTTTCTGGCGTTTGGCTGGGGAATCCATCAATTCAGCGAAGCCGGCATCGCCCTGTGCTTTGTCTACGTGGCGTGTTGTTGCATGCGTCTTGCCCGGTTTTCCACGGGAGACGAAGGGAAGTACAAGTTTCGCGGCATGCCCAGCCCGACCGGCGGCGGCTATATCGCATCTCTTATCTGGTTGCTGGAAATCTATCCGATGCCGGCATACCTGGCACAGTCCATCGTTGTGATCGCCCTGCCGACCGTCGGGTTGTTGATGGTCAGTTCTTTGCCGTTCATCAGCGGCCGCTCTTTTCGCTTTCTTTCCCGTTCGCATTCCGGGCCAACCTTGCTGCTTGTGATTTTTTACTTCGGGCTGCTGATTGCCTATCCGCCGGAAACCTTGCTGGCTTCGGGTTGTCTTTATGTTTTGCTTGCACTCGCTCACAGCGTGCGCCGGTCTCTCGGCGAGCACAAAAAAATTGGCACGACAAAATACAAGATATCAAACCGCGCGGAAAAACAAAACAATCATAAGGATTAATTTTGCGTGATGAATGAATAGCATCTGAAATGATTCATGATTCAAGCGGCGGAACCCGGCGCCGAGTCGAAAACAAGCCGGGCAGGAGTGTTCGCTTACGCTTACGCTTGCCCGAGCATCCTTTTGGGATATTTAATAAGGCGTATTTTTTTAAGGCACAGTTGTTAAGGCGCAATTAAGGCACAGTCGTTAAGGCGCAACCAACGAAAATGATATTCGGCAGAAACGACAAAACGGAAAACGCACGCAAACTCAAAACGGCGGTCGCAAACTACGCCGTCGCCGAACTTGCCAAACTGCCGTTGGAAGATATGCGTATCGGTTTTGGCAGCGGCAGCACCTTGGAAATATTCATCGGCTGTTTGAAGCCCTTAGCGGGGCGCATCCGGTTGCCGGCAGCCGGCAGTTCCGACGCCACCGCCGCCGCCCTCAAAAAGATGGACATCATCGCCGAAGATACCAACAGTATTCGCGGCATAGATCTGTACATAGACGGCGCGGATAAAATTGACACCCACTTTCGGATGATCAAAGGCGGCGGAGGCGCCCTGACCGGCGAAAAAATTCTTGCCTGGCAAGCCCGCGAATTCTGGTGCCTTGCCGACCATTCCAAACAAACGGACATCCTCGGCGACTTCCCCGTAGCGGTTGAAGTCGTTCAAAACGCCCGCAGCCTGGTCGCACGCGAACTGACAAAAATGGGTGGCAGTCCCGAATATCGGCAGGGCTTTGTCACAGATCACGGCAACCCGATCCTGGATGTTTACAACTTGGACCTTGGCAATCCGGCGGCAATGGAGGAGAAGATCAACAACCTGCCGGGCGCGGTTTGTAACGGTATCTTCGCCAAGACACCGGCGACCCGACTTCTATGTGCATGCCCGCCGCAGGGCGATGGCAGGCCGCTCATTCGGGATCTGTTGCCGGCAAGCCCGCTTCCTTCGGAGCAACCTTAAAAAGAAAAAAGCATTATTTCGGGATCCGTTTGGGTCCTATTTGGCAGCACGACAGAACCCGTTTGCCATACCGGGGCATTCTTTAAGCGTTAAAGAAAGAAGGGCGGGCGGGAGAAAAAAGGATGAAAGAAGGATGCATTAGGATCCTCTTTTTTAAGGACGAAAGCCGGCAACACCCAAAGATGTCGCCGGCTTCCTGCCCCCGCACTACCCTCGCAAAAGGGGACTACTATGATGCAATCAAGTTAAAAAACAGCCTTGATTGCTAGCACGCCGCAAGTGTGCGGAAACGAACGGCATGCTAACCATACACCATTATATAACACATTCCCGATCACTGTATGATCCCTGTATGATCCCACCCATTTCCGGACTTTTTTTGTTTTTGCAAAAACTGGATTGGCGAGAGTTGTTTGAGAGCATAATGGGGACGTGTATGATCTCACCCATTCCCGGACTTTTGTTGTTTTTGCAAAAACTGGCTCTTTAATGTGAGGACACGCCATTCCAACCTCCGAGTCCCAAACCTTGCCGGAAGGATGCATATCGTGCCGGCAGTTATCCGTTTTTTTATAGAATGCAGTTTTTTAGGTCTTCGGCAAAAGACGACAGGAACGCAAAGTAACCTCGCTCGTTCATCGCAATATCCTCTCCCAGGGGATCCCAAACCCCTTCCCGAATCCGCAGGCCGCGCCGCAGACCGGCCAGTGCTTGCGGACTTATCTGCGGTTCTCTCAAAATACAGACGACCTGCCCGGCGGTTAACTTGGAACGCAGCTGTGCGAGATGGGATGCCGAATAGCCACTTTCGGGCGAGACGACGACATAACCAACATAATTGAGATCGAACGCATGCGCGAAATGCGAATAGGCATCGTGCATGCTAACAAATCCGTGTGTTTTCACAGGTTGTAACTTAGCGGTGATCTCGGTTTTTAGCAGTGTTAAATCGTGCCGGAACATCTTCCATTTTTGTATGTACGCTTCTTGCTTTTGCGGATTAAGACGAATGAGTGCTTGGGTAATCTCCCCCGCCGCTACGGATGTGAGGGTTGGCGAAAGCCAAAAATGCGGGTCGCCCGCGTGGCTGTGTGCCGCACCACTTTCCTTGTTTTTGGGGGTGCCTGTGTCTGCCTTATGTTCATCCGGGTCGGCGTGATCGGCGTGTTCTTTGTGTTCGGTATGTTCATCCGGGTCTGCGTGATCGGCGTGTTCGGTATGTTCATCGTGTTCATCGCGGTCCTCGTGTTCTTCGCCCGGTTGCTTGTGCGTGTCCTCCCGGGTCAAGATGTTATCGATCTTTTTACTGCTCCTTTTATTGCTCTTTTTATCGCCGAACGCTTTTTCCAAGGAGAGAACCGATTTGGCACGCCGGACGGGTTTTGTCAACCCGCTTTCCAGGTTCGGTCCCGTCCATATCACCAGATCGGCATCCGCTAACTTACGCAGATCCGAAGGTTTGAGGTGATAAGTATGCGGCGAGGCTCCGTCCGGCACAAGCACTTCCACCCGGTCGTCCGGATCAGCCAATGCCCGCACGATGAACCCGAGCGGTTTGATGCTAACCAGAATCTCCGCCCCAAATGCTTTGGCGGGAACAGTAGAACATACCAGCACAAAAGTAGCACTTAAAAAGAGATGCCTCATCCCGCCCGGCGGCCGAATAACCGATATCAACCGCATCGCTTTACTGCGGGAGCTGTTGGAACCCGAGGGAACAACTGGCGGACAAATAAGGTGGAGCCGGTAAAGAAATTTTCGGGCTAAGGATTTGCAAGATTCTGTAATCGTGAGATTTCGTTTTTTATTTCTTCAAGTATTTCGGGGTTTATGATTGTTTTTGCTTTGGAACTATCCGACTGCGAATAAATGTAAAATACCTTCCCGCCATATTTTTTTGTAAACTCTTTGTGAGTTTGATGTTGAATATTTCTTTCCTTATGAATTTGAGAAAGTTGAAATCCTGTGGGGACCGGTTTGATCTGCAATCCGATATAACAATCTTTGATGCTAATATAAAAATCCACATTGTAACGTCTGTCCCAGTCATCCGATGCCGGCTGAATAGAACATCCCAAAGACTCTTCCACTTGTCCGTATATTGTCTTAATTTCGTTTCTGTATCCGTTATAAGTCCTGTCAATCACAAGTTGAACCATGTAATTAATACAGTCTTCTTCCGTAATGCTTTCTATTTCCGCAGGTATGACTTCAGTTATTTTGGTGTATAGGCGTCTCCCAAGATCTTTGATAGCCTCTTCGGAGCGCACCTCACTAAAATAAAATTTTCGCCACTCTTCCATACTCTTTGGAGCGCATCCGCGAATGCTTGCCGAAGTCGCCCCAACATTCCTCTTGAAGTTCAGTTGAAAGCGATTCATAACACTATTCAATATCCATTCTTTCGCCATTAATCTTCAGCCTCCAAACGCAGAAATTTTTCTTTGTATCTAAAATTGGTGCGGGTGTCCGTGGTTGCCAATCCCTGTTGGACAAGTTTGGCATTGATGAAGGTCTTGTTTTTCAAAAATAAATAGCAGGGCGGCTCTTGGACAGGGTCTGTTGTGGCGGGCTCAAACTTGAGAAATACCTTTTGCCCTTTGGTTTTTGCCGTGAGAAATCGCATCGCAAGATGCCGCTGGGGCTGCTTTTCCGTAACGCCGAGAAGTTTGATAATGCGTCCGTCGCTTAAACGCACGGATGTCGGACTCAACACCTCTTTGACGGAAAAACATTCGGGGCTGTTGCCCGAGTTTTCCGGTGCTCTGTTACTAATCCGGGAACCAAAAGTGGCGTTGGCGCGGCTCTCTTTTGGCTTTAATTGATGCGGGTCTTTAAACCTGTATGGAAGAGTTGCCAAGAGTGCCTTGTTGTCCGGCACAGTGTCGTCAAGAATCAAACTGTCGCCGGGAGACCCCAACCTTTCCAAAATCATTGGAACAAATGCGGGGTTCACTTCATAGGCAACGGAGTTTCTTTTAAGTTGCTGTGCCACCCCGGAAGTGGTGCCGCTGCCGGCGAAGGGATCCAGAACATAATCGCCAACGAAACTAAACATTTTGATTAATCGCAGGGGTAGTTCGGCGGGGAACATCGCCAAATGTTTGCCTTGCCGAACTCCCGGGAAGTTCCAATGACCGCAGAAATACCGATTCCATTCTTCGTTTGTGAGAGCGGAATCTTTTTTGGCAGTTGGTTCCGGCGCGGGTGCGCGCCCTTGTTTCTTAAAAATTAAAATGAACTCGTAGTCCAGTTTCAAAATGCCGTTGCGGGGATACGGGAAACTGCCCATCACACTGCCGCCGCCCGTCGTATTCATCGTGGCGGTCTTTTGCCAGATGACCGCCCCCATGTAGTCAAACCCCAGAATCTCGCAAAACTTGATGATCTCGGTGCGGATGGGTATCACCTTGTAGCGACCATAATGAATTGCCCGGGCATATTGGTCGCCAATGTTAATGCATAAACGGCATCCGGGAAATAAGACGCGATCACATTCACGCCAAACCATATTGAGGTGATTAATGTAGTCTTCGTAACTATCGTGATAACCAATTTGGCGGGGGTCGCCGTAATCTTTGAGTTGCCAGTAGGGCGGCGAAGTAACGATCAAATGAATACTCTCGTCGGCTATCTTTGCCATCTTGCGGCTGTCGCCGAGAATGACCCGATGGGGTGGTGTGTTCGTTTGTGGTGTGTTCATTTGCCTCCTTACCTACATTTTAAGGCGGACTACCTCGCTTTTTTATAATATTTGATAATTTGATCTGCCATTTTGCGGCTGTCGCCGAGAATGACCCGGTGGGGTGGTGTGTTCGTTTGTGTTTTGTTCATCTGTGTTTTTTCATTTGACGCCTTGCCAATAGTTTAAGGCGGACTACCCTGCTTTTTTATAATATTTGATAATCTCGTCCGTTATCTTGCGGCTGTCGCCGAGAATGACCCGATGGGGTGGTGTGTTCATCTGTATTTCTCCCATTTATCGTCGTCATCTCCCCAACATATTGAGACGGGCTGCATTGCTTTTTTATAATATTTGATAATTTGCTTCGCCATCTCATTTGTGAGAACACCCGTCGTTGCGCCGGAATTCGGGGGAAGTTGAACACTTTTTTTCTTACCCAAGTGTGGTCTGATGCATTCCATTATCTCATTTATTTTCACAGATTCCACGCCACTTTTGATTAGGTTCTGTGCTATCCCGGTGAACTCATTCGCCAAAACCCCGCCGCTAAAAACAGTCGTTGTCAATTCAGTGTCTTTTCCTCGCCTTTTATTCATACGATCTTCAAATGCCCAGATTTTTTCGACTTGATCCGGTTTAGGAGGAGAAAATGCTCCCTGCAAACCGGCACCCCCCAAATATGCACCTTGTAAGCCAGTACTTGTTAAATCCGCACCTTGCAAACTAGCACCTCTTAAATCCGCTCCTTGTAAACCGACGCCTTCTAAATCCGCTCCTTGCAAACCAGATCTTATTAAAGTCGCCCTTTGCAAATAGGCACCCTTTAAATTTGCCCCTTGCAAGTTGGCACCTGTTAAATCTGCATCTTGCAAACCGGCACCTCTTAAATCCGCACCTTGCAAACCGGCACCTCTTAAATCCGCACCTTGCAAACTGGCACCTCTTAAATCCGCACCTTGTAAATAGGGACTGCTTAAGGCTTCTCCCTGCAAATAGGCATTCCTTAAATGTGCTCTTTGTAAACTGGCAGTTATTAAAATTGCCCCTTGCAAACGGACACCTATTAAATACGCTCGTTGCAAATCGGCATCCCAAAAATTCACACCTCGCAAATCGGACCGCACTAGCACTGCTCCTTGCAATTTGGCACCCATTAAATCCGCCTTTTGCAAATCGACGCCTCTCAAAGATGCTCCTTGCAAATCGGCACCTCTCAAATATGCTCCTTGTAACTTGGTTTCTTTCAAAATCACTTGGCTCAAATTTGCTCGGTATAAATTGGCACGACCCAAGTCTGCTTTATGTAATTTTGCCTCGGATAAATTAATGTTCATCAAATCCGCTCCGCACAAATAGGAGTCGGACAAATCGAAAACAGGTGCGGTAGAGTCCGCATTCTGTGGTTTCGTATTAACCTTGCCCCCAAAATTCAAGGCGGCAAAGTTCAAATTTTGATGCTTCCTCTTAATCTTGCCAAGAGCATTCAAAGCAGTAAAGTCCAAATTTTGTGACTTCGTATTAATCTTGCCAAGAACATCCAATAAAGATTGAATTTCGTTAGAAGGTTTGTCTTTATATGCCGTTTGGTATGCCGTCTGTCGGGTTGCCTCTCTCAAATGGGCACAAAGAATGTTGACGATGTTAGGCAACCGCTTCGATTCCAAGTTTATCAAGTTATAGAGACCGTAGATCCCGCCCAAGCGGACAGAATCAGAATTGTCACTTCCCAGATGATTGATCGCGTCGGTAAAAACTTTATCTCGGTTGGCTTGGAAGATAGCTTGGTTAGCTTCAAAAAGAGCCTGCGCCCTTAAGTAGGCGACAATCAAACCAAATGCACCTATCAGACCGAACAGAGTTAATCCAAGCATCCGAATGGTTAGGGTTTTGCTACTCAGGTCGCCTCCGGCTACTTCTGTTCCAAACTTCATATCCAAGTCATTTCCCCAAAGATCAAACATTCTTAGCCCCAAAATGACCAGTACACAACAGATCGATATCCCTACAACAACCGAGAAAGTCTTGGCATTACATATATTTTCTATCCTCCACCAAATGAGGCGCAGTTGATTTTTTATCCTCATAAAAAATGATTTCGGGATGGATAGCCGACCTGCCGGCTTGTTTGCGTTCATAAATTACTTTTTGTACTTGTTGTATTTCGTATTAATGCATTGATGCTATTAGTCTTCGTAACTATCGTGATAACCAATTTGGCGGGGGTCGCCGTAATCTTTGAGTTGCCAGTAGAGCAGCGAAGTAACAATCAAATGAATACTGCTGTCGGCTATCTTTGCCATCTTGCGGCTGTCGCCGAGAATGACCCGATGGTGTGTTGAGTTCATTTGTGTTTTGTTCATTCGACGACTTGCCAATATTTTAAGGCGGACTACCTTGCTTTTTTATAATCTTTGATAATCTTATCCGCCATCTCATCCGTGAGAATACCCGTCGTTGCACCGGAATTTGCTGGAAGTTGAAAACTTGCTTCCCCGCCCAAGTGTGGTTTGATGCGTGCCATTATCTCATTTATTCTCACAGATGTCCTACTACTTTTTGTTAGATTCCGTTCTATCCTATTGAATTCATCCGCCGAAATCCCGCCGCTAAAAACAGTCGTTATCAATTCAGTGTCTTTTCCTCGCCTTTTATTAATACGCTCTTCAAAGGATTCGGCTTTTCCGGATTGATCCAGTTTAGGAAAAGAAAAGGCTCCTTGCAAGTAAGCCCCCCCTAAATCTGCTCCTTGCAACCGGGCACTTCTTAAATCCGCTCCTTGCAAATAGGCTCCTCCTAAATCTGCTCCTTGCAAACCGGCACTTCTTAAATTCGCTCCTTGCAAATCGGCACTTCCTAAATATGCACCTTGTAAACCGGCATCAGTTAAATCTGCCCATTGCAAACGAGTGCCTGTTAAATTCGCACCCTGTAAACGGGCACCTCTTAAATCCGCACACTGCAAATCGGTGCCCCTTAAATCCGCTTCTTGCAAATCGGCGCCGATTAAATCGGCACCTTGCAAATCGGCACCTTGCAAATCGGCACCTCTTAAATCCCCACCTTGCAAACTGGCACTTTCTAAATACGCCTCTTGCAAACCGGCACCTCTTAAATCCACCCCTTGCAATTCGGCATTTGTTAAATTCACTCTCTGCAAACCGGCACCACCTAAATACGCCTTTTGCAAATCGGCACCTTTTAAATTTGCTCCTTGCAAATCGGCACCTGTTAAATTCGCCCATAGCAATCTAGCATTTATTAAAATCGCACCCTGCAAACTGGCACCGCTTAAATCCGCTCCTCGTAATTCGGTATTTGTTAAATCTGCTCCTTGCAAACTGGTACCACTTAAATACGCATCTTGCAAATTGGCACCTCTTAAACACGCCTCTTGCAAATCGGCACCGCTTAAACACGCCTCTTGCAAATCGGCACTTATCAAATACGCCTTTTGCAATTCAGCACCACTGAAATCCGCTCCTTGCAATTCAGCACCATTGAAATCCGCTCCTTGTAATTCGGACTGCATTAATTCCGATCCTCGCAACTTAGCTTCTTCCAAGCTTGCTTTTCTCAGATTCGCCTGGTATAAATCGGTACACTCCAAGCTTGCTCGGTGTAATCTTGCCCCGGATAAATTAATATTTTTCAGATCCGCCCCGCGCAGATTAGCTTCTTCCAAACTCGCTTTGCTTAGATTCGCTTGATATAAATTGGCACACCCTAATTCTGCCCGATGTAACCTTGCCCCGGATAAATTAATGTTTGTTAGATCCGCTCCGCACAGATAGGAGTCGGACAAATCTAAAAGAGGTGAGGCAAGGTCCAAATTTTGTAACTTCGTATTAATTTTGCCAAGAACATCCAACAAAGATTGGATTTCGTAGGAAGGCTTATCTTCATATTGTCTCGGGTATTTCGGGTCTTGAGTAATTTCTCTCAAATGGGTACAAAGAATTCTGACAATGTTAGGCGAACGATCTGGTCCCAGACCTATCAGGTTATAGAGACCGTAGATCCCACGCAAACGAACAGAAGCGGAATCGTTATTTCCCAAATGATCGATAGCTTCGGCAAAAAACATCTTCTAGGTTGTGATGATCCTCAAAAATTACCGACTAGTTCTTCTGTCCCAAAGATCAAATATTCTTAGGATCAATATCCCTGTGCCAACCAAGAAAGTCTTGGCATTAAATCTATTTTTTATTCTCCGCCAAGCGAGTCGCAGTTGATTTTTTATTATCCGCCCGACTCTGTCTGAATAGATCCGAGTCAGATTCCGAAGACGCTCGCCTTTTGCCTTCCGCCAGGTGAGTCGCAGTTGATTCTTTATCCTCATTAAAAACGATAAAAACGATTTCGGGGCGGACAGCCAGCCTGCCGGCTTGTTTGCGTTCATAAACTACTTTTTGTACTTGTTGTATTCCGTATTAATGCATTAATGTTATCTGTGCCTGCAAGGATTGTCTTTTAAATAATGATTGCCCGTTGAGTGGATTGGCTTTTTCTTATTTTACCGACAAGGGCGACCAGGACCGACTATTGATGGAAAACTCTTTTCTGTTCTTTTCTATTGAAGACCATTCAAATCTATGCAAAATCTTGCGGCACCTTTAAATAAATAAATAAAACCTTTCAAAATCGCCCCAAACATCTCCTCAAACATCCCCCCAAAATAGTATAATAACCATTATGAAAAATACTATACTATCATTAATCTCTTTGTGTCTTTTGGCTTCCACTTCCGCCATGGCTTCCGATTACTATACCGGACGCGGCGATGCGGTCATCAAAGGATACGATGTTGTGGCATACTTCAAGGAGAACAAGGCCGTCAAAGGATCGCCGGACTTTTCTTATGAGTATGACGGCGCTGTCTGGAGATTTGCTTCGGCCGAAAACTTGAATGATTTCAAGGCGGCACCGGAGCAATATATCCCGCAGTATAACGGCTATTGCGCTTATGCAATGTCCGCTTTTGGCGATAAAGTTCGGATCAATCCCAAACAGTTTGTTGTCACAGACGGGAAATTGTATTTGAACTTTAATCCCGGTACCAGTAAAAAGTTCAGCAAGGACATAGATAATCATATCTCTCAAGCGGACAAAAACTGGGAAAAGTTCTCAACACATTAATTAATAAATAAGAAGAAACATAACGACACAGGGTCGTTCATCGTTAAAATCGGGGCGGGGAAGATTCCCCGGTTCCTCGGAAAAAAGATGATTTCGGCGGGTTGTTTGTAAGTTAGATGCAACCCGCCGACGAAATGGCCAGAGTGTTGTTCGTTGTATAATCAAGACATTATGAACAAAATAAAACAAATATCAATATTCGCCTTATTCCTGTTTGCACCCGCAGTTACTTTCGCCGGTGATTATTACACGGGCAGTAGCAAGGCGACAATCAGGGGAGATGCGGCAATCAAAGGATACGATGTTGTGGCATACTTCAAGGAAAACAAGGCTGTCAAAGGCTCGGCGGACTTTTCTTATGAGCATGACGGCGCTGTCTGGAGATTTGCTTCGGCTGAAAATCTGAACGATTTTAAAGCCTCGCCGGCAAGATATGCTCCCAAGTATGGCGGCTATTGTGCTTATGCGATGTCTTCTTACGGTAAAAAAGTAAAAGTTGATCCCACTCAATTTACGGTCAAGGACGACAAACTTTACCTTAACTTTAACGCACGCTTTAGCACAAAATTTAAAAACGATATAGACAAACATATCACCCAAGCGGACGAAAACTGGGAAAAATTCCCGAAGCATTAATTAACATTAAGCAACACAGCGATATAGACTCGTTGAGGTTGGCTTATTTAAAGGAAGCATTCCCTAAAAAGTGATTTCGGCGGGTTGGTTGTAAGTCAGGGCAACCCGTCGACAGGCGGCGGCGAATACATGCTTGCCGGATGGAATGTATCTATGTATGGCAATGGGTGATGGCTCGGAGGTATCGGCAAGATGCTTTCTGCCTGCCTGTCTGCTTGCCTAGTCGCTTGCCCGCCGCTAACACAAAGAAGGACGCAACGGGTGAACGGATAAGGCGACACAAAAATTGTTGTGAAACAGCCAAAGCGTCCATCGTATAATTAAGGTATTATGAATAAAATAAAACAAATATCAATATTGGTCTTATTCCTGTTTGCACCCGCGGTTGCGTTTGCCGGTGATTACTACACGGGCAGCGGTGATGCGGCAATCAGAGGATACGATGTTGTGGCATACTTCAAGGAAAACAAGCCTGTCAAAGGCTCGTCTGACTTTTCTTATAAGTATGACGATGCTGTCTGGAGGTTTGCTTCGGCTGAAAATTTGAATGACTTCAAAGCATCGCCGGAAAAATATGTTCCGCAGTATGGCGGTTATTGCTCTTATGCGATGTCCACTTACGGTAGCAAGGTAAAAGTTGATCCTTATCAGTTTACGGTCAAGGACGACAAACTTTACCTTAACTATAATGCGCGCGTTAGCACAAAATTTAAGAAGGATATAGACAAACATATTACCCAAGCGGATAAAAATTGGAAAAAAGCATCGGCAGAATAATTCGCTATTCGAGCGTGAGTTGTGCCGGCAAACATTCCATGCCGCAAGGTGACTTATGTTTTTCAAAGCACCGCGAATGTTTTCCGGCGACATTAAATAAAAATAAAAAAACCTGGTGCTGTGCCGGTTTTATCGTTAATACTTCCATTAAAATATGGAAACCAGTTTGACTTATATGAAATTTAACAAGAAGAGAATATTATGTTAATAGGAGTTACCCGAGAAATCAAAAATCAAGAATACCGGGTGGGGATGATCCCCGCCACGGTCAAGGAACTGACAAATAATAATCACCGGGTTCTGGTAGAACAGGACGCGGGTGTCGGTGCCGGTTATGACAATGACGACTATATTAAAGCCGGCGCCACTGTCGCCGATACTGCCGACGAAATTTTTGCCGAGGCGGATATGATCGTCAAGGTTAAGGAGCCTCAGGCACAAGAACGCAAGAAACTGCGCGAAGGACAGATTCTGTTCACCTACTTGCATCTGGCACCCGACGGGGAACAAACCCGGGAACTGATGGAAAGCAAGGCGGTGTGCATCGCCTACGAAACGATCACCTCACCGCACGGCGGCCTGCCGTTGCTTGCCCCTATGTCGGAAGTTGCGGGCAGGCTTGCCGTCCAAGCGGGGAGTCATTGCTTGGAACGGGCTGCCGGCGGCAGAGGTGTCCTCCTTGGCGGCGTGTCCGGCACCGGACACGGCAAGGTCGTCATTCTGGGCGCGGGAATTGTCGGTATGAACTCCGCCGTGATTGCTTTGGGAATGGGGGCGCATGTGGTGCTGCTGGATAATAATGTGGATGCCTTGCGCCGTGCCGAAGTTCGGTTTGGCAATAGCATAGAAACTGTGTTTTCCAATAGCTCCAATTTGGAACGCCATCTTGCGGATGCCGATCTGGTTATTGGCGGAGTACTCATCCCCGGTGCCCTGGCGCCAAAACTGATCACCGCCAAAATGATCAAAGGGATGCAGAGAGGCGCGGTTGTTGTGGATGTTGCCATAGACCAGGGAGGATGTCTGGAAACATCACATCCAACCACGCATTCGGACCCGTCTTTTGTGGTGGACGAAGTCATTCACTATTGTGTGGCAAACATGCCCAGCATGGTCGCCCGCACCGCCGCGATCGCGCTCAACAATACGACTCTGCCCTATATTGTGAAATTGGCAAATGTCGGCTACAAGAAAGCACTGGCTGCAGATCCGCACTTCGCCGAAGGCCTCAATGTGCATCACGGGAAAATTACCTGTCAGGCGGTGGCGGATGCCCAAGAACTCTCGTATACCGACAAGCGGGAAATCCTAACGCACTAACACGCCTTAGCGCCTTAAGAAGAATAAGAAGCGGAAATCCGGCGGCGTTCACGCCCGCTGATGCCTTGCATTGGTGAACTGATGAACCGGGAGTTGAAAATTATCTCAAACCTCTCGGTTCCCGGTTGATCGGCAAAGAAAAAGATACCCTCTTTCTTTGCCTAAGTTAAGTATTGTTCTTGTCTTACTTGGAAGGATCTTGTTAATTTGGGGATTTGGGTGTGACCTTAATGTGCAGTCGGCGCGAAAAAATGAGTTAGCCTGCCGGGACTCAATAATCGATTACATAAAAAGGCAGGCGAATCTGCTTGCGTGTCCAAATATTCCTCAGAAAATAGTAATGCTCTATTCTCTTTAATTTGTCCCGGGTAATTTCCGGTCGGCTGTAAGGACCTCCCCTTTTTAGCAGGATGTAAGATAACGCCAGATTGTTACCTCTCGGTCTGAGACCAACCTGCCGCACCGCATAATTTTCGCGAACATAGGGCCAGTGTTTGCTGTTTTGCAGATGCTCCCAAACATAGCTGTCCACATACAAATAGCGGATATGGTGCTTTTCTTCAAACTCTTTCAATTTTTCCGGGGCGACTCGCTGCAAATGAGCGCAGGTCATAAACGCATAATAACAAAGGGACTTGGTTTGCGGACCGGGTCTGTAATAAAAAATCCTCTCCTCGGGATGCCGACGATCTTCTCCTATCAGGGTCCCAATAAGATCCCCGCCGGGGAATTGTGTATTAAATTGGGCGGTAACCGATTTGTTAATCTGCGCATAGCCGGCAAACGGAATCAGGACGGCAAAATAAACAACGGGTCTTATGTCGGGGAACTTCGTGGCAAGCAGTTTTAACGGCTGGTAAAAAAGATACCCGGCCGCGATTGCCAAACCGAAAGTGAAAGACAGACTGTAGTAATTTTGTCCCTTAAGAAAATGACCGAAAATAGAATAAGTGAGCATAATGCCAACAAAATATAAAAGAAGGAAACCCTTGATTTTGTTTCTTGTGACCATACACAACAAAAAGCCGAACAAAGCGGAGAACAGGAAAAAATTATTGTAAGAAGTAAAAAATACATCTTTGTGGCTGCGCCAGTGACCGCTCCAATAAGCGGGGTCCAAAAACCTGAACGGCTGCACGATACCCCAAGTGCCGATTGGTCCGCGCCAATTGAAATACAAGTTCGTCTTTTGCAGCACGAACAAGAACCCGACAAATAACACAACAAAAGAAAGAAAACCGGCGAGCAGAAACCATCTGCGTTTGAAGTTTTTGTAAAAGTCGGCATAAGGGAATACACCGAAAAGGGCAATGATCGGGAGAACATACGGCATCTTAATCATACCGGCAAGGGCCAAGGACGCACCCGCCGAAACGGAATACTTCCATCTGTAATGATTGTCTCGCCAAAGTAAAAACAACCAAAAAGATAACATCATAAAAAAGTTTCCCGGTGCCGCTTCGTTAATAGTTCTGCCGAAAAAGATCGTCAAGGGCATCAGCGTCCAAACAACCGAAACAGTGGCGGCAAACAGTTTGTCCGAACAAATACGACGGACAATGCCATAACCCAGCAGGACGCTTAGTAACATATAAAGCACCATCTGAATACGAATTAACGCGATGCTCTCGCCAAACAGCCCCCAACTGAGTGCCCCGACGACAGATATAAACGCCAACTGCGGATTTTCAAAACAGGGGCGGTCGCGGGTCCCTTCGTGATGCAGAATCTGCTTGCAGGTGGAAAATCCATTGTGGTAATAGTCTTTGGTGACCGCCAGCCACTCGTTTTCTTTTTCGTTGTGAAATCCCACGCTCGGATAATCCAACGCGAAAGAACGCATATAAAGCGTCAAACCAATCAGGCAGCACAGAAACAAACAGAGTTTCCAATTTGCCGCCAAATAACGCAAACCGGATTGGTAAAAAGCAGAGAAAGAAAAATTGACTTTCATAAGACTATTATGAATTATCTATGAATTGTCGGGCGAGAGTGATATGAAAATTATTTGCATTCAATGATGGACGAATGTCGGCATCCGAAATAACAGACCGAACAGAATCCGGCATTTGCACCCTTTGGAAAAATATCCGGGCAGCAAGGCGAATCGCAAAAGAAAATATCCTTCTCACGCTCCCGTTCCCAAGTTAAACTCTTTAACTTATTATTTGTTACTTGGGAGGTCCTTCCGCCGCTTGCCGCACCTCAATAGAACATTTCTGAGCGGCTGCGGGGCTGCGGGCAGCTATCTCGGCTGCGGCATCCAAACTGTCCGCCTTAACCACCGTATAGCCCATGACAAACATCCCGTCCTTGAACTCGGCTCTGCCGTCGACAATGCCGTCTGCGGAAACGAGTTTGGCATCCGCGATAAATCCGGCACCCATATCAACAAGAGAGCCGTCGGCTTTGATCTTTTCAAACCACTCCATCCAGGCTTTCATTCCTTCGCCGGGATGTTCCGACACAGGGCCGCCGGGCGGAGCACGATAAATAAATGTGTAATTTTTCATTTGATTTTGATTTTAATTAAAAAGTTAAATAATAAATGATTAAGACCGCTCTCCCGCATAGGAGGAACAGGTCATAACCTTATTAAGGATTATATCACAACCGAGCGGGGCTTTTTTTAAGTTAAGCACAACACAGATTTCGGTTGTTTGAATAAAGCGGTACGGAAATCCGTTTTCGTCATATGTACTCATATGATACGATGTGCACACTTTTGGGTGTGTTTTCGGATTGGTTTTGTGGTTTTGGGGGAATAAGATTGCAATAAAAGATGATGTGGTTTTTGATTCTCACATAATCTCTTGAATCTTTGTTTGTAATAATAAGTGATGTAAATTTTTAGAGCCAACTCAAGCGCACAAATACGAGTGTTCGTCGTAATGTGATCAAGCCGCCGGTGCAATTAGTATCGGTTAGCTCAACGCCTCACAGCGCTTACACACCCGACCTATCAACCTCGTAGTCTTCAAGGGCACCGGTCTTATGCCCGAAGGCATAAGATGAGATCTTATCTCGAGGTGAGCTTCCCGCTTAGATGCTTTCAGCGGTTATCTCTTCCGAACGTAGCTACCCGGCAATGCAATTGGCATCACAACCGGAATACCAGAGGTTCGTCCGCCTCGGTCCTCTCGTACTAAAGGCAGATCCTCTCAAATCTCATACGTCTACGGCAGATAGGGACCGAACTGTCTCACGACGTTCTAAACCCAGCTCACGTACCACTTTAAATGGCGAACAGCCATACCCTTGGGACCTGCTACAGCCCCAGGATGTGATGAGCCGACATCGAGGTGCCAAACCTCCCCGTCGATGTGGACTCTTGGGGGAGATAAGCCTGTTATCCCCGGAGTACCTTTTATCCGTTGAGCGATGGCCCTTCCATATGGAACCACCGGCTCACTAAGACCTGCTTTCGCACCTGCTCGACATGTCCGTCTCGCAGTCAAGCGTCCTTCTGCCTTTGCGCTCATTGTGTGATTTCCAACCACACTGAGGACACCTTTGCGCTCCTCCGTTACTCTTCAGGAGGAGACCGCCCCAGTCAAACTACCCACCACACACTGTCCTTAACCCGGATAACGGGTCGAAGTTAGAATCCCAGCTGTATCAGGGTGGTATCTCAAGGTTGGCTCCACCCGGGCTAACGCCCGGGCTTCAAAGCCTCCCACCTATCCTGCACAAATACAGTTAAAATCCAGTGTGAAGCTGTAGTAAAGGTTCACGGGGTCTTTCCGTCTAACCGCAGATATACTGCATCTTCACAGCAATTTCAATTTCACTGAGTCTCGGGTGGAGACAGTGTGGCCATCGTTACGCCATTCGTGCAGGTCGGAACTTACCCGACAAGGAATTTCGCTACCTTAGGACCGTTATAGTTACGGCCGCCGTTCACCGGGGCTTAAGTCAACTGCTTCATCCGAAGATTGACAGCATCATTTAACCTTCCGGCACCGGGCAGGCGTCACACCCTATACTTCCTCTTGCGAGTTTGCAGAGTGCTGTGTTTTTAATAAACAGTCGCAGCCACCTGGTATCTTCGACCGCCCTCAGCTCGGGGAGCAAGTCCCTTCACCAAAAGCGGCACACCTTCTTCCGAAGTTACGGTGTTAATTTGCCTAGTTCCTTCACCCGAGTTCTCTCAAGCGCCTCGGTATTCTCTACCTGACCACCTGTGTCGGTTTATGGTACGGTTCTTTTATGTCTGAAGCTTAGAAGATTTTCTTGGAAGTATGGCATCAACCACTTCCCTCAAACCCCGTAGGATAAGAGGTCGTCATCAACTCTTGGCATTGAATGAGCACCCGGATTTACCTAAGCACTCTGCCTACAGTCTTAAACAAGGACAACCAACGCCTTGCCGGTCGTTTAGCCTTCTCCGTCCCTCCATCGCAACATAAAAAAGTACAGGAATATTAACCTGTTTCCCATCGACTACGCTTTTCAGCCTCGCCTTAGGGGCCGACTCACCCTGCCCTGATTAGCATGGGACAGGAATCCTTAGTCTTTCGGCGAACGGGTTTTTCACCCGTTTTATCGTTACTCATGTCAGCATTCGCACTTCCGATACCTCCAGCGTTCTTCACAAAACACCTTCACAGGCTTACGGAACGTTCCGCTACCGGTCCGAAATGTAAACATTTCGGCCTCGTGTCTTCGGTGTATGACTTAGCCCCGGTAAATTTTCCGTGCAAGTCGACTCAACCAGTGAGCTATTACGCTTTCTTTAAAGGGTGGCTGCTTCTAAGCCAACCTCCTGGCTGTCTTTGACTTCTCACTTCGTTTCCCACTTAGTCATAACTTGGGGACCTTAGACGACGATCTGGGCTGTTTCCCTTTCGTCCACGGACCTTAGCACCCATGGACTGTCTCCCACACTTCCACTCAACGGTATTCGGAGTTTGCATCGGTTCAGTAACCCGGGATGGGCCCATAGCCGAAACAGTGCTCTACCCCCGTCGGTGATATGTGAGGCACTACCTAAATAGTTTTCGCGGATAACCAGCTATCTCCGAGCTTGATTAGCCTTTCACTCCTAACCACAGGTCATCCCCCAATTTTTCAACATTGGTGGGTTCGGACCTTCAGCAAGTGTTACCTTGCCTTCATCCTGCCCATGGTTAGATCGCTCGGTTTCGGGTCTGCTCCCGGCGACTATGCGCCCTCTTAAGACTCGGTTTCCCTACGGCTCCCCTTGGAGCGGTTAACCTTGCCACCGAGAAGCAACTCGCTGACCCATTATACAAAAGGTACGCCGTCACCTTCCGCCTGTCCAAAGACAGGTTTCCGGCTCCGACTGCTTGTATGCATAAGGTTTCAGGTCTATTTCACTCCCCTAACAGGGGTACTTTTCACCTTTCCCTCACGGTACTAGTTCACTATCGGTCAACTGGTCGTATTTAGCCTTGGAGGATGGTCCCCCCATGTTCAATCAGGATTTCACGTGTCCCGACCTACTCATTATCACCTCGTACCCCCTTTCGGGTACGGGCCTATCACCCTCTATGGACGGACTTTCCAGACCGTTCCCCTAGAAGATACGAGGCTTTAGGGCTGTTCCCATTTCGCTCGCCGCTACTTTGGGAATATCGGTTGATATCTTTTCCTCCGGGTACTAAGATGTTTCAGTTCCCCGGGTTTGCTTTATATGCCTATTTTATTCAACATATAATGCCCGACTATTTAATAACTTCTGCCAGACTCTGTTAACCGTCACTCAACAACATCACTGTTTTTGCAATATCGTTGGAACAGTCTATGAGGTAAAACAAAGTCATTAAATAGTCGGGCGGGTTTCCCCATTCGGAAATCCACGGATAAATGTTTGTGTGCCAACTACCCGAGGCTTATCGCAGGCTCCTACGTCCTTCATCGCCGCCAGTTGCCAAGGCATCCGCCTTATGCACTTATGAGCTTGATCACATAACGCCGAACACTCAATAAAAACTCACCACGCTTGTCAGACAATGTCAGACAAATGTCGCTCGTCTTCTTAGAGATTTGTTCACGCTTGAATTGACTCAAAGAATTTAATCACTTTTTTATTCTATTTTTACAGAACGGCGGTTAAGTTAAAATCCGCACGGACTTTAATTATAACAACAATTTTAGGAAAAACCGGGTATTACAAAGAAATTTACACATTCGGGAAAATTCTTTTACCGAAAAAGGATATGGGAGTTTCCGGGCGGGGATTTAACTCCGGAAACGAACAAGCAACCGAAGCGAGACCAAATAATTTTTAGGGATACAACAATACTCTATATTTGCTATTGTGCTTATCGATCATACCGCCCAATCATGCCGCGCAAAGTATTTTTTCACCAACAACTATAACCGCCGTCCGCAAGTAACACAGTGCCGGTTAACAAACTCGCCGCGTCTGTTGCTAAAAAAAGTGCCGCCGAAGCCACTTCCGCACATGTACCGAGCCTTTTCATAGGGGTATTCTCAATCCAGACCGGATAAAGCCTTTCGTCATGCTTGGCAAAATCATTCAGAGGAGTATCTATGTAAGTCGGCGCAACGGCATTCACCCGAACGCCTTTTTCCGCCCATTCGGCCGCCAAAGAGCGTGTCAATTGATGCACCGCCGCTTTGGAAGCGTTATAAAAAGATTGCGGTTGCGGCTTGTTAACGATAAACCCGGACATGGACCCAATGTTCACTATGGCGCCCGTCTTGCGCGCCAACATATGCCCGCCAAAAGCACGGCAGCACCAAAACAACCCGTTAAGATTAATATCCAAAACATTGAGCCAGTGTTCATCGGTGACTGTTTCCGCGGGAGTATCACTGCGGGCGATGCCCGCGTTGCAAACCAAAATATCCGTTTGTTGATCTCTTGTGTTATACTTCTCCGCAACCGCATGAACCTCCCGACTATCGGCAACATCCAAGCGGACAAACTCCGCATCGGCACCCGCGGAACATAAATCGGCGGCGGCTTTTTCCCCGATTTCCTCCAAAATATCGGCAATAATCACACGCGCACCGCACTCGGCAAGAGCCTCTGCTATGGCAAAACCGATACTCTGAGCGCCTCCCGTAACAAAAGCGGTCTTCCCGCTCAAATCATATTTGGAAAGATAGGTTTTAGGCATTTTTTGATGTTAATGTCATTACCAACAAGTATAACCGCCGTCCGCAAGGACAATACTGCCCGTCAGCAGGCTGGCGGCATCCGAAGCAAGAAACAGAACCACTGAAGCAACTTCTTCGGCAGTGCCCATTCGTTTCATCGGCGTATTTTCTATCCAAACGGGGAACATATGCGCATCATTTTTGCCGAATTCACTCGCAGGCGTGTCTATATATGTGGGCGCAACCGCATTCACGCGCACCCCCTTGTCCCCCCATTCGGCCGCCAAAGAACGCGTCAATTGATGGACGCCCGCTTTGGAAGCATTATAAAAACATTGGGGCTGCGGTTTATTAACGATAAAACCGGACATGGAACCTACGGTCACAATAGAGCCGCTTTGTCGTTTTAGCATATGCCCGCCAAAAGAACGGCAGCACCAAAAGACACCGTGCAAATTGACATTCATTACATCCAACCAGTGGCGATCTGGGACATCCTCGGCCGGGGTATCGCTGCGGACAATTCCGGCGTTGCATACCAAAATATCCACCGTCGCGTCATCCCCATTGGTGGCATCCGCCAAAGATTGCACCTGCTTGGAATCCGATGTATCCAAGTGTTTGAAAGAGACATCATAGTGCATCTTGGCGAGAGACTCGGTTGCCTTCTCTCCGTTTTCAGCGGCGATGTCCGTCAATATGGTTTTGGCGCCGGCTTCCGCAAGGGCGGCGGCAATTGCATAGCCTATGCCTTGGGCGGCACCTGTCACCAATGCCGTCTTGCCGGTCAGGTCGTATTTGCTGAGATATTGCTTCTTCATTTTATTCATGGTTCGGAATGATGGATTAATGTTCCAGTTTTTAACTTAACGCCTTCTCATTGATTATTGTAAGAGCGCAAAGACTTCCCTTCCGCATCAAACAGATGACAAGCATCCATATTAAAAGAGATACTCAGATCATCCCCCACACGATATTCCAGATCCGGTTGAACGCGCAGATTAACAACGCCCAAAGCATCCGTATCCGCGTACAAATAAGTACTGTCCCCCAGCTGCTCCACCACGGAAATTTTACCGCGGCAATGACCGTCGCCACCACCCGGGGACGCAGTCACATGCTCCGGCCGAATACCCATACTCACAATTTTGCCGGGTTTCAAGGCGGCGGAAGTGTATGCCAAACGGACGGCACGGCGCGCATCATCATCACCCAAACTTAAATTCACGGTGTTACCCGCCACGGAATGCCCGGCACAAGGGAAAAAATTCATTTTGGGTGAGCCGATAAACTCCGCCACAAAACGATTTGCCGGACGATGATACAGTTCCATCGCCTTGCCCATCTGTTCTATGACGCCGCCTCTCATCACAACGATACGATCTGCCAGCGTCATCGCTTCCATCTGATCGTGTGTGACATAAATCATCGTAGTTTTTAGTCTGTGATGCAGATGGGCGAGTTCCAACCGCATCTGCACCCGAAGTGCGGCGTCAAGATTGGAAAGAGGCTCGTCAAACAGAAAAGCGACCGGCTGGCGGGCAATCGCACGCCCGATAGCCACCCGTTGCCTCTGCCCGCCCGACAGGGCACGCGGCTTTCTATTAAGCAAGGCACTAATTTCCAAGGTCTTGGCGACTTCCAACACTTGTTTATCTATTTGATCTTTCGGCAAGCCCGCAAGTTTTAATCCGAAGGCAATGTTGCCGCGGACTGTCATATGCGGATACAAAGCATAACTTTGAAAAACCATAGCCAACCCTCTTTTGGCGGAGGGAACATTATTAACATTTCGGTCACCTATCAGAATGTTGCCGGCATCCGTTTGTTCCAATCCGGCAATACAACGCAGAAGAGTGGTCTTCCCGCAACCGGAAGGCCCGAGAAGCACCAAAAATTCGCCGGAATGGATTTGCAGATCGATCTCTTTAAGCACCGGCGGTTCGTCCTGACCGAAGCCCTTTTTAATTTTTTGAAGAATAATATCAGACATTTTTTAATGATTATTTGTTGTTTAACTGTTTACTGTTTATTTGACCGCCCCGAAAGTGAGGCCGCGCACTAATTGACGTTGGCAGAACCATCCCAAAACCATAATCGGCATCACCGCCATCGCGGACGCGGCGGAAAGTTTCGCCCAAAAAAGCCCTTCCGGACTGGAATAAGAAGCAATAAAGGCGGTTAAAGGGCCCGCATCCGAAGCGGTGAGATTAAGTGTCCAAAATGCCTCGTTCCATGACAATATGATGATGAGCAAAGCCGACGAAAAGATACCGGGAGAAGTCAAAGGCAACAAGACATAAAAAATCTCTTCCCGGATTTTTGCCCCGTCCATTCTTGCAGCCTCCAAAATATCCGGCGGCACCTCCTTGAAATAGGTGAACAGCATCCAGATGAGAATTGGCAAATTGATCAGAGTCATGATGATAATTAAGCCCCAGCGGGTATCCAATAAACCGCCGCTCTTAAACAAAAGATAAATCGGAATCAAAACACCTACGGGAGGAAGCATCTTTGTGGAAAGCATCCACATCAGCACGCCTCTTGTTCGGCGCGTGGGGTGAAATGCCATAGACCAAACCGCCGGCACAGCGATCAGAAGTCCGATAAAGGTAGACCCAAAAGCAATAACAACCGAATTGAAAAAGAATTTCAGATAATCGCTGCGTTCTTGCACCACCAAAAAATTTTCCAAGGTGGCATCAAACCAAAAAAACAAGGGAGGTGTGTTAAATGCATCTATTTCAGTTTTGAATGCCGTCAAAAACATCCAGTAAATCGGGAAGAATATCACCAGAGCAACCAACCAAGCCAACAAACTCAACAGGAGCGTCGGCAATAAACGGGATTTTTGCCCCATCATGTGGAAAGGCTCTTGCCCACTACGCGCAGCAGAAAAATCGCCACGATATTCGCCAATATCACGGCAATGATACCGCCCGCCGAGCCTACGCCAACATCAAACTCCAACAACGAACTGGAATAAACAAGAAACGCTATGTTGGTTGTGGCGGCACCGGGCCCGCCGGAAGTTGTAACAAAAATTTCCGCAAACACGGTCAGCAAAAAAATCATTTCAATTAAAACCACTATGGACATTGCGCGCGCCAGATGCGGGACAATAATGTAAAAGAAGTAGACCAGCGGACCCGCCCCGTCCATTCGGGCCGCATCCTTTTGTTCTTCGTCAAGAGATTGCAAGGATGTAAACAAAATTAATGTTGCAAACGGCAGCCACTGCCAGGCTATGATAATAATAATGGAAGTTAGCGGGAGATCGGTAAACCAATCAATTGCTTCTAGCCCAAACAAGGATGCTAAATAAGCAAACAGCCCCGACACAGGGTGCATCAGAAGATTCTTCCAGACCAAAGCACTGACGGTAGGCATAATAAAAAACGGAGAAATGATCAACAATCTAACAATGCCTCGCCCCCAAATGTGCTGATCCAAAAGGACCGCCAGCAGGGTACCAAAAACGATATTAATCGTTAGAATAGCGACAAGCATTACCAGAGTATTGATTAAAGCACGGATAAAAATAGCATCCGTGAGAAAGAATTGATAATTAAACAGCCCCGCCCACTCAATGGATCCCGGCTGGAGCAGATTATATCTTAGCAAAGAAAAATAAAGCGTCATAGCCAAAGGCACCGCCATCCATACCAGCAACAGCCCAATAGCCGGATAAACCGGCAAGCGATTGACAAGGTTTGACGAATTACCGGACATCTGTAGTATCAATATAAAACCGGAAGGTTAAAAAAAGATGGTGTACACCCTTCAAAAATAGTTGAGGGGGACACCATCTTGTTGGTTAGTTAACGAAGAGGTTTATTTTTTATAATAACCGCCCTTCTTCATAGTGCGCTCAGTGAATTGCTGCGCATTTCTAAGCGCTTTTTCCACTGTGACCGAGCCCGCCAATGCGGCGGAAAACTCCTGGCCAACGCGTGTTCCTATGCCCTGAAATTCCGGTATGGCTACAAACTGCACACCGACATAAGGCTTCGGCTTCAAAGTGCCCGTAATCGGATCCGCGCTTTGAATTGCTTCCAAAGTCCTTGCGGCAAAAGGTGCCGCACGCAGATATTTGGGATTCTTATATAAAGAAGTGCGCGTGCCGGGCGGAACATTAGCCCAACCTTCTTGTCCGGCAACCAGTTCCAAATATGCCTTGGAAGTTGCCCAGGCAACGAATTTTTTGGCAGCCGCTTCCTTCTTGGTTCCCGCGGGAATACCCAAGGACCATGCCCAGAGCCAGTTAGAACCGCGTTTTGTAATTGCTTGGGGTGCCAGGGCAAAATCAATTTGATCATGCACCTTGCTGTCCTTCGGATTGGTTACAAAACTGGCAGCCACCGTGGCATCTATCCACATTCCACACTTACCGGAGTTGAACAAAGCAAGGTTCTCATTAAAACCGTTGCTGCTTGCCCCGGGAGGCCCGTAATGGGTAAGAATATCCACATAAAAATTAAGGGCGTGGTTCCAGGCCGCCGTATCAAATTGCGGTTGCCATTCTTCGTCAAACCATCTGGCTCCAAACGAATTGGCGACCGTAGTGATAAACGCCGCATTTTCTCCCCAACCCGGCTTGCCTCTCAGACAGATGCCGTAAACATTGGGAGGATTATGAATAGCCCGAGCGAACTCATAGACTTCACCCCAAGTCGGCGCATCCGGCATTTTCAGATTTTTTGCCGCAAACAGATCACGACGATACATCGTCATAGAACTTTCGCCATAAAAAGGAGACGCATAAAGTTTGCCGTTATAAGACAACCCGTTCCGAATTGCCGGCAGCAGATCATCAACATCATAAGCGGCACCCAGATCATCCAGGGGAACCAGCCAGTTATCTTTGGCCCAAATAGGCACCTCGTAGGTCCCGATTGTCAACACATCAAACTGACCGCCCTTTGTGGCGATATCCGTTGTAACACGCTGACGCAAAGTGTTTTCTTCCAGAATAACCCAATTTAAGGTGATATCAGGATTTGCCTTAGTAAACGCCGGCGACAATTTTTGCATACGCACCATATCGCCGTTATTCACTGTGGCTATGGTAATATCCACTGCAAACACTTTCACGGAAAAAAGTAAAAGTGTGGCAATGAAGGATAGCCCAAATGTTTTTAATATTTTTTTCATCTTATTATTTTCTTTGTTAGTTTCATTTAATATAATAAAAAATAATCATTCGGTACTTTTTTAATGATGCAATAATGCCTCGGCACTATATATAACATATATATAACATATACACGCCACATCAAGCCGAATGATATTTGGCATATTATACAATAATCAATCTTTTATCATCCTATTTGTATGATCCCACCCATTTCTGGACTTTTTTTGTTTTTGCAAAAACTGGATTGGCGAGAGTTGTTTGAGAGCATAATGGGGACGTTCCAGATTATACCAAGCCAACCACTCGATGAGTTTGGCGTTGAATGCTGGCATATCCTTAACCAAGAGATGCCGCATATGACAACCGAACTCTTCCCAGAGAGTGCGATTAAACCGTTCGCAGTGTGCATTCATTTGCGGTTTCCTTGGATAAGTATACCAGTGGGTGCTGCCGTTTGCGGTCACGACCCGGTGAAAGTCTTTGGCGAACTCACTGCCATTATCGGTGAGGACTTTTTCGATCCGAGTGCCGAGTATGTTTTGCATGGCGGTAAAGAGCTGGGCGGAACTGGCCGAAGCAGCCGAGGTGTCGACACTGACCAGTGAGAAGCGGGAAAATAGATCAATGCCGACATGCCAATAAAAGCGCCGGCCATCGACGATGCGGACGAGCGTATCAAAGGCAACACATTCACCTCTCCGGCCCGCAACAAAGCGGATGTCCTTGCGCTCGCGCGGAGCACCTTGCCGCAGGCGTTTCGGCACGGACCGCGATGGTTTGCACCGCATCTTATCCGGGTCATCGGCAATGATGCGAGAGAGCGTTGATTGGCTGGGCAGCGGCAGCCCGCGCTGCTGACACCATTCGGGTAACAAGCAGACCAGTTTACCGGCACCGATGTTCGGACGCTGTTGTCGCCAAGATCGGATCTTGGTAATCAGTGCCGGTGGCCAGGTGTTGGACCGCTTGGGCTGATACCCATAGTTGTTCGCCAGTTCATCGACCCCGCCTTCACGGAAACGCCGCTGCCACTCGTAGAATGTAGCACGACTGATCCTGGCATGATCCAACGCGGCCGCGACACCATGTTTGCGCGCGAACGCTAAGGTGTCCAGTTTGATTTTGGTGGTTTTAGACATGTTTGAATATTTGTTTGCTAAAACCACCATTTTATTGAAACCGCGCACGCGATAACCAATGTAGTGTAAACGTGTTCCTCTCATTTCAAATCACCTCCGCGGTGCAGCCGCTCTCGCACACCGTACCGTCTTGCCAGCGGATACACCTAGACAGTTTTATCAACAACAAGCCTCCGCTGTCTGCGGCGGTGAGAGCAAAACAGCTATCCATCTTTCTTGCCCGTTTCATTCATCTAGCTCCACATACCGGAGACCCGTTGCCGGATCTATTTTCGACCCGTCCGACAGAACATCCGGCTGCTTGATCTGAGGACGCACAATACCAAACTCAGAGTCCAGAACCTTTATGAGATCATGCACTATTTTGTCCCATTTTATATAATCCCACCTATTTTTAAATTTTCTTGTTAAAGAACGGAACAAGTATCAGTGGGTTTGTTTTGGCTGCAATTAAACTGCCCGTATTTTGGGGATAGCGGTTGAACCTCGAGCCTCGTGCTATCCCGGCAAGGCTTTGGATTGCTATGGGTATGAGAGTTTGGGGAGTATGATGGTTTGGGGGGTATGAGAGTTGGGAAGTTCGGTATTTGGAAAAAACCGAGTATTACAAAGAAATTTACACCTTCGGTAAAATTCTTTTGCCGTGACCTTCTATATGAACAGAGTTTTCGGGCGGGGTATCGGCTCTTTCCTAAGGAGATATCGGACACCTTTAATGAAGCGCAAAAGAGCCCACAAAAGCAACAGAACATAAGGATGAAAAACAACCAAAAGAGTCGTCAGCGGCAAGCCCTGTCCGAATAACGAAACACTGCCGAGACCGGGAGCGAATAGCATATGCCAGCCAATCATTTGACCGATAACATCAGATCCCAAGCCGAACTGCCGGGCAAGACCCCACAACAACAGAGTTGCCAGGACCCCATAACCGACAAATAGCCAGAAACTGCGTATTTGATAAACGAAGTGCGTTCTTTCGGCTGTGTTAGATTCGGGAAGGTAGGCATAAGCCAAGACCAAGGCAACCAAAACAAGGG
Organism: Gammaproteobacteria bacterium; assembly: GCA_965209035.1. Taxonomy (GTDB): domain Bacteria; phylum Pseudomonadota; class Gammaproteobacteria; order CBDBNL01; family JAAOII01; genus CBDBPY01. Next base: position 937,083 of record OZ242372.1, read on the forward strand.
TGCCTTGACCGGCAATGCCAATCGCGAACAGCCAGTAAATCACCATTAACAACGGCGTCTTTAAAGAAGATGCTTCCATAATAATCGTAAAATTGAAAGTAATGTTTGTTTATTATAACTATTTCTCTTTGCAAAACACTTGTCGCATAGTTTCAAACTCGCCCGGTTCGCTCATGAGTTCGCCCACGGATATTCGCACCGAGTGCCGGGTGCTATCTCTTTCCTATCTGCTTTTCCACTTACTTTCCCGCCTACTTTCCTGCTTTCTTCAATGATGTCTTATGATCTGATTAAAGACGCCAAACGCACCACGCACCACGCACCACACATGCCCGGAACAAGCCCGTTCATCCCCGGAAAACTAAAGAGAACCCCGTCAATAAATATACCACTCACTCATACCACCCATACCAACATATTGAATTCGCTAAATCCGTGACCCGCGAGCATCCCCCATCCTCTCAAAATGTGCCAGCCGGCGACCGCCCACAGTCTCGGCCGGCAAAAAGCCCGTATCACCTTGCCACTTACGACTACTCACTGCCCGAGCATCTCATCGCCAAGTTCCCCGCCAAAAGACGAGCGGATGCCCGCCTGCTTAACCTCACAAAAGGAAAAACGGCAGACACCCACACCCGCCGTCTCCCCGCACTACTCCGCAAGGGCGATGTCCTCGTCCTGAACAACACCAAGGTCCTGCCCGCCCGACTGGAAGCGCTCAAACAAACCGGCGGCAAGGCGGAAGTGTTACTGAATCGGTTTTTCAGCCCCACCGAAGCGGAAGCCATGATTCGCACCGCCCGACCGCCCCGCCCCGGCGAGACACTTGTCCTCGCCAATGCCCCCAAGGTGGGTCTCCGGATCCTAAGACGCACGGATGCGTTTTTTGTTCTGCAATTACCGGACGGCGGCGACTTTCATACCATCTGCCAGCAATACGGCAAGTTGCCCCTGCCCCCCTACATCAAACGCCCGCCCGGGCCGGCGGACTACAGAAGATACCAAACCGCCTTCGCCAAACAACCGGGAGCCGTTGCCGCCCCCACCGCCGGACTGCATCTGAGCAATCCCTTATTAAAGAGCATGCGAGAAATCGGGGTGCAAACAGCGGAAATCACCCTGCATACCGGCGCCGCCACCTTCGCCCCCATCCGCGCCAAAGATATCCGCCAACACAAGATGCATTACGAATGGTGCCGAGTCTCCGACAAAACCGCCCGGATCCTCAATTCGGCAAAACAACAAGGCCGGCGTATCGTCGCCGTCGGCACAACTTCTTTGCGCACCTTGGAAACCATATGGCAAAAAAAGGAATTCTCACCCTACGCCGGCTGGACAAATCTGTTTGTTTATCCGGGCGGGCGGCCAATCCAAACCGCAGATCTCCTGTTCACCAATTTCCACCTGCCCCGTTCCAGCCTGATGTTGCTTGTCTGTGCTTTTGGCGGCACCGAGACGATGCTAAATGCCTACGCCCATGCCATCGCCCTGGAATATCGGTTTTTTTCCTATGGGGATGCAATGCTGATAGAGCGCAACCAACAACCAGCGGGACACGCAAGCACCCGCCTGAACGCGAACGCCACCTACTGAACGGATGCCTTAAAAAGAAGTGTTAGAAAAAACGACGGCGAGAATCCTTGATTCGGTCTCGCCCGGCTCCGCCCTCGCCGCTGCCTCTCTTTCTCCCCCCCCCCCAAAAAAAGAGAAGCCGGCAAAACCGAAACGCTTCTTTTAAAAGTGCTAAACCCACCAGGTCTTCGGATTACCCACCGGTCGCTTGCGTAATAACAGAACCACTCCCTTAATAAAACGAATCAATGCCCAGATATTAAGCATAGCATAGGGCAACACCGCAAGTCCGAGTCTACCGATTAGGCTTAACCCGTTGCCGCCAAACTCCAAACGCATACCGCGCACATGACTGTTGTCCAACAGAAAATGAAACCCTTCATTACCAAATTCCAAGTAAGGCACCCGGGAAGAGCCGTTCAACATAAACCAAAAGTCCGTATCCCGGATTTCCAGGTAGGGGATAACATCCCCGCCCGCTCTTTCAAATAAGAATTGAAACTGCTCACCCGGAAAACCAAAGAACGGAATGAAAGCGCCGAAAAAACCAATGAGAACCCCCCAAACAAAAATAGTAATGAGGATGAAATAAAGAACAAACAACCAAAAACCGCGTATCTGATAAGCAAAGTGTGTCCGCTCCTTCTCATTCGCATCACCAATAGAAATGTAAGCAAGGATCAACCCGATAACAGCCAACATCCCCCAACTCACCGCCGCCAGAAAGAACAGCCAGTAAATGAGCATTGGCAGTTTTGTTTTCATGGGATCTATTGTAGGGTTTATAGGCGGGGACTCAATTTTTGTTTGTTGTGTATGCACTCACCCGGCGCAGTGCTGTTTGTGTTTGTGTAAAAAGTCATCGGAACCTGACCTCAAAGTTCTTTGCCAAAGATCCTATTGCATAAGATCTCTCGGGCAGTTTTACATTATTTTTACCGCTTTAATTTTATTGTTGAGGGAAGCGGACAGACCTCATAGTCATAGTAGTACCCGCTCTAAAAATTACAAAAGAAATCCGTAATTCTTTTAACGATCTTGTTGTGACGATCCGCGAGTGTAGCGGGCGACCAAATAGGCTCTTGCTTGGAAAGGTCAAGGACATCCTGCACTTTTGATTTCTTATAATATTTTTCTTGCTTGCGCCGAAAAAATTCATTACTTGCCGAAATATTAATTTTCCATTCGCAAGGAACCAGGTTGCCGAGACGTTGAATATCCCTGTCATAATCTTCCTTTGTCCAGCCATCATAATTAATCCAGTCCCGCGGCAAAATATGTTCTATATGTAGCTTACTTCTCTTCCATAACAAGCCTAGATCAAGAATACTACAAAAATCTTCATCGCTTTGCTTATCGTTGAGTCCCGCTCCTATGAGAATAATTCCTCTCTCATATCTTCTGAGAGGAAATGATTCTATACGTCTTTTGAATTCCTCCAAATCATTATCTTTCTCCAAATTATTTTTATATTCTTGTCTATAATCCTTGCCATGCATAATGTTTCTACACACTTTGAATGTCGTGTCTTTGACAGTATTTACTGAATTGTGATTCACCCCCTTGATATAAAAATATTTTACCGTCCATTGAATCAATTCTTCAAATTTATGAGCAAGTTCGCTACCGACTTCTATCTTAAGATTGCCATCGCCATCCCATGCGTCGTCGGCATACTTATGCAGAAATACATATAAAGGATATTGCCAATAATCATTAGGATAAAACTGTAATATTTTCCACCACTTCTTTATGGTCGGCTGGACTTCCCATGCACCCTGATTAATATGATCCAATTTTTTCAATACGGATGTCGTATTATCATAATTGTTAAAAACTTTTTTCTTTTTATCAAAATATTTTCTGAGTGCCGTTTCTTTGAGTATGCGTGTATCTGCCGACCGTAACAAATGCATATAAACCCTAAAAAGCCGCAAGTGATCTTTCAAACCATTCCAAGTTTTAATAAATTTTTGCTTTGACTTTTGTGACGATATGTTTTTATACATTTTTACTTTGAAAATATCCGTGTCATTGAGGGGTGTACCTCTATCATTAAGGGTCTCAAATATGGTTAGTGCATCCTCTTGAGAACCACATTCTACCGGAAGAAGGACTACCTTATTCAAGAGTGTTGCTATGAATGAATGAAGTTTTTGGCTATCCTCATTTTCTTGTCCGTGCCACTCATTAATTTTTTGTTCAAATACCTTATAGTTTTTTGCAAAAGGACTATCTCCTAGTATCTCCTCACCATTAGGCAATATAGTTTGTTTCAATGCAGCGTTATCTTCTTCTACAGATTGGGATTCTACACGAGGCTCATCTTTAAGTAGTTTTCCGCTAACAGGATCCTTTTTTAGTAAATATTCTTGTAATGTCCCGTAAGTTCTTGCCACTCTGTAAAGAGCTTTGATGAGAAGCGAAAGACTAATAAGCCTTTGTTGACCATCAATCACCCAAAAAGAATCTTGACTGTCAGAATCTTTACATAGTGTAATCGTTCCAAGAAAATATTCTTCGTTCTTGCTTTGGCTTACCTGATCCCCTTCAATTTGAGTCCAAAACTCTTCCAGGTCGTCCCACAGTTTTTCACACTGCTCTTCGTCCCAGGTATAGGGTCGCTGATAGTCCGGAATAATATATTCATCCGCAAATATCTTCCGAATCTTCTTGGGATGCGCTTCAAGTGCTTTCATAATGATAATAGTTGTAAGGAGTTGCCCTTTTGAAATAACGAGATCCGTCCACCTGTTTTCGGATTAGCCTGAATCGCTTTCATAATGATAATAATGATGAAAAAGCGGCAGGAAGGCATTGAGTTACAGTTATTTGATATGTCTTGTTATGTCGTTAGTCGTCAACGGATGCTCCCAAGAAGGAGGCTCATATTGAACTTCCACTTGTTTGGCAGTGAGCAAAGAAAGATAATCATTCATTCTCCTCGCATCATCGCACCCCTTACTCAGATCTTCTAAAATTTGAAGAACCGTTTTATCTTCTTTACTGATTAAAGTTTGTTTTTTATTATTTTTCATTTTTGTTTTCATTTTTTGTTCATTGTCTATTAAAGTCTATTAAAAAATCAAGCAGATGTTAGCCTCTACCGTATTCCCGGCAAGGGAATGTCTGTAATAGAATCAATCCAATAATCTCTATAGCCTGCCGCCACTTGCATCCTATCGCCTCCCCAAAAGCGTAAGTAAACTTTAATATCTTCCAGCCCGTGTCCGTGAAAGGTTTTTTCTTTCCCGGGCATACCAAAGAAAGATTGATACCCATCGGCTTTGCGTTGATAATCGGCATAGGCCATCCCCTTGGGATCTATAAAGCAGATAGAATACTTGTTGTCTTTTTTTAGCCAAAATATAAAGTCCGGATTAAATTTGGCTATCTTGTTGATGTTGGCATTGTAATAGGGGATATATACGGCGTCCAAAGCCTCGTCTAACTTGGAAAACATCCACCAGTCGCATTCACTGAAATGATTGATATTCTCTTCCAAGCATTCAATAAACTGTTTTTCACTCGGGACATTAATAATATGGGTTAAGTAATCAATCTTGTCTCCCTCGGAAACAAACAAAGGGTGATAATAGTGGTCGGCAAGATATTTTATATTTACCTCGTTATTGTTTATAGAAAAACTTCCGGCATCGTGCCACAGGTCCCGTTGCTTATCGTATTCTTGTCTGCCCACACGCTCAAGAAGATCATCTAATTCGGATGATTTTTGAGGATAGTTTTTTATAACACCAATTTTTTCTTTTAAGGTAGTATAGTCACCGGGATTTCCTCTAAATTGGATTTTCTTAAAATGAATAATTTCTTTATCTAACTTCTTAAACTCTTTGAATTCATCAGACTCTAAAGCAAAATAATGCATCATTCTTTCCAAAGATCTTTGGGGGTTATTGAGAACCCTGGCCTCCGCGTGGTCATAATGATCTTTCGGTTTGTTTAGTGTTTCATGTATCTTGTATAGAATTCGGGGTTCGCAATCGTATTTCATTAAAGCCACCTTATCCCCGACATCGTTTAGAAAATGTTCGGAGGATGTTAAGTCTTGTCGGCTAATTGGATACTTACTCATCTTTTTGGTCTCTATTAATAATTCGGATGACTTCTCATAAACCGGTATCAGTAGTTTTCTTGTTTCAGATTCTTGATTAAGAATGAACAGATCTCCCAGTGGTTTATATTCCGCTTCGCCCTTCATATGCTCCGTGACGGACTTTAGATTCTGTGCATTCGTACCAAAAATAAACAGGCTTTCAAGCATGGGAGTATTTTCTTTTAGTTCATCGTAGAGCTCCGTTTTTACCTCTTTACTGTCGTGCAGAGATGACAGACGCTTCCTTTTATTTTCCATAGGCTCTATACGCACACCGCGCCCGATAGACTGCAGAACAAATTTTTTGGAATCCTTCCCCTTGCCAATATTAACAAAAAGGATAATGTTCGGGCGGTTAGAATCCCAACCCTCATAGAAAGTACGTGATCCCATCAGAATATTTATATCGGATTCTCTGTTATTAAGAGCGCCAAAAATACTTTCGTCATCATAACGCTCGGTGATTTCTTTATTTTCCAGGATGCTTTTTATCCAACCGGATATATCACCAATTTTAATCAGCGCAAAGGGTTTTTCAGATGTATGTAGTTTGAATGCTATTTCTTGTTGATTGCCGGGGATCTTAAGCACTTCAAGTTTACCGGGAATGCCGGTATTAAAGACATCCTCTAAAACATTCTCATATCCTATTTGGGGTAGTTCGGATTCGCTGATTTCAATTTCTTCTTTTCCAAAGAAATATTTGGCATCTCGCATTTCATCTGTCAATTCTTCCTTTGCCAGTTCAAATAAATTGTCTTTTATTTTGTTGCCCGCTATTTTTTCTATTTCTTTAAAGAACAATGCCAGGTCCGGTTCTTGTTTGGCGTCCGGTTTTTTGCTCTTGGGATTAACTGAATTGACAAGAGTTAAAAGCATCGGCTTATGATAATAGCCGGCACCTACCGCGCTTACTTTTTTATAGTGACTGCTAATATAAGTTTGCAAGATAAGTGCTTTTAGGACAACTTTTTGCTTCTCTATATCCGAAAAATCGGTTTCTTCATCAAACCCCTCTATACTATTTTCCGACAAATAGATCCGTTTGCCGTAGCCCGCATCTATAAATTTTTCGAGGTTAAAGTTAAAGGCACAGGTAGACCTATCATGGTCTTCGGTGAAGGTAGCCGAAAAATTAAACAAAAAAGCATTGCGTGAAAGAATAGAATAGAATATTTGTCTTTTACTATCCCCGTTACGCCCTCTATGGGCCTCATCCAAAAAAATAAACCAGTTACCCCGGTTGTCATAATCTCTAAAATCAATCATGTTTTCTTTGCGTTCATCGGAGATTAAGTCAGAGCGATAATAAAACACCTTTATCTCATCGCCCGAGAACAGGTTAGAGTTTTCGCGCTTCACCCGGTCATATTCTTTTAAGTTTATTAATTTTATTTTCACGGGGGAGTGTTGATTAAACTCATTCACCAGTATCTCAAACTGGCGAATTAAATTTTGGCGATGAGCTAAAAACAGAATATCATGCTCGGGAATCTTCTCTCCGGAAACAAGATTTCCTATTATCTCAATCAACTTAATAATCACCAGCGTTTTCCCGGAGCCGGTAGCCATCCAAAAACTCATCCGATTAATAAAATGGGTGAAGGATATTTCGTCGTTATTTATAGGATAGTCATTGCCATAATCTTCCAAGAGATATTTATTCGCCTTACTTTTTTATATCCTTTAAATGCTATGTTGTCTGTTTGGTACATTTCAAAAAAATTGCTTTTCTTATTTTCCGCTTCATTGGCATAATACAGCCAAAGAGTTTTAAGGGCATTTTCCAAAGCCCTTTGTTGAAAGTCAAACAGATACTTCTTATCGGAAAAATACTTCAACACAACGCCCTCATGCCAATCTTGTGGCAGGTCATTATTAAAGTCGGTTTTCTTTAGGATGTCTTCAAGCGTTTGGGTCATTTTGCCTCCCACCAAATGAGAGGTTTGATTCGTTTGTAGTCCAAATCCTTTGTATTAATTTTTGTATCATCGGCAAAGATAACTTCCTCTTTTTTAATTGCCTTAATCCACTTACCGGTCAGGTTGGACAGGGTTTCCGCTATGTCTATATTGGGATAGATCGCATTTAAATTCACTTGAACCTTATTATTTTTACAATCAATCTCGAGGCTACTCAGCATTTTTTCGTCTTTCATAAAGACATATTCCAGATAGGGTGATCTGTCCGAAACAGAAAGTAAATCACCATCTCCGTATTGACACTTAGCCAACGCTTCCTCATATTGCTCCAGTTCGTAATACTTGAAAAAGCCCCCGCCCTTGTATGCGGGCATTTCTTCAGAAATACCAGTATTATCGTAAGATAATACTTTTTTCATTCTGGGTAAGGCTACCGTGTAAAAATGCTCACCCATCTCTACGCCAAGCCATTTTCTATTCAGTTTATGCGCGACTGCGGTTGTGGTGCCGGAGCCGAGAAAAAAATCGCATACCATCTCACCGCTTGCAAGAGAAGAGGTTGTGATTGCTCTTTCAATGATTTTTTCATTGTTCTCAGTTGTAAAGCCCCAGGTTGAAGAGTATCCCACAAAATCTGTCCAATTATCTGTTAATTTTTGATTCTCTGACTCTTCTGTTTGGGGGACTCCGCTATCACTCCGTCTAATTTTATTCTCTTTTTCCAGTTCAAAAATGGAATGCTGACTTAATGCCCAGTGCCGCCCATCCGGGGGCAATAGTTCTTTTCCAAGTATTATTCTCGCTCTTGTTGCCATATTTCCGTTTTTTTCTCTCAGATTATCTTGTGAAAATAGGTTAACATGCTCATCGGGCAATGGTGACCACCGAACTCCCGGCAAGTGCATCCCTCTCCATTTCGGATTCTCCCTTTTCTTTGTGGATGTGGTAAAAGAAAATAAGTTAGTTTTTGAATAAAAAAGTAAAGAGTCGTGCCCGCTATGATATCTGTTGATTTCTTCCGTTAACTTTGCTGACTTGCTAACAATGATCTCATTTTGATAATTTAATATCTCATCCATCAAACATCTCACAATCCAATTCCCGTTATAATCACAACGAACAAAAATACTGCCCTTTGCATTCAACCATTCTTTGGACAGGTGCAGACGATTTTCCAGCAAAGTAGCCCAGTTGGAATCCTTGTAGTTAGTGCGATATAAAAACCGATCGCCGGAGTCTAAGTTAAACGGCGGATCAATATAAATGGTTTGCACCTTTTCTCGAAACTTCGGCAATATGGTATTGAGTGCTTGATAGTTCTCACTCTTTATCAGCCAGCCGTCCAGAGCCTCGTCTAAGTTATCAAATTGAGCCAGAATATCCAACTCCAGATCCTTAAAGTATTTTGTATCAATCGGCGCTTTGGGGTTGGCTTCGTCTATATCCAATTCTTTCCATTCCCGGACTTGTTTTTTATAACCCTGATGCTTTTTAATTTTATTTACAAGATTTTTCTCCAATCGGTTCATCGTAATAACATAGTTGCTACTTTTGACAAACTTCGGCTTGTTCCATATCCGCACCAACTCATCTTCAAACTGCGATATAAAATCAATCATCTTGAAAGCAACTTTTTTGAGGATTTGTAACTGATTGACCCGATCCCCGCTCCATTCGTCGGCCCCTTCCCAGAAATATTGATAACCCCAAAGTTTAAACTGCTCTTGGAGAAATCCCTTCGCATTCTTGTTTATGAAAAAATCTACCTCGCTTTGTCGCCCAAAAATTCCAAAAGCACGTTCCAACTGATCTTGAGTGATCCTTATATCCAATTTTTTTATTGCCTTTACCGTATCATCCGGATCTGTCCTTTTGCCATTTTCCGAGTAAGCGACATCAAACTTTATGACCTGATCCCCGGCCTTCTTTAAATTAAAAAGGATGGATTTTCTTTCATTCGCTTTCTTGTTTTCCAGCTGAGAAGCATCAAAGAAAAATTTCAACCCATCAAACTCTACCTCTTGGCTTGTTAAAATGCTGTCCGTCTTGACATAGTAAAGCATCTGCGTCTTCCAGAACAACATAACATCCTTTTCATTGGTATAGACCTTTTCATAGATATTGTTATGAAAAGGAGTATCATTAAAATAAATGGAGCCATTCTGTGTGAAATAGCGATGAAAAAAGGAATGAAGTTTGTCAAATAATTCGTCTCTAAAACGAGGGTGATCCTCCAGGGCTTCCTCGATATCTTGCTCTAACAGATTCTTAATTTTTCTGTAATAGCCCGACTTTATATTCATCAGGTTGACAAAGCCGCCCTTACCCTCAACCTTGGCCCCAATAAAGACATCTCTTAAAGCGGAATAAAATTTTTGTTCTTTTGTTTGTTCTTTTGAAGGCATACTATTGACTATTTTATACAAAAAGAGATACTAAGAAACCCCAACAACCGGCAATACAACCCCCTTTTTGTCCGTGTAAAAATTCTTTTTGTGTCTGCCCCAATCGGGCGATAACAAATAACGGGAGGGTCCGGTCCGGCACAACATAGCTCATCTCAGATCAAGAGATTAAAAGAGATTTTTTCATCTGCGCGCTAACAATCAGCCGGAATAATCACTTCCGTTGTTCGGCAGCATTTGTTCCATATGTCCTTTTATAAATTTGAGGAAGACGGATCAAGAAACTGACAAAAGTTTTTTAGCCGTTTATGCAATTATCTCTCTGCCATTTCATTCATTCGAATAAAAGAGAAAAATTTCTGAGCAAGATCCTGCTATAAAGATTGCGTGATTTTGTCCGTAAAGTGTCTAAATCCGTTTATCCAATATTTACGATAACCCAGGGGGAAACTGTCAGCCTGTTCATTAAAGAAAAACAACGAAACTCGAACCTTGAGACCGTGTTCCTCAAAAACTCTTTTCTCTTTATTTTGTTTGGTAAACAGAAGATCATATCCGTCCGCTTTATATTCATAATCTGTATGAGCACCTCCTTTGGGGTCAATGAAAACTATGTGATAATCATTTTCTTTCTTGAGCCAAAAAATAAAATCGGGATTAAATTTTGCAATTTTGGAACTCTGTTTATTGTAGTAAGGGATATAAACGCTGTCCAAACTTTCATCCAGTTTGGAAAACATCCACCAGTCAAAATTTCCGTCCAATAACTCTCCTTCCGCCTCCAGTTTGTTTATGAACTTTACCTCGCTTTTTACTTTGATGATATGATTGAGATAATCCATCTTCTCTGATTGCGACACCAATAGCGGATGATAATAGTGATTAGGAATGTACTTAATATTAACTTTTTTATATTCTCCCGCTTTCTCAAACAATTTTTTTTGTTGATCATAAGCATCTTGATCCCCTTGCTCAAAGATGCCCTTAAGTTCTTCCTTTTTCCGGGGAGTGGTTTTTATCACTTCTATTTTTTCTTTTAATTTTTGATACTCCTCTTCTGTTCCTCTGAATTTAATTTGTTTGAAATGAACAATTTGGTTATCCAAACTAATGATTTTATGAAAATCTTCTCCTTCAATTCTTAAATAGTTAAGAATTCTTTTTAGCAATAACTCCGGTTCGCTCAAAGAATCATTAATGATCTTGAAATATTTTTTCCGTTTGTTTTTCGCCATGACTTTTTTTGCAGATTGCAATTCTTTGGGCTTGAAGCCAAATTTTAGGATTGCCGTTTTTTCCCCGATGTAATCCAGAAACTCTATTGCCAAATCAATATCTCTTTCACTGATGGGGTGCCTGAAAACCGTGTCTGACTCAGTCGGTGTCTTCCCCAATTTTTTATAAGAAGGGATAAGCAAGGATCTGCTGCCGGCATCTTGATTAAGATCAATGATTTGCCCGATTTCTCGGTCCGGTTCGGAACGTTCTTTCTTTAATTCGGTTAAAACACTTCTTAATGCCTCCGCTTTTGTACCAAAAATAAACAAACTCTCCGGAAACGGAGCATGTTTTTTTATCCGCTCATAAATATCCGGTTCTATTTCTTGGGAATTGAATAACTTAAGCAGCCTCTTTCTCTTATTTTTTAGGGGCTCAATTCTCACCCCGCGCCCGATAGATTGTTGGACAAACTTCCGCGCGGCCGCATGAACGCCGATATTGATAAACAAAATAATATTCGGGCGATTGGAATCCCAGCCTTCATAAAACGCTCGCGAACCCATTAAGATATTGATTTGAGAATCGTCTTGGTTAATCTGTTCAAAGATACTTTGATGCTCAAAACTTTCCGTGATTTCATATTCCTCAAGTGTATTATTTAACCATCCGGAGATGTTGCCAATTTTTATGAGGGCAAATGGTTTGTCGGATGTTTGTAACTTAAATGCCACTTCCTTGTTATTATTTGGAATTTTTAGGACCTCAATATTACCGGGAGTTTCCGCATGAAATACAGCCTTTAGGACATCCTTGTATTTTATTTCTTCCAAATAATTCTCATCGTCCTCAAGTCGCTCGTTATCAAAAATACTTTCTTGTTGCAGATCTGCCGACAGATCTTGCTTGGCTTGGTTGAACAGGTCGGGTGTTATTCGATCAAGTGCCACTTTTTTTATTTCTGAAAAAAATAATGCCAGGTCCGGTTCATCTCCCAGACTCGACTCATTTACCGAATGAACCAATGTCATCAATAGCGGTTTGTGATACAAATTGTCTCCCTGTTCTTTTATTTTTTCACAGTGTTTATTAATGTATGTTTGTAAGATAAGCGACTTCAAAATAATTTTTTGTTTCTGTTGCGGCGCGAAATCGTTCTCTGTCCCAAATCCTTCTATAGATTTTTCCGATAAGTAAATATGCTTTCCATATCCCTCTTGGATAAATTTCTCCAGATTGAAATTAAAAGCGCAAGTTGCCAGATCCAGAGGGTCGGTAAAGGTGGCGGAGAAGTTAAATAAAAATCCTTGTCTGGCAAGAATGGAATACAGGATCTGGCGTTTACTGTCCCCGCTTTTGCTTCCTTTGTGTGCCTCGTCCAAAAAAACAAACCATTTTCCGTGATTATCATAATTTCTAAAATTGACTTGGTTTTTTTTCTGCTCGTCGTCCATTAGATCAGAGCGATAATAAAACACAGTGATCCTATTTTTATCCGAAGAAACAGTATGATGTTTTACCTGTTCATACTCTCTTAGATTTTTTAAGTTGATCTTTAAATCATGGTGGTAGCGATTATATTCGTCCACATGCTTTTTGAATTGCTCCAACAGATCTGCGCGATGTGCCAAGAACATAATATCGTTTTGCGGTAACTGCTTGTTTTTGATGAGTTCACCTAAAAATTCTATCAATTTAATAATCACAAGTGTTTTACCGGAGCCTGTTGCCATCCAGAAACTCATCCGGTTGATAAAACAGGAAAAGGGAACTTCCGAATTATCTACGGGAAAATCTTTCTCGTGCTCGGCAAGATATCGATAGCCTTTGTTTTTTATGCTAACGCCCAACTTACCCCCAATTCCATTTTCCGTATAAAAATAAGATAATTTGTTTTTATCGCCCCGGTTTTTTTCATAGAAAAACCATAAGCCTTTCAGAGCACTGATCAGGGCATCTTGTTGAAAGTCAAAAAGATTTTTATTTTCTGAAAATTGTTTTAGTTCTTGAAGTTGCCACAAGTCGGATGCCTCATTTTCAAAAGGGACATCTTCCAAAATATCGGACAAAAAAGCATGGGACATGGTTTTTATTCCCACCAAATAAGATTCTTTATTTCCCGGTAATCCAAATCTTTGGTATCCGTCTCGGTGCCATCATCAAATTCTACCTTATTTTCTTTAATGGACTTAATGGCCTTGCCCGTTAGATTAGACAGGGTCTCCGCAATGTCTATATTGGGATATAGTTTGTTTAGATCTATACGCACTTTATTATTTTTATAATCAATCTCCATTGCCTTGCACATCTTCTCATCTCTCAAGAAGACATACTGTTCATAATCAGTCTCATCGGGCCTGCCGAGCATATCGCCATCCGCATACTTGCACCCGGCAAGTGCCTCTTCGTATTGTTCCAATTCATAGTATTTAAAAAAGCCGCCGCCTTCCCAGTTTATGTCTTTGGACAAATGCGGACTACGTTTTTGTGGTGTGTTTGGTAAACTAAATTCTCGATCTCCGTTTAGCACAATCTTCATTCTGCCAAGTATTCCAACTTTTTTTATCTTGTTATTATCCGAATAAAAATTATCAATATAACCGCACCCTTCCACCGCAATCCACTTACGATTAAGTTTTTGGGCAACCGCACAGGTGGTGCCGGAACCGGAAAAAAAGTCTAAAACGAGATCACCCGGCTTGGAACACGATTGAATAATGCGTCTCAGTAGATTTTCCGGCTTTTGTGTTTCAAAAGAAAAACTTTCCGTTTCTCTGGGCTCTGAATATTGGAATGAGTATATTGTATTCCAAACCGTTCCAATTCTTTTGGCTCTCACATCAACCGCCTTTTTCTCCAACTTTCCGTTTTCCCATTTTTCAATGTAAAGATGCTCTTTATCATTACCCATAAAATCCAACCAGCCTATTTTCTTATCCTTCTCTTCTTTCAACGGTTCCCAAAGCTTAATAAAACCGGTGTTACCGGGTTCTTTGGGCGAAAACATGATCTTATCCGCTTGTCTTATCCAATTATTTCTTTGTGTTTTAAAGCCGGAAATATTTTCACCCGTATTCCAGGTTATAAACGCTTGATCCTTTACCGAAACTCCTTGAAAGACATCTACCAAAAGGTGCCGTCCCAAATAATCGGCATAGTGATCTAACTGCAGATATAAGTAACCCGAATCTGACAAGAAGTCTCTTGCCAATATCAGTTTATCTCGCATCAGCGATAACCAACTCGCATCCTGAAATCTATCCACATACTCAAAATCGCTGCCGGTATTAAACGGCGGATCAAGATAAATGGTTTGCACCTTGTCTTTGAACTTCGGCAGGATCGTATTTAATGCTTGGTAGTTTTCACTCTTAATAAGCCAACCATCCAACGCCTCGTCCAGATGATCAAACTGAGCCAGAATATCCAACTCCAGATCCTTAAAGTATTTTGTATCAATCGGCGCTTTGGGGTTGGCTTCGTCTATATCCAATTCTTTCCATTCCAGAACTTGCTTTTTATAACCCGGATGCTTTTTGATTTTATTTACAAGATTTTTCTCCAATCGGTCCAGCGTAATAACATAGTTGCTGCTTTTGACAAACTTCGGCTTGTTCCATATTTTTACCAACTCATCCTCAAATTGAGAAACAAAGTCTATGAGTTTAAAGGCTATGCGCTTAAGACTCGCAAGCTGATTAACTCTTCTCGGTGTCCATTCCGTCTTCTCTTCTGTCCCTTGCCAAAAATATTGATAACTCCATAATTTAAATTGCTCTTGCAAGAAGGACTTGGCATTCTTGTTGATAAAAAAATCTACCTTGCTTTGTGCCTTAAAGATCCTGAATGCTCTTTCCAATTGTTCTTCGGTGACTCTGCTTCTCTTTGTTTTCAGTTCCTCTAATATCTCATCTGTTTTAATTGTTGACCCATTGGTGGAATATTGAACATCAAAAGTTATGACTCTATCCCTAACCTCCTTTAAATTAAAAATTAAGGAGTTTTTTTCATTCGCCTTCTTGTTTTCCAGTTGAGAGGGATCAAAGAAAAACTTCAACCCATCAAATTCTATTTCTTGGCTTCTAAAAATACTGTCCGTTTTGACATAGTAAAGCATCTGCGTCTTCCAGAACAACATAACATCCTTTTCATTGGTATAAACCTTTTCATACACATCGTTATGAAGCCCGGTATCATTAAAATAAATGGAACCGTTTTGTGTGAAATAGCGATTGAAAAACGAATAAAGTTTGTCAAATAATTCGTCTCGGAAGCCCGGGTAACCCGTGAGTTCTTTATTGATATCCTTGTTTATTTGTTCCTCAATTTTCTTATAGTAGTTGGCTTTTATCTTCATTAAATTGATAAAGCCGCCCTTACCCTCAATCTTCGCCCCAATGAAGACATCTCTTAAAGCGGAATAAAATTTTTGTTCTTTTGAAGGCATACTATTGACTATTTTATACAAAAGAGATATTAAGAAACCCCAACAACCAACAATACAACCCCCTTTTTATCCGTTTAAAAATTTCTTTTGTATCCGCCCGATCGGGCGGTAAAGAAATAACGGGATGGTCCGGTCTGGCACAGCACTCGGATAATTTTCGGGGCATTTTCAAAGCATTCCCGAGATGATACAAAGAGTTTTTACTCGCCGTCGCCGGCAGACCCGCCTATTAGATGATCGCGAATAAACGCCAAAATTTCTTCTCTCGCCACATCCGCCGTTCTGCCGGGAATCCAATTGCCGACCGGTTCAATATTTGCCCCGGTCAGTTCATTAAAGTCCCGAATGAACAGATTCATTGACTTGCTCGCACCTTCCGTGTGTGCCTTGGCCAATGCCTTTTGGAGTTCGTCTCTTTTGTCCATCATTTGGTAAATATTATATGAACTATCCGGGATGAGAATCGGCAAGCAAAAGTGCCGCCCTACATTTTCATCACTTCTCGCACTTCCACGGTGGATTTGTATTTAACAGCTGGGCCGTCCCGGACGATCCGCACCGCCGCATCAATGTTGTCGGCAAGGATGATGCTGTAAGCGATCACTCTGTTGCCATCCGCGGTCTGCATCGGTTTGTCGGCGACTTCCGTTGCTGACAAAACGACCTTGCCGTCTTCCATAACGGGCGCACCGATGTCCGCGAGAACGCCGTCTTTTTTCAACCGGGCAAACCAGTTGGACCAATCTTGCATTTCCTGTTCACTTGCCGAAGGATCCGGTGCGGGTTCCGGCACAGCCCGATAGATTAAAAGATATTTTTTCATAGTATTGTTTGTATTGTTTGTTTATTTATTTAATAGTATAGTAATAAATCTTGGCGGTGTTTCATCATGTCTTAATGATACGATAGTGTTTAATAATAGAGTAATAAATCTTGGCGGTATTTCATCATGTCTTACATGATACGACAGTGTTTAATCATAGAGTAATAAATCCAGGCGGTGTTGCCGATACGAGTTCCGAGGCAGGTTCCGATACGGGTTCCGATGCGAGTTAATTGCCCGTTCACAAATCACTCACAAATGCCGAACCCGAATATTCGGGCGGGCGGCGGCGATGGTTTCGCTGATGCAATGGCGATGGCAATGCGCGGGCAACTTCTCAAAACAGGTGATGGCGACACGGCGGTAATCATCCAGCTTGCTTTCCAGGTCTTGCACCAGAGATTGTTTATTTTGCAGTTCCCGGCGATACCGGACAAACGGCTTTTCGGTAACGACGGCGTTTTTGGACGCCCGCCGAATATGGTAGGGGACACCGAGTCCGGGCATGCCCGCATACGGAATGCCAACCTTCGGTAAGATCCTTGCCATGTCCTCGCGGGAAAAACCGGGTTTGTGACTGACCGGATTGGCGCGCACATCGCACAACAGACGCACCCGCTCGGCGATGAGAGTATTCACATATCTTTCAAACGAAATGCCTTCATAGCCGATGGTAAACAGCGTCTTTTCATCTGTCGCATCCTCCGTATCCTCCGCAGAATCAGCCGTGGCGAAACTGCCAAGGCGTGCCGCATCATAATAAGGATACTTGCGGGAGACGATGTTTGCCAGAGCCGCACCGCGCAATTTTCCGTAAGTCCGGATGAGTTCCGACAGACTCTGCAAATCCAACGCCCTGATCTGCGGCGGGCTAACTCGGGCGCGCAAATACCCGCCCTCTGCACCTGAAACGCCGACACATCCTTTGCCGACAAGATACCGCAAATCCAGATCGCATGACAAGGAATAACAGCCATCCTCGTAGGGGATGAATTCATAAAGATACGCGCTGTCGCCGCGGGCAAATTCTTGTCCGAACAAAAACAACAATTTTTGGATGTCGGTTTTGGCGGTGCTTTCACTCACACGGCCCACACCGCCCTCGCCCGCATCACTCACATCACCTAACCCGGCGATAAGGCGTAACAGAACACGCTGGCGATAATAGCGCGGAGATCTTGCCGCTTCCCGGGGATTAAACTTTAATTTTGTCTCGCCCGCTTCGGGCAAGTCATCCGACTCAAACAGGTCGGCCGACATTGGCGGCAGCCGCGATCCTGAAGATCCGGAAGATCCCGAAGCATTCATCTACTCATCTCGTCCCATCCCATCTCATCTCATCCCACGGATTTTGCCGCAATCAGACTCAGATGCGTATAGGGCAGACCGGTTTCGGTATGCCAGGTATTAAACAATTCCTGCGCCTCTCGCAGTGTCTTTTGAGAGGCGGGTTTGCCGGTGAGGAGGCCGCGCTCGGTCAGGCAGGTCATCACATCCGGGGTGAGGATAAAACCGTCCCAACCGGCGCGCCGCAAAAAATACTGGCCGGTCATGCCGCCGAGACGGGATGCCCGCTGTTTGAAAAAGCCCAAAAGTCCCGTCTGATCTCCCGGCTTCCATTTGGTCAAGAACTTTCCAAAGCCGCCGTATTGATCTCGGATTTCCATAACAAAACCCACATTATGCCGGACCGCGTAAACTTTACGCATATTGCGAACAATTCGCTCGTCGGCGGCATAGGCCTCCCATGCTTCGTCCGGCAAAGAATGCAGCCTCTCCGGGTCAAACAGATAAAAGGCTTCTTCAAAGCCCCGCCACTTATGGCGAATGATTTGCCAAACAAACCCCGCCTGAAAGATCGTCATGGTCATTAAAGACAAAAAATAACTGTCCGGCTGGCCCGCAGTTTTCCGGGCGGTCGGCACCTTGGGAAGATCGGCGAGCAGGTTTTGCTCGCCTCCCTTAAGTTCGGCAGCCCGGCGCAAAATATCGTCAAAGTCCGACATACCGAAATCCCGTTAATCTCCCGACTTCAAGAATTCGGGATATGCGGCAAGCCCGCGTTCTTCTGTGCCGGAGCCTTCATATTCTTCGGTGTCCGACATCCGAATACCCGTTGTTTTCTTTAAGAGATACCAAACAACCCGAGATGTTGGATGTTATAAAAACAAACAGGCAATCACCGCCGGTGAACCGGGTTCTTTTTGTCGGCTTAAAAATCATGACAGACCGGCACTTTTTTATTCTTCATCAAACAGGCCGGGAGGGTTCCCAGACCGGGGCGGCTTTTCCGCGTCTGTCGCCGGGACATCACGCTCACCGGGCGATGCTGCTGCTTCCGTTCCCGGTCCCAGTTTCTGTTCTTGCTCCTTTTCGTTACCCCGTTCGCCGGCAGTTCCCCGCGAAGGTGTCGAGGACACCGAGGGCGCATAGACGCGCCGCACCTGTGTATCCAAGCCGCCGCGCGCAAGGCGTAATTGCAAAATGTCGCCGGGTTTTGTATCAAACGCGTTTTTGACGGTCCGACCCAGACTGTCCAACGCCAAGGCGTAGCCGCGTTCGAGAACACGTGTTGGATTAACGGTCCGCAACGCCTCTTTTTGGGTTTTCAATTCCACTTCAACCTTTTGCATCCTGTTGCGCATGCGTTCTCGCAACAACGATTTTGCATCTCGCAACTTGTAGCGCAACTCGGCAAGCTTGGTGTCCGCCCCGCTCCGGTGCAAACACTCCGCCAGGCGAAAGAGATCCTCTCTTTTGTCGCTCAACAGAATACGCAACCCGCCGATGAGATCCTTTTGAGCACGGCGTAATCTTTCGGCAAAAGCCCGAACGGGGTTGGCAAACAGTAACCGTCTTTGCATCTCGTCGTTGCGCTGCATCTGTTCTTCCAATCTTTCCAGCAGTTCGTTGCGCATTCTGCGACTATCGGAATGCAGGTCACGGATCACGGCGGCGGAGTCTAAGCTGAGTTCCTCGGCCGCGGCCGAAGGCGTCGGCGAGCGTTTGTCCGCCGCCAGATCACACAGCGTCAAATCAATTTCGTGGCCAACCGCACTAACAACCGGCAGGTCGCTCGCGGCAATCGCGCGCACCAGTTCTTCTGTGTTGAAGCAACTCAAGTCTTCCGCCGAGCCGCCGCCGCGCGTAATCAGCACCGCATCAAAGCGGTTGAGTTGATTGGCTTTCGCCAGGGCGGCGACGATCTCCTGTGCCGCCCCCTTCCCTTGCACCTGTGCGTGAATCAGCGACACCCGCATGCACGGCATACGCCTGTCCAAAACTTGATTCAGATCGTGCAGGGCGGCGCCACTTTTCGAAGTGATCACACACAAACGCAGGATGACAGGCGGCAAGGGTTTTTTGCGTTCGGCATCAAACAGTCCTTCCGCATGCAGTTTTTGTTTAAGTTTTTCAAACTGAGTATGCAGATCGCCGACGCCCTCGCCGCGGATCTCCCGGGCGACGAGTTGAAACCGACCTTGCGATTCGTAAAAGGCAGCCTTACCGGACAGGACGACCATATCGCCTTCCTTGGGCGCGGGATGCACCCGCAGATTGGCGTTTTTGAACATCACACAACTTAACAGGGCCTGCTCGTCTTTGAGAGAAAAATACCAGTGTCCCATTTTGGAAACGGTGAAGCCGGACACCTGCCCGCGCACATGAATGCTTGCCGGAAAATGCTCCGCCAACAGGGCCTCCAACTCCGCAAAGACCTGTGAAACACCCAGCGGGTGATTGGCGGAAGTTGAAATGTGCATACTCATTATGTTGATTCAGTGATTCGATTAAATCTCTCGCTCTTGTCTAATCCTAGTTTGTCCGCCTGTCCTTAAACGCTACTCCCGCATCTGCCCGCAAACAGCAAGTCGGGCGAGCCGGACTATTTAACTCTTGATTGTCCTGCCTTCCTTGATTTCTATTGATTCGTATTCGCACCTGAATTGCTTTTGGAACTTTTGGGTTTTTCATGCTTTTCGTGTCTTTCATATCTTCCGGATCCCTTTCAAATCTCCTGCGAGTCTCTTCCCCGCATCAATATCAATAAAGAGAGAGCAGTACAAAAGCACGGAGTTCCTGTCTGCGAAACACCCGAAACATTGCGGGGGCAGGATTTGAACCTACGACCTTCGGGTTATGAGCCCGATGAGCTACCAGACTGCTCTACCCCGCATCGCTATTATATACCTTGTTTGTCGGTTTGTTGGCATGATCTTGCGGTTTCTTACCTCTGCCAAGATTTTTACCCGCGGGCATGCATCACAGAGAGGGGGGGGATATAGAATATTGCGTATTGCGTATTGCGTATTGCGAGCCGGCAAGGGCGGGCGGACTATGTAAACCAAACCAAACTGCCATATCTATTCGGGACCTATTCGGGGCCTATTCGGGACCTATTCGGGGGCTATTCGGGGCCTATTCGGGGCCTACTCGGGGCCTACTCGGGGCCTACTCGGGGCCTACTCGGGGCCTACTCGGGTTGCATCTTATCCCAAATACTCAGGCATTCGTCGGCCCGCCCGCTTCCTTCTATTTCCCCTATTCCCTCTATATAATGCTCCTTTCCATACAACGGGAAAACAGTTCACAGATTTGCCGCTTTTTGTCTTATAATTTCGTCTAAATGCAAATGAATATATTATGACAAAGCACTCACCCTATTTGTTGCGGCTGTTCTTCTTGTTCTTTGGATTGTTCTTCGGGGCAATCCTTTTGAGCGGTTGCTCCGAACCCGACGAAGAAACACTGGCACTGATTGAAAATATGACAGTAGAAACAATCTCTCTGCCGGAAGGCAACGGTCATCTCGCCTATGTGCGTGCCGGCGATGTCGGCAGTCAGAAGGTGATTTTTCTGCACGGAACGCCCGGAGATCGCGGGGCATGGAACGACTACATTGCGGATGTCCCCGCAGGGTTGGAATACATCCTGGTGGACCGCCCCGCATTTGGCGACAGTGATCCGAGGCGAGTGCTTTCCCTTGAAGCGCAGGGAAAGATTCTTGCCGCTTTATTGCAGCCGGATGCGCTGGGGAATCTTCCGATATTGGTGGGACATTCTTATGGCGCCACCCTGGCCGCCTGGATGGCGGCCGAATACCCGGAAAAAGTCGGGGCAATCTTTTTGCTTGCCGGCTCCATGACTCATCTGCTGGACAGACCTTACCTGTTGCAGAGATGGGGCGTGCATCCGCCTTGGCGATGGCTAATTCCGGGCGGCATGCGCAAAGCCAACGACGAGGTGGTTGCTCTGGACGACGAACTGGTCGGTTTTGAAGAAAAGATGCGCAGCATCACCGCACCGGTTGTGGTTTTACAAGGACGCAAAGATTTTCTCGTTTCCTATAAAAACTTAAGGGTGATCCGAAAAAACATGATCAACTCCGCCAAAATAGATATCACCCTGTTGCAAGACGCCGGACATTTCTTACCCTGGAACTACACGGAGCAAGTTAAATCTCTGATACAAAAAGCGGTGAACTATAGCCGCACGCATTAAAGAAAGGGAATGATACACTTGTTAACCCATGAAAAATAAGTATCATTAATATTAGAGGCAAGACTAAATGATAATGCTTCCGGCTTTTTTAACGCTATTAAAGACAAGAAAGAAAGAGTATCAATAACAACCGTTATGCTTTGTTTGAAACTTTCTGCCTTATAATTCACAAATAATGATAATGCTTCCGGCTTTTTTAACGCTATTAAAGACAAGAAAGAAAGAGTATCAATAACAACCATTATGCTTTGTTTGAAACCTTCTGCCTTATAATTCACAAATAATGATAATGCTTCCGGCTTTTTTAACGCTATTAAAGACAAGAAAGAAAGAGTATCAATAACAACCGTTATGCTTTGTTTGAAACTTTCTGCCTTATAATTCACAAATAATGATAATGCTTCCGGCCTTTTTAACGCTATTAAAGACAAGAAAGAAAGTGTCAATAACAACCGTTATGCTTTGTTTGAAACCTTCTGCCTTATAATTCACAAATAATGATAATGCTTCCGTTCACGCGGCTTTTTTAACGCTATTAAAGACAAGAAAGAGTATCAATAACAACCGTTGTGCTTTGTTTGAAACCTTCTGCCTTATAATTCACAAATAATGATAATGCTTCCGGCCTTTTTAACGCTATTAAAGACAAAAAAGAAAGTGTCAATAACAACCGTTATGCTTTGTTTGAAACCTTCTGCCTTATAATTCACAAATAATGATAATGCTTCCGTTCACGCGGCTTTTTTAACGCTATTAAAGACAAGAAAGAAAGAGTATCAATAACAACCGTTATGCTTTGTTTGAAACCTTCTGCCTTATAATTCACAAATAATGATAATACTTCCGGCTTTTTTAACGCTATTAAAGACAAGAAAGAAAGAGTATCAATAACAACCGTTATGCTTTGTTTGAAACCTTCTGCCTTATAATTCACAAATAATGATAATGCTTCCGGCTTTTTTAACGCTATTAAAGACAAAAAAGAAAGAGTATCAATAACAACCGTTATGCTTTGTTTGAAACCTTCTGCCTTATAATTCACAAATAATGATAATGCTTCCGTTCACGCGGCTTTTTTAACGCTATTAAAGACAAAAAAGAAAGTGTCAATAACAACCGTTATGCTTTGTTTGAAGCCTATCGCAGCAATCACAAACCGACCGGCCGGGAGATTGTTATCCCCTTTATTAATTGGCGGATTTTTGCTCCCCCTTCTTTCCGCTTGTGAAAGCGGAGCTGGAAGTGATGGCAACAGCGCCGTCGCTGACGTTCCCGGGCCGGTTATCCCTTCCGCTCTCCCCGCGATCTCTGACTTGGAAGTCGTACCGGATCGGAATCTATTGAACTTCAGTTGGACCAATCCGAACCGAAATGACATAGTCGGGTTTAATATTACCCGGAGCAGAGCGGAACAGGACGAAATATTCTCACTCACGGAAGTTGATACCCGCCCTTTGGCAAAGATACGCTATATCATGGATGACGAAGATCTTAGCGAAGCCCGTATCTACACGGTGAGTGTGACGGTAATTTATGAAGGCAGCCGGGTAGCCGTGTCAAACTTTTTACATCGCCGACCCGGCGAAAACACAGACGGCGACGGATTCCCGGATATTATAGATGCGGACGACGACAATGACGGAATTGATGATTATGTGACAAGCGGGATAGCGTTGGATGCTTGCCCGAGGGGTGAAACCGATTGGCTCGCCAATGCGACGACGGACAACGATCGTGACGGCTGTCGCGATCGCGATGAGGACCCGGACGATGACAATGACGGGGTGACGGATGCGAACGATGCGTTTGCCAAGGATGCCTGTGCGAGCATTGACACCGATAACGATACGCAACCGGATACTCTGGTTACCAACTGCTCAACTTCTTTGGCGGAAGACCCGGACGACGACAATGACGGTGTAAATGATGCGAACGATGCGTTTGCCAAGGATGCTTGCGCGAGTATTGACACCGATAACGATTCGCAACCGGATACTCTGATTGCCGGCTGCCCAACTACTTTGGCGGAAGACCCGGACGACGACAATGACGGGGTGACGGATGCGAACGATGCGTTTGCCAAGGATGCCTGCGCAAGCATTGACACAGATAACGATTCGCAACCGGATACTCTGGTTCCCAACTGCCTAACTACTTTGACGGAAGACCCGGACGACGACAACGACACAGTAAATGATATTGCAAGCGACGGGACCGAATTGGATCTGTGCCCGAGAGGCGAGACCGCCTGGCTTGCCAATGCGACAACGGACCATGATGGTGACGGCTGTCGCGATCGCGATGAGGACGCGGACGACGACAATGACGGAGTTGATGATTATGTGACAAGCGGGATAGCGTTGGATGCTTGCCCGAGAGGCGAGACCGCCTGGCTTTCCAATGCGACGACGGACAACGATCGTGACGGCTGTCGCGATCGTGATGAGGACCCGGACGATGACAACGACGGGGTGACGGATGCGAACGATGCGTTTGCCAAGGATGCTTGTGCAAGCATTGACACCGATAACGATACGCAACCGGATACTCTGATTGCCGGCTGCCCAACTACTTTGGCGGAAGACCCGGACGACGACAACGACACAGTAAATGATTTTGCAAGCGACGGAACTATCTTGGATCGCTGTTCACCGGGGGAAATCGGCTGGCTTTCCAATGCAACAACGGACCATGACGGTGACGGCTGTCGCGATCGCGATGAGGACCCGGACGACGACAATGACGGTGTAAACGATGTCTTCCGGACGAACGGGACTGCGTTAGATGCCTGCCCGAGAGGCGAGACCGGTTGGCTTTCCAATGCAACAACGGACCATGACGGTGACGGCTGTCGCGATCGCGATGAGGACCCGGACGATGACAATGACGGGGTGACGGATGCGAACGATGCGTTTGCCAATGATGCCTGTGCAAGCATTGACACAGATAACGATATGCAACCGGATACTCTGGTTCCCAATTGCCAAACTTCTTTAAAGGAAGACCCGGACGACGACAACGACACAGTAAATAATTTTGCAAGCGACGGAACTATCTTGGATCGCTGTTCACCGGGGGAAATCGGTTGGCTTTCCAATGCAACGACGGACCATGATGGTGACGGCTGTCGCGATCGCGATGAGGATACGGACGATGACAATGACGGGGTGGCGGATGCGCAAGATCTGTGTCCGCGAGGTGTGCTCCGTTGGAGTTCGGGTTTGACGACAGACCAGGATCGTGACGGTTGCAGAGATCGCGACGAAGATGCGGATGACAACAATAACAGTTTGATAGAAATCAATACGCTGGACGCACTGGCATTGCTGCGCGATGACCTGAACGCCGACGGTGCGGACGATGGCTATCTTGCCGAAATTGTCGTGCCGGATTGGGCGGGCTGTCCCGCTGCAGGTTGCATTGGCTATGAATTGATGCGCTCTCTCAATTTTAGTGATATCCATTCTTACGCATTAGGCAGTACCAATAGAAGTGTGTGGACCGGCGGCAACGGCTGGTCGCCGATTGGCTCTTGCGCCGCCGATGACAGTTGTCTATTCTATAGCGGAATTTTTGACGGCAATAATCATAGTATTTCCAATCTGTTCATCTCGGCGGGTAATGCGGTTAATGGCGTAGGTCTGTTTGCCGCGACGAGTGGGACTGTGCAAAACTTACATCTGCCGGCTGCGAGTGTCAGCGGCGGCGGCAAGAATGTGGGCTTGCTGGCGGGTAACGGGCGCAATGCCTATTTTGAGAATATTTGGGTTTCGGGAACGGCGATAAGCCCGGCTGCCGATGGCATAGGTACTTTTGCCGGGGATGCCTCGGGTGCAACTTTGATGCAAATAGTTGTTAATGGCAGTTATGTGTCCGGCAATGCAAGTGTCGGCGGTTTGGTCGGCAACGGCGAAAGGGCCCGAGTTTTTCGTTCGTCCGTGTCCGGTGCGGTCCTATTGGGTAACGCATCTGTGGGCGGTTTGATCGGAGCCGGCGAAAGCAGCCGGATTAGATTTTCATCCGTGTCCGATGGCAGCGTATCCGGCACCGAAAATGTCGGCGGTCTAGTCGGGGCCGGCGGAAGAACTCGCATCACCTCTTCGTCCGTGTCCGGCAGTGTTGTATTTGGCAGCGGCAATTTTGTCGGCACTCTGATCGGAGACGGCAGTAATTCTCGGATTAGTTATTCGTCCGTCTCGGGTGGCAGCGTATCCGGCCGGGAGTCTGTCGGCGGCCTGGTCGGGCGTATAGAGGGCCGGAATTCTCAAATGATTCATTCCTATACTGCCGAGGTTAATGTATCCGGCACTCTAAATGTGGGCGGCCTGGCAGGACACAGCACTGATACTCCGATGAGTCATTCGTATATTCTCGGCGGCACCGTATCCGGCAACTCAAATGTCGGCGGCTTGATTGGACAGGGCGCGGATTTTGTGCTTAATCATTCATATGCACTCGGAAGCAATGTATCCGGCAATGATGAAAATGTGGGCGGTTTGGTCGGCGCCGGCACCGATATCCGGATTAGCGATTCGTATGCGTCCGGCGGCCCCGTATCCGGTAATTCAAGTGTCGGCGGTCTGGTCGGCTCCGGCACAGGCGGTCTAATTAGGCGTTCATACGCATCCGGCGGCCCCGTATCCGGTAACTCAAATGTCAGCGGCCTACTCGGATCCGGCACAATGTCTTCCCTCGATTCTCATTGGGATAAGAATACTACCGGTCAAGCTCTATCCGGCGTTTTTGGCGTGCTTCCCAGATCTACAAGTGACTTGCAAGCACCGATTGGTGCCGGCAGTAGTATCTACTCGCTTTGGGGGGATGTCTGGTGCAATCCGAACACAATTGAAGTGATAGAAAGTCGGGCACAACCTGCCGCAGACTTTGTCCGTGTTTGGAATTTCGGCAGCAGGACTCAATATCCCGCCCTGTACTGCACACCGGGCGGAATTGCGGTCCAACGCCCCGATGATGCGTTTCCCGCGGATGCTTGTGCAAGTACAGACATTGACGGCGACGGTTTTCCGGAGGATCTGATTGTCAACTGTCCGGCAACCACATCCTTGCTGGCGGATAATTGTCCGACAGTTTTCAATCCGACACAGGCGGATACGGACAACGACAATACGGGCGACGCCTGTGACAACGACTAAGACAAGGTGCCGGATGATACAAATGAACAATTCCCCCACTGCCGTTTGGGTAAACCGGGCAGGAAAGGTCCTTAAGAAGGCCCTTAAATCGGCTGAATTGTACAATTACAGTTAAAGAGCAATGTAAAAACGGATTGCCCTTATACTTTAACAAGATGTTTCGCTATTTCTTATGAACACACAAACTGTCAAACAACCCGAAGGCTCCGGTCTGAAAGGGCGCGAAGTCCTTGGCAAGGATATAGAGGTATATTCCAATGCCCGGGACCCCTACTGCCATCGGCTGCGCTTTGCCCTGCGGATAAAAAATGTCCGCCCCCAATTCATAGAAGTGAATGACATCGGCAGACCTCCCGCCACTCTGCGTGACATTAATCCGCGCTGTAAGGATCATGCCGTCCCGACTCTGGTGGAACGCGATCTGGTGATCTACCATCCCGACATCCTGATGCGGTACATTAACGACAAGTTCCCAAGTCCGCCGTTGTTTCCTCAGCACCCGGGAGAACTCGCCCGATACAATATTCAACTTTGGCAAATCAAAGAAAGCATCGTTGAACCTTGTGATGTCATTCTTGCCGGCAAAAATCGCTACAAGTCCTCCAAGTTGGAAAGCAACCTGCTGAGCGAAGTGGTGATGCTAACCTATCGGGACGAAGATCGGTTTGCCGTTTCGGAGTATCCAAAAACACGCCTGCCGGATATGATTGATTGTATGTTGGCGCCGGTTCTCTGGCGTTTTTCGGTTCTTGGAATTAACATACCGAACAATGTTGCCAAATACCGCAAGTTAACATCCTATATGCAATGGCTGTTTCGTCAACCCACTTTCATAGAAAGTTGCACCGAAGCGGAACTGGAAATGTTCACCGACTAAGCGGTTCATCTGATCCTCTCATCTTATCCTCGCGGGAAGGGAGGAGGGAGGAGGACTAATGCACTCGCCCTCGCATCGCAAAGAGAAAGTTGCACCGAAGCGGAACTGGAAATGTTCACCGACTAAGCGGTTAATCTTGTCCTCTAATCTGATCCTCGCGGGAAGAGGACTAATGCACTCGCCGCTTTCCCCTACATTTTCCTCTATATTTTCCCGGGGCTTCCCCCTGCACTTCCCCCTATATTTTTCCGGGGGCCTTCCCCTGCGGCGACTTCTTCCGGCTTTGTGTTTCCGCCGCCGCCATCTCAAACATCGTTTCAATGGCATGGCCAATATGGCTACTCGTCCGAATGCGGGCATCAAACGATTTGGCCGGGGCGTTCGCCTCCGGCACCAGCAGATTATGAAAGCCGTGCCGCACCGCCGCCTCTATTCTTTCCTGTCCGTAAGCGGACGGCCGGATCTCACCGTTTAGCCCCACCTCGCCGAACGCGGCAAACTTCGGCGGCGGCACCTTGTTTTTCAAAATAGACACCACCGCCAAGAGTAACGGCAAGTCCGTGGCGGTCTCTTCCACCCGAAGCCCCCCGACCAAACTGATATAGATATTGTTATTCTTCGGCGAGATGCCGCAATGACAATTAAGCACCGCCATTAATAATCCCGCCCGATTCGCATCCATCCCAATCACAATCTGACGCGGATAAGCGGTAACCTGCGAATCCGCCAAGGACTGAACCTCCACCAGCATAGGGCGGCTGCCTTCGCGCACAATACCGGTAACACTGCCGGCAATCGGCGTATCGGAACGGGACAAAAAGATCGCGGAAGGGTTGCGAACGCCCTTCAAACCGGTTTCGGTCATCGCAAAGATGCCAACCTCATTAACCCTGCCGAAACGATTCTTCAAAGCGCGCAGTGTTCGATAGCGCGTATCTTCCGTGCTTTCCAATAACAGGGAAGCATCCACAAGATGCTCCAAAACGCGCGGCCCCGCCAGAGAACCCTCTTTGGTAACATGACCGATGATTAACACCGCACAACCTGCGGACTTCGCATACTCCATCAATCGCATCGCACACTCGCGCACCTGGGCAACTCCGCCGGCGGTGCCGCTCTGCTCTGCCGAGTGCATCACCTGAATAGAATCTATGACCATCAGATCCGGTTTATCCCGCTCCATAGTCGCCAGAATTTTTCCCAGGTCATTGGCCGCGAGAACCCGAATCGGGCACTGACTCACCCCCAGCCGCCGGGCATGCAGCACAATCTGGCTCTCGGACTCCTCACCGCTGACATAACAGACGCGATAATTACGCGACAGATCGGCCATGGCTTGCATCAGCAGGGTGCTTTTGCCCGCCCCCGGACTCCCGCCGATCAGAATCACCGAGCCCGCAACCAGACCGCCGCCCAGCACCCGGTCCAACTCGGCCGAGCCGGTGGAAAAGCGAATGTCCTCTCGGATTTGTATATCGCCGAGCAGTTTAGCCGGCGGCAAGGATTTTAAGGCCTTTAATGCCTTTTGTGTGTGCCGCGACTTCTCGGCAACATTGTTGTCTTCCTTTAAAGTGTTCCACTTGCCGCAGTGGTTACACTGTCCCTGCCAGCGAGAATGGCGACCGCCGCAATCGCCGCAGATGTAAACCGAATCTTTTGCCACTGTCTTAACTGTTTTAACTGTCTTAACTGCCTTATGCGGGTATTAACCGATTAAGGCGCCAGGTACCGGGTTCGCCAGTTTCCTCTCCACCCGGTATAACACAACCGGCGATGCAAACGATTCGGCGCACCCTGCCAAAACTCAAAATAATCCGCAGCCACCGCATAGCCACCCCAATCTTTTGGGCGCGGCACCTCCCGATTGGCAAACTTCTTTTCCGCGGCGGCCGCACTCGCTTCCAATTCCGCCGGGTCCTTCAAAACGGAACTTTGCGGCGATGCCCATGCTCCAAGGCGATGGCCGCGCGGCCGCGTCGCATAATAGGCGTCGGAATGCCGGGACGGCACCCGGCTCGCCTTCCCTTCAACGCGCACCTGGCGTGCCAACTCTTCCCACCAAAAGGTCAAAGATACCCGGTTTTGGGCCGTCAGTTGCATTCCTTTGGCACTGAGATAATTGGTATAAAAAACAAAAGCGGGCAGCGCGAAACGCAACGGGCTGCTATCCGATCCGGCAGCATACAGCTGTCGCAACAAAACGATGCGCCCGTGCGGTCGCCCCCGGGCATCCGCCGTCGCCAAATGCATCGCATTGGGTTCTTGCATATTGCTCTTCTCCGCCGCCGCCAGCCACTCGGAGAACAATTCCAAAGGTTCCGCCGGCGGAGTCAAAAGAGCGGAGGAAGTATCGGCGACATACTGCCGGCGGCGGTCAAGTGCCTGGGCATTGCCCGCCCGCTTGCCTCCCTTAAGAATAAAGTTAAAAAAATTCATTTATCTTATCTTAAGAGCATCCTCAAGATATCGCCTCCCGGCAGCATCCAAAGCGTCCGCCAAAGCAGCCGTCCAAGCCCTTTCGTTAGCCGCAGGGTCACAATAATCGCGCCAGTTCGTTTTGCCAAAGTGCGAATTCCTCGCCCCCCGCATCTTCGGGGAAAATCGTCCGCTCCGGGATTTGTATATTCCGCGGCGAACGCGGCGCATTCATATGCTCCAAGTGATTGAGCGCACGGCGAATCGCATCCGCATCATTGCACACCAAAAGAAAATCATTGCCGGCATCCAATGCGTCCTCAACCGCCTGTTCCATCCGATCGGGATACAGTTTCCCCACAGCCCCCATTGTCAAATCATCGCATAGGATCGCCCTGTCATAATCCATCTCCCGTCGCAGTTTTTCTTGCAACCAAAAAGGGGAAAAAGTCGCCGCCCGATAGTCCGCTTTCGGGTAAACAACATGCGCGGTGAGCACGCCGTGCAGCGAATTCAAGCAGCGCTCAAATGCCGACAAGTCCGCCATCACTTCGGATAACTCGCGGGCATCTTGCGGCAATTCCAGATGCGAGTCGGCACGCACCTTGCCGTGGCCGGGAAAGTGTTTGCCGATCGCGGCAACCCCGGCCGCCGCCAGACCTGCCGCATAAGCGGTCGCCAACAGAGCAACAATATCGGCATCGGCCGCAAAAGAGCGACCTCGCTTGCCACCGATGACCTCACCAAGGCGGGCGGTAACATCCAAGACAGGGGCATAATTCACATTCACCCCCGCCCGCCGCAACTCAACTCCCGCCAGTTTGCCGCAGATGCCGGCGAGAGACTGCGCCGACTCCGGGTCCCGCGCAAACATCTTGCCAAGTTCGGCGGCGGCCGGCAACCTTGTAAAGTCCCGTAAAAATCGTTGCACTGCGCCGCCTTCGTGGTCAGCGGAAATTAGAATATCGGGACAAACCGAGCGTGCCTCGGCGGTCAGCGCGCACAACTGCCCAAGGCTCTCATAGTTGTAGGCAAAAAGAATCAAACCACCGCTGTAAGGATGTTGCAATCGCTCTTTCTCCTCGGCACTTAAACGAACCCCGGCGGGACTCCAAATCACTGTCATAATCTCTATTTTACATTTTATTGTTTGTCATGCATATGCCTTCCCTTGCCCCACCCCGCCCTGCCTTGTCCTCTCCCTGTCCGGCATCCTCCCGGCAAGGTTCCGGACGCGGGTGGTGGAATGGCGTGTCCTCACATTAAAAAGCCCATTTTTTACAAATACGCAGAGTCCAAAACTGGGACGGGTCATACAAGTTAAAGAAATAGCCGGCGAAATATGGTATACTATAACTATTCCTTATTTAAGGAACTTTATTATGAATTCACAATTACAAAAAGAAATTATGAAAATATTTGCAATAAAAACTATCAGTAGCAACTGCATTGCATGCATTGCCGCGGTCGGACAACCGGCGCGCGGCAGGATAAAGTTATTCAATCTATTATTGACAATCACTCTGTCGGTCGTCCTACTCGCCGCCTGTGGCGGTAGTGGCAGCGGTTCCGGTGGCGGTGCCCCGGACGCGGATGGGGACGGCATTGCGGATGCGAAAGATAACTGTCCGATGGTTGCCAATGATGACCAAACTAATACGGACAATGCTACTGACGGCGGTGATGCCTGTGACCCGGATGATGACAATGATGGGGTGGAAGATACAGCGGATGACTTTCCGTTGGATGCCTGTGCGAGTGTGGACACAGATCAAGATGGTGATCCGGATCAGTTGGTTGCCGGTTGTGACACAGACTTGGAAGAAGATCCGAACGATGACAATGATGCATTTGATGATGTGGACGAGGTGGACGACAATAACAATCGCCTCATAGAAATCCACACTTTGGATGACTTGGCACGGCTGCGCGTTGATCTGAATGGCAATGGGACGGCTGATCGGACGATCGACGGGATTACCGCTATGGGAAATACCGGCTGCCCCGACGACGGCTGTAATGGCTACGAATTGACCCGCTCGTTGAATTTTAGTGATCCGGAATCCTACGCGAACCGCAGTAAAATGGATGACTGGACAAGCGGCAGCGGCTGGCAGCCAATCGGCTCTTGCGGTGCTGTGGATAGCTGCACCGCTTATACGGCTGTGTTTGATGGTCGGGATCACACGATTGCCGATCTGTTCATTTCTGTGAGTAATAACAATGGAGTCGGATTGTTCGGCGCGTTGCGCGGCCGTCTTCAAAACTTGCATCTGTTAAATGTGGATGTGAATGGCGGTGGTGATGATGTGGGCGCACTGGTCGGCCATGGCAAGAATGCTCGTTATGAGAATCTGTCGGTTACAGGTGGCAGTGTGCTGGGTCCGTCGTCCTTCGAGGGCGTAGGCGGACTGGCCGGGGATGCTGCTTCTGCTAATATGCGCGATGTGCATGTATCCGGCGTAGATGTTGCCGGGGGGACGGATAATGGCGATAGTACTGTTGGCGGACTGATTGGGCTTGGGATTAATGTGATTATTCGCTATGCTTCTGTGTCCGGCGGCTCTGTTTCCGGGGGGCAGTCTATTGGCGGACTGATTGGGATTAGTAATAGTGCTAATATTCGCTATGCTTATGTGTCCGGCACAACGGTTGCCGGTAAGATAGGTGAGATAGGCGGGCTGCTTGGGAATGGAGCTGCTGCTAAGATTCGCTATGCATATGCGTCCGGCGTCAATATTTCTGCTGGCGGTAGAGCTGGCGGGCTGATGGGGGCCTTTCAGCAAGAAGCAAGTCTTCGCCATACTTATGTATCCGGCGGAAATATCGAAGTTACAAGTCGTGGTGTTAATGGTGTTGGCGGACTGGCTAGCGATGCGTTGAGTTCTATCATTGGTTATTCTTATGCCGCCCCCGAACGACTGACTTCAGATTTCTCCACTAATATTGGCGGCTTGGTTGGGTTTAATCCTCCCGCCTCCGCCAATTTTTCTTATTGGGACACTGAAACCACCGGGCAGTCTGCGAGTGCCGGTGGTCTCGGCATGGGCCTGCCCACTGCCGCACTGCAATCGCCGACTAACTTCACGGGCGTAGACAATATCTATGCCGACTGGGGTAACTTCTGGTGCGACCCAGCCACGGGCGATGAGATGGAAAGTGCCGCCGAGTTGGAGGCACCGTTCATTCGTGTCTGGGATCTGGGCACAAGTTCCCAATACCCGGCTCTGAACTGCATGCCCGGCGGTCTGGCGGCACAAGGCCGAGACAAACAATAACGCAATGATCACCATTAATGATTTTCTAACTATATGATTAATCCATTACAAAAACAAACTATTATGAACACATTTAAACTAAATGCTCTCAGTAACAACTGCATTGCATGCATGGCCGCGGCCGGGCAAACGGTGTGCAATGGCACAATGTTATTATTGACAATCGCCCTGTCAGTCGTCCTGCTAGCATCTTGTGGCGGCGGCGGTTCCGGCGGAGGCGGTGGTAACCCTCCACCGATAGCGGACGCGGATAAGGACGGCATTGCGGATACGGCGGATAACTGTCCCTCGGTTGCCAATGCGGACCAAAACAACACGGATTTCACGGCGGACGCAACAACGGGAGACACTCTCGGCGATGCCTGTGATCCGGACGATGACAATGACGGTGTGCATGACGCGGCGGATGACTTTCCTTTGGATGCCTGTGCAAGTGTGGACACAGATCAAGATGGTGATCCGGATCGTTTGGTCTTTGCAGACTGTGACACAGACTTGGAAGAAGATCTGAACGATGACAATGATGCATTCGATGATATAGACGAGGTGGACGACAATAACAATCGCCTCATAGAAATCCACACTTTGGATGATTTGGCGCGGCTGCGCGTGGATCTGGATGGTAATGGGACCGCGGACCGGACGATTGCCGGGATTACCGCTATGGGAAATACCGGCTGTCCCGCCGACGGCTGTAATGGCTACGAATTGACTCGCTCGTTGAATTTTAGCGATCCGGATTCCTACGCGAACCGCAGTAAGATGAATGACTGGACAAGCGGCAGCGGCTGGCAGCCAATCGGCTCTTGCGGTGCTGCGGATAGCTGCACCGCTTACACGGCGGTGTTTGATGGTCGGGATCACACGATTGCCGATCTGTTCATTTCTGTGAGTAATGACAATGGAGTCGGATTGTTTGGCGCGTTGCGCGGCCGTCTTCAAAACTTGCATCTGTTAAATGTGGATGTGAATGTCAATGGCGGTGGTGATGATGTGGGCGGACTGGTCGGCAATGGCAAGAATGCTCGTTATGAGAATCTGTCGGTTACAGGTGGCAGTGTGCTGGGTTCGTCGTCCTTTCAAGGTGTAGGCGGGCTGGCCGGGGATGCTGCTTCGTCTAATATGAACAATGTGCATGTATCCGGCGTAGATGTTACCGGGGAGACTACGGCTCTGGGTGCGGGTATTGTTGGCGGGCTGATTGGAAATGGACAGTCTGTTACTATTCGCTATGCTTCTGTATCCGGCGGACATGTTTCCGGGAGGAATAATGTTGGCGGATTGATTGGGTTCGGTCGTTCCGCTAATATTCGCTATGCTTCTGTATCCGGCATAACGGTTGCCGGTGAGAAGACTAGTATAGGCGGGCTGATTGGGAATGCAGATCCTGCTAATATTCGCTATGCATATGCGTCCGGCGTAATTATTTCTGCTGGCGGTAGAGTTGGCGGGCTGATTGGGAACTTTCAGGATGGAGCAGATATTCGCCATGCTTATGTGTCCGGCGGAAATATCGAAGCTACAAGTGGTGGTATTAATGGTGTTGGCGGCCTGATTGGCGATGAGAGGAGTTCTATAATTTATTATTCATATGTTGCCTCCGGACGACTGACTTCAGATGCCTCCACTAATATTGGCGGCTTGGTTGGGTTCAATTCTCTTGCCTCCGCCAATTCTTCTTATTGGGACACTCGAACCACCGGTCAGTCTGCGAGTGCCGGTGGTCTCGGCACGGGCCTGCCCACCGCCGCACTGCAATCGCCGACTAACTTCACGGGTGCGGATAATATCTATGCCGACTGGGGTAACTTCTGGTGCGACCCGAATACGGGCGACGAGATGGAAAGTGCCACCGAATTGGAGGATCCTTTTGTTCGTGTCTGGGATCTCGGGAACAGCACACAATATCCGGCTCTGAACTGCATGCCCGGCGGCCTGGCTGCACAAGGCCGAGACAAACAATAACGCAATGATTACCATTAATGATTTTGAAACTATATTACAAATCAACTACAAAAAGAACTATTATGAAAATATTTAAAAGACAAACTATCAGTAGCAACTGCATTGCATGCATTGCCGCGGTCGGGCAAACAGCACGCGGCGGGACAAAGTTATTCATTCCATTCTTGACAATCGCCCTGTCGGCTGTCTGCATTGCCCTACTCGTCGCCTGTGGCGGCGGCGGTTCCGGCGGAGGCGGCGGTAACCATCCACCGATAGCGGACGCGGATGGAGACGGCATTGCGGATACGGCGGATAACTGTCCCTCGGTTGCCAATGCGGACCAAAACAACACGGATTTCACGGCGGACGCAACAACGGGAGACACTCTCGGCGATGCCTGTGATCCGGACGATGACAATGACGGTGTGCATGACGCGGCGGATGACTTTCCTTTGGATGCCTGTGCGAGTGTGGACACCGATAAAGATGGTGATCCGGATCGTTTGGTTTCTGCAGACTGTGACACAGACTTGGAAGAAGATCTGAACGATGACAATGACGCGTTCAATGATGTGGACGATCTGGACGACAATAACAATCGCCTCATAGAAATCCACACTTTGGATGACTTGGCGCGGCTGCGCGTGGATCTGAATGGCAATGGGACGGCTGATCGGACGATTGCCGGGATTACCGCTATGGGAAATACGGGCTGTCCTGACAGCGGCTGTAATGGCTACGAATTGACCCGCTCGTTGAATTTTAGCGATCCGGATTCCTACGCGAACCGCAGTAAGATGGATGACTGGACAAGCGGCAGCGGCTGGCAGCCAATCGGCTCTTGCGGTGCTGCGGATAGTTGCACCGCTTATACGGCGGTGTTTGATGGACGGGATCACACGATTGCCAATCTGTTCATTTCTGTGAGTAATGACAATGGAGTCGGATTGTTTGGCGCATTTCGCGGCCGTCTTCAAAACTTGCATCTGTTAAATGTGGATGTGAATGTGAATGGAGATGGTGATGATGTGGGCGCACTGGTAGGCCATGGCAAGAATGCCCGTTATGAGAATCTGTCGGTTACGGGTGGCCGTGTGCTGGGTCCGTCGTCCTTCGAAGGTGTAGGCGGACTGGCCGGAGATGCTGTTTCTGCTAATATGAGTTATGTGCATGTATCCGGCGTAGATGTTGCCGGGGGGACGGATAATGGCGATAGTACCGTTGGCGGACTGATTGGAGATGGGCGGTCTGCTAATATTCGCTATGCATCTGTGTCCGGCGGCTCTGTGTCCGGAGGGCAGAATGTCGGCGGACTGATTGGGAATGGAGATTCTGCTAATATTCGCTATGCATCTGTGTCCGGCATGACGATTCCCGGTGAGAGTACTAATATAGGCGGACTGATTGGGAATGGAGCTGCTGCTAAGATTCGCTATGCATATGCGTCCGACGTAAATATTTCTGCTGGCGGTAGAGTTGGCGGGCTGATTGGGATCTTTCAGCAAGGAGCAGATCTTCGCCATGCTTATGTGTCCGGTGGAAATATCGAAGCTACAAGTCGTGGTATTAATGGTGTTGGCGGACTGGCTAGCGATGCGTCGAGTTCTATCATTGGTTATTCTTATGTTGCCTCCGGACGAGTTACTTCAGATGCCTCCACTAATATTGGCGGCTTGGTTGGGTTTAATCCTCCCGCCTCCGCCAATTTTTCTTATTGGGACACTGAAACCACCGGGCAGTCTGCGAGTGCCGGTGGTCTCGGCACGGGTCTGCCCACTGCCGCACTGCAATCGCCGACCAACTTCACGGGTGCGGATAATATCTATGCCGACTGGGGTAACTTCTGGTGCGACCCAAATACGGGCGACGAGATGGAAAGTGCCGCCGAGTTGGATGCGCCTTTCATTCGTGTCTGGGATCTGGGCACAAGTTCCCAATATCCGGCTCTGAACTGCATGCCCGGCGGTCTGGCGGCACAAGGCCGAGACAAACAATAACGCAAGGATTACCATTCATTATTTTAGAACGATATTACAAATCAACTACAAAAAAAATTATGAAAATATTTAAAGCACAAACTATCAGTAACAACTGCATTGCATGCATGGCCGCGGCCGGGCAAACGGTGCGCAATGGCACAATGTTATTATTGACAATCGCCCTGTCAGTCGTCCTGCTAGCATCTTGTGGCGGCAGCGGTTCCGGCGGAGGCGGTGGTAACCCTCCACCGATAGCGGACGCGGATAAGGACGGCATTGCGGATACGGCGGATAACTGTCCCTCGGTTGCCAATGCGGACCAAAACAACACGGATTTCACGGCGGACGCAACAACGGGAGACACTCTCGGCGATGCCTGTGATCCGGACGATGACAATGATGGCGTGAATGACGCGGCGGATGCGTATCCTTTGGATGCCTGTGCAAGTGTGAACTCGGATGGCGATCTAATGCCGGATCGTTTGGTTGCCGGTTGTGACACAGACTTGGAAGAAGATCTAAACGATGACAATGATGCATTCGATGATATAGACGAGGTGGACGACAATGGTAACGGCCTCATAGAAATCCATACTTTGGATGACTTGGCGCGGCTGCGCGTTGACCTGGATGGTAATGGGACGGCTGACCGGACGATTGCCGGGATTACCGCTATGGGAAATACCGGCTGCCCCGACGACGGCTGTAATGGCTACGAATTGACTCGCTCGTTGAATTTTAGCGATGAGACATCCTACGCGAACCGCAGTAAGATGGATGACTGGACAAGCGGCAGTGGTTGGAATCCAATCGGTTCTTGCGGTTCTCCGGATAGTTGCACCGCTTATACGGCGGTGTTTGATGGTCGGGATCACACGATTGCCAATCTGTTCATTTCTGTGAGTAATAACAATGGAGTGGGATTGTTTGGCGCATTTCGTGGCCGGCTTCAAAACTTGCATCTGTTAAATGTGAATGTGAATGTGAATGGTGGTGGTAATGATGTGGGCGCACTGGTAGGCCATGGCAGGAATGCTCGTTATGAGAATCTGTCGGTTACGGGTGGCAGTGTGATGGGTCCGTCGTCCTTCGATGGTGTAGGCGGACTGGCCGGGGATGCTGTTTTTGCTAATATGCGCGATGTGCATGCACTCGGCATAGATGTTGCCGGGGGGACATTTAATAATGCTAATAGTGTTGGCGGACTGATTGGAGATGGGCGGTCTGCGATTATTCGCTATGCATCTGTGTCCGGCGGCTCTGTTTCCGGGAGGCAAAATGTCGGCGGACTGATTGGGACTGGGAGTCCTGTTAATATTCGCTATGCTTATGTGTCCGTCCTAACGGTCGCCGGCATTCGTGATATAGGCGGGCTGATTGGGATTGGGAGTGGTGGTTCTAATATTCGCTATGTATATGCGTCCGGCGTCAATATTTCTGCTGGCGATAGAACTGGCGGGCTGATAGGGGGATTTCAGAATGCAGATCTTCGCCATGCTTATGTGTCCGGCGGAAATATCGAATCTACAAGTGGTAGTTCTACTGGTACGGGCGGACTGACTGGCGATGGGTTGAACTCTATCATTAATTATACTTATGCCGCCCCCGAACGACTGACTGCAATTGTCACCACTAATCTTAACGGCTTGATTGGGGCTACCGCACATTCCGCCGCCGCTGATTCTTCTTATTGGGACACTGAAACCACCGGGCAGCCTGCGAGTGTCGGTGGTCGCAGCATGGGTCTGCCCACCGCCGCACTGCAATCGCCGACCAACTTCACGGGGGCGGATAATATCTATGCCGACTGGGGTAACTTCTGGTGCGACCCGAATACGGGCGATGAGATGGAAAGTGCCACCGAGTTGGAGGATCCTTTTGTTCGTGTCTGGGATCTCGGGAACAGCACACAATATCCGGCTCTGAACTGCATGCCCGGCGGTCTGGCGGCACAAGGCCGAGACAAACAATAACGCAATGATCACCATTAATGATTTTCTAACTATATGATTAATCCATTACAAAAACAAACTATTATGAACACATTTAAACTAAATGCTCTCAGTAACAACTGCATTGCATGCATTGCCGCGGTCGGCCAACCGGCACGCAGCGGTATCATTTTATTATTGACAATCGCCTTGTCGGTCGTCCTACTCACCTCCTGCGGCGGTGGTTCCGGCGGAGGCGGCGGTAACCATCCACCGATAGCGGACGCGGATAAGGACGGCATTGCGGATACGGCGGATAACTGTCCCTCGGTTGCCAATGCGGACCAAAACAACACAGATTTGGCGGCGGATGCAACAACGGGAGACGCTCTGGGCGATGCCTGTGACCCGGACGATGACAATGACGGTGTGCATGACGCGGCGGATGACTTTCCTTTGGATGCCTGTGCGAGTGTGGACACGGATGGCGATAAGCTGCCGGATAGTTTGGTTGCCGCCGACTGTGAAACAGACTTGACAGCAGATCCGGACGATGACAATGATACAGTCGATGATGTGGACGATCTGGACGACAATAACAATCGCCTCATAGAAATCCACACTTTGGATGACTTGGCACGGCTGCGCGTTGATCTGAATGGCAATGGGACGGCTGATCGGACGATCGACGGGATTACCGCTATGGGAAATACCGGCTGCCCCGACGACGGCTGTAATGGCTACGAATTGACCCGCTCGTTGAATTTTAGTGATCCGGATTCCTATGACGATGACAGCGGTAGCAGCGATAAGATGGATGCCTGGACAGATCGCAGCGGCAGCGGTTGGCAGCCCATCGGCTCCTGCAGTGATGCAATTACTTGCACCCCTTATTCGGCGATGTTTGATGGTCGGGGTTATGTTGTTGCCGATCTGTTTATCAATGCGAGTGATGATACGGATGGTGTGGGGTTATTTGCTGCGTTCAATGGCAGTATGCAAAACTTACATCTCTTGGATGCGAATGTCCATGGCGGTGACTCTAATGTGGGTCTGTTAGTGGGTCAGGGTGTGAATGCTCGCTTTGAGAATCTGTCGGTTTCAGGAATCTTGATGAGTCCGCAGGCTACTACTGTGGGTGGCCTGGCCGGCGATGCGGGAGGGGCTATGATTCGTCATTCTTATGCATCCGATATTGTTGTTTTCGGTCTTGCTAGCGTGGGCGGTCTGGCTGGCAACGGTGCTAAATCTCAGATTCGCTATTCCTATGTCATCGATACCGCTGTGTTCGCCGGGCAAAGTAGTGACGAATCTACGGTCGGTGGTCTGGTCGGCGATGGGTTCGATGCTATTATTCTGGCTGCGTATGTGTTAGATTCTTCTGTTTTCGGTATAGGTAGAGGGATCGGTGGTCTGGTCGGCAATGGGCGAGAAGTTAGTATTACTGCTGCGTATGTGTCCGGCGGAAGCGTTGCCGGGGGGAGCGAGAGCGATGAAGTCGGTGGTCTGTTAGGTCGAGGGATCAAGGCAAAAATTCGTTATTCTTATGTAGCTGTCAGGGTTTCCTCGCTTAGAACAGTAGCTCCTATTACCGGCGGCTTGTTCGGTGCTGCTCCGGCGATAAAAATCGACGCTTCTTATTCGGATACTCAAGTCACCACACAGTCAACCAGTCACCCTTCTGTTGATGTTTCCGGTGTGGATAAGAACACGATAGAATTACAATCGCCGAGCGACTTCACCGGGACAGATAATATTTACGCCGATTGGGGCAATTTTTGGTGCGACCCGAATACGGGCGAAGTGGTGGAAAGTACAACCGAGTTGGCTCCTCCATTAAGGCGTCTGTGGGATCTCGGAACGGCCGAACAATATCCCGCGCTCAACTGCACACCCGGCGGTGTGGAAAGGCAGCGGCGATAACGCAATGATTACCCTTAATGATTTTGGAACTATATTACAAATCAACTACAAAAAGAAATTATGAGCATACTTATTAAAAGACAAACTATCAGTAGCAACTGCATTGCATGCATTGCCGCGGTCGGGCAACCGGCACGCGGCCCAATGTTATTATTGACAATCGCCTTGTCGGTTGCCCTACTCGCCGCTTGTGGTGGCGGAGGTGGTGGTTCCGGCGGGGGAGCGAACACCGACTTCGATGGAGACGGAATTGAGAACTCGGCGGATGCCTGTCCGCGCGGCGATACGGACTGGACTTCCAATGCATCTACGGACAATGATGGCGATGGCTGTCGCGACGACAGCAACGAGGATTTGGACGATGACAATGATGGTGTGGAAGACACAGCGGATGCGTTTCAGAGGGATCGCTGCGCGAGTGTGGACACGGATCGCGATGGTCTGCCGGATAATTTGGTGACCGGTTGCCAAACAACCTTGAGGGCGGACCCGGACGATGACAATGATGAGATCTTGGATGCGGCAGATGTGGACAAAAATGGTAACAGCCTCATAGAAATCCGCACTTTGGATGATTTGGTACGGCTGCGCGATGATCTCAATGGCAATGGAACAGATGATGGGAGGTTTCCCGAGATTATCGCTATGGGTTCTGTGGGTTGCCCGAGTTCCGACTGTACCGGCTACGAATTGACTCGCTCGTTGAATTTTAGCGATCCGGATTCCTATGACGATGACAGCGGTAGCAGCGATAAGATGGATGCCTGGACAGATCGCAGCGGCAGCGGTTGGCAGCTCATCGGCTCCTGCAGTGATGCAACTACTTGCACCCCTTATTCGGCAGTGTTTGATGGTCGGGGTTATGTTGTTGCCGATCTGTTTATCAATGCAAGTGATGATACGGATGGTGTGGGGTTATTTGCTGCGTTCAATGGCAGTATGCAAAACCTGCATCTCTTGGATGCGAATGTCCATGGCGGTGACTCTAATGTGGGTCTGTTGGTGGGTCAGGGTGTGAATGCTCGCTTTGAGAATCTGTCGGTTTCAGGAATCCTGATGAGTCCGCAGGCTACTACTGTGGGTGGCCTGGCCGGCGATGCGGGAGGGGCTATGATGCGTCATTCTTATGCATCCAATATTGTTGTTTCCGGTCTTGC
The DNA here is from genome assembly GCA_965209035.1 of Gammaproteobacteria bacterium. Classification (GTDB taxonomy): domain Bacteria; phylum Pseudomonadota; class Gammaproteobacteria; order CBDBNL01; family JAAOII01; genus CBDBPY01. The sequence continues at coordinate 979,746 of OZ242372.1, forward strand.
TAACGTGGGCGGTCTGGCTGGCAACGGTGCTAAATCTCAGATTCGCCATTCCTATGTCATCGATGCCGCTGTGTTCGCCGGGCAAAGTAGTGACGAATCTACGGTCGGTGGTCTGGTCGGCGATGGGTTCGATGCTATTATTCTGGCTGCGTATGTGTTAGATTCTTCTGTTTTCGGTACACACAGATCGATCGGTGGACTGGTCGGCAATGGGCAAAGAGTTAATATTACTGCTGCGTATGTGTCCGGCGGAAGTGTGTCCGGGGGGAGTCTGAGCAATGACGTCGGCGGTCTGATGGGTCAGGGAATTCAAGCTAAAATTCGTTATTCTTATGCAGCTGTCAATGTTTCCACGCTTAGAACAGTATCTCCTGTTATCGGCGGCTTGTTCGGCACTGCTCCGGGGACAACAATCGATGCTTCTTATTCGGATACTCAAGTCACCACACAGTCAACCAGTCAACCTTCTGTTGATGTTTCCGGTGTGGATAAAAACACAACAGACTTACAATCACCGACCGACTTCACCGGGACAGATAATATCTACGCCGACTGGGGTAACCTCCGGTGCGATCCAAATACGGGCGAAGTGGTGGAAAGTACGACCGGGTTGGATCCTTCATTTAGACGTCTGTGGGATCTCGGAACGGCCGAACAATATCCCGCGCTCAACTGCACACCCGGCGGTCTGGCAAGGCAGAGGCAGTAACGCAATTAACGCAGAACGAACACAGGCTTTCCGTTAGAGCAAAGTAACCCGGGCGGTCAGGCCTCCCACTTCGGCACAATCTACCCGCTCGGCACTTCGGTGCCATCTAAGCTAACAAATCTGCCTAACTAACCAGCCCGCCCGGTACTTCGGGTAGCAACACACAACAACCCACAAACAACACAGCACCTCAAAACCGGGCGAGATGATCCATCCTTATGCATCTATACAGCCCCGGCAAGTTGTTTTCCGATTGCCGTAAAATAAACTGATAAGAAGTAAAAGCGGGGTGCGGTTCTGCCCGGTGCAATTATTCCCGGATAAAAGAAGATCTGTCCCCCGTGGCATTTAAAAAGAAAAAATAAAAGAAAAATTGACGAGGTAATCAAAATGAACAAAGACCAGCTACCAAGCAGGCACGTTTCCGTAGGACCGGAAAGCGCACCGCATCGCTCCTACTACTATGCGATGAAAATGACAACCGAGCAGATTAATCAGCCTTTTGTCGGCGTGGCAACCTGCTGGAACGAAGCAGCCCCCTGCAACATAGACCTGGCACGCCAAGCCCAGGCCGTAAAAAAAGGCGTTAACCGGGCAAAGGGAACACCGCGCGAATTCACAACCATCACGGTAACCGACGGCATCGCCATGGGACACAGCGGGATGAAGTCTTCGCTGCCGAGTCGCGATCTGATTGCGGACTCTGTTGAAATGACCATGCGCGGACACTGTTACGATGCCCTGGTCGGGCTGGCAGGATGTGACAAGTCCTTGCCGGGAATGATGATGGCAATGTGCCGCTTAAATGTCCCTTCGGTTTTTATTTACGGCGGCACCATCCTGCCCGGCCGTTACAAGGGCAAGGATGTGACCGTTGTGGATGTCTTTGAAGCGGTCGGCACCCATGCGGCCGGCAAGATGAGCGATGCCGATCTGACGGAATTGGAACAGTGTGCCTGTCCTTCCTCCGGTTCCTGCGGCGGACAATTTACGGCAAACACCATGGCATGCGTATCCGAAGCCATGGGACTTGCCATTCTCGGCTCGGCCGGCGCACCCGCCCCCTATACCTCCCGGGATGCCTATTGCGAAGCGAGCGGCGTTCTGATCATGGAGTGCATTAAAAACAACTTGCGGCCGCGCGATATTGTGACAAGAAAATCTTTGGAAAACGCGGCGCGCGTCGTTGCCGCATCCGGCGGCTCCACCAATGCCGGCTTGCATCTTCCCGCCATCGCGCATGAATGCAACATTAAGTTTGATCTGAACGATGTCTGCAAAATCTTTCGCGAGACTCCTTATATTGCCGACCTCAAGCCCGCCGGCAAGTATGTTGCCAAGGATCTGTTTGAAGTCGGCGGTGTGCCCATCATTCTCAAAACACTGGCGGACGGCGGCTATCTGCACACCGATTGCATCACCGTGAACGGCAAGACGCTGGGAGAAAATTTGAGCAAGATGAAGTTTCCGTCCAATCAAGATGTCGTCATGCCGATTGACAAGCCATTTAGCATGACCGGCGGTGTGGTCGGTCTGCGAGGGAATCTGGCGCCGGAAGGTGCTATCGTCAAGATCGCCGGGATGCGGCAATTACAATTTCGCGGTCCCGCGCGCGTGTTTGACCGCGAAGAAGATGCTTTCCGGGCGGCGGAGAAGCGAGAGTATCGGGCGGGCGATGTCATCGTCATTCGTTACGAAGGGCCCAAAGGCGGCCCCGGTATGCGGGAAATGCTGGCGACCACGGCGGTACTTTCCGGCCAAGATGCCGGCGGCAAGATTGCCCTGATTACGGACGGGCGGTTTTCGGGTGGCACCCGCGGCTTTTGTGTCGGCCACATAGGACCGGAGGCCGCGATAGGCGGTCCCATCGGTCTGCTGGAAAACGGCGACATGATCCTGCTGGATGCGGAAAAAGGGATCATTTCCGTGGAACTGGACGAGACCGAGCTTGCCCGGCGCCGCAAGTTGTGGCGGGCGCGCACCAATGATTTTCAGTCCGGCGCTCTCTGGCGTTATGCTCAAACGGTCGGCCCCGCTTTTCTGGGTGCCGTCACGCATCCCGGCGCGGCCAAAGAAACTCATGTTTATGCGGACATATAATGACAGAGTCATGACAGCAACACTTTGTTTTTCAAACACGGATTAGTTTATAATAAAAATAAAAAACAAGAGGTCAAAAATCAAATGATAAAAAAACTCAAAAACATCGTCATCGTCCCGATGAGCGGGATACTTTTTTTAGTCGGTTCCAACAGACAAGAAGTTTGTTGTGTCCCGCCAAAAATTTCGGTTGTGCCGCAATTATTACCCCGCCCGGTTCGCACCGCAAGATCGGCAACTCTTTTTGCCGTTCTATTCTTGCTTCTGAGTGGCTGTGCTAATTTCGTGGTCCTCAGTCCGGCCGGCAGTCTGGTCCGACTCATTTCCGCGGAAGAAGCCGAAAACTGCGAAAAGATCGCCGATACCGTTGTCATGGTCGCCGCCAAAGTTGGGGTCATTCGGCGCGATCCGGAAAAAGTGCAAGTGGAAGCCCAAAACATCGCCAAGAATTCGGCACCGGATTTTGATGCCAATGCGGTTACTCCCCTAAGCGAACTGGGCGAAGATGGCAAGCAAACTTTTGGGATCTATCAATGTCCCGAATAATTGATTGGTTTGGGGAATGATATACAATACTCCTCAGTCTTAAAAAGTGAATGTTTCATAGTGATAAAAACACAAACTAACTTTAATAACGGGTATTTCTTAGAGCCGGAGGTGATAAAGACTATTCGTGCTTTTCATGATGAAAATAAACCCCCATATCTTGTTAATAAGTTATCGGAGAAATTTGATATAGAGGGGGTTTATCTTACGGGAATGCCCGAAAATATATCGGGTTGTATTAAGAAGACGGAAACAGGAAAATATGAAATATTACTTAATAGAGATGAACACCATAATCGCAGACGCTTTACGGCCGCACACGAATTAGCCCATCTTCTGTTACACAGAGATGATATAGGAGATGGGGTAAATGATGATGTTTTGTATCGCAGCAAGCTATCTACTTTTCAAGAGGTGCAAGCAAATCAATTGGCGGCGGATATTTTAATGCCTTTTGATAAGATTTATGCTTTACTGCAAACAGGAACAAAATTACGCGAGTTACCTTCTATTTTTGAAGTTTCAAACATAACGATGTGTATTCGTCTTGATATCAGTGAGTTTGTGCTATTTAGCCCAAATCAATAAAGACGATGGCTTGCAAGGATAGCCACGTATGTGCCAATTTAGAGTATTGTCCAATTATCTTCGAAGGTATGATTGCCGTTTCGTTTATAGTTCCTTAAAAAATAACAATTTATTACTGCCACAGGGAAGCGTTTAACTTATGGCTTATATAAGAGATGAATAAGTCAGTAGTGATGTACAAAAGAGAAACAGAGATAAAAATGGGGGATAACTTTGATAAGTTCTATACGAACAATGAGGTTGTTCGCGAGTGTTTGAAGCATTTGGATATAGCATCTTATGATTTTGTTATTGAGCCGTCAGCGGGTAGCGGCGCTTTCTACCATTCCATTAATCACAAGAATAAGGTTGGTTTGGATATCAAGCCGGAGCATTGGGAAATAATCAAGCAGGATTGGTTTTCTTATGTTGTTAGCGAGGATTATAAAAATGTCTTGGTTGTGGGTAATCCTCCGTTTGGTAAGTTCCATAAGTTGTCTTCCGCATTTTTAGAGCGTGCTTTTTCTTTTGGTAATATTCAAACTGTGGGTTTTATTCTTCCCGATGTGTATAGGAAATATACAAGACAGAGAATCATACCGGATCATTGGAGGATAAAGAGCATAGTTAATATAGGCGAGAATGCTTTTATGTTTGAGAATGAGGTAAGGCATATTCCCTGTTCCTTCTTTGTCTTTGATAAGTCAAGGGGGCGGGATTTAAGGGATAACCCTTATCAGCATGCGGACAAGGTGGATTTTTATTTTGGCACTAAGAACTATTTTGATTTATTTTTATTTGGTGCGGCACCCAAGCGGATTATAACTAATCCTAAGCCGAATAACAGAGGGCATTTTATTAAGTCCAAGATTGGGGCGGACAAGTTAATCAATAGATTACTGGCTATTAATTGGCGGGGCTTATCCGGTGCCGGCGGGGGTGTGTATTGGTTAACTCAGGGGGAGATCATCAAGCATTATTACGACGCCTACTGTGTATGAATATACCGATTAATTTAAGAGTACATTATGCCCCGGGTTTATGCCCTTGGTCCATAATTATTTCTTAAAAAACAAATAAACAAACTATCTATTACGGCAAACTATTACAACAATTTATTACAACAAACTATTATGGAAAATACAAGAAAAAATACTTTGGCGATTGACGAGCAATTCATTGAACGCTGGTCTTCTCGTCAATTTAATGGAACTGCGTTGACTGAAAACGAACTGGCGCAGATCTTTGAAGCCGCCCGTTGGTCGCCCTCTTGCTTTAACGAGCAACCGTGGTTCTTTCTCCTGCCCGAAAACCCGGCGCGACATGCAAAATTTTTATCTCTTCTTATGGAAGGAAACCGTGCTTGGGTGGAAAAGGCGGGACTGCTGTGTTACCAAATATCCGCCCGTCACTTTCGCCACAACGACAAACCCAATCGTCACTATGCGTATGACGCGGGTGCGGCCTGGATGGCACTGGCTTTGCGCGCCCATTCCATGGGTCTCAGTGCCCACGCCATGGCCGGATTTGACGCGGAGAAATCCTATGCCGTTTTGGGAGTGGACAAAAGCAAATACGAAGTTCTGTCCGCCATCGCCATCGGTTGGCCGCTTGAAGAAGCCAAACAGACCGAAGAGCGCACGGAACGCAAATCACTTTCTTTGGTTCACGGCACCAAGATGCCGGCGGGTTGAGGAATTAAGAGATCAACAAAAAAGCAGCCGCCCGAAAATAACTCAACAGCAATCAAACAGCAGCCCAACAATAGTCCAATAATAGCTCAACAATAGACCGATAATTTGCCCCTCGGTAGTTTACGGCTGCTACGCGATGATTCGCCGGTGGGGATAGTTGGTAGCGGTTGGCCGAATTAAGGGATTAAGGACTTAAGAGATTAATCAAAAAGCAGCCCAACAGCAATTTACCCCGGGTAGTTGGTGACGGTTGGTTGGGTAGTTAGTTGGTTGATTGGTGGCGGTTGGTTGGCAGTTGGGCAGTTAGGTAGTCGGCCGGGCAGGTTGGTGACGGCTTAGTGTTTACCCCTTTTGCAGAAGCCTCTGTAACCAGTTAACCAAAGCATCGCAGCCGCGCACCACATTCGGGGCCGCGGACATCAAGGCGTTCGGATTGGCGGGGTTGGCTGTGGTTGATTGGGCAATTGGGTAGTCGGTCGGCCGGGCAGGTTGGTGACGGCTTAGTGTTTACCCCTTTTGCAGAAGCCTCTGTAACCAGTTAACCAAAGCATCGCAGCCGCGCACCACATTCGGTGCCGCGGACATCAAAGCGTTCGGGTCCGCAATAGATTTCGCAGCATCTTTCGCAGCACCTTCCGAAGCATCTTTCGCAGCGTATTCCCCTATTTCCCGCAAACGCTCCAGCATCGCGCCGCCCTCATAATCCACGGTTGCCAAACGCACCGCAAAACAATCCGGCGGCATACCAAAGTCTTCCGCGGGTAGCAAGACAACTCCCGCTTCTTCCAACAGAACATCGCACAGAGTGCGACTGTCGGCGATACCTCTTGCCCGCAAGGCGGCGGCATGGCGATTGAAGTCCGGAAAAAGATAAAACCCGCCGGCTGCCGGCAAGCAATCCAACCCGCCCTCTGTTAACCTGCCGCACACATAACGGGCAACCATCCCGTGAATACGCGTACATTCCTCCAAGTAACGATTGATTTCCGCATCATCGGAATAGGCGCGACAGGCCGCATATTGAATCGGCGAAGAAACACAACTGAAAGTCTCACTAATCAGGGCCGCAAGAGCCGGCATCATCTCGCTTAAAGCGGGCGGGACAAAAGCAAACCCCAATCGGTAACCGCCGGCCGAGAAGGCCTTGCTTAACCCGGAAGTTACAATCGTCCGCTCCGGCGCATAGGCGGAAATGCCGGGCATTCCCTTGCCGTCAAAAGACACCTGCGCGTAAATCTCATCCGACAGGATGAACAACCCGTGTTTGTCGGCAAACCGAGCGAGCGCGCGCAGTTCGTCATCCGCAAACACCGTGCCGAGAGGATTGCTCGGGCTATTGATCAGCAGAAGTTTTTGATCTTCGCCGGCTTTGTTCGCCGCTTCAATCGCGTCTTCCAATGCGTCCAGGGATAGTCTGTATCCCGATTTGAAGTCGCCGCGAACGGGCAGCGTCAGTTTGCCGATGAGTTGTGCCTGCGGATGATAACTGACCCAGCAGGGAGCCGGCAACAAAAGAGCCCCTTCCAAAACAAGCATCAGGTCAAACAGCAATTCCTTGCTTCCCGGGCCTACAATAATATTTTCCGCCTCCCACTCATAGCCGCGCTTTGAAAAATAAGCGGCAATGGCCGCACGCAACTTGGGCAAGCCGAAGGTCGGCTGGTATTCTTTTTTGTCGCTGTGTGCTTCCAACTCGCTCCGAATCGCCGGATGCACCGGGAACGGCGACTGTCCAAAACCGAAATGGGTGATCTTTTGACCGGCGGCACGCATCTGCAATGCGCGTTGATTGATGGCAAGGGTGGCGGACTGTCGCACCCGTTCCACTTTGGGGTTAATTTTAACGATCATAGGGAATAGAAGTTTTTTGATATGCTTCTTTCATTTTATACGGTGATTTTTTAAAAATGGCGATTTATTGCCATAAACCGCCTGTTTGCCAAGCATAACAAGTAAAATTTCTGCGATAACGAATGGGTTTTTTCCCTCCCCCCCTTAATAAAGGATAAAGGATAAAGGATAAACGATAAACGATAAAGGATAAACTATGATAAGAAGCATGACAAAAACTACAAAAAAACGGATCGTCTATCGCCACACACTTGACCTGGCGGCGGAAACTCTGATTCGCCTCGGCGGTATTGGCGTCATCCTTGTCGTGATTTTGGTTTTCGTTTACTTGTTACGCCAGGTCATGCCTTTGTTTGGCACCCCCGAATTAAGTTTACAAGACAAACACAGTATCCGGCAGGACAGCCAACAGCAACACGGCGAAGAGATTTTTCATCTTGCCCTGGAACGACAAAATCAAATCGTGGCGCAACTCGTTGAAAGCCCGGGTGCCGTCCGTCTCGTGTTTTATGATATCAGCCGCAAGTTGGAGCTGCCCCAACACCTCATATCCGCCGATAAAATTCAAACATTCGCCGCCGACTCTCCCCAAAGACGCACCCTGGCAATCAGTGTCAGTGCCAACAATGGCGAGGTGATTCTGTTACGCCACAATTACGAAGAAGATTTTTCCACCGCCACAAGATTAATGGTCCCGCAGGTATCCTATCCGTTCGGCGCCGAGCCGATTGCCTTGTCTTCCTCGCGTCTGACACAGATCGCCTTGTTGAGCGACCAACGGCAGCTAACGCTGATCGGCTATGATGCGGCCGGCGAACTGCACGGCAAGAGTCTGCTGCGTTCGGAAAACCTGATTACCGGCGAGATTGCGCGCGAAGAAAATGACCTCAAACTACCGCGCCTCGCCCGGCAACCGGACTTCATGCTTCTTTTTGAAAGCCAACTGTTTCTCCTTGCAGCTGGCCGAGACGGCGATGCCACCGTCATCCGCTTGGACGGCAGCCAACCCGCTCAAAACATCCGATTGACGGCGCCGGGCATCCGACTGACCGGCGTTTGGCGCATGCTCGGCGACTATTCCATACTCACGGCGGATGCAACGGGGAGAGTCACACAGTGGTTTATGCGCACCGGCGAGGGACAACGCAAAGAACTCGCCAAAATCAGGCACTTTGATGTCGGCGAACCGGTTGCATCGATCCGGCCGGTCGAGAACAGTAAGAGTTTTTTGGTTCTAACCGAAAGCGGCCGGTTACTGTTTGTCAATGGTCCGGCCCAACGCATCAGTTTGGACGAAATCCTGGTGAACTCAGCGGCGGAACTCAAAGACCTTGCCGTTTCGCCGCGCGCCAACGGGTTAATCACAATCAACCGGCAAAGCGAATTATCTTTTTACAACATCAACAATCCGCACGCCGAGATCTCGTTGCATCGCCTGGTAGGGAAAATTTGGTATGAAAATTACGAGGAACCCTCTTGGGCATGGCAGGCCTCCTCCGCCGCGGACGATTTTGAACCCAAGTACAGCGTCATCCCTCTGACTTTCGGCACCCTGAAAGCCGCCTTTTATGCGATGCTCTTCAGTGCGCCGCTGGGAATTGCGGCTGCCATCTATACTTCTTTTTTTATGGGCGCCGGATTGCGGCGCAAAGTGAAGCCCGTCATAGAGCTCATGGAAGCATTCCCGACCGTGATTCTGGGCTTCATTGCCGGCCTGGTGCTTGCCCCCTATTTTGAAAAGCATCTGCCCGGCATTTTTACGCTGCTCATCCTGTTGCCGCCGGTTACCATCGCTTTTGGTCTGCTATTTAGTTTGTTGCCGTTTCGCTACCGCAACGCCGTAGGCCCCGGCTGGATGAGTCTCTTCTTGATCCCGCTGTTCCTGCTGACCGGATATCTTCTGATGCAACTAAGTCCCATAATGGAGTTGATTTTGTTTGACGGCGATCTGCGCGTCTGGTTATCACAGAACGGCATAGACTACAATCAACGCAACGCAATGGTAGTCGGCATCGCCATGGGGTTGGCGGTGATTCCTTCCATTTACTCTATCGCCGAGGATGCTCTGTTTTCGGTACCGAGCAATATGGTTCAAGGAGCCTACGCACTCGGCGCCACGCCACTGCAAAATGTGCTGCGCATCGTCCTGCCCGCCGCACTCAGCGGTATTCTGTCGGCATTAATGATCGGCTTTGGCCGAGCCGTCGGCGAAACGATGATTGTGCTCATGGCAACCGGCAATACGCCGCTGATAGATATGAGTATCTTCACCGGTCTGCGCACCCTTGCCGCCAACATCGCGGTGGAGCTGCCCGAATCGCCGGTCGGCGGTTCGCATTTTAGAATTCTCTTCCTGTGTGGCTTGATTCTGTTTGTCTTCACTTTTATCATCAATAGTCTGGCGGAAGTCATCCGACACAGAATTCGCAAAAAATATGCGAACATATGAAGTCCGGTAATATGAAAAACAAGACCGGCTGGCGACATTTTTTCCGCAGCGGCGATTACGGCATATGGCTGTTCGCCGGAGCACTTGCCTGCTGTCTCATTCTTGTCGGCTCGGTGATGCTGCTCATTCTGACAAAAGGCTTCGCGCACTTTATGCCCGGACAGCTGCATTCTATGGAAGTGCGCTCGGGCGAAGAGTCCGTTTCTCTGGCGGGTGAAATTGTCAACAGCGAAACCATCACAAGGGCGCAGCTGCTCGGCAGCGGTTATGAGCCACAGGAAATAGCGGATCTTTACGAACGCATCTTACTTAAGATCGGCAATCGCGAGTTCGGCGGCGGTGATTTTGTATGGGTTGTCCGGGACAGCATCACCCGGCAAACGATGCCCGAAGAACTCACCGCCATAGAACGCAGGGAATACGGTAACTTTTACGGTTATCCTGTGGCGATGACCATTGGCGGCGCAGCACCCCGCAGATACGATTTGGCGGAAACCGAGCAGGCCGAATGGGCAAAAGCCTTGTCGCAAACTGTCCGTCGCGCGCGCAAACTCTTTGAGGAAGCACAAAAACTGGAAAAAAACGAACTGCGCGATCTGAACTATGGGATGGAAAAATTGCGATTAAAAGAAAGACGCCTCGTCTTGGAGAACCGGGCAACCGAAGCCGCCATAGCAACGATTAACCAAAGGCGCGAAAAATTCGCAAAAGAATATGAGATCCTGGCGACGCAACTGGGCAAGATTAATCGGCAACTGCAAAGAGACACTCTGATCATGCGCACCGCCGCCGGCACGCAAACGGATATCCCGTTTGCACGCATCGTGCGTTTGTATCAAACCAACAAACTGGGTCTTGCCGGCAGACTGCGTATTTATGGTATGCGTTTGGCGGAGTTCGTCGGCGGCGAGCCGCGCGAAAGCAACACCGAAGGAGGCATCTTTCCCGCAATTTTTGGAACTGTGATCATGGTTTTTTTAATGACCCTCTTCGTTTTGCCGCTGGGTGTGATCGCATCCGTTTACCTGTATCTTTACGCCAGACAAAATCGGTTGACGCGCTTCGTGCGTATTGCCGTTAACAATCTTGCCGGTGTTCCTTCCATCGTTTACGGAATGTTTGGGCTGGGCTTCTTTGTTTATACCCTTGGCGGCAGCATAGACCGGGTATTTTATCCCGAAGCCCTGCCGGCGCCCACCTTCGGCAGCGGCGGTATTCTTTGGGCGTCTCTCACGCTTGCCCTGCTCACCCTGCCGGTGGTCATAGTTGCCACCGAAGAGGGGCTCGTGCGCGTTCCGCGCAATCTAACCGAAGGGAGCATGGCCCTGGGCGCCACCCGGCTGGAAACACTGCTCAAGATTTCCATCCCGATTGCCAGCCCGGCCATCATGACGGGAATGATTCTCGCCATTGCCCGGGCGACCGGTGAGGTCGCGCCGCTGATGCTGGTGGGCGCGGTCAAGTTGGCACCCGCTCTGCCCTTGGACGGCAACTTCCCGTTCATTCATCCGGAAAGAAAATTCATGCATCTCGGATTTCATATTTTTGATGTGGGATTTCAAAGCCCGAACATAGAAGCGGCGCGGCCGCTGGTGTACTCCACCGCCGCGCTTCTTATCATGATCATTATTGTTCTCAACGCCACGGCGGTTTACCTGCGTAACCGACTGCGCGAGAAGTTTAAAAATTTAAATTAAAAGAGGGTAAACCCGAAAAAACAATAAGCAATTAAATAATTAACGAATGCCGACAGATCCACAAACAAACGAACATACCCCCGTTATCAGAGTGCAGGGAGTGCATGTTTACTACGGCGAAGCCTGCGCCTTAAAAAATATCTCCATGGACATCGGCGAAAAGAGAGTCACCGCCTTCATAGGGCCGTCCGGTTGCGGCAAGTCCACTCTGTTACGATGCTTCAACCGAATGAATGACATGATCCCCGACTTTCGCGTGGAAGGGACTATTTTACTCAACGAAGACAACATCTATGATCGGGAAACGAACCCCGCCGAGCTGCGCCGCAAGGTGGGCATGGTATTCCAGAAACCCAACCCCTTTCCGAAGAGTGTTTACGAAAATGTCGCCTTCGGTCTGCGGATTGGCGGAATGAAAAATAAGAAAAAGATCGCCGAGATCGTCGAGAAATCCTTGCGCGAATCGGCTCTTTGGGATGAAGTCAAAGACCGGCTCAACGAAAATGCCTTGTCCCTGTCCGGCGGGCAGCAACAGCGTTTGGTGATCGCCCGGGCAATTGCGGTGCAACCGGAAGTCTTACTGTTGGACGAGCCGGCATCCGCCTTGGATCCCATATCCACGCTAAAAATAGAAGAACTGATACAGCAATTGAAAAAGGACTATACCATCGTCATCGTCACACACAATATGCAGCAGGCGGCACGCATTTCCGATGACGCCGCGTTTATGTATATCGGCGAATTAATTGAGTTCGATTCCACAAGAACTATTTTCACCAAACCGAAAAAGACCATGACAGAAGACTACATCACGGGGCGTTACGGCTAATTTAAGATAAAATAAAACAATGAACTCACATCAACATATATCCGCCAAGTTTGAAAAAGAACTGGCGGGATTGCGAAACGACATCCTCAAGATGGGTCAGTTTCTGGTAAAACAATTGGAAGAAGTCGCCCTGTCCATTGACAAAAAGAAGCCGCGCAAAAATAAGATTATCTCCAAGCACGAACAAAAAATTAACGAACTGGAAGTTTCTCTGGATACCAAGTGCGTTAATCTGCTCGCCTTGCACAGCCCCACCGCCTCGGATCTGCGCTTTATCATCGGCATCAGTCGTATGGTGAACGATATGGAAAGCATGGGCGACGAAATTACCAAGACATCTTTTACATTACAAAAGATGCTGGAACAAAACGAAGCGAACAAAGATTATCATCTGTATGCGGATCTTAAGAATATCGCCGATGAACTCGTGCAGCTGCTGCTGGATACCCTGCATGCCTATGAAGAAGAGAGCACCGAAGCGGCGGCAAAATTGATCATCAAAGAGCGGAAGATGGATGTCCTGTATCAAAATGCAACTCGTGCCAGAATTACCTGGATTATGGAAGACCCGGGAACTGTCAAGATTGTCGTCCATGTTTTTTGGATGCTGCGCTCCATGGAACGCATCGGCAAATGTATTCGTCAAGTCAACAATCACCACATTTTTGTTCAAAAAGGAACGGATACGCGCCATATGAGCAGCGAGAAAGTCAAAGACAAGTTCATCAAACGCAAAAAATCTGTCCGCCAAAAGTCCTAAGGGTCTCTATAAAGGCTTGGGGTAAGACCCGGAATAAAGACCGGGGATAAGGGTTCGGGATACAAACCCGGGATAAAAGACCAAGGATAAAGGTTTGGGATACAAACCCGGGATACAAACCGAGAATAAAGGTTTGGGATACAAACCCGGAAAAACAAAAATAACTCCCCGGCAAAAGTTGGGGAAGTAGAATGACGAATGACGAATTAGAATACGGCTTTTATTTCCTTCTACTTTAATGCAGCAAAGTCGTCCACTTTAAGAATATTCTCGGCCGCCGTCTCGGCGTCCGTCCACAACTTGCGTTCGGCCGCGGTAATTGTCTTATCCTTAACCAGCCGAGCCAAATACTCACCGCGTGCAAGAAACGGCGGTTGCCTCATCCCCGATTTGCGGACACGACGCAGCACAGGTTGCAGTTGCTTCGCCAAAACATAGGCTCGGCGCAATTCCGGCAAAGGTGAACATACTCCCTCGGAAAATTCGGGAATAGTTTCTTCCGGACCCGTCAAAAGTTTGGATTTCGGGTCCTTCAAAGAAGCGGCGATCGCCAAAATCTCCTTGTCCTTGGGTGCGGCATGTCCGCCAAACGGCCGGAAAATGAAATGCATACAGGCACCGCCGAAAAATAAATTGCCGGCAATTCCCGCCAGAGATGCGTGCGCCGCGCGCGTCATTCGCTTTTGGAGAACCAAAAGTAAGGGTAATTGCTCCGCGGGCATCCCGTCGTTTTGAAACTTACGCAGAGCCGCGGTCGCGACAAACATCGCACACCAGGCATCGGCAAACCGACCGGACAAACTCTCTTTTCTTTTAATACCGCCGCCAAACCGGAGCAAAGCCACTTCCGCCAAAACAGCGAACAGGGCACTCAAAACGGAAAGTCTTCTGTGGAAGACACCGAGTTTGCCGGCGGCTCCGCTGTTAAAGTTAAGATTAAGGTTAAGATTGGAATTGGCATGCGGGTTCGGATTGAAAAAGGGCAGCCAGCCACCGCTCCAACAGGCCGCCAAACACCGGCCCACCATGCCAAACACATAGGCCGTGTGGCGAAAAAATAACTCGGCGAAAGCCCGCTCATCCTTGTTTGCCAGGGCTCTTGCCTCATCATACAAAAACGGATGGCAACGCATCACCCCCTGACCGAAAATGATCATACACCTGGTGAGAATGTTCGCGCCTTCCACCGTAATACCGATCGGCGTGCTGCGATACGATTCTTCAAGGTAGTTACGCCCGCCCGACATAATCGCCTTGCCGCCGTGCAGATCCATTGCCAGGTTGACCGATTCCCTTCCCATTTCCGTGGAATAATATTTAATGAGTGCCGATGCCAAAGCCGGCTTTTGCCGGGCATCTATCATGTCGGTTACGGCATCGCGCATGGCCGCCGTGGCGGCCGAGTTCACCGCCAGATGCGTCAACTTCTCCGCCACCCCCTCAAACTCCGCCAAAGGAATTCCAAACTGACGCCGAACATTCGTATAAAAAGCGGTTGTCAAAAAACTCATCCCCGCGGAAGCGCGCGAAAGCGAAGGCAAGGAAATCCCTCGCCCAGCGGCAAGACATTCCATCAGCATTCCCCAGCCCTTACTCACGCCCTTTGCGCCGCCAATCACATCTTCCAACGGGACAAAAACATCCTTGCCCCAAATGGGACCGTTATGAAAGAACACTCCCATCGGATCGTGCCGCCGCCCGATATTCAACCCCGCGGTTTTATGTGACAACAGCGCGCAGGTAATTCCAAGATAACCGCCCTCTCTTTCTTCCGCTCCCGGCATCGCCGCGCCGTCATCTTCATCGCCTCTGCCGTCACCGCCGTCACTTCCTCTTTTTCCCGATTTCGGCAACAGACGATCCGGGTCATAGGCCTTAAATGCCACGCCGACCAAAGTGGCGATGGGCGCCAAACTAATGTAACGCTTGTTTAATGTCAGGCGAAATCCCAATACCGATTTTCCGCCGATGGTCTTCTTACACAGAATTCCGTAATCTTCCATCGCACCCGCATCCGAGCCACCGGGCAGGGATGTGAGAGCGAAACAAGGAACTTCCTCTCCCTGTGCCAACTTGGCGAGATATTTCTTCTTTTGTGCCGCCGTCCCGTATCTCAGCAGCAGTTCGCCGGGACCCAACGAATTTGGCACCATCACCATAATCGCCAAGGCGGCCGAACAACTTGCCAGTTTGGTAATCACCGCCGCCTGAGCTCCTGCGGAAAACCCGAGGCCGCCCGCGGACTTGGGGATAATCATCCCCCAGAACTTGTGCTTTTTAATATAGGCAAACGCCGCCGGTGGCAACCCCTTATGCTTTTCTATCGTCTCACGCGAACAAAGTGCGCACAAGGCTTCGGTTTCATTGACAAGAAATTTTTTCTCCGCCGCGGTCAAATTGCGATGCGGCATACCCAAGGCCGTTTCCATCGCGCTCGCATAGTCTCCCCGAAACAGAAACTTTTCCCAGGACAGATCTCCGGCGGCGATGGCTTCCTCTTCGGTTGCGCTGATTTTGGGGACGCTCTTTTGCATGCCGGCAAAAACCCAACCGGCAAGTTTCTTACGCAACGGCCGCACATGATTGAGCAACAGAAACATCGCAAGAAAGAAGCCGCCGACAACACACGCCACCCAGGCTCCGAACGCAATCGCCGCCAAAAGGCTGACCGCAAAAATCCCCGCGGTCCCTATCTCCATTCGGATCAGATCTTCGCGGCTACGCGCCCAAGCGATCGCCAGAGCAAAGATGACGAGTAAAGTCCAAAGAATCTGTACCAAGATTGTCATAACTTCATTATATCAAACAAGTCGTTTCCCTGAGGTGTGTCTCATTCCGCCACAGACAGAAAACAAACATAACTCCCGCCTCCGCTTCCGCTTCCAAATCCCCGCCACAGATCCGGATGAATTGCCACCACAGATCCGAGCGAATTGCCGTCACAGATGCAAGGCGAATTGCCACCATAGATACAAGGCGAATTGCCACCATAGATCCGGATGAATTGCCGCCATAGATGCAAGGCGAATTGCCGCCATAGATGCAAGGCGAATTGCCGCCACAGATGCGCGGATTGAGGTTAGTTGTTAAGAAAGCGGCAGGATGGTCCGCCGGCCGGGCCGGGCGGGACATGCCTTAATGTCGGCAGGCTGTCCGCCGCGCCAAAATGCCGGATGGCAGGATCCCAATTAATGAAAGTTGCCGCATCCGTCACCGACTCAATCAACGACCGCGCAAGCGGCTCGGATTTAGAACACCCGCCGAGGTCTTCTCAGAAGCGACCGGAGTGGATTATAATTTAGCAACCCGTGTTGCACCGGAAGGTTGAATTCGCCTAGAATATGTTCTTTGTTTTTTCTGCGGCGCAAAACCGAAAACAGGATCCGCAAAAGACTGTCAACTCACGGTTTAGCGGGGCCCGCATGGCCAATCCCTGCATAGCCAATCGATGCCCGCCGATTAACAAACACCGTGACAACAATCAACACGGCAAACAGGATGCCAACGAGATCCGATCTCTCGCGCAGCAGGATGGCGGACGCGCCGAGTGTCATGAAAGGTTGCAGTAACTGGACCTGACTAATGCGGGCAATACCTCCCATCGCGAGAGCCCGATACCAAAAGAAAAACCCAAAAAACTGACTGACAAGAGCAAGATACAAGAAAGCAGCCCACACACCGCCACTCAACGCAAACGGCTCTGCCGGGCGAAAGATCCAACTTAGCGGAATATTGATCGGCAAAGCAACAATGACAAGCCAACAGGTGACACGCACCCCGCCAAGTTGCTTTGTCAATTGTGCGCCAAGCCCGTAGCCGATGCCGGCGGCTATAACCGCAACAACAAGCATCAGGTCTCCCAAATGCAATACAAATTTTTCTTCGCTGCGAATCAGGGCATAAAGAATGACCAAGAGCGCGCCGAGAACGGCCGTCACCCAAAAGAGCGCGGAAGGTCTCTCCCGGGCAACAACCAGGCCGCATATGGAAGTTACCAAAGGCAAGATTCCCAGCAAGATGCCGCCGTGCGAAGCCGGAACCGTAATCATGCCCCAGGCCACCAGTACGGGAAAAGT
This sequence comes from Gammaproteobacteria bacterium, assembly GCA_965209035.1. Taxonomy (GTDB): domain Bacteria; phylum Pseudomonadota; class Gammaproteobacteria; order CBDBNL01; family JAAOII01; genus CBDBPY01. Next base: position 997,024 of record OZ242372.1, read on the forward strand.
AAAAGCCACGCCAAGAGAGGCAACAAACAGCCGGTAAAATTGCCGCGCACTCGGCAGTTTTCCGCCCATGCACAACAGAAATACGACGGCAAGCCCGGCCGCCAACACGACGCGACCGCTGCCGATAAAGATCGGATGCATTTCCGCAACGGCATAACGACTGGCGGGCAGTGTCAAACTAAAGCCGGCCGTGGCAATCAAACCCGAAAGCAGTCCGATGCCGAATCTGATGTTGAGATTTTGAAATTTTTTTAGCATTGTTATTGTTTTGAAATTATTTCAACATCGTTTTGACATCGTTTTGATGCAAGCACATCTTAATCCGCAACAAAGTAAAATCAACCCAACCGTCCGATCCCACCCATTTCCGGACTTTTGTTGTTTTTGCAAGAATTGAATTGACGAGAGTTGTTGGTGAACATAGTGCGGGCTTGCGCAGTGCGGGCTTTCGCAATGATACCAAACCGGTCAGTCAACAAATTCGTTTAAAACGCTCATAGTGTGCGTTCGGTTGTCATTTATAACTTACTTTGCAATAAGTTGGCTATTGTTCCATAGATAACTTTCGCCGATGCTTTGGATTGAAAATGCTTCAGCAAGAGTCGTAAAGTCTTTTTCTCCGGGAAAAGCGTCAAAATAATCTCTTCAAATATCGTATTGTTTTCAAAAATTTGTCTGTAAATTCTCGGCGACAAGTCTTTTATTTCTTCAAAAGAACTTTCGGCATCCAGGTCAAAATTGGTTTCCGGAAAATCGGGTATTTCCGTTTTCCACTTTTTCACATACTTTAAGATTTGAGTCCACGCGGCCGTGTGGTTTAATAATTGAAATAATTCCTCGCCATAGGACAGGTGTAACTCAACTCCATACGCTTTTGCCATCTTGGCGAGCTCTTCTTGATAATAAGTTTTATTTTTCCGCAGTTCGGGATCAATAAAGTAAACAATGCCGACAAGATTATTTTCCTCATGCCGATTAACCATTTCACCCAATTTCTTTTCAAAATTAGAAATCTGTCCGCGCTTTTTCGATGAGTCGTGATCATCCCTCACTTTTTGTTCTATTAAATATATTTTGTTATGGGTTTTGAAGCACTGATCGATATTCAATCTGTTTTTATTGTCCGCCACAAATTTTTTTCCAAAATCTCATAACCAAATTCTCGCAGGTATGCTTCAATGATAATTTCAAAAGCATCGCCAAAACGAATTTCGTGCGATTGCAATAGGTTTTGTAAAATCTTTGCCTTTGGTCTTGTTGGTCTAAACAAACCGATGTACCGGTTTGGGGACTGGGCAATTTTTTCAATCAGGCGTGCTTTTGATTTTTCAAAAATTGTCTCGTTCAAAATACCTTTGAACTTTTTGTAACGCATCGTCTTAAGTGAGATATTCTTTGATATAACGTTCGCGCAATGTATCCAATAAGACCAAATTATCTTTTTGGGAAACATACCAAAAGGTCCAGCCGTTGTTTGTCGGTTTCCCCAGAATCTCCGTGCTGATTTTGTGAATGGAGCCTGTCTTGTTATCCCATTCCAAAGTGGCGTTTGCCAAAATTCGGGCTTTATGCCGCCTGCCTTTTGAATATAGGAAGTCGCCCGCTTTAATCAGGTCCGCTTCTATTAAATTGCCAAACGGCACCTTTGGAGATTTTACTTCCATCGGATAGGATAAAAGCGCATCGTCCAGTTGTCGGACTTTTGCGATCCTGGCCTTGGCAATTTTGATATAAGGGCTTTCTTTTTCTATGCCTATAAAATGGCGTCCCAATTTTTTTGCAACAGCCGCCGTTGTCCCGCTGCCAATGAAAGGATCCAAAACAATATCGCCGGGGTTGGAAGTAGCCAAGATGATCCGATACAACAAGGCTTCGGGTTTTTGCGTTGAATGTGCCTTTTCGCCGTTTTGTTTAATCCTTTCTTTGCCGGAACAAATCGGGATATACCAATCGCTGCGCATTTGTTTGTCATCGCCAAAAGTTCTCATTGATTTGTAATGGAATGTATATTTTGAACTTTGATGTTTTGCCGCCCAAATGAGCGTTTCTTGGGCGTTGTTAAAACGAGTGCCTTTGAAATTGGGCATAGGATTTGCTTTGATCCAAACAACATCATTCAATGTCCAAAACCCCAGATCCTGCATTATTTTTCCAACACGAAAAATATTGTGATAACTGCCAATCACCCAAATCGCGCCGTCTTTTTTCAACACTCTTCGGCAAGCCCGAAGCCAACCCTCGGTAAATTGATCGTAGTCCGCGAACGAAGAAAATTGATCCCACTTGTCATCCACCCCGTTCACCCTGGTTTGGTTGGGCCTGAATAGTTCGCCCCGCAACTGTAAGTTGTATGGCGGATCGGCAAAAATAAGATCGATGGACCTTTCCGGCATATCTTCCAGTACCTTTGCACAGTCGCCTTTGATCATTTGATTGAGATATTGATTCATACTATTTCATAGCCTGCGGGATAGGACACCAAAATATTATAACTGACCGGGAATGTAAGCACGCCTGATTGTATGATCCCACCCATTTCCGGACTTTTGTTGCTTTTGCAAGAATTGCATTAACGAGAGTTGTTTGTGAGCATAATAAAGCATCACGATAACCGGTCAATAAAAGAAGGAGAAAAATTTACACTTACGGATAATAACGGATATAATTGATTAACCGTGCCAAACGCAAACCAACTCAAATTTTTAAGGCTCAATCTGTTCCTCCTGATCGGATGGGCTGTTCTTTCGTTTCTTGCTTATCCGCTGTTCGGTAGCGGAGTATCCTCGGCCTTGTTTGGCGGCGGTATTCTGTATTTGTTCGCTGCTCTGTTCCAAGGGTTGTTTTATTTTTCTTTTCGCGGTGCGGCACAGGCAACCCGCATCCTCTTTGCGCTAAAACTTGGCTCCTTGGTTAAGTTTCTTTTGGTGATTTTACTTTACGCCCTTGTCGCCGCCGGGCTTGTCGCCGCCGGGTTGCCCCCCGCCGAATTTTTGCCGGCGATGACCTGTGGCATCGTGATCATGCACTTCGTCCAGGCATTCGCCGCGGCCGGAATGCTGCGCTAGTCCGACACGCCCGACACGCCCGTCATGTCCGTTCTGTCTTCCAATTCCGCCGAGTTTTCGCCGATGATGCGGCATTATTTGCACATCAAAAAAGAGCATCCGGACACCTTGCTCTTTTATAGGATGGGTGATTTCTACGAACTCTTTTTTGAAGATGCGAAAAAGGCGGCAAGGTTGTTGGACATCACGCTGACGGCACGCGGCAAAAAGAACGACATGCCGATCCCGATGGCGGGCGTTCCCTTTCACGCCGCCGATTCCTATATCGGCAAACTCCTGAAAATTGGAGAATCCGTCGTCATCTGCGAGCAAATCGGCCGGCAACGCCAAGGCGATCCGGTGGAGCGTCGGGTAACACGCATCATCACACCCGGCACGGCAACCGAGGAATCCTTCACCGAAGAGACGCGCGACTATCAAGCGGGCGCGCTGGTATTTGGCGCGCGCGGTTACGGCCTCGCATGGCTTAACCTTTCGAACGGCGAGTTTCGTATGCAAATCTTGGAAAGCAACCAAAGTTTACAAAACGAATTGGGCAGGTTAAACATCACCGAATTGTTAATTAGCAAGGACGAAAAAAATTGGAGCGGGGCCGCCCGCTATGTCCGCGCCTATGATGCCCGGCATTTTGAAGAAAAAGAGGCACTCGCTTTGCTGCACAAACAATTCGGCGAGGACTGGCTGGTGCGGCAACGGGCGGATACACACGTTCTGCCGGCATTGCGGGCGGCGGGAGCCCTGCTTTCTTATGCGCTGGCGACGCAACTTAATACCCTGCAACATGTGAAGCCGCCGCAAATAACCGCCGAAGAAGAAGCCGTCATCATAGACCCGGTGAGTCGCCGACATCTCGCCATAGACGACAATGAGGATAGCCAAAAAATATCGCTGTTCGGGCTGATGAACAGCTGTGTCACACCCATGGGGTCCCGCCTGTTGCGGCGAGAATTGCATCGCCCGATTCGCAACATAGACTTACTCGGCGGCCGCCAACTGGCAATCGGCGAACTGATGAAAAGCAAGATGTTTGATTCTGTCCGACCGATTCTGGCAAAGACCGGTGACCTGGAGCGTTCCCTCGCGCGCATCTCAGTGCGCACCGCCAGACCGGGCGATCTGCTGCGGGTGCGACGCGCCCTGGCGACAATTACGGAACTGCAGTCCGTCCCCGATTTTGAAACACCGGTGCTGCGGCGACTGAGCGATTCGCTGCAACCCTTTGATACCCTCAGCGAACTGTTGGGGCGCGCCATATTGGAACAACCGGCGGCGCACCTGCGCGACGGCGGTGTCATTGCATCCGGGTATGACAAGGAGCTGGACGAACAACGCGCTTTGCAAACCAACAGCGGGGAGTTTCTAACAAGAATGGAGGCGGAAGAAAAACAGCGGACCGGTCTGAGTTCCCTGAAGATCGGCTACAATCGGGCGTTTGGCTATTACATAGAAATCAGCAGTGGCCAAGCAAAAAACGCGCCGAGCGATTACATCCGCCGCCAAACTTTGAAAAATGCGGAAAGATACATCACACCTCAGTTGAAACTGCACGAAGATAAGATTCTTGGCAGTCGCAGTCGCTCTCTCGCACGGGAAAAGTTTTTATATGAACAGATTTTGGACAAACTCAACGCCGAGATGCGCCGCCTGCAAACCATCGCCAAGGCCTTGGCTGTGCTGGACTTTCTGTGTTGTCTCGCCGAGCGAGCGCATCTGCTCGGCTGGAACAAACCACAACTGCACCTGGCGCATTCTCTGATGATTGAAGATGGCCGCCATCCTCTGGTGGAAGAATACTCGGACCAGCCCTTCATCGCCAACGATCTTCTTTTGGATAACAAACAAAATATGCTCATCATCACGGGGCCGAATATGGGCGGAAAATCCACCTACATGCGCCAGACCGCATTGATTGTATTACTCGCGTACATCGGCAGTTATGTGCCGGCCAAGAAGGCGGAGATCGGCAGAGTAGACCGCATCTTCACACGCATCGGCGCCGGCGATGACCTGGCGTCCGGCAGTTCCACTTTTATGACCGAAATGACCGAGACCGCTCATATTCTCAAGACGGCAACCGCGGACAGTTTAATTTTGATGGACGAAATCGGGCGCGGCACCGGCACCTATGACGGTCTGTCTCTTGCTTGGGCATGTGCCGATCACATCAGTCGCTCCTTGCATGCCTACGCGATGTTTTCCACTCATTACTTTGAACTCACCGCCATTGCCAAGGAGTTACCGGGAACGGCAAATGTCCACCTGGCGGCAAAAGAGCATGCCGGCGGTATTGTCTTCTTATATAAGATAAGAACCGGGCCCGCCAGTCGCAGTTACGGGCTGCAGGTGGCGCGTCTCGCCGGCGTCCCGCAACCGGTCATAGAACACGCCCAAAAAATTCTGGACGAGTTACAACAGGCGGAAAGAAAACAAATCCCGACCGAGCAACCAATCCCCCAAACTTCTCTCTTTGACGAGGACCCGCTGCGACGCAACCTACAAAAAATAGAACCCGACAACCTGAGCCCGAAGGACGCGCTGGCGGAAATATACAAACTGCGGGACCTGCTCTGATCTGTTTTCAATTTTCTTTCAACTTGCTTTCAACTTGCTTTCAACTTGCTTTCAACTTTCGATGCAATAAAATTGTTTTTGGATTACAACGAATTGGTGTATAATAATTGATATGAATAAACAGACTATTACTCGTCCAACCGCAACAACCGCGAAGGCGGCGGCAAACAATTCGCGGTGGCAAACGCACTTTCGGTTCGGCGGCCGTTCCATGCAAACCCTGACCCTGTTCTTGGTTTTAAGTTTCTTCGTGCTGCTGCCTTCGCATGCCGCTCGCGACCAAATACCGGTCAAGGAGATTCACGAGTTTGCCAAGATTTTGGAAGTCATTCGGGCAAACTATGTGGATGAAACGGACGACAAAGAATTAATGAAGCAGGCTATTCGCGGGATGCTGCGGGACCTGGACCCTTACTCGGTCTACCTGGACAAACGCCAGAAAAAAGAACTGTCCATCAAGACTCAAGGAAAATTTGGCGGGCTTGGCATCCAAGTCACCTATGAAGAGAAAGCCGGCGCGATCAAAGTCATCTCCCCCATAGACGATACTCCCGCCCAAAGGGCCGGCATCCAGCCGTTGGATTTAATCATCGCCATTGACGGCAAAAGCACCGCGGATATGGATCTCGAGCAAGCGGTCAATACCATGCGCGGCAAGCCCGGTACAAAAATCAACATCCGTGTCCGCCGGCCCGGCCAAAAAGAACTGATTGATTTCACTCTGGTGCGCGAGGTGATTAAAATTAAAAGCGTCGCCGTGACACCCCTGTCCGACGGCTACATTTACGCCCGTCTCAGTGCTTTTCAATCCAACACCGCCTCGGACCTGTCCCGGCTGATCCGAGGCGCAAAGAAAGAAAACAAAAAACTTAACGGCATGATTCTGGACCTGCGGAACAACCCCGGTGGGCTGCTCAGTTCGGCTATCGGCGTATCCGACATCTTTATTGAAGACGGTGTCATCGTCTCCACCGCAGGCAGGTCCAGAAACTCGCAATCTTCCAGCAAAGCGAACGGTTACGACCTGACCGATGGGCTGCCGGTGCTTGTGCTGATCAACGGCGGTTCGGCATCCGCCTCGGAAATTGTTGCCGGCGCGTTACAGGATCATCATCGCGCGTTGATTGCCGGCACCAAGAGTTTCGGCAAAGGAACAGTGCAAAGCATCATTGATATTAGCGACGACGCAGCCGTGAAAATCACAACCGCCAAGTACGCCACGCCGAGCGGGAAATTCATTCATAAAATCGGGATTGAACCGGATATCAAAATTGAGATTCCAAGAAACCGCAACGCAACGATTGAAACGGAAGCGGCAAACTTGCCTGAGGATATCAGCAAGGGTGCAAAAGCCCTGTTTGAAAGGGATCGGCAGTTGCATCAGGCTTATAATCTGCTGCTGGATCTGGTTGTTGCCGGCGGTAATGTGTTGGAAATGAAAGGGACCTAAAAATAAATAAAACAAACGAACAACCCACACCCGCCCGAACAACCCACACCCGCCCGAACAACCCACAACCACCCGAACAACCAACACCCGCCCGGCACCCCGCCACACATTCGCATACTCCCCGCAACATATTCACCTACTTCTCGCCTCAAGAAAGCGCAAGGTTATTTTCATCCTATTTGAAACTTAATCATTCGTTTTCACCAAAGTTTGTAATCTCTTTAAGCCGAACACAGCGAAGCCGCGCCAAATGTCACAAGAGAACAGGCCGCAACAGTATGACCCGCATGCCATAGAATCCCGCGTGCAAGAGTTCTGGGAAAAGCAGGATCTTTTTCGCGTCTCGGAGGACCCAAACAAAGAGAAGTTTTACTGTCTGGCAATGCTTCCTTACCCGAGCGGACGGCTACATATGGGACATGTGCGTAACTACTCAATTGTGGATACGCTTGCGCGCTTTCACCGAATGGACGGCAAAAATGTCTTGCAACCCATCGGCTGGGACGCCTTCGGTTTGCCGGCCGAAAATGCCGCCATCAAAAACAAAACATCCCCCGCCAAGTGGACCTATGCCAACATCAATTACATGCGCACTCAGTTCAAGAGGCTCGGCTATGCGTATGACTGGTCGCGCGAATTCGCCACCTGCGACCCCGACTACTACCGCTGGGAGCAATGGTTTTTTCTGAGAATGCGCGAGCGAGGACTCGTCTATCGCAAGAACGCGATGGTTAACTGGGACCCCGCGGATAATACGGTGCTCGCAAACGAGCAGGTGATAGACGGCAAAGGCTGGCGTTCGGGCGCGACCGTGGAGCGGCGCGAACTCCCCCACTGGTTTATGAAGATCACCGCATACGCCGAGGAACTGCTCGCCGACCTGGACAAGTTAACAGACTGGCCCGAGCAGGTACGGGTGATGCAACGCAATTGGATCGGCAAATCGCGCGGGCTGACCATTGACTTTAAACTTGACAAGACCCGCGATGCCCGCGAGCAAGAATTGGAAACCGTCTCCGTGTTCACCACCAGACCGGACACCTTGCTCGGTGTCACCTTTCTCAGTTTATCCGCGGACCACCCTCTGTCCGGCCACTGGGCACGGCAAGACAAAAAAATTGACGCGTTCATTGAGAAGATACGCACCGCCCAAAAAGACCCCGCCAATACGGAAAAAAACGGACTGGATACCGGCCGCCGGGCGCTACATCCCCTGACCGGCGAACCGGTGCCGCTCTGGATAGCCGATTATGTCCTGACCGAATACGGCAGCGGCGCGGTGATGGGCGTGCCGGCACATGATCAAAGAGACTTGGAATTCGCCGGCAAATACGGACTGCCCGTTCGCCGGGTGATCGCGCCGACTACACCCGGCAGTGCGCCGGGCAGTGCGCCCGGCAAGGCACCGCACCGGGACGAACAACCGGGCGAAAAAGCATCGCATACGCAAGCATCCGCAAGCTCGCAAGACGCCTACACCGAACGCGGCCTGACCGTCAACTGCGGCGAATACGACAATCTAAACTTTGACGAGATGTTCGCCGCAATGAAAGATGCCCTTGGCAAAAAACAGGCCGGGCGGGAAGAAGTGCAATACCGATTACGCGACTGGGGGATTTCGCGCCAACGATTCTGGGGTTGCCCTGTCCCGATCATTCATTGTCCGCAGTGCGGCGAACAGCCGGTGCCGGACGCGGATCTGCCGGTTAGGCTGCCGGAAAATATTTCGCTGATGGGCGGCAACTCACCGCTGCGCCGGGTCAAAGAATTCTACGAGTGCCAATGCCCCAAATGCGGCGGCGCAGCCCATCGGGATACGGACACTTTTGATACCTTTATTGATTCTTCGTGGTATTATGCCAGATACTGCTGTGCCGATTGTGATACCGGGATGATGGATGAACGAGGTGCCTACTGGTTGCCGGTGGATCAGTATGTCGGCGGCGTGGAACACGCTATCTTGCACCTTCTGTATGCGCGCTTCTTTTACAAATGCATGGACGATATGCTCAATACCGGCAAAAAAGTGGTCACCCGGGCGCGCGAACCGTTCACTCGGCTTCTTGCCCAGGGCATGGTCCTAAAAGACGGCACCGCCATGTCCAAATCCAAAGGCAACATTGTCGATCCGCAAGCATTAATAGACCAACAGGGCGCGGACACTATCCGCTTATATATGTTGTTTGCGGCACCGCCCGTGCAGGCATTTGAATGGACCGACGGGGCGGTCAACGGTTCTCGCCGTTTTCTCAACCGGTTTTGGCGGCTGGCGTTGCGTTATGCGGACGCCGACAGATGCCCCGATCACTACAACAAAGAAAACCTCGGCAAAACGCAGCGCACTCTTTACGCCAAACTGCATCAAACGATTGACAAGGTCAAAAAAGATATTGCCGTGCGCCACAGTTTCAATACCGCCATCGCCGCCATGATGGAACTCACCAACGAGATTACGAGTGTCCTTGGCGATTCCGACCTGCCCGCCGACAGGGCTCTCGGCCGCGAGTGCATGCACAGTTTAATATTACTCCTGGCGCCTTTCGCGCCGCACATCTGTCAGGAATTGTGGAATATGTACACCGCGAACGCAACAGACGAAGAGAGAATTCTAATGAATCATCCGCTGCCACAAACAGACCCGAAAGCCATGGAGGACAAACAACGGACGATCGTCATCCAGGTGAACGGGCGGCTGCGCGCCCGCATGGAAGTTGAGGACATTAAGGACATTGACGACGCAGCGAAAAAAGAAGTCTCCCGCCGCGCGTTGGACCTGGTAAAAAAATGGACCGACGGCAAGATGCCGCACAAAACTATCTTTGTGCCGGGGCGGCTCATTAATTTCGTTATTTAATTTTGTTATTTAATTTTCTTATCCAATTTTGTTTTCCCGGAATAGGCGTGCCGCCACATTAACATTATTATTATTAATGCCTGTTTTGTCCTTGCCCTCATGCGCGCTGAGTTTGCAACGCGGCGCGGAGGCAGCGGAAAAAAGTCCGTTGCACATAAACGGCAAAGGCAAAGAAGGTTACTTTTTTTCTCTGCGGGTTGCCCGTGCCTGGGAAGAGCATAACGGCAAGGTCACCCCGGATCCCGCCACGGCGACAACACAACTGAGATTTACCGGGCCGACTTGCAATAAACACACTCTGTTGATCGACAGCCGCGGCGACAAAACGGATTTCCTTGTCATCTGCCGTCTGGAATACACGGTGCAACCCGCCGAAGAGGATAAGAAACGCGACGGCATGCTGAGCGAGCGGTTTATCCTGGCATCGGATAATAACCTGAACGCCTACTACCGCAAAGAAGACACCCTGCGTTCCCAAACCCTGGACAGACTGGCACAGAAACTGGTCCTTACGGTTAAAACAGTGCGTTGAAGCCGTCGCAAACAGCCGCCGAAGAACTCTTATTTAAATACCCAAATACCCGAATACCCAAATGTCCAAATGCCACCGCCGGCCGCGCTAAAAAAAGTTTACCTTACCTCTTCGCAGGATCTTCTTCTGTGCGATGAGGCCATGGAAAAGATTCGCCAACTCGCCCGCAAACACGGATATGACGAGTTGCGCCGGTTTATTCTGAACGAAGAGACACCGAAAGAGGTGATCTTAAATGCGCTCGGCGGGGCATCTTTGTTTGCCGCCAAAACCCTCGCGGAAGTCAGGATTTATACGGACGAACTCAAGGCCGACCAAGAAAAAACACTGGCGGAATTGGTCAATGCCGTCGGGGAAGACACAATGCTATCGGTTGGTCTGCCGCGTCTTTCCGCCGCCGCCCGCAAAAAAAAGTGGCTCACGGAATTACAACGCAAGGACGGCAATTTGCAGATTCTTTATCCGCCGCAGGAGCAAAACTATTTGAATTGGTTGCAAGAACGTGCCGCCAAGGTCGGGTTGCAATTGGAAGGAGAAGCCTTGCGTTTCTTGGCGGTCAGTTGCGAAGGCGATTTGAGCACGGCGGCCGGCGAATTGGAAAAATTGGTGCTCGGCTTCTCCCAACAAGAAGGCACTCGCCGACTAACATACGACGATGTCCATCAGTTTGTCAGCGACCACTCGGAATACGCCGTCTTTGCCCTCAGCGACAGTGCCTTGGCGGGCAAACCCGCTCGCTGTCGGCGCATTCTGCGGCGACTCAGAGCAGAAAATATCCACCCCACTCAGATCAATTGGATACTCGCCCGCGACCTGCGCATGCTGATACGACTCGGCAATAAGAGTTCCGGTTCTATCACACCGGGCGAATGGGCGGCACACGGAATTTTCGGTCCCGGTAAAAGCTGCGCCCGGGACGCGTTGCGCCGGTTTGCGGGCAAGTCCGCCCTACTCGGCACATTGGTCAGGCTCTCTGCCATGGCGGACAGATCCGCCAAAGGCGGCGGCTCGGAACATATTTGGCCGATTTTGGAAGCAATCGCCCTGCAGATCGCCGGGTCCAAGACCCCCGGCAGACTGCCGATTACCCTGCGCGAGTAGCCCGCCCCTCTTTACCGGGGTTTTGGCCGGGGTTAAAGCGAATTCTCAATAAAAGTGAATGCCCAGGACACTGCGGAAACTCTTGCGTTTGTTGATACGTTCTACCCAATTACGCAAGTTTGGCAGGTCGCTGATCCAAATATCATATTGTTCCGGGCGACGAATTAAAAAGAACAACGCCATGTCCGCAATAGAAAATTCTTCGGCAAGGTATCGCTTGTTCTTAAGCAGCGTATCCAAACGCTTCAAGTATCTCTTGATTTGAGCACGGCACTCGGCCCGGACGGCGACTTCTTTCGTATTTTCGTAAATGATGATGTTGCCATGAATCGCCCTCTCTTGCCAAAAAAACCAACGCATCGTTTCGGTATACAACTTTGGGACAGCGGGCAGAAACTTCCGCGTATCAAGTGCCAGATAAAAGAGAATGGCTCCCGTCCCAAACAGAGACGCCTTCTTTTTTTCCGCCCGCTGATCGATGAGAACCGGGATTTCTCCCAGCGGACTCACTTTCTTGATCTCTTTTTTGAGTATTTTGGAAGTCGGGTTGGTCGGAATCAAATGATAAGACGCCTTAATCTCCTCAAAAAAAACAAGCGGAGCCAACGCATTATGCCGGTCCCAAGTATAAAGGTCAAAATCTGTCATTTCTAAGTCGCCGCAGCATGCGTAAGGCTCGCCAGCACTTCGGCCGCATGTCCCGGCACCTTGACCTTACGCCATTCTTTGGTTAAAATTCCGCCGGCTGCCAGCAAAAAAGTGCTTCTTTCTATGCCACGCACCTTCTTTCCGTACATATTCTTATCCCGCATCACATCAAACAATCCGCACAGTTCTTCCTTCGGGTCGGCGATCAACGGGAACGGCAATTCCAACTTTTTGGCAAACTTATGGTGTGATGCCAATGTGTCGCGCGAGATGCCGAACACACGCACTCCTTTGTCAAGAAACTCCCCGTGAAGATCGCGAAAATCCTCGTTCTCGCGGGTGCAACCGGAAGTATTGTCACGCGGATAAAAAAAGAGTACCAAAACCCTGTCCGTATTCTCCGCCAAAGAAAAGACCCCTGCGGTAGATTCGGCGGAAAATTGCGGAACAGCGGAACCCATCTTAACCATTACGATTAAAGCGTTGCAACCGCCGGCAATTCCCGCATAACCCGGCAGGCACCAAAAGCAGTTTGTTATACATATGTTTTATTGATCATTCATCTTTCATTATTAAAAAAAATTAAAAAAGCGGGGATATATTAACGCATCCGGTATGCCCAAATATATAAAATCCTATTCAAAGAAAAAACGACCACCGGCAAGTAACCACCTCTTTTATTTTACCGATTATTATACACAAACGCATTTTATGTGAATGTGAATGTGAATTGGTCCGCCCACCCCGTCCTGCGCCCGGGCCCGGGAACTCCATAAAAGGAGGCGAATCTGACAGGAATCCAAGCGGCGATTGGGGTAATTGGGTTTAGGTAGTTAGGTAGTTTAGGCGGTTTAGAGTGAGTGGGCAGGCAGTCGCTTGGCTTCCCGCCTCCGCAAAAAACCTCCCTGTTTTTTTCCAAACAGAAAAGGGCTGTCTTACTGTTCCCTCTTCCCGGCCTACCTGCCTTGGGCTGTGAGTCCGCCCGGCATCAAGCTGACCGCTTCATCCGCAGGCCGGCATTAACAAAGACTGCAGTGAGCGGCGATACAATCCGCTCGGCAACCGCCCGCCAAATAACATTCACATTATTAACATTAAAGGAAGGGTTGATAGAAAGATAAAAATTTGGAATATCATTACGAACGCCCTGTGCCGATGCCGGGCGGGGCAGTCGGCCGCGTGTTCCTCTCGCCGACCGAACCGATAAAAAGTGTAGTTGATTCATCTCTTGTTTTATTTAATTGTAGTTATGTATTTTTATAAAAGAATTTCGTATCCTTTAATTATAAACCTATTTCCAAAGCCTTTCTGAAATTATGCAAAATGCGCATTTGCGTCAAACCCCAAATAATCATTTTAAAGTTGCCTGTTCTTGCCGCAAATTTTTGGAATATTCCATTGTGTTGATGCAAAACCGTAAAAACGGATAGCCCTCACAAAAACAGCAACCCAATGGACAGAACCAACAAGGATGCCATCGCCCAATTAAACACAGCCAGCGCGCGCGGTGATTGAAGATAACGCCGCAGAAAAAACCCGAGAGATGTCCAAAAGAACAATCCGGGAATAATGACAACAACAAAGACCGCGGCAATAGACAAGGCATTCCACAAGTAAAACCAACCGGGATTACCAAACCAGGCGAAGACCGATATACTCATCGCCCAGGCCTTAACATTCAAATATTGGAACAAGAATGCTTCGTAGAATCGCAAGGGTTGCTTCATTTTGTCCTCGGTGGCAACTCGACCCGCCCGAACGATTCTGTATGCGATGAACAAAATATAAAAAGCGCCACACCACCGCAACAAAGGAAAAAGAGCGGGATGATTTTGAAAAATGGAACCCAGGCCGCTACCCACAAGAATGAGTATGGAAAAAACACCTGACAGAATGCCGGCGATATGTGGCAGTGTTCGCCGTAAGCCAAAATTGGTGCCGGATGCCATCAACATAATGTTATTTGGCCCCGGCGTGCCGCCGGCAACAAAGGCGAACAGGGCAAGAGCAAGGAAGTTCATTCCAACTATTTTAGACCATTTAACGGGTCTGTTCTATCCCCGGATAATCCTTGTATAATCTCCGCCCCGTCCGCCGGAACCGCTGGCTCTTTGATCTGAGAACGCACAATGAATGCACAATGAATGCCAAACTCAGCGTCCAAAACCTTGCCGAGATCATGCATGCACCTGTCCAAGATTTTCGCCCCCAAAGATCCGATATCCGATTGGGGATCTCTTCCAACTTTCTCATCTCTCTCATATCCCTCATATCCCCCTTATATAAGTATCTTATATAGAGACCACAGACACCTTGGCGAACATCCGAACATCCGGCAAGGCAAATATTGCCAACGAACTTATAAGCGACAAGTTAATCGGTAACTTAAACGGCAATTTAAGCGACCGGGTGATTAAGAACATCGGAAAAATAGGATACAAACGCGGCGACTTGATATAAAATACTTTCAATACAAATTGAAAATAGTCCTCCATATGAAACCTTTTATTGTAATTTTTTTGCAAACCTTTAATAAAAAAACATCGCCACCGGGTATGTCTCTTCTCCAAATCACCCGGGGCAATTTGTGCAAACCCTTCTCCAAAATAAAGAACAGGTATCTTACCGGCAATCAAACCGGCAAGATGTTTTCAAAATACAAGAGTTACAGATTAATTGTTTTGGAACAGGACCCAAACCGGCATGGATAGCAAAGAATTCGGCTTGGTGTTCGCTCAAAAACTGACCGGCATTGAACATCTTCATTTCGGCTTCTGGGAAAAAGGAGAAGCCCCGAAAATCTCCGCCCTGTTTAAAGCACAGGAAAAGTATGCCCGGATGCTTGCGGACATCATCAAAAAGCATACTCGCGGAAAAACAGCACCGCGTCTGTTGGATGTCGGACCCGGCAGCGGAACAATGATCCGCCGACTGACCGAAGCCGGCTATGTCGTTGACGGTGTGACACCCTCAAAATATCTTTACGAAGAAATGAAGGAACGGTTGAAAACTCTGAAAAAGTCACCGTCCAAAAGGCGGGACTTTTTGTGCCGCTTTGAAGAATTACCGCAACACAACCCCCGGCACAAGTATGACCTGGTTTACTGCAGCGAAAGTTTTCAATACTTAAAATTGCAAGAAGCATTACCCGTCTTACGGCAAATCCTCGTGCCGGGCGGAAAAGTCGTCATCTGTGATTTTTTTAAACGCAATAACAAGCCGGTTCCCGGACAAATGGGCGGCGGTCATCTGTTGGCGAGTTTTTACACAAAAGTTTCCGCGGCCGGCTTCCGGCTCGTTTCCGACCGCGACATCACCGAAAACACAAGTCCGACCATTGATATGCTGGATCATCTCGTCCGCCAAAGGCTGCTGCCATCCCTGGAAATCACCGACCTGTTTCTGAAAGCACGACACAAGATCCTCTATTCTTGCTTGCGGTTTCTCTTCCGCAAGCCCTTCTTCAAAATTAAAGAAAAATATCTTGCCGGACATCGCACCGGCAAGGTGTTTGCAAAATTTAAGAGTTACAGATTAATCGTTTTGGAGCGCGGTCCGGCGGCGCATTAATTAAAAGAAAAAAGAAAAAGACGGCCGGGCACCGACCGGGTGTTTGCAAAATTTAAGAGTTACAGATTAATCGTCTTGGAGCGCGGTCCGGCAGCGCATTAAAAGAAGCAAGAAAAGAAAAAGACTACCGTACCAAGTCGCCGGCACAGACAATCAACGACTTATCCGCTTGCCACTTGCCCGCCGGCACAAACCGGCGAGATATTAGTGGAAAAATTTCTTCAGTTGCTCCGTCCAGCGTGTGCCGCCCGGCGAATGTTTTTTACCGTTCTTCTCCAAACTGGCTTTCAGTTGCGCGAGAAGTTCTTTTTGTTCGGCATTCAGGTTCACCGGCGTCTCCGTCCGAATTTGACATAACAGGTTGCCGCGCGGCCCTCCTTGCGGATCCGGCATCCCTTTGCCGCGCAACCGCAAGACATCCCCGGCTTGCGTCCCGGGCGGCACCTTAACGGAAATCTTGCCGTCCGGCAAGGGCAGCAATACCTTGCAGCCCAACGCGGCATCCGCCAGATGGACCGGCATCTCACACAACAGGTCCGCCCCATCGTGTTGAAAAATGGGATGGGAGCGAACCCGCACCAACACATACAGATCACCGGCACGCCCGCCGCCAAACTCACCCTGACCTTGCATGCGGATTCTGTCGCCGTCATGAATACCCGCGGGGATTTTCACCCGAATCTCTTTCTCTTGCAAAACAACACCCTTGCCGCCGCAATCGGCGCAGGCTTGTTTAATCCGTTTGCCGCGCCCGCCGCAAGACGGGCAGGGTTGCTGCATACTGAACATCCCGCGCTGCACGCGCAGGATACCGCCGCCGCCGCACTTCTCGCAGGTTTTAAACTCCGTCCCGCCCTTGGCGCCGGTTCCCTTGCAGACGGCGCATGCCTGTTTAAGGCGGACTCTAAGCGTTTTCGCGACCCCTTTGTATGCCTCCTCAAAACTGACGGTCACGCGTTGGGCAACATCCGCGCCGCCGCGCGTTCTAGCACCGGACTGTCCGAAAATCTCATCAAAACCATCAAAAATACTGCTTAAATCCGGCCCCTGTGAAAAACCGCCGCCATTGCTGCCACCAAACCCGCCGAAAGGAGAATCCCCGGCACCCCCTCTGTCGTATTGGGCCCGCTTGTCGGCGTCGCCGAGGATACTGTATGCGTGATTGATTTTTTTCAGGCTGGCTTCCGCCGTCTTATCGCCGCCGGTCTTATCGGGATGATGTTTCGTTGCCAGTCGGCGATAAGCCTTCTTAATACTGTCGGCATCCGCGCCGCTTTCCACACCAAGAATAGAATAAAGATCTTCCATGTTTAAATATTATAGGGTCAGGCGGACCCCTTCTCATCAATGGGCGGAATACTTGCCGTGCCGATGCAAAACATCGATCTTGCCTTTCGCCGCCTTGGCATCTTCGCGATCATGTGTCACCAATATGCACGGCAAGCAGGCTTCGCGAATATGAGAAAAAACAAACCGGCGAAAACGCAGACGCAGCGAAGCATCCAATTTATTGAACGGCTCGTCCAACAGAACCGCTTTGGGCAGTGCCAGCAGAGTGCGCATCATCGTCACCCGGGCGCGCTGGCCGCCCGACAGAGTTGCGGGATCACGCTCCCCGAATCCCGCCATGCCAATATGAGCCAGTGCTTCTTTAATTTTTTCTCGTCGATCCCGCCGCCCCCCGGAACCCGCCGCCAAACCAAACGCCAAATTCTCGGCAACGGACAAGTGCGGGAACAACAGATCATCTTGAAACAGAATACCAATCCGCCGTTTCTCCGGCGGATGACCCGTGATGTCCTCGCCATCCAAAAGAACTCGCCCCTCGGTTTCAAATTCCCGTCCCAGGGTGCCGCAGATAAACCCCAACAGAGTGGATTTTCCGGTCCCGCTTTCGCCCATTATGGTCAGGGTTTCGCCGCCACGGATACGCAACGACAAGTTTTCTGCCAGAGTTTGGCCGTGAATTCGGATATGCACGCCGCGCAATTCCAGCGACATTTTTTTGCTTTCCTTCATATGCGCAGACCTTGCCTGTTTCTTGCTTGCAAACTTGGTAACAGCAACGCAATACAAAAAACGACAAACGGTATGACAGACTGAAACACTCCCGTCACACCGATAATACGCCGGTCACCGCCCGAAGCCAAATTGACCATTTCCGTGGTCAGAGTCACCACATGCCCTTTGCCGGGAATGAGGGTAGGCAAGTACTCGTTGATACTCACCGCAAACGCGATGGCAAAGGCGTAAACGAGAGAGCGGAACATAATCGGCAACTTAACCGCAAACAAAGTGCGCCAGCGCGACGCGCCGAGACACCAACCAATCCGCTCGTAGCGCGCATCCAATCGCCGATAAGACAACCCGATGATCAGGTAAACATACGGCAGGCTGTAAATCCAGTGCGCCCAAAGGACCTTCCAAAATTCGGGTATCCTCAATTTTAGCAACAACACATCAAATCCGAACATAAACACAATCTGCGGAATGAAAAGGGGGAAGTAAAAACAGAGTGCCGGAATACGGATTTGATGAAGATGCAAGTACTCCAACATTCCGACAATGACGATAACCGCAAACAGCGAAACAACCGCCGCAATCAAAATACTGTTGAAAATCGGCGCACACAGATAACAGTTAATCCAGTAGGTGGCTTGCCAGCTGTCGGGTATCAGGGCGGGAAACCGCCAGATGCCGGCGAAAGACCAGACCAACATCATCAGCAGGCTACCGAATCCAAACAGCACCATGACCGCCAACAACAAAAAAGAAACCGTTTTTTGTACCAAATGGCGACCGCCGCGCTTCCCGTTAACGACAAGACGCCGATAGATCTTTCCGGCCGGGAATTCCGAAAGCAACCAAAGGAGCGCGACCATGCCTACCGAAACCGAAAGAAGGACCCCGCCGGCGGCGGCTGTCATGCGCTGTGTCAAATCATCGCCGCGAAACCACTGTAATAGCCGCACCGCCAAGGGCGGCGGCGCATTCGGCGCCAAGATCAACGCAATATCCACATTAACCAGCGAAAAAATCAGAATAATAAACAACGGCAGCCGAATGTGCGGATAGACTTGCGGCCAGATCACTTTCCACCAGGTAGCCAGCGGATGATATCCCAAGGAAGCCGCCACCCGAAGATGGGCGGTCGCGTTCGTGCGCGTCAATGCCCCGTTAATCACAAACAACAAAAACGGAATCTCCTTAAGACAAAGGAGAAAAATCATCACCAGCCCCCAATGATCCGGCACAGGCGGAAACAGCGGCGGCTGTTGCCAGCCGAACAAGGGCGCAAACAAACGCATCAAAAAACCGCTTGGCACCAGCAAAAAAGCCAAACCGGCGGCAAGTGTCAGATGCGGTATGGCAAGCAACGGCGCCAGGAAATTCTGCAGAGTCTTGTAACGACCCTGCGTATGACAAAAAGCGACAATGAGCATGGACGCTATCAAAGTAATCAGAGTGGATCCCAAGCCGATGACAAGTGTAAGCCGAACCGATGTCATAAGACCCGGCGCGGACAGCACCGCATGCCAGGCATTCCAACCAAACGCATCAAAGCCCAGAACGGGCAGGTAATCCCATGCGGGCAGAATAACGCCGACCATACCGGCAATCAACGGTAGAAAGAAGGCAAACCCCAGCAACCAGAGGCTCCAAGCCGCCGTCAAACCGAACAAGAACCCGACAAGAGGGTGACGCTCTGAATGGTTTGTCAATGTATCAACCGGTGATTTATGATCATACTTACAAGAGAAAAGAGTTATAACTTTTTATTATAAGAATGCCCGCCCGGTGTCAATAGAAAGAAATACCCGAACTATTTTGAATATTTTTTGAATATTGCCGCGTTTGCGAAAGAAAAACGACTTGACTTTTAAAGCTGTGATTGGCAAGATATGGAACTTTTTTCGGTATAAAAATATATCAAAGACGAGCAAAAAACGGCAATTATTTTGTAAATTGGTGTTATAATTAACCTTATGGAATTTTTTTCTCAATTCAAAATTAACAACTATTAACTATTAAATCAGCCGTGATGCATAAGTTTAACTTTTTATCGGTTCGGCCGGCTTATTTTTTGACAAGCATGTTGGCTTTGCTTCTTGCCGGTTGTGCCGTCGGCGGTGGCAGCTCCGGTGTAGCGGACAGCTGCTCGTTTATCAACAATTCGACACAAAATGATAACGATCTGGATGGGTTCACAGATTCTTGTGATGTGGATGACAATAATAACGGCCTGATAGAAATCCGCACTTTGGATGACTTGGCGCGGCTGCGCGATGACCTAGATGGTAATGGGACAGACGATGGCAATATTGACGAGATTACCGCCGTGGGTTCCATTGGTTGCCCGCCTGCCGGTTGTGTCGGTTATGAGTTAACCCGCTCGTTGAATTTTAGCCTGGCCGCATCTTACAAGGAGAACAGCGGCAACCGCGCTGTTTGGACGAGTGGCAGTGGTTGGCAGCCGATCGGCTCCTGTTCCGGTCCGGATAATTGCACCGCTTGGACGGGTGTGTTTGATGGCGGGGGTTATACTCTTACCGGTCTGTTTGTCTCTGCGGATAATCGCACTTTCGGTGTGGGCTTGTTTGGTGCGTTCGCCGGTCGTCTTCAAAATCTGCATCTCCGGGATGCGAGCGTCAATGGCGGTGCCCTTTATGTGGGCTCGCTGGCAGGCTATGGCGGGAATGCCGGTTATGAGTATCTGTCGGTTACGGCTAGCCGTGTAATGAGCCCGTCGGCCGGCTATGTGGGCGGACTGATTGGGGACGGTCGCAATGCGAATATTCGCTATGCGAATGTATCCGGCACGGATGTTGCCGGGGATTCTGATGTTGGCGGCCTGGTTGGATTGGGTTACGCGGCGGACATTCGCTATGCTCGTACTTCCGGCGGAAGTGTTGCGGGAAATCGCAGCCGGGTTGGCGGACTGGTCGGGGTTGGTCTGGATGCGGATATTCGCGATGCTTATGTGTCCGGCACAAATGTTTCCGGGAGGAATGAGGTTGGCGGCCTGGTCGGGGTTGGAGAGGAGGCGGATATTCGCAATGCTTATGTGTCCGGCACAGATGTTGCCGGGAGGAATGATGTTGGCGGCCTGGTCGGGGTTGGTCGGGAGGCAGATATTCGCAATGCTTATGCCTACGGCGGAAGCGTTACCGGAAATCGCAGGGTTGGCGGCCTGGTCGGGCACGGGTCCCTTGCGACTATTCGTTATTCCTATGCGGCCACCGGTCCTGTTTCCGCTAACCGCAGTGGCGGTGGCTTGATTGGTTCCGTCTATCTCGGGGCACCCGCAGTCACAGATTCCTATTGGGATAATCAAACCACCGGGCAGCCGTCCGGCGGCGTCGGCAGTGGCAGCGGGCAAACCACTTTTCAACTACAGTACCCGACCGGGTTCACCGGCATTTACGAGTCCTGGGGCAATCTTTGGTGCAACCCGGCCACCGGCGAGCAAAGGACAAATTCTTCCCAACCGTCCGGATTTGTGCCTGTCTGGGATCTTGGCAGGAATTTCCAATACCCCGTTTTGAACTGCCTTCCCGTCAGTGCGGAACAGCAGCGGCAAAACCATGTTCAAGACCCGAACCAAGACCAAGACCTGGATAATATCCCGAATGAGGCGGATGCTTGTCCGACCGGTGTGACCGGCTGGACTTCTACGGGAGACACGGATGCTGACGGCGATGGTTGTCGTGACAGCGATGAAGATGCATTCCCAACAGACGCATGTGCGAACATCGACACGGATAATGACAACCAACCGGACAGGCTCGTCGCCGGTTGTGCTACCGACCTAACCGAAGATACGGACGATGACAATGATAGTCTGGCGGATGAGGCGGATGCCTGTCCGGCCGGTGTGACCGGCTGGAATTCCACGGACAGCAATCTTGATTCCGACGCGGACGGTTGTCGTGACAGCGATGAGGACCGGGATGACGACAATAACGGATTGATGGAAATTGACAATTTGGACGAGTTAGCCCTGTTGCGCGATGATCTGCACGGCGAAGGCAGAGACAGTGAGGGTAATCTTGCAACCAGAGGCTGTCCGCAGTCCGGTTGTCTGGGTTACGAATTGACCCGCTCGCTCGATTTTGAAGAATCGAGTTCCTATGCTACCGGCAGTGCAAATATGGATGCATGGACAATGGACGACCTGGGTGGCTGGACGCCGATCGGTTCCTGTTCTGCCGGCAGTAGTTCACAGGCTGATGATTGCGTGTCCTATACGGGAATATTTGACGGCAATCACTATGATATTGACCATCTTAGAATTTCCGCGGATGATGATACGAACGGAGTCGGTTTGTTTGGTGCTGTGACGGGTACTATTCAAAACTTGGATCTGTTGAATGTGTTTGTCGGCGGAGGCGCCAATGCTGTTGGTATGCTGGCGGGCTATGGTTCCGGCGCTCGTTTTCAAAATATCAGCGCGACGGGAAGAGTGGATAGCCCCGGGGCACGAAGCGTCGGCGGGCTGGTTGGTTTTGGGGAAAGGGTGACTATTCGTGATTCCGATGTGTCCGTGTTTAGAAACTCTGTTCTTGGTTCCGGTAGTATCGGCGGGCTGGTCGGGCATGGATCCTTTGTGACTATTCGTGATTCCCATGTGTCCGGGTCGAACAAAAATACTCGATCTGTTCACGGTCGCGGCAATGCCGGCGGACTGATCGGGTTTGGGCCCTCTGCAACAATTCGCGATTCCCGGGTGACCAATGCGGAGATTAGCGGCACCGGAAGTGGCGGCGGACTGATCGGGTATGGGCCCTTTGCAACGATTCGTGATTCCCGTGTGTCCGACGTGGGTATTAGAGGAGGATTCGTTGGCGGGGGGCTGATCGGGTCCGGGTCCTCTGCGAATATTAGTTATTCCAATGTATCCGGAGACACCTTCGATCATTCTCGTATATCTTTCAGCAATGATATTGAGGGTGCGATTGCCGGCGGTTTGGTCGGGCTTGGATCCTTTGCGACGATTCGCTCTTCTCATGCATCCGCCATTTTATTTATCGGGCGTGATGGTATTGGCGGTTTGGTCGGGCTTGGGACCTCTGCGACGATTCGCTATGCTTATGCATCCAACAGCATGATTGGCGTCGGTGATCAAAGAAATTGTGAATGTGAGGTGACTGGCGGACTGATCGGGTACGGTCGACATGCGGATATTCGCTATGCTTATGTGTCCGGTCTCAATAACTTAGGGAAGATTGATGTCGGCGGACTGGTTGGGTCCGGTCGGAATGTGACGATTCGTTATGCTTATGTGTCCGGCGGCAGTGTTGAGGGGAGTAATCGTGATGAGGAAGGTAATAGTATTAATGGCAGTGTTGGCGGCCTGGTCGGGGATGGGTCCAACGGTCAAGTGCATTATTCTTATGCCGCCGCCGGGCGTGTTTCAGGTGCCCGGAATGCCGGCGGCTTGATAGGCTTTGCCGGCTTTGCCGAGAATCAAACCATCGTCACTAATTCTTATTGGGATAATCAAACCACCGAGCAGGCAACCAGTGGCGGTGATCTGGGTAATGGTCAGACCACGACAGAATTACAATCGCCGACTAGTTTCACCGGCATCTATGCATCTTGGGGTAACTTCTGGTGCAACCCGAATACCGGCGAGGAAAGGACGAGTTCTTCCCGGCCGACCGGCTTCGATCCTGTCTGGGATCTTGGCAGTAGCACGCAATACCCCGCTCTGAACTGCATGCCGGGCGGCCTCTCGGCACAAGGCAGATAGGCGCAGGTAGGCAGGTAAGTAAGCAACATAGAATTTTTATCCATTCAAAATTAACAACAATTAAATAAGCTATGATGATCAATAAGTTTGTTTTTTACCGGTTCGGCCGGCGAGAGGAACATGCAGCCGGCTGTCACGCCCGGATGTCCAAGTCTAATCCTATTCCAAATACTCGGATCTCGTCCGGCGATGCCATGCGGGTTACCGGGCGATTTATATTGCCGCTAATGGTAGTCTCCGGTTCTTTGCGGCGACCGAAACGGTTGGCTTCTTTTTACGCTGTTTTGCTGACAGGCATGCTGGCTTTGCTTCTTGCCGGTTGTGGCGGCGGTGGTGGCGGCAGCGGCGGTGACGGCGGCAGTCCCAAAGTAGCGGATAATTGTCCGACAGTTGACAATCCGGAGCAAGAGGATAACGATACGGATGGGTTCGGTGATGCCTGTGATGCGGATGACAATAATAACGGCTTGATAGAAATTCGCACTCTGGATGAGTTGGCTCGTCTGCGCGACGATCTGAATGGCGACGGAACAGATGATGGCAATATTGACGAGATTACTGCCGTAGGTTCTGATGGTTGCCCGAGTTCCGGCTGCTTGGGTTATGAGTTGACCCGCTCGTTGAGTTTTAGTCTGGCGGCATCTTATGAGGTGAACAGTAGTAATCCGGCTGTCTGGACGAGCGGCGGCGGTTGGGAGCCGATTGGCTTCTGCTCTGTTTTGAATTTTTCCGGGGATGGTTGCGGCAACATTTACACGGGTGTGTTTGATGGCGGGGGTTATACTATTGCCGATCTGTTTGTCAATGCAAGTGATGATGCGATTGGAGTGGGATTGTTTGGCGCGTTCGCAGGTCGTCTGCAAAATCTGCATCTCCGGGATGCGCACGTCAGTGGCGGTGACCGTTATGTGGGATCACTGGTGGGCTATGGCGCGGATGCCAATTATGAAAATCTGTCGGTTACGGATGGCAAGGTGATTGTGACGAGTTTGCTCTTCTCCTCCTACGGCGTGGGCGGACTGGTCGGCCATGGCAAGGATGCCCGCTTTGAGAGTGTGTCGGTTATCGGTGGCAATGTGATGAGTCCGTTTGCCAGCGGTGTGGGCGGGCTGGTCGGGGATGGGACCGGATCTAATATGAGTGATGCTTATGCTTCCGACGGAAATGTTTCCGGCAATAATTTTGTTGGCGGACTGATTGGGGTTGGAGAGGACACCGATATTCGCTATGCTTATGCATCCGGCGGAAGTGTTGCCGGGAGTGGTTTTATTGGCGGAACCGGCGGACTGGTCGGGGTTGGTCTCAATGCGACGATTCGCTATGCGAATGTATCCGGCGTAACCGTTGCCGGGGTTGATCATGTTGGCGGGTTGGTCGGAGATGGGCCGAATGCGGATATTCGCCGGACGAATGTATCCGACGTAATGGTTGCCGGGGATGATCATGTTGGCGGACTGGTTGGGAACGGGCCGGATGCCAATATGAGTGATGTTCATGCTTTCGGCGGAAGTGTTGAAGGAAGAAATCATAGGGTTGGCGGACTGGTCGGGTATGGGCGGAATACGACGATTCGCTTTGCTTCCGCATCCAACGGAAGTGTTGCCGGAGATAACGATGTTGGCGGACTGGTTGGATATGGTCAGTATGCGGATATTCGCTATGCTTATGCATCCAACGGAAGTGTTGCCGGACTAGGTAATAGGATTGGCGGACTGGTCGGGTTGGGGTCCTATGCTAATATTCGCTCCGCCTATGTGTTCGGCACAGATATTTCCGGCACGGCAGATAGCAATGATGTTGGCGGACTGGTTGGGTTTGGTCTCGAGGCGGACATTCGCTTTGCTTATGCATCCGGCGGAAGAGTTGCCGGACAACGTAATAGGGTTGGCGGACTGGTTGGATCTATTCGCGAACAGTCTAGCCTGGGACTGATCCGGGTCCGGGACCCGGTCCGAGGCGGTCAAATTCATTATTCTTATGCCGCCACCGGGCCTGTTTCAGGTTCCGGTAGGCGTGTTGGCGGCTTGATAGGCCACACCGATGATCAAACCATCGTCAATGCCACCTATTGGGATACTCAAACCACCGGTCTTTCAACCAGTGACGGTGACTTGGGTCAGGGTAATAGCACGACAGAATTACGATCGCCAACCGGCTTCACGGGGATCTATGCACCTTGGAGCAACTTCTGGTGCAACCCCGACACCGGCGAGGAAAGGGAAACTTCTACCCAACCGACCGGCTTCGTTCGTATCTGGAGTATTGGCAGTAGTTCTCAATACCCGGCTCTGAACTGCATGCCGGGCGGTCTCTCGGTGCAACGCAGGTAGACGCAGGTAGACGCAGGTAAGAGAGAAGGCAAAGCGGGCGAGACGGGGACGGATACGTGGTCGCGCTCGTTCCACTTCAAAAAATCTAAATGTTCTTACCGAACATAGCGGGAATGCGATCAAAAAGCAATTCGCGCTGCTTTGGGGGATGTAATTACTGTCTTTGGGACATATAATAATTGAAATTATGAATAAATCCAAACCTTCCTCGAAGAAACTGCGATTGGGTCGTTTGTTGCCCTTGCTGGCTCTGGTCGGCGGCGGTATCCTGTTCTTCGCTCTGGACGGCCCCTCTTATATCAGTATTGACATCTTAAGAGAATACAGGCATGACCTGACGGCACGCGTGGAGGAACTGGGTTTTCTTGCGCCGCTGATTTACACTTTTTTGTATGCTCTGGTTGTCGCCTTTTCTCTGCCTGTGGGTCTGGTATTGACGCTGACCGGCGGCTTCCTGTTTGGCATAGTCACCGGGCTCATCGGCACGGTCGTAGGCGCTACCCTGGGCGCGACCGCCATCTTTCTGGCGGTGCGGATGGGTTTTGGCCCCGCCGTAGAATCTCAAAATGCCGCCTGGATCAACCGCATGCGCGCAGGCTTTCAAAAGAATGCCTTAAGTTATATGCTGGTGTTGCGGCTCATTCCGATTTTCCCCTTTGTTCTGGTTAACCTCGCGCCGGCATTATTGGGTGTTTCCCTTCCCGTCTATTTTTTCGGCACGCTGCTCGGCATCATTCCCGGCAGTTTCGTTTTCATTCTGCTCGGCAACGGCCTCGGGGCAACTTTTGATGCGGGCGGCACTCCCAATGTGGACCTGATCCTGAATCCGGAAATTCTCGCACCGCTCATCGGCTTGGCCATTCTCGCCCTGGTGCCGGTGGCATACGGAGCACTCACAAAGAAAAAAACCGCATCAAAAAAACCGCAAGATTCCAAAGTTTCCAAAGAGGCTAAATCCGCCCCCGCCCTCACCGCATCCCGAACAAAACGGCAAAAAACGGCAGGCCGCCCGAAGTCCGTCCAACGAAAATGAGCGACACAATTCGCACCGACATTGCAATTATCGGCGGCGGCTCCGGCGGATTAACGCTGGCAGCCGGCGCGGTTCAAATGGGGGCAAAGGTCGTCCTAATAGAAAGAGACAAGATGGGCGGAGACTGTTTGAACTACGGTTGTGTGCCGTCCAAATCCTTGCTGGCCGCCGCCCGTCAGGCGGAAGGGGTTCGGGCCGGTTTCGGCATCACCGGCACCAAACCAAAAGTAACCTTTGCCGAGGTCAATCGCCATGTCAAACAAGTCATCGCCTCCATCGCACCGCACGATTCGGTTGAACGGTTCGCCTCTTTGGGGGTGCGTGTCATCCAAGAATCGGCGCACTTTGTTGCCAAGCGCACTCTGCAGGCGGGCAAATACACGGTGCGCGCCCGGTATATTGTGATCGCCACAGGTTCTTCGCCGATGGTCCCGCCCATCCCCGGCCTGGACAAGTGCGCTTATTTCACAAACGAAACCATCTTTGAGAACAAGACCCTGCCGCGGCATCTTTTGGTGATTGGCGGCGGCCCGATCGGCTTGGAAATGGCACAGGCACATGCCAAGTTAGGCGCCAAGGTATCCGTCGCGGACATGGGACCGATTCTGCCGCGCGATGATCCGGAATTGACGGCAGTCATTCGCAAAAGATTACTCGGCATGGGAATTGCATTGCATGAACATATTCAAATAGACTCCGTCAAAAAAGGAGGCGCACGGGGCGGCACACAGGGCGTCACCCTAAAACTGAAAGGCGACGGCAAAGATGGCAGTGGTAATAAAGGTGACACACCCCAAAACCTGAGCGGCTCACATCTGCTAGTTGCCGCCGGGCGCCGAGCCAATGTCGGGGATCTGGACTTAGACAAGGCCGGCATTCGGTGGTCGCCGCGCGGCGTTGAGGTGAACGCAAGACTGCAAACCGCCGACAAGCGCGTGTATGCCATCGGCGATGTGGCAAGTCCTTACCAATTCACCCATGTCGCCGCCTATCATGCCGGCATGGTCATTCGCAGTATTCTTTTTAAGATGCCTGTCAAGGTGAACTATCGCGCGTTGCCCTGGGTAACCTATACGGATCCCGAAATGGCAAACTGCGGGTTGTCCTATGCGGATGCGGTAAAGCAGCACGGCGCGGGTCATCTGCGGGTGTT
The DNA here is from genome assembly GCA_965209035.1 of Gammaproteobacteria bacterium. Lineage (GTDB taxonomy): Bacteria > Pseudomonadota > Gammaproteobacteria > CBDBNL01 > JAAOII01 > CBDBPY01. The sequence continues at coordinate 1,025,084 of OZ242372.1, forward strand.
GACTGTCCCCTTCGCCGAAAATGATAGGGCGCGTACCGAACGCCTTGATGACGAAGGCATCATTAAAGTGATCGTAACCAAGCGCGGGAAAATTCTGGGGGTCGCGATGGTCGGCCGGTCGGCGGGAGAACTCATCCAACCCTGGTGCCTGGCAATTCAAAACAAGTTGAAAATCGGCGCTATGGCGGGCTATATCGCTCCTTATCCAACACTGGGAGAACTCAACAAAAAAGTTGCCGGCTCCTTTTACAAGAAAGCCCTGTTTGAAAATCCCGGATTAAAAATAATCGTGCGCTGTTTGATGCGTCTCACTTCGTTCTAATCTTTTCGCCTTGGCGGAGAATTTTCTGGTCATAGGCGGCGGCGGGCGCGAACATGCCATGGCTTGGAAACTGGCGACAAGCCCTTTCTGTTCGGGCGTCTTCTGCTGTCCCGGCAACGCCGGCACGGCGGTCGAACCCAAAACACACAACATCCCGTTGGACTGGCAAGATGCTTCTGCTTTGTTGCTATTCATCCGTGAGAAAAAAATTGGTGTCACCCTGATAGGCCCCGAAGTCCCGTTGACGGCCGGGCTGGGGGACCGCCTGCGCGCCGCCGGACACTTTTGCTTTGGTCCCGGTGCGGCCGCCGCCCGTTTGGAAGGCTCCAAAGTCTTCTGCAAGGATTTTGTAACCCGTCTGGGCATCCCGACCGCGCCCTATCGCGTATTTGACGAGCGGCCGGCCGCCGACTCCTATCTGGCGGAATGCGACTTCGACTTCCCCTGTGTCATTAAATACGACGGCCTCGCAGCCGGCAAGGGCGTCACTGTCGCCGCGGATCGACGAGAGGCGGACGATGCCCTGGACGACATCTACAAAAAGAACAAGTTCAACTCCGCAGGCACACCGCGCGTCGTCATAGAGTCCTTCCTGACAGGGGAAGAACTCAGCTTTATGGTGGCGGCGGACGGCACCGAATGCCAGCCGCTTGCCACTTCCCAGGATCACAAGGCACGCGACGACGGCGACAAGGGACCCAACACGGGCGGGATGGGGGCCTACAGCCCTTTCATGCCGGCGGAAAACATACGGCAGGATCTTCTCAAAGAATTCATTGAGCCCACCCTGCGCGGTCTGGCGGCGGACGAGATACCCTATCTCGGCTTCCTATATGCCGGCCTGATGATTGACAAAGACGGACACGCAAAACTGCTGGAATACAACTGCCGCCTCGGCGACCCGGAGACACAGGCACTGCTGTTTGGCATGGAAACCGACCTTGCCGAATGGTTGTTGCGTTTGCGCGACGGCGAAAAGATGCGCGACCTGCCGATTCGCCGCATTAAAGACAAGTTTGTCGTAACCGTCGTGATGGCAGCGGCCGGTTATCCCGACAGCCCCCAAATTGGTGCAGTGATCCGGGGGATCCGAGGCATAGACAACATCTCGGACTCGGATGTCAAAGTGTTTCATGCCGGCACCGCCGTCAACACCGAGGGCAAGTTAGTCACAGCCGGCGGCCGGGTGCTTGCTGTCACGGCCCTCGGGCGAGACCTGAACGCGGCGCGCCAAAAAGCCTACGCGACAATAAAAAAGCAAATTTCCTGGCCCGGAGCCTTTTACAGAACGGATATCGGCGCAAGGGGATAACGGGATAACGGGGAAATCACCTGAAAAAACGAGGTTCTTAATCACCGAACCGCCCGGCTTTCTCGCGCGGTTTGCTTGGTGTTGTTTATGCATCATCTATAGGTGTCGGGGACAGTTGCAAACTGCTTTATTGCTCTATTAATAATGCCAAATAGCAAAATCTTCCTATCCTCTCATTCTCTAATACTTGTGGAACAATTCTTGGCGGTTTGGGGGTCGGTTTGGGGTTCGGGGCGGCCACAAACACACAGAGGATGAAACCGGGTGGGATGACACAGCTTTTGCAAAAACAACAAAAATCCGAAACTGGGTGGGACTATACACCCCTGCAAGATTTTGGAAATTAAGGTTATAATAATGGTATAAGTCATACCATAACCATTAATATTTTTAACAACAAAAAACAATTATGAACAAGATATACTTTTTCCTGTCCGGTCGGTGCAAGAAATGCACTGCCGGCAAAGACGCCCGAAATTCGCGTGTCTCCTTTAATAAGAATAATAATAACTTCAAGGCAATGCCTCTAATCTTTTACCCAATCAATGCTTGGCGGTCGCTACGGTTGTTTGCCGGGCGGGTTCTATTGCCGCCAACGGCAGCCTTTAATGCCAGCCTGTCTGAACTTGCCATCTCGTTTAGATCGCTTAGTATGCACCGTTCTGTTACCCCCCCCCCCCCCCCGCCGCCACTTTCGTTTAGGTCGCTTAGTGTGCACCCTGCTGCTGACCGGTACATTCGGTTTGCTTCTTGCCGGTTGTGACGGCGGTTCCGATGGCGGCGGTTCCGGTGGCGGTGATCCTCGTGCTGTTTCCAACATTGAAGCCGAGGCCGGTGAGGAGCATATTCTCGTGAGTTGGACCAATCCGGATCAAGAAAATATCACCGGGTTCAATATCACTTGGTTTTTTAATGTCGCCAATAGGAGCGAACAGGAAACGAGGACCCTGTCTGCCGCCAATGTCGATGGGCAGCTGCTGACGCCTGAAGCCGACTTGCTGCAGCCCGGGAGTCGGGTGAGGTACAACATTACAGGCTTAACGAACGGCATCACCTACCGGATCACGATTGCGGTACTTTATGCGGATGGTACATCCGTGGATTCGGTTCTTGTGCGAAGAACCGGGATGGATCCGGACGGCGGTGATGATGCCACTTTCCCGGCTGTTGCCGATGTCCAAACCGCAGTCAGCAGGAATAATATTACCGTCCGTTGGACCAATCCGAACCGGGATGGTATCGATGGATTCAATATTACTTGGGTCAATGTTAATGATAATGCCGATAGAGGCACAAAAGAATTTAATCCGCAGGCAGCGAATGTTGCGGCGGGTGCTTCGGTTGAATACAAGATTACGGATCTAACCTATGCCGCCACCTACAAGATCACAGTTTCGGTGCGTTATGCGGGGCAAGAGCCCATTCCTTCGGCCCCGGTACAAAGCACAACCCGGCTGAGTTCGGATATTGATGGTGATGATGATGGTGTGGTGAATACGGAAGATCTGGACTATGACGGTGACGGCTTGATCGAGATTCACAGTTTGGACCAATTAGCCCTGCTGCGCGATGACCTAAATGGCGATGGGACGGATGATGGCAGGTTCGGCGAGATTGACGCTGTAGGTTCTGTGGGCTGCCCGGATGACGATGCCGGTGGCTGTGTCGGTTACGAATTGACCCGCCCGCTCAACTTTAGCGATCCGGATTCCTATGAGGATCCGGATAAGAATATGGATACCTGGACGAAGGGCCGCGGCTGGGTGCCGATTGGATCTTGTCCTACCCTCAGCAGCTGCCGTTCCAATGCCTATACCGGTATCTTTGACGGCAATAATCATAACATTGCCAATTTGTTCATCGCGACGCTGGGCGTGAACAACTCCGGGGTTGGATTGTTCGGCGCAATGAGCGACGCAACAGTGCAAAACTTGCATCTGCTGAATGGGACGATTCGCGTGGATCAGAGTTTGACTCTCGACCCTCAACACTTCCATGTGGGACTGCTGGTCGGCTATGGTTACAACGGACACTATGAGAACCTTTCGGCTTCGGGCTCGGTGATGACAAAAGGCAGCGGTATGTTTGGGTTGGACGGAGGATCCCAATCGGTAGGCACTCTTGCCGGGCGGATTGCAGGTGCCGATAACACACTGATTCGTGTTTCCGCCAAGATCGGCACCCTATCCGGGTTCAGTAGAGTTGGCGGGCTGGTCGGGTCGGCGGAAAATGCTCGGATTCGCGATGCCTATGCGGTCGGCGGCACCCTATCTGCAAGAAGTACATCCGGCGGACTATTCGGCTTATGCAATGAGTGTCAGATCAGCCATGCCTATACGGACGATATCGATGTTTCTACAGATGTTAATACTGCCGGCGGGCTGATCGGACTTGTGGAAGGCTCGAGTATCACACTTTCTTATGCGAAAAATATCAGGATCTCCGGAAGTAACCATTTGGGTGGCCTGATTGGAGATAGTGCAGCTGCAGGGCAGGCTAGCCTGACCCACTCGTATGCGTCCGGCGGCAGCTTAAGCACAGCTTCGGCTGCGAGTCCGGGGGAGTTAAACGGCGGGTTGATCGGTAGATCCGATACCCGCGATAACGACGACCAAGTGCGTTATTCCTATGCGGCGATTGAGCCTGTGGCTGCTACCGCAGTGAAAGGCTTGATAGGAGAAGGAAATGCGAATGTCACAGATTCCTATTGGGACTCCGCAATAAATACCGCCGGCGGGGGACGCGGCCAGGGCAATACCACCGCAGAACTACACATGCCGACCGCCGACAATTTTGACGGAACACTCTACGCAACCTGGGGCAGATTTTGGTGCGACCCCAGCTTCGTCGAAGTTACGGAAAGCGATATGCAGCCGGCGGGTTTTCTCCCCGTCTGGGATCTCGGCAACAGCACGCAGTATCCCGCCCTGAACTGCATGCCGGGCGGACTCGCAGCGCAACGCCCCTAAAAGCCCTTAAAACTCCTAAATCCTCTAAACGGCAGGCGGTGTTTGGTTGCCTGTGTGCGGATTGTACGCGGATTGTGATCAGGACATACCGGACCGCGGCATTCAATCCTCAATCTTCAAACCCAAACTCCAAACAAAGCCCTCCTCTCATCAGCGGAACTGAGACGGAGTGGAACGGGAACGATCAGCACCCGGATACCGAACATAGCGGGGTGATTTATGTTATACTTATTTATGGTTCTATTTTTAAGAACACCGAGTCATATGAAAATAATTATATTAATTGGATTAGTTAAACGCCGAGGTAGCTCAGTCGGTAGAGCAACTGATTCGTAATCAGTAGGTCAGAGGTTCGATTCCTCTTCTCGGCATGTCGGAGATTTTTTATGGGTATACTGGACAAATTTAGAAGAAGGCAGTCGGTCCTCAGCACGACACGCAAAGAACGGGGCGAGTCTCCCAAACCGGAGAGTGAGGGAACTTCCGCCGTTCTCGGCGTAAAGCACCGGCCGGCCGAAGGCCCGCCGCCGGTGCGCATCACCATCATGAACGGGAAAGGAGGCAGTGGCAAGAGCACCCTTGCCACCAATCTTGCCGTTATCCTGTCCACCCATGACGAAAGCGTTACCCTGATAGACAATGACCCGCAATGTTCCAGTATCCGCTGGCTAAGAGAACGCCCACATTCGTCCGTGGCGATCAAAGGGGTGATTGCCGAAGAAGGCGGCGGCAGGCTAAAAAACACCAGGATATGGTCGGGCGGTATCGGTCCTCAAACGGAATATGTGATTATTGACACACAAGCCGGTCTGCGCGGGCTGGAACTTTCCACAATCATTGACAAAAGCGATATGATTTTAATTCCGGTACTGCCTTCGGCAATTGATATGCGGGCGACGGCGGATTTTGTGGCGCAGGTTTTTCTTAGCAATGCGTATCGTCGCACCAAAAAACCCATCGGTGTTGTCGCCAATCGGGTCATTAACGATTCGGTGATCTACCGCAAACTGCAAAAGTTCTTATTGAGCCTCAGAATTAACTTTATCAGCACCTATCGGGACAACAAGGCCTATCTGGATGCGGCGGAAAAAGGATTGGGCATCTTTGAATTAAATATCGGCGGCGATCTTGCCGAAGAACGGGTGGAATGGGAACTGCTCATCAAATGGATAAAGGATAAACAGACCGAGCGGGTCCGATAGTCGCCATATGCGACACAAATTGCCGTTGTTTTTGCGTCTGGAAGCAACACGATTTTTCCGAACTTCTCATCATCTTTTAATCCCTTTTCTGGTCGCTCTTTGGGTCATACTCGTCTTCTCTTTGGCGGGGCTGGGGACGCAGGTATCGGCGGCGGACACCGCCTATATGAATTACGCCCTCCTTTGGCTTTGCGCCGGCTTGTCCCTGCTGCTGGGCGCGGATCGCCTCTTTGATGCCGACCACAAGAACGGTCTGTTGGAGCAGATCTTTTTGGGGCCGAGTTACTTTATCATTTTGGCGCGTGTCCTTCTTTTTGCCGGCATGCACGGTCTGTTCTTTTGTCTGATTTGTCTGCCGATTTTAGGCCTGCTGCTTGGCATGCCGGCTGTCGATCTGTTTTTATTTGCCGCCTGTTTTCTTCTTGGTCTGCCCGCTTTTTGTATGACCTTGGCCTTGGGAGCGGCCATTGGCGGCAGTTCCTCTGCCCGCGACGGTGTCGGCTTCATGCCGGCGTTGGTATCGCTTCCTCTTTATGTGCCGGTGGTCTTGTTGTCTATGTTGGCACTCACCGAACCGGCAGCCGCTGCGTTTTTTATGCAATGCCTGCTGGCACTTTCTTTGACGCATGTGGCGTTGTTGGGATTGGCAGTTAACTACATCCTGCGCGATGCGGCTGCCAATTAGCCTGCGCTTGCTGGCGAGTCCGCGCGGGGCATATCTGTTCTGCCGTGCCGCGCAAAAGCCGACGGTGATTCTGACCGCCTTATTACTGACCTGCGGTGTCGTTTGGAGCCTGTTCATTGCCCCGCCGGATGCCCGGCAGGGAGATGTCTACCGCATTATGTTTGTGCATGTGCCGGCCGCCTTTTGCGCCGAAGGAATTTATGTGTTTATGTCGCTCGCCGCCGGTGTCTATCTGATCTGGAATATGAAACTTGCCGGCTTCGCGGTGCGCGCGGCCGCACCGCTCGGGCTTGGTATGGCATTGATCACGCTTGGCAGCGGCTCCGTTTGGGGCAAACCGACATGGGGGGCCTACTGGGTATGGGACGCCCGTCTGACTTCCGTGCTGCTGCTTGCCGTTCTTTATATGATTATCATTTACCTGCACCGCTCTCTCAACAACTCCACAGCGGCAGCCCGGGCATCTGCGGTCGTCACCCTGGTCGGGCTGATCAACATCCCGGTCATCAAGTTTTCGGTGAACTGGTGGTTCAGTCTGCATCAACCCGCATCGCTGACTTTGGGCGGTTTTTCCATGCCGGCGGTGATGTGGATGCCGCTGCTGACAATGATTTTGGCATTCAATCTTTTTTGGTTGACGGTCTTTTTTATCCGTCTTGGCAATGAGATTCTCATCAGCGAAGGAAGAGCAAAATGGGTGCAAGAAGTCATAAAGCGATAAAACGATGATGGCACAACTTTGGGGCGCCGATTGGTGCTATTTGATGATCGCTTATTTTTTGACCTGCGGAATGCTCCTTGCTCTTATTTTTTTCGCAGTCAAAAGACGGCGGGCGCTTCTGCGGCATCTGCGACAAAACAAACATTAACAAATAGCGATGCATCCGAAGCGCGCCTACAAACTGGCGGTCATCCTGTTTGTTTTGATCTGCCTCGGCACAGCCGCGGCTCTGGTCCTTTTTCGGTTACGCGCCAACATCAATTACTTTTATACGCCCGCGGAAATTGTGCGGACGCAGCCCATCGGCAAGAATCTGCGGCTGGGCGGCTATGTGAAGAAAGATTCTGTAACCCGATTGGAAGACGGTCGGGTCGGCTTTGTCCTGACAGACGGTGAGGAGGAGGTTCGCGTTGTTTATGCCGGATTACTGCCGAGTTTGTTTGCCGAAGAGGAAGAGGCGGTTGTCAACGGCAGACTGCAAACATCAGGCACCTTAATTGCCAAACAGGTTCTGGCAAAGCACGACGAAAATTACCGGCCGCCGGAGATGAAATATTTGAACAAGAACAAGAACAAGCCGGGCCTACAGGCACCAAACAAATGACTGACAAAACGAAGCAAGCTAGCTTATTGTTATTAATCATTTTGCACCTTAATTGCCAAACAGGTTCCGGCAAAGCACTACAAACACGATCGGGAAAACTACCGGCCGCCGGAGACGAAATATTTGAACAAGAACAAGCCGGGCCTACAGGCACCAAACGAATGACTGACAAAACGAAGCAAGCCAGTTTATGGTTATTAATCATTTTGCACCTTAATTGCCAAACAGGTTCCGGCAAAGCACTACAAACACGATCGGGAAAACTACCGGCCGCCGGAGATGAAATATTTGAACAAGAACAAGCCGGGCCTACAGGCACCAAACAAATGACTGACAAAACGAAGCAAGCTAGCTTATTGTTATTAATCATTTTGCACCTTAATTGCCAAACAGGTTCCGGCAAAGCACTACAAACACGATCGGGAAAACTACCGGCCGCCGGAGACGAAATATTTGAACAAGAAGAACAAGCCGGGCGACCTGCCTCAAACAAATGACTGACAAAACGAAGCAAGCTACAAAACAAGCCACGAAACAAGCTGTGCTGTTAATTATTTTGGACGGCTGGGGAATGGGTGCCGATGAAGACGGCAATGCCGTTTTACATGCCGCTACTCCTAACTGGGATCGGTTGTGGTCGACGGCACCGCACCGCAGTTTGAACGCCGGCGGCGCGGCGGTGGGACTGCCTCTCGGTCAGATGGGCAACTCCGAAGTGGGGCATTTAAATATCGGCGCCGGACGCATTGTGTATCAGAGTTTATTGCGGATTAACCGCGCCCTGCTATCGGATGCATCGGGCGAAGCATCAGGCGAAGCATCAAGTGAACATGCGACCAACACAGAACTGCAACACTTTTTTGCCGAACACCGGCAACGAGGGGGGCGTCTGCATCTGGCGGGACTCCTTTCCGATGGCGGTGTCCACAGTCACCTAAAACATCTGTTCGCCCTGTGCCGTCTTGCAAAAGAAGCCGGCATTACGGATTTTTGTGTTCATGTTTTCACGGACGGGCGCGACACGAATCAAAAGTCCGCCGCCGCCTATTTGGGGCAACTGGAAAAATGCTTGCATGAACTCGGCACGGGGACTATCGCTTCCGTATCCGGCAGATACTATGCGATGGACCGGGACAACCGATGGGAGCGAACCGCCGAGGCTTACGCGGCACTCATAGGCGGAGGCGGATGCAGAGACAGTGGCAGTGATGTCCCGGTTGCGCGCAGCCCGGCGGAAGGTCTGCAACAAAATTATGCGGCGGGACTGACCGATGAGTTTGTCAAACCCTTTCGGATTAGCGATGCGCCGGCTTTCCAACCGCAAGACTCTTTGATTACCTTCAACTTTCGTGCCGATCGTATGCGCCAATTAATGAAGGCGCTTGCCTCTCCCGACTTTGGCGAATGGGAGCGGCCGTTTGTCCCGGCGAAGGAAAACTTGCTGACAATGACCCCCTATGACGAGAGCCTGCCGTTGCGATCTCTGTTCACGACAGAGCCGCCCGCGGATGTTCTGGGAGAAGTCTTGGCGAACGCCGGCAAGACGCAATTACGCTTGGCGGAAACGGAAAAGTTTGCCCATGTCACCTATTTTTTTAATGGCGGGCGGGAAGCCCCCTTCGCCGGCGAAGAACGCATCCTCATCCCCTCCCTCAAAGTGGCAACATACGACCTGGCACCGCAGATGCGGGCGGAGGAAATTACCGATGCCCTCTGTCGGGGCATCGCATCCGGGAAATACGATTTTATTCTGTGCAATTACGCCAACGGCGATATGGTCGGACACAGCGGCAAGTTGGATGCCGCCGTCTTGGCAGTCCAAACATTGGATCTTTGTCTGGGAAAACTTCTCGCCCAAATCCGTCAGAGTAACGCGCATGCTCTTATAACGGCCGACCATGGCAACTGCGAAAAAATGATAACGGATGACGGTCTGCCGCACACCGCCCACACACTCAATCCCGTTCCGCTGGTGTACTGCGGCCCCAAGCAAGCGGTGTTTCATCGGGAACCCGCCGGCTTGTCTTCTCTGGCGCCTTCCGTGTTACAGTTGATGGGTTTGCCGCAGCCGGCGAAAATGGACGGGGTGCCTCTTTTCAGTTCTCTTGCTTAAAAGATCGGACAAGCGGCAGCGAACATGAAATCGGCCGGGAAGCAGTCGGGCAAGAAGCCGGGCATGAAAACATAAAAGGATGAAAGGATGGCAAAAAGGGTAACACGCGGCCCTGCCGACGGCAAGGGAATGGGAAGAAAAAGAGGCGCGGCTGCCAAAGAGACATCAACAGCCGGAATAATAGACGAAATAATAGCCGGAACAGCAGACGAAAAAACGGACGGCGCAGTAACGGGCAAAGAACGCGCCGGCGGGGCGGATGAAAAAGAACGCGAGATGCTTCCGGGTGCACTTCCGGAAACACTTCCAAAGACGCCCCCAAACTTTGAAGAAGCATTCGTGTCGCCAAGGCACACTATACCTCGCCGCGTGTCTCGTCGCCCGAAAAAGAAGATGATTCTGTTCGCCCTGCTGTTCGGGGCCGGCGGTATCCTGCTGACCGCCGCTTTATTAATCAGCATGGATTTGCTATTTAAGCCGGTTGCCGTTCTTTCCGATCCCTCAAAAAACGGGAAAATTAAAAACGATATCGTCCAACTTCGGGGCGAAATTCAACTTCTGTATGAAAAACGAAACAGCCTGTTAGCCGAACAACGCAAACTGAAAACCGCCTTAAACAAAATCCAAGAATATCTTTCCGAATCCGAACCGGGCATTAATAAGTAAATAACCATAAATAACCGGGGCCGACAGCACCCGGCGAATGCCGGAATAACCGGAATAAAAAGGAATCTCGAAAAACTGACTTAAAAGAAACCGGTGCCGGTGACCCGGCGGCACATCTGCCGGCGATCAGCGGCGGCAGCCGCGACCGGCATAATAATGCCGCGAATGTTAAAGCCTTAAGCGGGTTAATCGGGTTAATCAGGTTAATCAGATAAGTCGGATACGTCCTTGACGAGAATCTTGCCCTTGCGTTCCAGACAATCCTGTGGGACAGTGATCTTCTCTTTGGTCGGTTTATAGCCGCGCTCACGAAACCAAGCAACCGACTGAGTACTCACCGCCACCAGATACCGATAGTTCCTTTCGGCCGCCAAACGCTCCATAGAACGCAGCAAACGACCGCCGTAACCGCGGCCGCCAAATTCTTTGCCAACCACCACACATTCCAATTCCACATAACCGGGGTTCTCCTTAATCGGCGACAGCGCGGCACAGCCCACCAGAACGCCGTCTTGCTTAATAATCCGAAACCTCTCCCGGGTATCTTCCAGTACCCGCAAAGAGCGCGGCCGCAAGATGCCTTCCTCTTCCAGCGGCTCTATCATTTTTTTTATTTGACGCATATCCGAAACTTCCGGGGCATCCAATCGCTCGTAGATATCCGAGTGCAACATCATCCCCATGCCTTTTGAGGTAAACAATTCTCCGAGCAGTGCGTTCTCACATTCAACGGATATCAGATGGGCGCGGCTGACCCGACAAGTGCGACAATAGTATTCGGCAGCGCGCACAAAGGGCATTACCACATCGGGAAGCTCCCGCCGGCGCGTGTCCGTATCGCGAATATCCAACGCCAAGGAACGACATTCGGCGGGCAGAGAGTCCGTATAAAAAACAATCTTTTTGATGTCCCCCTCTTCGCACAATGCGGCAATAATCTCTTGGGTCGGGAGGGCGTAATCTTGCCCGCTCTTATCCGTCGCCAGGTTTGTCAACAACACGATATTGCCTTCCGCAAGTGCGCGCGCCACCGCATCCGTATCCGCTTTGCGCAGTTTGCCGCGGCGTTGATAATCCGTCCCGTCTATGACACCGAGAGGCTGTGCCAGTAACCAATTCCCCGCCAAGACCGGCACATGCCCGAGGACATCATGCGCACTGCGGGTCAGGTTGCCGACACACTGCCCCGTTTTTTTCCACAACTTCTCCCTGAGGCTGCTCAACTGCGCGGATGTAACGGCACGATTCTTCTCGCCGCGGCGAAAAGAAGGGACGGCAATTCCTTCCAAACAAATGATACAACGAATACCCAAACTGTGACAGATCATCAGATCGCGCCAGAAATCCGTCCGCTTCTTGCCGCCGCCGATCAGATCCGTCGGCAACACAAATACCAAGGTCTTGTCTTTGTGTGCCATGATATAGGGAACCGCCGACCTCAGGTCAACGGTGTTCGCCGGCTCGCGCGTCGACGCGAGCGAGTTCGGATGATTTGTTTTTTTCGGCATCAGTCCCTTTTTTGCAATGCAACAGATTTTGTAAAATTGACATATTCCGTCAGCTTGGCGAATGCCCCGCCTTCTTTTAGAACGGCACGCGCCTTCTCAATGCCCCGACCAATATCCGTCGCCAGACCGGCAACATAAAGCGCCGCCCCCGCATTAAGAATTAAAAAATCGGCGCCGTTGCCGGCTTCGCCTTTCAAGGCGGCGCGCAGAATCTCCAAACTCTCCGCCGGTGAGGACACTGTCCGCCGTTCCGCTTCTTTTGCCGCGATTCCATAGTCGGCAGGGTCCAGGGTGAACTCGTCTATGTTTCCGTCTCGCAGTTCAACAATACGTGTTCGGGCAAACGGGCTGATTTCATCCATCCCATCCGCGGAATGCACCAGCAAGACATGCGCACTGCCCAGATCGCGCAGCACCTCCGCAAGCGGGCGCAGCCAACGGGCGTCAAACAAACCGATCAACTGCCGCACACAACCGGCGGGATTGGTGAGAGGCCCCAAAAGATTAAAAATTGTGCGCACCCCCAGTTCGCGGCGAACCGGGGCAACATGCTGCATCGCGGCATGGTGGGCCGGCGCAAAAATAAACCCGAAGCCGACCCGATCCAAGGCCGCGGCAACCGCCGCGGCGGAAAGTTCCAATGTCGCACCCGCACCGGCAAGCACATCCGCACTGCCACAGGCGCCGGAAACGGCCCGATTGCCGTGCTTGGCTACCCTTGCTCCGGCCGCGGCCGCCAACAGGGCCGCACCCGTGGATACATTAAAGGTGAACGAACCGTCACCGCCTGTGCCGCAAGTATCAATTAAATGCTCCGTGTTTTGAGGGCGCACTTTTAAGCTCAGTCGGCGCATCACCCGAACCGCCCCCTTAATTTCTTCGGCTGTCTCGCCTTTGGCCCTGAGTGCCACCAACAAAGCGGAAATTTGCACCTGCGACAAGCTGCCCGCCATGATCTCCCCAATCAGGGACTCCGCCGCGGCGGCGGTCAGATCGTTGCCGTCAATTAACCGATTGAGAATCGTCCGATATTCCATTCGCATATTTTAGCACCATATACAGGTAGGATACCGGACAGGTTTGGCTCGGGGTTTGGATTGAGACAAGTTTTGACACACCCGACTCCGGCTGCGTAAAAGACAGCGGCCACATCTGACGCAAGTACTATTAGAATAGTTATAATGTTGGAAAAGATAAATAATTTGATCTCTTTATAACCTAATGCCTAATCCAGAAATGAAACAACTTTCACAAGAAGAAGTCTTTCAACTTACCGAGACAGTCGCAGAGTTGGGCAAAAATCATGCTTTACTTCCACCTATTGGGGAAATTAATGCGTTTAAAAGTTTTCTTAACAAGAGTGGTCATCCGGATAAAGAAAACTTGGGCCAGAGAGATGGTGGCTGTACAAGAAGTGAGTTACTCACCCGATTTTTAATTTTGTGTGCTGTCTTAGATCAGGGGCCGGAGATTAAAGGCGTCCGAAAACTTTTGGTAAAAGTAATTAACCAGTTGTATGAACAAGAAATTCGTATATTTCATAAACCGGTTTCTTTTTTTCAAGAAATCGGTATATCTGTTGATTCAATATGGAATAACCATGAAAAAATTAAAGAAGAAAGAGCCGAAATCTGGGCAAGAGATAATCAATCCAATGCAAACAGATATAACTTGTATATGGATAACAGTAAACAAACACTGAGCTACGCTATTTATCGTTGGGGTGTTCCTTTGGCACTTCCTTATTTATTGGAGAAAGAATGCTCGCGAAGAGAAACAGCACTATCAGATTATCTAAAGCAATTTAATTCCTCGGAGCACATGAGTAGGGAGGTAAAAGACCATCGTAAGTATGGATTAGGAAAAGCAATAGGTGATAAGGCATGTCATTTGTTTGCAAAATGGATGGTCTCTACTTTCAGTCTTATACAAAGTGAGGAAAAATGCTGGGGAGAATATTCGTTTGAAATTCCCTATGACTCTAATGTGGGCCGAGTATTATGGCGCACAGGATACTTGCTCAGGTGGGCATCGCTCCAAGACTACAAAGGATTTGGTGTTATACAACCCGAAGGTCAAAATAATTATTTACGTATTACTAATATTCGCGGAAAAGGCGTCTCAGATAAAACCATTTTAGATGACACATTAATACGGGAATATGAGAATATCGCTTTGGAACATATTAAGTCTCATAAAAGAAAACCGCAAAAAATTGAGATACAAAGATTACAACATGTGTTTTTACGGCAACAAGAGTTAAAACCTTCTCACTTTGACGACGGATTGATTTACATTGGCACCGAATTTTGTTTTAATCATCAAGAGCCGAATTGTGAAGAGTGCCCATTAAAAGAGATGTGCCTTGCACATAATCATGCTCCACAATTAATAACTGATTATCACACTTAAGTAAGTAATTGTTGTTGATCTTTTTCCCCCGAAAGTCTGTAACGATTATGACGCAAGCGAGCCAGGGCAAACTCAAAGTATTCGGGGACAATTTCAAAACCCAGGTAATGTCTCCCAATGTGCTTGCTCATAAAGGCGACCTGGCCGGAGCCAAGAAAAGGATCCAAAACAAGGTCATTGGGTTCGCTCGCATATTCAAGGAGTTTCTTCACAATTTCGGCGGGGAGTTTGGTCGGGGTTTTTAGATCCCCGCTCCAATATTCTCGCTTAATTTCCCACACATCTTCCATATCCCGATATCTCAGACTCCCGCCGTTCATTCCCCGCGCATCGTTCGGATATCGGGCATTGGGGAAAAACTTTCTTTGTTTCTCGTTCTTGCAAAGGAACAGACAGTGATAATGCGAACTAATGAAACGGCGGCGGGTATTCACCCCAAATTGATACTTCCAAATAATATGATTGATGGTTGTAAAGCCGACTGCGTCAATCGCATTGAGCATATCTTTCAGGTGATTCCAGCCGGAGAACACAAACGCACTGCCGGACGGCTTAAGCAGCCGATAAGCCTGCCTCAGCCAGTCGCGGGAAAAATCATAGTAGTTGCCGCTGTCAATTTCCCGATAGCCGGCAAGAACCCGGGAACCTTTGCGATTGTAGTTTGCTCTTTGTGCTTGAAAATCTATGCCAAACGGCGGGTCCGTAATAATGAGGTCGACACATTCCGGCGGCAGTCGTTGCATCCCCGGCAAGCAATCTTCATTAAAGATTTGGTCCTTTGCGATCTTGATTGTCATGTTCTTTGAGAAAAATATCCTCGTGCATGAACTGCCCCGCGGGATCCGTCATACTTTATGTCGCTCGCCCGGCTCTTTGTTTGTCCGATGGAATGCTATTCCGGTCCGGCTTGCAACGAGGCATCTATATGGCGATATGGGGGTATGGGTTTTATGCCGGGCATGTCCCGGTCCCGGCAATTCTCCTTGTTCTCACCGCCAATGCAAAAATAGTGCGCCTTTAAATGTGGCAGATTGAAAATAAGAACCTCGGCGTGAAACAAAATCCCCGGAAATACATCTTTCGGTAAACTGACGATACTGCTGATAGGCGGGTATTCGCCTCGCACAAACTTCATCCAACGGGCACTATGAAAACTCTGATTAAGCCGAAACCCGTAAGGGGTGAACAACACCATAGGAACATCCAATCCAAATAATTCTATCGCTTTATGAAGCCATAACTCGGGCAATAGCGGTCTGCCACCATAATGCGCCTTGACATATTCCTTGGTTTTTTTATCAATATTAAAGGGCGGGTTGGCTATCACCAATCCCGGTTTGGGTATTTCGCCCTTTTCAATCGCCAGATAATTGCACACCTCGGTATTCGCGAACCCCTGATCTTCCACATCAATCCCCAACACCTCAAAGCCATTTTGCTGAAACGGCTTCAATAACGAGCCCGCACCCACGCAAGGATCAAAAACAAGGCCTTTAATGTGAGGACTGAGGATAGAATAAAGAAACTGACTGACAAAATCGGGAGTATGCACAGTCGCTTTCTTTGTTTCCCGATAAAAGTTATTTCTGTCTACCCTGTAAACCATACATTCAACCGGTTTTATCTTTTTTGTAAATACCTATACGGGCGTTTGTCGGCGTCCATGCTCTTTTTTCATATCAGTTTGATTATATACCGGACGAAATGAATAAATTGCAACACTAATGCTTTTCCCGGGCGAACAAACTCTCCAACTCTTTTTGGTAGTCTTTGGTGCGCGCTTCTATTTCTTCCCGACTGAGGTTGGAAAGGTCGTTGCGCAGCATGCGTTGATCAAAGTCGCGAAAAATACGGCCGATCTCCCGGCTGCGTGCCGGCGTGAAGTCCAGTTCTTCCAACAGGTCGCAGGTCATCGCGAGACTGGTGTCAAACAGTTCGCGATAAATGAACTCCTCCTTCAATCCGGCTTGCAGCAGGGCGCGGGCATGGGTTCGGTCCCGGGCGCGCGCCAGCAATTTTAAGTGCGGGAAGTTCCGCTGTGCCTGTTCCACCATCTTGACGGAGGTCTTGACCGCGTCTATGCAGATCGCCATGCATCTTGCATGCTCCGCTCCGGCCGCTCGCAAAAGTTTAAGGTCGGACGGATCGCCGTAGTAAACCTTGCTGCCGAAGCGGCGGGCAACTTCTATTTGCTTAATGTCCTTGTCCACCGCGACAAACGGGATATTTTGCGAGCTGAGGACTCTGGCGAGAACCTGGCCGAAGCGGCCGAAGCCCACAATAATCACCGGTCCCTCCTGTTCGGGAATATCGTCATAGGGACGCTCTGTCTGAGAGGACGGCAAGGGCTTGTGCAGTTTGGAAAATTTTCGCAACACATAGGGCAGCGCAAAAGAAATAAGCGGACTCAGAATCATTGACATGGAAATGAGCAGGGTCAGAATCTGACCATGGGTACCTCCCAGAATTGGATTTTCGGCCGCACTTTGAATCACAACAAATGCAAACTCGCCGCCCTGGCTGATGTTAACCGCCAATCTTATGGCGTCCTTGCCTTTCAGCCCTCCCAAGCGGGCAATGAAAAACATAACGAGCATTTTAATTGCCAAGTAAACCAAACAGAGGCCAAAAACAAGCGGGGCGAATTGTTTCAGGAGTTCCCAATCAATACTCATACCGACCGCCAAAAAGAAAATACCGAGGATGATACTTTTGAACGGCTCCACCTCGGATTCTATCTGATGGCGATATTCCGATTCGGACAAAACCAGGCCGGCAATAAAACCGCCCAAGGCCATGGAGATGCCGATTAATTCCATCAGCGATGCCGAAACGAGGACGACGAGTAACGCCAGGGCCGTAAAAATATCCCGGCTCCTGACTCGGGCAACGAAACGAAAGATAGGATTCAACAAATATCTGCCGCCAAAGTAAAGAGCCGCAACAACGGAAATCTTCAAGAGACCGGACAGTGCCCAGTGCATCTCACCTTCCGCCCCGCCGGCCGATGCGGCGGAATCCGGCGCCAAAAAGACCACCAGGGCCAGAGCCGGCACAACCGCCATATCTTGCAACAGAAGGATTGCCAGTTGCACTCGGCCGGAAGGCGTTACCAACTCGCCGTTCTCTTCCAGATTTTGCAAAACGATGGCCGTGGACGAGAATGCAAGACAGGTGCCGACAACCAAGGCAATTTGCCAGTCCGGCAAAAAGAGCATAAAAATCCCGCCGAAAACCGCAATACAAATCAGCATCTGCAGCGAACCCAGACCGAAGACCCGGTGCCGCATCTCCCAGAGTGTGCGCGGATTAATCTCCAAGCCGGTCAAAAACAGGAACAGAACCACCCCGATTTCCGAAAAATGCAAGATGGTCTGGGTATCTTCCACCTGCCGGGAAACATAGGGGGCGATGAGCGCGCCGGCAACAAGATAGCCGACCACCGAACCGAGTTTCATATAGCGAAACAACGGCACGGCTATCACAGCCGCGCCAAGCAAGATAACGGACAAAAGAAGGGTGTCGTGCAGGGTCATATGAAGGTTTTACGGTTAAACAAGTTAAAGGATGAACTACAAAATATTATAAGAAGGCAAGACCAAGAAAGAGAGACGGAAACGGCAAGACCCTTCGCCATTTATGGTATCATATCAACTAAACCTCTTTTATGCAAAACTTCATTCGTATTTTGGGTGCGCGCACGCACAACTTGAAGAACATTCATGTGGAGATCCCGCGCAACCGCCTGGTGGTGATTACCGGTCCTTCCGGCTCCGGCAAGTCCTCGCTTGCGTTTGACACCATTTATGCCGAAGGGCAGCGGCGCTATGCGGAATCTCTTTCCGCATATGCGCGTCAGTTTCTTTCCGTGATGGAAAAGCCGGATGTGGACGCCATTGAGGGGCTCTCGCCGGCAATCGCCATTCAACAAAAAGCATCTTCCCACAATCCGCGCTCCACGGTCGGCACGGTAACCGAAATTTACGATTACCTGCGTCTGCTGTATGCGCGCGTCGGCACCGCCTATTGCCCGCATCACGACCTGCCGTTGGAGGCGCGCACCCTGGCCGAGATGACGGATGCAATTTTGGAGATGCCCGCAGGCACGCGCATCTCCGTTCTGGCACCGGTGATTCGCGATCGCAAGGGCGAATACCATGCCCTGCTTCGCAACCTGCAACGCCAAGGATTTATCAGAGTGCGCGTCAACGGCGACATCATGGAAATTGACGATGTTCCCGCGCTGGATAAAAACAAAAAACACACCATAGAGGTTGTGGTTGACAGACTAGGTGTGCGGCAAGACGCGGCCCTGCGCATTGCCGAATCGCTGGAAACCGCGTTGCACCTTAGCGACGGCCTGGTCACGATTACGCCGACGGAAAAGAGCGGCCCCGACAAAAAACATAGCACAAAAACTGGCAAAAAAGATGACAACACCACTGCCAACAAAAGCGCCGATAAAGCGGCCGCGAACACAAAAGAAATGGTTTTCTCGGCGAGATTTTCTTGCCCGTCCTGCGACTATACCATCCCGGAGATGGAGCCGCGCATGTTCTCGTTCAACAACCCGCAAGGGGCATGCCCGGAATGTCAGGGGCTTGGAAATCGCCCTTACTTTGACCCGCAGCGTCTGGTGCGCGCGGAACTTTCCCTTGCCGAAGGAGCCATTCGCGGTTGGGGCCCGCAAAATCCTTACTACTATCGGATCATAGAAAGCGTGGCGGACCATTACGCCATCTCCAAAACCAAAACCTACTCGCAACTGACCAAGAAACAGAAAGATCTTTTAATGCACGGCAGCGGGCGGGAAGCGCTGACCATAAGGCACGAATCGCGCTTCGGGGAAAGAACTCGGCGGCGTCCGTTTGAAGGGGTCGTCGGCAACCTAACCCGAAGATATCGGGAAACCGATTCGCCGATCATTCACGAGGAACTGAAAAAGTTTATGAGTATCTCGCGCTGCCCGGCTTGCGGCGGCTCTCGCTTGGGCGAGGCGGCGCGCAGTGTGCGCTTAAAGGGAGTCAAGAACAGCAGTTTGCCGGAAATCAGCGATCTCTCCATTGAAAAATGCCTGGCTTTTTTTGAGTCCCTGAATCTTAAGGGAAAAAGAAAGGAGGTGGCGGACAAAATACTGCGAGAGGTGCGCAGCCGGCTCAGTTTTCTGGCGAATGTCGGACTGGGCTACTTGAACCTGCACAGAAACGCCGAAAGCCTGTCCGGCGGCGAAGCACAGCGAATTCGTCTTGCCAGCCAAATCGGCTCCGGCCTAACCGGTGTCCTGTATGTTTTGGACGAACCGTCCATCGGCCTGCACCAAAGAGATAACCGCCGTCTGCTGGACACGCTGAAGAATCTGCGCGACCTGGGAAATTGCGTTCTCGTGGTGGAACATGACCTGGAAACGATTGAAGAAGCCGAACACATCATTGACATAGGGCCGGGGGCCGGCATTCACGGCGGCCGCGTTGTCGCCGAGGGGACGGCAGCCGAACTCCGCAAAGCAAAGAATTCGCTGACGGGTGACTATCTTGCCGGCCGGCGAGCCATAGAAGTGCCGGCAAAACGGGTAACCTACGACAAGAACAAAGTGGTGAACCTGTGCGGGGCCCGCGGCAACAACCTTAAAAAAGTCAACCTTGAAATTCCCGCGGGTCTTTTCACTTGTATCACAGGCGTTTCCGGCTCGGGCAAATCCACTTTGATCAACCAAACGCTCTATCCCCTGCTCGCCCAAAAACTGAACAAGGCATTTTCGGAAGAACCCGGACCGCACGATTCAGTCACCGGGTTGCAACATCTGGACAAGGTCATCAATATCAATCAAAGCCCCATCGGCCGCACTCCCAGATCCAACCCGGTGACCTACACGGGCATCTTTTCCCACATTCGGGAGATTTTTGCCGCCACGGCAGAAAGCCGGGCGAGGGGCTACGCGCCCGGCAGATTCAGTTTTAATGTTCGCGGCGGCAGATGCGAAGCCTGCGAAGGCGACGGCCTCATCAAAGTGGAAATGCACTTTCTTTCCGACCTGTATGTGGCTTGCGATCAATGCGGCGGCAAACGCTACAACCGCGAGACCCTGGAAGTGAAATACAAAAACAAATCCATTTATGATGTTTTGGAAATGACCGTGGAAGAAGCCCTGGAGTTTTTTAGCGCAATCCCGCAGATTGCCAAACGACTTCAGGTGCTGATGGATGTGGGCCTGAGTTACATCAAACTCGGGCACAGTGCCCCGCTGTTATCCGGCGGCGAAGCCCAGCGCATTAAACTTTCCAAGGAACTCAGTCGCGTTGCCACCGGCAAAACTCTTTACCTGTTGGACGAGCCAACCACCGGGTTGCACTTTCACGACATTCGCCAACTCCTTGCCGTCCTGCACAGGCTCAGAAATATGGGCAACACCATAGTGGTTATTGAACACAACCTGGATGTGATCAAGACCGCCGACTGGGTGGTGGATATGGGACCCGAAGGCGGCCAAGGCGGCGGCAAGATCATTGCCGTCGGCACACCCGAAGATCTGGCACAAATCAAAGATTCCCAAACGGGAATGTTCCTGCAAAAATGCTTGCAACACAAGACCGCTTCTTGAGTCACCTCTGCGCAAACCGGAAGACGGAGACTGGGAATCTAAAAAAATAAACCACACCAACGCATCAACGCGAAAATATTGAACCGACCGACCGAACTTGTTGCCGCTTTAAAGAACGGCGAGATGATCCTTCTTTTGGACGACAACGAGCGTGAAAACGAAGGAGACCTGATCGCGCTGGCACGGCACATCACCCCGCGGGCGATCAATTTCATGGCAACCGAAGCGCGCGGACTGATCTGCCTGGCATTGTCTCCCGCATGGTGCGATCGCTTGCGTCTGACTCAAATGGTGCCGGCATCGGAAAACACCTCACCGCACCATACACAATTCACCGTCTCGGTGGAAGCCCGCCGGGGTGTTACCACGGGCATCTCGGCGGCCGACCGGGCACACACCATTCGCACCGCGGTTTCGCCGGCTGCGGTGGCGGAGGATCTGGCGCGGCCGGGACACATCTTCCCGATTCGCGGTCACGCGGACGGACTGAGAGGACGCCGCGGACACACGGAAGGCGCTTTGGAATTGTCGCTTCGGGCGGGGGACAAGCCGGCTGCGGCGGTGATGGTGGAAGTGATGCATGCGGACGGGACCATGGCCAGAAAAGCGGACTTGGAAAAATTTTCCGCCCGACACAAGATCCGCATGGGAAGCGTGGCATCTCTGGTAAAATAAAAGGGAAATAAAAGGGAGATAAAAGGATGGAACCGAAAGAAAAAATCTTAGTCTACAAAGTGATTCTCTATGCCGCTCTGTTCCCCGGCAATGTCGCAATCGTCATCCCCGCCGTCTTGGCATGGCTCGATCCGGGGGCCTACAACATCGGTTTTTTTGTTTCTATCGGCGGCGTCTGCCTGGCAGTCGGGCTGGTCATCCTCGGTCATTGCATTTACCAGTTTTGGCGGCGCGGGCGCGGCACTCTCGCCCCGTGGGATGCCCCGGCAAAGACTGTAACCGGCGGCCTGTATCGTTATTCGCGCAACCCGATGTATGTGGGAGTGTACCTGATGATTTTCGGGTGGAGTCTGCTGCTCAATTCCCCGCTGGTTCTCCTGTGGCTTTTGTTTTTTGTGCTCGCTTCGGGTGCGTTTGTCATTCTCCAAGAGGAACCGGCGTTGGAGAACCGGCACGGCAAGGAATGGCTTGAATACAAGGCCAAGGTGCCGCGCCGTTTTTTGTTTTAAGTTCCGGAAATTAGATACAATTTATCCTCGGTTATATCCGGTTATATCCGGTTATATATTGTGCTTCCGGCGTCCCGGTCTTAAGATGGACCGGTTATGAAGCCAATAAAGAAATTTCGCTAACTCCAAGCCGGATACACATCGCAACATTCGAAACATCAAAAATGAAGGGCAATTCGGACATTCTTCTTTTCTCTCTCAAAAAATAATAAACTTTATCTAACGGCATTAGAATATCGGCAGCCAACTTATTTGCTTCTACCTCTTGTAATGTGGTTAGTTTACTGCGATATAAAACATCGTCTTTTACCCCATCCCCGATAAATGGTTCGTGTAACAGAAGATGCGCTAATTCATGGGCTGCGGTAAATCTCCTCCGCCTAAGATTTTCTTTATTGTTTAATGCTATTTCATATTTTCCTTCATCGCTTATTTTTCTTATCCAACCGGAAATGTTATTGGGCATCTCTTTGGAATATACCCTTTCCACACCAAAGAGTTTGGATAATTGATTTACCAAGTATGGAGGTCCGTGTTTTTCTTGGAAATCATGGATAATTTTTTGTTTATCCTGACTCAAAGAGTACCCTTTATTAAAGTTCCGCATCTTCACTCTTCTTGAAATGTTCTTCTTTTTTATTTGGGGAAGATTATATGCGATTTTCTAAAAAAACATACTGAGTGCTTAACAGCCTGCGCCGGATACTTGCGGATGTCTGTGTCTTCGTACTTGTGGTGCTTTCTTTTAAGATAAGAGCATCTCGTGCTCGTTTTAATCCTTAAACTCCCAGCCCATTTCTTCATAAATCTTTTTTAACTTGGGTTTTTCGCGCTCGTATCTCGCCATAGCACGCTGATACCATTTTGCCCTGGCGATCAAACAATAACAAAGCACATATAAACCCACTACCGGAATAGCCACGATAAACATCACCAAAAAAAGTGGCACCGCATAGCCGATAATAACAAGAATCGGTACAAAGAATATAAAGATGAATACCGCCTTACTGACGCCGGCACCGATGAGTATTAGTTTTTTCATAATCTTTATTCCTTTTCTATACTCATATTATACCATTTTGGCGGGTGTCGGCAGCGGTCACCCGGCTGCTGATTGCAAGTTTCCGATGAAGGCAACACTCCGGCGGGGGATGGCAGCAGCGGTCGTCCGGCTGCTGATTGCAAGGGTAAGGACGTGGCAGGGCGCGACTCTCTTTTAGAGTTTTTTTAAGGCTTCTTTATTCGGAGCAGCCGAGTGGATCCGGCGACGGGGGCAGACTGCGACTCTCTTTTAGGGTTTTTTTAAAGCTTCTTTATTCGGAGCAGCCGAGTGGATCCGACGACGGGGGCAGACTGCGGATCTTTTTGTGCTTCTTTATTCTTTTTTGGACGCGGCGTACTTGACTCTGTTTTCCAACAGGGCCGTCTGAGAAGATGCGTCCGGCGATGCATCGCCTTCCAAGTCATCCCCGGCATCGGCTCTTTCGTCGGTAAACAGTCGGTATTTTTTCATCACCCGGTTGCCGTTTTTCAATCTGTCCAATATCATCTTGTGATAACGAGAATTAATTTCACATGACAGATACCGCCGGTCGTGTTTTTTGGCGGACAAAATTTCCGAACCGCTGCCGCCAAAAAGAATAAACGCACTGTCCTTCGGCTTGGTAGATGCCAGCAACAGAAGTTCAAACAACGGCACCGGAATTTGGCAGGCATGAAAAGTTTTGTCTTTGGAGACATTTTTTACCAAATCAAAGTAAAACCACGAATAGGGCATTCTGCCTTTGTGTCCCTCTTGCATGCGTTGCATGATGCGCTTGTCCTTAAGGTTTTGATAGGGCAGCACAACCTGCTCCTTGTAAAAACGATTGTTCGGCGTCTTGGTGGCATGCAAAACGGATCTGTGTGCGGTGGTAAATCGCTTGTTACTGTGTCCGACATTTGTGTTGTAAATCCAGACATAATCTTGTACCATTTCGGCCGCCTCATCCAGAAAACCCACTCGCAGATAAGCGTTTTGCTTCGGGTAATTGATAAAGAACAGATTCCCTTCGGGCTTAAGAACGCGCAGACTCTCTTCTGCCAGTGCAATATACCAGTCAATGTATTTTTTCCAACTTTGGGTATAACGCGTCCCCGCATAGTTAATGCCGACATTGTAATCCGGGTCGCCATATACCATATCCACCGAGCCATCGGGCAACTCGCGCAGCACCTCCAGCACATCGCGCCGATGCACCTTGTTGATATGTTCTTGTTGTAAGGTCATGCTTTCTTTTCTGTCAACCGATACTCCCGCGCCTTTTTCAAACAAACGGAACCTATGTCCGCATCATCGTCAAATGCATACAAGTACATTCTTAATAGGACGGCATCGGTCATCTGTTTTCTAAGTAAATAACAGCATTGAATGCCCTTAATCTCTTTTTGCTTACTTGTTAGTTTTTGATATTCGGCGAGAAGCCGACCGTAAAAGACGAATACTGTTATAATCGTCCGGGTTATCAAACCCAAACTCCCAAAAAGAATATTGATCGTCTCTCTTTTCAAAAAAAAAGACGCGAATTTTCTTGTTGACAACAGACGACCAATATCTATACGGATAGAATAATTGGCGAATAATTGTATTGCTTGTTTTACTGTTTTTTGCTTCCACCAGAACAACTTGTTTCTTTCCCTCATAGCCGGCATCTACTTCAGTTTGGACGCTGCCTACCTCAATGCGTTGTTTGTTTACAAAAAAGTTAAATCCCGAAGAAGTATATTTACGACCTCTTATACTTAGAACCAACGAATCATCTTCACAGAAGGTTCTAACCAAACTGGAAGCATAAGCAATGTCCAGATGTTGCATTTCCGAGTTTCCGATATTTGCCGTTTCAGATTCAAAGTTCAATACGGAAACATACTTTCCCGGTTCCTCTTTTATTTCCGGTATATCCACATACCCTTCTCCTTGCACCAAAGCATAATAGCCGTTTTTCACCGGTAAAATAAACAGATTCTGACGAACAAAAACTTCGGGTCTGGCTTCCCTCGTGTCTTGTTTGCACAAAACTCGCACTTCCCTTTGGCTGGTCTTTAAAAAATTCTTGGTTGCTTTTTTGATGTCCTCGGCTGATAACAAAAAAGGACAACGAGAAAAATCATGTTGATTAATTTTGTATTTCTTAAATATGGCATACCAGGCATCATTATCTGCCATTTGGATAACTCAAATTTCTGAAATAGTTTCTCACAACCTGTCTCTGCCCACATGGCTTCGATAAATCACGCGCTACCCTATAAAACATACATCGGTAAAAAATACCTATCATAATAATTGTTCGGTCTGATGATACGAACCCGCCCCGGCAGATGCCTGTCCCAGCCGCTTGAGCGTCAGCTCCAAGTACTCGGGTTCAATATCCATTCCAATGTACTTGCGGTTACCCGCAAGTTGGCCGGCAAGGGCGGTCGTGCCGCTGCCGTTAAACGGATCCAAAATGGTGTCGCCCTCCTTGGTGGAAGATAAAACAATCCGCTTAAGCAACGCCAGCGGCTTTTGTGTCGGATGCTTGCCGTGTGTTTTTTCCGACGCAGCCGGAGTGGGTATGGACCAAACGGAGCGCATTTGTTTTTCTGGTTTCTTAATGAAATCCTCCGGGAAGGTGCCGCTTTTCATATCCCGATAATTAAAGACACTGCGGACGGCCTTGGTCTTTCTTGCCCATAGCAGCGTCTCATGACTATGGGCAAAGGTTGTGCAACTCAAGTTCGGTGCGGCGTTGGGTTTAAACCAAGCAATATCATTAAGTAAATGAAACCCTGTTTTGAGTAGCAGATAACCGCACTGGTAAATACTGTGATAGGTGCCGCTGATCCAAATTGTTCCGGATTCGCGCAACAGGCGACGGCAGGCAAGAATCCACTGTTCGTGAAACTCGGTATCCCGGGCAAAGCCCTCGCTCTTGTCCCATCTCCCTTTGTTCACACTGACACGCTTACCGGCATGACAGGTCACACCGTCATTGGAAAGTTTGTAGGGCGGGTCAACAAAAATCATGTCCGCACAGCCCGCGGGTAATTGCTCCGCCACTGCCAAAGCATCACCCAAATACAAAGTGCAATTCGGCGAACGAAACCAAGGATTTAACGGAGTTATTTCTTCTCTTGCGGCGGTCACCGCATTGCCTTGCTTCAACATGCTTTTATGCTCCCTTTTTTATTTCTACTCAATCTGTTGCCTAGTCGATCCTCTTCAAAATCATTTCTACCCGCTCTCAACATATCTGTTATTATAGGCGGAACGGGGACTGACTCCATATTCGGAAGCCTTGGCGGCGGCGATGACAGCCCCCGGAAACTTCGGAAACTGTGAACCTACCCCGAGCAACATTTAATAAGTCAAGAATTATCGCCGAAACAATAACTCACTTTTCTTAAGTTGAAGATCCGATTTTTGAACGAGTACCACTTGAAAAATCTGCGGCATCGCCCGCCCTGTTAACCGTTTGGATATAGGCAGTCTTTTGTAATTGGGCAGAATTCTTATGCCACTTACGAAGCGGCGAAAAAACCAAAACCAACAAAAAGTAGCGATTAGATATCCCCGCGGAATCCGAGATCATTCATAAGATTCTTTTAAGCCATTTTATTGCACGTTTAAGAATGGTGATGTCATCATCCATCATCCCCATGCTTGAATTACATTGCCGGCAGACCCATCCTCTTATCTCACCGGTCTTATGGTCGTGATCTATCACAACATCGTTTGTGTATTGACGGGTGATCGTTTTCTGGCACACCGGACAATAAAATTTTTTGCCAATTGCCGGGCGAGGATGTTGCTTTTCGTATTCTGTCTTTCTCTTTCTTGATATCGGTTTTTTTATTTTTCGGCATTCTATACAATCACCGCGACGAGATATTCTGCCGCTGATTGTTCTTTGATTCTTTTGAAATTCAAAAATAGATTTCCTTTTTTGACAAAGCCGACAGATTTTTGTTTTTCCCAAACAGTCTGCACAGTATTTTTCGACCGTATTGTTTATTCCGCATTCTATACATTTGCTCACTTGTTACCGCGAGCCCCATTTTCACAATGCTTCACAATAGAGTGGGAAGAGGAAGGGAGTCTTCTTGAAAAGTTTCTCGCAATCGCTTATTGGCAATTGCAACATACCTATCATATATTTCACTTCCAACAAAATTGCGGCCGGTTAATATTGCCATCTTAGCGGTGGTTCCGCTTCCCATAAATGGGTCGTACACAATCTCACCCACATTGCTCCACGATAAGATATGATCTTTTGCCAATTCTTCCGGAAATATCGCAGGATGACCGTATGCAATAGAATCACTGGCAGAATGACCCTTGCCAATGTTATATTGCCACACATTGGTGCGCCTCCCTGTCTTGTCATATCCCTTTCTAATCACCTGTTTCAATTCTCCGCCAAATAATCTTTTATTACTAACATCGCCGTCCCGGCTGTCTTTATTTTCTCGGTCTCTTATAAGATTAATTGTTTTGGGTTTCCCTTTGGAAAGGACGAACATATACTCAAAGCTTTGCCAGTATGTCCGATTGTCCCCGCAAGCGCCGCGCGGCGGCTTAAGGTAAATCATCGTATCAAAGAGATTAAATCCTACCCGCTTAAAATACAAAGCCTGGCGAAAAGAAGTTCCGCTTTCATCCCCCTCTTTTGTTTGATCATTGACTATCCAAACCAGGACACCGCCCAATTTCAAGACGCGATGCAATTCCTTTGCAATTGATGTGAATTGTGAAAAAGTGTTCCCGGAATACTTCCGCATATTATCATAAGGCGGTGAGGTGATCATCATATCAATGGAACTTGTTTCAAACCTCTGCATTGTCTTAAGACAATCTTCGTTATAAATGTGATTAATTTTCATTAATTTTCATTGTCTGTTACTCCAATACTTCTATCATACAAACATATTACCTTAATTTTGTAGTTCTAAAATTTTAATGCCAAACGCATTAATAGACAGGGAATTATAATCCGCTTTTAAGATTTGTTATCCGTTTTTGTATCAAAACGCAGAAAGTAAGCATCAAGTTCGGGCCTCACCCTCACGCCCGCTTCTTCAAAACATTCAAGTAAAAATTCATAGACACTTTCTCCCGCCAAAAAATCCCACAGGTCTTCGCCGACTTTCAATTCATGCTCCAAGTCCAACATCCCTTTCATCGTCCAACGGCGATAAGGGTTCGGAGCCTCGGGGTTATAGGGAATGGCAACAAGGCTGTGCACCTTGGCATCCGGCTCCCGGGCAAGAAACACGGCAATCCATTCCAACAGGGTGCGTTTATATGCCAGGAAGCTGCTTTTATTCGGCTTGGCTGTCTTCAAATCTATTAGAAAAATTTCGTCTTTCTTTAAGTAGATATCAACCCTCGGGGTGCTAATACTTTTCATTTCTCCTTGACGACAAACCGAACGAATTCTTTCTGTTTCCGGGAGTTTGTCGGGTTCCGCCTGCCCCACCGTGAGGGAGTTGATAATAGCCTGAATTTCGTCTTGCGCTTTCTTGCTGATCCGGTTCGGCATATTAAATTGTTTTTCGGCAATTGGAAATTTCTTGCGCGCCAGATAAATTGCCACCGGCTCAAAAATAGTTGTTCCAAAGTTTGTATTGAGCGAGTGAATAAACGAATACAACGCTAACCTCTGTTTTCCAAGAAGCCGGGTGTGAAACGGCATTTGTGCCGGCTCGGGATTATGATTTTGCAGTTTTTGACGAATACTGTCGCATATGAGATTGGTGATCGCCGCTTTGTCTTTGTCCGAAGGCATTATTTATTTTTTAAGTGAAAGATGATCTCGGCATATGCCCCCTTATCTTTTTCCGTCCTATTAAGAACGGGGCGTTTGTAGTGTCGCACGATACGCATTCCGGCTTTGTCGGCTATGCCGGGATAAAGGCCGTACTTGTCGTTTGCCACAAAAAAAACATCAAAGTCGTCAGCCAGAAAGCGTTTGCAGTTGCTTAGAACCGCCGAGATGCCCTCCGCATAACTTGCGCGTGCCGCGCGCCCCTGCCCTTTGGCCATGGGACCGATCTCCATTGCATCCTTGCGCGCAAAACCAAACAGGTCGTATGCGTAAGCATGCTGCTCATGATAATCTATCAGGCCGACATAAGGCGGGCTGGAAAAAATTCCTCTGATCTTTTTTGCCGAAATCCGGTCGTACAGGTCTCTGTTTTTGTTTTTCAGTAATTGCAAGAAATCCGGATCCCGCGCATCGGCGGCAACGCACAGCTGCATCGTTTCCGTCCGCAGTCCGTCAAACTCTTTCAACCTCTCCAAAGTATCCCGGGAATATCGGGTCCACCATTGCGATATGGAAAACAGCGGCTTACAAATCTTACCGTGCTTGGAGCAATAGTAGGTTTCGGTCACCGGTGATTTCAAGGTCGCCAGGTCGGCGTGGGTGGTTGCGCGACAACTGCGCAGGGTGCGACTGAGTATGATCGCCAATACTCGCTTGGCGGGGGAATCTTCAAGTTCGCGAATTAACGCAAAAACAAAGTCTATCTCACGGCGCACCGGCAACAACAGCCATTTGTCCAAAAAAGTGGCACTCTGCGGTTGCCGAACTTGCAAACGATATTTGGAAATCAGTCCATGGTAAATCTGTGCGAACTCTTTCTCCTTCGGGATGGCGTATTCTTTTTCGTTAAGTTCGCCGTTATGCAGTTTCATTCTGTATGCCGGTGCCGGAAAAAATCGTTGATTATAGTCGTTCAGGGCACTCAGCAATTCCGCTTCAAAGCGGGCATTTTCCGCGCCCGTCTCCGCCACAAACTCTTTGAGGGCGGCGGTAATCCGAGCCGTCTCATATGCCAGTTTATGAAAGTCGTAACGCCCGATCTTAACATTTGCGATGAAACTATTGAACGCCGACAAATCCACACCCAGAGCGTGCATACCCATTTCGTTGGCTTGCACCAAAGTGGTTCCGCTGCCGCAGAACGGATCCAAAATGATATCCCCTTGCCGAAAAGGTGCCTCCTTTTTGAACTCGTCCGTCCGGGAACTTAAGAAATATTCCACCAGTTGCGGGATGAACTTCCCTTTGTAGGGATGCAGCCGATGCACATGTTTGGTCGTATCTTTTTCTCTGAGGCGATCAAACGAAAGATGCCAGTTGAGATCCTCGCCCAGTTTCTTTTTCCAGTCATCCGCACGGGAACCCGGCCCGATGCGGCCTTGGATGCGGCTTTGGTAGTAACTCGTCAGCTCCGTTTTGCACACCATGCGGATACCGTTAAAAATGTGCTTCCTGATGCGGCCGTATTGAATGAGATACATAATATTGGCGGTAGAAATTTCTTTGCCCGCATACTCGGACGCCCAAAGACCCGCCTGCTCCAATGTCAGATAATCGCCCGCGGCGGTCCCAGGCCCTGTCGGCTGTTTTAGCGCCTCCTTCGTCCCCGTCATTTTAGCCATTTCCGTCATTTGATTATTCTGTTATTTCCCGGTTACTTCCCGGTTATTTCCCGGTTATTTCCGGTTTATCTGTTATGTAGCACTTGAATGATACTGCCTGAACAGCGCCTATGCGGGCTTTTCTTCCCGCCGCAGGTCCTCGCTCAACTCAACCGCTTTTTCCAAGTCAACGGATACGGCGCGCGAGATGCCCGGTTCGGACATGGTAATGCCGAGCAACTGACGACAAGACTCCATCGTCAGTTTGTTATGGGTGATCAGAATAAACTGGGTGTCGCTGATCATCTCGTTGAGCATGCGGTTAAAACGCATCACATTCTCGTCGTCCAACATCGCATCCGCTTCGTCCATCAGGCAAAAAGGAGCCGGGTTGAGTTGAAAAATTGCGAGTATCAAAGCGATCGCTACCAAACTTTTTTCGCCGCCGGAAAGGAGACTGACGGATGTCCGTCTGCGCCCGGGCGGGCTGACCATAATGCGAATGCCGGGGGTCTTGTGTTCGTCCTCGGTTTTTTCTTCGGCAAGGTGTGCCTTGCCGCCATCCGACAGCCCGGCAAAAAGAATGCCAAAGTTTTTGTTGACTCTGCCCAGCGTATCCTCAAACCGGCGACGCGACTCCTTGTCAATGCGTTTAATCGCCCGTTCCAGGTCCTTTAACGCGGCGTTAATTTGTTGTGTTTCCGTTTGGATTTTTTCCAGCCGCTCTTTCTCTGTCTCGTAATCTCTCAGTGCCAACTGATTCACATCCCCCATGCGATCCAATTGCGATTGCAGCTGCTTTGTGCGGAACTTTAATTCCGTCAAGTTACCGCCGGGAGCCTGTTTTGATTTTGCCGCCAGGGCGGAACTTGTTAACCGCGTGTTTTGATCCATCAGGTCTGTCAGTTGCAGGTTCAGTTGTTTGCCAAGATCGCGCGCATCTTCCATATCCCGTTGCAGCAGCGCGGTCTCTCGTTCCAGTTTGCTCAGCCGGTTTTGGGTAGCTTCTATTTTCTCGGTGATTTTTTCGCGCGCGGAACGCAGCGCGTTCAATCGTTCTTCCAATTCCGTCCGGTCGCTCCGTTTTTTTTCGGTGTCG
Organism: Gammaproteobacteria bacterium; assembly: GCA_965209035.1. GTDB lineage: Bacteria > Pseudomonadota > Gammaproteobacteria > CBDBNL01 > JAAOII01 > CBDBPY01. The sequence goes on from OZ242372.1 coordinate 1,056,925, forward strand.
CTTTCAATGCGACCCGCCTCCGCCGTTTCGGCGGTCAGTTTCTCCGCCAAAGCGGCCGCGGCAACCTCCAGCCGCTCCATTCGCTGCGTCTCCTGTCGGATATTTTTTTGCAAAAAGTTAATGCGCTCCGTCTGCGAGAAAACACCCTGGCGCAATTTTGTTGCCTGTTCGGCTTCCGCATCCCGACGATGACGCCGGCTTGCCTGCCGCCGGTTCACGCTCTCGCGTTCTTCCGCCAGTGCATCCCGTCTCTTTGTCAGGCGTTCCTGTCGGCGGGACAACTCCCCGAGCTCGGCTTTGAGGCGACGCAAACGCTCTTTCAAATCGGTGCGCTCCTCCCGTTGCCTGTTCCGTTCTTCGCTCTCAAGACGCAACTGCTCCTCGCGCCGCGCCTCTTGCTGACGCAGGCGACCTCTCTTTTCCGTTAACTCGGCAAACAGACGCGTCTCTTTGTCCAACTCGGCGCGCAGTTCGCGTTGTTTCTGTTGCAGACGATCGCGTTCCGCACGCGTCGTCTCCGCTTCTTTTTTTTGCCGTTCGGACTGCCTGAGAATTCTGAGTCTTTTTGCCTTGAGATCCCTCAGTTCTTTTTGTTCCGCCAAGAAGCCGCTTTCGCTGCGCGCGCGCTCCCCGCTGCCGGTAAGAACCGCCCAATTATTTCCCAACCAATCGCCGCGAGATGTCAGGACACTCTCGTAATCTTTGAGACGGGAACGCAGACCGATTGCCTGTTCCAAACTGTCGCAAGTATAGACATAACGCAACAAAGAAGGAACGGTGCCGCGCTGCACCAAATCCGCCGCGGTCTGCCGTTCCTTTTTGGCAGCCGCCCGAGTTATCCCCCCGGCTGCCGCAACTTCAATTAATGCAAACGAAACCGTCTCTTCTTCCTTAAAAAACGAACGCAATGTCTTATCCAAATCGTCCGTTTTGTAGGCATTCAACAGGCGACTCGCAACCAGATCCAACGCCCTTTCCCAGCCGGGACGCACTCTGACAGTGTCCGTCCCTTTCAAAAAGAGCGCGTGCCGGGGTGCCGACGGTACGGAGACATGTAGTCCGCCGGACGATTTTCCCCCCGCACGCGCATGCAATCGTGCCGCCAGTGCTTTTGTTGCGGCTTCAATTCCCGCGAGTTCGCGCGCGCCTTTCTCGCTCTCGGCGCGCACGGCTTCGTATGTCCGGCCGGCAACGACCAGACGTTCTTCCAGCCCGGCCAGGGCTTCCCGGATTTCCGCGGTCCGTCTTCCCGCAGCGGTCAGTTGCTTTTCCGCCAGCTCCGTTTCCGTTTTTTGTTCGGCGACAATGACTCGTTTGGGAGCATCATCCAATCGTTGCAACCTTGCCGTCATTTCTTCCTGTTCGCGCCGGCATCTTGCCCGCTCGGTTTCGGCGCGCACCGTGTCGCCCGCCACCTCTTCCCAAAGTTGGTTTAACTCACCCAGGCGTTCTTCGGCGCGGTTCTCTTCGGCGCGCAAATTGCTGCCGCCCGCTGCCGGTTTTACTCCCCGCTCCAATTCGGCGCGGAGCTTGTCTCTCTCCGCCAACGCTGTCTCCAGTTCCTTTTTTTCCGTTTCAATGTTCGCCCGCAATTTTTGGGCTTCCTCGCGCAGGTCTTTGGATTCTTTGTCGCGCTCGGGCAGTTGCCCCCGGAGAATTTCCAACCGACTCTCACCGCTGCCGACATTGTGTGTCATCTCATTAAAGGATTGCGTCCATTCCGTTATGGTCGCATCCGTCTGCCGCAGTTCCAGTTGCAATTTTTGTTTTTCGCCCAACAACTGCGCCTGCTCGTCTTTGCGGGCGTTTATTTTTTGTAATGCTCGCTCTTCTTCGGCTTCCTTGCTTTGCCGTTTTGCGGTCAAATCCGCATACCTTGCCACCGTCAGCATCTCGCGGGCTTCCTTCAATTGGTCGCGCAATGCCGACACCCTTTTGGCATCTTCGGCTTGCTTTTGCAATTCTCGCATCCGGCGCTCGCTGTCCTGTTTGACCAGGGTTGCCTGTTTCAGATTCACCCGGGTTGTTTTAATCCGCGTCAGTGTCTCCTTGCGTTTTTGCAAGTAGTGCGTAATATCGGCCGCCTCTTCCAACAAAGAACGAATATGTTCCGGCTTGCTTTCGGCAATGTTATGCACAGAACCTTGGGTGACAATTGCATAATCCGCTTTGCCGGTCAATCCCATACCGGCAAAAAGACCGGCGATATCCATTCGCCGACACGCCGTATTGTCTATGTAGTATTTGGAATCCCGCTCGCGTTCCAGAGTGCGGCGAATCCGAATGCTCTTTTGTTTCGCATGCTTTGCCCCCAACTGTTTCAGATCGCCGGCAAACACCATCTCCACCGAAGCGCGACCGGCCGGCGGCTCGTTCTCCGAGCCGTTAAAAATAACATCACCCAAAGAATCGCCGCGCAGCCCGCTTGCCGAACTCTCGCCCAGTACCCACCGAATGGCATCTATGATGTTGGACTTGCCGCAGCCGTTCGGACCCACCAAGCCGACCCGATCGGACGGAAAATTCAACGCAATCGGACGAGAGAAGGACTTAAACCCGGCAAGTTTGACAGACTGTAATCGCACGCCTCAGACCTCTTTTGTCGCCCGCACGGGTTGCGCCGGTTGCGCCGGTTGCATCAATTGACTGTGGATTTCGCCTGTTCTGTCCCGCAGTTGTTCGCGACTGCCGTTGTTATCCAAAACAAAATCCGCACGACGACGCCTTTCCGCTTCGGGCATCTGGAAATCCAAAATCTTTTCCGTCAATTCCTGTGTCATCCCGTCTCTTTGCATGGCACGCCGCATGCGCGTGTCTCTTTTTGTTTCCATGACAATGATCTTGTCGCAAAAATCCGCTTGGCGTGTCTCCAAAAGAATCGGCGACACCAAAAGAATGTAAGGCGGGTGTTGTTTGGCGGCCCGTTCAATGCCAAGCCGCAGCTCCGCTTCAATCAAAGGATGCAGGAATGCTTCGAGTTTTTGTTTGGCCGCCGAGTCCGAAAAAATGTGTTCGCGCAGGGCCCGCCTGTCGGGGGAACCGTCCGGACGGACAAAGCCCTTGCCAAAAAGACTCGCGAGAGCGGCCGCACCGGGTGTGCCGGGCGCGGTCAGGGCGCGACTCACCCTATCCGCATCTATCACGGCAACGCCGTGTTCGGCAAAGTAAGAGGCCGCCAGATCCTTCCCGCAGGCAATTCCGCCGGTGAGACCGAAAACAGGCGGGCGTTCTTCGGCCGCATGATCCTCCGTTGTGTGTCGCATATCTTTGCTTCCTTTCTCCTGCCTCTGCGCTTTCGCCGGCGCTTTCACCTTCGCTTTCACAGGGCAATAAAATTCCACCCGTTCCAAAATGTCGCATTTACAAACGGGTAGATCGCGCCGGCAAACGCAAGATGCGGCCCCCAAGGCAAGGAGCGAATCCGGGAACGCTTAAACAGAAAAAGCAACCCTGCGAGAAAACAACCGCTCAAAGAAGCTGTCAACACGATGGGCAGGAGTGCCTGCCAACCAAAATAGGCGGCCAAAGCGGCAAATAATTTCATATCGCCTCCGCCCAAACCTTCTTGCTTGCGCAATAACCTATAGCACCAATTGACCGCCGCCAAAAACAAATAACCGCCGGTCGCTCCCCAGACAGCCGACTGCAACGGCACCCAAACGCCAAAACTGTTCACCAGCAGGCCAAGCCAAAGAAGTGTCAGCGTGATCCGATCCGGCAGCAGACCGTGCCGCCAATCTATGACCGCCAAGGCAAACAGCCCCCACAGCAACGGCAGCAGCGTCGCCGTCTGCGCGGTCGCACCCCAAACCGCCCCGCAAACCAACGCAAGAAAAAGACATACAATCTCGGTTAGCGGATACAGGGTTGCAATCGGTTCGCGACAGGACGCGCATCGCCCGCCCGCAAGGAGATAGCCCAGCAACGGGATGTTGTGTTTGAAGGGGATTCGGTTCTTACAATGCGGGCAGTGCGAAGCGGGCAATGTCAACGAAAGATCCGCCGCCCCCGGCGCAATGAACTGCACCATTAGCGGAAGGCGGTAAATGAGCGTGGTGCAGAAACTTCCCGCAAGAAGTCCCGCAAGAGTGAGTTGCCCGAACAAAAACCAAGGAAGTTGTGAGACAGCCGCATAAGTTTTAAGAGTTTCCGGGATGCCAAGAACTTCAAGGACTTCAAAGATGTCAAACAAACTATGCACGCCGTCGGGTGTTACAGAAGGTTGCGCATCTTACCGGCATATTGAATCGCATTGGCATACTTGCCGGGGTCGCCGCAATCAAAATGTGGCTCCTTGACCTTGTAGGCAAGAATGCGCTCGTTGCGATTTTGTTCTATCAAGGCATCCGTCAGTTGAATTTCGCCGCCGGCACCCACTTTCAATTTTTTCAGATAATCAAAAATTGTCGGCACTAGGATATATCTGCCGATAATCGCCAGGTTACTCGGAGCCTTGCCGGCATCCGGTTTTTCCACCAAAGAGCGCACATCCATCAAATCCTCGTCAATCGCCTCACCGTCTATAATGCCATACTTGGAAATGTCTTCCGCAGGCACCTCCGCCGTCGCCAGAATGGTGCATCTGTGCTTTTCGTAGAGTTTGACCATTTCCGCCAAGACGCGAACCTCGTTCCGCTTGCCGGGATTTGCCGACACCGGGCCGTCGCCAAAAAACAGGTCGTCCGCCAAACAGACGGCAAACGCATGGCTTTCCACATAATGCCGGGCGGTCAAAATCGCATGGCCCAGCCCATTAATTTCGCCCTGGCGAATATAAGAGAAGATGCAGTTTTGCAGCAGGTTGCGAATCTCGTTCAACCGCCACTCCACCTTGCCTCCTTTAATATGGTTTTCCAATTCCACATTAATGTCAAAGTAATTGACTATCGATTCTTTGTTTCTGCCGACAATAAACATCATATCCCGGATACCCGCCGTATAGGCCTCTTCCACGCCGTAATGAATTAATGGCTTGTCAATGATCGGCAGCATTTCCTTCGGACTGGATTTTGTCACAGGCAAAAAACGCGTTCCGTAGCCGGCGGCCGGGAACAGGCATTTGAAGATCCCACTGTCTTGTTTTTTATTCATTTTGTGTTGTCTCTCATTATTTTAGTCAATTTATTTTTTCCAAAACCCGAAGGAAGCGGCGCAACGAATGTCCGTTTCGGCAAATCCAAGGCGGGCGGTAGTTTAATTTTATGGCAATGCAAGGCAAAGAAATTCCCGCGTGCCTTAAAATCAAAATCAAAATCCGAATCGGCAACAAAAGTGTACTTGTGATCGCCGATAATCGGATAGCCGGCGAACGCGCACTGGCTGCGGATTTGATGCGTTCTGCCGGTCCGCAGTTCGGCTTCCAACAGCGAAAAATTGTCGCCCGTTGCCAACAGTCGGAAGTGCGTGATTGCCTGTTTGCCGCCTTGCTCGGCTGCCATCGGTCGGACAATATGCTCGCCGCCCGTCCGCGTCTTGCCGACAGTGCCGGTCAACACACTCAGATGCGGCGGCCAGTTACCGCACACCGCCAAACGATAGATTTTTTGACAATCCGCATCATGCCAGCGGGCTTGCACGCTCTTTTTGAGATCCGCCCCTTGGACCGCCAACAGGCAACCCGTCGTTTCTTTGTCCAGTCGGTAAACCAGATGCCAGTTGCCCTCATCCCCGACCGGCGGGTAAAGATGATTTAACGCCTCGATGATACCGGCATGCTCGCCGGTACCGCCGTGCACACTTTTGCCGGCCGGCTTGTTCAATGCAATCAGCCGCTCAGCGCGATAAAAAATGGCACGCTCGGTGGCGGCACACAGCTCGGCGGAAGGGGCTCGTTTTTTATCGTTTATTCCCCGGGCGACGCGCACAGGCGGGACACGCACCCTGTCGCCGGCGGCAATGCGGTAATCCTGTTTGGCGCGCCGACTGTTGACACGCACTTGCCCTGCGCGAATCAACTTATACATGTGCGAACGCGGAACACCCTTGACAAAAGACAACAGGAAGTTGTCCAGCCGCCTGCCCGCGTGTTCGGCGGTTGCGGTCAGGTAGGTTACTGTTACTTTATCTTGCGGCATGCTGTTATTTTTACTCATCTTCTTTTATCCCCGCTATTCGTTAATGAATGAATGAATAAATGACTAATGCGCCTCAAAAAAATGCGAGAGCATCGATAGCATGGAAAGCATGGAAAGCATCGAGAACATAAAGTGCTAAAATAAATCGTGTCCGTTACTATGCAAAAAATTCCGCGCAAATACACCCCTCTGCTATTCGCTCTGTTCATGGCACTCGTGATGGGGTTTGTGATGTCGTTCTTTATGACCGCGGTTAATGTCGGACTGACCGCGGGCTTTGTTCTTGCCTGGATGCGCGCTTTCGGCGTCGGCTGCATCATCGGCATTCCCATCGCCCTGGTCGTGGGGCCGCTTGTCAACCGATTGGTGCGCGGCATCACTTCCTGACGCGTCTCCTGCCATAATCGCAAGAATTGTATTGGCTGACTTCCTCCGCAATCTTCTTCTGGTCGCAGCCGGCGGCGCTCTCGGCAGTGCGGCACGCTATTTGTGTCTCCTCGCCGGGGCACAACTCGGCTGGTCGGCCGCATGGTCTGTGGCGGTCATTAATTTGGGAGGATCCTTTGCCCTAGGGTCTCTTGTCCCTCTTGTCTCTCTCGTCGGCTACGCACCCAAGTTGTTGTCGCCGGGAGGCTCACAGGGTGTCTGGCTGTTTCTTGCCGTGGGGGTTCTCGGCGGCTATACCACATTTAGTGCCTTCAGTCTCAATCTGATGGAAACGCTGCAACGCGGTGAGACCCTTCAAGTGCTGTTCAATATCGTCGGCTCGGTAATCGGCGGCATGCTCTGCGCCTTTCTCGGTTTTTACCTGACGAGCGGCCTGCTCAAAGTTTGAGCCAATTTTTGGGCTGCGTCCAACCCGCTTATCGGTCTGTCAGGATGTACGTGTTGACATCCATGTATCGGTTGATCTCCGCAGGATCTGTGTTAGTCAAAAGGGTTGCCCCCCAAAATAACACCATCACCAACAGAAAGAACAAGGCATAAAAATATCTGCCGAACGGAGTGCGGTTGGTCCGGGTTTTCTTTGTCATCCTGCTCTTTGTCATCCTGTTATTTTAATACAAGTCGGTTTATTTCGCAACAGAGGGCATGATCCCACCCGGTTCCGGACCTCCGGTGTTTTTGTCCGAATTGAAATGACGAGAGTTGTTTGTGTTTGCGGGCATGGGAGACTTTCAAAGATGATGCCAAAAAAAGTTCAACTGCCACACTCACAGAAGCGGATATTCTCGCTCGCAATCGTCGCTTGCCGGGCAGCGGCATCTTAAAAAAAGACAACCGAACGGGGCAAAAAAAGAGGGCTTACATTTTTATTAATCAATTACACTTAACTTTTTAGTAGCAGATATTCCGGCTCGCAATCGTCGCTTGCCGGGCAGCGGCATCTTAAAAAAAGACAACCGAACGGGGAATAAGGGCTTACATTTTTATTAATCAATTACACTTAACTTTTTAGTATTAGCCCAACCCCGTCCGGTTGTCCGCATAATCGTTTCAATTTATTTTACGGGCTTGTCGGGCTTTATGCACAGACCAAGCCCCGATATTTCGTATTTCGAATATTTCGAATATTTCGAAGCCGTTTAGTGATTCGTGATTCGGTTATTCGGGGGGGCTGCCGAAACGACACTCATCATAAGGATAGCCCGCCGGGCAGGGCGGGATGCCCCGCAGGGTCGGCAAGGTCCCTTCATCGCCAAAGTCCCAGATGCTTGCATCCCAGTCGGCATAGGTGGTGGCGCCGTCACAGGTTGCGTCCGGGCCGGTCGGGCAGCGGAGTTGCGGCAGGGTGCGATAGTTTAAGTGGTCCGTGTCTGTGCGGGCATTGAAATAAGAAGAACGCACAGAAGTCGGTAAAGTGTTCACGGTGACGTTTGTCGCAAGTTCTGTAACGGAAAAATAATTGCCTTCAAAAAATGCATAGGAGTTTTCCACAGGTGCCATAATTGGCCCAAAACCGCCTATATTGAGAGAGAGATTTGTTTGCATTAGCTGAGTCGTTGTAAGTATTATATCACCCCGGTAAATGACATAAGAATTATTAATCGATGATATCGCAGTGAATATGCTATCTCCAATTATGCCCCCCATTTGTAAAATAGGATCAGAACTCTCTAAATTGTTCTTGATAGACACATTATTAGGGAGGACTACATAAACTCTTTCCACTGAGGTATTATCAGTGAGTCCAATCAAACCACCAATTTTGATACTCGCCGCAGAAATTTCAAGAGAAATAACATCGGAAAAAATAAGATAAGAATTCATAATTTCAGTATTATTCGCCCTGCCACTCAGACCGCCAAAATTTAGTCCCCCCATCTGCCCCACGTCGAAATTTTTGATCACCAACCCCAGATTCTTAATAGTTGCCCCGTTCATTCCGGCAAAGAACCCGATATGAGAACGATTCCCCAAAACACCCCCTTCGTTTGTTATGGTCACATTAGAGATTACATTCCCGTTGCCGTCAAAGTCCGCCGTGAACCGTTGATCATCGGCATCCCCGCCGATAGGAATCCAATCCATCCCCGCCAGCGAGATATTCGCCGTGAGTTCGTAGCCGATGCAGCCCGAGCTGTCAGGACAGCCCACGGAGTTCGCCTCTTCGCCGGCAGCCGGCCTATAGCCCGTGCCTGCCAGGTTATGGCGGGTGTTGTTCAATTCTGCAGCCGTGCGAATTTCTATCAAGCCATCGCCATCGTCATCCACATCACAGGCATCCCCCAGCGGATCTGCGCCTTCATCCTGTTCATCCTGATTAGATTGGTCGGAATTCGCGATCGTCGGGCAGTTGTCATGGGCATCCAATATTATGTCATTGTCCCGATTGGGGCCCGGCACACGACCGGGCAGCCTCTCCGTAGCGGAATCTCCATTCGCAACCAACACCGTCACAGAGATCGTATAAACATGATTGTCAAGCACATCATTGATCCGATAAGTGGCATCGATACCCGCACCGGTTTCGTCTTCCTTCATACCGGAAACCGCGGCATCTGTCACCGCACCGCCACTGGCATCGCGCGTCCGTTGCCAAGTAATGTCAAACCGCGCAATATCGTTGATCTGTGGATTGGTCCAACTGACCTGCAAGCTGCCCGAGTTGGGAATGACGGTTAGTTCTGTCACAGGCGAGACATCGAACGGCGCAATTCCACCCCCGCCGCCGGATGTTCCGCCGCATGCGGGAAGGAATAGGAATAGAAATAATAGGAGTAGGCCCGCAAAGAAATGTCCGGCCGGAGTGAATGAACGCCCGCAGGCTATCGGCATAAGATGAGACTTCTTGGAAACCCCTTCCGGCCGGTGAGAAAAAATAGAATGCATGATGACAATGTTGTTGTAAATGTTTTCGTTTAAAAAATAATAATATAGGCGATAGGTCCGTTTAACCGGGTGGGAAACAAGAGCTGCCAATCCTTAACTTCGCTATCATAAAACATATTGTAAAGCAAGCCAAACCGAAATGCATGCATATGTATGATCCCACCCATTTCTGGACTTTTTTTGTTTTTGCAAAAACTGGATTGGCGAGAGTTGTTTGAGAGCATAATGGGGACGTTCCAGATTATACCAAGCCAACCACTCGATGAGTTTGGCGTTGAATGCTGGCATATCCTTAACCAAGAGATGCCGCATATGACAACCGAACTCTTCCCAGAGAGTGCGATTAAACCGTTCGCAGTGTGCATTCATTTGCGGTTTCCTTGGATAGGTATACCAGTGGGTGCTGCCGTTTGCGGTCACGACCCGGTGAAAGTCTTTGGCGAACTCACTGCCATTATCGGTGAGGACTTTTTCGATCCGAGTGCCGAGTATGTTTTGCATGGCGGTAAAGAGCTGGGCGGAACTGGCCGAAGCAGCCGAGGTGTCGACACTGACCAGTGAGAAGCGGGAAAATAGATCAATGCCGACATGCCAATAAAAGCGCCGGCCATCGACGATGCGGACGAGCGTATCAAAGGCAACACATTCACCTCTCCGGCCCGCAACAAAGCGGATGTCCTTGCGCTCGCGCGGAGCACCTTGCCGCAGGCGTTTCGGCACGGACCGCGATGGTTTGCACCGCATCTTATCCGGGTCATCGGCAATGATGCGAGAGAGCGTTGATTGGCTGGGCAGCGGCAGCCCGCGCTGCTGACACCATTCGGGTAACAAGCAGACCAGTTTACCGGCACCGATGTTCGGACGCTCTTGTCGCCAAGATCGGATCTTGGTAATCAGTGCCGGTGGCCAGGTGTTGGACCGCTTGGGCTGATACCCATAGTTGTTCGCCAGTTCATCGACCCCGCCTTCACGGAAACGCCGCTGCCACTCGTAGAATGTAGCACGACTGATCCTGGCATGATCCAACGCGGCCGCGACACCATGTTTGCGCGCGAACGCTAAGGTGTCCAGTTTGATTTTGGTGGTTTTAGACATGTTTGAATATTTGTTTGCTAAAACCACCATTTTATTGAAACCGCGCACGCGATAACCAATGTAGTGTAAACGTGTTCCTCTCATTTCAAATCACCTCCGCGGTGCAGCCGCTCTCGCACACCGTACCGTCTTGCCAGCGGATACACCTAGACAGTTTTATCAACAACAAGCCTCCGCTGTCTGCGGCGGTGAGAGCAAAACAGCTATCCATCTTTCTTGCCCGTTTCATTCATCTAGCTCCACATACCGGAGACCCGTTGCCGGATCTATTTTCGACCCGTCCGACAGAACATCCGGCTGCTTGATCTGAGGACGCACAATACCAAACTCAGAGTCCAGAACCTTTATGAGATCATGCAGCATAATCTTGTAACATCGGCGGGAATTAAATCCTGACCGCCACTTCCGTTGAAGACGCTTCTCAATGCGGCAATAAAAGGTCTAATTCCCTCCCCCCTAAAATAAGACAAGTATGGAATATTTGAAACAGGGAAAAACCGCCGCCCAAAAGAATACGGCACAGGAAGAAGTGACCGCAACCGTCGGTGGCATCCTCAAAGACATTGAGGCTCGCGGCGACAAGGCGATTCGGGAATACTCGGCGCGGTTTGACAAGTGGTCGCCGGACTCCTTTTTGCTCGCCGCAGCGGAAATTAAAGATGCCATCTCGCGGGCGGACCCGCAGGATCTGCATGATATTGAATTCGCCCAACAGCAAATTCGCAACTTTGCCGAAAAACAAAAGGCAAGTATGCATGAAGTAATAGCGGAAACTCTGCCGGGAGTCCGGCTGGGACACAAACACATTCCGATTGAGCGGGTCGGTTGCTATGTCCCGGGCGGCCGATATCCGATGATTGCCTCGGCGCATATGAGCACGGTGACGGCAAAGGTGGCTGGAGTGCGGCACATCATCGCCACAGCACCGCCGCAAGACGGCAGGCCGCATCCGCTGGTGGTGGCAGCCATGCACATGGGAGGCGCCGACCATATTCTGACGCTCGGCGGTATTCAAGCCTTGGCGGCCATGGCCTTCGGCACGGCAGGCTTGCCACCCGCGGACATGCTGGTCGGGCCGGGCAATGCTTATGTGGCGGAAGCCAAGCGACAGCTGTTTGGCCGGGTAGGCATTGACCTGTTGGCGGGACCCACCGAGACACTGATTCTGGCGGATGACAGCACGGACGGCGAGATTTGTGCCACAGACCTGCTGGGACAGGCCGAACACGGCCCCAATTCGCCCGCCATTTTGGTCACCGATTCCCGGCAACTGGCGGAGGACACCATAAGACAAGCCGAAAAACTTCTCGCCCGGATGCCAACCGGCGAAACGGCCGGCATCGCTTGGCGGGACTACGGCGAGGTCATCCTGTGCGAGAACAAACAAGAGATGTTGGATCTGGCAAACAAGATTGCCTCCGAGCATGTCCAGGTGATGACCGGGGACGATGATTATTTTCTCAACAATCTCACAAACTACGGGGCATTGTTTTTGGGGCAACGGACAAATGTCGCCTACGGCGACAAGGTGATTGGCACAAACCACACTCTGCCGACCGGGCGGGCGGCGCGCTATACGGGCGGACTGTGGGTAGGCAAGTTTCTGAAAACCTGCACCTGGCAACGGGTGGAATCGGACGCGGCATCGGCGGAGATCGGCTCCTATTGTTCGCGCCTTTCCCTGATGGAAGGATTTGCCGGTCATGCCGAGCAGGCCAACATTCGTGTCCGGCGGTTCGGCGGCCGGCATGTCAAGCCCTACTCACCGGCACAAAAAGATTAATTAACGGATGCGGCTGCCGCAAACACCGTCAAACCGATTGGACGGACAACGGGCGTTGGTTACAGGCGCGGGCGGCGGGTTGGGTTTGGCGGCGGCAACCGCCCTGGCGCGGGCGGGAGCGGAAGTGACCCTGGCGGGCCGCACCGGCGGCAAGTTGGATGCGGCCGTTACGGCACTAAAAGACGAAGGGTTGGCGGCGCAATCTCTGGTGCTGGATGTCACCGACACCCGACAAGTCCGACAGACGATTGCCGGCCTGCCGGCCTTCTCCGTGCTGGTGAACAATGCCGGCACCAATGTCCCCGCCACTTTTACCGATGTCCGCGCCGAGGACTTTGATCGGATGATGCTGCTCAATGTTCGCGCCGCTTTTTTTGTCGCCCTGGCGGTCACGCAAACAATGATCCGGGACAAGATACCCGGTTCGGTCATCAACATATCTTCGCAGATGGGACATGTGGGCGGCCGCAATCGCAGTGTTTACTGCGCGACCAAGCATGCGATGGAAGGATGGACCAAAGCCGCGGCCTTAGACCTCGCCCCATACAACATCCGCGTCAATACCCTCTGCCCGACCTTCGTCCGCACTCCGCTGACGGAAGGAATGCTAAAAGATGCGAACTTCGCCGAGGATGTCCTTTCAAAAATTGCCCTCGGGCGGGTCGGCGAAACCGCCGACATCATGGGGGCGGTGGTTTACCTGGCTTCGGCCGGGGCTTCCCTGGTGACCGGCAGTGCCTTAAAAGTGGACGGCGGCTGGACGGCAGTATGATATCCTGTCAAAAATTGCCCTCGGGCGGGGCGGCGAAACCGTCAACCCTCCCATATCTTTGGGGCGGTGATTTTAATGACTCTATGGCTCACCCGGCTTCGGATGAGGACTTCGGCCGGGGCTTCCCCGGTGACCGGCAATGCCTTGCCTTAAGTGCCTAACTTAAAAGTGGACGGCGGCCGGACGGCCGTATAAGGCGTATTTGGATGCCCGAATTAAACTTTTAATAAACTCTTAAATTACAAACTACAAACTAAAACCGAAAACTGATAACGATGAAGACACAACACGCAAAACAGCGGGAGCATATCATTCGCATCACCGAAGAGATATGGGAGAACCGAAGCCTGGATAAGGTTGGCACGCACTATGCGGATGATGTGGTGATACACACACCGCTCGGACAGACGCTCGGCTCGGCCGGCATGACCGACAGCACAAGGTGTATATAAGATGCCCGAATTAAACTTTTAATAAACTCTTAAATTACAAACTACAAACTAAAACCGAAAACTGATAACGATGAAGACACAACACGCAAAACAGCGGGAGCATATCATTCGCATCACCGAAGAGATATGGGAGAACCGAAACCTGGATAAGGTTGGCACGCACTATGCGGAGGATGTGGTGATACACACACCGCTCGGACAGACGCGCGGCTCGGCCGGCATGACCGACAGCACAAGGTGTATATAAGATACCCGGATTAAATTTTTAATAAACTCTTAAATTACAAACTACAAACTACAAACCGAAAACTGATAACGATGAAGACACAACACGCAAAACAACGGGAGCATATCATTCGCATCACCGAAGAGATATGGGAGAACCGAAACCTGGATAAGGTTGGCACGCACTATACGGAGGATGTGGTGATACACACACCGCTCGGACAGACGCGCGGCTCGGCCGGCATGACCGACAGCACCGCCGAGATGCTGCACAGCTTTCCGGACAGGCGATTACTGCCGCAGGAAATTATCCTCAGCGAGAACAAAAACAAATGGCATTCGTCCCACCGCATCATCTCCGTGATGCATGCGCGCGGGGCGAGCATCAGCGAACCGGCAACCAACACGCGCGTGCGTGTGCATACCATCGCCGACTGCGCCCTGACAGAGGATAACCGCATTTACGAAGAATGGCTGGTGCGCGACCATTTGGCGATCTGCCGGCAACTGGGGCAAGACCCGAACACACATGTCAAAGAGCGGATCACCCAAGAAGCACAATCGGACGGCAGTAGTTTCATACGCTGGGGTGCCGGCGGTCCGAAACTTCTGAGGATTAATAGCATCGGGCAAAATAAGTTGATTAAAAGAGAACTATTGGAAACAACGCTGCGCTTTCCGCCGACCAAACGACGTCAAGAATTCGCCGGCCCGCCCATCAGCGAAACAGCCGAAAAGACCCAAAACGCATATGCGGACTTTTTCCGCTCGGTTTTCATCGAGGCACGCTTTGCCGAAATTCCAAAAATGTATCATCCCGCCTGTTCCTTGTTCCTGCCCGGCGGGGTATGTGACTACGGACAGGATGCAGCCGATGCATTTTTTATGGGCTATGTGGGGTCCTTGTCGGCAAGAGAGTTTCACATCCAACACATGAGTGCCAACGAAGAGGCGGGACTGCCGCTGCGCATGAGCATGCGTTGGGCCCTGTCCGGCCGGCACACCGGCAACGGCAGGTTTGGGCCGCCGAGCGGGGCGAAAGTATCCGTTCTCGGCATTTCCCATGCCAACTTCTATGACGGACAGGTGATCGCCGAATGGAACCTCGTCGACGAGATCGCCATCCTGGCTCAAATTGAAGCGTTTAAGATGGCGAAAACTGCGACCTGAACAACTGAACGACCTGACGAGATAGCATGAAACGCCGCGGCGGCGCAAGATGGCACAAGGCGGCACAAGGCTGCGGCGGCTGACACAGAACAATTCGTCTTCATCTCCTCGTCCTTATCTATGCACGCCTCTGTCCGGGGCATCTATGGCAATAGTGATAATAGGACCTGATAAACCAAAACACCGTTCCGGTATTTAACAAGTCATAACGCAATAGCATTAAATGCCGCGGCGGCACAAGATGGCGGCTGACACAGGACAATTCGTCTTCGTCTCTCCGTCCCCATTAGGGGCTATTAATATAAGTAAGCCGTTTGCTCGGACTTCTTTATCCGGGGAGGGGAAAGGAGAAAAGTGAGAGATGACCTCGCTTGTTTATTGGGTTTCTTGGTTGTCCCGGACTTCTCCGCTTCGAAGAGCGAAGAAAAGACGAAGTTTCCGGCGGCTGACCATGCAGACCGGAGGCTGGTATTGTGTGCTGTTAAAAAAATCCCGGACACGGATGAAGGAGGAATCATCCGGCCCGGGAAAACTTTTCCCTTTATTTTATCTTGCCTTAAGGCGTTGTTGGTCTTTGGGCTTCCGTGCCGCCGGGAACACAATTCAGGGCAGGGTATTGCTCGGAAGTGCCGAGATCCCAAACGCGGATGAAAGGGTCACCTGGCCCGGCATCGTCAGAAGATTCCATCACTTCGCCCGTATCCGGATCACACCAGAAATTACCCCAGGTCGCGTAAATAGTGTTGGCAAAGCCGCGATCTTCGTCACTGATCCTCGCCGGCATTTGCAGTTCAGCCGTGGTTAAACCCGGTTCCTGCTGACTGGCATTGACACCTGTGGTGTCCGTGTCCCAATAAGAAACACTTATTACCGTATTTGCGTCATCAGATCCTATTAATCCGCCGACCCCATCACCACCGGACACATTGCCAAGGGCCACATAAGAATAATCAATCTTTACCGACCCGCCGGATGCAGTTCTTCCTATGAGTCCGCCAATGTTGCCGCCACCGCTAATTTTGCCACCGAGCGCATAAGAATGGGTAATATTTGCCGCCAATTTGACGAATCCTATTAATCCACCGCTGTTGAAGCCATTGGGAGCATGACTGGTAACGATAACGTTGGTCACATAAGAAGAAGTCACCTTAGCGGAAGTAGTCTCTCCTATTAATCCGCCCACGTTTGCTAAAGAAGCGGAAAGATTAGCATTGGCTACATAAGAAGCAATAATCTCAACTCCGTCCCCGAGTCCGACCAGTCCGCCCACACTTTCTCTTCCCTCTACACGGCTGTCTTTAACGATGGATCGGAAGATCGTGGCGTCTGAGGCATCGCCGGCGAGAGCCCCCAAATTTTCACTGACTTCATTTCCCAAAACGACTCCCGAAACCGCAATATTTATAAAGGTGCCGTTAACACCATAACCAACTAACAAGCCTGTATTCTGATTTTCATCGCGACCGGTGACACGCACACGCGCGTCGACCAGGTTCAAGTTGCGCACCGTGCCGTTGAATGCGGCAAACAGCCCGGTCCCATACACGTGACCACCGGGAATGGAAATGAACAGATTGGAAATGTTATGGTGATTGCCTTCAAAAATACCGCTATAAGATCTATAAGCTTCACAAGCTCTGCTATCCTCATCCGTGCAAGAGCCGATCGGTGTCCAACCACTGCCACTGCTGTCCGTCCAGGCAACCATATTGGCATTGTTCTCGTCGGCATAGGAACCTGCATCACTGAAATCGAGCGAACGCATCAATTCGTAACCGATACAGCCGTCGGCCGGGCAGCCCATAGATTCTTCCACGGTAATGGTGTCGTTATTGCCATCATCCGCCCCATCGCCATTCAAGTCATCGCGCAGCAGGGCTAACGCGTCCAGAGTGCGAATCTCGATCAAGCCGTCACCGTCATAGTCCGAATCTTCCGCATTCATAACACCATCTTCATCAAAATCATTCGGATTCGGGGCAGTCATTGCCGGTTCAGGATTTGAAGCCGCGGGATCGCCACTCTCGTAAAGCACCGTAATTATGATGTTGTAGGTGACGCGATAGGTTAGATTCGTAATGGTGTATCTATTATCCGAAGCACCGGATGAAAGATTCACTGCGGGATCAGTCCCATTGTTAAGTTCTGCGAAGCCTCCATCGTCCTCATCGGCGGCATTGACCCAACTCACATTGAACCCGGTAATACCCGCCTGATTCGGATTCGTCCAACGCACGGTAATGTTATTCCCACTGACTGTGGTATCGAATCCAGAAACAGCCCGAGAAGGGGGATTGGGAGAAGTGGAACCGCCACCACCGCCACCACAACCGGCAAGAAGCAAAGTCGGTATACCCAACAGCAGAATAGTACATACCAAACGAGTTTGTCGTTTCATCCGCCGGAATACACGAGAAGCTGCCGTTAAAGACAACGCAATTCGCCCAACAAACGACTTCAAAAAAATATTTGGAACATTATTAAAGATCCGGGCGAATGCCGGGTGTGATTGTTGACCGCGTGTTCCTCTCGCCGACCAAACAAATAAAAGGTTGAGTTTACTCATCATATTTTTATGTTTAATTTAATAGTGTTAATTTGTAAAATAAAAAATTCCATAGTTCTCTAATTATAACACCAATTTCCAAAATAAGATCCCTATTTTTTCATTTTTAACTTAAAACTCCGGTTCCTCAAAATAGGGGCGGCAGCCGGCTACCCTATCCCAATTTTTCCTTTCAGCTTGCTTATTTAAAGGATAAGTAAGTAAATCTATGACAAAACAGGCGGCGACGCCGGCACAAGCCGCAGCGCACTCGGTATGTTAATTGCCGCACCACTCACCGCGACAAAAACCAAAGCAGATTTTAGCTGCCTTAGGGTGTTGCTCGGCCTTGGGGTCCCAGACCGCCGGGCACACAGTTCAAGGCGGGGTATTGAGTTGTCGCCCCAAGATCCCAAACATATTCGGTAAAACGGCTATTCGCCGGTATCACTCCGTCAGAAGATTCCATGACATCGCCCGTGTCCGGATCACACACGAAATTACCCCAGGCCGCGTAAATGGTGCGGGCAAAGCCGCCACTCGCGCTCGGCATTTGCAATTGGATTGTGGTTCTGCCTTCTCCCTTGTTATTGCCCGCGCCGGCAGACCTGTCTGCGATGTTCGT
Source organism: Gammaproteobacteria bacterium (assembly GCA_965209035.1). Lineage (GTDB taxonomy): Bacteria > Pseudomonadota > Gammaproteobacteria > CBDBNL01 > JAAOII01 > CBDBPY01. The sequence goes on from OZ242372.1 coordinate 1,074,999, forward strand.
GTCCCAATAAGAAGCATTTATCGTAACGGACTCACCGAATCCTATTAGGCCTCCTATATTGGAAGAACCGGACAGGCTGCCGCCGGCCACATAAGAATAACGGACCTCGGCACGGAAGCCATCCCCTATGAGTCCGCCCACTTCGGCAGAGCCATTGATATGATTACCGAGCGCATAGGAATGCCCAATATCCGCTTGTTCACCGGCTCCTATGAAACCGCCGACATAAAAAGAAGAGCCACTGACCTTGCTGTTTGCCACATAAGAGGATCTGATATTTGCCGCATCGCCGATTCCTATGACGCCGCCGACAGAAGAAGAGCCGTTCACATCGCTGTCTGCCACATAAGCCCGCCTAATCCTTACCGCCACACCGCCGCCGATGAATCCGCCGACAAAGAAATCCCCGGTTACATTGCCATCCATCACATAAGAATTACTCATCTCGGCACGCGAGCCGTGCCCGACCAGACCGCCTACAAACTGAGAACCATTGATATCGCCGTCGATCGCAATGACCCCGATGGCGGATTAATAGAGTTCAGCGGGTTCGGCAACTCAGCAACTATTAGTTACTCTTATGTGATCGGCAGCAACGTATCCTCTACTTCCGGCTCTGCGGGCGGATTAATAGGATACGGTGCCGGAGGGATCATTAGGCACTCTTATGTGGCTGATACGAGTATAACAACATTCCGTGACTTCGTGGGCGGCTTAATAGGGTTCAGCATCTCAGCAACTATTAGTTACTCTTATGTGGTCGGCGGCAGTGTATCCGGTCTTGCCGACGTAGGCGGATTAAGAGGTTTGGGCACTTCTCCGGTAAATGCCTCTTATTGGAATACGACCGCCACAGGCCGGGAGGGCGGCGGCGAAAGTAAAACCAAAGAGGAATTGCAAATGCCGTCCACGACCAGCGGCGTTGCCGGGAGCATCTATGAGGTCTGGGGTAACTTCTGGTGTGATCCGGACACGGGGGAAGAGGTGGAAGCCGCAACCCGGCCGGACGGGTTTTTATCAGTTTGGAATCTTGGCACTGACGAGGAATACCCGGCCTTGAATTGTGTAGTCGGCGGCCTGGAGCCGCAAGGCAGAACACCCACACCTTAAGCCTGCGGATGCGGGTTCTGCCTGCCGAAACAACTCCGGCCGGTTTGGTGCGGGTTCGGTGCGGACATAAACACAAACACACAGAGTCCAAAACCGGATGGGATCGGACAAAATAAGGTTATAATGAAAAGAGAAGGAACATATGATTCCTTTATAAAAATAAAAATGCATAACTATTAAAAAAAGATGATGAACAAGTTGAACTTTTTTCCTGTTCGGTCGGTGCAAGAAATACACTGCCGGCAAAGACGCCCGAAATTCGCGTGTCTCCTTTAATAACTTCAATGCAATGCCTCTAATCTTTTGCCCAATCAATGCTTGGCGGTCGCTACGGTTGTTTGCCGGGTGGGTTACCACATTATCGCCGCTAACGACAGTCTTTGCCGCTTTTCGGCAGACTCATTGGCCGGCTCGTTTTTATGCCGTTCTGCTGACGGGCATGCTGGGCTTTGCTTTGCTCCTTGCCGGTTGTGGCGGCGGGGGTGGCGGGGGCGGCGGCGGTGATCCCCGCGCTGTTTCCAAGATCCAAACCATAGTCGGTGAGAATAGTATTCTGGTGGGTTGGACCAATCCGAACCGGGAGAATATCATCGGTTTCAGCATTACTTCGATCAATACTGCGAACAATACCGTAAATCGGACTGATCCCAAAATGATTTCAGTTAATTCCACCAATGCGGATCTGCGTACACCCGTCGGTAGTTTGCTGCTGCCCGGCGAACGGGTGATCTACAACATTAAGGGTCTAACCAATGGCGTAGACTACGAGATCAGGATTACGGTGATCTATGAGAACGGCGATTCTGTGGATTCGGAACCTGTGCGAAGGACGACGGGAACGGACAGTACGGACTCAGACATTGATGATGACGGTGTTGGGAATAGCGAAGATGCGTTTCATCTGGATGCTTGTGCGAGTGCCGACACGGATGAAGATGGCATGCCGGATCGTCTGATTGCAGGTTGCACGACATCTTTAAAAGCAGACCGGTCTGTTTTCGGTATCCAAACCACCGCCAGCGAGAATACGATTACCGTGCGTTGGACCAATCCGGATCAGGATGACATCACCGGGCTCAGTATCAATTGGACCGCCATTGAAGACGCAAGCGATAACGGAGTCATGGTACTTGATGCGGACGACAGGATGCATACCATTGCGGACCTGGAATATGACACCATCTACGAGATCACGATTACGGTGCTTTATGAGGATGGCACATCCGTGGTTGCGGCTCCGGTTCAAGGCAGCACCGAAATAGATCCGAATGCTGATGATGATGGGGATAGTCTGCCGAACGGGATAGATAATTGTCGGGCGGTTGCCAATGCGGGGCAAGATGATAACGATGATGACGGAGTCGGCGATGCCTGTGATGCGGACGATGACAATAACGGCTTGATAGAGATTCGTACTCTGGACGATCTGGCACGGCTGCGCGATGATCTGAACGGCGATGGCGAGGATGATGGCAGAATTGCCGAGATAACATCCGTAGGATCCATGGGTTGCCCGGACGACCCGGATAACGATGATGAGAGCGGCTGTGTCGGCTATGAATTGACTCGCTCGCTCGATTTTAATGATGCGGATTCCTATGCCACAGACAGCGACAAGATGTCTGTCTGGACGAGTGGCAATGGCTGGGAACTGATCGGCTCTTGTACGGGCGATAGCACATGTCCGTTATCCTATGCCGGTATCCTGGACGGCAACAACCATAGTATTGTCGGGCTGCATATCATGAGGAATGAAAGAGTCAATGGAATTGGGTTGTTCGCCGCACTCATCGGAACAGCGCGTAATTTGCGCCTGGAGGATGCGAATGTCGCTATCAGTGACAAAAATAGCAACGATGCGGGCTTGTTAGCGGGTTATGCCCCCAATGCCCGTTTTGAAAATATTTTGGTTTCGGGAGTGATCTCGGGAGGCCGCAGTGTGGGAGCTCTCGTCGGAGATACCGGAGATATCAGAGCTGCCGGCACCAGTGCGACCATCATCGGAGTCATCGTCAAAGACAGTGATGTAAGCGGCGCCAGAGTTTTGGGCGGTCTGGTCGGACACGGACCTGGTGTTAAGATTAGTGGTTCTTATGTAGCCAATAGCAACATAGAAGGAACCGAAGACTCATTAGGCGGTCTGGTCGGTTTCGGGCAGGATGCTAAAATTAGTTATTCTTATGTGGCCGCCAGTAGCATAGAAGGATCTTCCCACACCGTAGGCGGTCTGGTCGGACAAGGCGCAGAAACCGGCATTCGTTATTCCTATGTAACCAATAGCAATGTAACCGGATATTCCATAATCGGCGGATTAATCGGAGGCGGCAGCACCGCAACGATTAGTCATTCTTACACGACCGGTGGCAGTGTTACCGGCACGAATAGATCCGTCGGCGGACTAACGGGAACCGGCACGGGCACAAATATTGAGTATTCTTATGCGGCTGTTGACAGCCTATCCGGTGATAACGGCATCGGCGGATTAATAGGATTGATATTCCACGGCCAGTTCGGTGATATAAGTGCTTCTTATTGGGACACAGACACCACAGGCCAGTCTGACAGTGCGGGCAGCGGCGGCGAAGGTAAAACCACAAGCGAACTGCAAATGCCCACCACCTTTACCGGCATTTATGCCGACTGGGGCAACTTCTGGTGTCACCCGGACACGGGCGAAGTGAGGGAACAAGCTAGTATGCCGACCGGATTCTTACCGGTATGGGATCTCGGGACGACAACTCAATACCCCGCCCTGAACTGCACACCCGGCGGCCCGGAAGCCCAAGGCAGAACAACACCCTAACACAGACAAAAAAGACAACTTTCCCGGGACGGCAAAGCCCGCACACATGCATACAAAAAGTGCTCATCTATTTATGACCCGCAAGAATCGGCTCTGCTTTGAATTCGTAACTTATTTGCCAAAAACAACCAATATACCCGATAAGAGGGAATATTTGTTTAATTTGGTATAAAATAACACCAATTAATATTACTAACTACAATAAAAATCTAATTATGAATAAAATTATTAATCTTTTTAAGTACTGCCTGCCACTTGGTCTCGCTCTCGGGGCTCTTTTGTTCGGCGGTCCTGTTTTTGCGGCATGTTCGGTAGACGCTCCGTCCAAACGCACAAACATTAATATTATTTCCAACAGTTATCCTTCGGTGAACTACATCGCCGAAGAGATGGAAAAATGCTCCGAAGGGCGACTGCGAGTGCGGGCAAAACTGACCACGGAACATCAGGAACTCAAACGCCTGGCTCTCGGTTCCGCCGGCAGGGCATCTTATCACATCATGCAGCTGTCCAGCAGTGACTTTGCCGAATACATCGACAAGGGCTGGATTGCTCCCATCACCGAGTATGTGAACAAGTATCGCACCAAGTACAATTTTGACGACATACCGCAGCCCCTGTGGGATTCGGTCACCATAGACGGTGAAATCTATGTGCTGCCGCTGCAACAGAATCTGCAACATTTCTTTTATCGCAAGGATCTGTTTGACAAGCACAACATCAAAGTGCCGGAGAACTACAACCAGGTGATTAGCGCGGCGAAAAAGCTCAAACGCGCCGACCCGTCCGTTGAATATCCTATCGCCCAAACCTTTGGCAGCGGCTGGGGACTGGCAACGGAGTTCACCAACATTTATATTTCCATGGGCGGAAAATTCTTTGACGACAACAAGTATCCTATTTTTCACACGGACAAGGCCGGCACGGAAACCGTCAAGGTGATGGAACGCATGCTGGCGTATATGTCGCCCAACGCGCTGTCCTTTTCCAACGACGATACGATGGTTGCATTTCAGCAAGGCAAATCCGCAATGGGGAATGTCTGGGCTTCGCGCGCCGCCAATATGGACGACCCGAAGGTCTCTTCGGTGGTCGGCAAGATCAGTTTTGCCGCAGCTCCGGCGGGTAAGCGCGGACGCACTCCTTCTTCCACGGTCTTCTGGGATGGCTACATGATTCCCAAGAATGTGCCGGCAAAAGATCGCGAACTGGCATTTTTGATTATGGCGGAAGCCACCGACCAAGAGAGTATGGCGGGCGGCGGCGACCTGGCATTCTTTTCACGCGAATCCGTAACGACGAATCCCGCTTTGATTGAAAAGAACAGATATTGGCCGGCAATGCTGGATACCGTCAAGGGCGGCGCTCCCGCTTTCCCGGCATCCACGCAAAGCCATTTCAGCTTGGCACATACGGCGATTGGCGCCAACCTGGCCAAGGGTCTTTCGAGTGGAACGGCAGCGGCGAAAGATGCTTTGAAAAAAGCGGCCGCCGACTATGTCACGGAAGCCAAAGGCAAAGGCCACATAAAATAACGAACAATAAGCATAGCCATGCGCGGGTCGGGAGCACTATGCTCCCGACCCTTTTTTGAATTTTAATTAACATTAAAAAAGCGGCAACAGGAGAATAATGAGCCTCAACGAATTACTGGTGCGTTACAAAGACCTTATCCCGTGTAAAAACGCCTTTGTTGATACGCGCAGTCCCGGTTCGGACAGCAAGGAAAACTTCACCATCATCGGACCCGGCGTTTCGGAAAACCCCAACCAACATGTACATATCCCCGTTCCGCACGGCTTTAACATCGGCGGGGCGCGGCAACCTCCCGGTTGTTTAAATTCGCAACACAGCCATCTGACGGCGGAAGTGTTTATCGCCCATTCCGGCAAGTGGCGTTTCCTGTGGGGTCTGGACGGCAAGGACGGCAGCATCGAGATGAGCAAGGGCGATACGATTTCTTTACCCATCCATATGTTTCGCGGTTTTGAGAACATCGGCAATGACACGGGGTTTCTGTTTGCCGTTCTCGGCGGCGATGACCCCGGCAGGGTCACCTGGGCACCTTCGGTGTTTGAACTTGCCAAGGAACACGGTCTGGTGCTGCTAAAAGGCGGCCGCCTGATTGACACTCGTGCCGGCGAAGCGATCCCTGCGGACGCCCAAGCCGAAGAGCCACCGGATGCCGAAGAAATTGCCCGCCTGAAATCTCCCGCCAACGCAGAAATGGAAAAATTAGTAGTTCGCTACGACGAACTGCGGGCGAACGCAGGGTCGCCACTGGCGGCGGACGGCGTGCGGGAATGCCCGATCATCACCCCCAAGCAGACGGGCGATCGTTTTGAGCCGGGACCCATCGTCGGCTGGTGGGAACACGGATTTAACCTGAGATGTCTGCGGATGGATACGGACGCCAGGCTGCCGGCACATAGCCGGGCGGAAGAAGAAGTGATTCTGATGCAAGAGGGGGAATTAACCCTCACCCTGTCCGGCGAAACCGTCACACTGGGCGGCGGCGACATCCTGACTCTGCCAAAAGGCGCGGCGCGCACATGGCGGGCGGGCAAGGACGGCGCCGTTGTCTTTGTTGTGCGCGGCGGCGACACACCCGCAGCCCCGCAGTTCATCTAAGTTCTCGCCGGGTTTTTCCGGGACCATCTATGCCCGCAACCCGTATCAAAACCACGCATGTCGGCAGCCTGCCGCGCAATGCCCGGCTGACGGAGTTAATCTTCGCCAAGGACAGACGCCAACTCAAAGACCCCGCCGAACTGAAACAGGTGGTGCGGGCCGCTGTGGACGATGTCATGCGCCGCCAACTGGAAGCCGGCACAGATATTCCGTCTGACGGCGAGATGAGCAAAATCTCATACGCAACCTATATAGGAGAACGACTCACCGGCTTTGAAGGCGACAGCCCGCGCCAACCGCCGGCGGACCTGGAAGACTATCCGGGTTACCTGAAAAAGATTGCGTCCGCGGGCGGCACCCCGTCCTATAAAAGACCGCAATGTGTCGGACCGATCGCGGTGAAGACCCTGGAGCCGTTGCGGACAGATATCCGCAATATGCTGGATGCTATGAAAAAACACGGATACACAACCGGTTTTATGAACTCCGCCTCGCCCGGTGTGATTGCCTTGTTTCAACCATCCGTGTATCACAAAAAAGCGGAAGACTACCTGCAAGATCTGGCGGAAGCCATGCGGGAAGAATACAAAACCATCATCGACAGCGGACTGATGTTACAAATTGACTCGCCCGACCTCGCCCTGGGACGCCACATGCAATTCAAAGACAAGTCGGACGAGGAATTTTTGAAACAGGCGGAAATCCACCTCAATGCCCTGAATTATGCGCTGGCGGACGTGCCGCCGGAGCAGGTGCGCCTGCACATCTGCTGGGGAAACTACGAGGGCCCGCACCACCGCGATCTGGAAATGCATAAGGTGATGCCGCTGGTGGTGCAAAAAGCGCACGCACGCACACTCCTTTTTGAAACAGCCAACCCGCGCCATGCGCACGAGTGGAAAATCTGGCAAGATATGCCGCTGCGGGACGATCATATTCTCGCCCCCGGCGTCATAGACTCCACCACAAATTTCATAGAGCATCCGGCATTGGTGGCGGAGCGTCTGGAGCGGTTTGTTCGCATCTTCGGCACCGAACGCGTTTTGGCGAGCACGGATTGCGGCTTCGCCACTTTTGCCGGCTTCGGCAAGGTTGACGACGAGATCGTCTACGCCAAGTTACGCTCTCTGAGCGAAGGGGCCGCGTTGGCCGGCGGGTCAAGCCGGACCGAATCTGCCGCACCGCCGGCGACTTAAGACCCTCTCGAGGACCTGCATCCTCGGGCACGGACGGGGGCTTATATGCTTTATATACTTCTTTGGAAGGGTCCTTTAAATGAAGCATTAAAGGAGGCACGGGAAAGGGCCGACACCGGCAACACCCGAAAACTGGAAAACGCTTTGAGGCTATTTGAGGCTGGGCCAAGACACCGACTTTCTTTTTAGCACAACTCTTCCCACACCTGTCCCGCCCACTCACCTCATCTACTCGCCCGCACCATTTCATTTACCTCGCCCGCACCATTTCATTTACCTCGCCCGCCAACGCCGACATCCGCGCCGTCTTATCACAACTCCGCCCGCCTAAATGAACTCACCCGAACATACTAAATCGCCAAACCGCCGACCGCCAACGCCAAACCGCCACGGACTCCGACATGCCGACCGCAAAGCCGGCGAGCCACTGCTGCTCATCCCGGGAATGATGTGTGATGATCGCCTGTGGCAACCCCAAAAAGAATTTCTGTCCGCCCCCGGCACCGCCAACGCCGACATCCGTATCGCCGACATCACCGCCGAGCGAAACATGCAAATGCTGGCGGCCAAAATTTTGGACGGTCTTTCATCGGAGCCCTGGAAAACATTCTCCGTCGCCGGTCTTTCCATGGGCGGCATAGTGGCAATGGAGATTCTCAAACAGGCACCGCACAGAATCAAACGCTGCGCCCTGCTGGACACCAATCATTTGGCGGAAACATCGATCAGAAAGAAACTGCGTGCCGAAGAGATCCGTCTGGCTCAAACGCCGGCCGGCTTGAAAAAGATTTTGATAGAAAAAATGAAGCCGGCATACCTGTCGCCCAAACGAAAGTACGGGCAAGATTTTCTTGACTTGGTGTTGGATATGGCATTGTCGCTGGGACCCGAGGTATTCGCCCGCCAGTCGCTGGCACTCAGAGACAGACCGGATTACGGCGAGACCATCAAAAACATCCGCTGCCCCGTTCTGCTGCTCTGCGGCGAATGGGACATTCTGTGCCCGCCGCTTAATCACCAAAAAATGCGCCAACTGCTGCCGCGGGAAACACCGGCAACCTTGCGGCTGATCCCCAAAAGCGGCCACCTGACCACCCTGGAAGTGCCGACCGAAACCAATTTGGCACTCAAAGAATGGCTGGAAATGCCCGTCCGAGCGAGCGCGCCGCCTCACAGACCCTCTCCTCAAAATAAAATTTCATAAAAATTGACCGTTCATTAATGCTTTGCCAAAATTATTTGGTATAATTAAAAGACTACTTATTTATATTCATTACTAAAAAAGAGGAACTACAAATCATGAAAAAAAGTAAACTTATATCTGTCATCTTGGTTCTGATGTTCACATCGGTCTTGACCGCTTGTGCCACTGTAACCTTTACACCGGACGGCAATACACGCACAGGGGCCGGTGAAGAGAAAAAATGGACGCATCACTATCTGGGGCATGCATTTGGCCCGAGCCACATAAAAGCCAACTGCCCCGCGGGAACAGAGGTTGTTCAAACAGAAACTCGCATCACCGCGGGAACCTTTTTTGTCGGCTTTTTCACCCTCAGCATCTATACCCCGCGCATAGCGGAATATTGGTGCGAATAGGTTAAAACAATTCGGCGGGAAGTCTGCCGGCGTTAAACCCGCATGCCACTTCCCGCCCTTGTTCCCCCACTGTGCCGGTGCTGCTGTTCTAATCGCGAACAGCGGCCTGTCGGCTTAAAAAGGCATAAATACAAATCATGGGAAACGGTAAAATTCTTGCTGTCATCTTGGTTCTGATGTTCACATCGGTCTTGACCGCTTGTGCCACTGTAACCTTCACACCGGACGGCAATACACGCACAGGACTCGGTGAAGAGCAAAAATGGACACATCACTTTCTGGGGAACACATTTGGCCCGAGCCATATAAAAACCGACTGCCCCGCGGGAACAGAAGTTGTTCAAACACAATCTCGCATCACCGTGGCAACCTTTTTTGTCGGCTTTTTCACCGCCAGTATGTATACCCCGCGCATAGCGGAATATTGGTGCGAATAGGTTAAAACAATTCGGCGGGAAGTCTGCCTGTGCTAAACCCGCATGCCACTTCCCGCCCTTGCTTTACTGTCCCGCTGCTCTACTGCCCCGACAGATCGCGAACAGCAGCACGTCGGCTTAAAGCCGAAAAAACTGCAGTTAATCACTGAATCGCCGGACCTTAATAGTCGGACAAGGATAGACCCCCGGCAAACCTTAAATTATCCGGGGGACGGATTTCGTTTCCTTCTCGCCTTGGCGTTGATGCGCGGTCGACCGAACGAACACCCGTTCGCATAGCCGGACAATTTTTAATTTTGGACATACCGGGTCAACCCACTGCATAGTCTCATAAAGGTTCTGGACTCTGAGTTTGGTATTGTGCGTCCTCAGATCAAGCAGCCGGAGGTTCTGTCGGACGGGTCGAAAATAGATCCGGCAACGGGTCTTCGGTATGTGGAGCTAGATGAATGAAACGGGCAAGAAGGACGGATAGCTGTTTTGCTCTCACCGCCGCAGACAGCGGAGGCTTGTTGTTGATAAAACTGTCTAGGTGTATCCGCTGGCGAGACGGTACGGTTTGTGAGGGCAGCCGGACTGCACATTGGAAATGAGAGGAACACGTTTACGCTACATTGGTTATCGCGTGCGCGGTTTCAATAAAATGGTGGTTTTAGCAAACAAATATTCAAACATGTCTAAAACCACCAAAATCAAACTGGACACCTTAGCGTTCGCGCGCAAACATGGTGTCGCGGCGGCGCTGGATCATGCCGGGATCAGTCGTGCTACATTCTACGAGTGGCAGCGGCGTTTCCGTGAAGGCGGGGTCGATGAACTGGCGAACAACTATGGGTATCAGCCCAAGCGGTCCAACACCTGGCCACCGGCACTGATTGACAAGATCCGGTCTTGGCGACAAGAGCGACCGAATATCGGTCCCAATAAACTGGTCTGCTTGTTACCCGAATGGTGCCAGCAGCAGGGGCTGCCGGCACCCAGCCGGTCAACCATTGCCCGCATCATCGCTGATGCACCGGGTAAGATGCGGCACCAGTCATCGCTGACCGAGCAGAAGAACCCGCGGCAAGGTGCTCCTCGCGAGCGCAAGGACATCTGCTTTGTTGCGGGCCGGAGAGGTGAATGTGTTGCCTTTGATACGCTCGTCCGCATCGTCGATGGCCGGCGCTTTTATTGGCATGTCGGCATTGATCTATTTTCCCGCATCGCGCTAGTCCATGTCGATACCTCGGCTGCTTCGGCCAGTTCCGCCCGGCTCTTTACCGCCATGCAAAACATACTCGGCACTCGGATCGAAAAAGTCCTCACCGATAATGGCAGTGAGTTCGCCAAAGACTTTCACCGGGTCGTGACCGCAAACGGCAGCACCCACTGGTATACTTATCCCAGGAAACCGCAAATGAATGCACACTGCGAACGGTTTAATCGCACTCTCTGGGAAGAGTTCGGTTGTCATATGCGGCATCTCTTGGTTAAGGATATGCCGGCATTCAACGCCAAACTCATCGAGTGGTTGGCTTGGTATAATCTTGAACGTCCCCATTATGCTCTCAAACAACTCTCGCCGATCCAATTTTTGCAAAAACAACAAAAGTCCAGAAATGGGTGGGACCATACACCCACCGCCACCCCCAAATAAAAGATGTTATAATAAACACTCTTTTATTCTTACAACTACTTTATTGAGGTACTATTTATATGAAAACAAAAGTTTCTATGCTTATTTATTTTCTTCTCGTGCTCGGCTTTTTCACGAACGGGATCACCACTCTGGTCGGTTTAATCTTGGCATATATTTTTGCCGGTGATGCCGCTGCGGAAGAGAAAACACACTATACTTATCAAATCCGCGGTTTCTGGATCTTTCTCCTTTATGCGGTCATCCTGTCGGTTATCTCTCTCATTCTCGCCTTGATCCTGTTGGGTCCGGCGTGGTTTGTTGAGATTGTCCCACTGGTGGAAGCCTGGGATAACCGAGGCGGGCCAGACGGTATACAGTTCGTCGAAGAATATATCGGTTTTGGCTATCTTGTTGGTATTCTGTCTCCCTTCTTGCTGCTGCTCCTATTCGCTATCGGTCGTTTCATCAAAGGCATCCGACTTCTAATGAAGAAACAGCCTGTTTCCAACCCGAAAACCTGGTTAATTTGATTTAGAAAAGATATTACAATAAACATTCTTTTATTCTTACAACTACTTTATTGAGGTACTATTTATATGAAAACAAAAGTTTCTATGCTTATTTATTTTCTTCTCGTGCTCGGCTTTTTCACGAACGGGATCACCACTCTGGTCGGTTTAATCTTGGCATATATTTTTGCCGGCGATGCCGCTGCGGAAGAGAAAACACACTATACTTATCAAATCCGCGGTTTCTGGATCTTTCTCCTTTATGCGATCATCCTGTCGGTCATCTCTCTCATTCTCGCCTTGATCCTGTTGGGTCCGGCGTGGTTTGAGTTCGCCCAACTGACGGAAACCTGGGATAACCGAGGACCCGGACAGCATCCTTGGGACAGATCAGACAGGGTGTGGTTTGTCAGAGAATATATCGGCATCGGCAACTTTGTCGGCGTGTTTTTCTCTTTCCTGCTACTGCCCCTATTCGCTATCGGTCGTTTCATCAAAGGCATCCGACTTCTAATGAAGAAACAGCCTGTTTCCAACCCGAAAACCTGGTTAATTTGATTTAGAAAAGATATTACAATAAACATTCTTTTATTCTTACAACTACTTTATTGAGGTACTATTTATATGAAAACAAAAGTTTCTATGCTTATTTATTTTCTTCTCGTGCTTGGCTTTTTCACGAACGGGATCACCACTCTGGTCGGTTTAATCTTGGCATATATTTTTGCCGGTGATGCCGGCGCGGAAGAGAAAACACACTATACTTATCAAATCCGCGGTTTCTGGATCTTTCTCCTTTATGCGGCCATCCTGTCGGTCATCTTTCTCATTCTCGCCTTGATCCTGTTGGGTCCGGCGTGGTTTGTTGAGTTTGCCCAACTGGCGCAAACCCGGGATAACCGAGGCGGACCCGGCGGCATGTGGTTCGTCAGAGAATATATCGGCATCGGCAACTTTGTCGGCGTATTTTTCCCTTTCCTGCTACTGCCCCTATTCGCTATCGGTCGTTTCATCAAAGGCATCCGACTTCTGATGAAGAAACAGCCTGTTTCCAACCCGAAAACCTGGTTAATTTGATTTGATTTAAATGCGAGTTTAAGGATGCCGGCATTGGGACCGAAATTGATTAATAGAACTATAAAATTAGAGAACTAAAATGGAAAAATATGAAATAGAACAAATTGTAAAAACACTGTTAGTGCAACATCGAAATGAGAATCGTCAAGAACGCAAGGAAGATTTAAACAAAGTCATAGACAAAATCGATAGAAGTCTAAGATCCCTGGAAAGCTCAGCGGGACGCGATTTAAGTAAAATCTTACAGACATTAGAAAAAATAGAAAGGGAAATTAAAGAAGTAAGAGATCAAATTAAGTCCATAAGATAAACCAACGATAGTCCTCATATAGAGCTGCTGCCGTCTTTATTCGCTATCGGTCGTTTCATTAAAAAGCATCCAACTTCTGACTCAAGAAACGGCCGCCCCCGACGACCCCCAATCCAAAAATTGGGTTAATCCGATTACAGGCGAGTTTGTTTGTTTAAGGATGCCGGCATCGGAACCGACCTCATTCGGCGGCAATAATATCCTCATTCGGATCCTTTCAAGTGAATGCTCTTTCACAAAGATCTGTTCTTAAGAAGCGCGTGATGTACATTACGGGATGATCAAGATAGTGCGCAATTGGAAACAGAGGTGTTCATAAGCAACAATCAACCCGCTCATTTTAAGGAGTATTTAACAAAAGGGATTCACGATCTGCCCGGCCAACATCTAAAAGAACAAAAGTGAGCAATTATAACGACAAACTCATTTGCGGTGAAACCCTGGAAACGCTGCGAACCATCCCGAACGAAACGGCCGACTTAACCATCACATCACCGCCCTACAACAAACAGGAAAAAAACCACGGCGAGCTGGTCAAACGCGTAGTCTATGCGGGCTATAAAGACAAACTCCCCGAAGCGGAATACCGGGAAAAGCAAGTGGCAACACTAAACGAAATCTGGCGTCTAACCAAACCGGGTGGTTCCATGTTTTACAACCACAAAATCCGATGGGAGCGCGGCGATATGTTCCATCCAATGGACTGGCTGCGTAGCACCGACTGGCTGATAAAACAAGAAATCATCTGGGACCGCACCCTTGCCGGCAACATTCGCGGCTGGCGGTTTTGGCAGGTGGAAGAACGCATTTACTGGCTTTACAAACCCAAGGACGGCATCAAACTCGGCAAGGAACTGGCTTCCAAAGACGCCAAGTTCACTTCCGTCTGGCGGGCGGTGCCGGAAAACAACAACCCGCACCCCGCCCCGTTCCCCATATGGCTTCCCGCCCGCATCATTCTTTCCCTCCTGATGCCCCAAGAACCCGCCCTGGTGCTGGACCCGTATATCGGCAGCGGCACAACGGCTGTGGCGGCACACCTGCTGGGCCACCGCTATCTTGGTATTGATATCAGCCCGGAGTATCTGCAACATGCCAAAAACCGCATCGCCCGGGCGGAACAAGAAAGAGACAAGGTGCAACAGGAAGCGGAGCGACACACCGTGCAAAAGACCTTTCAACAACGCAAAAAAGACGGCTCCTATTCGCCGAGATCCACAAAAGTTCCCGACTCACGGACCCTGCTTTAATTTCAATCAACAATCAACAACCGCATCACCTGGTTCGGGGTCCGGGGGCGGGAGCCAGCAACAAACACACGCAAACAAACCGCAACGATCGAAAGCCGAGGGAAGTCGTCGGCGACAGCGCGGATTAAACATCACCAAAAGACATAGGTTTCCGGTTCCCGGCGAGCATGAATCGGGTATCGATACTTCTGTGGTGATTGCCCCGCACCGGACATTAAAGAACAAAAGAATACCGACAGTAGTTCGGCGACAACTTGAGAGCCGGTCTGCCTGGGCGGGTTGCCCCGTTTGGGTGAGCGCAAGTAAGACGCCTCTTACCTGATAAAAGAAACCGAAAAAAGATAGTTCGGTTAAAATATAGGGATATGCTTCATCCTGATGTCAAAACTTATCTTGAAAAATTAGACCAAGAGCAAAAGCCTCTTATGTCTTACAACGGCGAATATGATATTGCCGCAGAAATAGAAAAGATTCTCACAAAAATTCCTAATTATAAACTGACTTTTGAAGATGGAGCCGAACTAGCAGCATTTGATTTTATGGCAGATCCCTTAAGCAATAATCATGACTGGGGAACTTATTATAGTCCGAAGTTTGTTTTTTGGGATCAACAAGGACAAGGGAAGGAATATCCAAGTATCCAAAAAGTAAAAAAAGAAACATTAATATATTGGACAGAAAGAACAAAAGTAACTCAAAACCCTATCTTATCTTCGAGATATGCCGATCTGGTAGTTGATTTTTCTAAAAAAATTACAGAGAAAAATCCTCCTGTTGAATTGTTTCAAATAGTGATAAATTCAAATATTGAAATTTGTAAAAAATCATTGGTTAACCCCAAAAATCGCATGATAAAAATCAAAAGAGCATTGATTTTAGCAATACAAATTAACAATCAAGAAAACATTACCCAAGTAAAAGAAGCCATAATTGATGCCGCTCAAAAATCAGTGGGAGATGATCGACTTAAATGGTGGTCATTCGCCTTCCAATCACTTATTCTGGATTACGGCAAAAAGATTCAACTCAATGAAGCAGAAAAAACAAAACTGATTAAAGAATTAGAAGACAGATTAAAAGCGAAAATCAAATATCCGAGGTTGACGGACAACACAGTTGATATGCTTGCCAAATATTACGCCAAAATAGAAGATAAAGATAACTTGATAAAAGTTTTGAGCATATATGAGAGATTTTGGAAAGAAACTCTCGGCACAAACTCTGACGCATTTTGGCAAATGCATGTCTACACAAAAATACATGAAATATACCGGCACTACGCGGATAGAGGATTCGAAAAAGCCGAAGAGGCAAGCGGCAGGATTTCGCAAGAAATAAGCAATCTGGATTTGGATTGGGATAAATCGCTTGAAAAAGTTTCTATATCAATAGAAATTAAGCAAAAATTTATTGACCACTTGTTTAAAGAATTTTTTGGAGATAAGGAGCAGCATAAATTAGAAATAATTCTTTCTAAAATAGTGAACCGTTTTTTGCCGAGAAAAGAAAAAATAAAAAAACAACTAAAAGACTTCTCGGGAAAGAACTTAATGCAATCTTTAATTCGGCAACAAATTATTTCCGAGGACGGTATGCTCATAGCAAAACTTACTCCATCCGGAAAAGATGACGACAGTTATTTCCAGCATTCTGCTTCACAAGATATTCAATTCGGTTCTTGTTTCTTAATGCTAACAATGTCCGAATTTAAAAAACGAATTTCTAAGCAAAATATTACAGAATATTTTAGAAATTCTTATCTTTTTGAAAACGAAAACAACAAATATTTAGAGCAAGCAATTTCAGCATATTGGGATGAGGATTCATCCCATTTATTTATGCTAATGATAGAACGCAGCATCAGAAAACTAATCAAAAATTGTGGCGGGACCGTTATAAAACCAAATGCTCTTAACGGATATGAATTTCTTTCCCTTAATCAATTGCTAGACAAGCAAAGTGATGTTATTGAAAAAATGTTTGGGGAAGTAGACCATAATATACCTTTTTATTTCAGGCTGATCCTTACGGAAAAATTAGGAATGAATTTAAGAAACGATTTTGCCCATGGTATCAACATAGAGAAGTTTTCCACACCCCAAGTGTCGGACCGTCTTTTTCATATCATGCTATGCTTATCCTTGGTAAGAAAAAAGAGCAAAAATAAATAGAAGCATCTCAACCGATCATTAAGATCGGCTGCATCATCTCAGAAAGGTTTTGGACTCGGAGTTTGAGATTATTCGCCCCAACACCCGGGAAACTAAAGTTCTAACCGGAGTTATCCAAAGTATTCATGCATTCAACACCAAGATCATTGACCGCCCCCGGGGGATAATTTCAAACTTCCTTGTTACTCGTTATATGCAGCACAAACAACTCTCGCCGGTTGAGTTCGGACAAAAACATAAAGAGTCCAAAACCGGGTGGGATTATAAACAAACCTTTTCAAATAACAACTGATCATTAACTACGCTAAATTCCACAAAGCATAAAGGAACTATGTTTTTATTCTGCTCATTGAACTCTTTTATACTGCTTAATAAATCTTGATAGGCGTCACTGTTTTTATCGCTTATTTTCTTTGAAAGCAAAACGGGACGGACATCACTCGGATGATTCGGAATGTAATACTGCTCAGTCCAATCAATATATCTTTGCATTTGCCAAACATTATCCGGAACCGCCTCAGCGGATTTAAGTTCTATAATCATCAATGTTCTCTCGTTGCTGTCATTGCCATCATTAACAGAACACATCAAATCAATCCGTTGCATCCCAACTCCGCAAGAAACTTCATTCCCCAACCACTCTAACTTTTTGTTATTCAATAAAGCGGTATCCAAACTATCATTGGTGTTCCTGCCAAGATTTTGGGCGATATATGCTTGTAAGTGCGTTTCCAACTTGTGACCCGCATCATATTTTCCTATAAAACGCGGCAAGATGTTTATTTTTTCTTGAACTCCTTTATAAGAACGGGGTGCTTGAGATTGACAAACAATTTTTCCGCCATGGCTTTCGTCAAAGGTAAGCCGTTTACCTTGACAACTTAATTCGGCACGAGAATTTTTATCTCTGATCATTTGAATAAGACACTCGGACTCATAAATTGTAATCATTGTATTGCCTCTGTTACCTTTTAATTTGCGATAGATGAGGCTCCAAAGCATTTGATATGGCGGACCTATTTTTTTAATTTCATCCAATCCTTCCCATTCGGTAATGCCCTCGGGATATACTCGATGCGGTTCAATCAGTGTTCTAAAAGTCAAAGATTTACCCAACTCTTTTTTAAGATACTGATGTTCATTATGATTGTCCAAGAAGCAGTTATCATGTTTTGCCTTAAACACTCCAAAAAACTTGTCTTCTTCAATTTGTTTTCTTTGATCTTGTTGCAAGTAAAAAATAATGTAATCTCCTCTTCTGATGCGACCCCCATCCGCTATCATACCAACCTGGTTTCTCTCAATGGTATGACTGCGATCGCCATTTCCCGTGTTATTAAAATTCACCTTATGATCCTTGGCACCTGTTCCGGCAAACAGATATTCCAAATGATACTTAAATGTTTGCACATCCACAACAAAAACATGCGTAGTCATTTACCAAGCCTTATCTTACTTAATAAGGGTCTTGTATTGGAGAAGATTCCTCCGCTTCTTTTAATCCCAAGGCGTAGGCTCTGTTATGAATCGTATCTTTATGATCCGGGTTTATTTTCAACACCCGATCATAGTCCTCTACCGCAGCGTCAAATTGTTTTAATTCAAGTTTGACAGTGGCTCTATTAAAAAAGATGTCCGTGTTTTGCGGATCAAGCTCAATCACACGGTCATAATCGGCAAGAGCCTCTTCATACTGCTCCAACCCGAACCTGGCATTTCCCCGATTGAAGTATGCGCCGGCATATTCCGGATCCATTTCAATAACACGATCATAATCGGCAATAGATTCTTCATACTGCTCCAACCCGAACCTGACATTTCCCCGATTGAAGTATGCGCCGGCATATTCCGGATCAATTTCAATAACACGGTCATAATCGGCAATAGATTCTTCAAATTGTTCCAATCCAAGATTGGCATTTCCCCGATTGAAGTATGCGTCGGCATCTTCCGGCTCAATTGCAATGGCACGGTCAAAATCGGCAATAGCCGCCGCATACTGCTCCAATTCAAACTTGGCATTTCCCCGATAGAAGTACGAGCGGGCATTTTCCGGATCAATTTCTATGGCACGACTATGATCGACAACCGTCTGTTCGTATTGTTTTAACTGGGCATAGGCATTTCCTCGGTTGCCATATGCCTCGGCATATTTCGGATTAATTGCAATGGCACAGTCAAAATCGGCAAGAGCCTCTTCAAACCGATTTAATTTTCTTTTGATATTCGCCCGTTCGTGATATGCCACGGCATATTTCGGATTAATTGCAATGACACGATCGTAATCGGCAAGAGATAGTTCATACTGCTTTAAATTGCTTCGGGCAACTCCTCTGTGAAAGTATGCTTCCGCAAACTGCGGATTAATTTCTATGGCACGGGTATAATCAGCAATAGCCGGTTCATACCGCCCCAAGTCATACTTGGCAATTCCCCGATTGTTGTATGCCTCGGCATGCTCCGGATTAATTTCAATAACACGGTCATAATCGGCAATAGATTCTTCAAATTGTCCTAACCTGAACTTGGCTTGTCCCCGATTGTAGTATGCGCCGGCATTTTCGGGGTCAATCCCGATGACCCGGTCATACTCTTTTATCGCACCCGGATAGTCCTCTTGTTGCAAAAGGGCGTTACCTTTTTTCAAATGTTCTTCTATGGTCATGATCTGTGTTGTTGGCAGAACCTTTCGGTTGGTAATATTAATAGTGAATAACGAGTTTGGTTAATCTCTGCTTTCTATTGTTTGAATTTCTTCGCAAGACATGGTTGTATTATACTTTTAAGGAAAGGCAAGGCAAAACAAAATAAAGCACAGCCGGCAGATACAGGCTCGCAAAGAATCTCTCACCTCGCCCCCCGGTCCCCGGTCCCTTAAGATTTCAAAGTATCGCATAAGCTGGGAGTTGGGAGTTATTAAAAGCCCGGCTGTGCGTTCGCCGGTGTTTATGTTCGCCGAGGGGCAAACGCAAAAATAGATAGCATCGCAATGATAAAAAACACCAAAGTCAGCACGCCCTCAATTTGCCGCCCCAAAGAGCGGCAATTATTTTTTTACTTTTTTCCGTTTTTTATGAGGAGTTTTTAATGTCAAGGCATAGGCTCTGTTATGAATCGCTTCTTGATCATCCGGGTCTATTTTCAACACCTTATCATAATCGGCAACCGCAGCGTCATACCGGTTTAATTTAAGTTTGACAGTTCCTCTGTTGAAAAAGGCTTCCGCATTTTGCGGTTCCAATTCAATGACACGGTCATAATTGGCAATCGCCTGTTCGTATTGTTTTAACCAGGCATGGGCTTTTCCTCGGTTGTTGTATGCTATGGCATATTGCGGTTCAAGTTCAACGGCGCGCTCATAATCGGCAATAGCCGCCGCATACTGCTCCAATTCAAACTTGGCATTTCCCCGATAGAAGTACGAGCGGGCATTTCCCGGATCAATTTCTATGGCACGACTATGATCGACAACCGTCTGTTCGTATTGTTTTAACTGGGCATAGGCATTTCCTCGATTGCCATATGCCTCGGCATATTTCGGATTAATTGCAATGGCACAGTCAAAATCGGCAAGAGCATCTTCAAACCGATTTAATTTTCTTTTGATATTCGCCCGTTCGTGATATGCCACGGCATATTTCGGATTAATTGCAATGACACGATCGTAATCGGCAAGAGATAGTTCATACTGCTTTAAATTGCTTCGGGCAACTCCTCTGTGAAAGTATGCTTCCGCAAACTGCGGATTAATTTCTATGGCACGGGTATAATCGGCAATCGCCGGTTCATACCGCCCCAAGTCAAACTTGGCAATTCCCCGATTGTTGTATGCCTCGGCATGCTCCGGATTAATTTCAATCGCACGCTCATAATCGGCAATCGCCTTCTTATGTTGTTTTAATCTAAACCGGACATTTCCCCGACAGAAGTATGCTTCGGCATGCTCCGGATTAATTTCAAGGGCACGGCTGTAATCGGCGACAGATTGTTCGTATTGTTTTAACCGGGAGTGGGCGCCCCCCCTATCGTGATATGCATCCGCATCCGTCGGATCAAGTGCAATGGCACGGGTATAATCGGCAATAGCCCCTTCATACTGCTCCAACCCGAACTTGGCAATTCCCCGATGTAAGTACGCAACGGTATTTTGAGAGTCAAGCCGGATCGCCCGGTCATACTCTTTTATCGCACCCCGATAGTCCTCTTGTTGCAAAAGGGCGTTACCTTTTTTCAAATGTTCTTCTATGGTCATGATCTGTGTTATTGATGAAACCTTTCGGTTGGTAATATTAATAGTGAATAACGAGTTTGGTTAATCCCTTCCGCTCTTGTTTGAATTTCTTTGCAAGACATGTTTGTATTATACTTTTAAGACAAGGCAAGGCAAGGCAAGGCAAAATAAAACAAAACCGAACAAAAGAAAAACCAAACAAAGCACAGCCGACAGATACAGGCTCGCAAAGAATCTCTCACCTCGCCCCCCGTCCCCGGTCCCTTAAGATTTCAAAGTATCGCATAAGTTGGAAGTTGGGAGTTATTAAAAGACCGGCTGTGTGTTCGCAGGTGTTTATGTCGCCGAGAGGCAAACGCAAAAATAGATAGCATCGCAATGATAAAAAACACCAAAGTCAGCACGCCCCCAATTTGCCACCTCAAAGAGCGGCAATTATCTTTTTACTTTTTTCCGTTTTTTATCAAGGGGTTTTAATGTCAATGCCAAGTCTCGGAGATCAATCGCTTCCTTATGATCCGGGTTTATTTCCAACACCTTATCATAATCCTCAATCGCAGCGTCATACTGATTTAATTTAAGTTTGATCGTTCCTCTATTGAAAAAGGCTTTCGCATTTTGCGGTTCAAATTCTATAACACGGTCATAATCGGCAAGAGCCTCCTTATGCTGTTCTAATCTAAGCCGGGCATTTCCCCGATAGAAGTACGTTCGGGCATCTGCCGGATCAATTTCTATGGCACGGCTATAATCGGCAACAGTCTGTTCGAATTGTTCTAACTGGGCATAGGCATTTCCCCGATTGCCATATGCCGCGGCACATTTCGGATCCATTTCAATGGCACAGTCAAAATCGGCAATCGCCTCTTCAAACTGCTCTAATTTTCTCTTGTCATTTGCCCGCTCGTGATATGCCGCGGCATATTTGGGATTAATTTCAATGGCACGACCGTGATCGGCAATAGATAGTTCATACTGCTCTAAATTGCTGCGGGCAGCTCCTCTGTAAAAGTATGCTTCCGCAAACTGCGGATTAATTTCTATGGCACGGGTATAATCAGCGATAGCAGATTCATACCGCCCCAAGTCATACTTGGTAATTCCCCGCTTGCAGTGTGTCATGGCATCTGCCGGATCCAATTCAATGGCACGGTCAAAATCAGCAATAGCCTCTTCATACTGCTCTAATTTTCTTTTGACAATTGCCCGGTCGTGATATGCCGCGGCATATTTTGGATTAATTTCTATGGCACGATCAAAATCGGCAAGAGCCAGTTCATGCTGATTTAAATTGCTTCGGGCAATTCCTCTGCTGAAGTATGCTTCCTGAACTTGCGGGTTAATTTCTATGCCACGGGTATAATCAGCGATGGCCTTTTCATACTGTTGTAATCGCATCTCAACAAATGCCCGATTGTTATATGCTCTCGCATTTCTCGGGTCTATTTGAATGACACGACCAAAATCGGCAATAGATTGCTCGCATTGTCCCACTTCAAGATTGGCAATTCCCCGGTTAAAGTACGCATCAATATTTTTAGGGCGAAGCAGGATCTCCTGATCATATTCTTTGATCGCACCCTGATAGTCCTTCTGTTGCAGCAGGGCGTTGCCTCTTTTCAAATAGCCTGTTCCGAACATGATCTGTGTTGTCGTCGTCTTAGTGGTAAATTTTGAGTTTCTTTGCCCGGCATGTTTGCATTATACTTTTAAGCAAAACAAAATAAAGCAGTTGTTGGTAAAGTTTTGTGTCCGGTCATATTACAAGATTTTTTATTGCGACAAGCCTTTCTTTTGTAATCCCTTTTGTAATCCCTTTTGTAATCCCTTTTGTAATCCCTTTTGTAATCCCTTTTGTAATCCCTTTTTTGATCCCTTTTTTGATCCCCTTTTTTGTTTCTCTTTTAATCGCAGGGTATAGTCTCTCATATGAATCGTGTGCGGATCACTCGGGTTGATTTTCAACGCCTTATCATAATCCTCAATCGCGGCATCAAATTGTTTCAATTCAAGTTTCACAACTCCTCTGCTTAATAATGTTTCCGCACTTTTGGGATTCATTTGGATGGCACGATCCAGATCAGCCATCGCCGGCTCGTATTGTTTCAACCGGGCACGGGCAGTCCCCCGTTTGCCATATGCCTCGGCACCTTGCGGATCCAGCTCAATCACACGATCATAGTCGGCAATAGCCGCCGCATACCGCCCCAAGTCAAACTTGGTATATCCCCGACTTTTATATGCCTCGACATATGCCGGATCAATTGCAATGGCACGGTCATAATCGGCAAGAGATTCTTCATACTGCTCTAATTCAAACTTGGCATTTCCCCGATGAATGTACGTCTCGGCATCTTGCGGATCCAGCTCAATCACACGATCATAGTCGGCAATAGCCGCCGCATACCGCCCCAAGTCAAACCTGGTATGTCCCCGATTTATATATGCCTTGACATCTGCCGGATTAATTTGAATGGCACGGTCATAATCGGCAAGAGATTCTTCAAGTTGCTCTAACTCGACTTTGGCATTTCCCCGACTGTTGTATGCCTCGGCATATTCCGGATTAATTTCAATGGCACGGGTATAATCAGCGATAGCCTGTTCATGCTGCTCCAAGCAAAACTTGGCACTTCCCCGATTGAAGTATGCCTTGACATCTGCCGGATAGATTTCAATGGCACGATCAAAATCAGCGATAGCCGGTTCGTATTGTTTCAATCGGGCATAGGAAACTCCCCGATTTAAATATGCGCCGACACTTTTGGGGGAAATCGCGATGATCCGGTCATACTCTTTGATCGCACCCGGATAGTCCTCTTGTTGCATAAGGGCGTCGGCTTTGTGGAAACGCTTTATCATGGTGATGATCGATATCATTGGCAGAACCTTTGGGTTGGTTGTATTAGTAGTGAATAATGAGTTCGGTTAATCTCTGCTTTCTATTGTTTGAACTTCTTTGCAAGACATGTTTGTATTATACTTTTAAAGGAAAGCAAAACCAAATTGAACTGTTCCTGAGTAAAAGATGTCCATGCTTCTTGGCAATATACCCGGTGCTTTTTAAAAAAGTGATTTAGAGTGTTTCGTCCAGTTGCTTTGTGTTTTTTAAATTAATGGCTTCTCTGATATGTAAGAAGGTAACTTCCCGGAGATTATGGGGCTTATCGATTCTGGATGAGTACTATATGACGGCGAGACGGTCACCCCTGAGATATTATAGAAATTATTGGTTATTTCGGACTTGGATAGACTATCTGTGACGGGTCCATCCTGAGATATTATAGAGATCATTATAGATAGGTGATAGATGAGGTTGCCCATAATTTCTTGTCGGGGCGGTCCCTGCCCAGAACTCACCGGGCGATTGATGAGGTTCTTTATCATTTCTTATTGGGGAGGCAGCAACCTGATTCGGCATAAGGCGGTTGATGAGGTTATCTATAATTTCTCTTGGACGGATAGAAAGTGTTTTTGTCCCCATAACGATATCCGCGGTGTATCGTTTATCAAGAAAGTCTATAAATTTCTCTACAAGGTCTGCTTTGTCTTTATCACCTTCTACGGGCTTTGACAGCATTAAATCAATTGCCTGGCCTTTGATGAATGCATTCTCTTGCAAGGCATGAAACTTTTTCTCACTTCTTAAACAAATAATCACATACCAAATAATAGAAAAATTTAAAGCAAAGGCAACGGTAAGTAAAGAGAATACTGATTGTGGTTTCAAATTTATTATAGCCTCACATTCTTGAAAGTAGCAACGAAAAAAAGTTATAAATACTGCCGCAATTATAGAAAATAACAAGACAAGCATACCCCCTAATGCATCGTCTCAAATGTCGACAAATATCTTCTTATTTTTCTTCCCGTCTTTCATAAGGTTTTTTTATTGAAGCAACCTTCTTTTCGTTTTTTAGTCTCAATGCATAGTCTCTGTTATGAATTGCTTGCCGATTATCTGGGCTTATTTTCAAAGATTCAGTATAATCGTCTATCGCAGCGTCATACTGTTTCAACCCAAGTTTAGCATTTCCCCGATTGAAGTATGCACTGGCATCTTTCGGATTAATTGCAATGGCACGGTCAAAATCAGCAATAGCCTGTTCGTATTGTTTCAACAGAGTATAGGAATTTCCCCGATTCTTGTATGCGCTCGCATTTTTTGGATTAATTTCAACGGCACGGTCAAAATCAGCAATAGCCTGTTCGTATTGTTTCAACAGAGCATAAGCAGTTCCTCGATTGTTGTATGCCTTAGCGTGTTCAGGATCAATTTTAATGGCACGATCATAATCCGCAATGGCTTTTTTATGCTGCTTCAATACGATTCGGGCAGTTCCTCGCCTTAAGTACACCTCGGCATCTTCCGGATTAATTTGTATGGCACAGTCATAATCGGCGATGGATTGTTCATACTGTTCTAATTTAAACTTGACATTTCCTCGATAGAAGTATACCTTGGTATCTTCCGGATTAATTTCAAGGGCACGGTCGTAATCAGCGATAGCCTGTTCGTATTGTTTCAACAGGGTGTAGGCATATCCTCTATTGTTGTACGCCTCGGCATATTCCGAATTAATTTGAATGGCAAGATCAAAATCAGCGATGGCTTTTTCATACTGCTTAAATTCGCCTCTGGCAGTTCCACGATTGTTGTATGCATTCGCATCCTTCGGATTAATTTCAATGGCACGATCATAGTCAGCGATAGCCTGTTTGTATTGTTTCAACACAGCATAGCAATTTCCCCGACCGTTGTGCGCTTCGACATCTTTCGGATTAATTTCAATGGCACGATCATAATCAGCAATAGCCTGTTCGTATTGTTTCAACACAGCATAGCAATTTCCCCGATTGTTGTATGCATTCGCATTTTTCGGATTAATTTCAATGGCACGGTCAAAATCAGCGATAGCCTGTTCGTATTGTTTCAACACAGCATAGGACTTTCCCCAATTGTTGTATGCTTTGGCATGTTCCGGATTAATTTCAATGGCACGATCATAATCAGCAATAGCCTATCCGTATTGTTTCAACCGGGCGTGGGCAGCTCCCCGATTATTATATGCCTCGGCATCTTCCGGATTAATTTCAATGGCACGATCATAGTCGGCAAGAGCCTGTTCATACTGTTCTAATTCAAACTTGACATTTCCCCGATTGAAATATGCTTCGGCATATTTCAGATTAATTTTAATGGCACGGCCGTAATCAGCGATAGCCTGTTCGTATTGTTTCAACAGGGTGTAGGCAGCTCCCCGATTGTTATATGCCTCGGCATCTTCCGGATTAATTTCAATGGCACGATCATAATCGGCAATGGCATGTTCATACTGTTTCAATTCCCTTTTAGCATTTCCACGATTATTATATGCTGCTGCATTTTTTGAATCAAGTTCAATGACACGATCAAAATCAGCAATAGCCTGTTCGTATTGTTTCAACAGAGCATAGGAATTTCCCCGTTTTAAGTGCGCCTTGGCATCTTTAGGATTAATTTCAATGGCACGGTTATAATCGGCGACAGGTTGTTTGGATTGTTTTAATTGGACACGGGCAGTTTCCCGATTGTTGTATGCATTCACATCTTTCGGATTAATTTCAAGGGCACGATCATAATCGGTAATAGCCTGTTCGTATTGTTTCAACAGAGCATAGGAATTTCCCCGATTGTTGTATGCCGCCACCTTTTTTGGATCAAATTGAATGACACGATCGTAGTCCAAAATAGCTTTTTCATACTGCTTTAATATGCTCCTGACAGTTCCTCGATTTAAGTATACCGCGGCATCTTGCGGATTAATTTGTATGGCACGATCATAATCGGCGGTAGATTGTTCATATTGTTTTAATTTAAACTTGATATTTCCCCGATTGAAGTATGCTCTGGCATCTTGTGGATTAATTTGTATGGCACGATCATAATCGGCGATAGCCTGTTCGTATTGTTTCAACCGGGCATAGGAATTTCCCCGATTGTTATATGCTCTGGTATCTTGCGGATTAATTTCAATAGCACGATCATAATCGGCAAGAGCCTGTTCGTATTGTTTTAACTGGGCATGAATATTTCCTCGATTGTTGTATGCTATTGCATTTTTTGAATCAATCTGAAGGGCACGATTATAATCGGCAATGGCATGCTCGTATTGTTTTAACTGGACATGAGCAGTCCCCCGATTTAAGTATGCCTTAGCATCTTTCGGATTAATTTCAATAGCACGATCATAATCGGCTATAGATTGTTCATACTGTTCTAATTTAAACTTGGCAATTCCCCGATTGTTGTATGCGTTCGCATCTTTCAGATTAATTTCAATAGCACGATCATAATCGGCGATAGATTGTTCATACTGTTCTAATTTAAACTTGATTTTTCCTCGATTATTGTAGGCATCTACATCTTTTGGATTAATTTCAATAGCACGATCATAATCGGCAAGAGCCTGTTCATGCTGCTTCAATTCGCTTCTGACAGTTCCCCGATTGTTGTATGCGTTCGCATCTTTCGGATTAATTTCAATGGCACGACCATAGTCGGCAATAGCCTGTTCATATCGTTTCAACCCGGCGTGGATAGTTCCCCGATTGTTGTATGTGTCCGCATCTTCCGGATTAATTTCAATGACACGATCAAAATCAGCAACAGATTGTTCGTATTGTTTCAACACAGCATAGGCAATTCCTCGATGTAAGTGCGCGTCGACATTTTTGGGGTCAAGCCTAATGGCTTGATCATATTCTT
Source organism: Gammaproteobacteria bacterium (assembly GCA_965209035.1). GTDB lineage: Bacteria > Pseudomonadota > Gammaproteobacteria > CBDBNL01 > JAAOII01 > CBDBPY01. The sequence continues at coordinate 1,102,692 of OZ242372.1, forward strand.
TTATTGCACCCTGATAGTCCTTCTGTTGCAGAAGGGCAATACCTTTTTTCAAATACTCTTTTCCGGTCATGATCGATGTTGTTGGTAACACCTTTCGGTTGGTCGTATTAGTAGTGAATTTTGAGTTTTCTTGCCAGACACGTTTGTATTATACAATTAAACCAAATATACCCGACAAGATACAGGTTCGTAAAGAATATTTGGGCTCCCTGTCAATATACCTAGTGCTCTTTCATAAAGTGAATTAGAATTCTTCTCTTTACTGTTTTGTATCTTTTAGATCAAGGGTTTCTCTGAGACGATTGATGAGATTCTCTATAATTTCTTGTTGAGGGATAGAAGGTGTTTTTGTTCCCATAACAATATCGGCTGTGGATCGTTTATCATGAAAGTCTATAAATTTCTCTACGAGGCGCGCTCTATCCTTGTCATCCCTTACAGGTTTTGACAGAATTAAATCAATCACTTGACGCTTGGTAAAAGCATCCTCCAGCAAGGCATGAAATTTTTTCTCGCTTCTTAAGCAAATTATCGCATACCAAATGAAAGAAAAACTCAAAACAAAGGAAATGGCAATTAAAGAGAATATTGCTTGTGGTCGCAGATTTATTAGTATTTCTTGAATGATTGGTATTTGCTGATTTATTATGTCTTCACATTCTTGAAAAAGGCACGGCAACAAGGGTGCAAATACTATAGATGCTGCAAGAACAAATATTAACGCAATTATAATTGCAACCATAAAAAGCATGCCCCTAGTTTGCCACCTTAAAAAGCAACAATTTTTTTTATATTCTTTTTCCCGATCTGCATAAGATTCTTTTATTGAAATAAAATCCTCTTCGTTTTTTCGTCTCAAAGCATATTCTCTGTCATGATTTGCCTGCCAGTTATCCCGATTTATTTTCAAGGATGCCGTATAGTCCTCTATTGCTGCGTCATACTGTTTTAATTCGAGTTTGGTAGTTCCTCTATTGAAGTATATTTCCGCATTTTGAGGATTGATTTTAATCGCTCGGTCATAGTCGGCAAAAGCCTGTTTGTATTTTTTCAACCGGGCGTAAGCAGCCCCTCTATTATTATATGCTTCGGCATCCTCCGGATTAATTTGAATGGCACGATCATAATTGGCGATGGCTTTTTCATACTGCTTCAATTCGTTTCTGGCAATTCCTCGATAGTTATATGTGTCTGAATCTTTCGGATTAATTTGAATCGCGCGGTCATAATCGGCGATGGCTTGTTCATACTGTGCTAATTCAAACTTGGCAGCCCCCCGGTTGAAGTATGCTTGGGCATACCCCGGATTAATTTGCAGTGCACGATCATAATTGGCGATGGCCTGTTCATACTGTGCTAATTCAAACTTGGCAGCCCCTCGATTGAAGTATGCTTTGGCATCTTCCGGGTTAATTTCAATCGCTCGGTCATGGTCTGCAATAGCCTGTTCATACTGTTTTAATTCGAACTTAGCCTTTCCTCGATTAAAGTATGCTTTGGAATCTTGAGGATTAATTTCAATCGCACGGTCGTAATCGGCAATAGCCTGTTCATACTGTTTTAATTCTAACTTAGTGTTTCCGCGATTGAAATACGCCTTGGCATATTCCGAATTAAATTCAATAGCACGATTATAATCAGCGATGGCTTTTTCATACTGCTTCAATTCGCTTCTGGCATTTCCACGATTGTTGTATGCCTTGGCATCTTCTGGATTAATTTCAACGACACGATTATAATCGGCGATAGCCTTTTCGTATTGTTTCAACCCAGCATAGACATTTCCACGATTGTTGTATGCCTTGGCGTCTTCTGGATTGATTTGTATCGCACGACTATAATCGGCAATAGCCCGTTCATTCTGTTTTAATTTAAAATTGGCCGTTTTCCAATGTAAATGTGCTTCGGTATTTTGGGGATCAAGTTTAATGGCTTGGTCATATTCTTTTATCGCGCCCTGATAGTCCTTCTGTTGCAGAAGGGCGTTGCCTTTTTTCAAATGTTCTTCTATGGTCATGATCTATGTTGTTAATAAAACCTTTCGGTTGATTGTATTAGTAGTAAATTTTCAATCTCTTTCCCGGACATGTTTGTATTATACTTTCTTTCTTTCCAAACAGACCAAAACCAAACGCATCCGACAAGACACAAGTACACAAACTCGCAAAAAATACGCCTACCCACCCAGCCTTAACACAAAGAGTCCGAAACCGGTTGGGATGATACACCGCCCAGTTAAAGGTTTCAAAATAAAGTATAATTTGGAGAGGTTGGCTATGTATATGATAGCGTTGTGTTTGCTTCTCGGCAAACGCAATAAGAAATAAATGGGGTAAAGATATGGCCAATTCATTTGAGGATGTCCTCAATACACTGAGGGAACTCAGTAACAATAAGAGGGAACAGGGGAGACGATTTGAGTGCTTGATGCAGTCCTTCTTGCAAGAAGACCCCGAATACAAAAATCTGTTTTCGGATGTCTGGCTGTGGGAACAATGGCCCGACCGCGATGGTCCGGATACGGGCATAGACCTGGTTGCCCGCGAAAGGGAAACCGGGCGTTTCTGGGCAATCCAATGTAAGTTCTACAAGAAGGAGTATTCTCTGGCAAAGTCCGACATAGATTCGTTTTTGGCCGCCTCGGGAACAAGGCAATTCCACTACCGCATGATTATCAGCACCACCGATCAGTGGACGGGCAATCTGCGCCGAGAGGTAGAAAACCAAAAGACCCCCTGCCGGATTTTACGATTTCAAACTCTGGCGAAACGGGATATTGTGTGGCCCGACCTGGCAAGAAACCAAACAACGATCAAAATCAATGCGCCCAAAAAACCATGGAAGCACCAAGAGGATGCCATTGAAAAAGTCATCGCCGGCTTAAAGGTTGCCGACCGGGGAAAACTGATTATGGCATGCGGGACGGGCAAGACACTAACCTCAATAAGAATTGCCGAAAAGATGCTCCCGCAGGGTGGCACAGTGTTGTTTCTTGCGCCGTCTCTTTCCCTCCTGTCACAAAACATCTGCGAATGGGCGTATAACAAAACGACCGAGCATACTTATTTGGCGGTCTGTTCGGATACGGGGGTTGGCCGACATCGCAATCAAAAGACAGAGGAAGACGCAAACGACCCGGACGCCCACTATACAAAGTTGGAGGACCTGGCTTACCCCGCCACAACCAACAGCAAAGAGATACGCGACAGGCTCGGCAAGCGAAAAGAAAAATTGCAAGTTGTCTTTTCCACTTATCATTCGTTGGAAGTGCTGCACCTGGCACAAAAAGACGGCGCCGCCGAGTTTGATTTGGTCATCTGCGACGAAGCCCACAAAACGGCGGGACAAAAAAGACCGGACGGGACCATTCCGGAGTTTTCCCAAATTCACGATGCCAACTACCTGCGCGCCCGCAAGCGATTATATATGACCGCCACCCCGAAAATTTTTGCCGAGAAGGCGCGCCAAAAAGCGGACGAGGCCGAAATAGATCTCTTTTCTATGGATGACCCGAAGGTGTTCGGCGAAGAACTCTATCGCCTCAGTTTCGGCAAGGCGGTGGAGAACCGGATGCTGGCGGATTACAGGGTGATCATCCTGTGCGTCTCCAAAGAATACATCGCCAACAAGTTCCCCGCATTCTTGGCGGACCAAGATCTTAAATTACCGGATGCCGTCAAGATGGCGGGTTGCTGGCGTGCACTGACCGAGAAGGCCATATCGCAAAGAGAAGCATCCGGCGGCGATACCGGCCATACCGGAGATGCCGAAAACACCGCCAACCCGGCCGACACGGAAACACCGCCGAAAATCCTTTCCCGCTCGGTGGCATTTTTCAATCGTATCAAAGACTCAAAACATTTCCAAGAAAAGATGCAAAATGTCGTCAAAAGAATTCAAGACAAAAAAACTGCCGAAGGAAACGAATCGCAAATCCCGTTCGGTATCGAGCATGTGGACGGAACTCAAGGAGCATTGGAACGCAGCCGGAAATTGGATTGGTTGCGCGATGCGAGCAACGCAGAGTGCCGCATTCTGATGAATGTCCGCTGTCTTTCCGAAGGCATCGATGTGCCGGCCCTGGATGCGGTGCTGTTCATGCAGCCGCGCAGATCCGAAGTGGATGTGGTGCAATCGGTCGGGCGGGTGATGCGAAAGGCGCCCGATAAGAAATACGGTTATATCATTCTACCGGTGGTAGCGCCGGCAAATGCGGATGAAGCAAAGGTCTTGGACAAGAACGAAGATTACAAAACCATCTGGGAAGTTCTAAACGCACTGCGCGCGCATGACGACCGGTTCAATGCGATGATTCACAAGATAGACCTCAACCACAAAAAACCGGACCAAGTGGATATCATCGGCATCGGCGCGGGCGGCGAGGTTGTCGAGGATACAAAAGGACTATACGGGGGGCAATTGGATCTGCGTTTCGGTGAAATAGAAGAAAAGATTTACGCGACCATCGTCAAGAAATGCGGCGAGCGTCTGTATTGGGAAGATTGGGCAAAGAATGCCGCCGAACTTGTAAGCCATACGGAAACGCGCATCCGCGGTCTGGTTAAAAATAAGGAGGGCGCCGCCAAAGAATTCAACAAATTTCTTAAGACACTGCGCGGGGCAATTAACCCCGCCATCACCGAAGAGGATGCCCGGATGATGCTCGGCCAGCATGCGGTGACCCAGGCAATTTTTGAAGCACTCTTTGCCGACTACGAGTTCGCGCAACAAAATCCCGTGTCGCAACGGATGAATGCGGTTCTAAACCATCTGGGACAATACGGTCTGCAAAACGAGGTTCGCGATCTGGAAAGTTTCTACGAGGATGTCCGCAAACGCGTTGCCAAAATAGACAACGCGGAAGGACGCCAAGCGGTCATGGCAAGCCTGTATGAGAAGTTCTTTTCGGCGGCATTTGCCAAGGAAGCAAATCGGCTGGGCATTGTTTACACGCCGCCCGAAGTGGCGGACTTCATTTTGCACAGTGCGGACGCGGTTGCCCGCCAAGAATTCGGCGAAGGATTGGCGGACGAGAATGTTAACATTCTGGATCCCTTCACGGGAACCGGGCTGTTTGTCGCCCGCCTGCTTCAAAACAAGGAACTGATCGGCGATGATGCTCTCAAACGGAAATTCCAAAAAGAGGTCTTTGCCTATGAGACGGTCCTGCTGGCATACTACATCGCCGCCGTCAATATTGAGGCGGCCTATCAGTCCCGGCTAAACGAAAAGCACTACGAACCTTTCAAGGGCATCGCCCTGACAGACACCTTTCAACGGGCGGAAAAGGATAAAACCGAAGACATCTTTAAGGACGACCTGAACGCGGAAAACGCGAACAAATCCGACCGGAAGGACATTCGCATCATCATCGGCAATCCGCCATATTCAGCCGGACAAAGAAATGAAAACGAGGACAATAAGAATCTGATCTACGAAAAATTGGACAAGCAAATCAGGAACACCTATGCCAACCCCAAATACAATAAAGCACAAAATAGAAACTCCCTTTACGACTCCTACATTCGGGCAATTCGCTGGGCGAGTGAACGCATCGGTGACCGCGGCATGATCGCCTTTGTAACAAACGGCGGCTTCCTATACAGTGCCGCCGGTTCCGGGGTGCGCAAGTGTTTGGCAGACGAGTTCTCCAAAATATACTGTTTGAATTTACGCGGCAATGCAAGAACTTCCGGTGAAGTTCGCCGAAAAGAAAAAGACAATGTTTTCGGTATGGGAACGCGCACTGCCATCGTCATCATCATCCTCATTAAGAATGGCAAAGAGGGCAAAGCCAATGCCAAAAATTATGAAATCCTTTATCGGGATATAGGGGACTACCTAAAAAGAGAAGAAAAGTTAGCCTTTCTGCGGGAGAAAAAATCCGTTGCCGGCATCACCGACTGGCAAACCATTCAACCGGACGAATATCACGATTGGGTAGATCAACGGATAAACTTCCCGGCAGCCTACATACCGCTCGGCGATCAAAACAATAAAAAGGTTCTTAAAAATGCGAGGACGAATACAAGGAATGACAAGAGACAGAAAGCATTCAATATTAATCAGCCCCCTCGCCATTCCTTACAACTTCGCAGGTCTCTATTTTTATCTTTTTGCCTGGGCGTCAAAACAAACAAGGATCCATGGATTTACAATTTTGAACAACAGGCAGTCGCAGATAATATGCATCGCATGATCTCTTTTTACGATGAACAACGTAAAGCATATCATCATCACAAGCAAGAGTGCGAAAAACAACAAGAACATCCTCCAAGTCCGGATGACTTTGTTAATAATGATCCGACAAAGATCAGTTGGGACGGCATTCTAAAAAATGAACTTGCAAGAAACAAATTTGATCCCTATCGCGAAGACGCCATCCGAAATTCCCTTTATCGCCCCTTTGTAAAAAAGCATCTTTACTTTGATCGGTTTTACAACAACAGTGTTTACAGGCTACCCTCTTTTTTTCCAAAACCAGATTCCCCGAACAAATTAATTTGTATAACGGCAACTTCCGTGAATACTAATTTTTCAACATTAATAACCGATTTAATTCCCGACTTACACATTCTTTCCACTTCCCAGGTCTTTCCACTTTATTATTATGACGAAGAGAATAAACGGCATTCCAACATAACACCCGCAGCCATTGCCGAGTTTAAAGAGAAGTATCAACACTCAGTTTCAGCGGAAGACATTTTTCACTATGTATATGGTCTCTTGAACTGGCCGGCATTCAAGGTGCATTATGCCGATACACTCAAAAAAGAACTTCCCCGGATTCCCCTTCTAAAGTCCTACAAGACATTTTGCAATTTCCGGGACGCCGGCGAAAAATTGGCGAACCTGCATTTGAACTATGAGGCGGCGGCAGAATATAACCTGCGAGAACTAAACGCGCCGGAACAGGAAAGCGAGTCCGGTGATTTGAAATTGAATCACCAAGATAATCCGCCCCCGACAAATAATCGGCAACTCGAAAAGATACGGTTTGCCGGCAAACAAAGACAACCGGACAAAACACAAATCGTCTATAACCCGCATCTTACGCTGGCGGGCATTCCCCTAAAAGCCTATGAGTATCAACTTTGCGGCAGATCGCCGCTGGAATGGGTGATGGAATTTTATCAAAAGAAAACGAACAAAGACAGCGGCATCACCGACGACCCGAATGCCTTGCTGCGCGAGGACCCCAACCACCTGGTCAGCCTGATAAAACGCCTCGTCACAGTCAGCATAGAAACCACAAAAATCATTGAAACCTTCCCCGAAAAACTACACGAGTAAGTCCACGGATCACCGCCAAACTCTTGCCCGCATCTCGCCACCCAACATCAGCCCGCCTCACACTGTTATCCTGCCCGAAAAGATTCACTTAAGACCCGACACCCAATATCGCGATTTACAAGTTCACAAAAAAGATACGAAAGTACATCCTCGCTTGTTTGGAATGATTAAAATTATTACAACTACCAAAAAATAATGACTACGACAAAATCGAATATAAAAAAAGTCCAATGCTATGGAGCAAACTTTGGCGAAAAAATGATGGAAAGGTTTTTTTCAAATATCAAGCCCCAACCATGGAATTGGAAAACAGACTTAGGAAAATATGAGCGCCTGCACACTCTTTATAAGACAGATCTCAAAGATAATAAAAAAGAAGAAGTACATTGCAAGGTACTTAAATTAAGAAATCTTTATGGACTTCAACTCTGTATTCACAATGATGAATTACCCCGCGTCGTGCAGCATTTGTTTAAACACAAAAAAGATATTAGCAAGGACATTAAACGCGGTGATAAAAATATAGTTGGAGATCTTGCAAAAAACGCTGCTTACCCCAAAAGGCTATGGACTTTTGCCACAAAATTTTGTTTCTTTGTGGAAAAAAACAATGAATACCCCATTGATGATTCACTTGTTCGAGGTGCGTTGAAACACTATGAAGAGGAACTTAAAAAACTCGGTCCGCGAATAGTCAAAATATACCATGGCCCTTTTGAACAACGATTAAAGGATGTAAAAAAGATATGGCGTAATCCAGATCCAAATACCTCAGATCCTCTGGATTATTCCGTTTACAAGGATACCATAGATGACTTTATAAAAATATATCATCTGGACGGTATCACTTACAGGGAATTAGATTGGTACCTTTGGGTATTTGGAAAAATACTTAAAAAGAAAAACGATCCAACAGACAAAATCCATAACCATTTTTCAAAAAAAGAGCTAGAGAAATTAATAAAAGACATGGCTTTGGAAGTTAAGTACCCCTTACAAAAGATCGGACTTTCTATCAAGAGCACCTCAAAAACTTAAACCGACGTAGTTTGTTCGGGTGAGCGAATAGATAAAAATTGTTTTTCGGATCGTTAGAACCTGGCGTTTATAAAACTTGAGATGTTTTCCGGCTCATTTGAAATGAGCCGGGGCTATTTGGCGAGTTTAATCTTTCGGGTATGGCCAGACTTTAAGTGCTTTTTTATAAAGCCATAGAGCGCGTTTCTCTATGAGAGATTCATCCCATTTTGCCGCATGTAGAAATTCTTTCGTGTCAAAAGTCTTAATTCCGGCGGCGTATTCTTTTAATGCCTCTTGCTTGTCTTTCCATGCTTTATCTTTAACAGAGCCATTTGCCCCGGGTCTTAAGATAGCCAGATTTCCCAATCTTAATAATAGATAATCTCTATTATCCGCATCTATATCATCCTCGTTCCAATTCTTTCTCCAGTTCTTAGGCATAACATGTTCCAAAGAAAAATCTTTGTAGGGACACAAGTCGACAGCATTTCGTTCGGGTCTCCCCAAAGAAATATCCAACAAATAAAGAATAGTTTGAGCATCTCTATTAATCAGCTTACTATGAGCAAAGCCCTCTTCCAGGGATTGGTCCGAGGGGAACTCATTATCCCCGGTTAGTTCCAGCAAACGTTCTCTCAATTTGTCATAACTATGTATCCCATCATTCCCGATCATGTCAGCGAATAGCCTATTATAATTTTTTGTAGAATTTTTACATACGATCCGCCTTGTAAGATAATTTTCTAGAAGAGAAAACATCTTATCCCTTTCAGTTTTATCGGAAACCTTTGTCAAAACATACAAAATATAATGAATCACCGGGGTGTTAAATGATCCCAGAACCGGTATCATGAGTTTTTGAATTGGTTGCTTTGCATCTATCCTTTCTTTCAATAGATCAATATTAATATTCTCTCTGTATGTTCTCGCAAGATCCATAAGTTTTTTAATAAACTTTTTATCCCCTTTTCTTATGTTATTATTTTTGAGATATAATTTGTAATTCTTAAACAAGGCATCTATATTTTCATATCCTTGTTCTTTGCTGTCTCTTTCTTTGGAAAAGATCAGCAGCGAAGACTGCATAAAAAGATCAAGATTATGGCGTCTTCTTACAATTTCCGAATCCCAAAATGATTTGTTATCCTCCTGTTCAAATTCAGATTTCCAAGTTGTTTCATATAGGTTCTTACTTTCACTGTCAAATAATTCATTCTTTAATAATTCTGCCGGTGTCAAGGATACCCCAATAGAATTAATCGTATCAAAAATCTGTTGCTCGTCTTCGTTTTCATCCAATCCAACTTCCAAAAAAGAGAGGTTATCCTCTATGCGATCAATAAATTCTTTCTTAAGGTTCTTAAATATATCGCTTTTTTTGAAGTACTCATAACATGCAAAAGTTTGGTCATTATATTCAATCTTTCCTCTGTATTTTCTTTTTATATAACTTCCTTTATCTTCCTCAGTCATGCCGCTCATTATGGAATTAAAGCATTCAATATTATTATGGTTATGATGCAATATAGGTTCTTTTTTGCGATTAAAAAATTTTTTCTTAAACTCTTCAACATCATCGAGTTTTTCATACAACAATCGCATCAAAATACAGAGGGTGGTTAATCTTTGCTGTCCGTCTATCAATAAACGGACATCGCCTATTTCTTCTCCGGCAGGGCGCCTCTGTTGTTTGAGGATTAAGCAACCCATAAAATGAGATTCATTTTTATCACAAATTTTCTCCACAGAATCTAAAAAACGATCCCATTGCTCTTCCTCCCATACATAAGCCCTTTGAAAAAAAGGAACTACTATGCTGCGGTTATTAATGAATAAACTTAATGGTCCTAATGGGCTAGTTTTCATAATGATTTTTGATTGAATAATAAAAGGTATAAAAAATTTAACTTACTTATAACTTATTATAACCGAATGCATCATCCCGGAAAGATTTTGGACTCTTCTAAGCAATCACCCCGTTACGCACACCAACAACTTTCACCGGTTCCGTTCGGGCAAAAATACCGGGAGTTGAAACCGGGTAAGGTTATGGTATTTTCACTTATAATTTATGTAATTTAGCAAGAAGTTATTTATACATACTATTAATCAAAAATGAAATCTACAGAAAAGAAAACCTTTAAGGAAGCGGCCATTGAGGCCCTGAAAGAAGCTGGCAAGCCTCTTTCGGCCCTGGATATTTCTTCTATCGCACAGAGAAGAGGATGGATTGAACCGAAAAGTAAAACACCGGAAGCAAGTATCAGTGCAGCTCTTTATACGGATATGAAAAATAAGGGCGATGACTCTGCATTTGATCAACCGGAAGCCGGGCTTTTTGATCTAAGCCACAAAAAGAAACAGTCCATCGCGAAAAGCGAACAGGTCGTGTATGTAATGACAACTCGGGCCATGCCGCATTATGTAAAGGTAGGAATAACAACCGAATACGGGCTAAACAACCGCCGCAAAACAATGAGCAGCACAAGTGTCCCTTTCCCATTTAAGATTTACTATGCGGCTGTGGTTGAAGATTCAAAGGGCATTGAAAGAAAGATCAGTAAAATTTTTGAGGATAAAAAAGTACATGAAAGAAAAGAGTTTTACGAGATATCTGCAGAAAAAATGAAACTAGTCATTTCAATGGCAGCCAAGCGTGTTATTTCGCCTGCCGAACAAGAACCCGGTGCAAACCCGCCTGTCGACCCGGTAGTTGTACAGGAAAAGCCGGGCGAAGGAAGCAAGACATCATCCGTGAAGCAAGAAAAAAAAGAAAAAACACCGCCCTTTCGTTTTAATCACATTCAAATTCGTCCCGGTAGCATTCTTTACTTTGTTAAAGACAAGGAGATCACTTGCGAAGTGGCGGACGATCGTCATGTCATTTATAAGGGTGAGAAGATACTTCTGGGCAAAGCATCAGAACTGGCATTGAATTCAAAAGGCTATTATTGGAAAGGTTATCAGGGAATTAATCATTGGGAATACAATGGAAGGAAATTAAAAGACATACGCGATTCTGTGAAACAAAACAGCGGAAAGATATCGCAAGATAGTCCGGAAGCCGGAAAAAAAGAAAGGGCACCACTATTCCGTTTTAACCACATTCAAATTCGCCCCGGTAGCACCCTCACCTTTGCGGAAGACGCGAGTATCACCTGCGAAGTGGCGGACGATCTTCATGTGATTTATAAAGGCGAGAAGATGCGTCTAAGCAACGCGGCAAAAGAGGCGTGGAAATTAAAAGGTCATCTTGGAAAGGCTTATCGCGGCTCCAAGCATTGGAAATACAACGGCAGGATCTTACAAGATATTCTCGACTCCATATAAAGCGGCGATGGTTGCCCGCTTTGTCCGGGCGGGCATTGGGAACTTGGCTCGGATTTTGATTCCGGGTCTGTGCCTGATGTTCATCTTTGCAAAGAGCGGCATGGTATATGCGGATGAGTATTCGGCGGGAGGTGCCGGGGACATCCTTCTTGTTGAAACCGAGCCGGAACAGGGTGAGGGCGGCGGTGAGCAGATTCCCCCGGCCGAGGATCTCGGCGGCGATGATCTGTTTATCATTGAAGAATCGGGCGAGGAGGCGGATGCCAAAACGGGGAACCGGGGCTGGGAGTATATGACTAAGCACTTTGGCGGTGAGTTGATTGGCTCTTATGCGGGCATCGGCGATGCGGACAACGGGCGGTCGGGGCTGCAGGGAAGACTTCGCTATCAGGAGGATTGGTCTTGGGGCGGCGCGGCGGTGGAGGCGATTGCCTACTACTCGAGCGTGGAGTTGACTCTGGGGCGCGGCGAGAATGCGAACCAAGACACTTTTACCCAAACTTTTGAGACGAGCGATCTGGTGCTGCGCGAGGCCTATCTGCGTGCCGACCCGTTTGAGTGGTGGCGGCTGACAGCCGGGCGGCAGGTGGTGTCGATCGGGCAGTTTGATATTTTTTCGCCGGTGGATTTTGTGTTGCCGGTGGATTTTACCAACACGCGCCTTTCTTACAACAAAGTGGAATACCGCTTACCGCAGGATGCCTTGCGGAACAATTTTTATTTCGGCGGCAACTGGCGGCTTGAAACGGTTTGGTTTCCCACTCTTCTCACGGACGATCTGACGCGTCTGGTGCAGTCGGCACCGCAACAATATTATGATCCGACGCTGAACCGGGATGTGACGGTGGAGCGCGAGTTCCCCGCGGACGAAAATCAATATTTACTTCGGTTGATCTATGAGGGCAATGATCTCACTTATGGTTTTACTTTTTATGACGGTTACAATCTGTTTGTGTTTGGCGGGACGAGTTCGTTTTTGCACAAGGAGCCTCTGAACGGAGAGGTTGACGGTGACCTTTGGCAATATCGGGAGATCCGGCCGAACCTGCAACGCCGGCGCGCCTATGGGTTTGAGTTGGCAAAACAGATTAAGAAGTTTTCGGTGAAGTTTGAAATCCTGGCGGAGCGGTCGACGCAGAATTTGGATTTGATTGCCAACCCTGTCGCGGACCTGAACCCCGTCCAAAGGCAGTATGCGGATTTTATCCGGAACGAGAACGGCGGGCGGCTGTATGTGGAAGGGGATCAGATCATCGCCGCGCTGGGGTTTGATTATTACGATGACAGGAACTTCTTTAATGTGTATCTGATCTCTTTTGAGAATTTTTTGGACAGTCGCGGCCGGCGTGCCGTCAACCTGGCGGAGCGTGCCTATCCGGACGAGTCGGGCGCACCTTTTGGCAATGTGTTTCCGGCATTTAATATTGGCGGTTTTTACGGCGAGCGTAATCAACACACGGTGGGTTTTATTAGCGGTTTTTTGAGTTTTGCCATAGGCGGCAGTTTGTATTATCTGAACGACTATTACGAATCGCTTCAATACGGGGTTTCGTTGGAAGCGTTTCAGTATTTGAGTAACTTTGTTAACGCGCGCCGCGCGGCGAATGACGATGATGAATCCTTTGCCCGCGGCGATGACGAGGAAAACATCCGACAACAAAATGCTTTTTCGGTCGGCTTGCGGGTGGGGTTTGAGTATAATTTCTGATTATATTTTCAGCCGGCGGCGCGGCGATGATTGTCGTCAGCCGGCGAAGACCTATTCGGGTATCCAAAAAATAAAAAGTAAAGTCCGAGGTCTTTAATTGCATTGGCTTGCGGGCGTGCCGCGCTGCCTTGCCGGGGTATCGCCTCGGCAGAGTTTTGGAGTTCGCCCGGACAAGAACAGGCGGCGGCCGAAATCCGGTGAGATGATCAAGAGTGATATAATAACTGAAAATTTTTATAGATCCTGAATTCAAGTAACACATCAATAATGATCATCGCAGAACTGCAAAATAACCGCCTCTTTAATAAAGATGACTTTTTCCCGCTTCTTCGATCTGAGCGGCTTCACGGGGACGGGTAATACTTTAATAAAGATGGTTTTTCTCCGCTTCTTCGATCTGAGCGGCTTCACGGGGACGGGTAATACTTTAATAAAGATGGCTTTTCCCCGCTTCTTCGATCTGAGCGGCTTCACGGGGACGGGTAATACTTTAATAAAGATGGTTTTTCTCCGCTTCTTCGATTGCTCTTTCCAAAGACAACTGAGTGCTGAGTGCTGCGTCCGGGCGGGCCGGGGCAGTGGGCTCGGGGGCGGTATTGAGGCAGGCGGGCATTCATTTGGGTGAAAACTTGAATCGGGTTTTAGGCCTGTGCCTGCTGCTCGTTCTTGCAAGCAGTGGTATGGTATGTGCGGATGAGTATTCGGCAAAACAGGGCGGGGGCGGCGAGAGGATCCGCCTGGCGGCGGAAGATGCCGACAACGGCGATCTGTTCATCATTGAAGAATCTACAGAGGAGACGGATGCCAGAACGGGGGATCGGGGGAATGGAAAAAATCGGGGTTGGGAGTATATGACGAAGCATTTCGGCGGCGAGGTGATAGGCTCTTATGCGGGCATCGGCGACGCAAACAACGAGAGGTCGGGGCTGCAGGGAAGGCTGCGGTTCCGGGAAGATTGGTCTTGGGGCGGCGCGGTGGTGGAGGCGATTGCCTACTATTCAAGAGTGGATCTGACCCTGGGGCGCGGCGAGAACGGCGGCGAAGATGTGTTTAGCCAAACTTTTGAAGCGAGCGACCAAATGCTGCGCGAGGCCTATGTGCGCGCCGACCCGTTTGAGTGGTGGCGGCTGATAGCCGGGCGGCAGGTGGTGTCGATCGGGCAGTTTGATATTTTTTCGCCGGTGGATTTTGTGTTGCCGGTGGATTTTACCAACACGCGCCTTTCTTACAACAAGGTGGAATACCGCTTACCGCAGGACGCCTTGCGGAATAATTTTTACTTTGGCGGCAACTGGCGGCTTGAAACAGTTTGGTTTCCCACTCTCCGCACGGACGATTTTACGCGTGTGGTGCAGTCGGCGCCGCAACAATATTATGACCCGACGCTGGGGCCGGAGGGCCGGGATGTGACGGTGAAAACCGAATTCCCCGCGGACGAAAATCAATACTTACTTCGGTTGATCTATGAGGGAAATGACCTCACTTATGGCTTCACTTTTTATGACGGTTACGATCTGTTTGCACTCGGCGGTGCGACGCATGTTTTGCGTAAGGGTGTGGGGCCGGGGCCTCCGGACGAACAGCGACAAGCGGATTGGTATTATCGGGAGATCCGGCCGAGCACGCAACGCCGGCGTGCCTATGGGTTTGAGTTGGCAAAACAGATTAAGAAGTTTTCTGTGAAGTTTGAAATTCTGGCGGAACGGGGAATAGAGATTTTGAACTTTATCACAAGTCCCGTTGAACTCCTGAACGCCGACGAGAGGAGATATGTTAATTTTATCCGAGACGAGAACGGCGGCCGGCTGGATGTGGAAAGGGAGCAGATACTCGCCGCGTTGGGGTTTGACTATTACGGCGACAAGAATTTCTTTAATGTGTATCTGCTCGGCTTTCAAGAGTTTTTGGACAGTCGCAGCCGGCGCGCGGTTGAACTGGCGGATCGTGCCTATCCGGAGCAAACTGTGATCAATGCCAATGTGTTTCCGGCATTTAATATGGGCGGTTTTTACGGCGAGCGCAAACAACACACGGTGGGTTTTATCGGCGGTTTTTTGAGTTTTGCCCTGGGCGGAAGTTTGTATTATCTGAACGACTATTACGAGTCGTTTCAATATGGGGTTTCGTTGGAAGCATTACAGTATCTGAGTAACGCTGTTTACGGGCAACAAGCGGCAAATGAAGACGATGAAACCATGGCCGTCGGCGACGAAATGGGAGTCCAACAACGCAACCCCGTTACAGTCGGCTTGCGGGTCGGGTTTGAGTATAGTTTCTGATAGTGTTTTAAGCCGGCGGCGTCCCAATGATTGACGGCATCCGGTAAATACTTTTTTGAATCTCCTATGAAGGAAGTGCCAAACCGGGGCGGTTGCCTGTTCCGCCGCCATCCGACAAATACTTCTTTGAATCTTCTTTGAAGGAAGCAGCCAAAGATTCGTTCCGGTTGTATGGGTCTCGGGAAGTTCGGAAAGTGCCTTTAGTTAATCGTCTTATAATAAGCAATGTACAGCCAAGATCTGAGGCACAGGTAAACTCTGTGTAGGAGTGACGGGCCCCGCCCCCCGACATGCAAATGTTGGGGGTGCTTTTTTAAACCATCCAAACAATTTCCGTTATAACGGAGAAAACATAAGATCTCGGGAAGTGTTTTTTTAGTTAATCGTCTTATAATAAGCAATGTACAGCCAAGATCTGAGGCACAGGTAAACTCTGTGTAGGAGTGACGGGCCCCGCCCCCCGACATGCAAATGTTGGGGGTGCTTTTTTAAACCCCCAATACAATTTTTCGAAACACCGAATACGACTTCGTTTCACCGGTCACCGCCTTTGGGTGAAAATGAGCATTCCCCAAAGTGCCAAAACCCACCCGCAACTATGTTGTTTGCATAAGGGTGCGGTACATAATCCGCAAATCGGTGTTTTTTTAGTTAATCGTCTTATAATGGATAATGATCAGCCAAGATCTGAGGCACAGGTAAACTCTGTGTAGGAGTGACGGGCCCCGCCCCCCGACATGCAAATGTTGGGGGTGCTTTTTTAAACCCCCGATACAATTTTTTCGAAACACGAGATATGCCACCGTTTCACCGGTCACCGCCTTTGGGTGAAAATGAGCATTTCCAAAAGCACCAAAACCCACCCGCAACTATGTTGTTTGCCCAAAAACACGGTATAGCTGCTGTTGTGTATGTGATATAATAACCGAAAATTTTTATATGTCTAAGCTTAAATATCCTATGAAGCCAAAGGTTTGTGCTTATGTTGACGGGTATAACCTGTATTACGGATGTCTTAAAGACAATCCGCAATATAAGTGGCTGGATGTTACAAAATTTTTGGAGTTGTTATTGGGCGGTTCTTATGATATTGGCAAAATCAAGTACTTTACGGCACGCATTAAGAGTTTATACTTACCGACTCTAAAAAATGTAAATGCAACAAAAGAAGATGAAAGAGAAAGAGAACAAGAACAAAAAAAAGAAAGACAGGCAGCCTACCTAAGGGCGTTAAAGACTCATTCTCGTATAGAAATTATAAAAGGCCATTATGTTGCTCGCAATGAAGCGAAAAAAGTTCCCGAGGTTAAGAATAAGAATAAGAAGTTGTACTTTACAGGGCGTAATGTTTTCATAAGAAAAGTTGAAGAAAAAGGAACCGATGTTAATCTTGCCGTTCATCTACTTGCCGATGCCTTTCGTGATAGATATGATAGGGCTGTTGTCGTGAGTGCCGACACAGATTTAAGGCAAGCGATCGAGATGGTCAAAAAAGAGTGCAGCAAACCGGTGAGTGTTATCAATCCAAATATAAACAATCTTCGTAGTGGACTGGAAAAAATTGCGGATGAGTATATTCCTTTGGGGAAAGACAAAATTCTCTCTTGTTCTTTCCTTGGTAAAGCACAACTACCCAATGAGATTCCTATAGAAGGATCATCAGATGTAATCAAGAAACCGGATTATTACAATGAACAAGTTGAAGAGATGCGTAATAATAGAAAAATAAGAGAAATTTTTGAAGATAATGCATATTATTTTCTTAAATAGCACTTTTTTTAGTTAATCGTCTTATAATAGGCAGCGACTAGCAAAGATCTGGTACACAGATTTTATCTGTGTAGGAGTGAAGGCCACGCCCCCCGGTATGCAAATGCCGGGGGCGTTTTTTTAATCCCTTTTTAATCCCCAATACAATTTCCGTTATAACGGAGAAAACACAAGACTTTGGGAAGTGTTTTTTAGTTAATCGTCTTATAATGGATAACGACCAGCCAAGATCTGAGGCACAGGTAAACTCTGTGTAGGAGAGACGGGCCCCGCCCCCCGACATGCAAATGTTGGGGGTGCTTTTTTAAACCCCCGATACAATCTCCGTTATAACGGAGAAAACACAAGATCTCGGGAAGTATTTTTTAGTTAATCGTCTTATAATAGGAAACGACTAGCAAAGATCTGAGGCACAGATTTTATCTGTGTAGGAGTGAAGGCCACGCCCCCCGGTATGCAAATGCCGGGGGCGTTTTTTTAAACCCTTTTTAATCCCCAATACAATTTCCGTTATAGCGGAGAATACGCGAGGCAGGTAATATCATAGATCCATCGGGTGCTGCAAATTGCCGAAGCCGAAAATGCATCCCCCGTTAATCCATTGAAAATCTTTTATGTTATTGCCTGCCTTTAAAGAAGCACTCACTTTGGGCTATTGCAAGCGCGTTTCCAGGCGGCGATAGCCGTTGCGCGCTTGGGGAAGTCCAGGTTATCACTCGGGCTGGCGACTATGCGTGCGCCCATCCAGGCGGCGAAGGACAGGCAGTCGGGCACACTCCAATCATTGAGCAGCGCGAAGATGTAGGCGGCGGCAAAAGCATCGCCCGCACCGGTGGGGTCCGCGAGTCGTTTTGCCGAAAAAGCTTTTTGGTATAAAAATTGGGGGGCGTGCCGGCTCTCTGATTTTCCCGCTTTCTCTGCTTTATCCGCTTCCTTTTGCTTCCGGTGGCGAATGATCGGCTCGGCAGATGCTCGGCTGCTTTTTTGCTTTGCATGGTCTCGCGGGTCCTGTCTCGCCGAAGCATAGGCACCCTTTTCGCCCGCCTTCAAAATGACTGTCTTGATGCCGAGCCCGTGAAGTTCCGCCGCCAGTTTGCGCGGCGGGATGCTCTTCGTCTTTTCTGTCAAAAGAAGCGTCGCCTCGTCCATGCCACCAAAAAAGATGTCGCACTCTTTTAGATAAGGAAAAAGGGAACGGCGAATGTCGTCCCGGTCGCGAAAGAGTTTGGGACGGATGTTGGGGTCAAAGCCGATGATGGCACCCTGTTTCTTTGCCATTCGGATTGCCTCGTTTAAGGTTCGCCGATTTTGAGGACTCAGGGCGGGGAAGATGCCCGTATGGTGAAAGTAGTCTATGCCCGAGAATAGTCGCGGTTTTAATGCTTCCCGCCCCAACGCGGAGCCGGCTGTGCCGATTCTGTAATAGTGGGAACGCGGATTTCGGCGGGCGTCGTATTCTTTCATCATGACGGGTGTCGGCCGCTCGGTGCGGGTGACTCCGTCCAGGCAAACACCCGCCTTTTCCAGCCTGTCTTGCAGGGCGGTGCCGAGCGAGTCCCGGCCGAACTCGCCGATGAGAGATGCTTCCAAGCCCAAGGCCGCGCAGCCCGTCAAGAAGTTCATTTCGGCGCCGGCAAAATCCATTAGGAGTGTTGTTGCCGTGTCAAAAGTGCCGTAGTTACGCGGGCGGATGATCGCCATGCAGTCACCTACGGACAGGACGCGCCGAACGGGGATCATGAGGTCATTGCCGACATGTGATTTTTATGCCGGAACAAATGCGGGCGGGCCGGCGTAACAGATTCAACAGGCGCGATCAAGAAGCCAGAAACGCAATGCGGGCATCTAATCATTGGGCAGTCGCCTACGGACAGAACGCACCGACGAATGATCACGCGCAACCGAACGCGGGGCACCGAACCAAGTACCGAACCAAGTATCGAATAATCCCCCAAAAGCCTGTGCTGCTCTCCGGCAAGCGCGCGGATGGACGCATGATCCGTGCGGCGGGGAGCATAGCGGGCGGCGGCGCATCCGCGGCCGGGGAGATGTCTGCAGGCGTCTGCGGGTTTCTGTGAGTGTCCGCGGATTTCACTTGGTGCGGGTCTGCTTAGCGGGATTGGCCGCGTGCGTCGATTGGGATGCGGGCAACGACTCGGTCGCCGTTCATCAAGAAGAAATGCGGGTGCAGATTAAAAGTGACGCAGATGTGATTGGGGATCAAATGCACGCACTCGCCAACTTGCGGGGCGGGGCCGTCCGCGGGCAGGCGGACATAACCGTGTTCTTCGTTGAGGGCGTATATGCGCGCCTGCGGGTATTCCAAAATGACGCCAAAATCTTTGAAGCCGCCGGTTTCCGCGCTTAGGGTTTTGACGCCGGCATCTATGATTGCCCGGTCAGCGGTCGGACGGCTGACAACCGTCGTGCGGACCCGGACGGCCGCATCTTCCGGTTTGCAGACACCGGCGCGTGCCATCATCCGATCGTTAAAGATGTAGGTCCCGCTCCGGATTTCGGTCAGAATTTCCGCCTCGTGCTGTTGCAGCATATCCGGCGTATTGCCGCCGCTAATCCAATCGCATCTGAGATTTTTTCGGTCAAAACGCTCTTTGGCGGCGCGCAACCAGTCGGCAACCTTTTTTGTTTCGCCGGCCGGCGGATAAGTCATCAGGCCGCGCAGTTCCAGGCCGGGCAGTTGGTCAATGATTTCCGCCAGGGCAACGGCAGCCGCCGGCGTTTGAACGCCGCAGCGTCCGAGTCCCGTATCGCATTCCACCAGAACCGCCGGGCTTTTATCGGAGCCGGCAAAGGTTTGGCTCAGCCCGCGAGCAACCTCCTCGCTGTCCGCCACGGTCGCCAAGCGACATTTGGCGGCAAGGGCTTTGAGACGGCTCAGTTTCCTTTCGCCGAGGATGTTGTAGGTGATCAGAATGTCCTCGCAGCCGGCGGCAACCATCACCTCCGCCTCGCCGACCTTCTGGCAGGTAATGCCGCCGGCACCGGCGGCGATCTGCCGGCGGGCAAGTTCGGACGACCTGTGGGTTTTGATGTGCGGGCGCAATCTCAAGCCGTGCTTATCGGCGTATCTCTGCAGGTTATTAATGTTTGCCATCACCCGCGCTTCGTCCGCCAGAAGGCAAGGCGTTTCCGGGTAAAGGTCCCGGGTGTCTTGGATATCTTGGGCGGGCATCTCTAAGCGACCGCTTTTAAGAAAGAAGAAAGTTTCTTGACAACAACGGCGGCGGTATCGCCCGGTTGATAAACGGCACCGCCCAGTGCCACCGCCAGGGCGCCGGCTTGCAGATACTCTTTGACCAGAGACGGCGTTACGGAACCGGTGGCGATGATAGGGGTCGGCGGCAACAGGGGCATCAGTGATTTGAGATAGCCGCTGCCGACTTCGCCGGCCGGGAAGAATTTGAGGATCTGCGCGCCGGCATCCAGCGCGGCAAATGCCTCGGTGGCGGTGTGAAAGCCGGGAACGAACGGCAAGCCGATGGTGCGGGCGTGGCGAATGACTTCCGCGGAGACATTCGGGGCAAGGGCATAGGTGCCGCCCGCATCCAGACAGGCGGTGGCGTCTTTCCGATTAAGCACTGTGCCGCCGCCGACAAGAATTTCCCGCTTGCGGGAAAGAAGACGAATGCAGTGCGCCGCGTCCGGCGATGTAAAAGGAACTTCTATGCAGCGGATACCCGCTTTGACGAGATGGTCGGCAATTTCTTCCGCATCGCCCGGCGGGACGCCGCGCAAAATGACGATGAACGGCAGTTCTTTCAGGGCGGCTAAGAGTCGGGCTTGCATTGTTTGCATCTTTTAAAGCAAAGATTAGTTAAAGGTTTTCAAGCCCGGAGCGTCCCGGTGCCGCGGTGGCGTCTTTCCGATTAAGCACTGTGCCGCCGCCGACAAGAATTTCCCGCTTGCGGGAAAGGAGGCGAATGCAATCCGCCGCGTCCGGCGATGTAAAAGGAACTTCTATGCAGCGGATACCCGCTTTGACGAGATGGTCGGCAATTTCTTCCGCATCGCCCGGCGGGACACCGCGCAAAATGGCAATGAACGGCAGTTCTTTCAGGGCGGCTAAGAGTCGGGCTTGCATTGTTTGTATCCTTTAAAGCAAAGATTAGTTAAAGGTTTTCAAGCCCGGAGCGTCCCGGTGCCGCGGTGGCGTCTTGCCGATTAAGCACTGTGCCGCCGCCGACAAGAATTTCCCGCTTGCGGGAAAGAAGACGAATGCAGTGCGCCGCGTCCGGCGATGTAAAAGGAACTTCTATGCAACGGATACCCGCTTTGACGAGATGGTCGGCAATTTCTTCCGCATCGCCCGGCGGGACGCCGCGCAAAATGACGATGAACGGCAGTTCTTTCAGGGCGGCTAAGAGTCGGGCTTGCATTGTTTGCATCTTTTAAAGCAAAGATTAGTTAAAGGTTTTCAAGCCCGGAGCGTCCCGGTGCCGCGGTGGCGTCTTGCCGATTAAGCACTGTGCCGCCGCCGACAAGAATTTCCCGCTTGCGGGAAAGAAGACGAATGCAGTGCGCCGCGTCCGGCGATGTAAAAGGAACTTCTATGCAACGGATACCCGCTTTGACGAGATGGTCGGCAATTTCTTCCGCATCGCCCGGCGGGACGCCGCGCAAAATGACGATGAACGGCAGTTCTTTCAGGGCGGCTAAGAGTCGGGCTTGCATTGTTTGCATCTTTTAAAGCAAAGATTAGTTAAAGGTTTCAACTCCTAGTCTTGCCGGCACCGTTGCCTTTTCCCGACTTGCCGTCATCTGTCTGTAACTCTCTCGCTTCTTCGGACGGTGATTAGAGACGGAATACTATGTTGCCTTTTTGTAGGCAATCACATCCATTTCTATTTTGGCGTCCACCACCAACTGCGACCGGACGGTGGAGCGCGCCGGCTGATGATCGCCGAAGCATTCGGCATAGACGCGGTTGAAGCTCCAAAAGTCGCGCGGGTCATCCAGCCAAACATTGACCTTGACCACATCTTGCAGAGTGCATCCCGCCATTTCCAGCACGGCGGTTATGTTTTCCATGGTGCGTCGCGTCTGGGCTTCAATGCCGCCGGGGACAATTTCGCCCTTCGCATCCATCGCCACCTGACCCGAGACATAGACAAAGTCGCCGGCACGCACGGCCGGCGAAAATGGCAGGGGCTGACCGCCTGCGCCGGTTTTTTTGTTTCCAATTTTTTCTATCATGTTGTTCTCCTTAATAATAGTAAGTTAAATAAAAATTGTTTGGCCTGTTTGGGCTATTTAGATCATGCCGCCGGCCGCCTTGCCGACGCGGGCGGCTTTGAGTGCGGCTTCGAATGCGGCTTTGAGTGCATTCCGCACCTCAGATCCCGCGCCTCGTATCCCGTATCTTGCCCGCGCGCCCCTTGCCACGCTTTTTGCCGAAACATCATTACAAACATTATGCGTCAAAAGATAAAAGATCAAAAGTCCTTTTGGCATGCCAAAACATCCGACCAGCTGAGGTCGTCAATCGGCCAAAGGGGTCGGCGCAAATTTTTGTAGTTTGTTTTCTTGGGGTCGCTAGGGTAGCAGCCGCGCGCGCTGACATGCAAGATGTGCGGTGTTAACTTTGAAAAAGCGGCGTAAAAATGATTGGTGGATTTGACAACAAGAAGACGCTTTGCGGCAGGGTCTATGCCGAGATTGGAAAATACATCCGGCGAGTAGGTTTGTGTTCGGTGCGAACAAAGGATGACTTCTGTGCCGCCGACTTCCAGCACGACGGCTGTGCCAAGCGAGACCTTGCTTTCGCCGAACGACTGCCACGCGTCCGGTTGGATCTTTTTGATGAGAACCTGTGCCTTAACCGGCTCGCCGACAAGGTCGCAACTGTGCCCGCCGAATGCGAGCCGAATGCGGCTGCCTTCGCCGGCGGCGCGGCAGGTTTGCACCGCGCGCGGATCCCAGATGCTCGCCAAGGCGGCATCTTGGACGCCGTGTTCCAGCATCGCATGCAGTAAAAAGGTGGAATCGCCGGGGACGCCGCCGCCGGGGTTGTCCCACATGTCCGCCAGCACGGTCGGGGGGGAAGGGTTCGCGTCCGCCCGTTCCAGCCCTTCCGGCACGGACAGCACCGGCATCATCAGTTGCCCGCGCAAACTAAATAATTCTTCCCCCAGTTCGCGGGCGATGCGGTCGCCTTTGGCGCGGTTGTTGTCGGTCATCACCAGAATCTTGCATCCCACTTCCGGTACATCGGCCGCCATGAAGCCGTGGCAGACGGAAATACATAACAGGTCGCGGTGGGCGTCTTCTATTTTCTTCACCTTGTTGATGAAACTTTTCATCGGCTCGTGGCTGGTCGGCATGACTTCTACCATGCGGCAATCAAACACGGAAAAGACGGGGCGGATTTTGCCGTTGAGCAGGTCGGCCGCCAGCCGGGTGAGGTCACGCGCCCTTTCCAAAAAATCCGTGTGCGGAAATTCCTTGAAAGCAACAAACAAATTTAAGTGCTCCAGTTTGGCGCGTGTCAAATGCAGATGCAAGTCAAACTCCGCCATGATCGGAATGTCCCCGCCGACAAGTGCGCGCAGACGCCGCAGGAGATCCCCTTCGCAGTCCTCGTAGCCGTCGGCAATCATCGCGCCGTGCAATCCTAACAGAATACCGTCCAGCGGCAGTGCATTTTTAACTTCGGCAAGAATGGTGTCGCGCAGTGTTTCATAGGCGTCTTTGGTAATCAGGCCGCCCGGTTCGGCCCAGTGGGCGGATCCTTCCGCCAGTTTCCAATCGCCCCGTTTGGCGTGTTCGCGCGCCGCCGTAAAAGGAGCGGAACACAGAGTGGGATAGGACGGATGCGTGCCGGCCGGCGCCCAAAAGCCTTCGCGGAAACTTTGAATATCCGTGGGCAGGGGAGAAAATGTGTTGGTCTCGCTTGCCAAGGAGGCAACGAAGACATGCTTTTTGGTCACTCGGTTCGCTGTTACCGCTTGGGTATGTCGGGCTCAGGGAGAGGGGGGAAGATGGGACGGCCGATATTGTTAATGAATACCAAGTAACAGAATAGCAGGGCGGCGATGATCAGCGGGATTTCCACATCTCCTTTGCCGATGCCAAGCAGCCAATTGTAGATCGCAACATAGCCAAGATACACCAAGGCAATTGCAGCGACATACACGGCAAAAATGCGTCTTAGCCACACATGCAGAGAGAAAAAGCAATCAACGGACCAGATGAAGAATGCCGGCGGGGTGAGTTCAAACAACAAGGCCGTCCAAAAGGGCGCATTGCCCAGGAGTGCGGCAAAAGTGATGAACAGCGAGAACCCAAAAAGCAGGATGCCGACCAGCCCCAAAATTTTCCGCCCAAGCGGCGATGTTATGGTAAGGGATGCCATCTTTCGTTAATTAGTGTCCAAGTTTTTCCCAGTTTTTGTTTGCCCGCTCGGTCAGAGCATCCGGATCCTTGGCGAACTTGTCGCGGCCGCTGCGGGCGTAAAACAGATGCAGTTTATTGTTGTGACGCACGAGATACTGCTGTTGATCTGTGCGTACTTTTTTGCCCTTTGTCGCCATCGCATAGGAGCAATAGCCGCCGTATTGGGGAACATAGTCGCCGGGCGATTTCTTGAACTCGGCAAGATTATCGGCATTTTCAAAATACCAAACACTCCCTTCGTAAGAATGAGCGAACTCGGACTTGCCGCGCACCGCCCGGTTATCCGCAAGATAGGTGACGACATCGTAACCGCGAATAACAACACCCGAGCGATCCCGATACAAATGGTCATCGGCAAACGCTGGCGCGACGGAGCAAAGAATGCCAAGAGTGCCAAGCAACAACAGGGAAGTGAATAATTTTTTAGTGTGTTTCATTTTTTAGTACCTCTTTTTTAGTAAATAGTGAAAGTTTTGGCAGGCCCCGGAGCAAGCGGGGATGCACTCCGTTTTTGAAAACAACAGCAAAGTTGGTCATATGACTATTATAACCTTTCCGGCTTCTTGATCTGAGGACTTTGTATGGTCCCACCCAGTTTCGGGCTTTTGTTGTTTTTGCAAAAATTGGATCGGCGAGAGTTGTTTGAGAGCATCGCGGAGATCTGCTAAATGATATCAACGCATCCCTCTCATTTCAAATCCGCAGGGCAGCCGCACCCGCACCCGTATAGCGCAACTGTGTCGTAAGCGAGAGTGCCGCGACAGATTTTGAACAACAGGCCGCCGGCCGTACCGCGGAGACCGGAATAGTTGGCAGTCCGGCTTACTCGCCTTATATTTTTATTCTTGCGGCAACTTGAACCCGGCACCCTCCTGTTTGCGGGTTCCTTAATAAACGGACTTGTTTTTGCAAAAACCGGATCGGCGAGGGTTGTTGAGGGAAAAACGCGTATCAGCCGGCATAAAAGACCCGGGTGCCTGCCAATAGATTTCGAATAACAGATGAAAGGCCGAGGCTAAGAAGTTGGGAGTTGGAAGTTGGGCGGGCAGTCGTCTTATTTGTCGTGTTCTGCCTTGCCCCGTCCTGTCTTGTCCTGTCTCGCCCCGCCCCGATCTGCCGGTCCGTTCCGGGGCTTCCCTCTTGCCGGCCTCTCTTGCCGGCCTCTCTTACCGGTCTTGTGCCGAAAGGCCGCCCGGCACGCAGCTCAGAGCCGGGTATTGTGTGCTGTTACCGAGATCCCAAACACGGACGAAGGGGGCGGGCAACTCGGTGGTGCTTTCCGCACCGGTGTTCGGGTTGCACCAAGCATTGCCCCAGTCGGCATAGATTCCCGTGAAGTCGGTCGGTGATTGCAAGTCTCTCGTGCTATGACCCTCGCCCAAATTACCGGCACTCATAGACTGCATGGTGGTTTGATTGTCCCAGTAGGAAGCAGTGACATCGGCGCCACTATTGGTGATGCCGATCAATCCACCGACAACATCTTCATCCCCACCTGAAACAAGCCCGGGGGCGGCATAAGAATAATTAATTTGAGCTCTTACCCCCTGCCCAACCAGCCCGCCAACAACAATACTCTTGCCGCCCCCGGAAACACTTCCGCCGAGCACATAGGCATAGCGAATAGACGCATTATCCCCATACCCAACCAGGCCGCCAACAGAATTGTTTCCGGAAACACTTCCGCCGAGCACATAGGCATAGCGAATATTCGCATCCTTACCAAACCCAGCCAGGCCGCCAACAGAAAAACTCCCGGCAACATTCACGCCGGACACGGGCGCATAGCGAATATCCGCATTCCTACCATCCCCAACCAGCCCGCCAACAGAATTGTTTCCGGAAACACTTCCGCCGAGCACATAGGCATAGCGAATATCCGCATTCCCACCATACCCAACCAGGCCGCCAACAACATTTCTCCCCCCGGCAACATTCACACCGGACACGGACGCATTGCGAATATCCGCATTATCCCCATATCCAACCAGGCCGCCAACAGAATTGTTTCCGGAAACACTTCCGCCGGACACGGACGCATAGCGAACATCCGCATCCTGACCAAACCCAACCAGGCCGCCGGCAAAAAAACTCAGCCCGGCAACATCCACACCGGACACGGACGCATTGCGAATATCCGCATTCCTACCATACCCAACCAGGCCGCCCACATCAGTGGCACCGCCACTGACACGCACATTCCGGAGATGCAGATTTTGGATGCCACCGGTTAAGGCACCAAACAACCCCACTCCATTGGCAGTATTGTTCGCAGAGATGAACAGATCGGCAATACGATAACCGCCGCCGTCAAAGATTCCGGTATAAGAAGAAGTACAAACATCCAAAGCGAAACAAGAACCGATCGGCTGCCAACCGCTGCCGGTCGTCCAAACAACTTGATTGCCACTGCCCGCGGCATAGGAAGCATCATCGCTAAAATTGAACGAGCGAGTTAATTCATAACCCTCACAGCCGCCGTCATCGTCATCCGGGCAGCCCATAGAACCCACAGAGGTGATCTCGGGGATACGGCCATCATCCGCCCCATCGCCGTTCAGATCATCGCGCAGCCGCGCCAAGTCATCCAAAGTGCGAATCTCGATCAAGCCATTATTATTGTCATCCACATCCTCATCGTTATCCCGACAGCCGTCACCGTCATTGTCCGCGGACGCATTGGAAGTCCAGCCGGTAACACCGGTCGGACAAAGATCTGTAGTATCCTTCACACCATCATTGTCATCGTCATCATCACAGGCATCACCTCTGTCATCCGCATTGTCCGTGTTGGTTTGGTCCGCATTGGCATCCAACGGACAATTATCGATATTATTATCCTCACCGTCATCGTCAATATCTGTGCCTACACCGGCTCCCGCTCCCGTTGTGCCAGACACAGGAGGCGAGGTCCCGATAATGCCGTTCTCATAACGCACCGCAATCGTGATGTTGTAGGCGATGTTATTGGTTAACCCCGTAATGTTGTAGATGACCCGAGCAAGCGGCGCAACATCCGCCACGGTAGAATTAAGTTCTCTTGTGCCTCCATCGCTCGCATCGTCACGGCGTGTGGTAATAACGAACCCGGCGATATTATCCGAATCCGGATTAGTCCAACCCACGAGAATATGATCCTCACCGATCAGAGTCTGGATATTGGAAACAGCCGGGAAATTCTGAGGATCGGGATCGGGATCGCCATCGCCGGCGGCACAACCTGTCAGGACCAAACCGAACATACCCGCCAGCAGCACACCGTAAAAACGAGCCGGTATGCGCATCCGTCGTGCCCTATTGGGTTCGGGAAAAGCCTTAAAGACATTAAAGACATTAAGAAGACGCACAGATACCGTGCCTCTTTGTTCGCGGCGCATTGTTTTCGCCGACCGCACAGGAAAAAAGTGTAACTGTTTCATCGTTTTCATTGTTTTTTATTATCGTTTTCTATTATGATTAATATTAATTTTTTTGAGACATTGTGAACTTGTGAACTCAACTATTATTATAGTAACTTTAATTTTCAAAATCATGTGTGTATGTATGATCCTGTATGATCCCACTCAGTTCCGGACTTTTGTTGTTTTTGCAAAAAGCGGATCGGCGAGGGTTGTTGAGGGAAAAACGCGTATCAGCCGGCATAAAAGACCCGGGTGCCTGCCAATAGATTTCGAATAACAGATGAAAGGCAGAGGCTAAGAAGTTGGGAGTTGGAAGTTGAACGAGCCGTCGTCTTATTTGTCGTGCTCTGCCCTGCCTCGTCCTGTCCTGCCCCTCCCCGATCTGCCGGTCCGTTCCGGGGCTTTCCTCTTGCCGGCCTCTCTTGCCGGCCTCTCTTACCGGTCTTGCGCCGAGAGGCCGCCCGGCACGCAGCTCAGAGCCGGGTATTGTGTGCTGTTACCGAGATCCCAAACACGGACGAAGGGGGCGGGCAACTCGGTGGTGCTTTCCGCACCGGTGTTCGGGTTGCACCAAGCATTGCCCCAGTCGGCATAGATTCCCGTGAAGTCGATCGGCGATTGCAAGGCTGCCGTGTTATGACCCTCGCCCAAATTACCGGCACTCATAGACTGCATGGTGGTTTGATTGTCCCAGTAGGAAGCAGTGACGGCGGTGCTACTATTGGTGCTAGCGATCAATCCACCGATATCACCACCGCCGGAAACAGGCCCGGGGGCAGCATAAGAAGAATTAATTTGAGCTCCTTCCCCATACCCAGCCAGGCCGCCAACAAAATCCCCGGTGCCCCCGTTAACACTTCCGCCGAGCACATAGGCATAACGAATATCCGCACTCCTACCATTCCCAACCAGGCCGCTAACAACAAAATCCCCGGCAACATTCACACCGGACACAGACGCATAGCGAATAGACACATTAACCCCATACCCAACCAGGCCGCCAGCTTCACTATTCCCGTTAACACTTCCGCCGGACACGGACGCATTGCGAATATCCGCATTCTCACCATACCCAACCAGACCGCCAACAGCAAGATGCATCCCGGCAACATTCACACCGGACACGGACGCATTGCGAATATCCGCATTCTCACCATACCCAACCAGGCCGCCAGCTTCATTATCCCCGTTAACACTTCCGCCGGACACGGACGCATTGCGAATATCCGCATTCCTACCATTCCCAACCAGGCCGCCAACAGCAGCGGCACCGCCACTGACACTGACACGCGCATTCCGGAGATGCAGGTTTTGGATATCGCCGGTTAAGGCACCAAACAACCCCACTCCATTGGCAGTATTGCTCGCAGAGATGAACAGATCGGCAATACGATAACCGCCGCCGTCAAAGATGCCGGTATAAGAGGTGCAATTATTCGCTGATGAACAGGAGCCGATCGGCTGCCAACCGCTGCCGGTCGTCCAAACAACTTGGTTGCCACTGCCCTCGGCATAGGAAGCATCATCGCTAAAATTCAACGAGCGAGTCAGCTCATAACCCACACAGCCGCCGTCATCGTCATCCGGGCAACCCATAGAACCCACAGAGGTGATCTCGGGGATACGGCCATCATCCGCCCCATCGCCGTTCAGATCATCGCGCAGCCGTGCCAAGTCATCCAAAGTGTGGATCTCGATCAAGCCATTATTATTGTCATCCACATCCTCTGTCAAGGTAGTATTCACACCGGTCGCGCAACCGGCAGATAATCTGTCCGGTTTGCCATCGCCATCCGTGTCGGCACTCGCACAGGCATCTGTCCGGAACGCATCTTCCGTATCCGCCACGCCATCATTGTCATCGTCATCATCACAGGCATTACCACCGTCATCCGCATTGTCCGTGTTGGCTTGGTCCGCATTGGCAACCAACGGACAATTATCGATATCATTATCCTCACCGTCATCGTCAATATCTGTGCCTACACCCGCATCCGCTCCTGTTGTGCCAGACACAGGAGGTGAGATCACGATAGTGCCGTTCTCATAACGCACCGCAATCGTGATGTGGTAGGCGATGTTATTGGTTAACCCCGTAATGTTGTAGATGACCCGAGCAAGCGGCGCAACACCCGCCATGGTAGAATTAAATTCTCTTGTGCCGCCATCGCTCGCATCGTCACGGCGTGTGGTAATAACGAACCCGGTGATATTCATCCGGTTCGGATTGGTCCAACCCACGAGAATATAATCCTCACCGACCAGAGTCTGGATATTGGAAACAGCCTGGGAATTCTGAGGAGCGGGATCGCCGCCACCGCCGCCGCCACCACAACCTGTCAGGACCAAACCGAACATACCCGCCAGCAGCACACCGTAAAAACGAGCCGGTATGCACATCCGTCGTGCCCTATTGGGTTCGGGAAAAGCCTTAAAGACATTAAAGACATTAAGAAGACGCACAGATACCGTGCCTCTTTGTTCGCGGCGCATTGTTTTCGCCGACCGCACAGGAAAAAAGTGTAACTGATTCATTATTTTCTATTGTTTATTAATGTTTTCTATTATGATTAATATTAATTTTTTTGAGACATGGTATGTGAACTCAACTATTATTATAGTAACTTTAATTTTCAAAATCATGCAGTATTCCTACCCATTTTCGGACTTTTGTTGTTTTTGCAAAAACCGGATTCGGTGAGAGTTGTTGGTGAGCATAGTGGGGACGTCCGAGATGATACCAAGCCAGCCATGCGATGAGTTTGGCGTTGAATGCCGGCATATCCTTTAAACAGGAGATGCCGCATATGACAACCGAACTCTTCCCCCAAGGTATTTATTAAAGAAGTGCGATTGAATCGCTCACAGCGTGCATTCATTTGCGGTTTCCCCAAAAAACAAAATAGCATAAGTATGCCAGTGTCTGCTGCCGTTTGCTGTCACGATCCGGTGAAAGTCTTTGGCGAACTCACTGCCATTATCGGTGAGGACTTTTTCGATCAGACCAGCGAGAAGCGGGAAAACAGGTCAATGCCGACGTGCCAATCAATGCGCCGGCCGCCGATGATGCGGATGAGCATCCCAAAGGCAACACATTCACCGGTCCGGCTTGCATCAAAGCCGACTTGCTTGCCCGTTTGATTCATCCGGCTCCACATCTATTTGTGACCCGTCCGACAGAACCTCTAACCGCCGGGAGCCGCCGGGAACCGCCGGCTCTTTAATTTGAGGACGCACCATACCAAACTCAGAGTCCGGAACCTTTATGAGATCATGCATGCATTGCATTTCCAAATTCCTTTTCTTTATGAGGCTCCTTATTCTTTTAAGTTTGAATCTATTTTAGCTTTCCGCAAATTGCGGTCTTTCCGGCTGTCGAGACCCTTTACTATGCGGCTCAGCAGAAAGAGAAAACCGCCAAAAACCGCCGCTGCCGGCGAAGCCGGCAAGTTAAAGAACAACGACAGCAGCAGCCCGGCACTTAAAATCAAGGCCGCCACGGGAACACAGAGAGCCATCATCCGATAGGGGGAACGCGTCCAAGAACGGACAATCACCGCCGGCATGATCATCAGAGTATTAATAAGAAGCAGTCCGACAGTCTGCACCGCCGCACTGATAAACAACGCCAAAACAAGAAGAAACAATAATTCGATGCGTCTGCCCGCCACCCCTTCCGCCCGGGCAATCTCTTCCTGCGCGGCCAGGGACAGCAGCGGACGACGCAAAAACCAAAGACAAACAAGCGTGACCGCACAGACCGCCGCCTGAATGAGCGCGTCCCGCGGCCCGACCGAGAGCCATTCGCCCAGAAAATAGGAAAGAAGGTCTATGCGCAGGCCGGCAACACTCACACACAAAATGCCGGCACCCAGGAAAAAGTGCGCGGCCAGATTGAGCAGCGCGTCCGTGGCGAGTTCTTTCTTGCTCGCCGCCAGCCACAAAAAGAAACACAAAACGGCGGAGCAGGCAAAGATGCCCAGAAACAGGTTGACCTTGAAAACGAATCCCAGAGCCAGCCCCAGCAGTGAGGCATGGGCGAGCGAATCCGCAAAAAAGGCCATTCGGCGCCAGAAAACAAAGCAGCCCAGAATACCCGCGGGTGCCGCCAACACCAAAGCAGTCACCCAGGACCAAACAAAAAAACCGATCACCCGACCGGGGGAACAGCCCCGTTAACTTTGGCGGCCTTAATCAATCTAACAAATGTGATGGGCATCATCAACCGGAAACCCGCCCGCCGACAGCCAGTGCTTATCGCCGGACGATACCGTAAGATGCGCGACCCGGCAAACAAAAAAGTACGGAGAACAGAAATAACGGATAGCATAAAAAATCATTTTACGCCATATCGCATCGGCACAGGTTGACCTGCGCGCTTTCTCTCTCCCCCCCCAATTTTGATCACGGCAGACGGTGGCACCGGCACCATCATCATTCGCCCACCCGCCCGGGCAAGATCACCGGTTCGCGTTAAGTTATTAAAAGCATTAGCCCCTAATCCATAAAGGGCAATAAAGGGTAATGTCAAAATGTCAAACATCCCTGTTAGATGTGCCAACCACTCGCGCCGATTCCGGTTCGGGGCGGAAGGGGACTCACAAAAACACCAGATCCCAAAATCGGGCGGGGCGAGATGGGACACGCACTCTTTTTACAATCAAGGCGTGCTATAATTAAGGTTAATTAGTAGATAACTATTTTTACTTTTTGTGCGGAAACTATGAACACTAAAAAGAACACTAAAAAACAAATAAAGGAATACCCGTTGGTTAATGAAGGTTATTACCTGTCCGACCATATTGCTAACTTTTTTCTCCACAAGGCTTCTCAAAACAACAAGAAACTTGATGTATTGAAATTAGTCAAATTGTGTTACTTGGGATATGGCTGGGTATTGTCTATCTTGAGTAAACGATTGATCGATGAGCATGTGGAGGCCTGGCGGTTTGGCCCTGTCATTCCTTCGGTATATTATTCTTTCAAGCATTTTGAAAGAAGCCCAATAACAAATTTTACCCCAACGATGAAACTTGACAGAGGGGCCGGAAAAATAAATATCAAGTATTTTTCTATCAAGCCGGGAACAGAAGAAAGCAAAATTTTAGCGATTGTTTGGAATTCTTATAAGGATCTTAGCGGTAAGGATATGATTAAAAAGATGCACACCCAAGACGGTCCTTGGATCAAGTATTATGAACCCGGGATACGGGGAATCGTCATGGACGATCATGTGATCAAAGAACACTTTGACCGGATCATTTCCCAAAGATTAAAAGAGGCAGAAGTCTCCGACCACCTTTCATAATCAAGGCGTGCTATAATTAAGGTTAATTAGTAGATAACTATTTTTACTTTTTGTGCGGAAACTATGAATACTAAAAAGAACACTAAAAAACAAATAAAGGAATACCCGTTGGTTAATGAAGGTTATTACCTGTCCGACCATATTGCTAACTTTTTTCTCCACAAGGCTTCTCAAAACAACAAGAAACTTGATGTATTGAAATTAGTCAAATTGTGTTACTTGGGATATGGCTGGGTATTGTCTATCTTGAGTAAGCGATTGATCGTCGAGCATGTGGAGGCCTGGCAGTTTGGCCCCGTCATTCCTTCGGTATATTATTCTTTCAAGTATTTTGAAAGAAGCCCAATAACAAGTTTTACCCCAACGATGCAATTTAACAGAGGGAGCGGAAGAACGAATATCAAGTATTTTTCTATCAAGCCGGGAACAGAAGAAAGCAAAATTTTAGCGATTGTTTGGAATTCTTATAAGGATCTTAGCGGTAAGGATATGATTAAAAAGATGCACACCCAAGACGGTCCTTGGATCAAGTATTATGAACCCGGGATACGGGGAATCGTCATGGACGATCATGTGATCAAAGAACACTTTGACCGGATCATTTCCCAAAGATTAAAAGAGGCAGACTCCAATGAAAAATAACAAACAGAATGTTATAGAAAAATTATCACAGAAAGAACAAGGAGTCAAAGAACTACAAAAGGAAGATCTACGATTTAACCAGACACGATCAAAGAGTTCCGGGCAATTTGAAGATAAACATCTCGAAAGAAACGAAGTTGTTCAAAGAAGCACATATGTTTTACGCCTACCGGCTGCTTTTCTTTTTCATTTGACAGTGATCACCTTCCTATTGTTCTATCTTTCCTTTTTTGGCTATTTCACAAAATTCATTTTCTCCGGTAATGATATGCAAATGCGTGACAATATATTGGATTTTACTCCTCTGATTACCGCCACACTTCCTTATGTTCTTTTGGCGGCCGCTCTCATCACATTCAACTTTAGACTGGCGGGTTTAATCAATAAAATAAAAGACAGTCTGACTACAAATGGTAGTGCATAGATTTTTTGCGAGCACCATAAAACAGACCTCCCCCAAATTAAAAGTATTGTTTTATTAATATCCGGCAACCGGTGGCACCGGCACCAGCCGCCCGCCCGGGTAATATCACCGGTTCGGGTACAAACATCAGAGTCCAAAACTGAGAGGATGATACGGTAAAACATCACCAAACGCATTTGGAGATAAATAAGATAACGGAGAACAGTCCATCACAACGTGCGAGCATAGCAACGGGGCACGTCGGACGCATAGAAAGAACCGAACCCGCCCGCAACAAAATAAAAGTTTGTTCGGCGAGGCTGACGATCTTGCGACACGCAAAAAAACGCTGTTGCATAAACTGCGCAGTGCCGGTCGTTACAAGTATCGCAGATACGGCGGCTTGCCGTTGCGATATGCCGGCGGTAAAAGTTTGGCGGTCGGGTATGTTGTTGAAAATCTCCCGCATGACACAGACACTCTCGTATCGCCCTTTTTCGGCGGCGGCTCGGTGGAAATTACCTGTACCAAAGGACTTGGTTTGCGAGTGCGCGGCTACGCGTCGGCTCCCGACTCAGCGGCGCCAGACTACGCTTTATAATTTTGTAGTTTTGTAGTTTTGTAGTTTTTAGATTACCGGGTTTTCTTTAAGGTCGCCGATGTTAAAAACACCGAAGCGACCGGAACACCCTAATATCTTTAATATCTTTTACAAGAATCTCCGCTGTTTTTTATCTTTATTGCCTTTATTGCCTTTGCCTTTCCGCACCGCCCGAGGTGCAAGTCAGGGCCGGATACTGGGTGCTGTTGCCAAGATTCCATGCCCGATTTGCGGCTATCGCCAAGGGACTGCCAGCATCGGTTGTGAATTCACCCGTATCGGGATCACACCAGAAATCGTCCCAGTTGGCATAGATGCCTGCAAAGGTCGTTTGGCTTTGTAAGGCCTCTGTTGTCTTGCCCGTGCCGAAACGACTGCTTCCGCTTGCCGGAATATCTGTTGTATTAAGATCCCAATAGGTGTCTTCAAAAGTGATAGACGAAGGGATTTTCGTTGTAACTCCCACTATACCGCCGTGTTTAGTGGAAGAACTTGAACCGGGTCTGGCGTCGCTTGTCGCAAAACTTGCCAAAGAGGCACTTATTTGTAAGGTGGCTCCGTCCCCTGCGATGCCACCAATACTTCCTGCCCCAAATTGGCTATTCATAAGGTTACCGCCTATGGCATAACTGGCCGTAATTTCTAAGGACAACTCGCATCGCCCTATGAATCCTCCGATTGGACGACTATCTCCTATACCTGTAACATCTACTTTGCTTGCATAAGAAGCATTGATATAAGAGTCTCTATTATTAAAGGAGGTCGTCGAATATCCGCCAAAACCTCCTACTAAGAGGGCGGCGGAGACTCTCATATTGGCAGTATAAGACGAGATCAAACCTGCACCTTCTATCTGACCGAACAAACCGCCCACACGTGTTCCCCCGAAAATATCTAGCGTGCTATCTGAGACACTCGTCCTTATTAACATGCTCTCTACAACCGAGCCGACTAATCCTCCGATAGCGGTTCTTGCATCTGCCGTATTCTTTGTTCCTGTTAGTATAAGAGATCCTCTCATAACATGCACATTTTCCAACCGTGAAGAACGAATAACCCTACCAACAAGCAATCCCACATGAGACGGAGATCCACTTGAACTGTAACTTGCATCTAACAGTTGCAGATTGCGCATTGTGCCACTGTTTAGTCCGGCAAACAGACCCCATCCAAAATTATTCTCTACAACATTCGGAGGGCGAATTTTCAAATGACTAATATTGTGATGATTGCCATCAAAGATGCCTCTATAAAATCGACAGGTGCTGAGAGCTCCTCCACTACAAGATCCTATCGGCGTCCAGCCCTCGCCGGTCCACTCGGCCATATTTTCGCTATTGTCGGCATAAGAACTCGCATCCGTAAAATTAAGCGAGCGCATCAACTCATAGCCCTTGCAACCCGACTTGGGACAGCCGGCATTGCCCGGGGCATTGATGTTGTCCTGATCGTCGTCATCTACCCCATCGGCATTGAGATCATCGCGCAGCCACGCCAGGTCATCCAAAGTGTAGATCTCTATCAGACCATTATTATCGTCATCCACATCTTCGGCATCCGCATATGCATCGCCATCCGCATTCGCACCCGTCACCGCAAACACCCGGTTTGTATAAGAGTTGCCCTCGCCCGCTATCAGAGTAACTTCGATCGTGTAATTGGTGTCGGTAGCCAAGTCGGAAATGGTATAGGCAGTTCTTGTCTCCGAAGCAATGGTGCCGTCATTTACACTTGATACGCTTGTCTCATCATCCAATCTGTCCGAGGAGTCCGAATCGGATGGAGCATCACTCGGAAACCAAGTGATCTCAAAGGCATCAATGAAGCCTGCCGGGTTGGTCCAATTGAGCATCAAACTTGTTTCGGCCGGCGCTGCCGACAGACCAATGACGCCCATTGTCGCCGGCAGATCCGCCGGATCTTCCTCGCAGGCATCGCCCTCACCATCCTGATTGACATCCGCCTGATCTCTGTTTCGCATCAGCCGGCAATTATCCTCATCGTTGTCTATATCATCACCGTCAATATCGTCGTCCAGGCTATCCGGCAAGGTGTCATTGTCCAGGTTGCTGCCGGGCACAGGATCATTCGGCACAGTTTGCACCTCTGTTCTACTGTTGGCGCCGTTGGTGGGATTCAACAGCAGCAACAAAGTTACCCGATATGTGTTACCGTTCTCTATTCCTGTCGTTGCCTCATAAGAGGCGGACATACCGGAGCCGAGGTCATTCGTCTTTTGGGCACGAAACACCTCGCCTGTTGGCGCACCGGCAACAACCTGTTGCCAACTGATATTAAATCCCACAATCAGGTTATCCTCTCCCGCCGTCACCGGGTTAGTCCAACGCAACAATAAACTGTTGTTGTTGGGAATGACCGTCAGATCCGTCACTTCCAGGAGTGTTGGGTCGCTACCGCCATCGCTGCCCCCCCCGCCACCGCCGCAAGCGGACAGTAACAATAAACAGCCGATAAGCAGCGAAGTAAAAAAGTGAGTCAGTCCCCGAAAGTATATCGAAGAAGACTGCGAAGTCTTCGCAGGCATAGAATGCATCGGAACAAGCCCGAACAGGTTGTGGTTGTCTCTTAAACGAGAATGTAAAGTTTGTGTCATTAGATTTCTCTTGGTTGGTGAATTCACCGTTTCATTTCATAATTTAATAAGGTATTAACTCTTGTTAATAGTATACTCTATTTTTGGGAATTATGCTTTGTGACCCGTAAAAATAAGTATTATTATTGCATGATCTCATAAAGGTTCCGGACTCTGAGTTCGGTATGGTGCGTCCTCAAATTAAAGAGCCGGCGGTTCGCGGCGGTTAGATGCTCTGGCGGACGGGTCGTAAATAGATGTGGAGCCGGATGAATAAACCGGGCAAGAAGGGCGGATAGTTGTTTTGCTCTCACCGCCGCCGACAGCGGCGGCTTGTTGTTGATAAAACTGTCTTAGGTGTATCCGCCGGCGAGACGGTACGGTTTGTGAGGGTAGCCGGGCTGCGCATTACTGCACATTACTGCGCCTTACTGCACATTGGAAATGAGAGGAACACGTTTACGCTACCTTTACCATACGGGGGGTTATCGCGTGCGCGGCTGCAATCAACCGGTGGTTTTAGCAAATCAATATTTAAACATGCCTAAAACCACCAAAATCAAATACGCCACCTTAATGAATGTTCGCGCGCAAACATAGTGTCGCGGCGGTGCCGGATCATGCCGGGATCAGTCGTGGCACATTCTACGCGTGGCAGCGGCATTTCCGTGAAGGCGGAGTCGACGGACTGGC
Source organism: Gammaproteobacteria bacterium (assembly GCA_965209035.1). Lineage (GTDB taxonomy): Bacteria > Pseudomonadota > Gammaproteobacteria > CBDBNL01 > JAAOII01 > CBDBPY01. The sequence continues at coordinate 1,141,146 of OZ242372.1, forward strand.
GAACAACTATGGGTATCAGTCCAAGCGGTCCAACACCCGGGCACCGGCCCTGGTTGCCAGGATCCGGTCGCGGCGACAAGCGCGACCGAACATCGGTGCCGGTAAACCGGTCTGCTTGTTACCCGAATGGTGTCAGCGACATATAACCGGCGGCTGCCGACACCCGGCCAATCAACGCTCTCTCGCATCATTGCCGATGACCCGGATAAGATGCGGTGCGAAACGCCCGCGGCAAGGCACGCCGCGCGAGCGCAAGCAACCCGGCCATGTTCCGCGCCGGACCGGTGAATGTGTTGCCTTTGGGACACTCGCCCGCTCTCGCCGAATCCGGTTTTTGCAAAAACAACAAAAGTCCGGGAATGGGTGGGACTATACAAAAAAGCAGGAAATCATCGATACTCCGTATAATAATTGATGTGAACAGGGAATTGACTGCTTTTATTTTATCGTTTTTTATATATAAAGTTGAATCCAACATTATGAATGCTCTCGTAATGAAACAGCTTTTAATTTTATCTAAAGGACGAGTCGCCGGCCCTTACAATTTCAAATGAACCAAGATTTTATACCAACTTACAGCAGCCAGGCTGTGGCGAGTTACTTACTGAAACTGGCGGCCGACGAAGGAAAATCTCCGGATAGAATGCAGATCCTTAAGTTGGTCCACCTTTGCCACGGATGGCACCTGGGGTTTTGCGAGGGGAAGCCGCTCATCCACGCTGCCATAGAAGCATGGAAATATGGCCCCGTGATTCCCAAACTTTTTTGGGGATTGGCAAAGCATCCGACCTCTAAAAACATCCCCGCCAATTTTTTTGGCGAAAAGTATAAAAGCGAAGGTCTGGATAAAAAATAAGCAGGCGATGGAACTGATAAAAGATATTTGGCAGTTTTACCGGTCGGCAACTTTCCACGATGACGCATAAGGAAGGGAGTCCCTGGTCCCTGCTTTATCATAACGGGTCATCCAATTTTTTGATATCGGATTCTGTTATCCGCAACTACTATGACGAGTTCGTCAAAGATACCGATGACAAGGAAGAAAAAAGAAGCAACAAATAATAGCATACTCGTTGCGAAAGCGGATTCATCTTTCAAGAAAGAGAAGCAAGACCACGCTTCCGCCAAACAATCCTCTCTCAAAAGCGGGGGTGAAGCAAAAGAATTAGAAAGTCCCCAACAACAAAGAGAAGAAAGAGAAAATCAATACGAAAGAAAACTGAGCCTGTGGCGTTCTTGACTTCGGAAACTTTTTAAAAAACCTTGATTTTATAAGGGTTTGCGGGCAGTTTTTATACCCTGCAAGCCCTTACTTTGCCCTTAGAACCGGTTATTGAACAAAGTGGGTTGTTTGAGTTGTTTATTGAACTGCCTGTAGAATACGTTGCTGTCACGGCGTGAGTTTGTGCGGGTTTCTGTAATAGTTGCCGATGGGATTGCGTTGGATGGTGAATGGTCGTTTTGAAATTTCCCGCTTTTTTTAGAATTTTCTGAGTCCTAACGACTTCCTCGGTAGGATTAAATACCGACAGATATTGCTCTTTTTTTCCAATTATTTCACGAATATGCATAATGTACCTGGCATTGTACCCTGTAAAAAGCTTCAAAAAAATCCTTATAAATACAGGAGTTTTTAAAAATCTAAAAATTTCTTTCCGAAGTCAAGAAAAAAGCGGGAAATCATCGATACTCCGTATAATAATTGATGTGAACAGGGAATTGACTGCTTTTATTTTATTATTTTTTATATATAAAGTTGAATCCAACATTATGAATGCTCTCGTAATGAAACAGCTTTTAATTTTATCTAAAGGACGAGTAACCGGCCTTTACAATTTCAAATGAATCAAAATCTTATACCAACTTACAGCAGCCAGGCTGTGGCGAGCTACTTACTGGAGCTGGCGGCCGAAGAAAGAACATCTCTGGATAAAATGCAGATCATGAAGTTGGTCTACCTTTGCCACGGATGGCACTTGGGACTTCGCGGTGGAGAGCCGCTCATCCACGATGCCATAGAAGCATGGAAATATGGCCCCGTGATTCCCATACTTTTTGGGGAATTGGCCAAGCATCCGACCTATGAAAATGTCCCCACCAACTTTTTTGGCAAAAAGTATAAAAGCGAAGGCATGGATAAAAATAAGAAGGCGATGGAAATGATAAAAGATATTTGGAAGTTTTACCGGAAATTTACCGGTCTGCAACTTTCCTCGATGACGCATAAGGAAGGAACACCCTGGGCCCTGCTTTATCATAACGGGACACCCAATTTTTTGATATCGGATTCCGTTATCCGCAATTACTATGACAAGTTAATCAAAGATATCGATGCCAAGGAAGGAAAAAAAAGAAAAAAATAACATACCCTTTCCGACAGGCAGTTCATATTTAGAGGAAATGGAGCAAGGCGATGCTTCCGCCAAACAATCCTCTCTCGAAAAAATAGAATACAAAAAAATAGTCATTCAACAAGAGAGGGAGGACAGAGAAAATCAATACGAAAAAAAACTGAACCTGCCGCGTTTGGTATTATCCTTTGTTTTGCACGCGCTTGTTATTGCTTATGCCATGCATCTTTTGTTGCATCCTTACATACCCGCAATTATGGATGTACTTCCTTCAAATTGGATTTCAAATTGGAAATACGAATCGAAAGACATGCAAGACTTTTTAGTGAGCATCTTACCCGCAATAGGCATTCTTGCCATTATTCTCGTAACCAGGCCTGCGTCTTTTATAAGAACAATTCTTGAACGGTCGTCCGATTCATCCGGGTCGGGCGGATAGGATCCCAATCCTTTTTGATCGTCTTTTGTAAAGACGCTTAAGGCACTTAAGACATTTCGGGGGCTGGCGGATGACTTTGCGTCTTCCTCTCTTTAACCTAACTGATCCCAGCCCGGGACATCGTTAGAAATTGCTATCCGGCGGGCGGCGGTTTTTCCGGGCGGAAGAAGAGTTCCAGACTGCGGCGATACACCCGGGTGACCGTGCGCAGTTCGTCTTTGGCGATGCGTTCGTTCGGTTCGTGCATGCCGAGACCGCGCGGGCCAAACTCCATCACTTCCGGGGGTTGCGGATCTTCGGGTGACACCGAGTATTCGGCAAAAAACCTTCCGTCCGATACACCGCCGGCAACAGAAAATTCGGGTTCCCCGGCACAGACCTCCGTAATTGCCCGTTGCAAGGCGTCCGCCAGCCGACCGGGTTGGCACAGATAGGGTTTGGCTCCTTGCCTCCAACGAATCTCAGGTGAGAAATCGGATGCCGTCGCCGCAATCACTTGCTCCGCTTCGGTCCGAATGGCGGCGGCACCGGGGTCCGCGGTATAACGCCAGTTGCCTTTCAGAATCACTTCGGGTGCGGTGACATTTTCGGCAACGGCGCGACTGCGAATGTCTGTCAGGTGAAACACGGTGCCGGGGGCATCTCCCGCCGGCCGCTGTTTGGCAAACCGAGCGACAATTTCGGCCGCGCGGTGCAGGACATTTTCATCGGAGCGCATATAACCGGGATGCCCCTGCTTGCCGCGTAATTTTAATTGCAAGCTCAGGGAGCCGCGTCTGCCGTTTTTGATGGTGTCGCCCGGGACACGCACGGATGTCGGTTCGCCGACCAGGCAATGGCGAATACGCAGGTTGCGTTTTTTTAGTTCGCGCAGCACGGCGGCGGTGCCGTGGATTGCATCGCCTTCTTCGTCGCCTGTGATCAACAGGCCCAGAGACGCCGGCAGTTGCCGGTCACCAAGCGAGGCAAAAAATTGTTCGGTCGCTGTCACAAATGCCGCCAGCGAGCCCTTCATGTCGGCCGCGCCGCGTCCGTAAATATAGCCCTTGTCGTCCTCTTCGGCGCCGAACGGGTCGTATTGCCAGGCGGCGATGTCGCCGGCCGGCACCACATCCGTATGCCCGCAAAAGACCAGATAGTCGTCGGTTGCTCCTTTGCGGGATGCCCAAAGATTGCGAACGCCTTCAAATTCCAAACACTCGGTGACAAAGCCCAGCCGGTTTAGTCGCTCCGCCAGAATATCCCGGCAGTTGCTTCTGTCGGGCGTTACGGATTCGGCGCGGATCAGTTGTCGCAGAAGTTGTGTTGCCGAGTCGTCCGTCATGCTGTTCCGGTGTTCTGTCACTCTGCTGCTCTTTTATTTGTTATTGCGATTGTCTTTTTTGGTTCCCCGGTCGCCCGCCGGGATGCCCGAATGCCTCCACCCGCCGACACGCCCCGGTCATTCCACTGTCACGGACTTTGCCAGGTTGCGCGGCTTATCAATGTCTGTGCCGAGACGCAATGCCACCTCGTATGCCAAAAGTTGCGTGGCGACGCCGTAAACAATCGGCATGATCATTTCCTGCCCGGCACCTTTCGCATGCGGCAGGACAATCAATTCGTCGGCAATGCGTTCAACCTCCTTGTCGCCGCGACCTTCGGCAAACACCAGCAGGGGGCCGCGCCTGGCGACAATCTCTTGCATGTTGGATTTAATCTTGGCGGCGCGAATGCCGGAACCGGTCAGGACAACGGTGGGTGTTTTTTCGTCTATCAGGGCGAGGGGGCCGTGTTTGAGTTCGCCGCCCGGATAGGATTCGGCGTGAATGTAAGAGATTTCTTTGAGTTTGAGCGCGCCTTCCATTGCCAGGGGCATCAAGGGGCCGCGTCCGATGAAGAGGACACTGTCCTTGTCCGCCAACAACTCGGCGGCCGCTACGATTTTGGGACGCAGCGCGAGTGTTTTTTCAATCAGATCGGGCAAGGATTCCAAAGCGGCGATGAGTTTGCGGACACCGTCCGAGTCACCCCGGATTTGCATAAAGAAGCCGAGAAGAATGAGAAGCCCGATTAACTGGGCCGTGAAGGCCTTGGTGGATGCCACGCCGATTTCCGGCCCCGCCGAAATGAGCAGCGGGATATCACAGGCGCGGATCAAACTGCTTGCCGGGACATTGCAGATCGCCAGAGACGCGAGAAACGGACGATTGAGCTTGTCGGCGGCGGAGATGCTGCGCAATGCCTCCAACACATCGGCTGTTTCGCCGGACTGGGAAATCGTCACATACAAACTGTCGGGCGGGATATTTTTTCGCATATAACGAAACTCGCTGGCGACCTCCGTTCGCACCGTGAGATCGCTGTGTTCTTCAAACCAATAACGGGCTGTCAGACCGGCGTGATAAGCGGTACCGCAACCGACCAGGTACATATTTTTGGTGCGCTCAAGAACCCCCATTCCCGTTTCGCCGAGTGTTTGCGGCAGAAAGTGTCGCTTGGTCAGACGACCGGTGAGCGTATTGACGACCGTGTCCGGCTGCTCGTAAATTTCTTTTAGCATGAAGTGTCCGTAGTCGCCGCGGTCAACCGCCGCGGGTCCGTGCTTGTAAATTTCCACTTTGGGGCGAATTCGGCCGCCGCCGACCTTGCGAATCTCACACCGGCTGACACCAAGAATTGCCATTTCTTCGTCTTCCAAGTAAATGAACCGATCCGTGACCTGCAGCAGGGCGAGCGGATCCGATGCCAGAAAGTTTTCTTCCGTGCCGACACCCACCACCAGCGGCGCTCCTTTGCGGACACCAATCAGGCAATCCGGTTCCCACAGATCAAGAACCGCAAACGCAAACGCGCCTTCCAGTTTGCGAACCGTGCGTTCCAGGGCGTCCGCCAGACTGCGACCCCGTTGCAGATGATCGTAAATCAAAACGGCAATCACTTCGCTGTCCGTTTCGCCCGAAAATTTGTAGCCCTGTTTTTGCAACTTGTCGCGAAACGACCGATAGTTTTCCACTATGCCGTTATGCACCAACGCCACTCGCCCGCCCGCCAGATGTGGGTGGGCGTTACTCACGGTGACCTCTCCGTGTGTCGCCCAGCGTGTGTGGGCAATGCCCGTGCATCCGTCCGTGCGATGCTTTTGCAAGGCGGCGGTCAACACTTCAACCTTGCCGCAAACCCGATGATGGTGGAACTTGTTCTTGTTTCCGTCTTTATTTTCGCCTTCGCCTTTTTCAAGGACGGCGATGCCCGCCGAATCGTAGCCTCGGTACTCCAAACGCCGCAGGCCTTCCAAAAGGAGGTCGCGCACATTCCGCCGCGAGACACAACCGACTATTCCGCACATGAACTATTGAATAAACTATTAAACTATTAAATAAGCTATTAAATGATCCCCCCGGGAATCTTGTTTCAGAGTTGCATGATCGCATCAATTTCAACGCGAACGCCGCGCGGCAGGGCCGCAACCTGCACCGCCGCCCGGGCGGGAAACGGGCGGGGAAAGTGTTCTTCCATGTATGCGTTGACCGCGGCAAAGTCGCTCAGGTCTTTAAGATACACGGTTAACTTTGCCAAATTCTCAGCGGAACCGCCGGCGGAATGCGCCACCGCAAACAGGTTGGCAAAGGTTTGCCGAATCTGTTCCGGCGCACTCTCGCCGACCACCTCGCCGGTTTTCGGGTCCAACGGGATCTGGCCGGAAATATAGACAATATCGCCGCAGCGCACGGCTTGCGAATAGGCGCCGATGGCGCCGGGAGCCGCGTCGGTTGCAATTTCTTCTTTTGTGTGTTTCATAAGTTGTTTTTGATTTGGTAAAAAGATAAAAAATCTCAGGCGATCCGCGTTATGATTATTCTCGGTCTTCTCAGCCTTCTCAGACCTCCCGGTCTTCCCGGGCTTCTCAGTCTTCCGGGCGCAGCAGCGCGTTGATACCCACCTTGGCACGCGTGCGCGCATCGGCGCGCTTCATAATGAGCGCCGCATAGCGGGAAAACTTGCCACTCTTGTCGGGCAGATTGCCGGGTATCACCACCGAATTTTTCGGCACCTTGCCGTAGATAATCTCGTCGTGTTCGCGATCGTAAATCGGGGTACTCTGCCCGATGTAAACGCCCATGGAAATCACCGCCCCTTCTTCCACGATGACTCCTTCCACAATTTCCGATCTTGCGCCGATGAAACAGTTGTCTTCAATGATGGTGGGGTTGGCTTGCAGCGGTTCCAGAACGCCGCCAATGCCGACACCGCCGGAGAGATGCACATTTTTACCAATCTGCGCGCAGGAGCCGACCGTCGCCCAGGTGTCCACCATAGTTCCGGCATCGACGTAAGCGCCAATATTAATGTAGGACGGCATAAGCACCGTGTTTTCGGCAATGTAGGTTGCCTCGCGTGCCAGGGCACCGGGGACAACACGCACCTTTTCGGACTCAAATCGTTTCTCATCGTAATCGGCAAACTTCGGTTTCAGTTTGTCGTAGTAACGCGTGAAGCCGGCATCCGAAACCCGATTCGGACGCAAACGGAAGGAAAGCAGAATCGCTTGCTTGACCCAAGTATGCACCCGCCAGCCGTCCGCGCCGGGTTCCGCCACGCGCAATTCGCCGGTGCCTATCCGGCGCAGTGCCTCTTCCGTCGCCTCGCCGGCGGCTGCGGACAATGTCTCGGTCCGGTAGGCTTCCTCAATAATCGCGCGCAGTGCGTCTCGGTCCGTGCGGTTCATTTGGCGGCGGGTTTTTTGGAAGGGTCTTTATCAAGGGATGCCTCCGGGGATGCATCAGGGGATGCCCCGAGAGATGCCCCTGCGGACACATTGGAGGATGTTTTGCGGGATGCTCTCAGACACAGGCCCAAAGAGAAGGCAAGGACGGACTGAAAAAATTCCACCAAGTGTGTCTCTTTGTCGTCCCCGCCAAAGCGGTCGGCATCCGCGCTGAAAAAGCACAGGAGTCCGAGACAAGCACGCGCCGAGTGGAGCGGCAAACAAAGATAGGAAGACACCGGCGATACCTTGCTGCCGCCCAGGGCGTCTTGCAACAATTCGGACATATCGCGCCCGTAAACGGGGGATTTCTCGCGCAATATATCCGTCACTTCGCGCATCATCGCTGCGGGACGCTTTTGCAGATACAGCGGGGATTTGGGGACGCGCTTGAACAGGATAAAAGAATAGTGTTCCGTGCCGAGATCCTCTCTGAGCAGATGATCCAACACCAACGCCAACTTTTGCGTGTCGCCGGCGGCAAGAAGCGCAAGGCAGCCGCGATGCATCTTGAGCATCAGTTGGTAATTGCGAGAGGCGGTCATGCGATCGCGCTCCGTTTGATCGCGCCGTTGCTCCGCCTCTCGGCGCAGCATCTTGTTTTGATAATCGGTCAGCGAAACAACATTACTATGGTGGTTACTATGGTCGTCATCGGGAAAGAGAAGGTTCTTTACCACTTCCCGGCTTCTCTTGCTCTCGGTGAGGAAAAAATCCGGGTGAGCGGCAAGGTGATCCAGCACCTTGGCGCGGCTCAGCCGATTGGCGACCGGTGCGGCTGTCTTCTTTTTTGTTTTCGGTTGGCGAACTGGCATATGCTTATTTTAAGGCAAAATACCCCGATATGCACGGTGCACCCGGCTACGCATGTAAATTATTTTATTCCGGCAGCCGACCAGAGCGCGACCGCCGAGATTGTGCACCGTCACTTCCGAACGCACCATTCTTTTTTCCATGGCCAGGGCGGCGGCGGCACAGGAATTGGAACCGCATGCCAGCGTGGGACCGCTCCCCCGTTCGTATGTACGCAAAATGAGGTTGTCGCGATCGGCAACAAACACAAAGCCCACATTGGCTCCGGCGGCCAACGCCGGATGCCGAGCCAATTGCTCGCCGTATGCGGCCAGCATCGCATCGGGACCGGCCGCACCGGTTCGCTGCGAGGCAAACACGATTAAGTGCGGATTACCGACAGACACAGGCCAGACGGTCAATTTAGTTCTTGCGGCGCCGGCTTGCCGGGCGGCGGGAGGATAAGCAGCGTCCGGTTCCAAACACAAGGACTCGGCCAGTGTCGGATTTTTTTGTGCGCGCACTTTGCCGGGAGTAAAAACGGATTGCCAACTCATATCCGGTTTGTCCAAATACGAAGTGATATTACCCCGCCCCGCCCCTTCCACCCGGGCAAGACCGCCTGCGGTTTCCACCGCCAAGGAATCGCGCATCGTCAAGCCGACGGCGCGCACAAAGACATAGAAACAACGCAGTCCGTTACCGCATTGGCCGGCTTCGCTGCCGTCGGCATTGTAAATGCGCATAAAAAAATCGGCATCTTCTCGGCGCGGCGGCTCCGCACACAATAACTGGTCAAAGCCGATGCCCTGGTGGCGGTTGGCCCAACTGCGGATTATTTTCGGTTGTATGGGCATGGGCGCGGGCATGGACAGGGCACCGCACCGAATGCCGTCCGTCAGCATAAAGTCGTTGCCGAGCGTATGCATCTTGAAAAAAGGAGTTCCGATCTTCATTTTGATTTTGTTATTCTTTTATCTTTCATTTTTTATCTCTCGCCCCTCAATCCTCACTCTTCATTCCGCCGGCAAGATCTCCCCGGCAAGAAGATCGGCAAGGGTCTCGCGGCGGCGGATCAGAAAATGGCGGTCGCCGCGCACCGGGACTTCCGCCGCCCGCGGTCGGCTATTATAATTGGATGCCATGCTCATCGCATAGGCACCGCAATCGGCAATATGAAGGCGTTGCCGAGTGTGTGCATCTTGAAAAAAGGAGCTCCGATCTTCATTTTGATTTTGTTATTCTTTTATCTTTCATTTTTTATCTCTCGCCCCTCAATCCTCACTATTCATTCCGCCGGCAAGATCTCCCCGGCAAGAAGATCGGCAAGGGTCTCGCGGCGGCGGATCAGAAAGTGGCGGTCGCCGCGTACCAGGACCTCCGCCGCCCGCGGCCGGCTGTTGTAATTGGATGCCATGCTCATCGCATAGGCGCCGCAATCTTCAATTGCCAAGAGGTCTCCCTGGCGCAGATTCAAACGCTGCGAGCGTGCCAAAAAATCGGCACTCTCGCAGACGGGGCCGACCAGGTCAAACTCCCGCGGGGCTTCCTCCCGCTCTTCACCGCTGACCCGAAGCACCGAGTGGTGTGCGCCGTAAAGAGCCGGACGCGGGAGGTCATTCATCGCGGCATCCGCGATGGCAAAGTTTTTTTCTTTGGTTTCCTTCAGATACTCAACGCGCGTTAACAGAATACCGGCATGTGCGACCAGGCTGCGTCCCGGCTCTATGATGAAATGCACGCGCCGGCGATGCTCCCAGTCGTCAAAGACTCTCAGAATCTTGGGGAGGTCCGTCAACGGAAACGCTTCCTCGCCGGGTTGATAAGAAATACCGAAGCCGCCTCCCAAACTGAGGTGCGGGACAAAAATACCATGGTTTGCCAGTTCGTCATAGGCAAGACGCAAGTTTTCCGCCGAACGCACAAAGGGATGGAGATCGCGGATTTGAGAGCCGATGTGGCTGCCGATGCCGTCAAGGCGCAGAAACGGCGATTCTTTGAGTTGTTGTGCAACTGCCAAGACCTCGTCCGCGGCAATGCCGAACTTGTCATCGCCGCCGCCGGTGCGAATGTGCCGGTGCGTTTCGGGACGAACATCCGGATTAATGCGCAGGAGAACACCCGCCTGTTTTTTCAGGGGCTTATTTGACTTGTTGGACTTGTTTAAGGACGATGCCACTTGTACCAGACGCTCGCCTTCGGCGGCCGACTCAACCCCGATATGCCCAATTCCTTTTTGAATAGCAGCCTCCAATTCCTCGGTTGTCTTGCCAACCCCGTAAAAAATAACCTTGTCGGCCGGGACACCCAGACGCAATACTCGCTCCAATTCGCCGCCGGAAACCACATCAAAACCGCAACCCATGTCTTTGAGAATGCGTAAGATCGCCCCGTTGGAATTGGCCTTGACCGCATAGCGGATTTCGGTTTGAGTGCCGCGTAAGATTTTTTGATATGCGGTACATGCGTCGCGCACCGATTGCTCGGAATAAACAAACAAGGGCGTGCCGTAGGTCCGCGCAAGTTCTTCCAAAGAAACGCCTTCGCAATACAGATTGGCGTTTGACGACGGGCGGAAGTGACCTGTCATTTGGGTGCGAGGGCAGGGGCAGGAACGAGGGCGGGTGCGTAAGAGAGGATGATGACCCTGCCGGCTTCCTGCGGTTCTTCCGGTGCGGGCAAATGCAAGGGTCCCTTGAGGCCGCAGCCGCCGAGAGACAGCAACACAACCGCCAAAATAATTCGCAGGCTGCGAGGTAGCTTGCCGAATAAACGCAGTGCCGGCGGCGCACCGGGTCGGCGGCACGCCCGGGCGGGCGAACAAGTGACCGAGCAGGCAGACCGAACGGCAACGGATGCGACAGACAGAAAAAGCGCGGCAGGAGCGGAAAACATAGAATCTATTTTACAATCAATACGACTGCTCCCGTTTCACAGACCGGATATAACCTGTGTCCAAAAACAGAAAACTCGCACCCGACCTCCGACTTCCAACTTCCAACCTCCCCGTTTCACCGGCAAAAATAACCCGCGGAAAAAACAGAAAACGCGCACCCGACTTCTAACTTCCGACTTCCGACTTCCAACCTCCCCGTTTCACGGGCCGGATATAACCTGCGTCCAAAAACAGAAAACGCGCACCCGACCTCCGACTTCCAACTTCCAACTTCCCCGTTTCACAGACCGAAAATAACCCGCGGAAAAAACAGAAAACGCGCACCCGACTTCTAACTTCCGACTTCCGACTTCCAACCTCCCCGTTTCACGGGCCGGATATAACCTGCGTCCAAAAACAGAAAACGCACACCCGACCTCCGACTTCCGACTTCCAACCTCCCCGTTTCACGGACCGGATATAACCTGCGTCCAAAAACAGAAAACGCGCACCCGACCTCCGACTTCCAACTTCCGACTTCCAACTTCCCCGTTTCACAGACCGGATATAACCTGCATCCAAAAACAGAAAACTCGCATCGACACATCTACACCTCTGACACCTCCAACACCTCGACATATCAGAGGGCACTGTTCCGGGTTCCGGCGGAAGGAGGATGTCTGTTCGGGGGGTGTCTTCTTATAATTGACATTATGCAACATCTATACAGCCTATGCGGCCACCTTTAATGACACGCAAGTTTCCGGCAAACAGATTCAGGCGCATTCGCGCCCGGGCGTTTGCGCGCGATCTGACAGCCGAAACGAGATTGACGCCGGCAGACCTGATTTTACCGATCTTTGTTTGCGAAAACGAAGAACGGCAACTTGACATTCCCGCTATGCCGGGAGTGAGTCGGGTGCGTTTGGAAGGCCTGGTGCGGCTTGGCCGCCGGGTGACGGCAGCGGGAATACCCGCCATTGCTCTTTTCCCTGTGGTGCCAAAAGAAAAGAAAACACCCTATGCTACGGAAGCCCATAACGAGAACGGTCTCATTCCGCGGGCGGTGCGGTTACTCAAGAAGCGTGTGCCGGAACTGGGCGTGATTACGGACATCGCGCTGGACCCCTATACCTCGCACGGGCATGATGGCATCACGGATGCACGGGGACAGGTAGTGAACGACGGAACATTACACCTTTTGGCAAGACAGGCTCTTTGCCTGGCGGAAGCCGGCAGCGATGTGTTGGCTCCTTCGGATATGATGGACGGACGCATCGGGCATGTGCGGGCGGCGCTTGAGAAAAACGGCTACCCGGAAACGATGCTGCTTTCCTATGCGGCAAAGTATGCGTCCGCATTTTACGGCCCTTTTCGCGAGGCTCTCGGTTCGGCCGGTAATCTCGGCAAGAGCGACAAGAGGTCCTATCAGATGGATCCCGCCAATACGGACGAGGCACTGGCGGAGGTGGCGGCGGATATTGAGGAAGGCGCGGATATGGTGATGGTGAAACCGGGCATCTGTTATTTGGATATTGTTCGGCGGGTAAAAAGCCGGTTCGGTGTCCCAACTTTGGCGTATCAGGTGAGCGGCGAATATGCGATGTTGTCCCTGGCGGGACAGGCGAACGGGAACGAAGAGGCGTTGTTTTTTGAATCGCTGCTCGCGTTTAAGCGAGCCGGCGCGGATGGAATTCTTTCTTACTATGCTCTGCGGGCTGCGGAGCGATTGAATAGCGGCAGGGGCGGCAGAGGCAATAAAGACAATAAAGGCAGGGCGTAAAAATCTAAACGCCCGTGCCGGGTTGCGGCACATCTATTCCCCCGGGGCTTGCACCCTGATCGATGAGGTCGGCGGGACGCGGCGGATTTTTCTTGATCCAGTAAACAAACAACATACTGCCGGCAATGCCGGAGAAAAGAGAGCCGGCGAGAATACCGATGAGTGTCTGGTCAATGAAACTTTCGTTGCCGGCATAAGCGATGGTGCCGATGAGGAGACTCATCGTAAAACCGATGCCGCAAATAAAACCCATCGCCAGAAGGTTAAGCGGGTCTATCTGTGGCGGAAACTTGATCCGAAAAAGAAAACGCCATAAAAAGGTGCCGACAAGCATCCCTACCGGCTTGCCGATGAACAGACCGAAGAAAACGCCGAGCGAGATGCCACTAAAAAACAACCCTTCGGAAAAGGCGTTTGCCAGGGGCAAACCGGAATTGACGAAAGCAAAAAGAGGCAGTATGCCGAGCATGACCGTGCGATGCAAACTATGTTCCAACTTATAAGCCGGCGAAACATAGCCCATACGAAAGGTGCCGAGGTCCTGACCGAAGGCATGCGGCAAGCCCGCCTTGGGTTTTGTTTTAAGCGGGATGCAAAATGCAATTAAAATACCCGTCAGGGTCGGATGAATGCCCGTGTTCAGCATAAAAAACCAGGACAGCAAGCCTACCAGCAGATACGGAGTGAGCGAGCGAACATTGAGGAGATTAAAAAGAGCCATACAGAACACGCAGAAAAACGAAAAGAGAAGCATCATCAGATTGATGTCGCCGGAATAAACAACGGCAATGATGATGATAGCGCCGATGTCGTCTATGACCGCCAGGGCAAGAACAAACAACTTGACATTGTGCGGCAACAGGCGACCGAACAGGGCGATGATGCCCACCGCAAAGGCGATGTCGGTGGCGGTTGGCACGGCCCAACCGGACAGAGTTGCCGGGTTGTCGGAATTGAAAAGATAGAACAAAAAGGCCGGCACGAGAATTCCGCCCAGCGCGGCAAAAGTAGGCAGAATGACATAGTTGATGTTGGCAAGTTGTCCCGCCAGGAATTCGCGCTTAATTTCCAACCCGACCAAAAGAAAGAAAATCACCATCAAGCCCTCGTTAATCCAATGATGCAGGCTGTAGTCCAGTTCAATATCACCCACGGAAATGCCAATATGGAATTCCAGGAAAGAATGATACTTGCCGGCTGCGACCGAGTTTTCCAAAACAAGTGCCAGGACAGTGGCAACTAACAATAACACACCGCCGGCACTGTCGGAATCAAAGATCTTTTTTATGATTGTCCCAAAATTATTTTTCATATTGTTACTGTTAATGATATCCGCATGTTACCTGTTTCCATTATAACCGCTTTGTGCTGCATGTCCTTTCGGTATTCCAAAAAAGTACGAGACTTCATATCACCGGACTGAGCATAAACAGTTTTATGATCCGTCATGATGCATCGGATTCATTTGATAATTCTTGAAGCGTTCCGTCGCGGTCTGCAAGATCTCCGAATTGATTTCGTAACCGATGCCATTGCGTTTCAGGTCGGCGGCGGCCAACAAGCCGGTGCAAGAACCGGCAAAAGGGTCCAGGACGGTTTCAGAGACATAACTATATGCCTTGATTAATCTGTACGGAAGTTCGGACGGAAAGGGGGCGACATGGCTGCGCCCGTCCCCGCTTTGTTGCGGTTTCATTAACCAGATGTCCGAATTCTTCAGACTCAGCCAGAACTCTTTATCCAACTTGGACTGTTCTTTCTGCTCGGCTGACAGATGCGCATACTTACGCGTGCCGGCGGCCGCCGGCTTGTCAAACTCCAAAATAAACTCGTGCCTATATAAGCACCAAAGTGCGCGCGGACGCCGTTGGTTTTGTGCCAGACGATGTCCCGCTTAAAGATAAAGCCGACGCTTTCCATTAGGTCAATAGTTTTGCCCGCTAAGTTGAGACAACGAAAGGTCTTGGCATAACGGATGGGGAGATTCATAATATTAACAAAAATCTTGCGACCGGGTTGCAGCACGCGCAGGCATTCTTGCCAAACGCATCGGATGTTTTCAAACCATTCGTCCAGATCATGGATGTTACCCAAGTCGTTCCCAATATGGTTTGCCGAGTACATCTTGGCATTGAAGTAGGGCGGCGAGGTGACGATCAAGTGAACGGATTGATCCTCAAGAACATCCATCCGCATAGAATTGCCGCAAATGATTTTTTGCACGGTTGGGCCGCAAACGAATGCATCGCCACGGGCAGTCTGTGGATCGGGCTTTGGCGCGGGCTCTGGCACGGGCGACGCGGCTTCCGCGGAAAGTTGCCGTTCAAGTAGTTTCCCGCATCGCAGAGATTGCAGATCACTCAATCGGTATCTGTACTGACCGCCCGCGGACCTGCGAGCGGGAACCTCTCCGGTTTTGGTCATACGATGCAGTTCGCTTACGGAAATTCCCGAAAACCCGGCACTTTCAATTGCCGATAAGTAGGATCTGGTTTTATAGGCATCGCGCGGATCTGCCGGAGGGTTGTGCCTGACGTTCGTAACCATTAATTCTCTCTAATACTTTTGGAGTGTTTTTGGAATGCTTTTTGAAGTTCGTCTTTTTTGTGCATCATTTAAGTAAGTATTATACGCACTGTATGATCCCACCTACGTTCCGGACTTTTGTTGTTTTTGTAAAAACAGGCTTTTTCATTCAGAAGACAGAGCACACTTTGTGGCCAAAACTCTTCCGGGAAGATGCAATGTGATGCGAAATGCTATGCGGAATCTTCACTCGCCGGAGCGGAAGGGATTTTGCAGATTCTGACCCATCTTTGTCGCTGACTTCCGCTCTTTTCGTTTTCTATGGTGATTTGAAATTCGTTCCAGGCAATGCATACCGGCGACCGGGGCAGTTCTTCCAACTTCTCAAGAATAAGACCGCGCAATGTTTTGGCCTGACCGGATTTCAAATCAAGACCCAATCTGTTGTTTAGAGTGCGCAGCGGGATACTGTCCGCCACCAACCAGGTATGCGGGTCTATCTCTCTGATGGAAGAGGCTTCCAGCATACCGGTGATCTGAGAAATAATGTCCTTAAGAGTAATCATCCCTTGCGGAACTCCGTATTCGTCAACAACAATCGCATGATGACTTTTACTTTCCAAAAAATCTTCCAACTGATTTAAAAGATTAACAGTCACCGGGACAAACGGGGCTTCCAACACAAGAGACTGGAGTTTTTCTTTGGTGAACTTGGCTTGATTAAACATAATCTTAACTTGACGGACATCCAGAAATCCGAGCGGTTCGTTAATGTTATCCATAAAGACCAAAAGATGGCTGTGCTTTGCTTTATTCAGAGTCTTTTTGATGCGAGGCAAGGGTTGGCTTAGATCGCATGCTTCCACATGGCCAAGGGCTGTCATGGCTTCTTCCACACGGGCGGCATGGAAGTCCAAAATATTTAATAGCATATCGCTTTGTTTCACCGAAAGAAGCGCACGGGCATCCACAACCGCTCCTTTGAGTTCGGCAATATTGATGCCGTTACTTTTTTCTTTTTTGCCCAGTAGGATCAATCGCTTTAGTATTTCAACCATATGACTTAACAAAACAATCACGGGAAGGAATAAAGCCTTTAAGGGGTAAAGAAGCCAAGCGGATCCGATTGTCAAAGTATAAGGATGACGATATGCAATACTTTTGGGAGTGATCTCACAAAAAATTAAAATGAAAAAGGTGGTGAGCAAAGAAGAAACCAGAACGAAGTTTTCTCCAAAATAACGAATGGTGAAAACAGCTACCAGAGTGGTCATGCCCACATTTGCCAGATTGTTTCCCAAAAGAATGAAACTCAGCAGTCTGTCCGGATGATTTAATAACTTATGGGCAAGTTTTGCAAGATACTTGTTGCGAGCGGCTGCGGCTTTAAGTTGGTGGCGACTGACCGCAACATAGGCTGTTTCCGCTGCGGAGAAAAACACGGATGCCGCAACAGAAAGAAGAAGAAACCCCAATAAGGTGGTAAAAGATGTTTCCATAGAATTAGAATACTCTCAATTTTAGGATGTAACGGATTGGTATGATTTTAGAGACCTTATGTTTGTTGTAACAACAAGTTGTTGGTAGTTATTAATGATAATAAATAATTTAAATTTATTATTGTTATTAGATTGTTTATTATAGTTGTAACCGCCACTAACTTCTATTTTATCTTATGTTTGTAAGGAATTGGATTAAAACAACAGGGTTGTTAATCTGTTTGTTTTTTGTTTGTTCTTTTTACATAAGCCTCGTTTCTTTTTTTTGAGTTCCTATTTTTTCACCGGCAGCTTTTTTTATGTCGGCAATCTACAAATTACAAACAAGAAAAAAATTAAAAAACCTTAATTACTCTTTTTTTCCATTCTCTTGTTTGATTTTTTTCTTATAACTATATTTGTTGTTCGTGATAAAAAAAGAGGCGATTTAATGGCGAACAAAGTGACAAAACAAAGTGACAAAACGTTGAGCGGTAGTTTGTAGTTTGTTTCAAGTTGGTATTCCAAATGAGGATACGGAACAGGAACAAAAGAAGAGCGGAGTGTTTGAGAGATTTAATGATTGTCTTATTTTATAAGGCTTTTTGAAATATGAATGTAAAGTAAAAATGACAGAAGAAAAATAAAAGATGCCGAATCTCTCTTGGGACGCAATTAGCGTTTGTTTGGCACAAAAAATACCGACTTCAGAATTTGAAAGGTGGCTTTCTCCTCTTAAAGTAGAATGTCAAGCGAAATGTCAAACAGGGGCTGGCCGGGATGAGAAAGGAAATATTGGTAAAAGGAAAAAAGAGGCAGCCGCCTCTTTTTTTAATGTATCTATCAAAGCGGAGAATAAATATAAGATGGATTGGGTCAAGAAACATTACGGGGAATGTATTTCTGAAATTGTTACGGAACTTTGTCGTTCCGATTCTTTGGTTCCAAAGATTCACTATTGTCATTCCGGTAAAAAAGTTAAACAGAACGAGGCTATAAATACGAATGCGAATGCGATTATGAGAGCGGAAGATCGTTTCCCCGGCAATTTTCAGGGCCGAGGAATTAAGGTTTCCGGTACGGCGGCAAATTGGACCAGTTGTGTATCACCCTATCCGACTTTTCAAAACTTTATTGATGGAAAAATTAACCGAGTGGCAAAACGGATTGCCGTCAGTATTACTTCGAATGAGACGCGTGTTGGCAGTTTTTTCTTTTTTTGCGGAGGGAGCGGATTGGGTAAAACCCATCTGTTGCAAGCGACGGCAAAAGAATTTAAGAAAAATAAACGATCTGTTGTTTATGTTCGTTCCGAGATTTTTGTGCGTTCTATGTTTCATCATCTAACAACAAAAGAAATGGAGAAATTCAAAGATATCTATCGCCATGCGGATGTTTTGATTATTGATGATATTCATGTATTTAAGGGGAAACCCAAAGTGCAAGAGGAGTTCTTTCACACTTTGGATGCCCGTTTGTCCGAAGAGAAAATAGTGATCCTGTCGGCGGATGCTTCGCCACAAAAAATGGATTATTTTTCGGATTCCTTGCGCGGGCGGTTGGTGAGTGCTCCTGTGGCGAAACTGGACAAACCGGACCGAGATACATTTCGTGCCATTATTGCCAAAAAATGTGTGGAAAGTAAATTGTCCCTGGATGAGCAATGTGTGAACTATATTGCAGGGCGAGCCACCGGAAGTGTGCGGGAAGCGGAGGGTGCTTTGAAATTGGTGAGTTTTTATATGAATGTTTACAAAAAGCCGGCGGATTTGCCGATGATGAAAAAGGTGTTTTCAAACCTGGGTTCTGTGCGGAAGCGGGCTGCCAGGCCGGAAGAAATTCGGCGAGCCGCGGAACGATATTATGAGTTGTCGGATGGGGCTTTGAAAACGGCGGGAAGGGAGAAAACTTTTGTGGTGGCAAGACGAATGGCGATGCTTCTTTGTCGCGAGTTCACCGAGTGCAGCACTACCGAAATAGGAAAAATATTTAATAGACGACATACTGCGGTTTTGCATGCCGTTCGTTGCCTTGAAAGTGAAATAAAGAAGAATGATAGTGTAAAATATGCTTACGAAAAGATGAAAAGTGAAATTGAATCTTTGGTAAATACAAGTGATTATTAATTATTAATTTTGATTAGAGGAAAAATAACATGGAAATAACAATTAATAGCAACGACCT
This sequence comes from Gammaproteobacteria bacterium, assembly GCA_965209035.1. GTDB lineage: Bacteria > Pseudomonadota > Gammaproteobacteria > CBDBNL01 > JAAOII01 > CBDBPY01. The sequence goes on from OZ242372.1 coordinate 1,160,321, forward strand.
GCTCGGTCCTTTGGTGACTGTGGCGGGTGTGGCGGAGGAAAAAACAACGATGCCCATATTGGGATATTTGTATTTTCGGACAAAAAATAACAGAATGACAATGATTGGGACGGATGCCGAGGTGGAAATTACCAGTCATTTAACTTTGCCGGGAGAGAGTCCGGATATGGAAGGGACTCTGCCGGCGCGTAAGTTTTTAAACTTTTGTCGGTCTTATGGATCGGACAAAGATATTAACATCGCATACGAAGATGGGAAGATTCGTTTGACTTGCGATAAAGGGCATACGGTGCTGTCCGCTTTACCCGCGGAAGAATTTCCGTTGATGACTGTGCCGGAGGGACAGGATAAAAAATTGCGCTATTCCATCCCCGCCTCCGAATTGCGGCGGATGATGCAAAATGTTGTCAGTTGTATGCCGATCAATGATGTTCGTTATTATCTGAACGGAATGTTGTTTGATTTTTCTCCGGAACGGTTAAACATGGTTTCCACGGATGGTCACAGAATGGCAATGGCCGGCCGGAAAGCGGAGCATGTGACGGAAGAGAAAATCAAGTGCATCTTGCCGCGGGAAGGTGTTTTGCAATTGATGCGTCTGATCGGTCGGCAAGACGAGGATGTGGAGTTGGTGTTTTACACGAACATGGTTCAAGTGATTACCAAAGACTTTACCTTTAACTGCAAATTGATAGACGCCGCTTATCCGGATTATGCGCGCGTGATACCGGCAGATCAGCCAAACCGAATGGTATCGGCATACGAGCCTTTGTTTAACAGTTTAACCCGCTGCACCTATCTGATGACCGGTAGCAATAACAAAGTGCAGAAGGTGGAATTTCAAACGGGAAAAGATGTGCTGCGTATCAGCGCGGCCAATGCGTCCGGTGAAAAGATGGAGGAAGAAATTCCGGTTACATATGAGGGCGATTCTTTTTCCATTAGTTTCAATGTTCGGTATATTCTGGATATTGTTGCCACTATGCACGAAGGCAAGGTGGAAATGAATTTTACGGATGGAAATTCCAGCGCGCTGCTTCGCAAGGAAGGAGACGAAAACGAACTTTTTGTCGTGATGCCGATGAAGGCCTAACGGGCCCCCGAAAGGCCGGGACAACTTTGTAGGAATTTGTTTGGTTGTTTGGCATGCCGGTTCTGCACAATCTGGAACTAAAAAACTTTCGCAATTGGAACCAACTTAAATTCTCACCCGCTGCTGGCATTAATTTGTTGGTCGGGGATAACGGCAGCGGAAAAACGGCAATTTTGGAGTCTTTGTTGTTTGTGTGTCGCGGTAAATCTTTTCGGGCGCGCAGCAACACCGATTGTATTCGTTATGGTGAGACGGCCGCGACCATAGACTCTTCCTGGCAGTCCGGTCGGGCGGTCGGCGGTGGCGGTAAATTTTCGGCACAGGTCCTTCTTTCGGCTTCGGGTGAGCGGCGGTTGTCCTTGCAGGGAAAACCGCAGCGGCAGAGGGCGGCAATTTTATCCCAAATCCCGGTTGTTTTTGTGGCGCCGCATAATCTCAATTTAATCGGCTCTTCTCCCGCTTTTCGCCGAACATTTTTGAACGCACTTCTGTTGCATGTTCTGCCCGAGTATCGCGGGCTTTTGGCGGACTATACAAAATGCTTGGCAGAGCGTAATGCGCGTCTTTTGCACCAACCGAGGGACTATGCGCAAATGGTGGCATGGGACACAACTCTTGCCGCGCTGGGCGAGAGATTGGAAACTGCCGGCAATAGTGTTGTCCGCACTTTGATCAGCCGGATTGCCGAGTTGACGGATGCTCGCGCCGTTCCCCAAATCCGAGTATCCTATGCGCGGGGATGGAATGCGGATCTTTCTCTGGCGGATGCATTGCGCCGGTCTTTTGCCAAAGATCTGCGTTACGGCTTTTCCACTGTCGGTTGCCACAGAGCGGACCTGTCGGTTTGGTGCGGCAAGGTGCCGGCAATCAGAAAACTTTCCCTGGGACAGAGTTATATGCTGGGGTTGGATTTCTTTTTTGCCGCACGGGAACAGATGGAGAATTCTTTGGGGACGCCCGCTTTGTTGATGTTGGATGATGTTATGCAACGCTTGGACAACAAAAACGGAGCATTCATTCGCGATTTTTTGCTACAGCACCGCATTCAGGCGTTGGTTACGGTCAGCGAACATCCCGCCTATTGGAAGATGGGCGGGAATCATGATGCCGGCTGGCAACTGGCAGACGATCGATTAGCCCGGCAGACGCAATAACGAGTTTGCCGGTGTTCCGCGCTGTTGTATGTTGTGTGTTATGTTGTTCTTATGCTTATCCTTTTTTGGGGGTGGCGGGGCGGCGATTGACTGAATCGGCAAAAGGATAAAAACCTTTGAGGCGGTTTCTAATGTGCCAGTTCCGCTTTTTTGGAACTCAAAATAAGGTAAAATAGAGTAAGAAATGGCAAAGGCAAAGGATAAGCGACTTTATGCCGACTTTCCGTTCTTTTATTTTATTTTTAAGTTTTTTATTTCATATGTTTTCTCTCTTTAAGTTTGTTTGGAAGTTTGTTTGGTTTGGCTGCGTTATGCGAAGGACGCAGGCTGAGGCCGTTCCGGTATTGAGAACGGGAGATGCCGTTGTCTGTTGCTTCGGCTCGGAGACGGTGTCTCGGTGTCTCTATAAAGTGGCACTATAAAGAAAATGGCATTGAGCGGCGGTCGCGCTTACGATTCTTCCAGTATCAAGGTCCTCAAGGGGCTGGATGCTGTCAAAAAGAGACCGGGTATGTATATCGGTGATACGGATAACGGCGACGGTCTGCATCATATGATTTTTGAGGTGATGGATAATTCCATCGACGAGGCACTTGCGGGACACTGCCAAAATATTCTGGTGATTCTGCATGAGGACGGTTCCGCCAGTATCCGCGATGACGGTCGCGGAATTCCGGTGGATATGCACGAAGAGGGGGCATCGGCGGCTGAGATTGTGATGACACGCCTGCACGCCGGCGGCAAGTTTGACGAAAACAGTTACAAAGTATCGGGCGGTCTGCACGGGGTTGGTTTGTCCGTTGTGAATGCCCTTTCTGAAAAATTGTATCTGGAGATCATGCGCGGCGGCAACAAGTATACGCAGGATTACGAACACGGTAAGCCAAGGTTCGCCCTGAAACAAGTGAAGGCAAACGGGCAGAAGCAAGGCACCTATATTCGTTTTTATCCGTCCCCCAATACTTTTAAGAATATCTCTTTTGACAGCAAGCGACTGCGGGATAAGATGCTTTATCTTTCTTTTCTAAACAAGGGGGTCTGTTTGGAAATACGCGATGAGCGCGCCGGGGCGAGTTGGAAGTTTCAATCGGAGGGCGGCTTGACGGAATATGTGCGACATTTGCGCGGCAATAAAAATGGAATCGGCGAGCCGTGTTTTATGGTGCGGACGGATAAGAAAAATGGCATTCGCGCGGAAATTGCCTTGCAGTGGTGCGAAGGGTTTAATGAAAAGATTCTTTGTTTTGCCAATAACATTTTTCAAAAAGACGGCGGAACTCATCTGGAGGGTATGCGCAGTAGTCTGACACGCACGGTGAAGTCTTACATGGAGAAGGAAATGCAAAAAGATGTTTCGGCAGTACAGCCGGAAGACCTGCGGGAAGGGTTGATCGCGGTGGTGTCGCTGCGGTTACCGGATCCGCGTTTTTCTTCTCAGACAAAAGAAAAACTGGTTTCGCAAGAGGCGCGTTCGGCGGTGGCGGGTTGTCTTTCCGAGCATTTGCGGGATTTTTTATTGGAGAAGCCGACGCAGGCACAAAAAATTGTTGCCAAGGTGGAGGCCGCCGCCCGGGCAAGGCTGGCGGCGCGGCGGGCGCGGGAACTGGTTCAACGCAAGGGATTAATTAACGGCGGCGGACTGCCGGGTAAGTTGGCGGATTGTCAGGAGCGTGCGCCGGAAAAAGCGGAGATCTTTTTGGTGGAAGGAGATTCCGCGGGCGGTTCGGCAAAACAGGCGCGCAACCGCGCCAATCAGGCTGTGATGCCTTTGCGCGGTAAAATTCTGAATGTGGAAAAACAAACGCCGGATAAGATGCTGCGTTCCGAGGCCATCGGCTCGTTGATTACCGCTTTGGGCTGTGGTATCGGCAAAGATGACTTGGACGCGGATAAGTTGCGATATCATAAGGTGATTTTGATGACGGATGCGGATGTGGACGGCGCGCATATCCGCACACTTCTTTTGACCTTTCTTTATCGGCATATGCGCGAACTGCTGGATAGGGGACATATTTACATTGCCCAGCCTCCTCTCTTTAAGGTTAAGCGCGGGAAAGAGGAGCGTTACTTGCATCGGGAGGATGAACTGACTAAATTCTTGCATGAAGTTCTGGTGCGCGAGACGGAAGTAGCCGTGGTGTCCGGCCAAGACAAAGACGCCAAGGCGAAAAACGGCGACAGAGATCCGGCGGAAAATAGGATGATTATTAAAGGAGAAGATCTGGAAAAATGGTTGGCGGATTACAGGAAGTATTTTTCCATTTTGACGGAATATAAAAAATCTTATCCAAAAACCTTGGTCGGTTTTTGGAACGAGCGAGACTATGTGGCGCCGGATTTTGCGGATGAGCCTGAATTTAAGACATACTTGGCGGAGATGAACGAGGCACTCAAAGAAGAACGGTTGCAGGCGGTGCGGGACGGCGACAAAATTGTTCTGATGCGGACGGAGCAGAGCGAACAGAGCGGCAAGAGAACGGACAAAACAGCCGGCAACGGGGTTGGGACTGGGGCCGGGACTGGAATTGGAATGAATGCCGAATATGAGAATGCATCCGAATATCCGGTGCTGGATGCGGCCGGATTGAATAGCGACAGCATGAAGGCCCTGGCAAAACATCGCGAACTGTATGGGGGACTTGAAGGGGCGAACCTGTGTGTGGCATATAAAGATGCGAAGACCTGGCATATCGGCGGAGAAGCTGCTTACGAGTTTATGATGGAAGAAGTGCAAAAGCATATCAGTTTGCAAAGATACAAAGGGCTGGGCGAGATGAACCCGGATCAACTTTGGGAAACCGGTATGGACCCGGCTGCCAGAAAATTGCTGCGTGTGACAACGGAAAATGCGGAGGAGGCCGACCGCACGTTTTCCATTCTGATGGGGAGCGAGGTGGAACCGCGCCGCAACTTTATTGAGGTGAATGCACTGAGAGCGGTGAACATTGATGTGTAGGGGATGTGTAAGGGATGTGTAAAGGATCTGTAAGGCGTTTGACGGGATTGACGGGATTGACGGGAGCGGCTGCTTTATTGTGGGGCTGGGCTTGTAAGGGTAAGGACTGTGCCGGGACGGAAGGAGTGCCGCACTCGTTTTTGACAGGACTTCTTTGGTAGGGCTTCTTTGGCAGGACTGGGAGGTCTTTTGTGAAGTTTGTTAATGTTCCATATGGAACATTTTTTATTTAAGGGGGGGAGACGATCCGGGGTGGTGTGTGTGAAGTGATGGCGATTGCGCCGCGGTGCGCTCTATCTATGTTCGGATGCGGGCGGATCATCCGTGGAAGGCGGATGAGAGAGATCTTTGGAACCGGCAGTTTTTGGCTCGTTCCTTCCGATGATATTTTTACTTTCTCGCCCGTCCGCCGAAATGTTCTCAATGTTCCCAAATGTTCCACGTGGAACACTAATGCCCGTGCAACATTAAAGAAAGAGAGTGGTTTGCGGAAGGTTGCTTTTATTGGAGTGATGTAAAAGTGAGTCGGCTTGGTGAAGTTTGTTAATGTTCCGCATGGAACATTGTGAACATTTTTTATTTAAGGGGGGGAGACGATCCGGGGTGGTGTGTGTGAAGTGATGGCGATTGCTCCGCGGTGTGCTCTATCTATGTTCGGATGCGGGCGGATCATCCGTGGAAGGCGGATGAGAGAGATCTTTGGAACCGGCAGTTTTTGGCTCGTTCCTTCCGATGATATTTTTACTTTCCCGCCCGTCCGCCGAAATGTTCTCAATGTTCCCAAATGTTCCACGTGGAACATCGAAATCTTGCGAAACATTAAAGAGAGTGGTTTGCGGAAGGTTGTTGTTATTGGAATGATGTAAAAGTGAGTCGGCTTGGTGAAGTTTGTTAATGTTCCATATGGAACATTGTGAACATTTTTTATTTAAGGGGGGAGACGATCCGGGGTGGTGTGTGAAGTGATGGTGATTGCGCCGCGGTGCGCTCTATCTATGTTCGGATGCGGGCGGATCATCCGTGGAAGGCGGATGAGAGAGATCTTTGGAACCGGCAGTTTTTGGCTCGTTCCTTCCGATGATATTTTTACTTTCCCGCCCGTCCGCCGAAATGTTCTCAATGTTCCCAAATGTTCCACGTGGAACATCGAAATCTTGCGAAACATTAAAGAGAGTGGTTTGCGGAAGGTTGTTGTTATTGGAATGATGTAAAAGTGAGTCGGCTTGGTGAAGTTTGTTAATGTTCCGCATGGAACATTGTGAACATTTTTTATTTAAGGGGGGAGACGATCCGGGGTGGTGTGTGTGAAGTGATGGCGATTGCTCCGCGGTGCGCTCTATCTATGTTCGGATGCGGGCGGATCATCCGTGGAAGGCGGATGAGAGAGATCTTTGGAACCGGCAGTTTTTGGCTCGTTCCTTCCGATGATATTTTTACTTTCTCGCCCGTCCGCCGAAATGTTCTCAATGTTCCCTAATGTTCCACGTGGAACATTAATTTCCGTGAAACATTAAAGAAAGAGAGTGGTTTGCGGAAGGTTACTTTTATTGGAGTGATGTAAAAGTGAGATGGCTTGGTGATGCTTGCCGCCCAATGTTCCACGTGGAACATCGAAATCTTGCGAAACATTAAAGAGAGTGATTTGCGGAAGGTTGCTGTTATTGGAATGATGTGAAAGTGAGTCGGCTTGGTGAAGTTTGTTAATGTTCCGCATGGAACATTGTGAACTTTTTTTATTTAAGGGGGGAGACGATCCGGGGTGGTGTGTGTGAAGTGATGGCGATTGCTCCGCGGTGTGCTCTATCTATGTTCGGATGCGGGCGGATCATCCGTGGAAGGCGGATGAGAGAGATCTTTGGAACCGGCAATTTTTGGCTCGTTCCTTCCGATGATATTTTTACTTTCTCGCCCGTCCGCCGAAATGTTCTCAATGTTCCCAAATGTTCCACGTGGAACATTAATTTCCGTGAAACATTAAAGAAAGAGAGTGGTTTGCGGAAGGTTACTTTTATTGGAGTGATGTAAAAGTGAGATGGCTTGGTGATGCTTGCCGCCCAATGTTCCACGTGGAACATCGAAATCTTGCGAAACATTAAAGAGAGTGATTTGCGGAAGGTTGCTTTTATTGGAGTGATGTAAAAGTGAGTCGGCTTGGTGAAGTTTGTTAATGTTCCGCATGGAACATTGTGAACATTTTTTATTTAAGGGGGGAGACGATCCGGGGTGGTGTGTGTGAAGTGATGGCGATTGCTCCGCGCTGCGGCTGTTCCGCGGTTCGTTCTATCCATGATCCATGTTCGGATGCGGGCGGATCATCCGTGGAAGGCGGATGAGAGAGATCTTTGGAACCGGCAGTTTTTGGCTCGTTCCTTCCGATGATATTTTTACTTTCTCGCCCGTCCGCCGAAATGTTCTCAATGTTCCCAAATGTTCCACGTGGAACACTAATGCCCGTGCAACATTAAAGAAAGAGAGTGGTTTGCGGAAGGTTGCTTTTATTGGAGTGATGTAAAAGTGAGTCGGCTTGGTGAAGTTTGTTAATGTTCCGCATGGAACATTGTGAACATTTTTTATTTAAGGGGGGGAGACGATCCGGGGTGGTGTGTGTGAAGTGATGGCGATTGCTCCGCGGTGTGCTCTATCTATGTTCGGATGCGGGCGGATCATCCGTGGAAGGCGGATGAGAGAGATCTTTGGAACCGGCAGTTTTTGGCTCGTTCCTTCCGATGATATTTTTACTTTCCCGCCCGTCCGCCGAAATGTTCTCAATGTTCCTAATGTTCCACGTGGAACATTAATTTCCGTGAAACATTAAAGAAAGAGAGTGGTTTGCGGAAGGTTGCTTTTATTGGAGTGATGTAAAAGTGAGTCGGCTTGGTGAAGTTTGTTAATGTTCCGCATGGAACATTGTGAACATTTTTTATTTAAGGGGGGAGACGATCCGGGGTGGTGTGTGTGAAGTGATGGCGACTGCTCCGCGGTGCGCTCTATCTATGTTCGGATGCGGGCGGATCATCCGTGGAAGGCGGATGAGAGAGATCTTTGGAATCGGCAGTTTTTGGCTCGTTCCTTCCGATGATATTTTTACTTTCCCGCCCGTCCGCCGAAATGTTCTCAATGTTCCTAATGTTCCACGTGAAACATTAAAGAAAGAGAGTGGTTTGCGGAAGGTTGCTTTTATTGGAGTGATGTAAAAGTGAGATGGCTCGGTGATGCTTGCCGCCCAATGTTCCACGTGGAACATCTGAACATCGGAACATTAAAGAGAGAGGTTTGTCGAAGATTACTCTTATTGGAGTGATGTAAAAGTGAGTCGGCTTGGCGAAGTTGGTTAATGTTCCGCATGGAACATTGTGAACATTTTCTTTTTTGTATGAGATTTTGCCGAAATCGCATCAAAGAGAAAGAACATGCACCGAGAACGGTGAATATTGATGTGTTGCCGTATTCGTATTAATGCGCGGAGCAATTATCCGGGTGATTGTTTTTTGTTTCTTTCTTCTTTCTTTTTCCCCGTATTTTTAGAAAGGAACGCGGAAGGTTAACCGGCTGTTATTTTGTTCAGGTAGGTCTCGGTATCCAAAAGAAGAGAATAGGCGGGGTCCTCTTTCGGCGTATCGGCGAGAAGTGTTTTTAGACTCGCACGAATTTCCGGCAGATCTCTTGCCCACACTTTTTGGCAATGGTTGTTCCATTCCGCTTTCTCGTTCTTTGTGAGGAGGTGCGGGAAATTGCGACCCTTGTAATGTGCGACCAATGCCGGCAATCGTTCGTCCTCAAAAGAGTCGGGGTCGGTTGCGATATTGCTAATTTTTTCTTCGGTGTCCTCGATGTTTGGGATATTTGCGATGCCCGCGCTATTTGCGATGCCTGCGCCGGATATTGCCGCAAGCAGTGCGGCATCCCGGTCGGTGATAAACTGTTGATATAACAGTTCTTCGGCGGAACAATAAGTGCCTTCCGCCGGAAACTCCCGTTCTTTGCCAAAGATTTGGCGAACCTTTGCGCGTAGGGCCTCCCGATGTTTGCCGGCTAATTGCAGATGGTTGCGTGTCTGTTCGCGATCCAGCGACAGGCGGGCGAAGATATCGTTCATCTTGTCTTGGGTCCAGGTTTTGTCAAACGGGAAGAGTACCGGGCAGTGATTGACTCGCAGGCCCTTAATTCCCTGTAACGGCGAGATGCCGCTTTCTTCGGCGACCGAGTGCTTGACGAACATTCGTTCGCGGGCCTCTTCGGCGGAGAGTTCCAAAAAGGGCAGCGGCGAGTGTCGCAGATCAAAACAATGAAACAGGTTAGCTTGTCGCGGATCCCGAACAAGTGGCAAAACAATACTGCCGCCGTGATGCTCGCCGCGAAAACGCGAGGAAAAGTGCAAGAGCGGAGCGGAGTCTCGCGCCTGCAGTAACGAAATACTTTCTATTTTGCCGCGATGTCGCAAGCAAAAATCAAACAATTCGGGAGCATTATGGCGGACGATCTTTGCCAGACACAGGAGGGCCCCGGTATCTTCCAACGCGTCGTGAGCGATGATCTCAATCCCGTTTGCCTGTGCCAGGTCTTCCAACTTGTATGAGGGAGTGCCGTCTTCTTTGTGCGCCGGGCGAAGTGTGTCCGGCGCGAGGACGGAAACAAGACGCAACACATTCAAAAGGTCCCACTTGCCGCAGTTGTTTTTGAATTCGTGCTCGTAAGGAGGGAGCAGGTTGCGATAAAAAAGGTAGCGCAGGTGTTTGTTGTCAAACTCTTCCGAGTTGTAGCCCACGGAGCAGGTGCCGGGGAGACACACTTCCCGATGAATACGCGCGGCGAACTCACTTTCGCGCAGAGCTCCGTTGCGTTTTGCGCCCTCGCCGATGAGTTGCAACGGGCTGATTCTATGCACCCCGGCGCTTTCGGGGTCCGGCAGGCGATCCATCGGCAGTTGGCAAAGAAGGTTGATCGGCTCTCCCAAAGTATGAAAATTCGCGTCCGTTCGCACCGCGCCGAATTGAATGATCGGGCGCCGCAACTCGCTGAGTCCGAAGGTTTCCAGATCATACCAAAGAAAAGTTTGCGGGTCGGGGCTCATGATCCGGTGCGCGGATGACGCGCGGGACGGGAAACAAAGCGGCCTGCTGGCCTTCGCTTGTCATAAGGGTTTGGGTCATTTTTCAGGGAAATCCGCACCACCCCGATATTGAGCGCGTCGCGAAAACTTCTTTGCAAGTAACGCACATAGGATGCCGGCAATCTGTCCAGCCGTTTGCCGTGAATGAAAAAAGACGGCGGGTTTGTTCCCTCTTGGCGGACATAACGCAGTTGCGGGCGAATGCCGCCCGGCATGGGCGGTGGCAACTGTGTTGTCGCCTCGGTCAAAACGGAGTTGAGGAGTTTTTTATCCCATTCGCCGCAGGTCTGTTCGCGCACCTTGAGCGCGGTGTGCAGGAGTTTGGTGATGCCCTGTTTTTTGGTTGCCGACACAAATACGCGCGGCACATAATCCAGAGAACTCAGTTGCCCTTCCAACTCGGCATTGAGAGAGACCCTTTCCTGTTTGGTTAGCAAGTCGGATTTGTTCACAGCCACTACCGACGCCTTTCCCATTCTGTGTATCAGATGCAGCAGACGCATGTCCTGTGTTTCCAAGCCGGTTGTGGCATCCAAAAGATAAAGGACAAGGTCGGCTTCGGCTGCGGCACCCAATGCTTCGGCTGTCGCTTTTTTGTCAAGGTCCTCGCGGATGCGATTTTTTTTGCGTACTCCCGCCGTATCACACAGGCGAATTTTTAACTTGCGGTGAAAAAAGGGCAGACGAACGGCGTCGCGCGTGGAACCGGGTTTGGCATCCACCAGTTGTCGTTCTTCGCCGAGCAAACAGTTAAAGATCGAGGATTTTCCGACATTGGGTTTGCCAAGCAGAGCGAATGCGGCATCCGCGGCATCGAAGGAATTGTCGAAACTGCGGAATGAATTTTCCGGTGCTTCTGCTTCTTTTTTATCTTCATCTTCATCCGGTGAGCGCAACAACCCCGGCATGTCGGCGACAGCGGCCAAGAGTTTTTTCAAGCCAAAGCCGCTGTGCGCGGAAACACAGAACACGGGAAAACCAAATTGGTAGTAGTCGGCCGCCCGGGATTCGTCGCCAAAATCGGTTTTGTTGACGAGCAGAAAAGTGTTGTTGCCGGTTTTATGCAGTTCCCGGGCGATGCGACTGTCTTCGCTGTCCGGCATGTGTGTCCCGTCGCATACCATCAACACCAGGTCGGCAAGCTGCCCGGCCTGTTTTGCCCGGTCCTCCATTTTTTCCGAAAAATCCGAGCAGCCCACTGCGGCTGTTCCGTAGCCGGGGCTGTCTGTTAACAGGATATGCGATGTTGCATTTAGAGCGACATGCCCGGACAGAATATCCCGGGTGACACCCGCGCTGTCATGGACTATGGCAAGTTTCTTACCAAGGATTCGGTTGAAAAGAGAAGACTTGCCGACATTGGGCTTTCCGACCAAAGCGACCGCGGGCAAGGGCGATGTCCCGGCAACAGGCATAAAAGGAATAAGGGATGAGGAATGAGGAATAAACAAAAAAAGAAAGCCGGCAAGGAGATTAACGATCTCTTGGCCGCACCCTCCAAAAACCCGCCAATCCCTCGCCGTCCAAGGTAATGACGCCGTCCGAGTCGCCGCCGGTTGGAGTCAGGAGGATGCTGACCGGTGTGACGGCAATGCGTTTTCGTTTCAGCAGAGAGCCGTCCTCGGGGGACAGGACGGACAGGTAGCCGTCCTCATCTGTGAGCAGAATATAGTCGCCCGCCACGGCAATGCCGGTTGGGTTGGCGCGGGCACTTGTGTCCGCCTGCCAGACGAGTTCGCCGTCTTGCTTGCGAAACGCAAAGACATCCTGTTCCGAGCCAATGCCATAGAGGTTTTCGCTGTCTTGTGCCAGCGACAGACTGCCGCCAAAATTCTGCCGCCAGAGTTCTCTTCCTCCCGCAAGGTTGATCGCAATCAGCGAGCCGCCGTAAGCGGAAAGATACAGGATGTTGTTTGCGCCGATCAGGGCCGCATCAATATCTACCAGACGCTCTATGTCTGTGATGCCGGTCGGGACGGCGAGTTGGCGAAAACTGACGACATTGCCGTTTCGCCAATCAATGATTGCCAGGGAGCCGTCGGCGAAACCGGCAATCGCATAGGGACCCAACAAAATCGGCGGGAAGCCGCCGCGCAAAGAAAGGCGCGGACTATAGGCATCATAAATCCAGAGAACGGAGCCTTCGTACGGATTTAATGCGAGCAGTTGCTCCTTTGCCGTTTGGATGATCAGCACATCCGCATTGGCGGCGGGCGGGATGAAGCTTTCCGCATCCAGCAGCGATTGCCAAATCACCGCACCGTCTTCTTTGTTCAGAGCATAGGCAAAACCGTCTTTATCCGTTGTGTACAGTTGGTCCGCGAACAGGCCAAGGCAACCGGTCAGGGCGGCTCCCGGGCGGGTGACCCACAGCCGTTTGCCTTTTTGCAAATCCAGGGCGAGCACCTTGCGGGCGTCGCATATAAACAGGGATTCTCCGTCCTCCGCAGGAATCTGGCTGCGCGGTTGGATTCTGGGTCCTATGCCCAGTCCGGTTTTCCAGACGGCCTCAAGTTTTGGCGGTTTTTTAATGTCACGGCCTGCGCCGGATTTTTCCACCGAAGCACAGGCAACCAGAGTCGTTGCCCAGATAAGCATAACAAGACGAGTTGCCCAAAGTTGGACAGGGTCTTTCATTCTTGGCATGCGTATGTGTGTCGCCTTAGCCGGGTTGTTTCAAGAGCGACAATTTGTAGTTGATGAAGTCTGCGTTGGCGCCCAATTCTTTTGCCAGATTGTAAGCGGCAATGGCTTCTTCGGTCTGTTGCCGGGCGCGCAGAATATCGCCGCGCAATTCCGCAACCAGCGCGGTTTCTTGTTCTATATTGTTGAGCAGCGCGGCGGCCTGTTCCGCGTCGCCCTTTTCCAACAGCAGCCGTGCCAAAAAAATACTCCCCAATTCTTGGGCGACATCATTTTTTGCATTGGCAATCGCCCATTGGAAAGCCCGCTCGGCCTGTTCCGTGTCGTCGCGCAAAGCGTGTTCCCCGCCCATCTTTAAGGTGGCATAGGTGGCATAACCGGTATTCGGGTGATCCGCACGCAATCGTTGTGCGAACAATTCCATATTCTCCAGCAACTCGACTTCGGTACCGGCGGTCACATTACCGCCTTTAATGTACTCGGTGAGAACAAAGTTCACCTCCGTAAATTGATTGTATAGTGCGGTCGCTTCCGTGCGGTGCGTTGCCCGGTTCTGTTGATAGATGTTTTGGCCGACCAAAACAGCCAATACCAGCAGGATGCCGCCGACCACAGGCATACCATATTTCTTGGCAAGCCGGCGTAAGTTACTTAATTGTTGTTTTTCAAAGTTATCCATAAGAACCAAATAGTGATTAAATTATCGTTTGCATTTTTTCAAAAAAATTGTCCCACTTCATACGCGTCTGTTCGCCTGTCCGCATATCGCGCAGACAACAGAGATCCTTATCTTCTTCCTCTTCACCCAGAATGACGACAAACGGAATCTTCTGTTTGTCGGCTTTCTTAAGTGCGGACTTCAAACTCGGCGAGCCCAAGGCACTTTCAACGCATAAGCGAGGCAACCTACTCCATATTCTATGCCTTAATGAGAGCATCTTTGCCGAATCTGTTAAACAAACCAGCAGAACCTGTGTTTTTTCCGCTGCGTCTGTTGGCAAACAGTTTGCCCGCTCCAATAGAAGTAACAGACGCTCCATGCCCATGGCGAAACCCGTTGCCGCCGTTGGTTTGCCGCCCAGTAAGGCCGGCAGGGCATCGTATCGCCCGCCGGCACAGACCGTATTTTGCGCATCCAGACCATCGCATACCCATTCAAAGACAATGTCGGTGTAATAATCCAAACCGCGCACCAGCCGCGGATTAACTTCACAGGGAATTTCAAGTTGTTTCAGCTGCTCGCAAATCGCTTGCAGCGTTTCTTGACTTTTGGCGGATACATAATCCGTCAGACTCGGCGCGTCCGCCAAAAGTTGGACGGTCACAGGATCTTTAGAATCTTGCAGACGCAAAGGGGCGGTTTTTAATCGCCTTCTGTCGTTTGCCGGCAGTTCCTCCTCTCGGCTTGCGAAATGTCGCACGAGAGCATCGCCATATTTTTTTCGCTCGGTCGCGCTGCCGAGAATATTGACTTGCAGTTTTGGTAAAAAAAGATCTTTTAATCCCAATGCCTGCCAGAAACTTGCACAAATCAGAATCATTTCCGTATCCGCGTCCGCCCCTTCAAAGCCGATTGCTTCGGCGCCGATCTGGTCAAACTGCCGAAGGCGGCCGCTTTGGGGACGCTCGTAACGAAACATCGGGCCCAGATACCAGAGGCGTCGTTTCTGTCCCGCAAACAGGCCGGCTTGTATGCCGGCGCGCAATAATCCGGCGGTGCCTTCCGGGCGCAGGCAAACGGATTGGTCGCTTTTGTCCTTGAATTCGTACATCTCCTTTTCCACGATGTCCGTGGCGTCGCCGACCGAGCGACGAAACAATTCGGTTTTTTCCAAGACGGGGAAACGCATTTCTTTGTAACCGTATGCCCGCAGAACCGAGATGAGAATTTCTTCGGTTTTGCGCCGCACTCCCCCCGCCGGCGGCGCCAAAACCGGCATGCCGCGCACCGCCGGGATACTGTTCACCTGGTGTTTCGTTTAGTTGTTTGGTGGGCTTGTCGGGCGGCTGCCAAGGACCAACAAAAAATCTATGATATTTTCTTCGCGGCGAATGCCGACCTGTATCTCGTCTCCCGGTTTTTTACCGGCAACATAGTTCACAATTTGTGAGGCACTTTCAAAAGGATCGCCGTCCAAAGAAATGATCTCGTCTCCCGTTCGCATGTCCAATTCGTCGGCGGGACTGCCGCGAAAAACGCCATTAATAAAAATGCGTGTTTCGCCGTTTTTATTTTCTGAGCGCATCGACACACCCATCCAGCCGCGCTCCACCTCGCCGTCGGTGCGCAGTTGATCCACAACATTGCCGACGATATCCGCGGGTATGGCAAAACCGATGCCCGCGGATGCGCCGGTGCGCGAGTAAATGGCGGTGTTAATCCCCACCAGTTCGCCGCGGGCATTGATCAGGGCACCGCCGGAATTCCCCGGATTGATGGCGGCGTCCGTCTGCAGAAAGTTTTCGAGTGTTGTGACGCCCACATCGGATCTGCCGATGGCACTGATGATCCCTTGGGTGACTGTTTGCCCGACGCCGTGCGGATTGCCGATTGCCAGAACCGGATCACCTATGCGCAGTTCTTCCACTTCGCCGAATTCAATGACCGGCAAGTTATAAAGGTCGGCTTTGAGCAGTGCGATATCCGTTTCCGGATCCACGCCCACCACCTCGGCTGCCGCCTCGCGTCCGTCATTGAGCGCGATCAGGATCTCGGTCGCCCCTTTGACAACATGATAATTGGTGATGATGTAGCCGTCGTTTTCAAGGATCACGCCGGAGCCCAGACTGCGCTGTTCGCGTTCGCGCGGCACGGGCGGCTGCGAAAAGAAATCATCAAAGAACGGATGATCAAAGAACGGCGGCTGATCGTTTTCTTGCTGCTTCAACACGCGCGAACTGTAAACATTGACAACGGCCGGTGCCGCCCGTTCCACCGCTGCGGCAAAAGAGTAGATGGGGGAGCTACCGGGCGATTCTTCCGCGGACGGCAGATCTGCGTTTTGATTCCAATAATTATTTGCGTCTTGCCCTTGCAGATCTTCCGGGATTAACGGTTCAATCTTCGGTGTGTCTTCTTCTGCGGGGGTATCGGAAAGAGCCGCAGTTGTTTGCTCTGTGCCGAGTTGTTGGCGCACCAGATCCACAATCAGCACGCTGCCGGCACCGCCGGCAAAAAAAACGAACAGGCCGAACCCGTACAAAAACTTTTTCATCTTTAATCTTTTAATTAACAACCAATAACTAACTCACTAATATCTCATTTATTAAACGCTTTTTTGAAACAACAACCCCTTCTATTATAAGAATAATCATTTTCTGTTCTGTTCTTTTTTGCTGAAAAAATCATACGGAAGTGATTGCAGCATATACCCACAAACAACTCTCGCCGATCCGGTTCTCAACATCAAGACCGCAAAACCGGACGGGATGATATAAGAAATCAAATTGCATGCATAGTCTCATAAAGGTTCTGGACTCTGAGTTTGGTATTGTGCGTCCTCAGATCAAGCAGCCGGAGGTTCTGTCGGACGGGTCGAAAATAGATCCGGCAACGGGTCTTCGGTATGTGGAGCTAGATGAATGAAACGGGCAAGAAGGACGGATAGCTGTTTTGCTCTCACCGCCGCAGACAGCGGAGGCTTGTTGTTGATAAAACTGTCTAGGTGTATCCGCTGGCGAGACGGTACGGTTTGTGAGGGCAGCCGGACTGCACATTGGAAATGAGAGGAACACGTTTACGCTACATTGGTTATCGCGTGCGCGGTTTCAATAAAATGGTGGTTTTAGCAAACAAATATTCAAACATGTCTAAAACCACCAAAATCAAACTGGACACCTTAGCGTTCGCGCGCAAACATGGTGTCGCGGCGGCGCTGGATCATGCCGGGATCAGTCGTGCTACATTCTACGAGTGGCAGCGGCGTTTCCGTGAAGGCGGGGTCGATGAACTGGCGAACAACTATGGGTATCAGCCCAAGCGGTCCAACACCTGGCCACCGGCACTGATTGACAAGATCCGGTCTTGGCGACAAGAGCGACCGAATATCGGTCCCAATAAACTGGTCTGCTTGTTACCCGAATGGTGCCAGCAGCGCGGGCTGCCGATGCCCAGCCAATCAACGCTCTCTCGCATCATTGCCGATGACCCGGATAAGATGCGGTGCAAACCATCGCGGTCCGTGCCGAAACGCCCGCGGCAAGGTGCTCCGCGCGAGCGCAAGGACATCCGCTTTGTTGCGGGCCGGAGAGGTGAATGTGTTGCCTTTGATACGCTCGTCCGCATCGTCGATGGCCGGCGCTTTTATTGGCATGTCGGCATTGATCTATTTTCCCGCTTCTCACTGGTCAGTGTCGACACCTCGGCTGCTTCGGCCAGTTCCGCCCGGCTCTTTACCGCCATGCAAAACATACTCGGCACTCGGATCGAAAAAGCCCTCACCGATAATGGCAGTGAGTTCGCCAAAGACTTTCACCGGGTCGTGACCGCAAACGGCAGCACCCACTGGTATACCTATCCAAGGAAACCGCAAATGAATGCACACTGCGAACGGTTTAATCGCACTCTCTGGGAAGAGTTCGGTTGTCATATGCGGCATCTCTTGGTTAAGGATATGCCAGCATTCAACGCCAAACTCATCGAGTGGTTGGCTTGGTATAATCTGGAACGTCCCCATTATGCTCTCAAACAACTCTCGCCAATCCAGTTTTTGCAAAAACAACAAAAGTCCAGAAATGGGTGGGATCATACTGCATGATCTCATAAAGGTTCTGGACTCTGAGTTTGGTATTGTGCGTCCTCAGATCAAGCAGCCGGATGTTCTGTCGGACGGGTCGAAAATAGATCCGGCAACGGGTCTCCGGTATGTGGAGCTAGATGAATGAAACGGGCAAGAAAGATGGATAGCTGTTTTGCTCTCACCGCCGCAGACAGCGGAGGCTTGTTGTTGATAAAACTGTCTAGGTGTATCCGCTGGCAAGACGGTACGGTGTGCGAGAGCGGCTGCACCGCGGAGGTGATTTGAAATGAGAGGAACACGTTTACACTACATTGGTTATCGCGTGCGCGGTTTCAATAAAATGGTGGTTTTAGCAAACAAATATTCAAACATGTCTAAAACCACCAAAATCAAACTGGACACCTTAGCGTTCGCGCGCAAACATGGTGTCGCGGCCGCGTTGGATCATGCCAGGATCAGTCGTGCTACATTCTACGAGTGGCAGCGGCGTTTCCGTGAAGGCGGGGCCGATGAACTGGCGAACAACTATGGGTATCAGCCCAAGCGGTCCAACACCTGGCCACCGGCACTGATTACCAAGATCCGATCTTGGCGACAAGAGCGTCCGAACATCGGTGCCGGTAAACTGGTCTGCTTGTTACCCGAATGGTGTCAGCAGCGCGGGCTGCCGATGCCCAGCCAATCAACGCTCTCTCGCATCATTGCCGATGACCCGGATAAGATGCGGTGCAAACCATCGCGGCCCGTGCCGAAACGCCCGCGGCAAGGTGCTCCGCGCGAGCGCAAGGACATCCGCTTTGTTGCGGGCCGGAGAGGTGAATGTGTTGCCTTTGATACGCTCGTCCGCATCGTCGATGGCCGGCGCTTTTATTGGCATGTCGGCATTGATCTATTTTCCCGCTTCTCACTGGTCAGTGTCGACACCTCGGCTGCTTCGGCCAGTTCCGCCCGGCTCTTTACCGCCATGCAAAACATACTCGGCACTCGGATCGAAAAAGTCCTCACCGATAATGGCAGTGAGTTCGCCAAAGGCTTTCACCGGGTCGTGACCGCAAACGGCAGCACCCACTGGTATACCTATCCAAGGAAACCGCAAATGAATGCACACTGCGAACGGTTTAATCGCACTCTCTGGGAAGAGTTCGGTTGTCATATGCGGCATCTCTTGGTTAAGGATATGCCAGCATTCAACGCCAAACTCATCGAGTGGTTGGCTTGGTATAATCTGGAACGTCCCCATTATGCTCTCAAACAACTCTCGCCAATCCAGTTTTTGCAAAAACAACAAAAGTCCAGAAATGGGTGGGATCATACAAAGTGCCTATCATCCCCGCCGTTGCCGTTAAGATCATCGCGCATGCGCCCCAAATCATCCAGCGTCCGCACCTCTATCAACCCGTCGCCGTCATCGTCCACATCCGCCGCATCGGTCACGCCATCGCCGTCATCATCCGGGACCGCCACCGCCGCCGGAACCGCCGCCGCCACCACAAGCGGTGAGCAGAACGGCCGACAAGACGACTGTTAATAATAAAAGAATGCCGCGGCGGATAGTTCGGCCGGCTGCGGCCATGCCGTTGCTATTGAAAGCATTGATTGCAAATAGACTCATCATGAATTGTTTTTGTTAAAGCACACAGATAAAATCAAAATCATAGTTACTATTTTACCATATTTCGGCAAGACGGTACATCTGTGTGTTGTGTATAGTCCCATCCCCGCCCGATTGCGGGGTTTAGGGGGTTTAACTTGTAGAAAATGAGAAGCCTGGTGACTGGCAACACAACCGGCGGGCTCGCCTTGCCGGATCACCCTCGCCCGATTGCATGGTTTAACTTGTCAAAAGATCAGTGCTTATTAAAGATACTGATAAGAAACACAGCCGGCGGACTTGCCTTGCCGGATCACCCCCGCCCGATTGCGGGGTTTAGATTGTAGAAAATTAGAAGCCCAGTGACTGGCAACACAGCCGGCGGACTTGCCTTACCGGATCACCTCCGCCCAATTGCGGGGTTTAAGTTGTAGAAAATGAGAAGCCTGGTGACCGGCAACACAACCGGCGGACTTGCCTTGCCGGATCACCCCCGCCCGATTGCGGGGTTTAGGTTGTAAAAAGATCAGTGCTTGTTAAAGATGCATTCTTTGCCGCGGACTCATCACCGTTTCGCAGCTGCTGCGTCGCTGTTTCGTCACTGTCTCATCGCTGTTTCATAGACGCTGCATCGATGAAGCGATCTGTTTGGCTCGCCGAAGGCAGCCAAACGAGATCTCGGTCTGCTTCTTGCTTCCGCTTACCCGCTGCTGACTTCCTACTGCCGTTGCTGTTGCTCTTCTACGCTGACAGGAAGACAGTTCAGAACGGGATATTGGTTGGCATCGCCCAGATCCCAGAGACGCTCGAAGGAGCCGCCGGGGTCCGTCCTGTTTTCCCGGATCTCGAAACTGGTCGGATCACACCAGAAGTTGCCCCAAGCGGCATAGATGCCTGTGAAATCGGTCGGGTTTTGCAACTGTGCAGTCCCCAGAGCGGTGCCTAGGGTGTCCCCAGTTCGGGGATCACTTGCCGGTTGTCTGGTCGTCTCATTATCCCAATAGGAAGCAATGACAGTTGGGGACTGGCCAAAGCCTAACAAGCCACTAATTCGAGGCTTAGTATTAAATGCAGAAACAGGACCGCCGGCCGTATAAGAATAACTAATTTCCGGAATCTGTCCTGCACCAAACAAACCACCGACACTATCTAGACCGAAAACACTGCCACCGACTGCATAAGCATGACGAATACTCATATCCGTTACAAAGCCACTTATGCCACCGATTTGATTACTATCACCAGTAACAGTAACGTCGGATACGGACACAATACGTATATCAGAGTCAGGTACACTGCCGGCCAGACCACCAATAGTAGAAAAAGCACTAATAGTAACATCGGACACGGACACAGCACGCATCTCAGCATTCTCTCCTTCACCGACCAGACCACCGACAGTACGCGCGGACGGACTCATGATCACTCCCCCGGCGATGGCAAGATTTGTAAACTGACCATCCTGGCCATAGCCAACCAGCAGCCCCAGATCACTGGCACCGCCACTGACATTCGCATCCAACAGATGCATATTTTGGATAGTGCCATTTAAGGCACCAAACAAGCCGGTTCCGTTAACATCATCATTCACAGAAATAAACAGATCCGCAATCGCATAACCCCCGCCGTCAAACACGGAAGTATAAGGGGTGCAAACATTGTTGGCAGTACAAGAGCCAATCGGCACCCAGCCGCTGCCGGCACGATTCGTCCAGGCATCCACATTAACGCTGCTCCCGTTATAGGAAGCCTCATCACTAAAACTGAGCGAGCGGGCCAGTTCATAACCTTTACATCCGGAACTCGGACAGCCATCAGAACCTACAGGAGTAATCTCGGGAATAGCACCATCATCCATCCCATCGCCATCCAGATCATCGCGCAGCCGCGCCAAGTCATCCAAAGTGTAAATTTCTATGAGGCTATTATTATTGTCATCCACATCCGTCAGATCCGGAACATTATCATTGTCATCGTCCATATCTTCCGTCAAGGTAGTGTTCACGCCGGTAACACAGCCGGTGACCAAAGTATCCGGGTCACCGTCCTTATCTGCGTCGGCACTGGCACAGGCATCGGTCCGGAAGGCATCCATGTTATCCGGAACATCGTCATTGTCATCGTCCTCATCACAGGCATCGCCGCCATCGTCCGCCTTGTCCGTGTTGGCTTGATCCGCATTGGCAACCGACCGGCAGTTATCTGCCGTCAAGTCGGTATCACAGTCGGTAACCAGACTGTCCGGCCGACCGTCCCCATCCGTATCGGTGCCGGCACAGGCATCCGCCCGGAATGCATCCGTCGCATCCAAAACTCCGTCTCTGTCAATGTCTCCCTCAGTGTTGATTCCCGCAGACCCGGTCCTTGCCGTGCCGGGCGGCGAAACAGATGCCGAACGGCCATCCTCATAGATCACCACAATCGTTAGATTGTAGTTGGCATTATTCAGCAGATCTTTAATAGTATGGATCACGCGCACATCGGCCGAGACATTAACATCCGCCGCCGTCAGCTTCTCTGTGCCGTTATTGCTCGGAACTTGCGTATTCTCCCAAATAATATTAAAGCCGGAAATATCTTGTTGATTCGGATTCTTCCAAGCGACAATAAGACTCGTATCCGTATTCCCCGCCACAAACTCAACCGCGGAAACGGGCGCGGGACCGCCGCCAGCACCGGAACCGCCGCCGCCGCCTTCGCAGGCAGCCAACAGCATCGCCGGCACAATAAGATATAGAATTTTAGATCGGATGCCGACACCTTTAAAAGGAAAAGGAAAAGCAAAAGAAGGCAGATAAGAAACAGGCGCGCATCTCACGGATTGCATTGCAATGCTTTCATTGCAGCCTTTCAACGCACCCAACACACCCGCACGGGTGCGGCGATTTATAGAACAAATTTTCATGATTTTTTTCAAATTAAAAATTAAAGTATATGTAATGCATTATATCAAATTTGATAACCAAATATTGTATGATCCCACCCATTTCTGGACTTTTGTTGTTTTTGCAAAAACTGGATTGGCGAGAGTTGTTTGAGAGCATAATGGGGACGTTCCAGATTATACCAAGCCAACCACTCGATGAGTTTGGCGTTGAATGCTGGCATATCCTTAACCAAGAGATGCCGCATATGACAACCGAACTCTTCCCAGAGAGTGCGATTAAACCGTTCGCAGTGTGCATTCATTTGCGGTTTCCTTGGATAGGTATACCAGTGGGTGCTGCCGTTTGCGGTCACGACCCGGTGAAAGTCTTTGGCGAACTCACTGCCATTATCGGTGAGGACTTTTTCGATCCGAGTGCCGAGTATGTTTTGCATGGCGGTAAAGAGCCGGGCGGAACTGGCCGAAGCAGCCGAGGTGTCGACACTGACCAGTGAGAAGCGGGAAAATAGGTCAATGCCGACATGCCAATAAAAGCGCCGGCCATCGACGATGCGGACGAGCGTATCAAAGGCAACACATTCACCTCTCCGGCCCGCAACAAAGCGGGTGTCCTTGCGCTCGCGCGGAGCACCATGCCGCGGGCGTTTCGGCACGGACCGCGATGGTTTGCACCGCATCTTATCCGGGTCATCGGCAATGATGCGAGAGAGCGTTGATTGGCTGGGCAGCGGCAGCCCGCGCTGCTGACACCATTCGGGTAACAAGCAGACCAGTTTACCGGCACCGATGTTCGGACGCTGTTGTCGCCAAGATCGGATCTTGGTAATCAGTGCCGGTGGCCAGGTGTTGGACCGCTTGGGCTGATACCCATAGTTGTTCGCCAGTTCATCGACCCCGCCTTCACGGAAACGCCGCTGCCACTCGTAGAATGTAGCACGACTGATCCTGGTATGATCCAACGCGGCCGCGACACCATGTTTGCGCGCGAACGCTAAGGTGTCCAGTTTTATTTTGGTGGTTTTAGACATGTTTAAATATTGATTTGCTAAAACCACCATTTTATTGAAACCGCGCACGCGATAACCAATGTAGCGTAAACGTGTTCCTCTCATTTCCAATGTGCAGTCCGGCTGCCCTCACAAACCATACCGTCTCGCCAGCGGATACACCTAGACAGTTTTATCAACAACAAGCCTCCGCTGTCTGCGTCGGTGAGAGCAAAACAGCTATCCGTCCTTCTTGCCCGTTTCATTCATCTAGCTCCACATACCGTAGACCTGTTGCCGGATCTATTTTCGACCCGTCCGACAGAACATCCGGCTGCTTGATCTGAGGACGCACAATACCAAACTCAGAGTCCAGAACCTTTATGAGATCATGCACACTTTACCGATGTTGTGGCTATGGGTCAGATGGGCTGTCCGCGCCCCCCTGGGGGCGGCTGTACCGGTTACGAATTGGTGCGTTCGTTGAATTTCAGTGATGCGGGTGCGTATGAGCCGGGTTCGGCGAGCAAGAGTGCCTGGACAAACCGCTCCGGTCGCGGCTGGGTGCCGATTGGGTTTTGTTCGGTAAATCAAACCAGTTGCACCGATCTAAATAGGTTCTTTCAGCCTGTAACGAGATATCGTTCTTATACGGGAACTTTTGAGGGCAACGGCCATGGACTGTATGATCTGTTTATTAATGCAAACGCAGAGACGAGTGAGACGATGGATATGGGCGGGTTGACTGTGCAAATCTTGTCATCTTCTCAAGGGATCGGTTTGTTTGGCGCGATAGCGGACAATGAGATTCGAAATCTGCGCCTGGTGAACGCATATATCAAGGGCGGTTTGTTGAATATCGGCATGGTTGCCGGTGTTGCCAAGAATAGTGTGTTGCGTCGGGTTGCCGCCGAGGGGGCGGCGGATGCGTTCGTGAACAGTCAAAGTATCGGCGGTCTGGTCGGCGGGGGACTGATAGACACGCCGGCGGTCAGCCTGACAATTCTCTCTTCTTATGCGGTTTTGAACTTAAACAAAACCTTACCCTCCCGGTCGTTTTTTAATACCGTGTCTGAGGCTTCCTCACAGCTAAATTCTAATAATGAATTCTTAGATGCTTCGGGTGGGCTGGTCGGCATAATGACCGGTTCTCTTGTGATCCGTTCTTCCTATGCGTTTGGTAATGTAATGACTACCAGGGCCTCAGTCGGCGGGCTGGTAGGCTGGTATAATCATAATGCTCCTTTACCCAATACCTGTGAGATTACCGGTTCCTATGCCGCCCTGCGTCTCACCGCCGACAACTCTGTCGGCGGCATCTTGGGGACGGTGTGGGGAGGTACTTGCCGATTGACAGCCTCTTATTCCGCTTCTGTTCCCAAGGGGACGGCGGGCAAGAGCGACATAGGCGGTCTGCGGGGAAGTTTGTTTGTTAATGGTAATAATATCCGTGGCAATGTGTCTGTGAATGCCACCTATTGGGATGCGACCCTGGCCGGCGACACGCCGGTGAATGATGACGATGTCCATGGCCGCACCACAGAGCAATTGCAAGAGGAGACAGAATTTCGGGTATTTATGCAATCTGGAACAACTATTTTTGCGATGCGGGGTCCGGTGTCCCCGGCGACTCGTTGGCTTGGGACCCGAGCGATGCGAACGCATATCCGCTATTAACTTGTCCGCCGGGCGGCGTCGCCCGCCAAAGGGAATTGTTTGCGAGATTCCGAGATGGATTGAATGAATAGATGGTTTAATGGTTTAATCCGTTTAATCCATTAAAGAGGCAATTAAACAAACAAACAAATGGCGAAGAGCTGACTAAAGGCAGGATGGCATCACAAAGAGGCGGTGTATATGTACAGATGCTCACAATATGAGGGACTTGCTACTTGTAAAAGACGAGTGGCGGGTAATAGTAAGATTTTTTGTGCAGAATGGTTTTTTTGAAATGAATGCTTCCTTATATGGTAAAATATTAACAATGATTTTGATTTTATCTGTTTACTTTTTACTTTAACAAAAAATAATTCATTATGAGTCTATTTGCAATCCATGCTCTCAGTAGCAACGGCATAGCCGCAGCCGGCCGAACAATAGGCCGCGGCATTCTTTTATTATTAACAGTCGCCCTGTCGGCCGTTCTGCTCACCGCCTGTGGTGGCGGGGGGGGGGGGCAGTAGTGGAGATCCCGGCGGTGAGTTTCCCGCCGTTTCCGATCTAAACATTATTCCGGCCGAGGGCAGTTTGCTGCTCAATTGGACCAACCCGAATCGCATCGATATCAGCGACTTTAATATCAGTTGGGTCAGTACAAGTGCGACCGGATCAGGAACGGGGTCGGGATCGCGGCTTACCGGGGATCAGTCGGATCAGTCTGCCCTGACGATGACGGGCTATTTGCTTGACGGTCTGACAGACGGCACCGGTTACACGGTCAGTGTGTCCGTCCTGTATGCGGGCGGCGGCCTATCCAATGTGGTTTCGGGACCGATGCGCCGCCCGGGGAAAAATACGGACGGCGATCATCTGCCGGATAACGAGGATCCGGACGATGATAATGACGGGCTGAATGATTTTGCCGAGGACGGGAGCACACCATTGGATGCCTGTCCGCGCGGTGATACGGGCTGGACCTCCAATGCGTCTGCGGACAATGACGGCGATGGCTGTCGGGATGCGCATGCCGAGGATGCGGACGATGACAATGATGGGGTGCCCGACACTACGGACAACTGCCCGCTTGTCGTCAATGCGTTGCAGGAGAACAGTGACTTGGATGCGCCGGGCGATGCTTGCGGCGATACGGATGACAACGGGACGCCGAATGTGGCGGACCCGGATGATGACGGTGATGGCGTGGCCGATGCGGCGGATGTGGACGATGACGGCGATGGGTTGATAGAGGTGCGGACGCTGGATGATTTGGGGCGCATGCGCGATGATCTTAACGGCAACGGCGGGGATGATAGTCACTTTACCGATGTTGTGGCTATGGGGTCATCGGGCTGTCCGACCCCGGGCGGCTGTACCGGTTACGAATTGGTGCGTTCGTTGAATTTCAGTGATGCGGGCTCGTATGAGACGGGTTCGGCGAGCAAGAGTGCCTGGACAAACCGCTCCGGTCGTGGCTGGGTGCCGATTGGGTTTTGTTCGGTAGATAAAACCAGTTGCACCGATCTAAATAGGTTCTTTCAGCCTGTAACGAGATATCGTTCTTATACGGGAACTTTTGAGGGTAATGGCCATGGACTGTATGATCTGTTTATTAATGCAAGCACAGAGACGAGTGAGACGATGGATATGGGCGGGTTGACTGTGCAAATCTTGTCATCTTCTCAAGGGATCGGTCTGTTTGGCGCGATAGCGAACAATGAGATTCGGAATCTGCGCCTGGTGAACGCATATATCAAGGGCGGTTTGTTGAATATCGGCATGGTTGCCGGCGTTGCCAAGAATAGTGTGTTGCGTCGGGTTGCCGCCGAGGGGGCGGCGGATGCGTTCGTGAACAGTCGAAGTATCGGCGGTCTGGTCGGCGGGGGACTGATAGACACGCCGGCGGTCAGCCTGACAATTCTCTCTTCTTATGCGGTTTTGAACTTAAACAAAACCTTACCAGCTCGGTCGTCTTTTAACACCGCGTCTGAGACTTTCCCACCGCTAAATTCTAATAATGAATTCTCAGATGCTTCGGGTGGCCTGGTCGGTGCAATGTCCGGTTCTCTTGTGATCCGTTCTTCCTATGCGTTTGGTAATGTAATAACTACCAGGGCCGAAGTCGGCGGGCTGGTAGGTCGGTATAGTTATAGTGCTCCTTTACCCAATACCTGTGAGATTACCGGTTCCTATGCCGCCCTGCGTCTCACTGCCGACAACTCTGTCGGCGGCATCTTGGGGACGGTGAGGGGAGGTACTTGCCGATTGACAGCCTCTTATTCCGCTTCTGTTCCCAAGGGGGCGGCGGGCAAGAGCGACATAGGCGGTCTGCGGGGAAGTTTGTTTGTTGGTAGTGCTAATAATATCCATGGCAATGTGTCTGTGAATGCCACCTATTGGGATGCGACCCTGCCGGCGACACGCCGGCGAGTGATGACGATGTCCATGGCCGCACCACAGAGCAATTGCAAGAGGAGACAGAATTTTCGGGTATTTATGCAATCTGGAACAACTATTTTTGCGATGCGGGGCCCGGCGTCCCCGGCGACTCGTTGGCTTGGGACCCGAGCGATGCGAATGCATATCCGCTATTAACTTGTCCGCCGGGCGGCGTCGCCCGCCAAAGGGAATTGTTTGCGAGATTCCGAGATTGATTGAATGAATAGATGGTTTAATCTGTTTAATCCATTCCATTAAAGAGGCAATTAAATAAACAAACAAATGGCGAATAGTTTACTAAATGGCAGCAGGGCATCACAAAGAGGCGGTGTATGTGCACAAATGCTCACAATATGAGGGACTTGCTACTTGTAAAAGACGAGTGGCGGATAATAGTAAGATTTTTTGTGCAGAATGGTTTTTTTGAAATGAATGCTTCCTTACAACAAACAAAACAAATTCAAGAAAAGTATCAACAAAGATGGATGGAGAAAAAATACATCTCTGCTGTTGGAATGGCACAAACAGAAGATCACGGAGAAGAGAACTACTGCCTTGTCATTTATTTTACCGATAACAAAGATCATCCGGATATACCGGGACCGAATGAGTTGGATGGAGTTTTAATTAAGAAATTATATAACCAAACATTTACAGTATCTTAAACCCGGAAAGGCAAAAAAATTGCAAAGCGTGTTGTGGATGTCGCAGAGCAACAAGCGTTGGATTCTCTCCGGATGCCCAATATTACAGCCGTAGAATTTTTTGAAAAGTTTTCCGGCGACCCATGCGGGAGAACCGTGTATCGGCATTTAAACAAACATTTAAACAAACAAAGAGCAGAGCAAGATGCAAGAGGCGGTAGCAAGACGCTAAGCGATTTTTTATTTTTGCGTTCTTCGGCGCAGAGTTTAAGTTTATAGAGCAATCTGTCTTTGAACGGCTTTCTTGTCAGTCATCAGTTATGAAGCATCCGAAATCGGACGGGCGGTATGGGACGGGGTGGGGCGAAATGGAACGGATACAATTCTCGGATCTGTCCCGGGTTGTCTGTGCTATAATAATTCTACCGTTTGGTTGCGATGCGGGCAGGCGGTGTTGCCGGGTTTTTGCGAAGATACGGCACAATCGTTATTATTAATTGTTACTTTATGAAATTGAACTTAAACTTAAAAGATGACTAAAATACTTTCCACTTCATTGACCCGGGCGGAGCAATCGGTTGCTCGCAGCCTGTGGGTTTCTTTGGCGGCGGTTTTCGCCGGCAGTCTCGTTTTGACATTGTCGGCAAAAATACAAGTGCCGTTTTATCCCGTGCCGATGACCTTGCAAACCTTGGCCTTGGCGGTGATATGCCTTGCTTACGGGACACGCCTTGCCGTTGCAACTGTGTTGGTTTACCTGGCACAGGGGGCTCTGGGTGTGCCGGTGTTTGCCGGTGCCGTGGCGGGCCTGCCGTATTTGTTGGGACCGACAGGCGGTTATTTAATGGGCTTTATCCCGGCCGCGTTGTTGTTGGGATATGCCGGCAGCCGTATGCGTTCGCGCCCGGAGCCGCAAATGAAACAGGGGCTGCGTTTGCTGCCTTTAATTGTTATGCTCGCTGTTATTTTGGCCGCATATGCCCTGGTGTATGCCTGCGGTTATGCTTGGCTGGGATTTCAGATCGGCTATGAGAAGGCCTTTTGGTTGGGTGTTGCTCCTTTTGTTTTGGGTGATCTTGCCAAGGCGGCATTGGCTGCGGTCAGTTTGCAGATTGGCTGTTCTTTGGCTGTGCGAATCGGGCTGCTTTCCGATGCCGATAAAAAATAAAGGCTATTAAAGGATAAGGGTTATTTAAAGGAAGAACTCCGCGGGGATCCTTAAGCAAGTAAAGGGCGGCATAGGTCGCCCTTTTTTTGGGGTGGTGGTGGCGGTATCCGCTATATAAGAACAGTTTCTTCCGGCCAGATTCTTTGCGAACGGGTTGAACGGCTGTTGAATGACCGCGGCCGCGATCTCGCGCCGCCGTTTACAGTCGTTTGCAGCCGTTTGAAATGCCAAAACCGGTTATCCGACAGTCGGTAACGGTAGCCGGGTTCCTTACCTTAATAGACAGATATTCTCGTTTTTAGTGGGCGGCGTCCCAGTTGGGACCGTAACCGAAATCCACTTTTAAGGTAACCATTAGTTTTTCGCGCAGGGGGCTGACCTGCTCCATCGCATCGCAGATGACTTGTCGGCATTCTTCCGCCGCATCTTTTTTGATCTCAAACAGGAGTTCGTCATGTTTTTAGTGGGCGGCGTCTCGGTTGGGACCGTAACCGAAATCCACTTTTAAGGTAACCATTAATTTTTCGCGCAGGGGGCTGACCTGCTCCATCGCGTCGCAGATGACTTGTCGGCATTCTTCCACCGCATCTTCTTTGATCTCAAACAGGAGTTTGTCATGTTTTTAGTGGGCGGCGTCCCGGTTGGGACCGTAACCGAAATCCACTTTTAAGGTAACCATTAATTTTTCGCGCAGGGGGCTGACCTGCTCCATCGCGTCGCAGATGACTTGTCGGCATTCTTCCACCGCATCTTCTTTGATCTCAAACAGGAGTTCGTCATGTTTTTAGTGGGCGGCGTCCCAGTTGGGACCGTAACCGAAATCCACTTTTAAGGTAACCATTAATTTTTCGCGCAGGGGGCTGACCTGCTCCATCGCATCGCAGATGACTTGTCGGCATTCTTCCACCGCATCTTTTTTGATCTCAAACAGGAGTTCGTCATGCACCTGTAGGATCATGACGGCCTTGTTTTTGTCCAAAGTTGCGTTGGCGGTGATCATGGCAAGACGCATCAGGTCGGCCGCCGTTCCTTGGACCGGCGCGTTAATGGCGGCCCTTTCCGCGCCCTGGCGCGCGCCGAATGCTTTGCTGTTGATGTTCGGTGTGTGAATGCGGCGGCCGCTCAGAGTTTCCACCCATCCTTTTTCCGCGGCCTGTTTTTTGGTTCTTTCCATGTAAGCGCGCACTCCCGGATATCGTTCAAAATACAGGTCAATGTATTCTTGTGCGGTGGTCTTGTCAATTTTCAGTTGGCTCGCCAAACCAAACGCCGACATACCGTAAATCAGACCGAAGTTAATTGCTTTGGCGCGCCGTCTTTGTTCCGGGCTGACGGCCGCCAATTCCGCGCCGAACACTTCGGCCGCCGTTGCCCGGTGAATGTCCTGATCTTTGGCAAAGGCATCCAACAGGGCGGGATCCTCGGAGAGGTGCGCCATCACGCGCAGTTCTATTTGCGAGTAGTCTGCGGATGCCAGAACGCAGCCTTTGGGGGCGACAAATGCCTTGCGAATGCGCCGGCCTTCTTGGGTGCGAATGGGGATGTTCTGCAAATTCGGGTTGCTTGAAGAAAGGCGCCCGGTGGCGACCGCCGCCTGATGGAACGAGGTGTGCACCCGGCCGGTGCGCGGATTCACCTGTTTGGCGAGGGCGTCCGTGTAGGTGTTTTTTAACTTGCTCAGGTTGCGGTATTCCAAAATGTGGCCGGGCAGTTCGTGTTCGGTCGCCAGTTGGGTGAGGACGCGCTCCGCCGTGGAACGCTGGCCGCCTTCGGTTTTACGCGATGACTTGAGTCCGAGTTGTTCGTAGAGAATTTTTTCCAACTGAGATGGCGAGTTGATGTTGAATTCCGTGCCGGCAATGCGGTGGATCTCTTTTTCCAGAGTGCGGATGCTGTTGCCGAGTTCGGCGCTTTGTTCGGCAAGCAGTTTTGTATCCAGCAGCGCGCCGCGGCGTTCCATATCAAGAAGGATGGGCAGCAGCGGTAGGTCCGACTGTTCGTATAGGTCGGTGCTTTCTTTGGTCGCGGCGATTTCTTTTTTCAGAAGTTGCCACAGTTGCAAGCAGACATCGGCGTCTTCGGCCGCATATTCGCCGCCCGCCTGTATGTCAATTTCTTGGAAATGCAGTTGGTTTTTCCCTTTGCCGGCAAGGTCTGTAAATTCCTTTTTGGTGCGTTTCAACAGAGAGAGGGTCAAACTTGTCAGGTCTCGTCTGCCCGATGTGACAAGATAGGACATGAGCATTGTGTCGTCAAACTTTTTGGGAATGTCGCTGCCATGGTTGCGCAGTATGTGAAAATCAAACTTGGCGTTGTGGCTGACAACTGTCTTGGCGGCGTCTGCAAACAGGGGGGCGAGGTCCCGGAGCATGTCTTCGGTGGACAGTTGCTCCGGCACTCCCATATACCGATGCTCACATGGGACATAATAGGCTTCGTCCGGGGATACGGCAAAGGAAAAGCCGACAATCTTGGCGTCCAGGTGTTCCAGGCCGGTGGTTTCCAGGTCAAAGGCAAAAACGGAAGATTGTTTTAGTATGTTCAGCAACTTGGCACGGTCTTCGGATGTCAAAATGATCTGATAGGACAGACCCTGCGGCTGTTGCGGTGTTTCGTTGAGTTCTTTTAAGAACGACTTCAGGTCATATTCCAGATAAAGAGCCTTTAACTTTTCCGGGTTCGGCTCTCGCATGGTGAGTTCCGCGGGGTTCAGAGGCGGATCCGATTCCGTGATGAGAGTGTTTAGTTTTTTGAGCAGCGGCAATTGTTCCAAAGAGGCGCGCAGATTTTCGCCGACCTTGCCCGGCACCTTGTCCGCGTTCTTTGCCAGGTTGTCCAAGGAACCGTATTCCTGTAACAGTTTGACGGCGGTCTTGTTGCCGATCATCGGCACGCCGGGGATGTTGTCCACTGTGTCGCCAATCAGGGTCAGGTAATCGGCGATGCGCTCCGGCGGGACGCCGTATTTGTTCTCCACCCCCTCGGCATCCCAAATCTCGTCCGTGCGTTCGTCCGCCAAAATAAAAATGTTGTTGTTGACCAGTTGCGCCAAATCCTTGTCTCGGGTGACGATGTAAGTTTTCTCGTAAAGAGCGGGAGAGCGAGTGCAAAGATGCGCGATGACATCGTCCGCTTCCAGGCCGTCCCCTGTCAGCACCGGGAAACCTTGCGCCCGGATGATTTCCTTGAGCGGCGGGATCTGCTCGGAAAGGTCTGCCGGGGTTGGCGGGCGATTTGCCTTGTATTCGGGGAACCACTCGGCTCTCGTTTCTTTGCCCTTGCCGTCAAACACGGTGATGATGTTGCTCTTTGGGTGCTTGCGGCGCAGGGCCCTCAGCATGTTGAGAACGCCGAAGATGACCTGAGTGGGTCTGCCTTTGGTGTCCGACATGGCCTGATGGCGGAGGACATGATAAGCGCGGAACACATGCCCGGAGGTGTCCGTAAGAATGAGAGGATTCTTGTCCTTTTTAATCTTCTCGGGGACCATAGCGAATTTGGATGCCGCGGTTGTCGGCCAGTAAGCGGAAACTTTTGAAAGACAGAGCGCGTTTTTGGAAATGCCGGCTAACCGCGGCATCCAATTTTTTGGTTTTTCCGTTTTCCGCCAGCAGAAGAATAGCCGGCCCGCTGCCGCTGATACAAACTCCAAGCGCGCCGGCGGCCGGCAGACTCTGTTTTAGTTCCACATAGCCGAGTTCCGGCTTGTCCCTGTAAGGTTCGTGGATGCGGTCATGCATCGCCTGCCGCAACAGAGCGTAATTTTGGGTTGCAAATGCCAGTGCGGTAAGACTGGCATAACCGAGATTTGCGGACAGGTCCGCGCGTGTGAACCGGTCGGGCATGGTTTTTCGGGCGGCGGCGGTGGATGTTTGCAGGTCCGGCAGAATCAGAATGCAGAGGAGATCGCGCGACACGGGAATCCGGTGCACCTTGTATTCTTTGGTTACGGGATGGCGAACGGATATGGTGAAGCCGCCAAACAAAGACGGCGCCAGGTTGTCCGGATGCCGTTCAAAGCCCACGGCCATTGCCAGCAGTTCTTCCTTGTTCGGTTTGCGTTCGTTGAGAATCTGCGCGGCCGCGGCCGCGGCGATTACGGCTGTGGCACTGGAGCCCATGCCGCCGTAGGGAGGCACGCGCACTGTTGCGTGCAGAGAGAAGGGGCGCGCCGGCAGGTTCATTTTTTTACAGCATTTTTTGTAGCATTTAACCAGGTAGTTTCTGTCGGGGTTGGTAAAGGAGTTGTGCAGTCCGACTTTTGTTTTTTCCGCTGCGTTGGCCGCGTTGATCGTGTTGTAAGTCAGCGAATACTCCGGTGCCGGCTTAAACGAAAATTCGTTTCTGACGGACAGGGCCATACCGAATGTATCAAATCCCGCACCCATGTTGCCGCTGCTGGCGGGCACTGTCAGGGTAAAAGCGGACACAGAAAATCGTTGCGAAGCGCAGAATGAATAGGCATCTTGTGTTTGTTTTCGTTACATCGACTCATGGGGTTATTGTAAAACAAATAAAAAGGCGCGAATGGATTAAAATATGTAACGAAGATGCCAAGACATACGATTGCCGAGTTACATCGGCTTAAGAAGGAGAAGCAGCGATTTTGTTGCCTGACCGCCTATGATGCGACCCAAGCGCGCGTGTTGTCGCGGGCGGGGACGGAGGTGTTGCTGGTCGGTGATTCTCTGGCGCAGGTGGTGCAGGGGCGTTCTTCCACGCTGGGGGTGCGGTTGGATGAAATGGTCTATCATACCCGGGCGGTTGCGAGCGGGAATTGCGGTTCTTTGTTGATGGCGGATGTGCCGTTTGCCTGCGCCTATGATATGGTCGCGGCTACGGAGAGTGCGCGCCGGTTGTTGCGCGCGGGTGCGGAAGCGGTTAAGTATGAAGCGGACGCGGAGATGGTGCCGTTGCTTGCGGACTTGAGTCGTCAGGGTATTCCAATCTGCGCGCATCTGGGGTTGCGACCGCAGCAGGCGGTGCGGGAAGGCGGTTATCGTGTTAAAGGACGAACACCCGCGGAGGCGGCCGAGATGCTATCCATGGCCAAGGAGTGCGCGGCGGCCGGCGTTTGTTTTTTGTTGTTGGAGTGCACAGAGGCGAGCCTGGCGAAGCGGATTACGGCGGCCGTGAAGATTCCGGTGATTGGCATAGGGGCGGGCGCGGACACGGACGCACAGATTTTGGTGCTTTATGATTTGTTGGGCTTGCATCCGAACCCGCCGAGATTTGTGCGCAACTTTCTTGCGGGTGCCAACTCTGTGGATCAGGCGGTTAAAAATTATTGCAAGAGTGTGCGGGAAGGGGACTTTCCCGCGGCGGCTGAGAGCTATATGTCTTGATGTCCTTTGATGCATCTTGATGCTGTTTTTGTCGATATTTGGTCCGAAGCGGACTGCCTGGTTGTATTGATTTGAGCCGCGGGGAGGGTTGAAGGTTGCCCCCCGTTTTTTGGTTTTTAATATTCGCCTGTTTGGCTATTTAAGCGGAGTTGGTTCATTCGTGCTACCCGTTTTCTCTATTTTTCCCGCTTCCTCGGTTTATTCCCATCCTGCCGTTATTCCGGTTGTTCCGGATCCGGTTTTTGCGCCGTTATCCATTCCAATGCGGCCTGTTTGATCGCGGCGATTTGTTCTTCGGGGAAGGTTGCAGGTTGCCCCCCCGCTTTTTAATTTTTAATATTCGGCTGTTTGGCTAGTTGAGCGGGGTTGCCGGTTCATTTGTTTTTCCCGTTTCCTCTTTTTATTTCCCCCGCCGTTGTCCCGGTTGTTTCGGTCATTCCGAATCCGGTTTTTGCGCCGTTATCCATTCCAAGGCGGCTTGTTTGATCGCGGCAGTTTGTTCTTCGGGGAGATTGAAGTTTGCCCCGCGCTTGAGACCGCCGCGGGCTTTTTCGGTTGAACCGCCGCCGCCGCCGCCGAATTGCGAGATTAAATGTTTCAGCAGTTTCTCCGCCGGGTAGTCCCCGGTCTGTTGTTTGCCGGCGAGAATCATGACCGTGATGTTGTCGCTGCCCGGCGGTTCGTTTAGCAGAATTGCGATGCCGGTTGCAAACTTTTCGCGGCAGTCGTCCGCCAGACGCATAAACGCGGGCTGTGTCAGGTTTTGGCAGTTAAATACCGCCAAGCGCGTTCCGCCGGCCGACTCGGCGTTTGCATAGGTCCTGCGGAGATCCTTGAGTGCCAGTTCGGCGCGCAACCGATGCAATTCTTTTTCGGTTTGTATCAGTTTTTTGCGCAGCGAGGAAACATCGGCGAGGAGATGCGCGTCTTCCTTGGTGCCAAGCAGAGTGCCGAGTTTTTTGAGAGTTGCCCGCCGAGTTCGCTCCGAGTGCACGGCGGCCCTGCCGGTTTGCGCGACCAGGCGGCGAATGCCGGCGGCAACGCCGCTCTCGCTTTCTATGCGGAGGACACCGAGTTCGCCGCTGTTGGCGACATGTGTGCCGCCACAAAGTTCAACCGAGGCGGTCTCTTCCGTGTTTTCTATGGAAACCACCCGCACCCGTTCGCCGTATTTTTCTCCGAACAACGCAACCGCACCGAGTTTTTTTGCTTCGGTTAGCGGCATTTCTTGCGCGGTGATTGGCATTGTTCGGGCGATGCGTTCATTCACCCAGTCCTCCAATTCCGCCAGGGTTGTTGCGTCCAACGCGGTCGTGTGGGCAAAGTCCAACCGAAGGCGGTTCTCCGTTACCAGAGAGCCGCGTTGAAGGGCATGGTCGCCCAAAATCTGCCGCAGGGCGGCGTGCAGCAGGTGGGTTGCCGTATGGTGGCGGCGAATCTCGGCGCGCTTGTTGGGGTCGGCTGTGGCGGTTAGGGTGTCGCCGACTTGCATTTGACCTTCTTCGATTTTGCCGAAATGCAGAAAGATGCCGTTTTGCTTTTGGGTGTCCGTCACCCGGAAAAGAGATGCGCGCGTGACGATTCTGCCCATATCGCCGACCTGCCCGCCACTCTCGGCATAAAAAGGAGTCGTGTCCGGGATGAGAGTGCCGGTTTCACCGGCAGCCAGGGTTTGGACGGGCTTGCCGTCCGCATTGAGCATTCCAAGCAGTCGCGCCGGCGCTTCGGTTTTATCGTAACCGACAAAGGAAGTGGGTTTTTTTATATCCGCGGGAATTTTTTGTCGCCGATCGCTGAACAGGCCGTAAGCACGCGAACGCTTGCGTTGTTCTTGCATGGCTTTTTCAAACCCCGCCCAATCGGTTTTCAGCGAATGCTCGCGCGCCACATCCGCCGTCAGATCCGGCGGAAACCCGTAGGTGTCGTATAGTTTGAAAACTGTCTCGCCGTTCAGCGTGTCCCTTGCTCCGCCGATCTTGGCGATGGCGGCGGTAAGAATTTCCATTCCCGCTTTCAGAGTGCGCGCAAATTGGGTTTCTTCTTCGGTTAGGACGGCGGAGATTTGTTTTTGTTGGCGATGTAATTCCGGATAGGCGTCGCCCATGATACCGATTAATGTTGGCAGAAGACGGGGAAAGCAAGGGTTTTGGATGCCAAGTTTGTCCGCATGCCGAAGGCCGCGCCGAATGATGCGCCGCAGGACATAGCCGCGCCCTTCGTTGGAGGGCGAGGTGCCGTCGCCGATGAGAAACGCCGATGCACGCAGATGATCGGCGATGACGCGCAGAGAGGCAATATTTTGCTCTGGCTTGCCCGCCCCGGCATCGGACGAGCCGGGGCAGAGGGCGCGCGCGCTTTCTATGAGAGGGATAAACAGATCCGTCTCGTAATTGTTGTGGACGCCTTGGAGCACCGCGGCCATTCGCTCTAAACCCATGCCGGTATCCACCGAGGGCTTGGGCAGTTTTTGCATTTTGCCGTCGGCGAAGCGTTCGTACTGCATGAAAACGAGATTCCAGATTTCTATGAATCGCTCTCCTTCGTCTTCGGTTGGGCTGCCGGGCGGGCCGCCCGCCAATTCTGGGCCGTGGTCGTAAAAGATCTCGGAGCAGGGTCCGCAGGGGCCCGTGTCTCCCATGTTCCAGAAGTTCTCTTCAAGCCGAATGATGCGTTCCGGCGGGATGCCGATCTTGGTGCGCCAGATGTCGGCCGTTTCGTCATCCGACAGATGCACGGTGATCCATAATTTTTCTGCGGGCAAGCCGATCTCTCGGGTGAGAAGTTTCCATGCGTGCGCTATGGCGTCGTCCTTGAAATAGTCGCCGAAACTGAAATTGCCGAGCATTTCAAAAAAAGTGTGGTGGCGCGCCGTATAGCCGACATTCTCCAAATCGTTGTGTTTGCCGCCGGCGCGCACGCATTTTTGGGCGGTTACCGCACGCTGATAGGGGCGTTGTTCGCGCCCAAGAAACACATCCTTAAAGGGGGCCATGCCGGAATTAACGAAAAGAAGTGTCGGGTCATCCGCGGGGATCAGGGAGCCGCTTTCCACCCGGGTGTGTCCGGCGGCGACAAAATAGTCGATGAAAGCCCGACGAATTGCAGAAGAAAGCATAGGGTTATTTTATGGGAATGGGGACGGGCGACCGTCGGATTGTATGATCCCACTCATTTTAGGACTTTTGTTGTTTTTGCAAAAACTGGATCGGCGAGAGTTGTTTGAGAGCATAATGGGGGCGTTCGCGATGATACCAAGCCAGCCATGCGATGAACTTGGTGTATGATCCCACCCATTTTAGGACTTTTGTTGTTTTTGTAAAAACCGGATTGGCGAGAGTTGTTTGTGGGCATCGCGGGGATCTGCTAAATGATATCAACGCATCCCTCTCATCTCAAATCCGCGGGGCACCCGCACCCGTATAGTGCACTGTGTCGCAAGCGAGGGTGCCGCGACAGATTTTGAACAACATGCCGCCGCCCGCACCGCGGCGACCGGAGTAGTTGGCAGTCCGGCTTACTCGCCTTATATTTTTATTCTTGCGGCACTTGAACCCGGCACCCTCCTGTTTGCGGGTTCCTTAATAGACGGACTTATTTTTGCAAAAACCGGATCAGCGAGAGTTGTTGAGGGAAAAACGGGGATCAGCCAGCATAAAGGACCCGGGTGCTTGCCAATAGATTTCGAATAACAGAGATGAGAGGCAGAAGCTAAGAAGTGGGAATTTGGGCGGGCAGTCGTCTTATTTGTCGTGCTCTGCCCTGCCTTGTCCTGTCCCGCCCCGCCCCGATCTGCCGGTCCGTTCCGGGGCTTCCCTCTTGCCGGTCTCTCTTACCGGTCTTGTGCCGAAAGGCCGCCCGGCAGGCAATTCAGGGCCGGGTATTGGCTGCTCGTGCCGAGATCCCAGACGCGGATGAAGGAGGCACCTGGCCCGTCATCGGTGGCATCTTCCATTTCCTCGCCGGTGTCCGGATCACACCAGAAGCTGCCCCAGTCGGCATAGATTCCCGTGAACCCGGTCGGCGATTGCAAGGCTGTCGTGCTATGACCCTCGCCCAAATTACCGGCACTCATAGACTGCATGGTGGTTTGATTATCCCAATAGGTGGCAATGACACCGGTGTCACTATTGTTGCTGCCGATCAATCCGCCGACATCACTGAGACCTGAAACAAGCCCGGGGGCGGCATAAGAATAATTAATTTGAGCTCCTGCCCCATCCCCAACCAGGCCGCCAATACGCGATCCGGTTCCCTTAACACTTCCGCCGGACACAGCAGCATAGCGAATATCCGCAGTCCTACCGTCCCCAACCAGGCCGCCAACAGCATTACTCCCGGCAACATTCACACCGGACACGGGCGCATAGCGAATATCCGCATCCTGACCAAGCCCAACCAGGCCGCCAACATTGCTCCTCCCGGAAATATTCACACCGAACACGGACGCATAGCGAATATCCGCATTAAACCCCTGCCCAACCAGGCCGCCAACATTATTAATCCCGGAAATATTCACACCGGACACGGACGCATAGCGAATATCCGCATCCTCGCCAAACCCAACCAGACCGCCAGCAAAAGAATCCGCCCCGGAAACAACTCCGCCGGATACGACGGCATAGCGGATTGCAGTATTCTGACCATTCCCAACCAGGCCGCCAACAGAATTACTCCCGGCAACACTCACACCGGACACGGACGCATTGCGAATATTCGCATTCCTACCATCCCCAACCAGGCCGCCAACAGCAGTGGCACCGCCACTGACATTTGCATTCCGGAGATGCAGATTTTGGATATCGCCGGTTAAGGCACCAAACAACCCCACTCCATGGGCAGTATTGCTCGCAGAGATGAACAGATCTGCAATACGATAACCCCCGCCGTCAAAGATTCCGGTATAAGACGTGCAAACAATCGCTGATGAACAAGAGCCGATCGGCTGCCAACCTCTGCCGGTCGTCCAGACATCCATCTTACTGCGGTTCGCATAGGATTCCGGGTCGCTAAAATTCAACGAGCGGCTCAATTCGTAGCCATTACAGCCGGAACTCGGGCAACCGACAGAGCCCATAGCGGTAATATTGGGAAACATCCCATCATCCGTTCCATTGCCATTGAGATTATCGCGCAGCCGTGCCAAGTCATCCAAAGTGCTGATTTCTATGAGGCTGTTATTATTGTCGTCCACATCTGTCTCATCCAAGATCTCGTCATTGTCATCGTCCGGGTCCTCCCTCAGGGTTGTTTGACATCCGGTAACCAAACTATCCGGCAGCTCATCGCCATCCGTGTCCACACTCGCACAGGCATCTGTCCGGAACGCATCGTCCGTATCCGCCACGCCATCATTGTCATCGTCCAAATCCTCGCCCGCATCGCGACAGCCGTCACGGTCATTGTCCGTAGATGCATTGGAAGTCCAGCCAGTATCGCCGCCGCTCGGACAGGCATCCGCAGTATCCGCAATTCCGTCTCCATCCAAGTCTGTGTTCGTTCCCCCGCCGGAACCGCCGCCACCGGAACCGCCACAGGCGGCGAGTAGGACAACCGATAGAGTGATTGTCAATAATAGAATGATGCCGCTGCGTGCCGTTTGCCCGGCCGCGGCAATACATGCAATGCAGTTGCTACTGATCGTTTGTTCTTTAAATATTTTCATAGTAATTTGTTTGTAATGAATTAATAATAACAGTTCCTTGCATAAGGAATAGTAATAATATACCATATTTCGCCGGATCTTCCTTTAAATTGTATGATCCCACCCATTTCCGGACTTTTGTTGTTTTTGTAAAAACCGGATCGGTGAGAGTTGTTGAGGGAAAAACGCGTATCAGCCGGCATAAAAGACCCGGGTGCCTGCCAATAGATTTCGAATAATAATAGATGAGAGGCAGAAGCTAAGAAGTTGGAAGTTGGGCGGGCAGTCGTCTTATTTGTCGTACTCTGCCCTGCCTCGTCCTGTCCCGCCCCGATCTGCCGGTCCGTTCCGGGGCTTCCCTCTTGCCGGCCTCTCTTACCGGTCTTGTGCCGAAAGGCCGCCCGGCAGGCAATTCAGGGCCGGGTATTGGCTGTCCGTGCCGAGATCCCAGACGCGGATGAAACCGGGCGGTTGGGAAGAACTTGTCATTTCCTCGCCGGTGTTCGGGTTGCACCAGAAGTTACCCCAGACCTCATAGATGCTCCCGGCAAACTCGGTCGGCGATTGTAAGGCTGTCGTGCTATGACCCTCGCCCAAATCACCGGCACTCATAGACTGCATGGTGGTTTGATTGTCCCAATAGGTGGCAATAACATCGGTGTCACTATCGGTGAAGCCGATCAATCCACCGACATCACTACCGCCGGAAACAAGCCCAGGGGCGGCATAAGAATAATTAATTTGAGATCCTGTCCCCGTCCCAACTAGGCCGCCAACACGCGATCCGGTTCCCTTAACACTTCCACCGGACACGGACGCATAGCGAATATCCGCATTAATCCCTTGCCCAGCCAGGCCGCCAACATTACTACTCCCGGAAACATTCACACCGGACACGGACGCATAGCGAATATCCGCATTCCTACCAAACCCAACCAGGCCGCCAGCAAAAGAATCCGCCCCGGAAACAACTCCGCCGGATACGACGGCATAGCGAATATCCGCATCCTCGCCATTCCCAACCAGGCCGCCAACAGAAAAACCCCCGGCAACACTCACACCGGACACGGACGCATTGCGAATATCCGCATTCCTACCATACCCAACCAGGCCGCCAATAGCAGTGGCACTGCCATTGACATTTGCATTCCGGAGATGCAGATTTTGGATATCGCCGGTTAAGGCACCAAATAACCCCACTCCATTGGCAGTATTGCTCGCAGAGATAAACAGATCTGCAATACGATAACCCCCGCCGTCAAAGATTCCGGTATAAGACGTGCAATCAATCGCTGATGAACAAGAGCCGATCGGCTGCCAACCTCTGCCGGTCGTCCAGACAGACCGGTTGCCACTGCCCGCGGCATAGGAATCCGCATCGCTAAAATTCAACGAGCGAGTTAATTCGTAGCCATTACAGCCGGAACTCGGGCAACCCACAGAACCCATAGCGGTAATCTCGGGAAACATCCCATCATCCGTTCCATTGCCATTGAGATTATCGCGCAGCCGTGCCAAGTCATCCAAAGTGCTGATTTCTATGAGGCTGTTATTATTGTCGTCCACATCTGTCTCATCCAAGATCTCGTCATTGTCATCGTCCGGGTCCTCCCTCAGGGTTGTTTGACATCCGGTAACCAAACTATCCGGCAGCTCATCGCCATCCGTGTCCACACTCGCACAGGCATCTGTCCGGAACGCATCGTCCGTATCCGCCACGCCATCATTGTCATCGTCCAAATCCTCGCCCGCATCGCGACAGCCGTCACGGTCATTGTCCGTAGATGCATTGGAAGTCCAGCCAGTATCGCCGCCGCTCGGACAAGCATCCGCAGTATCCGCAATGCCGTCTCCATCCAAGTCTGTGTTCGTTCCCCCGCCGGAACCGCCGCCGGAACCACCGCCACAGGCGGCGAGTAGGACAACCGACAGAGCGATTGTCAATAATAGAATGATGCCGCTGCGTGCCGTTTGCCCGGCCGCGGCAATACATGCAATGCAGTTGCTACTGATCGTTTGTATATCAAATATGTTCATAATTTATTTTTGTAATTGTGAATTAATAATAAAGTTCCCTAAATAAGGAATAGTAATAATATACCATATTTCGCCGGATCTTCCTTTAAATTGTATGATCCCACCCATTTCCGGACTTTTGTTGTTTTTGTAAAAACCGGATCGGTGAGAATTGTTGAGGGAAAAACGGGGATCAGCCAGCATAAAGGACCCGGGTGCTTGCCAATAGATTTCGAATAACAGAGATGAGAGGCAGAAGCTAAGAAGTGGGAATTTGGGCGGGCAGTCGTCTTATTTGTCGTGCTCTGCCCTGCCTCGTCCCGATCTGCCGGTCCGTTCCGGGGCTTCCCTCTTGCCG
This sequence comes from Gammaproteobacteria bacterium, assembly GCA_965209035.1. Taxonomy (GTDB): domain Bacteria; phylum Pseudomonadota; class Gammaproteobacteria; order CBDBNL01; family JAAOII01; genus CBDBPY01. Next base: position 1,202,747 of record OZ242372.1, read on the forward strand.
GCCTCTCTTACCGGCCCCTCTTACCGGTCTTGTGCCGAGAGGCCGCCCGGCAGGCAATTCAGAGCCGGGTATTGGCTGTCCGTGCCGAGATCCCAGACGCGGATGAAGGGGGCGGGCAACTCGGTGGTGCTTTCCGCACCGGTGTTCGGGTTGCACCAAGCATTGCCCCAGTCGGCATAGATTCCCGTGAACTCGGTCGGCGATTGCAAGGCTGTCGTGCTATGACCATCGCCCAAATTACCGTCACTCATAGACTGCATGGTGGTTTGATTGTCCCAATAGGTGGCAATGACATTGGTCTCAGCATTGGCGCTGCCGATCAATCCGCCAAGATCACCGGGACCTGAAACAAGCCCGGGGGCGGCATAAGAATAATTAATTTGAGCTTTTTCCCCATACCCAACCAGACCGCCAGCATCACCAAAACCCTCGCCGCCGCTCCCGGCAACACTTCCGCCGAGCACATAGGCATAGCGAATATCCGCATTCCTACCAAACCCAACCAGGCCGCCAACAGCAGTAAGCCCGGAAACATTTCCGCCGGACACGGACGCATAGCGAATATCCGCATTCTCACCATGCCCAACCAGGCCGCCAACAAAATCCCCGGAAACATCCATACCGGACACGAACGCATAGCGAATATCCGCATTTAGACCATTCCCAGCCAGACCGCCAGCTCTATTCTCGACAGCATTCCCGGCAACACTTCCGCCGGACACGGACGCATAGCGAATATCCGCATTCCTACCATACCCAACCAGGCCGCCAACAGCAGCAAAATCCTCGCCGCCGCTCTCGGCAACACTTCCGCCGGACACGGACGCATAGCGAATATCCGCATTCTCACCATACCCAACCAGGCCGCCAACATTATTACTCCCGGCAACACTTCCGCCGGACACGGACGCATTGCGAATAGACGCATTCGTACCATACCCAACCAGGCCGCCCACATCAGCGGCACCGCCACTGACATCTGCATTCCGGAGATGCAGATTTTGGATATCGCCGGTTAAGGCACCAAACAACCCCACTCCATAGGTAGTATTGCTCGCAGAGATGAACAGATCGGCAATACGATAACCCCCGCCGTCAAAGATTCCGGTATAAGAGGTGCAATTATTCGCTGATGAACAAGAGCCGATCGGCTGCCAACCTCTGTCGGTCGTCCAGACAGACCGGTTGCCACTGCCCGCGGCATAGGAATCCGCATCGTTAAAATTCAACGAGCGAGTTAATTCGTAGCCATTACAGCCGGAACTCGGGCAACCGACAGAACCCATAGCGGTAATATTGGGAAACATCCCATCATCCGTTCCATTGCCATTGAGATTATCGCGCAGCCGTGCCAAGTCATCCAAAGTGCTGATTTCTATGAGGCTGTTATTATTGTCGTCCACATCTGTCTCATCCAAGATCTCGTCATTGTCATCGTCCGGGTCCTCCCTCAGGGTTGTTTGACATCCGGTAACCAAACTATCCGGCAGCTCATCGCCATCCGTGTCCACACTCGCACAGGCATCTGTCCGGAACGCATCGTCCGTATCCGCCACGCCATCATTGTCATCGTCCAAATCCTCGCCCGCATCGCGACAGCCGTCACGGTCATTGTCCGTAGATGCATTGGAAGTCCAGCCAGTATCGCCGCCGCGCGGACAGGCATCCGCAGTATCCGCAATGCCGTCTCCATCCGTGTCCGCTTCCGGAGGAGGGGTGCCACCGCCGCCACCACCACAGGCGGCGAGTAGGACAACCGACAGAGCGATTGTCAATAATAGAATGATGCCGCTGCGTGCCGTTTGTCCGGCCGCGGCAATACATGCAATGCAGCTGCTACTGATCGTTTGTATATTAAATATGTTCATAATTTATTTTTGTAATTGTGAATTAATAATAAAGTTCCCTAAATAAGGAATAGTAATAATATACCATATTTCGCCGGATCTTCCTTTAAATTGTATGATCCCACCCATTTCCGGACTCTTTTTGTTTTTGCAAAAACCGGATCGGCGAGAGTTGTTGAGGGAAAAACGCGTATCAGCCGGCATAAAAGACCCGGGTGCCTGCCAATAGATTTTGAATAACAGATGAGAGGTAGAGGCTAAGAATAAGTTGGAAGTTGGGCGGGCAGTTGCCTTATTTGTCGTGCTCTGCCCTGCCTCGGCCTGTCCCGCCCCGATCTGCCGGTCCGTTTCGGGGCTTCCCTCTTGCCGACCTCTCTTACCGGCCCCTCTTACCGGCCTTGCGCCGAGAGGCCGCCCGGCAGGCAATTCAGAGCCGGGTATTGGCTGCTCGTGCCGAGATCCCAGACGCGGATGAAGGAGGCACCTGGCCCGTCATCGGTGGCATCTTCCATTTCCTCGCCGGTGTTCGGATCACACCAGAAGTTACCCCAGACCTCATAGATGCTCCCGGCAAACTCGGTCGGCGATTGCAAGGCTGTCGTGCTATGACCCTCGCCCAAATTACCGGTACTCATAGACTGCATGGTGGTTTGATTGTCCCAATAGGTGGCAATAACATTGGTTTCACTATCGGTGATGCCGATCAATCCACCGACAACATTGGGAGCTGAAACAGGCCCGGGGGCGGCATAAGAATAATTAATTTGAACTTCTTCCCCCAGCCCAACCAGGCCGCCAACACGCGATCCGGTTGTTCCCTTAACACTTCCGCCGGACACATAAACATGACGAATATCCGCATCCTCACCATACCCAACCAGACCGCCAGCAAAAGAACTCGCCCCGGAAACATTCACACCGGACACGGACGCATAGCGAATATCCGCATCCTCACCATACCCAACCAGGCCGCCAACAGTATTACTCCCGGAAACATTTCCGCCGGACACGGACGCATAGCGAATATCCGCGTCCTCACCATTCCCAACCAGGCCGCCGGCAATACTCCCGGCAACACTTCCGCCGGACACGGACGCATTGCGAATATCCGCAGTCCTACCGTCCCCAACCAGGCCGCCAGCAGCAATACTCTCGGCAACACTTCCGCCGGACACGGACGCATAGCGAATAGACGCATTCTCACCATACCCAACCAGGCCACCGGCAAAATTACTCCTCCCGGAAACATTCACACCGGACACGGATGCATAGCGAATATCCGCATTAATCCCTTGCCCAACCAGGCCGCCAACAGAAAAATTCCCGGCAACACTCACACCGGACACGGACGCATAGCGAATATCCGCATTCTCACCGTCCCCAACCAGGCCGCCAACAGCAAAACTCCCGGCAACACTTCCGCCGGACACGGACGCATTGCGAATATCCGCAGTCCTACCATACCCAACCAGGCCGCCCACATCCACATTAGTGGCACCGCCATTGACATTTGCATTCCGGAGATGCAGATTTTGGATATCACCGGTTAAGGCACCAAACAACCCCACTCCATAGGTAGTATTGCTCGCAGAGATGAACAGATCTGCAATACGATAACCCCCGCCGTCAAAGATTCCGGTATAAGAGGTGCAATTATTCGCTGATGAACAAGAGCCGATCGGCTGCCAACCTCTGCCGGTCGTCCAGACATCCATCTTACTGCGGTTCGCATAGGAATCCGCATCGCTAAAATTCAACGAGCGAGTTAATTCGTAGCCATTACAGCCGGAACTCGGGCAACCCACAGAACCCATAGCGGTAATCTCGGGAAACATCCCATCATCCGTTCCATTGCCATTGAGATTATCGCGCAGCCGTGCCAAGTCATCCAAAGTGCTGATTTCTATGAGGCTGTTATTATTGTCGTCCACATCTGTCTCATCCAAGATCTCGTCATTGTCATCGTCCGGGTCCTCCCTCAGGGTTGTTTGACATCCGGTAACCAAACTATCCGGCAGCTCATCGCCATCCGTGTCCACACTCGCACAGGCATCTGTCCGGAACGCATCGTCCGTATCCGCCACGCCATCATTGTCATCGTCCAAATCCTCGCCCGCATCGCGACAGCCGTCACGGTCATTGTCCGTAGATGCATTGGAAGTCCAGTCGGTATCGCCGCCGCTCGGACAGGCATCCGCAGTATCCGCAATGCCGTCTCCATCCAAGTCTGTGTTCGTTCCCCCGCCGGAACCGCCGCCACCGGAACCACCGCCACAGGCGGCGAGTAGGACAACCGATAGAGTGATTGTCAATAATAAAATGATGCCGCTGCGTGCCGTTTGCCCGGCCGCGGCAATACATGCAATGCAGTTGCTACTGATAGTTTGTATATTAAATATGTTCATAATTTATTTTTGTAATTGTGAATTAATAATAAAGTTCCCTAAATAAGGAATAGTAATAGTATATCATATTTCGCCGGCTATTTTGTATGATTGTATGATCCCACCCATTTCCGGATTTGTGTTGTTTTTGCAAAAACCGGATCGGCGAGAGTTGTTGAGGGAAAAACGCGTATCAGCCGGCATAAAGAACCCGGGTGCCTGCCAATAGATTTCGAATAACAGATGAGAGGCAGAGGCTAAGAATAAGTTGGAAGTTGGGCGGGCAGTCGCCTTATTTGTCGTGCTCTGCCTCGCCCTGTCCCGCCCCGAGCTGCCGGTCCGTTCCGGGGCTTCCCTCTTGCCGACCTCTCTTACCGGCCCTTCTTACCGGTCTTGTGCCGAGAGGCCGCCCGGCAGGCAATTCAGAGCCGGGTATTGTGTGCTGTTACCGAGATCCCAGACGCGGATGAAACCAGGCGGTTGGGAAGAACTTGTCATTTCCTCGCCGGTGTTCGGGTTGCACCAAGCATTGCCCCAGTCGACATAGATTCCCGTGAACTCGGTCGGCGATTGCAATGCTGTCGTGCTATGACCCTCGCCCAAATCACTGGCACTCATAGACTGCATGGTGGTTTGATTGTCCCAGTAGGAAGCAATGACATCGGTGACAGGATTGGCTCTGCCGATCAATCCACCGACAGCACCGGAACCTGAAACAAGCCCGGGGGCGGCATAAGAATAATTAATTTGAGCTCCTCCCCCCTGCCCAACCAGGCCGCCAACATTCGATCCGGTTCCCTTAACACTTCCACCGGACACAGCAGCATAGCGAATATCCGCAGTCCTACCGTCCCCAACCAGGCCGCCAACAATATTACTCCCGGAAACATTCACACCGGACACGGACGCATAGCGAATATCCGCATCCTGACCAAGCCCAACCAGGCCGCCAACAGCATTACTCCCGGAAACATTCACACCGGACACGGACGCATAGCGAATATCCGCATCCGGACCAAGCCCAACCAGGCCGCCAACATAAAAACTCCCCCCGGAAACATCCACACCGGACACGGACGTATAGCGAATATCCGCATCCTCACCAAGCCCAACCAGGCCGCCAGCAATACTCCCGGCAACACTCACACCGGACACGGACGCATTGCGAATATCCGCAGTCCTACCGTCCCCAACCAGGCCGCCAGCAGCATTACTGCCGGTAACACTTCCGCCGGACACGGACGCATAGCGAATATCCGCATTAAGCCCCTGCCCAACCAGGCCGCCAGCAGAAGAGCGCGCCCCGGAAACAACTCCGCCGGATACGACGGCATAGCGAATTGTAGTATTCTGACCATTCCCAACCAGGCCGCCAACAGCAAAAATCCCGGCAACACTCACACCGGACACGGACGCATTGCGAATATCCGCATTCTCACCGTCCCCAACCAGGCCGCCAGCACTCCCGCGAGGAACACCCTCGGAAACACTCCTGGAAACACTTCCGCCGGACACGGACGCATTGCGAATAGACGCATTCCTACCATTCCCAACCAGGCCGCCCACATCCACATCAGTGGCACCGCCACTGACATTTGCATTCCGGAGATGCAGATTTTGGATATCGCCGGTTAAGGCACCAAACAACCCCACTCCATAGGTAGTATTGCTCGCAGAGATGAACAGATCGGCAATACGATAACCGCCGCCGTCGAAGATGCCGGTATAAGAGGTGCAATTATCCGCTGATGAACAGGAGCCGATCGGCTGCCAACCGCTGCCGGTCGTCCAGACAGCCCGGTTGCCACTGCCCGCGGCATAGGAAGCATCATCACTAAAATTGAACGAGCGAGTTAATTCATAACCCACACAGCCGCCGTCATCGTCATCCGGGCAGCCCATAGAATCCACAGAGGTGATCTCGAGGATACGGCCATCATCCGCCCCATCGCCGTTCAGATCATCGCGCAGCCGCGCCAAGTCATCCAAAGTATGGATTTCTATCAAGCTATTATTATTGTCATCCACATCCTCTGTCAAGGTAGTATTCACACCAGTCCTGCAGCCGGCAGATAATCTGTCCGGTGCTCCGTCTCCATCCGTGTCGGTGCTCGCACAGGCATCTGTCCGGAACGCATCGTCCGTATCCGCCACGCCATCATTGTCATCGTCCAAATCCTCGTTGCTGTCATCGCGACAGCCATCGCGATCATTGTCCGTAGATGCATTGGAAGTCCAGCCGGTAACACCGGTCGGACAAGTATCCATACTGTCTTCCAGGCCATCATTGTCATCGTCACCATCACAGGCATCACCGCCGTCGTCCGCATTGTCCGTATTGATTTGATTCAAATTGGCAACCAACGGACAATTATCGCCCGTATCCGCCACGCCGTCATTGTCATCGTCCGGATCTTCTATTAAGGTGGTATTCACGCCGGTCCTGCAGACGGCAGATAATCTGTCCGGATTGCCGTCCTCATCCGTATCGGTACTCGCACAGGCATCTGTCCGGAACGCATCTTCCGTATCCGCCACGCCATCATTGTCATCGTCATCATCACAGGCATCACCGCCGTCATCCGCATTGTCCGTGTTGGCTTGGTCCGCATTGGCAACCAACGGACAATTATCGATATTATTATCCTCACGGTCATCGTCAATATCTGTGCCTACACCCGCTCCCGTTCCCGTTGTACTTGACACAGGAGGTGAGGTCACGATAATGCCGCTCTCATAACGCACCCCAATCGTGATGTGATAGGTGATGTTATTGGTTAAGTCCGTAATGTTGTAGATGACCCGAGCACGCGGCGCAACATTGACAGAATTAAGTTCTGTTGTGCCGCCAACGCTCGCATTGTCACGGCGTGTGGTAATAACGAACCCGGTGATATTCATCCGGTTCGGATTAGTCCAACCCACGAGAATATAATCCTCACCGGCCAGAGTCTGGATATTGGAAACAACCTGGGAATTCTGAGTGCCGCCACCGATGCTGCCGCTGCCGTTGCCGCCACAACTTGTCAGGACCAAACCGAGCATACCCGCCAGCAGCACACCGTAAAAACGAGCCGGTATGCGCATCCGTCGTGCCCTATTGGGTTCGGGAAAAGCCTTAAATGTATTAAAAGTATTAAGGAGACGCACAGATACCGTGCCTCTTTGTTCGCGGCACATTGCTTTCGCCGACCGCACAGGAAAAAAGTGTAACTGATTCATTATTTTCTATTGTTTATTATTGTTTTCTGTCATGATTAATATTAATTTTTTTGAGCATCAGTCAACCATTATTATAACCTTAATTTCCAAAATTATGCAGTATTGTGTATAATCCGGATTTTTGTTGTTTTTGTAAAAAGTTGCATATATGCCTTTCTAACATACATAGGCGGAAAAACCGTATTTCTGAGACATCATGTTTTTTCGTTATATTCTGTTTGTAGTTTCCTTAAACGGATATCAAAAAACTCAAAAAATTGATGCAGATTTTTTGTTTCTTGCAAACTTAAAATATCGCTGCCTTTAAATAAGGTTTGAAAGAGCGAATACGGACAAGGCTTATAAACGAATATACTCTTGCACGATATCACCTTTCCGAAAGCCGGGGATGCAGGTTGTATTTTTCAGTGCCAGTTTGTTGTAATCAATTTCTTTATATAAGCGTTCGTATGCCGAGTCGGTGCGGGACTTAAAAAGGATCCATTGCTTATGTTTTTCGCATTTATTTTTGTCGGTTTCTCTTCTGTCGTAATCTTGCCAGCCCTGGCTGGGCACGGCAAAATCAAAGTCATTATTAAAAACCTTTAAGGCTGCCGGGGTGTTGTTATATTGCCACATACTGAAATCCCGATGGCTGATGGGCGGCGGGGCAAACAGACGCTTGTTGGTGTATTCGCTGTCCGTGCGCGTCCATATCTGAAATTCCGTATTAACCGCATATGTTTTTTTGTTACCCAGGCGAAAGGCGTCTCTCGGCAGCTCTCTTGTGCTGATCCATTTGAATTCCGGCGACAGATGTTTATGAACGAAAAACTTTCTGAAGATGACGGGAACTATGAAAGCGATGGTATCCGCCAAAACACTCGCCTTGTTGAAAAAACGAATGGCAAGATTGCCGCGCTTTCCAAAAGGAGGGTTGCCGATGACTACCGTCTGCCGGCGATCATAAGAAACGGAACGATGATCCCAGGTCAAGAAGTCCTCGCCGATAAATTCCTTGCGCCTTGGTTCCAGATCTATGCCAATTTTTTTAGGGGGGAGTAAATCATAAAAAACACCGTCGCCGACACTTGGTTCTATGAAGAACAGGTCGCGGGTATCTTGCCCCGATATTTTTTCGAGAACGGGGGACAGATGTTGCCGGCATAAAAGAGCGATATGGTGTTTCGTAAAAAACTGGTCCAGTTGTTTGCTGTGATTTATGTTTGTTGGCACGGCGGGTTTTGTGCGAATGTCGGTTGTCGTCATTGAATTCGTGTTCAAATGCTTTGTGTTAACTTGTATCATTAATGATAAGTAAATTATAATACTTTAATCCATATTTTCTTATGTTCGTTCGCATTGCTCTTGCCATGACGGGTGTTGTGGGTGTGTGCAATGCATAACGGGTGCCCGGCAAGGTAAAAAAACAGATTCTGTGGGCGGTTTGGGCTTGCGGGCGATTTGGCACGGCAGAGAGGGGGATACACCTCTGTTTTGCGTATATTAAATAAGGATGTTCGGCGGATCTTTGGGTTATTGATCGCAACACTTTGCGATGTATTTTTTGATATAATTAAAACATATGAATTACAAAATCTGATCAGGAGATGCACAATAAAGCGGAGGGCAAGATGCCTTACAAGGAATTTAATAAAATGAATCCGGAATTACCGATGTCGCAACTATCGACAAACTATTTGGAAACTATTTTTGCAATTAGTGCCAAGTACTTGGATAAGGTGTTGTCCCGGGAGGAACAACAGATATTAAAAAGCAGATGTCATTATTTAACCGATAGGCCTACAACACAAATTGTTAAAGGGTTTTTGGATGCATATCGGCAGATGATTAAACAACAACATCAAAGAGAATATAAGTCGGCCAATCAACAACTGGATGCATTTTTACATACGCCTAATAAAAACATAAAAGTTGTTTGGGGCAATTGTTTGGATGCCCTCAATGCGATGCATTCGGAGAGTGTACATCTCATGGTTACATCTCCGCCTTACTATAACGCAAGACAGTATTCACAATGGGGAAACCTAAATGCATATCTGCAAGATATGTCCGAAATTATAAAAGCAGCTTACCGAGTTCTGGATAACCACCGAGCATTTGTATTTAATGTCGGCGATATCACCGGAAATGATCATGCGCATACAAAATCTTCTTGGGGGGACAGAAGAATACCTTTGGGAGCATACTTCATCAATATATTTGAAAAGGCGGGCTTTACATTTGTGGATGATTTCATTTGGGATAAAGGTGAGGTTCAATCTCAAAGACATAAAAACGGAGACACTCCAAATCCTATGTATCAGTATCCGTTAAATTGCTATGAACATATTATGGTTTTTCTAAAACACAGAAAAGATGAGACGATCTATCCTTGTCCTGTTTGCGGTTGTTTGAAGGTTAATGGAAATGCTTATTGTGGCGTAGGAGTTAAATCGTGGGAATGTAAAAACCTTAAGTGCTTTGAAAGATCCAAATCAAATCGCGGGAAGAGATTTTCATTAAGAAGTATTATGATGGATGAACTAAAAAATAACATGATTGACCCGGAATTTATAAAGAAATGGCGAAGAGACATAGTAAGAATGAACCCCACCATTAAGATTAACAGTAAAGGCGAAAATATAATCGGGCATACCGCACCTTTCCCGCATGAGTTGGCAGAGTTTGCCATTAAGTTTTTTTCGGGCATCGGCGAAAGCGTGCTGGACCCCTTTGCGGGTAGCTTTACTACTGCCATTGAAGCGGCCCGAAACGAAAGAAACGGAATAGGCATAGAATTAAACAAGGAAATGTTTTATAATGCCATAGTTAAGAATATAAAAAAATGCTTATTTAACTATGAAGAATATGACCTCAACAAAAAACACAAAATCCAAGGACACCAAGAGAATAATCGGGCTATACGGAGAGATGCTGTTGGCAATGGAATTGCACAAAAAGGGATGGCAAGTATATAGAGCTTATATAGATGAAAATGTAGATTTTGTTATAGCAAAGTATTATTGCAAAAAATGTAAAAAGACAACTAAACTGCATAAACATACCGACAAATGTGATACTTGCGGAGAAGGGAAAGTAGATTTTTTTGTTAGGTTTATACAGGTTAAGACATCGGAAGGAGTTCCTCATTGCAAGGAAGGGGTTAGAAGCTATAGTTTTCATGCAAAGTTAAGAAGTAACATAGGCAAGAACAGTTTTTATGCTTGGATAGCAGTTACGGAAGACAAAGAAGGTAATAAAATGCCTCATTTTTATATATTCCATCATACTGAGATCAATAAATTTGATAATTTATCTCTCCCCAGTTACCGGATAACGGATAACCAAAAAACAACATTACATATACGTTATGATGGCTCTGTTTTAAATAAGGGAATAAAATATTCTTACGATTGTTTTAAAGAATTTCATAACAATTTTGACAAGTTAGAAAACCGGAAAGCCAAAAGATAGAGTTATCATTCCAATTTAAGCCGCTCTTAAGTAGCCGTTAATTCTTGTTATCCGCAAAGCAGATAGGGGAAAAACACCTCTGTTTTGCGTATATTAAATAAGAAGGCGGAAATAAATTCGGCATTGTAATTAAAAATGATTAAAGAATTAAAAAAGAATGATTGGCAAAAGTATTAAAAAAATTATTAAAAATTAAAGTTGCACAGTAAATAAAATGAGTATCGCGATAGGACCGGGGTCGTTTTTTGAAGGCGGGTTTGGCGGCTTGGCTCGGTTTTGGACGAGCGAGGCCGGTCGGTTGCGTCTGCTCGGTTGGTTGCCGGTGGTTTTGTTGTTGGTGAGTGGCTGGGCGGCCGCCCAACTCACATGGCAAGTGACGATGTATCTTGCTCCCACACAGGCAATGACCGAGGACCTGTTTGAGCCACCCACATACAAGGAGCAATCGCTGCCGGATTCTTTTTGGAAGTGGAGCGGCTGGACGGATTTGTATGCAAAACCGCCGCCGACCCCGCAAAAAAAGATTGATTTGAAGGTTGTGGTGAACGGGATTTTGGGCTACGGCGATGCCGGCTCGGCGATGCTTAAAGTGGGGAAAAAGAGGTCGGCATCTCTTTATTTTGTCGGGGATAACCTGGGCAGCGGTGTTATTTTGGAAGAGGTGGCGATTAATACTGTCAAGTTACGCAAGGGCTCGCTGACCAAGACAGTGAAGCTGGAAACCAAGGGGAGTGATTTGTTTTTGGAGGTTGCGCCGGTGCCCAAACCTGCGGAACCTTCCGTTCCTGTTCCGGATGCGGTGCGCCGTGAGACACAAAACGATGTTGTGATTTTCCCCGAGAAGCTGCGCCCGGAGGTGCGCGAACAATTGGAGTCTATCGGCCAACAGGCGCAAAAAGACCCGACCAGTTTGGCAAAGGATTTTTCTTTGGACGCGGTTAATCGCGACGGCTCCGTTATCGGTTACCGACTTCGGTACAATTTGGATCCGGCACTTTTGTTGTCTTTGGGGCTTAGACCGACGGATATCGTGTTGGAAGTTAACGGCATTCCCGTTGAGCAGATTACGGGCAACCCCGCCACCATGGCATCTCTGCTGGGCCTTAAGGAATATGATGTGCGTATAGAACGCAACGGTCGCCCCCAAAACCTGGTGATCCGCCCCTAGTCTATAGAGTCCATCGAGTCGGAATACGGAACATGTTTGCAAGGGTTTTCTCCGGTCAGGAGATTTTTCGTTTTGGGGGGTCTTGTTTGCTGTCGGTTGTGTTGGTGTTGTCGCCTGTTTCGGTTTATGCGAGCAATCACGATACCGCTTCGGTGAGTACTAGTGGGGAAGGTTTTCTTTCGTTGAATTTTCGCGATGTGGATATTCGTCAGTTCATAGAAAGTGTTTCCAAACTGACCAAGCGAAACTTTTTGATAGACAGCCGTGTTAAGGGTCGGGTTACGATCATTGCCGCCGAGCCCATTAGCAAAGAAGATCTTTACGATGTGATGCTTTCGGTGCTGCATTTTTACGGCTTTGCCGCCATCCCGGACGGGAGTATTACCAAGATTGTTACGGCGGCGGATGCGCCGCGTTTTCCGGCGTCCGAGGAGGAGAAGGAGCGTCACGCTTTTATTACCGAAGTGGTCAAGGTGAATAACTTAAATGTGGCGGAATTAATTAAGGTGATTCGGCCGATGCTGTCGAAGCGGGCGACAGTGACCTCTTTGCCGAAGGGGGACAGCGTGGTGATTTCCGATACACAAAACAACTTGGCGCGGATCAAGGAAGTGATTAAGCGCGTGGATGTGGTGGGCATTTTTGATTATGAGGTGATCTCCGTGGAACATGCGCCGGTGGATTCGCTGATCGGGATGATCAACAACATTTACAAAAACAACAACAAGGCATTGAAACTGAATCTTCAAGCGGACAAGCGGACAAACCGTTTGATTGTCAGCGGCAGTGCCGAGGTGCGTCGAGCCGTTCGTTCCCTGGTGCGTTCTTTGGATACGCCGCTTACCAGCAGTGCAAACATTAAAGTGATTTATCTGCGTTATGCGGATGCCCAGAACCTGGCAAACATTTTGACGCGTCTGACTTCTTCGGATGCTTTTAAATCTGTGGCGGCCGCCGCGGGGCCGTCCGCCGCGGAGACGCCCGCCGCTCAATCGACACAGCAGCCGACAACCCAACAGAATCAGCGGCAGACTCAACAACAGAAACAAGCCGCCACGGCCGCCGCAAATAAGGCAAGTTCGACAGGCTCCGCCGAGGTCAAGTCGGGTATTCAGGCGGATGTGGCATTAAATGCGCTGATCATTAGCGGTGGCGGAAACTTTATCTCCGCGGTGGAGGGAATTATCCGTCAATTGGATGTGGCGCGCGCGCAGGTGATCATTGAGGTGATCATCGCCGAGTTAACGGACACACTGACGCGCGAACTCGGGGTGGACTGGATTTATAACAACCCGACCGGTGCGGGTGTGGTGGATTTGAGTTCGCGGCTCGGTGGTGCTCTCCCGGGCGTACTCAACGGAGGTTCGGCTGCCGGCGCGGCTCTGGGCTTGGCAAGAGGCGGGCTGGTTACGGGGGCTTTTTCCGGGACCGTGGAAAACGGCTGGGGGGCCCTGCTGCGGGTCTTAAATAGCGATCAGCGGGCAAACATTCTTTCAACGCCTTATATCGTCACTCTGGATAATGAGGAAGCATCCTTTACGGTTGGCGATAATGTTCCCTTTCGGGTTTCTTCCACGAACACGGATGGCAATAGAGTTGAAACTACGGAGCGACGCGATGTCGGCACAACTCTGGTGATCAAACCGCAGGTTACCGGCGGCGACAGTGTCAAACTGAATATTAATCAGGAGGTTTCCAGCGTGCAGCAGGGGTCGGCGGGACCGGATGAGCAAGTGACCACATCCGTGCGTAAGATTGTAACTACTGTGCAGGTGCGCAGCGGCGGTTTAATTGTGCTGGGCGGTCTGCAGCGCGAAGAACAAACCGAAAACAGCAACAAGGTGCCCGGTTTGGGGGATATTCCTTATTTGGGACATCTTTTTAAGAACCAGAATAGTCGACTTGTCAAGAGTAACCTGATGCTGTTCATGCGTCCGAGGATTATTAAAGACGAGGCGGCGATTGCCAGCATTAGTCACGGCAAGTATAACAGTATTCGTCAGGAACAACTGAATTATCCCAGGTTTAATTCACTGTTCACGAGACGCCAGACACCCAAGTTGCGGGACCTGAGCAAAATGGGGTTGTTTACGGATTTTGGCAGAGCGCGGGCAGTTTCGGATCTGGTGGATCCGGCAAGTGTGACCGAGGACGCTGTGCCGACGAGTTTGCAATAGGCGATTAAAATGAGCTCTGAAAATACCGCAGCCGCATCTGTCAAGGCAATTCCCTATCTGTTTGCCAAAGAGAAGGGAGTGTTTTTGGAACAGGACAAAGGTGAACCCAGAATCTGCTATCGGGCGGGTGTTTCGCCGGGTGTGATTCAAGAGGTGTCCCGGCATGTCGGCTGGGGGGTGCCGCACAGAATGTTGGATAAGCCGGAGTTTGAGAGACTGCTGCAAAAAAACTATGCGGAAGCCGAGCGCACCAAGGATCAGGAAATTGGCAAGGACTTTACCGACGAGGTGTTGGGTGACGAGGATCTGACCAGAATTTTGGACGAACCGGACGATCTGTTGAACGCCCAGGACGATGCCCCGATCATTCGGTTGTTTAATTCTATTTTATTTGAGGCTATTCGCGAAAAAGTTTCGGATATTCACATAGAGCCTTATGCCGAGCGGTTGGTGATTCGCTTTCGCTTGGACGGCGTTCTCAAGTCCTCTTTGAGTTCTACCGTGAAGATTGCCCCTTTTTTGGTAACGCGCATCAAGGTTCTTGCCAGGCTGGATATTGCGGAAAAGCGGGTGCCGCAGGACGGCAGAATGAGTGTGCGAGTGGGGGGTAAAAATGTGGATCTGCGCATTTCCACCATTCCTTCCGCATACGGCGAAAGGGTGGTATTGCGTTTGTTGGACAAGGAAGAGAGCAATCTGGACCTGGCGCAACTGGGTATGGACGATGCGCGCCGCGAGAAACTGGAAGAGTTAATTCAAAGACCCCACGGCATCATCCTGGTCACGGGTCCCACCGGTTCGGGTAAGACAACGACTCTGTATGCATGCCTGAAAAAATTGGATCACCAAAGGTTGAACATTATGACGGTGGAGGATCCGATTGAATATTATTTTGACGGCATCAGCCAGACACAGGTTAACATGCGCGCCAACATGACCTTTGCCCGCGGGCTGCGCGCTATTTTGCGGCAGGATCCGGATGTGGTGCTTGTGGGTGAAATTCGCGATACGGAAACCGCGAGCATCAGCGTGCAAGCCAGTTTGACCGGCCATTTGGTTCTTTCCACTTTGCATACCAACACGGCTGTGGGTGCGGTCACCCGCCTGCGCGATATGGGGGTGGAGCCGTTTCTGTTGGCATCCACGGTGCAAGCGGTGATGTCTCAGCGATTGCTGCGCCGCCTTTGCGAAGAGTGCCGCGAACCCTACAAACCGAGCGCTTATGAAAAGAAAATACTTGGCGGGTCGCCGTCGCAACTTTATGCGGCGAAAGGATGCGAAAAATGTTACAAAACCGGTTATAGCAAGCGTATTGCCATTTATGAGTTGGCGGAGGTGGACAAGACCCTGCGCGGGATGATCAATGAGAATGCGAGCGAACAGAAAATGGCGGATTACGCGCATTCTCAAACAAAGAGTATTCAACAAAATGCGTTTGATCTGGTGTGCGACGGAGTGACATCGTTTGCCGAGGCTGTTCGGGTGATTCGTGACTGATGGCAAGCTTTGAATATCAGGCATATGATGCGGTCGGCAAACTTCGCAAGGGATTGATAGAAGCCGATTCGCCGCGTCTTGCCCGCCAGGCTCTGCGGGCGCGCGGCCTGTTTCCGTTGCGTATAGAAACCGGCCGAGCCAAGAACAAGGAGCGGAATTCCGATCTCTTGGTGCGGTTGTTTCATCGCAAGTTGCCGCCCGCCGACTTAATTTTGATGACGCGGCAATTGGCGACCCTGACCGGTTCCGGTATGCCGTTGGAACGCAGTTTGAATATGATTGCCGAGCAGGCGGACAGCCGGATGCTGCGGCGGGTGGTTACCGCGGTGCGAACGGATGTGTCCGAGGGGATTGCTTTTTCGCAAGCATTGAGGAGGCTGCCGCAGAAGTTACCGGACGAGTACATCGCGGCGATTAATGCCGGCGAAGAGAGCGGCGACATGGCAAAGATTTTGGAGCGGTTGGCGGAAGACATCGAAGAACTGGACAGGACGCGCCAGACTCTGACCTCCGCAATGGTGTATCCGGCGGTGATGCTGTTTGTTTCAGTCGGTATTATTATTCTTTTGATGGTGTATGTGGTCCCGCAGGTGACCGAGGTGTTTGCTTCGCAAAAGCAGGAGTTGCCGTTTATGACCAAAACGCTGATCGCCGTCAGTGCCTTTTTGCGCGCTTACAGTTCGGTGTTGCTTTTGTTGATTGCCGCGGCGGTGTTCGGTTTTTCTTATGCGTTGCGTCAAAAAGAGTTTCGCTATCGGTATGATCGGTTTTTGGTGCGGTTGCCGCTGTTGGGTTCTTGGATTACGATGAGCACGGTCGGACGATGGTCGCGCAGCCTGGGGGTGCTGCTTGCGGGCGGCGTGCCGGGACTGCGCTCGTTGCAGATCGCGGCGCGCAGTGTGGGTAATACTTATCTGCGACAACATATGGAGGATGCCAATCGTCATGTGAGCGAAGGAATGAGTATTAACAAGGCACTGGCAAAGTGCGGGGTGTTTCCCGGGTTTCTGATTTACATGATCAGCAGCGGCGAACAAAGCGGAAACTTGGACGGGATGTTGATTAAGTGCTCGGAATACTACGGCCAACGCCTTAAGACGGTCACCCAGTCGGCCTTGCGGATTTTTGAACCTATGTTAATTCTGTTTATGGGGATGATGGTTCTTATGATTATTTTGGCAATTCTGTTGCCTATTTTTCAAATCAATCAACTGGTATTTTGACAAACAAAACGATATGATGAAACAAACAAAACAACAGGCCGCAAGTTTGAAAAGACAGCGCGGTGTCACTCTGATAGAACTTTTGGTGGTATTGGTGATCATTGCCATTTTGGCGGCGACTATCATCCCCAATTTTTTTGACGCACCGGACAAGGCGCGCGTTGTGCGCGCCAAACAAGATGTTCGCTCGCTGGAAAATGCTCTTCTCTTATATAAATTAGACAACTTTAATTATCCGTCCGGCTTGCAAGATCTGGTGCAAAAACCGGCAAATGCCGCCAACTGGAAACAGGGCGGATATTTGGAACGCTTGCCGAAGGACCCTTGGGGCAATGACTATCAATATAGCAATCCGGGCCAACACGGAACCATAGATATCTATTCTTTTGGCGCCGACGGGGGTGCGGGTGGCTCGGGAGTCGATTCGGATCTGGGGAACTGGAATCTGGACCAATAGGCAGTCGGTGCGCTTCGATCAGCAAGGTTTCACACTGATAGAACTATTAGTTGTTCTTGCGGTCATGGGAGCCCTGGTCGGCGCTTTGGTGTTTTTTGCCTTGCCGTCTTCGTTGCAAGGGGAAAAGAGAAAAGCCCGGCAAACCTATGAACTGATGCAAGAAATTCGACTGCGTTCTGTCATGCAGCGACGGATCTTTGGGTTGGATGTTCCGGATGAAGAGAGGATCCTGCAAGTTGTGGTTTTGGATTCGGGTGGCGCGGCGTTTGTGACATCGGCACCGGTTACGGGCGATGATGCTTTTGCGGAGTCACTTCCCGGTAACGCAGACAACGCAGAGGAAGACGAAAAACCGAGGGCGCCGACCGCGGCCGAGCGAAAGCAGCTCGCCGCTTCGCTTGGTTTAATTGGACAAACCGGTTCCGCCGACTGGAAACTGGCAGAAAATTATGATGCCATTGATTTTGGGGAAGGGGGTATTACTTTTTTTGCACAGACGGAAGACACCGACCTTGCGCGGCGCAGCGAGGAAATTCGCTCCAATCTTGCCGAGGAACTCGGCACAGACGAGGAGTCGCCGCTGAGTCCGGAATTGGTTTTTTTTCCGGACGGCAAGCTGAGTGCGCCCGGAAGTTTGCGACTGATTTCCGGGGAAGACAATGTGATCTATGCGTTCAGTTGGGATACTGCGGGAAACTTTGAACTCGAAAAACAATAGTCGCGGCTTTACTTTGGTGGAGGTAATGGTGGCGCTTGCCGTCGCTGCCATCGCTTTGTCCGTGCTGGTCCACGGGCTGAGCCGCTATGCGAATCAGCATGTGCATCTGCGCGAGGCGATCATTGCGCGGAGTATCGGCGGCGGCTATCTGACCAGATATGTGTTGGAACCGGATTATGTTCCGCCCGAATATGTGGAAAATGCCGGCACTTCCTGGGAGTTGAATTTTGAAGAAGAGGAGTTTTTCTTTCGCGATCTGGACGGTCTAACCAAGGTGACCTTGCGGATTTCCGACGGGGAGGAAAGACAGATTGCCACCTTGCAGGCGATCGTTCACAGACCCGAGTTAACACTCCAATGAGTTGTCCGCACAGGCCGGTCGTGCCGGGCCCTTTTTACGGTTCTTCTGTTTCTTCTTCCGCTCCTCCCCCCGCTTGCGAGAGAGGGTTCACTCTCATAGAACTGATGGTCGCGGTGACATTGCTTGCGGTTTTGTTGGTGATGGTTTTTTCGGCGACAAGCTCGGCTCTGCGGAGTTTTGATCGGCTGACGGACGGCACCGGCCGTCAGACGCAGTTGGCGAGCGCGTTGAGCATCATTAATGATGACTTTTATAATCTTGTGCCCCGTCCGGTTCGCACCGGGCAGAATACCCACAGAGAGTCGTTTCGGATGCGCGGGTCGGAAGAACTTTTCTTTGTGGAGTTTACGCGCGGCGGTCTGCCCGTTTACGACATACCGCCGACACAATTGAAGCGTATGAACCTGGCGAGTCCGCAGACGGGAATGGCCCGAGTGGCCTATCGGTTTACCGAAGAGGGACTTTACAGATACGAATGGGGGGTGTTGGATGCGGAGCATTTTCCCGAAGAGGAGACGGAGATGCATCGCACTTTAATTCTTGAAAAAGTGGACGATATTCAAATTCTTTCTTACAGCCGCGACAAGGACGGTGCACTGCGCGCAGAGACGGTTTGGCCGCCGGTTAAGTCGGACAAAAGAAAAGCAATGAAGGAGTTGCCTAAGGCGGTTTCGCTGTTGATCCGGTTACAGGATATGGGTGAGATAGAACTTTTTTACGCGACTTCCTAAGACAGTTCCTAAAACAGTTCCTGAGACAGTTCCTGAGATAATTCCTGAGATAATTCCTGAGATAATTCCTGAGACAGTAAAGAGGAGCAGAGTACCGAATAGCATGCCGCAAACACAGAAAAGACAAAAGGGGCAAAAAAGACAAGAGCGGCAGCGAGGCATCGCCTTGGTCAGCGTGCTCGGAGTGATTGCAATGATTACCGCCATCATTGCGGGATTGGCCTATCGCCAGCAACTGAGTATTAATTTGCAGGGCTATGCGTTGCAGAAGAGTGCCGGCGCCTTGGCAATCCTGTCGGCGGAGCAGATGGCGGCGGCGATTCTTGCGGACAAAAACAAGGAGCGCGCACAGAGCAGTTATGATGATCACGATGAGGGTTGGGCCGAGCCGGTGGTTGGCGCGGATGTTGGCGGGGTTAATCTTACCTTTATGATTTTTGACGCCCAGGCCAACTTCAATGTTAATAATGTGAATGCGCGCAGCGGCAGTGACAGGGCGGTCGCCAGACGTGTTCTGCGCACCTTGCTTAATCGGTATGGTAGCACACACAATGATATCAATGATTGGGTTTCCGAACGAAAAATTATTTCAAAAGACCGGGTTTACTTGGCAGCCGGCCCGGAATTTGATTCCTATCGGATGGGGAACACCGAGATGGTGAGTTTGCACGAACTGCGGTTGATCGCCGGCTTGCGTAAACGGGAAACCTTGGAAAGCGATATCGTCAAATTTGAGGATTATTTTTCTTTTTTTCCGATTCATCGTGCGTTTGTTAAGGTGAATGTCAATACGGCGGACGACGCGCTATTAACGGAGTTGTTGCGGTATTTTGGCGCGGCGAACAGGGTGGCGGGCATTTTGGATGCGCGGCCCTATGGACGGGCGGCGAGCTTTTGTGCGCGCGTGCGCTCCAGAAAGGGTGATTGTCGCCGGTTGTTTGATACCAAGAGCTCCTATTTTTATGTTTTTTCGAGAGTGCAAATGGGGGATACGGTGCTGCATTCCCGCAGTTTGCTTAAGAGGACAAAATCCGGCGCCGAGACGGTCATGCGCCAGGTGCGGACTCTGTAAAAATGATGAAGGCAACCGAAAGTCCATATAGTTTTTATATTGCCGCAGACGGCAAGGTCAGTTTGCCGCACCTGGGCCGACAGGTGACCGGCACGGACGCCTCTCTTGAAAGTAACCCGCAGTTGGCGGGCTGGGTTGCGAGCGAACACTTTACCTTTCTTTCCTGTAGCCTGCCGACACGCAATCGTGCCAAGATTCTGAAAACCCTGCCCTATGCCCTGGAAGAGTTTCTGATTGACGATGTGGATGCCTGTCATTTTACGCCGATCATTTCTTCCGTTGCCGGGGCGGCGACGCAAACACATGTTGTGGCGAAGACCAAAATGCGGGAATGGAAGGATCTGCTGAAGGCGTTACGAATAGAGCCTTTGGGCATTTACCCGGATATTTACGCTCTGCCGCACAAAGAAAAAACGATTACCGCATTTGTCGGCAAGGGGCGTTGTTTGGCGCGCACTTCGGACGGCGAAGGGTTTTGCGGGAGAGGCGAGTTGTTTGTCCGGATGTTACTCGGGATGGCAAAGGATCAAAACAAAGAAATTGAGATCATTAGCGATATGGGAAAGAAGTTGCCGGCGTCGCTGCGCGGTTGTTCGGTGACTGATGTCGGCAGTTTTGAAGAATTTTTGGCACAGGCGGAGTTCCCGCCGCCGGAATTTAACGCGATGCACGGCGACTATGCGCCGGGGGTGCGTGTGCGCAAGGAGGAGCATTTTTCCCGGCACGCGCTTGCTTGGGTGGCTACTTTTTGTGTGGCATTGTTGTTGGCACAGCAACCTCTTGCCATTCGCGAGGACAAAAAACTTCTGAGCGAACAACAGGCGCGCAATGCCGAGTTGTATCGTCAGATGTTTGATGCCGAACCCTCGGATCCGAGTCAACTGCGCGGCAGCGCGTTGGCGGCGATGGAGACCATCGCGGAAGGTTCCGCCGCCGGCGAAACAGATCCGATCTGGGAGCGGGTGAGCATTGTTGCTTCGGTTTTAAATAATTGCCCGAGTTGTGTGGTTACTTCTTTTGATACAAAGGAAGGGAGCAGGCGTATTAACATTAAACTTTTGGCGAAGACAAAAGACCCGGTGCAAAAGAAATCTTTTGAGAACTTGGGTTGGCGTATTCTGCGCTGGCGGGACAAGAAAGAAGCACTGCCGGACAAGCGGCCGCCTTTGCATGCTTTGGAAATTATTGCCGAAGAAAGACAGTGAGAGCGAAAGACACCGCGGATTGGGAGTCACCGGTCGACGGAAAGTCCGAAGAGGTGATGAAAAAACGCACTGGCGGACGATTTGAGTTTCTTCGTTTCGGCGGGGCTCGCCAATATTTGAATCGTCCCGTTAAGGTTAAGAAAGCGACAAAAGTGGCGGGAGCGGCAAAAAGGGAATCACTGTCCGCTTTTGCGTTGCGGCATGCACAGCTGCCGGTTGCTCGTTTGAGACCCCTGGCGGAGTATTATCGGGCGCGCAGCCGGCGAGAGCAAGTTTTAATTTTGGCCGGTGCGGGGTTGGCGGCGGGTTGGCTGCTGTGGGCTCAAGTTGTCAGTCCCTATGCGAGTTATCGCGAGTCTTTGCGCGCTGCCTATCGGGATGCCCGTCTTGAATATGCATGGTTGGAGGAGCAGATCCCCCGTCTTGATTCTCTTTTGAAGCAGCGGGGCAGCCGTAAGGACCTGTTGGGTGATCCCGCCGAGTTTGTGCGCGGTCGGCTTGCGGATGCCCGGGTCTCCGTCGGGGATGACGGGGTTTATACTGTTGCTTGGAAGGGGGGCGATGGCAAGAAATTTTTTGCCGTGATCGGCGCGATGACCGGCTACGGGGTATCTCTTAAAAGTATTTCCGTGAAACGCAGTAACGCCAAGAACAAGGAGGCTGAGTTTTCGGCTTCCTTAAAATAAAATATTAAAAATTGATCCGCCCGTGAAAATATTTTGAATGATTTATATGAACAGAAAAGTTAAAGTCCTGTCTTGGGTACTTGTGTTTTTTATCGCTTACATGGCGGCCATGCTGTTTTTGCTGCCGGCGCGTTATCTGCTGTCGTTTGCAAACTTACCGCCGGAAGTGCGTCTGTATTCAACGGAAGGCACCGTTTGGAAGGGGGAGACGATTGTTTTTTTTAAGCCGAGTGACGGGCGGCGGTCGGTGCCGTTTGAGGGGAAATGGCGGCTTTGTCTGTCTTCCCAATTTCCTTTTTATGCCGCTTGTGTCAGCCTGAAGCATACGGCTGCCGAGATAAATGCCAAAATTGTCGGCTTGCCGCGGACAGTGCTGCGGCTTGCGGAGTTGCGGGTGCGGGCTGATGTGGAGAAGACGGCTCGTCTGATGCTGACCGGGACGGAGAGCGTTTTCGTTAAGCCGGCCGGAAATGTTGTATTAAATATGCATGAATTGAAGTTGAACCCGGCGGAGAGACGGCTTTTGTCTTGGGGCGGGGAGCTGGATCTCCTCGGCGGGACCCT
This sequence comes from Gammaproteobacteria bacterium, assembly GCA_965209035.1. Taxonomy (GTDB): domain Bacteria; phylum Pseudomonadota; class Gammaproteobacteria; order CBDBNL01; family JAAOII01; genus CBDBPY01. The sequence continues at coordinate 1,225,515 of OZ242372.1, forward strand.
GTTCGGCATTCCTCTGCCGGATACGCGTGCGACCATGACAAACGAGCCGTTTATCAGCCGGGATCCGACGCGCGGTGACAGTTTTGCGGATAAAAAATTACCGACTATCCGGTTTGCCGGTGGTAATGACAAAATGACCTTGTCCGGGCAGGGGCAGTTTCTTGAGGACGGTCAACTCAAGTGTCGCATAGAGGCGTCCGTCTTGGATACTTCTTTGCATCAATTTTTGCGTCCGTTTGCGACTGGTCGGGAGGGGAACAAATTTGTCATAGATTGGCAGGGAGATCCTTTGTTTTTCCGATCTTCGACCACAAAGGAGAAGACGCCTTAAATATCATTCATTCATTAAATGTGTTTTGGGGGTGCTCTTTGAGAAAGTACCTCAGTAAAAAATCCCAAAATTGTGCGGTTCGATCTGATGCGATTCGGGGCGGGTTTCTTTTTAATCTGTTGGAAAGACGCTTATATTAAAAGAAGAAACGGAAAAATTACGATACAATAAGAAATTATGGGATTATTTGGAAAAAGAGCGAAAGAGAAAGGTCACTCGTCCGCCAATCAGCAGTTGCAAAAACCGAAACGACCTTGGTTGGTCAGACTTTTGATGGCGCCGTTTTTTATGATTTGGTGGCCCTTTGAGATGCTGCGGCGCAAACTTGGGTTAAATCCCAATTACATGATTGTGATCGTGTTGGTGCTTTTGTTCGGCGGTTGGATGCTGAGCGGTATGTTGTTTCGGCAACCGCCGGAGCCGCCCAGCGCGGAAGGACGCACCAATGATCTGGCAAAGACGGTATTGGTGAGGCGTCCGGTGATTGAAGAAACCGCAAGAGTGGTCCGTATCAGCGGTAAAACCCGGGAAGATCGTAAGGTGGATATCAAAGCCGAGTTGAGCGGGACTGTGGAAGAGATTCTTGCCGAGGAAGGAGATCGGGTTGAGGAAAATTTTAGTATCATTCGGTTGGAGCAAGACGAAGCGAATGCTCGCCTGGCAAAAGCCGAAGCACAAGAAAAGAAAGCCCGATTGGAACATCGCAGCCAGGTGAATTTGCGCGCACAGAAGCTGTCTTCCGCGACCGAGGCCGCCCAGGCGGAGGCCAATTACGAAGACGCGAAGGCGACGGCAACCTTGGCCCGCAAGCAGTTTCAAGCGACGGAGGTGCGTGCTCCGTTTGCCGGGACAGCGGAGCAAATTTATGTGGAACAGGGCGACTTCGTTCAGCCGGGTCAGTTGCTGGCGAGTGTTTATGATTATTCGCCGATGTTGGTAGTGGGGGCGCTTTCCGAATTGGAGGTGTCGCTGGTGAAGGTGGGCGCGTTGGCGACAATTCGCCCGGTGAACGGCGACGAACTGACAGGCACAGTGCGGTATGTTTCCTCCCAAGCGGATGAAAATTCACGCACTTTTGAGGTGAAGGTTGAAGTGAATAATTCCGTGGGTGATGTTCTGGCCGGTTTGACGGCGGAAATTGATTTTAGAGTGGAGCGGGTTATGGCGGTCAAAATTACGCCGGCCTTGCTGACGATCAATGACGGCGGCAAGGTCGGCGTGAAGGTTGTTCAAGACGGCGAAGACATTGTTCGTTTTGCGCCGGTGGAAGTGATCAAGGCGGAAACCAATGAGATGTGGGTTGCCGGCATTGCCGAGGGAATGCGGCTGATCACGCGGGGGTTTGGATTTGTGGAGCCGGGCGATAAGGTTAAGATCACCGAGGAACAGAGTTAAAGAGCTCCCAAAGAACTTCCATAAAACTTCCATAAAACTTCCATAAAACTTCCATAAAACTCCCAAAAACTTCCGAAGAACTTCCGAAGCACTTTACAAAAAGAATAAACAGAAAATGGGCATACTCATAGACGCGGCCCTCAGTTATAAGCGGACGGTTTTAATGCTACTGTTTCTTGTGATTGTCAGCGGTATCGTTGCTTATGGGGTTATCCCCAAAGAAGAGAGCCCGGATGTGACCTTGCCACAGCTCTATGTGAGTACAAGTTTGGACGGTATTTCGGCAAAGGATGCGGACAAACTTCTCGCGCATCCGATTGTGAGCGAACTGGAGGGGATAGACGGACTCAACAAGATTGCAAGCACCGGTGCGGAGGGCTATGCCGCAATTTCCTTGGAATTTGATTCGGATGTGGACATAGACAAAGCCTTGGTGGATGTGCGCGAGCAAGTGGACAGGGCCAAGGCATCTCTGCCTGATGACGCCCGGGAGCCAACCATTACGGAAATTAATGTTGCGCTGTTTCCTATTTTGGTGATTGCGCTTAGCGGGTCTCTGGAAGACAGAGTCCTGTTTCAGGTTGCCGAGTCCCTTCAAGACCGATTGGAGACCGTGCCGGGGGTTTTGGAAGCCAAGATAGAGGGGGACAGAGAAGAATTTGCCGAAGTGATTGTCAATCCGTATGCGTTGGAGGCATACAACTTGAATTTGCAAGAGGTTATTCGTCTTATATCAAGCAATAATCGCTTGGTGGCGGCGGGTGCGTTGGATACCGGTCAGGGACGGTTTAGTGTGAATGTGCCGGGATTGTTGGAAAGCGAAAGCGATATTCTGAACTTGCCGATTAAGGCGGTGGGTGATAAGATCGTCACTTATCGCGATATTGCCGTGGGGCGCAGAGCCTACAAGGACCCGGAGAGTTTTTCGCGCTTTAATGGCAGTCCTACCGTCAGCCTTGAAATTGTCAAACGAATCGGCGGCAATACCATTAATACGATTGAGTCGGTTAAACGCCTGATAGAAGAATCGCGCGATGAGTTCCCCGAAGGACTTGAAGTGGCCTATTCGGGTGACGAATCCGTGGGCATTCGCGACAGTTTGAGCAATTTGTTTAATAATGTCTTGTCGGCGGCTCTGCTGGTGATGCTAATGGCCGTTGTTTTCATTGGATTTCGGAACGCGAGCCTGGTGGGGATTTCCATTCCATGCTCGTTTCTTACCGCCATATTGATTGTCAGTTTGTTGGGATATACGCTGAATATTGTTGTTCTTTTTGCCCTGATATTGAGCGTTGGAATGCTGGTGGACGGGGCAATTGTTGTAACGGAAAATGCCGACATGCGGATGCTGCAGGGCGAAAACAGAAGCACGGCGTATGCCGCCGCCGCCAAACGTATGAGTTGGCCGATTATCACTTCCACCGCCACCACGCTGGCCGCCTTTTTTCCGCTGCTCTTTTGGCCGGATGTGACCGGTGATTTTATGAAGTACATTCCGATTACTGTGATCATTACCTTGCTTTCGGCATTGGTGATGGCACTGATTGCATTGCCGGTACTGGGTTCTCTGATCGGCAAGCCAAACGAATATGCGACCAACATCAGAAACATGCTGCAGATGAGTGCCAAGAAGAGATATGCCGAGGTGCGCGGTTTGACAGGCTATTACTTGCGGGCTGTGGACAAAAGTGTGCACCATCCGAAGAAGACGCTCTTGCTTTTGATAGGCGTTTATGTGACGGTTGTTTTTCTCTACTCGGTTTGGGGTCGGGGTGTTGAGTTCTTCCCAAATGTGGAGCCGGATATTGGCGTGGTTCAAGTTCGGGCGCGCGGTGATCTGTCTTTGACGGAAAGAGACGAAATTGTGCGCGAGGTGGAGAAAGAGATTTTAAAGTTTGACGCATTGGAGACGGTTTATACCACTGTGACGGTGGGGGGTGGCGGTGGTCGCGGCGGCAGTAGCGCGCAAGATGTGATTGGCCGCATCCAGGTGGAGTTTGCGGATTGGCGTTATCGCCCGGCGGCGAGCCTGGTGATGAAGCGGGTGGAGAGATTGAAAGACCAGTTTCCGGGTGTGGAAATCCGCACCCGGGTAGAGCAAGCGGGCCCGCCGAGCGACGCGGACATAGAAATAGAATTATTTTCGGACTACAAAAGTGTTCTGGACGAGGCAAGCGATCAGGTCGCCGAGTATGTGCGCACCAATTTGGAAGGGATTAAGAGTGTTCGGACAACAAAGCCCTTGCCAAGTATCGCATGGTCGGTGGATGTGGATCGCGAAAAGGCGAGCCGTTTTAATGTGGATATTGCCACACTCGGCTCTTTTGTGCAGATGGTCACAAACGGCATCACACTTTCCGATTATCTGCCGGAGGGTGCCGAAGACGAACTGGATATAAAACTGCGCTTTCCGGTAGAGGAGCGTAACATCGATCGCTTGCAGCGGATGCGTATATCCGCGGGGGGCGAACAGATCCCGGCAAGCAATTTTATTGAGCGCAAGCCCACACAGCGAGAGAACGAGGTTACGCGTATTAATGGGAACTATGCTTATGATCTTCAAATTGATCTTCTTGACGGTTATCGTCCGGATCAGGTATTGCCGATTTTGGCGGCGATTCTTGACAGTGACGAGGTTCCGTCTCAATTGCATTGGAAATACCGCGGCACTCAGGAGATGCAAGATAAGGCGGCGTCATTTTTGATGCGCGCTTTTGGTGTGGCGTTTTTTATGATGCTGGTCATTATGGTGACGCAGTTTAATTCGTTTCGGCAGGCGCTTTTAATTTTGAGCGCTATTTTCTTTTCCACGGGCGGTGTTTTCCTGGGATTGTTGATCCGCGGTGAACCGTTTAGTATTGTGATGAGCGGCGTGGGGATTATCGCTTTGGCGGGAATTGTGGTGAATAACAATATCATTTTGATAGATACTTTTAATCGGCTGCGTGCCCGGGGAGAGCCGGCCCGGCATGCGGTGTTGCAGACCTGTGCCGAGAGGTTTCGCCCGGTCATTCTGACGACTGTGACGACGGTTGTGGGCTTGATGCCGATGGTGATGCAGTTAAATTTGGATTTTATCATACGGGACATTACTGTCGGTGCGCCCAGCAGTCAGTGGTGGGTGCAATTGTCTACGGCAATTGCCGGCGGCCTGGCATTTTCCACCGTCATTACCCTGTTTTTTACGCCGGCTATGTTGTATTCCATGGGCCGCCGACAGGATATAAAACAAGGCATCCGAGAAGTTATCACAGCCAAGTCTGCGCTGGATACGGGGTAAGCGTAAAAGCGTAAACGGGTTTCCCGCCCGCCAGAATTTTGTGTCCGGTTTTCGGTGTTTTTCGGTTGGATACTCGGGTGTGTTCTTGCATCTCTTTAATGCTTAATCTTAACTCTTAAAAGAATCTTTAAATTCCTGATACCTTTTAAAGGATACTTTCGTGTTGGCTCTTTCTTTTGCGGTTGCTCTGCCAGTCGGGCTTTTGCTGTGTTTGTTTTTGTGGAAGATAAGATTGCCGTCCCGATTTCTTGATGCGGATATCACTTCCGTTCAAAAGGTGCATTCGGATCCTAAAGTGGCACGGGTCGGCGGGATTGCGGTCTGTTCCGGTTTGGTGGTCGGGGCATTGTTTTACCCGGAATTGCGCGCCGCCGTTTTGATTTCTTTGCCTATTCTTGTTTTGGGACTTTCGGAAGATGTTACCAAAAGTCTGGGACCTGCGGTTCGGCTTCTTGTCTCTTTTGTTGTCGCGACTGTCGCCTGTTTTGTGTTGGATACCGGGTTCTATCACAGCGGCTGGGATGACTTGGATACCTCCGTTCTTTACGCACGTTGGGCTGCCTATCCGATAGCGATTTTTATGACGGCGGGGGTGATTCATGCGATGAACATCATAGATGGTTATAACGGGTTGATGCTCGGTTGTGCGGCCATGGTGGCGGCTGCTCTTCTTTTGCCGGCGTTGCTGTTTGAAGACACGCAATTGATCCTTCTTTTAAGTTTTCTTTTAATCGGTATCCTTGTCCTATTTGTGTTTAATTATCCGCGCGGACTCATTTTTGCCGGAGACGGTGGCGCTTATTTCATCGGTTTTTTCCTTGCGCTGGCTTCTTTGTTACTTGTCAATCGTCATACGGCGGTTTCGCCTTGGTTTCCTCTGTTGTTGTTGTCTTATCCGGTTTGGGAAACGCTGTTTTCTGTCTGGCGGCGGGTGTTTGTTTATGGCACATCACCGGGGAAGCCGGATCATTTGCATATTCATTCTTTGACGGATCTGTTTCTTGCCAAACACTTGCCGGCCAAATACGCTGCCGTATCCCGGATCTTGGTGGCTCCCTGTATGTGGTTACTTGCTTTGTTCGGGATCATCCCGGCTTTGCTTTTTTGGCGCGATACCCCCGTGTTGATTGGGTTTGCGGTCTTCTTTGTTGTTTTGTATCAGTTGTTGTACCAAATCTTGTTTCAAAGGACAAGAAGGATTCGGGCGGGACGCGGGTGACAGGCACGCCGCCCCTTGGTCTATTTTTGGCCGGTTGCATTATTCAACCGCCGGCAGGCCGGCAAGTTTTTTGTGCAAAAATTTCCGCCGAAATTTATCCGGATCGGTATGTGACGATGCGTTTGTGATACAATAAGAGCAATATGAAAAAATTCTTTTTGCTTTTTTTGCCGAGTATTGCTATGTTTTTCAGTGGGCTGTTGGTTGCCGCCGTGCCTTACAACTTGCCGCGCGGTGTTACGAATATCAGTCAAGAGGTTTATTGGCTGCATATGTTCGCTTTTTGGGTGTGTGTCGGTATCGGCGTGGTGGTATTCGGCGTCATGCTTTGGTCTGTTTACTTTCATCGCAAATCCCGCAATTACAAGCCCGCCACTTTTTACCATTCCACTAAACTGGAAATTGTCTGGACCGTTATCCCGATTATCATTTTGATTGTTCTGGCAGTTCCCGGGACAAGAGTGTTGATCGATATGCATGAAATCGGTGATGCCGAGTTGGATGTTAAGATCACCGGTTATCAGTGGAAATGGCATTACGAATATATGGGCGAACAGGTGGACTATTTTAGTAATTTGCGCACATCGCGCGATGCCATTAATAACAAGGAGCCAAAATCGGAAACCTACCTGTTGGAGGTGGATGAGCCGTTGGTGTTGCCCGTGAATACGCGAGTGCGTTTTCTGGTGACAGCCGCGGATGTGTTGCATGCTTGGTGGGTGCCGGAACTGAGTGTCAAAAAGGATGCTGTCCCGGGCTTTATTAACGAGGCATGGACGGAAATCAACGAAGAGGGAACCTATCGGGGTCAATGTGCGGAATTATGCGGGGCGGATCACGCCTTTATGCCGATTGTTGTCCGGGCGGTGGATAAGGACACTTTTGCCGGCTGGCTTGCGGAACGTAAGGAAGCCTCCGCACAGGAAGAAGTACTTGCCGCCAAGACGGATTGGACCAAGGAAGAGCTCATCGCGCGCGGCGAACAGGTTTATGCAATTAACTGTGCATCCTGTCATCAGGTGAGCGGAAAAGGCATTCCGCCGACATTCCCCGCTTTGGTTGGCAGTGCGGCGGTACTGGGACCCGTCGCGGCACAGATTGATGTGATCCTCAATGGTCGTCAGGGAACCGCCATGGCATCTTTTGGTCGTATTTTAAATGACAATGATCTTGCCGCCGTGATTACATACACGCGTAATGCTTGGGGGCATAAGGCGAGTCCGGATTTGGTGACACCCGATGCAGTCCGGGCACAAAGAACCGGGGGAACCGGGGGAACCGGGGGATCCGGCGGGCAATAAAAAGTACAGTTTTTTATTTAAGTTAATTAAAAGAGGTATCACTATGCAAGATATTGCTCAAACAAAAATTGAGACAGGGCATTCGGCTGCGGAACATCACGGGGCACCGCCCGGTTTGTTGCGTTGGCTGTATACAACCAATCACAAGGATATCGGCACCCTGTATTTGTTGTTCAGCCTTTTTATGTTATTCGTCGGCGGCGGAATGGCGTTGCTGATCAGACTGGAGTTATTTCAGCCCGGATTGCAAATCATGCTGCCGGAATTTTACAACCAGTTGGTAACCATGCACGGACTGATCATGGTCTTTTTGGTGATTATGCCCGCCTTTGTCGGGCTCGCCAACTGGATGATCCCGATGATGATCGGAGCGCCGGATATGGCATTGCCAAGACTGAATAACTGGAGTTTTTGGCTGCTGGTTGCGGGCGGTGTGATGTTGAGCGGGACCTTTTTTGTTGAGGGAGGAGCGCCTTCCACCGGCTGGACCCTGTATGCGCCGCTCTCGACCGAGTATGCCAAGCCGAGCATGACATTTTTAATTTTTGGTGTGCATCTTCTTGGGATGTCTTCCATTATGGGGGCGTTGAATATTATTGCGACCATCCTCAATTTGCGCGCACCCGGCATGACTTATATGAAGATGCCGCTGTTTGTGTGGACCTGGTTCATTACCGCATATTTGTTGTTGGCGGTGATGCCTGTTCTTGCCGGGACAGTGACGATGATGTTGACAGACATTCATTTTGGCACCAGTTTTTTTAATGCAAAAGGCGGCGGTGACCCGTTACTCTTTCAGCATCTGTTTTGGTTTTTTGGTCATCCGGAAGTGTATATCATGATTTTGCCTTCTTTCGGTATTATTTCTATGGTCATTCCGACTTTCAGCCGCAAGAAACTGTTCGGTTATACATCCATGGTGGTGGCAACCGCCGTGATTGCTTTTTTGTCTATGATTGTCTGGGCGCATCATATGTTTACCGTGGGTATGCCTTTGGTTGGCGATATCTTTTTCATGATAGGGACTATGGTGATTGCGGTGCCGACCGGGGTTAAGGTGTTTAATTGGACCGCAACCATGTATCGCGGGGCGATGACTTTTGAGACACCGATGTTATTTGCTATTTCATTTGTCATCCTTTTTACAATCGGCGGATTTTCCGGTGTCATGATGGCATTGGCGGCGGTGGACATTCAGTATCAGGATACTTATTTTATTGTCGCTCACTTTCATTATGTTCTGGTGCCGGGGTCGCTCTTTGCCATTTTTGCCGGGGTGTATTATTGGTTGCCCAAGTGGACGGGTAGAATGTATAACGAGACGCTGGCTAAGATTCATTTTTGGCTGTCTTTTATTGCGGTGAATGTGACATTTTTTCCGATGCATTTTGTCGGGCTGGCGGGGATGCCGCGCCGCATCCCGGACTATGCGTTGCAGTTTACGGACTTTAATGCGATCGCCACGGTCGGTTCTTTTGGCTTCGGTCTGAGCCAGTTGCTTTTTGCTTATATTGTTTTGCGGGCAATTTTTGCCGGCAAAAAGGCAACCACGCAAGTTTGGGAAGGCACGGAAGGATTGGAATGGACTGTTCCTTCTCCCGCACCCTATCATACTTTTAGCAGGCCGCCGCGCGTTGATTAGGTTGTCGCCGGCTGCTCCAATATTTGACACCGAATAAATGGCGATGAGAACCCCCCATCAAAGTTCCAATAAAAAGGCAGTCGGCAGAACCATGCTGCGCAACCTGTTACTGGTTTTTTGCATGTTTGGCTTTGCTTTTGCTTTGGTGCCGTTGTATCGAGTGTTTTGTGATATTACCGGTCTTAACGGACGCAATACCAACCTGGAACGGGCAACTGTTACGGATAACGTCGATGAGATAGAAGCGGACTTGACACGCCTGGTGCGGGTGCAGTTTGATGCCACGAACAATATCGGTATGCCATGGGAATTTGAACCCAATGCCGAAGAATTGCAATTGCATCCCGGCAAACTTTACACGGCATATTATCATGCCCACAATCCGACAGAGTTGCCGATGATTGCACAGATGGTGCCGAGCGTCAGTCCGGGACGAGCCGCCTCCTATTTGCGCAAAACCGAATGCTTTTGTTTTGAAGAGCAGCTGTTGCAGCCGGGTGAATCCGTCGCGATGCCGGTTCGCTTTTATGTGCACAGGGCATTGCCTGCGGATGTGACTACCTTGACTCTTTCTTATACGATTTTCGATGTTACCCCCGATGGGGATCAGTCGGCATTGACGGCTTATAGTGTTGCGAAGAAAGAGCAACTATATAAAGATAAAGACGCAAAGAATCGCACAGTGCATATTCACGATGACGGCAGCGAGCATTTTCATGATTAAGTATTTTTTATTATTTTTGAACCGGGCAGTTCGTCGCGACTTTTTACCGGGTTTTTCATTCCTCAAATAAATTTTATTATGGCAAATCAATCTTATTACTATGTCCCGGCGAATAGCAAACTTCCGCTATTGGGAGCCATCGCAATGTTCATTTTGTTGCTCGGTTCCGGAATGTTTCTCAATGCGCTGCGCACCGATTCGGCGGCGGCAGTGCTCACTTTTTTGCCGGCGGTTGGCTTCCTGTTTTTGATGGGTGTGGTCTTTTACTGGTTTCGGGTTGTCGTATGGGAGAGTCGTCGTGGCATGCATGAAGGCAAGTTGGACCTTTCTTACAGATGGGGTATGATGTGGTTTATCTTTACCGAAGTGATGTTTTTTGTCGCGTTTTTCGGCGTGCTTTTTTATGCCAGATTTTTGGCGGTGCCTTGGTTATCCGGCGAAGGAGACAAGGCGGCCACGGTTCTTTTGTGGCCCGACTTTATCGGCACCTGGCCGCTGTTTGAGAACCCGGATCCGACTGCGTTTTCCGGACCGAGCAATATTATTAATCCGTTACATGTCCCGTTGTTGAATACGATTCTTTTGGTGAGTTCCAGTTTTACGGTGACCTGGGCGCACCATGCTCTTAAAGAGGACAAGCGTCAGGCCTTAATTGCCTGGTTGGTATTTACGATCTTTTTGGGAATTTTGTTTTTGTATTTTCAAGCGGCGGAATATGTTGAGGCCTACACGGAATTGAACTTGCGTCTGGACAGCGGAATTTACGGATCTACTTTCTTTATGCTAACCGGGTTTCACGGCGCGCATGTGACCCTTGGCACCATTATGCTGATTGTCATCTTGTGCCGTATTTTGGCGGGTCATTTCACGCCGCGCAAACACTTTGGTTTTGAGGCCGTTTCCTGGTATTGGCATTTTGTGGATGTTGTCTGGATTGGTTTGTTTTTGTTTGTTTATATCCTGTAGTCGCCGGCTTCTTTTCCTTTTATAAAGCCTTTCCGCCGGCTACTTGGCTTACTTGGAAGGAGAGTTGTTTTCTTTTTCACCCTTCGCCCTTAGAGAAAAATAATTCGATTAACCCGAAACAGACGCGTTTCAAAATATCAAGTATTTCCCCCTTTTTTAGAATGATACGCAGACCATACAGTTTTCTTGTGTATAAAATCCATAATGCCTTTCTTTTGTCAAATGCTTAAGAAGGCGGATAAGACATAAGAGGCGTTGAGTGTTGCCCGTGTGGCGGGGCGAAACTTACTATTTATTTAAAAATTTTTGATCAAAAAGAAGGAGGGATGAGGGACAATTGATTACTGTAATAGCCGTAAAGGATGAGTGCAATTAATAGAGCCGAAAATGCTACTCGGATAAAGAGGGCATAAACCATGCGTTTTTTTCCGCTTTTATCTTTTATCAGAAAAAAGAAACCGCTCGCCAAGGAAACAACAACCGCAATAAAACAGAGGATCAAAAGTATTTTGAATAACACGCAAATTATTATAGGCAAGTATATGCCGGGCATACATACCTGTATAGAAAGTCGGCATAAACAGATCCTTTGCGTTGAAGCGAGTATGAAAGGATTGTTGTTCGGCGGCGGAAACCTTGCGGTAACAACAAACGGCTTTTGTGTTTGTGCTCGGGATATACCGGCCGCGATAATATGCGTATGATTTCTTTTTCTCTCGCCGGGGGGCGTTTTCAATACAGATCCCAAGTTTCTTTTTTGGTTCTGGCGGTCTTTTTTCTTTGTCTTTTTTTGGTGTTGTCTGCCTGGCAAGCGAAGCGCGCGCTTGTAAAGACCCGGCAGATACAAGAACTGCTGGCAGATCTTTCTTTGCCGCCCTTGGAATATTCCGAAATACAAGACTCCGGACAAAAACTTTTATCCGACTCCTCCCGCGAAGTGCTGCGACAATTGCAAATAACGGGGCGTTATCTTCCTTATACCCTGTTGCTGGACAACAGCGTCCTTGTTCCTCGCAGTCCGGACCCGCGGAAAAAAGGGACCTGTCATTGGCTGATGACCTGTGGCGAACCGGCCGGGCCGGGTCGTGTCGGCTACAGAGTGATGACTTTGTTTCTTGATGGGCGCAC